>NZ_BMTF01000010.1:223943-237536 GCF_014649535.1 Streptomyces gelaticus
TTCGACGTGACGGACCGGCTCACCGGTGCCGCGGCAGACGGCGGAACGCTCACGCACGTCGCAGCGGGTCTCCTGCGCGGCAAATCCCCTCTCAGGGCGGCGCTGTCCGGGGTGGCGACGAACGTCAAGGACAAGCTCATGAACACAGCCGGGACCGCTCTCGGCGGTGGCGGTGGCAAGGGGCACGGCGACCGGAAGGTCACCAACATCATCGAAGTGATCGATGTGGGCGTTCCGCTGCGCACCGCCTACGACCACTGGACGCAGTACGAAAAGTTCAGTGGCTTCACCAAGGGAGTTCGCGACGTCTCGTCGGCCGATGAGTCGACAAGCGACTGGAAGGTCAAAGTGGGCCCCTCGACGCGGGCATGGAAAGCGACGGTACAGGAACAAGTACCCGACGAACGCATCGTCTGGACGTCCGAGGGAGCAAAGGGCACAACGCGAGGCGCTGTGAGTTTCCACGAGCTGACCCCCGGCCTGACACGCATCGTGCTGGTGGTCGAGTACTACGCGTCGGGACTGTTCGAGAAGACCGGGAACCTCTGGCGCGCGCAGGGCCGAAGACTGCGCCTGGACCTCAAGCACTTCCAACGCCACGTCACCCTCAGCGACGAACCCCCCGAAGGCTGGCGCGGCGAGATCCGTGACGGCGAAACAGTCCGCACACACGAGGAAGCCATCGAGGACGAAACCGAGAACGAGCCCGAAGAAGCGAACGAAGAAGACGAAGAAGACGAAGACGAAGCGGAGACAGAGAACGAATGGGACGAGGAAGGCGAGGAGGACGAGGAAGCGGACGAGGACGAGGACGAGGAGGAGGAATGAAGCCCTCGGGCCCACCGGCACGCCCGAGGCTGATCGACGGATCGTCCTGGACTCCCCGCCGACGAAATGGGATGCCCCCTCCCGACGTTTGGCAGCGGTACCCGCATGGCAAACGCCTGCCGTGCAACATTCGAACAAAACCTGGACGCTCGCGGTTCCCGATGCGGGCAGTACGGCGGTGAGGAGCCGCGGGGGCCGCGTCGAGCACCTTCTCGTGCGGTTCGTCGACGCGCTAGGGCGACGGCAGGAACTCGACGCGCTAGCCAACCCGGTATCTGCCCCGGCGGGGCGTTCGCGCTCCACGCACTGCTGCACCGGAGATGCGGGAGTCCGCACACACGACGAGCATGAGTAGTGAATGCGGTCGCTTCGCTCGTCCCGGCTTTGCCCGACCCCCTGCAGAGACCCGAACGGCCCGGAGGGAAGCGCGATGCCCGAGAACCGCAGCACGCCGGTACTGCCCGGACATCGAGGGCCGCTGTCGTCCGCGGTCCTTGAGAGCCTGCGGGGGCGGTCGGCGATGCCCGACGAAGCTGCGGCGGAGCTGGCCGATCCCTACGGCGACGACCTGCAACTGGCGCTGTACACCTGCTACGAACTGCACTATCGAGGCTTCGACGCGGTCGATCCGGGATGGGAGTGGGATGCCACCCTCCTCTCGGTCCGCGCCTCGTTGGAGGACCGCTTCCTCACTGCTTTGCGGCGGGATGCGGCCGTCCGGGGCTCGCTGAATGTCCTCCTGGCCGATCTGCAGGCACAACGAATCGGTACCGGTGGCGTACCGGAATTCCTCGCGGAACGGGGCACGCTCGACAACCTCCGCGAGTACGCGAGGCAGCGTTCCCTCTATCACCTGAAGGAAGCAGATCCCCACGCCTGGGTACTGCCACGACTCAGCGGACGCGCCAAGGCTGCAATGGCCGCCGTGGAGTTCGACGAGTTCGGCGCCGGCAGGGCAGACCGCATACACGCCCAGCTGTTCGCAGACCTCATGGCAGACCTTGGCCTGGAGACCCGATACGGCCACTACCTCGACACCGGCTACGCCGAGATGCTCGCCCTGGTCAACGTCATGTCGCTGTTCGGGTTGCACCGACGGATGCGTGGTGCCCTGGTAGGGCACTTCGCCGCCGTGGAGATCACCTCCTCGCCCGCCTCCCGGCACCTCGCGCACGCCATGAAGCACACCGGCGCCGGACCGGCCGCAGAGCGCTTCTACAACGAGCACGTCGAAGCCGATGCCGTGCACGAACAAGTCGTGCGGCGCGAGGTGATCGGCGGGCTCCTCGACGAAGAACCCGAACTGGAGCCGGACATCGCATTCGGGATCGCCGCTACCTCGTATCTCGAAGACCGTCTCAGCAGACGGTTCTTCGCGGCCTGGGAGGCGTGAGACGCGTTGCATCCGGCCACGGCGGCAGGGGCTTGTCGAGCGGCCACCGGACCCATTCGAGGTGTTCATGGAACGGTCCGATCCTCACAAACGGGAGAAGACAAGTGGATGGCAAAACAGGCGGGACGTACGAGTTCTCGCGACCGTTTCTCGTCACGCTGCCCGGCGTCTACGCACCGCAGCGCGACACAGAGTTGCTGATGGCGGCACTGGACCAGGAGAACATCGGGCCCGAAACATCTGTGCTGGACATCGGAACAGGCAGCGGGGCACTGGCTGTGCGGGCCGCGCAGCTGGGAGGAAAGGTGACAGCCGTCGACATCGCACGTCGGGCGGTCGCCACCGCACGCCTCAACGCGATACTGCATCATCGCCGCATCACCGTACGCCGCAGCGATCTGATCTCCGCCGTCAGAACACGCTTCTACGACCTCGTGCTGTGCAACCCGCCCTACGTACCGGCCCCGGCCCCCGATGTCCCGCGGCGCGGCGCCACCCGCGCTTGGAACGCCGGAAGTGACGGCCGGGCAGTCGTCGACCGGCTCTGTGCGGGGGTGCCGGCGGTGCTGCGCCGGAAAGGGGTCCTCCTGATGGTGCACTCCGGACTGTGTGACACTGGCACCACCCTGGACCGGCTTAGGAGCGTGGGTCTGGACGCTGTTGTCAGCCGCCGTGTGCGCGTACCTTTCGGCCCCGTCCTGCTCTCACGGATCCACTGGCTGCGCGAGCGCGAGCTGATGCGTCCCGAGGAGACGAGCGAGGAGTTGGTGGTCATCCGTGCCCAACGCCCCTGATTCCCCGCGCCGGGTCTTCATGACGGAGCGCGGCCCTCTCCTCGTGGAAGGGCCCGTGGAGGTAGTAGCCGCCGACGGATCCGTGCATACCTCGGACCGCTTCGTCGTCGCGATCTGTACGTGCCGACGCAGTCGCATTCTCCCTTGGTGCGACACCAGCCACCGCCGCCGCACCGGGCCTGCCCCATGCGGTTCAGGCACCGGCGGCCAGATCTGACCTTCCAGCGAATCGATGCGACGAGTGCGGGCGGCACAACACACGGTGATCCCGGCGTCTGCGTGATGCGATCACTCCCGCCCCGCACAAGGATCGGACCACGGGTGGTGGGCCCGGAGGTACGTATGCCGCGGCCGTTGTGGACCGGAGCCATTTCGTTTGGCCTGATCAGCATTCCTGTCAAGGCGGTCAGTGCGACCGAGGACCATGCGATCCGCTTCCGCCAGGTCCATCGCAAGGCAGCCTGGTGATCACTAGGCTACGCCACTCCCCCCAGCTTCTGTACGTCCTGTACATTTTTTACGGACGCCAGTGCAGTCCTGTACAGCCCGGTACAGACCCCGGAGGAGAGGCATCACCATGCTGTTCCGTCCCACCGCCCGTCACGTCCTGCCCGAGTTCACCGAGCGCACGACCAACGGGACCCGCACCCTCGACCCGTACTCCAAGCTGCTCTCCGAACGGATCGTCTTCCTCGGCACCCCGGTCGACGACGCGGCGGCCGGCGATCTGATCGCGCAGTTGATGTACCTGGAGCACGACGCCCCGGACCGCCCTCTCTCGCTCTACATCAACTCCCCCGGCGGCTCATTCGGGGCCATGTCCGCGGTCTACGACACGATGCAGTACCTCACGTGCGAGGTGGAGACCTACTGCCTCGGCCAGGCCGGTTCCTGCGCCTCGGCACTGCTCGCCGCGGGCGCTCCCGGCCGGCGGCACGCACTGCCCGGTGCCAGGGTCGTCGTCCGGCAGCCCGAGCTCACCGAGCCGCTGCGGGGCCAGCCGTCCGACCTGGAGATCGAGGCCCAGGAACTGGAACGGGTCCGCACGATGCTCACCACCCTGCTGGCCCGTCACACGGGCCGCGAAGCCGGGCAGATCGCCGACGACATCGAGCGCGACCTCATTCTCGACGCGGCGGGCGCCAAGGCGTACGGGCTGGTGGACCACGTCCTGGAGAACCGGAAGTCCTCACTCCGTACGCACGGCGCGAGGTGAACCCCCGATGCGGCCACCGGAGTTCCCGCCGCTTCCGGCACTGACGCGTGCAGAGGGGGAGTTCATCGACCGATACCTCGAAGTCCTCGACCAGGTCGGCCGGATCAACCCTGCCCGCGGCAGCGACACCTACGGCGCACTGCGCGCCGCACAGGCACTGGTATCGCACGCGGGCGCGCTGCGGGACGCGCTCGCGTCGATGCACGAGCGCGGGGAGACGCAGATCCACGCGTCGACGCTCGCCCGGGCGCTGCGCGTACTGGACGGGGAGCGGCGGGCCGGGCGCGTCAGCGTACCCCCGGCTCCCGCGAGTTGATCGACCTCCGTACTCCGCGCGCACGCCGGGGCAGGCCAACTCCCCCTGCCCGGCGTGCGGCGGCGGGTACCCGTCACCCAACTCCCGTACCCGACACGCCCGGCGGGCCTATCGAAATTCCTCGCTCGTTCGGCGTAGGAAGCCCCTCTCACGAGGGACCGCCCAGCTTGCGTTTTCCGAGTGGGCTGTGATCGGAATCCGCCCTTCCGCCCCTGGTACAGCACCCGCACGATTCGCCACCGGCGTCCCGGAAAGCGCCATGTCCACCCGAACGGATCAGTCGTGAGGAGCCTCACATATCCCCGTTTCAGCTCGAAAATCCGGCAGCTGGTGAGTCAAGATCCCTGGGACGACAAGCCCCCGCCACCGCGGCGGGGCGGTCCGGGCGGACGCCGAGTCCTGCCGCCGCCCGGATGACTGGTCGACAGAAGTGGATCGGCAGGAGTGGAGGACCCGAGCACAACGGGTCGGCCTGAACACCGGTCGACCCTCGGGGTGAAGCCGCAACAAGCGGCCGGGCAACTTCGCCAGCCCGAACCCGACAGGTCATCCTTCACAGGCGGCTGACGAAGGGTTGCGCATGACTGCGCAGGTTCATGTCCCGTCTCTGCTCGTCCGGGCCGGTACGGCCTCGGTTCTCACTCTCGCCGCCGTCGGCACCACCATGTTCGCCCCGGGCGCCGCGACGGACGCCCAGGCGGCGACTCTGTCGATGAAGGCGCTCAATGTCGCGGCGTCGAAGAAGGGGTCGCCGTACGGTTGGGGGGCGACCGGTCCCAACCGTTTCGATTGCTCGGGGCTGACGCTCTACTCGTTCAAGAAGGCGGGCAAGAAGCTCCCCCGCACGGCCCAGCAGCAGTACAACAGGACCCGCCACCTCTCGGCCTCGCACCGGAAACGCGGTGACCTGGTCTTCTTCCACTCCGGCCGCAGCATCTACCACGTGGGCATCTACGCCGGTAAGGGCAAGATCTGGCATTCACCGAGGACCGGGGCGGTGGTCCGGCTGGAGAAGATCTGGACCAAGAGCGTCTATTACGGCCGGGTCCGCTGAGGCGGATCAGGGCCGGGGACACGGCCCTGATCCGCCGGGGCAAGCCCTGTGCGCGGCGGCCGGGCACGGAGGCCGGCCGACCGCGCGTGCGGGCAGCCACCTCAACGGCGCCGGTCAGCCCTGCACGGGGACGCTCCACGGAAGCGCGATCCACACCGTCTTGCCGCCGTCGGCAGTGGGGGTGACAGTGAGGCGGCCTCCGCACTCCTTGGCCAGAGTGCGGATGATCACCATGCCGCGTCCGTTGTCCTGCTGCACGGCAGCGGGCAGTCGTCTGGGCCAGCGGGGGTGACTGTCCGTCACTCCCAGATGCAGTTGCCCCTCCCGCTCCAGCCGGAGATCGACGGTGAAGGTCGGCGACTGCCCGAAGGTGTGCTGGACGGCGTTGGTCGCGAGCTCCGAGACGATGAGCCGGATGCTGTCGGCGAAATCGGTGTCGGTGGCCAGTCCCCATTCGCCGAGCACCCGGGCCACGTACCCGCGGGCTGCCGAGACCGAGACGGGCTCGCTCGGCAGAGTGACGTTTGCTTCCTGATGGTCTGCCATGGCAAGCCGTCCCTTTCCCACCCGGACAGACCCGCGATCGGTCCGGGTTGCGCTTCGCGCCAGATTGCCATTGATGCTGCCCCCTGGGGCGGCGATCCACCAAGATATGCATATATCTGTCGCTCAATGCGGTGAACCTGCCACGCAAGACGGTGTGCGGACGGCACACTGTCCGCTCGGCAGAAGAGGGAGGGAGGCCGCGGATGCAGCACGGCCCTGCGGTGCGACGCCGCAAGCTCGGGGAGGAGCTCCGGAGTCTGCGCCACGCATCGGGACTGACCAGCCGGGACGCGGCGCGGATGCTCGGCTGGCACCAGTCGAAGGTGAGCCGGATCGAGACCGGGGTGAGCGGCGTGCGGCCGGCCGATGTGACCCGGCTGCTGGACACCTACGGTGTGGACGACACCCGGTTGCGGAACCTCCTGGCCACGCTGGCGGGTTCGGCGGGCGGCGGCGGAAACGGATGGTGGCACGCCTATCGCGGTCTGATCCCGCCCCAGTACCGCGACTTCATCAGTCTGGAGTCCCAGGCGCGGACCGCGCGCACGCTGGAGACCTCGGTGGTGCCGGGGCTTCTGCAGACGGCCGACTACGCGCGTGCGGTGACCCGGGCGTCACTGGACGGGCTGCCCGCCGGCCAGTTGGACTCGCTGGTGGAGGTGCGGCTGGCCCGGCAGGGGGTGTTGCGGACCGATCCGCCGCTCCGGCTGAGCGCGGTGCTCGACGAGGCGGTGCTGCGGCGCGAGGTCGGCGGGTGCCGGGTGATGCGGGAGCAGCTGCGCCATCTGACCAGAGTGGCTCAACTTCCCCATGTACGGCTTCAGTTGCTGCCGTTCTCCGTGGGCGGCTATGCCGGCCTCACCGGACCTTTCGTTATCTTCTCATTTCCGAGCACTTCTGATCTGGATGTGGTCGTTCTCGACCATTTGACGAGTAGCCTCTATCTGGAGCGGAAAGAAGACCTTGAGGCGTACAGCTCGGCCTTCCGCACGATGCAGGCACACGCGCTGTCGCCGGAGCACTCGTTGGACCTCATCGCCGCGATCGACCGCGACGGTCGGTGAACCCGGAGCGCCCGAGGGAGGCCTCATGTCGGATTGCCTCGCACAGCACGGCTTACGGTGGCGGCGCAGCAGCCGCAGCACGGGTATGAACAACTGTGTGGAGGCCGCACCGTTCGGTGCCGGGCGGCTGGCCGTGCGGGACTCCAAGGATGTGTCCAGGCCACCGCTGCGGTTCTCCGCGGCGGCCTGGACCTCTTTCGTCGCCGGTCTGCGCCGGGTTCCGGTCAGCTGACGGGAGCGGTGCGCCGCACCACCGAAACGGCGGTGGCGATCTCTTCCTCGGTCAGATCGGCCCGCGCCGTCAGCCTCAGCCGGGACACCCCGTCGGGCACCGACGGGGGCCGGAAGCACCCGACCGCGATTCCGGCCGTGCGGCAGTCGGCCGCCCAGCGCACCGCGGCCTCAGCCGAGGGGGCCCGGACCGAGACCACGGCCGCGTCGGGCCGCACCGCGGTCAGACCGGCCGCGGTCAGCCGCTCATACAGCGCGGCGGCGACCGCGCGGGCCCGGCCGGCCCGCTCCGGCTCGCGGCGCAGCAGGCGCAGGCTTCCCAGTGCGGCGCCCACCGCGGCCGGGGCCAGACCGGTGTCGAAGATGAACGTACGGGCCGTGTTGACGAGGTGCTCGATGACCCGGGCCGGTCCGAGGACCGCTCCGCCCTGGCTGCCCAGGGACTTGGAGAGGGTCAGCGTGGTGACGATTCCCCCGCCGCCCGCGAGGCCGGCGGCGGCGAGTGCACCCCGGCCGCCCTCCCCCAGCACGCCCAGGCCGTGCGCGTCGTCGACGAGCAGCGCGGCCCCCTCCGTACGGCAGACATCGGCCAGTCGGGGCAGCGGCGCCGCGTCGCCGTCGACCGAGAAGACCGAGTCGGTGACGGTCAGCGCCCGCCCTTCGTGCGACTGCAGGGCCTTGCGCACGGCATCGGGATCCGCATGCGGAACCACGGCGGTCGCGGCGCGCGAGAGCCGGCAACCGTCCACGATCGAGGCGTGGTTGCCCGCGTCGGAGACGATCAGCGAGCCGTGGCCGGAGAGCGCCGTGACCGCTGCGAGGTTGGCCGCGTAGCCGGACGACAGCACCAGGGCCGCCTCGAAACCACAGAATTCGGCCAGCTCGTTCTCGAGCTCGGCATGCAGCGCGGTGGAGCCGGTGACAAGTCGCGATCCGGTCGACCCCGCACCCCAGGCGCGCGCGGCCTCGGCCGCGGCGGCGGTGACGGCGGGGTGCCGGGTCAGCCCCAGATAGTCGTTGCTCGCGAGGTCCAGAAGTCCCGGAGCGGCGGGCCGGGGGCGCAGGGTACGGACGAGTCCGGCGGCGGCGCGGCGGCACGCCTCCTCGTCGATCCAGTCGAACGGGTCGAAGGACATGAGCGGTCCCTTTTGTAGGCAGCTCACAGACCCTAACCGCGGGCGCAGCAGGTCATGGTGTGGCAATACACACACCCTTGCCGGGCTCTGTTGTCCGGTTCCTCCTTGGCTGCGGGCCGTGCCATAGGCCAGGATCTTCGCCATGGACCTCCTGAACACGCTGGTGGACAAGGGGCTGCGGCGCGAGCTGCCGACCCGCGAAGAAGCCCTCGCCGTCCTGGCGACCTCCGACGACGATCTGCTCGAAGTGGTGGCCGCGGCCGGCAAGGTGCGCCGTCAGTGGTTCGGGCGGCGCGTGAAGCTGAACTATCTGGTCAATCTCAAGTCCGGCCTCTGCCCCGAGGACTGCTCGTACTGCTCGCAGCGGCTCGGTTCCAAGGCGGAGATCCTCAAGTACACCTGGCTGAAACCGGACGAGGCGTCGAAGGCCGCCGCGGCCGGGGTGGCGGGCGGCGCCAAGCGGGTCTGCCTGGTGGCGAGCGGCCGCGGTCCGACGGACCGCGACGTCGACCGGGTGTCGGAGACCATCGAGGCCATCAAGGAACAGAACGAGGGCGTCGAGGTGTGCGCCTGCCTCGGTCTGCTCTCCGACGGGCAGGCCGACCGGCTGCGCTCGGCGGGCGCCGACGCGTACAACCACAACCTCAACACGTCCGAGGGGACGTACGGGGACATCACCACCACCCACACCTATGCGGACCGGGTCGAGACCGTGCACCAGGCGCAGGCCGCCGGGCTCTCGGCGTGTTCCGGGCTGATCGCCGGGATGGGTGAGAGCGACGCCGACCTGGTCGATGTCGTCTTCTCCCTGCGCGAACTGGACCCGGACTCGGTGCCGGTGAACTTCCTGATCCCGTTCGAGGGAACTCCGCTGGCCAAGGAGTGGAACCTCACACCGCAGCGATGCCTGCGCATTCTGGCGATGGTCCGGTTCGTCTGCCCGGACGTGGAGGTACGGCTCGCGGGCGGGCGCGAGGTGCATCTGCGCTCGATGCAGCCACTGGCCCTGCACCTGGTCAACTCGATCTTCCTGGGCGACTACCTCACCAGCGAGGGACAGGCCGGGCAGGCGGACCTCGACATGATCGCGGACGCCGGTTTCGAGGTGGAGGGTGCGGGAACGACGACGCTGCCCGCGCACCGGGCGCAGTCGAGCGGCGGATGCGGTTCGCACGACGGCGGATGCACCCCCTGCGGTGACGCGTCCGGGGAAGCCGGGGAGGCGACGGATTGCGGGACGTCCGAGGAGGCGACCGCCTCCGGGGTCCCGGCTGCCCGCACCGATCTGGTGGCGGTCCGCCGCCGTGGCGCGGGAACGGACCTCGCCCCCAATGCCTGAGTCGCTCTCCCCGGCCGAGCTGCGGTGCCTGGACCGGGCCCACGTCTGGCATCCGTACGGCCCGATGCCGGGGCGCCAGGAGCCGCTGGTCGTGGAGTCCGCGTCCGGGGTGCGGCTGAAGCTGGCGGAACCGGCCCACGGGCAGCTGGAGTTGGTCGACGGCATGTCGTCCTGGTGGTCGGCGGTGCACGGCTACAACCATCCGGTGCTCAATGAGGCGGCCCGTGGTCAGCTGGACCGGATGAGCCATGTGATGTTCGGCGGGCTCACCCATGAGCCCGCCGTGCGGCTGGCCACCCGACTGGTCGGGATCACCCCCGAGCCGCTGCGCCATGTCTTCCTCTCCGACTCGGGGTCGGTCTCCGTCGAGGTCGCCGTGAAGATGTGTCTGCAGTACTGGCGCTCGGCCGGGCGGCCCGCCAAACAGCGGCTGCTGACCTGGCGCGGTGGCTATCACGGCGACACCTGGCAGCCGATGTCGGTGTGCGACCCAGAGGGCGGCATGCACGAGCTGTGGTCGGGTGTCCTGCCCCGCCAGATTTTCGCGGACGAGCCGCCGGCCGGTTTCGACGCCGAACCGGATGCCGCGTACGTCCGGCACCTGCGGGAACTGATCGCGGAGCACGCCGACCGGCTGGCCGCGGTGATCGTGGAGCCGGTGGTGCAGGGCGCGGGCGGGATGCGGTTCCACTCCCCCGCGTATCTGCGAGTGCTGCGCGAGGCGTGCGACGAGCACGATGTGCTGCTGATCCTCGACGAGATCGCCACGGGTTTCGGCCGTACGGGGAAGCTGTTCGCCGCCGGGCACGCGGGGATCTCGCCCGACGTCATGTGCGTGGGCAAGGCACTGACCGGTGGCTATCTGACGATGGCGGCGACGCTGTGCACCTCCCGGGTGGCGGAGGGCATCTCGCACGGCGAGGTGCCGGTGCTCGCGCACGGACCGACGTTCATGGGCAATCCGCTCGCCGCCGCGGTGGCGTGCGCCTCCGTCGATCTTCTGCTCGGCCAGGACTGGGAGCAGGAGGTGAAGCGGATCGGCACCGGGCTGCGGGAGGGTCTCGCCCCGGCCACGGAACTGCCCGGGGTGCGGGACGTACGGGTACTGGGTGCGATCGGCGTCGTACAGCTCGATCACGAGGTGGACATGACGGCCGCGACCCGAGCCGCGGTACGGGAAGGAGTGTGGCTGCGGCCGTTCCGCGATCTCGTCTACACGATGCCGCCGTATGTGACGGGTGACGAGGACGTGGCACGGATCTGCCGCGCCGTGTGCGCGGCTGCGCGAGAGGGATGAAATGACGTTTCTGGTAGTGACGGGGACGGGCACGGAGATCGGCAAGACGGTCGTGACGGCGGCCGTGGCGGCGGCGTGCCCGGACCGCGGTGTCGCGGTGCTCAAGCCGGCGCAGACGGGGCTGGCCCCGGGCGAGCCGGGTGACGCAGCCGAGGTGGCGCGGCTGGCGGGCGGCCATGTCACCGCGGTCGAACTGGCGCGGTTCCCCGATCCGTTGGCGCCCGCCACCGCGGCCCGCAGGGCCGGTCTCCCGCCGGTGCGGCCGTACGAAATCGCCGATGCGGCTCAGAAGCTGGCGACCGAGCACGATCTGGTGCTGATCGAGGGCGCGGGCGGTCTGCTCGTAAGGTTCGACGACGAGGGCTCGACCCTCGCCGACGCCGCCCGGCTGCTGGCCGCCCCGGTGCTGGTCGTGACCCCCGCCGGTCTTGGCACGCTCAACACCACCGCGCTGACCTCGGAGGCCCTGCGGACCCGGGGACTGGAGTGCCTCGGTGTGGTGGTGGGCAGCATGCCCGCCGAACCGGATCTCGCGGCGCGCTGCAATCTGGCGGACCTTCCCGTGGCGGCGGGCGCCCCGCTGCTGGGGGCGGTACCGGCCGGTGCGGGGGCCTTGGAGCCCGCTGACTTCCGTGCGCGTGCCCGGAGTTGGCTCGCGGCGGAGCTGGGCGGGAATCGCCCCGCCGACTGAGCGTCTGAGCCGCTCAGGACGGGGGAGAATCCCAGTAGGCGTGCTTTCTGCCCGAGCACCCGGTCAAGGAGGTCCGTCATGCGTCTGCGGAGCACGCGAATCCCCGAGGACACCGTGCACCACCCCGTCTTCGCCCGGTTCTACGCCCGGATGAGCGTGGTCGCGGAGACCAAGGCGGGACTGGGCGCGGTGCGCTCGGAGCTGCTGGCCGGCCTGTCCGGCCGGGTCATCGAGATCGGTGCGGGCAATGGCCTGAATTTCGCGCACTACCCGCCCGCGGTGTCGGAGGTGGTGGCCATCGAACCCGAGCGAAGCCTGCGGAAGTTGGCGGTGCGCTCGGCGCTGCGTGCGGGAATCCCGGTGGATGTGGTGCCGGGCGCGGCGGAGGCGCTGCCGGTGAAGAGCGAGGCGTTCGACGGGGCCGTCGCCTCGCTGGTGCTGTGCACCGTACGGAATGTGGAGCGTTCGCTCGCGGAGCTCGTACGGGTACTGCGGCCCGGCGGTGAGCTGCGCTTCTTCGAGCACGTGCGGGCCGACGACCGGGCCATGGCGGCGACGCAGCGGGCACTGGACCGTACGGTCTGGCCGCTGGTGACGGGCGGGTGTCATACGTCGCGCGACACCCTGGCCGCCATCGAGCGGGCCGGATTCGTGGTGGAGACCTACCGCAGGGTACGGATGCCGGAGTGGGGAGTCCGGCTGCCCACGTCGGCATGTGTGCTGGGGGTGGCACGCCGCCCGGCCCTGAGGGACTGAGGCATCGGCCCGCCGTCGCGCGCCGGGGCCGTCACAGACTCCACTGGCGGAGTTCGTCGGCGATGGCCCGGACGTCCGCCTTGCCCTCCTTCACCAGTCTGGCGAGGTCGCGCACCTGCTCGGGGGAGGTGATGACCTTGAGTCCGGAGGCGACGAGGTATCCGTACGCGACGGCCGAGGAGAACATCGCGTTGGAGTGTTCGAGCGCAGGGACGTGGATCAGCAGTTGCAGGAGGGCAGCGGCCCGGGAGTGAGGGTCGCTGTAGACGGGGCTGCCGAAGATCTCGGCCTCGTGACGGGCCACCGCGGCCACGAGCGCACCCCAGTCGACGACCTGCGGATCACCGGGAGTCTTGTGCTCGGCCACCATGAGCAGCCAGGAGAGGTCGATCTGCAGGTTCAACGCGCGCCTCTGCGCTCCGGGCCGAACTCCTCGGCGAATACCGACTCGTACTGCTTCATGAAGTCGGCCGCAGCCTCGACGAAGGTGTGTCCGACCTCGCCCGCATCCTGCCGCACGAGCTCTTCTATGTAGCGGTTCACGCTCATCCCCCTCTGCAGCGCGCGTTGCCGCGCGGCCTCGGCGGTGGCCTCGTCCACTCTCACGTTCAGCTGAGTCTTGGGCACAGCAACACGCTAGCGCGCATGCGCTAGCACCGGCAAGAGAAGGCTGCCGGTACCCCGTACACCGGTGCGGGCTCGCGGATCGCCGCACGCACCCCCTGGTGACGGCCTCCACAAGGACCCCGAAAGGCGCCGAAATGGCCTGGTGGATGTGACGCCACCCATAGGGCCCACATCACATCCTAGGGCGGATAGTAGGTCTGGGGCCGCCCGAACGGCATGTAAATGGCTCAGAGCATCTCATTTCGGACATTGCTCCGTATTGGGGTAGTACGTCACATCATTGACCCCCGTCCCGGGCGCCGCTA
>NZ_BMTF01000011.1:0-197507 GCF_014649535.1 Streptomyces gelaticus
GGGCTCTGACGCCGTAATCACACCAGCCACGGCACGATCATCTCACCCCTGACCAGTAGTTACGGGACAGCGCTTAGGCAAGTTGTTCGCGAACAGCCTGTTCCCTTGCCACGTCCATGGCCTCCTGCCAGCGGACTACGTTGAGCAGAACCGAAAGGGCGTCCGTCAGTCGTGGGAGTCCTCTGGGACTTTTCTGGGACTTTCGGCCGCATCAACCGGCACAACCCTGAAACAGCCGAAAGACCATACGCGCAGGTCAGCCGCTTCCAACCACCAAAACCGGCAGGTCACAGGGCTGCCTGGTCTCTTCCGGGACATCTGAGGGACCCAGCGCCGTAGTGCCGTCGCACCCCCATCAACCTGCCGAAATGCAAGCAGGAAAGGAGGTGCGACGGCAACGACCCACGACTTCCCGCCCCCGCCGACCGTGTCCACGGACCACGACACATGAACACGTTGACGACGTCAACGCGACTGTGCAGACCTCTCCGACAAGGCGAAGGTGTACACTCCCTCTGCGGGATGTACGCAACAGGTGAACGGGGGAGGGCCAGTGAGCCTGGAGACGGTCGACGCGCGGTTCCGGATCACGGGAATCGTGGGGCGCGGGAACATGGGGGAAGTACACCGGGCCGAAGACCTTCAGGCCGCCCCGGACTCCCCGCAGCGGGAGGTCGCGCTCAAGACCGTGCTGCGTGGCCGGACCGGGATCGCCGTAGACACCTCGGGGTCCAACAAGGAGATCGACCGCTTCCGGCGCGAAGTGCGGATCATGCGCATGCTCTCCCAGGGCCACCCCAACCTCACCCGGCTGATCGACGGCGGTGTGGACGGGACGCCGGGCGGCAGTGGTCTGCCCTACCTCGCCATGGAGCTGCTGGACGGTCATCCGCTCGCGGACCTCATCGACGAAGAACCTCAACTCCCTGTCTCCTGGGCCGCCGCCGTCGGGGCGCAGATCGCCTCGGGTCTCGCCGCCGCGCACACGGCCGGGGTCGTCCACCGCGACCTGAAGCCCGCCAATGCGATGCTGACCCGTGACGGCACGGTCAAGATCCTCGACTTCGGCATGGGCTCGGTCGTCGACGATCCCGATCAGACTCGGCTGACCAGCGCGGGCGTCAGCGTCGGTACGGCCCGCTACATGGCACCTGAGCAGTTCCGCGCCGAACGTGTCTCCGCCCTCGCCGACCTCTATGCGCTCGGCTGCATCCTGTACGAACTGCTGGTCGGTCAGCCGCCGTTCTCCGCCAGAACCCCGTACGAGCTGTCCGAGCAGCACCAGCACGAGCAGCCACCGCTGCTGACCCTGGTCCGCCCGGACCTGCCCGCCGGGCTGGTACGCCTCGTGGACCGTCTCCTGGAGAAGGACGCCGAGCTCCGGCCCGAGAACGCCGCTCTGGTCCGTGACGTGCTGGTCCCCCTCGCGCTCGCGCCGGACGACACCGCCGCCCTGCTGGCTCCGCACTGGCAGGTGATGGACCCGGTGGCGCGGCTGCGGGCTCTGCTGCCGGAGCGCACCCCGGCAGCACCCGCACCCGTGCCGCGCAGGCAGCCGCGCCTGCCCGAGACGATGGACGTCTTCGGCATCCATGCCGACCTGATCGGCGAGTACGAGAACTTCACCCGGAGCGCGACGGTGTTCCGGGACGCCCGGATCGACGGCTTCGTCAAGGACGACCTGGCGGCGAAATCGCAGTGGCCGGACCCGTGGTTGTCGCTGAATCCGTTCTTCGCCGACGGCGGCCAGGTCACCGACCTCGTGCGGGACGGCGTGCTGCACGCCAGGTGTGCGGAGATCTTCCAGGCGGGCAAGAAGGAGAACTCGCTCCGCCCGGACGGCCGTCCGCTCACCTTCCATCTCCACCAGCGGCAGGCGATCGAGGCCGCGCAGGCGGGCGACTCCTATGTGCTGACCACCGGCACCGGTTCCGGCAAGTCCCTGTCGTACATCGTCCCGATCGTGGACCACGTCCTGAAGGAACGTCAGGCGGCCGGCCCGGATGCCGGGGGCCGAGTGCGCGCGATCGTCGTGTATCCGATGAACGCCCTGGCCAACTCTCAGCTGATGGAGCTGGAGAAGTACCTGCGCCACGGTTTCGGAGCCGGTCGCGAGCCGGTCACCTTCGCCCGCTACACGGGTCAGGAGTCCGAGGAGCAGCGTCGGGAGCTGCGCAAGAACCCTCCGGACATCCTGCTGACGAACTACGTGATGCTGGAGCTGATGCTGACCCGGCCGGACGACCGGTCCAGCCTGATCCGTATGGCCGACGGTCTGCAGTTCCTCGTCTTCGACGAGTTGCACACCTACCGGGGCAGGCAGGGCGCGGATGTGGCGTTCCTGATCCGCCGGGTCCGTGAGGCCTGCCGGGCCTCGGCGACCCTGCAGTGCATCGGCACCTCGGCGACCATGTCCACCGAGGGCTCCTGGGAGGACCAGCAGCGCGAGGTGGCCAGGGTCGCCGGCCGGCTGTTCGGTACGACGGTGCTGCCGAAGCGGGTCATCGGCGAGACCCTCGTCCGGGCGACCGAGGAGACCGTGGAGACCGTGCCCGCCGAGCGACTGCGGGTACCCGCGGCGCCCCGCTCGTACGAGGCGCTGACGAAGGACTCGCTGGCCCGCTGGGTGGAGTCCCGGTTCGGTCTGGAGCGCGAGGAGGGTACGGGGCGGTTCCGCCGTTGCGCACCGGGCACCGTCGAGGACGCGGCGGCCGAGCTGGCCGCAGAGTCCGGGGTGGCCGAGGAGAGCGTGCGCGAGGCGATCCGTACGACCCTGGAGGCGGGTGCGCAGGCGAAGCATCCGGTGACGGAGCGGCCGCTGTTCGCCTTCCGGCTGCACCAGTTCCTCTCCAAGGGCGACACCGTCTACACCACGCTGGAGGACCCGCTCACCCGGCCGCTCACCCGCACCTACCAGCTGGAGCAGCCGGACAGCGACGGCAAGCCGCTGTTCCCGCTGGCTTTCTGCCGTGAGTGCGGCCAGGAGTACCTGACCGTCTGGCGCTCCGAGGAGAGCGGCGCGTACCGGTACGAGCCGCGGCGGGACACCTCCGCGTCGGGTGGCCGCGACGGCGAGGGCTACCTGTACCTGGGCATGCCCGGGGAGGACTACGAGTGGCCGACGGATCCGCAGAGCGCCGTGGACGACAGGCGGTTGCCGGAGTCCTGGCTGGAGCCGGACGCGCAGGGCATGACCGTCGTCAAGAAGTCCTACCGGCCCCGGGTGCCCAAGCGCGTCGTCGTGGACGCGTTCGGGAACGAGTCGGGCGAGGGGCTGGTGGCGGCGTTCGTCCCGGCGCCGTTCCTGTTCTGCGTGCACTGTCAGGTCTCCTACGAGCAGACCCGCGGCCGGGACTTCGCCAAGCTGGCCACCCTGGACCAGGAGGGGCGTTCCTCGGCCACCTCCCTGATCTCCGCGTCGATCGTGAAGTCCCTGCGCGCGGTGCCCGAGGAGAGCCTGGGCAAGGAGGCGCGCAAGCTCCTCACCTTCGTCGACAACCGGCAGGACGCGTCCCTCCAGGCCGGTCACTTCAACGACTTCGCGCAGGTGACCCAGTTGCGCGGCGCGCTGTACCAGGCTGCGGCGCGGGCGGGCGAGGAAGGGCTGCGCCACGACGACCTCGCCGAGGCGGTGACCGGGGTGATGGGGTTGTCGCCCCGCGAGTACGCCGGGGGCACCTCCCTCGCCCCCTCCATGGAACGCCGTGCGACGAAGGCCTTCCGCGATGTCGTGGGGTACCGGCTCTACCGGGACCTGGAACGCGGCTGGCGCATCACCATGCCCAACCTCGAACAGACGGGGCTGCTGCGGATCGACTACGAGGACCTGGACTGGATCGCCGCCCAGCCGGACCGCTGGCAGTCCACGCACGCCGTGCTGCGCGACACCGACCCCGCCCTGCGCGAGGAGGTCGCCCGCACGCTGCTCGACCACATGCGGCGGGCCCTCGCCATCGATGTCCAGTACTTCCGCGACGACTTCGACACCCTGCAGCGGGCGAGCGAGGAACGCCTCGTCGGGCCGTGGGTCCTGAGCGAGAACGACAAGCCCACCGTCGGCACCGCCTACCCGTACGGTTCGAGGCCGGGCATGGAGCGCTCCGCGCTGTTCCTGTCGGCCCGCGGCAAGTTCGGCAAGTACCTCCGGCGGAACATGCCCGAGCTGCGTGCTCTGTCGCTGGACGACGTCCAGGGCGTCATCGGGGACCTGCTGAAGGTGCTGCTGGAGGCGGAGTTGGTGCGTGAGGTGGAGGCGGCCCCCGAGCACTCCGGTCCCGCCTTCCGCCGTCGGGCGGCCGAGAAGCGCATCGGTTACCGGGTGTCGGCCGCAGCCCTGGTCTGGCGGGCCGGGGACGGTGAGCGGGGTGCGGTCGATCCGCTGGCGCGCACGTACAGCAGTGGTGAGGGCCCGCGCGTCAACCCGTTCTTCCGCGACCTGTACCGGACTGCGGCGGCCGAGCTGGCCGGACTGTTCGCCCGGGAACACACCGCGCAGGTCACCCCGGAGGACCGGCTGGAGCGCGAGCGGCAGTTCCGGCAGGCCGAACTGCCCCTGCTGTACTGCTCTCCGACGATGGAGCTGGGCGTGGACATCTCCTCGCTCAACGCCGTGCTGATGCGCAATGTGCCACCGACCCCGGCGAACTACGCCCAGCGCTCGGGCCGGGCCGGCCGTTCCGGCCAGCCCGCGCTGGTGACCACGTACTGCGCCACGGGCAACAGCCACGACCAGTACTACTTCCGCCGCTCCCAGGACATGGTGTCCGGGCAGGTGGCGCCCCCGCGTCTGGACCTCGCCAACGAGGATCTGGTCCGCTCCCATCTCCAGGGCATCTGGCTGGCGGAGACCGGGATGAAGCTGGGCATCGCGATCCCGGACGTCGTCGACGTGGCCTACGACCCCGACGACAGCGACCGCCCCGATCCGCGGATGCCGCTGCCGCTGCTCCCCCACATCCGCGATCTGTCCCTGGACGAAGGCGCGCGCCGACGCGCGGTCGCCGCCGCCCGTACCGTCCTCGCCCCGCTCATCGCGGACTTCGCGGCCACCACCTGGTGGTACGACGAGTGGATCGAGGACCGGATCGATCGGGCGCCGCACTGGTTCGACGAGTCCTTCGAGCGGTGGCGCGAGCTGTTCCGGGCTTCCGTCGTCGACCAGTACGAGCAGAACAAGCGGGTCGTCGACCACACGCTCTCGCAGGGCGAGCAGAGCCGGGCACGCACCCGGCGCCGCGAGGCCGAGACCCAGACGAACCTGCTGCTGAACCGCTCGTCCGACAGCAAGTCGGTGATGAGCGACTTCAATCCGTACCGCTATCTGGCGTCCGAGGGGTTCCTGCCCGGCTACAGCTTCCCGCGGCTTCCGCTGGCCGCCTACATCCCGCGTTCCGGCAACCGCCGCAACGCCGACGGCGACTATCTGCAGCGTCCCCGGTTCCTCGCGATCCGGGAGTTCGGCCCCGGCGCGCTCATCTACCACGAGGGCGCCCGCTACCAGGTCACCCGTGTCCAGCTGCCGCCGGACGCCTCGGGCGACCTGGCGACGGCGGAGGCGCAGCGCTGCGACGGCTGCGGTTACCACCACGTCGTCAAGCCCGGCGTGGACCTGTGCACGATGTGCGGGGAGAACCTGAGGAACAAGCGCACCGGCCTGCTCCAGCTGCACACCGTGTACACCACCCCGCGCGAGCGGATCTCCTCCGACGAGGAGGAGCGCCGCCGGGCCGGTTTCCGCCTGGAGACCTCGTACGCGTTCCAGGACCACGGCGCCCGCAAGGGACGCCTCACCTCGCACGTCACCGACACCGACGGTGCACCGGTCCTCGACCTGGACTACGGCGACTCGGCGACCGTCCGCATCACCAACCTCGGCCGGGTCCGCGACAAGGAGAACGAGCCGGACGGCTACTGGCTCGATCTCGGCGACGGCCGCTGGCTCAACGACCGGGCCGCCGCGGACGCCATCGAGGGCACCGGCATGCCGGTGGTCGACGAGGACGGCAACGAGAAGCGCCGCAAGAAGCGCGTCCTGCCCTATGTGGAGGACCGCCGCAACATCCTCGTGGTCACCCTGGACGAGCCGCAGCCCGAGCCGGTGGCGTGGTCGTTCCTGTACGCGCTGGAGCGGGGTATCGAGGCCGCGTTCGAGCTGGAGGACTCCGAGCTGACCGCCGAACTGCTGCCTCCGGACGACGGCCCGCGGCGTCGCATCCTGTTCACGGAGGCGGCCGAGGGCGGCGCCGGCGTGCTGCGGCGCATCCAGCACGACAAGGACGCCCTCGCCAGGGCCGCCCGTACCGCCCTGGAGATCTGCCACTTCGACCCGGAGACGGGCGAGGACGAGGGCGGTCCGGCGGAGGGCGAGAAATGCGCCCGCGGCTGCTACGCCTGTCTGCTGACCTACGCGAACCAGACGCACCACCGCAAGCTGAGCCGGTACAGCGCACAGCCACTGCTCGCGCGGCTGGCCACCGCCCGCACCGAGCGGGAGGACCGCGGCGAGTCCCGCAGCGAACGCTTCCGCAGGCTGGCCCCGGCAGCGAACAGCGACTGCGACACGCCCGCCAGGGCCGCGGAGCCCACGGCGCCCGCGCCGACCCCGCTGGAGACGGATCTGGGGGCCCTCGTCGCGAGCGGCGACCTGCTCGGCTGGCTCAGGGCGAAGGGTTTCCGGCTGCCGGACGAGGTCAAGGTCCTCGTTCCGGAGGCAGGGGCCTGCCCGGATCTCGTCTTCCGTCTGGACGGTGCCAACCTCGCCGTGTTCGTCGACGTCCCCGGCCGGGCGGCCGATTCGACCCGCGACATCGAGGCCGGCTACCGCCTGGAGGAGGCCGGCTGGGACGTCCTGCGCTTCCCGACGGATGCGGACTGGGACGCCATCACCGAGCACAACCCCACCTACTTCCACCTGCGTTGATCACCTCGCCCCCTGCTCGCCTCACTCCCGCTCGATCCAAGGAACTGGGACATCTCATGAGCCTCACGTACACAGCCGGCTCCCTGGTCGCCGCCCGTGGCCGGGAATGGGTGGTGCTGCCCGAGAGCGCCCCCGACATGCTGGTGCTGCGCCCCCTGGGCGGGAGCGAGGACGACATCGCGGCCGTCTTCCCCTCCTTCGAGGAGGTGCGCCCGGCCGAATTCGCGGCACCGGGCCCGGACGACCTGGGTGACCAGCGGTCCGCCGGTCTGCTGCGCACGGCGCTCCGTATCGGCTTCCGTTCGGGCGCGGGCCCGTTCCGCTCGCTGGCCTCGATCGCCGTGGAGCCGAGGGCCTATCAGCTGGTCCCGCTGCTGATGGCGCTGCGGCAGCGCACCGTGCGGCTGCTGATCTCGGACGACGTCGGCATCGGCAAGACGGTCGAGGCCGGTCTGATCGCCAAGGAGCTGCTCGCGCAGGGCGAGGCGGCCCGGCTGGCGGTGCTGTGTTCCCCGGCGCTGGCCGAGCAGTGGCAGTCGGAGCTGCGGGAGAAGTTCGCCATCGACGCCGAACTGGTCCTGGCCTCCACGGTGTCGCGCCTGGAACGCGGCCTGGAGCTGGGCCAGTCCCTGTTCGACAAGCACCCGTACACGATCATCTCGACGGACTTCATCAAGTCGACCCGGCACCGCGAGGACTTCGTACGGAACTGCCCCGACCTGGTGATCGTCGACGAGGCCCACTCCTGCGTGGCCGCCGACGACACCACTCAGGGCTCCGCCTCCCACGCCAACCAGCTCCGTTACGAGCTGCTGCGCAAGGTCTCCGCCGACATGGGCCGGCATCTGCTGCTGCTGACCGCGACCCCGCACTCCGGCAAGGAGTCCGCGTTCCGCAACCTGCTCGGCCTGGTGCGGCCCGAACTCGCGACGCTGGACCTGGAGTCCCCCGCGGGACGGGCAAGGCTCGCCGAGCACTTCGTGGCCCGCAAGCGCGCCGACGTACGCAATTACCTCACCAAGGAGGACGGGCTCGCCGACGATTCCCTGGCCGAGCGGACCGCCTTCCCGTCCGACCGCTGGACGAAGGACGAGCCGTACAAGCTGGCGCCCGCCTACCGGGCGCTGCTCGACGACGCCATCGCGTACGCCCGTGACCGTGTCGCGACCGCCGGCGAGCAGGGCAGGCGGGAGGCGCGGATCGCCTGGTGGTCGGTGATCGCGCTGCTGCGCTCGATGGTGTCCTCGCCCGCGGCCGCCGCGCAGACCCTGAAGACCCGCTCCGAGTCCGCCGCCGCCCGCACCGCGCAGGAGGCGGACGCGCTGGGCTTCCCGGTGGCCGCCGATTCCGCCGACAACGACCGGCTCGAAGGCATGGACGTCGCGCCGGGCGCCGCCGAGTCGGAGGAGGCGGGTGCCCGGCTGCTCGAACTCTCGCAGCGGGCCGCCGAACTCGTCGGCCCCGCCGGGGACGCGAAACTGAAGGCGCTCACCCGGCATCTGAAGAGCCTGATCGCCGACGGCTACCACCCGATCGTCTTCTGCCGCTACATCCCCACCGCCGAGTACCTCGCCACACAGCTGGAGGGCAAGCTCGGCAAGAAGACGAAGATCGCCGCGGTGACCGGCACCCTCTCCCCGCAGCAGCGCCTGGAGCGCATCGAGCAGCTCGCCGCCGAAACCGCCGAGGAGGCCGGTGACCCGGCCGTCCGCCGCGTCCTGATCGCCACCGACTGCCTCTCCGAAGGCGTCAACCTCCAGCACCACTTCGACGCCGTCGTCCACTACGACCTGGCCTGGAACCCCACTCGCCACGACCAGCGCGAGGGCCGGGTCGACCGCTACGGACAGAAGCGCGACCAGGTCCGTGTCATCACCATGTTCGGTGAGGACAACGGCATCGACGGCAAGGTCCTGGAAGTGCTGTTCATGAAGCACCGGCAGATCATGAAGGACCTGGGCATCTCCGTCTCCGTCCCCGACGAGACCGCCTCCGGCGTCACCGACGCGGTGGTGGAGTGGCTGCTGCTGCACGGGCGGCAAGGCAGCCAGGAGAGCCTGTTCGAACTGGACGGCCACCAGGAGTCGTTCGACCGCATCGAGCGCGAGTGGAACTCGGCCGCCGAACGCGAGAAGACGTCCCGCTCCAAGTACGCCCAGCGCGCGATCCACCCGGAGGAGGTGGCGCGCGAGGTCGCCGCCGTACGGGCCGCGCTCGGCGGCGCGGAGGAGGTCCGCGACTTCGCCCTGGAGGCGCTGGGCGGCCTGGACACGCTGGTCCGTGACCCGCGTGACGGCAGCGGCGACTTCACGGCCCAGCCCGGTGGCGCCCCGGCCGGCCTGCGCGACGCGCTCGCCGCCACGCTCGGCGGACGGCTCGTCGAGGAGGACCGGGAGATCCCCTTCCGCGCCACGCCCGCGATCGCGCGCGGCGAGGCCGCCCTGGTGCGCACCGACCCGGTGATCGGCGCCATCGCCTCGTACCTCCTGGACTCGGCACTCGACGCGCAGACCCCCGGCCCCCGGCCGGCCCGCCGCTGCGGCGTCGTCACCACGGACGCGGTCACCGTACGCACCACGCTCCTGCTGGTCCGCTACCGCTTCCACCTCACGCTCCCGTCCCGCAACGGCGAACGGCAGCTGGTCGCCGAGGACGCCCGTCTGCTCGCGTACGAGGGGATGCCGTCGCGCGCCCGCTGGCTGGACGACGACGCGACCGCCGCCCTCCTCGCGGCCCGCGCCACCGCCAACACCCATGAGCAGCTGGTCCGCAACCAGATCGCCAAGGACCTGAACGGCCTGCCGGACCTCGCCGCGCACCTCACCGAGTACGGCACCCGTCTGGCCGCCGAACTCGACGCCTCGCACCGCCGGGTCCGCAAGGCGAACGAGGAGATCGTCCGCGGCCTGAAGGTCGTCCCGCAGGAGCCCGCCGACGTCCTCGGCGTCTACGTCTACCTGCCGCAGCAGCCCGCCCCCGCCGCGTCCGCCTCTACCGTGTCCGGAGCCGAAGCCTGATGTCCGCCGCCACCCGCACCGCCCTGGCCTTCACCGCCGTCACCCCGGTCGGCGGCCTGCTCCCCTCCGACATGCTGCTGCGCATCTCGGAGGCCCGGAACCTGCCGGGCACCAAGCCCGCCGACTACGGCCTGCCCGCCTCGGTGCCCGTACGCAACGAGGCCGAGCGCGCCTGGGAGTACCTCAAGCCTCTCTGGCGCGACCTGCGCGCCGCGCTTCCCTCGGACCCGGCGACCGGCGCACCCGCCGCCGACCCGACGGGCCGCGCGGGCACCGACTGGCTCGCCCAGCTCTTCCGTAAGCTGGACTTCGGCGCACTGACGGAGGTCGGCGCGGCGGGGATTGGGGCGGACTCCGACCCGGAGAAACGCTTCCCGGTCTCCCACCGCCACGGCCCGGCCCTCATCCACCAGGTCCCGTGGAACGTGAAGCTCGACAAGCCCTTGGTGAAGGGCCAGATCCCGCCCCAATCGATGGTGCAGGACTGTCTCAACCGCACTGAGGCCCACCTGTGGGCGATCGTCACCAACGGCCGTCAGCTGCGCCTGCTGCGCGACTCGTCGTCCTTCTCCACGGCCGCATACGTCGACTTCGACCTGGAAGCGCTCTTCGACGGTGAGCTGTTCAGCGAATTCGTGCTGCTGTACAGCCTGCTGCACGCGTCGCGGTTCGCGGTGGCGGAGGGAACGGCGGCATCGGGGTGCTGGCTGGAGAAGTGGCGCGCCGAGGCCGTCACCTCCGGCACCCGCGCCCTGGACCAGCTCCGCCTGGGTGTGCAGAACGCCCTGACCGTCCTCGGCACCGGCTTCCTGCGCCACCCGGACAACGGCACGCTGCGGGAGAACACCGACCCGAAGGCCCTCCGGGACGCCCTGCTGCGCCTGGTCTACCGGCTGCTGTTCGTCTTCGTCGCCGAGGACCGCAACGCCCTGCTCGACGGGAGGCCCGACGATCCTCGGCGCGAGGCATACGAGCGGTACTTCTCCTCCGCCCGGCTGCGCGAGCGCGCCCGCCGCCGCCAGGGCACGGCCCACGGTGATCAGTACGAGGCCCTGCGCATCGTCCTCGAAGCCCTCGGCAAGGAAGGTGGCCGCCCCGAGCTGGCCCTGCCCGGCCTCGGCGGCCTGTTCTCCCACACCGAGACCGACACGCCGCTCGACGGCCTGAAGCTGTCCAACGAGTCGCTGCTCTCCGCCGTCCGCCACCTCGCCCAGGTCCGCGACCCCGGCGCCCGCCGCTGGCGGCCCGTCGACTACCGCCACCTGGACGCGGAGGAGCTCGGCTCGGTCTACGAGTCCCTGCTTGAGCTGGAACCGAAGCACTCCGCGGCGGACCGCTCCTTCGAGTTGGTGGAGGTGGCGGGCAACAGCCGTAAGACGACCGGCAGTTACTACACCCCGTCCTCGCTCATCGAGTGCCTGCTCGACACGACGCTCGACCCGGTGCTGGACGACGCCGTCAAGCGGGGCGAGCAGCGGGCCACTGCCGCCGGCCGCCCCGACCCGGCCGACGACATCGTCGCCGAGCTGCTGTCCCTGACGGTCTGCGACCCGGCATGCGGCTCCGGCCACTTCCTCGTCGCGTCGGCACGGCGTATCGCCAAGCGGGTGGCCTCGGTGCGCGAGCACAACCCGGAGCCGACGGACGACGCCGTGCGCCACGCCCTGCGCGAGGTCGTCGCCCGCTGCATCTATGGCGTCGACCTCAACCCGATGGCCGTGGAACTGGCCAAGGTCTCCCTGTGGCTGGAGGCCATGGAACCGGGCAAGGCGCTCGGCTTCCTCGACGCCCACGTCAAGCACGGCAACGGCCTCATCGGCGCGACGCCGAAGCTGCTGGCGGACGGCGTCCCCGACGACGCCTTCAAGCCGATCGAGGGCGACGACAAGAAGCACGCCTCCGGCCTCGTCAAGCGCAACAAGGCCCAGCGCGGCGGCCAGGACGAACTCCTCTTCGACACGGAGCCCCTGCCCGGCAACGAGCGGTACGCCGTCGAGCTCTCCCGGATCACCACCGCCCCCGCCGATTCGCTGGAGGACGTGCACGCCCAGGAGGCCGCGTATCGGGTGTACGTGGAGTCGTCGGCGTACGTCCAGGACCTCCACGCCGCCGACGCCTGGTGCGCGGCGTTCGTCTGGCCCAAGCACGCGGGCGCGCCGGAGGCCCCGACCGACCAGGTGTTCCGGGCGCTGCGGGGCCGCGACCAGTCCTCGGTGTCGGACGCGACGCATGAGCAGATCCTGGAGCTGCGGGACCAGTACCGGTTCTTCCACTGGCACCTGGAGTTTCCGGAGGTGTTCGCCGTCCCGGAGTCGGGTGTTGGCGTCCAGGGCGGAACGGGGTGGGCCGGCGGGTTCGACGCGGTTGTGGGGAACCCGCCGTGGGAGCGCGTGAAGCTCCAGGAGCAGGAGTTCTTCGCCCAGCGTGACCCACGCATCGCCGAGGCCAAGAACGCCGCCGCCCGCAAGCGCCTGATCGCCGAACTGCGCGACGACCGCGACGGCGCGCACTTGTACGCCGAGTTCGAGGCCGCCAAGCGGCGCGCGGAGGGCGAAAGCCACTTCCTGCGCGTCAGCGCCCGCTTCCCGCTGACGGGGCGCGGTGACATCAACACGTACGCCGTGTTCACGGAGACGGACCGGGCGCTGACGGGGCCACGCGGGCGGACGGGCGTGATTGTGCCGACGGGGATCGCTACGGACGCAACGACGCAATTCTTCTTCAAGGACATCGTCACGAAGGGCCAGCTCGCCGCCGTCTACGACTTCGAGAACGAGGACAAGGTCTTCCCCGAGGTCCACAACCAGCTGCGGTTCTGCCTGTTCTTGCTGCGCGGCTCAGGCAACCTTGATGAACCGATTCGGATGGTGTTCAAGGTACGGCAGCCCGAGCAGATCACCGATCGGAGCTACCTGCTGGCAGCTGAGGACATCCTGGCCATGAACCCGAACACCGGAACCTGCCCTGTGTTCAGCCACAAGCGGGACGCAGACATCACTCTGGGGATCTACCGCCGGATTCCGGTCCTGATCAACGAGACCAAAAAGGCTGGCGGAAACCCCTGGGACATCTCCTTCATGACCATGTTCCACATGTCGAATGATTCCCACCTGTTCCGTCCCTCCGCCCAGGACAACGAGACCTTCGACGACCTCCTCAAGACCGGTTGGAACCTTGACGGCAATGTGCTCGTGCGCGACGAGGAGCGCCTGCTCCCGCTGTACGAGGCGAAAATGCTGCACCATTACGACCACCGCTTCTCCACGTACGAGAACGCCACGGAGAAGCAGCTCAACAAGGGCACCCTCCCGCGCTTCACCATAGAACAGCACCAGGTCGCCGCCGCCGTACCATTGCCTCGCTACTGGGTGCCAGAGCAGGATGTTCCGACCGGGGAAGTCGACAAGAGCGGAAAGCCCACCATGGAGTCGGGTGTCCGCAGCCGCCTGGCCGCCAAGGGATGGGACCGAGAGTGGCTCTTCGGCTGGCGTGACATCTGCCGAGCGAGCGATGAGCGCACGCTGATCGCGGCGGCCGCTCCGGCCCACGGCTTCGGCCACCCCTACCCCTTGGCTTTCCCTACCTCTCCAGACCGGGCCCCTCTGCTGTCCGCTGTCTGGTCGTCCATGGTCTGCGACTACTCCGTCCGCCAGAAGATCGGCGGCACACACCTCACCTACGGGTACATCCAGCAGGCGCCCGTCCCCACCCCCGACCAGCTCGCGCCCCACACAGAGTTCATCACCCCCCGCCTCCTCGAACTCACCTACACCGCAACCGACATGGCCTCCTTCGCCCGCGACCTAGGCGACACCGGCGCCCCCTTCCGCTGGGACACCGACCGTCGCGCCGTCATCCGTGCCGAGCTGGACGCTCTCTTCTTCCACCTCTACGGCATCACCCGTGAGGACACCGCGTACATCCTGGACACCTTCAACGTCACCCGCGACAACGACATCAAGGCGCACGGCGAGTACCGCACCAAGAACCTGATCCTCGCCGAGTACGACCGCATGGCCGCCGCAGGCCTCACCCTGGAAACCCCGCTCACCGAGGGCGAGTCCGGCACCTACCGCTCCACCCTCACCCCGCCCCCCGGCCACGGCCCCCGCCACACCTGATCACGCCCAAGGAGCCGAGCACCCCGTGGTACGCCGAAGCCAGACCAGTAACCCGCGCACGTCCGTCGTCCTGACGTCGGGCGCGGGCTGGGGGACGCGTGCTGCCGGGCAGCGCCGGAGCAGCGGGGCGGAGTCCCCGATACCTCGGCGGCAGGCGAGGAAGGTCAAGGCATTGCAGCAGTGCCTCGATGTGATTCGTACGGCGATCAACGCCAAGCGTTGGGCCCTGGCGCGTTACGAGCTCGACCGGGCCAGGGTTCTCGTCAACGCCCTGCCTGCCGACCAGACCGTTCAGGAGCGCGAGCAACTGGCGTTGCTACGGAAGAAGTTCAAGGCGCGCGATACGACGGCTGCCAAAAAAGCCGCGAAGAAGAAGGCGGACACAAAACCCGCCCCGCAGAAGGCCACGCCCAAGAAGGCTGCGACCAAAAAAGCGGCACCCAAAAAGGCGGCGCCGAGGCCGGAACCCGACCTCGGCGACCGCTTCATCAACCGTGCCGCGCTCGGTTACACCTCCGAGGCGCCCGACACGAACCTCACGAAGGGCCCCCACCCCGCACGCCCCACGGCGAAGGCCGGGCGTGCCAGGTCCTTGGAGTCCCGTACGTGAACAGCGTCCTCAGCGACCGCGATCTCCACGCAGTCGTCACCCTGGGTGCCGCTGTAGCTGGACTTGAACCAGGCGAGTTCCGTCGTACCGCTACTCATAGCTCTCCTCGCAGTCGCTCCAACAGGTCCCGGGATTCCTTGGGATTCAGGGCCTGCGAGCGCAGTGTTTCATAGCGACGGCAGAGCAGACTCATCTCTTTCGGGTCGGAGATCAGCCGTCCGTTCTGCTGCCCTTCCGAGTAGCCGATCCGACGTCCCTCCTTGGTCTCCAGAATCCGCACGGGTCCGTCCAGGCACCCGTGGAACTCCAGCTCCAGCGGCACCACCTGGAGCGTCACGTTGCGCGGGGCAGTGACTTCAAGGACGTGGTCCAGCATGCTCGCGTGCACCTCCGCCCCACCCAACCTGCGCCGGAACACGTGCTCCTCCACGATGAAGCTGAACGGCATGGTCGGCCGTTCCCGCACCATCCTCTGCCGCTCCAGCCGCGCGCTGAGTTGGTCCTCGATCTTCTCGTCGGTCAGCAGCGGGATGCTGTTGTCGAACACCGCCCGCGCATACGCCTCCGACTGCAACAGCCCCGGCACCAGCCGGCACTCGTACGTGCACAGGCTCACCGCCTTCCGCTCCAGCCGGGCCCATCGCCGGAACCACGCCGCAAGGCCGACCTCGCCGCGGCTGAGGTGCTGAGCGGCCTTCCGTAAGGCCCCGGTGTTGCCGAGCGCCCCCTCCGCGCGCTCGACGAACTCCTCGTCCGGCATGCGACGGCCCAGCTCGACGGACTCCACGGTGTGTTTGGAGTACTGGACGAGGTCGCCGAGCTCCGCCCGGCTGAGTCCCGCGTGTTCGCGCAGGGCCTGGACGACCGCGCCGAACGTACGCAGACTGTCCGACGGGTGGGGTTCCCGCTCCCCTTCCCCCGCCTGGGCCGTCCCGGCTTCGGCAGCCCCGGCCGCCTCCCCTTCGACGTTGTCCATCCGCCGCTCCTCTCTTCGCACCCGCACCCGCGGCAGCTCCTCGCCGCCGTCACGTTCACCACCCAGCGTGACAGCCGACCCCGCGTACCACCTACCGAATGTGCCCGTACGCTGACTCCGCGTACGTGGTGCGGCGCTCGCATCCGGCCATATCCGGCCGCCACGATGACGCCATGAACCAACCCCTTCCCCAACTGGCCGTTTCGCAGCACGTCTTCACCCAGCTGCTGTCGTCCACGCGGCGCGGCGCCCGGCTCGCCCGGCTTCTCGGCGTGACCCAACTGCGGTCCTGGGGCGCCCCGCAGGACCTCACGGAGCGTGCCGAAATCGTGGTCGCGGAACTTGCCGCCAACGCCGTCCTCCATGGCTGCGTGCCTGGCCGGAGTTTCCGGCTGACGCTCACGTTCGACGCTTCGCCCGGCCGCCTTCGCGTCGACGTCACCGACGCCCGCGGCGAGCGACTGCCCCGCTTTCCCCACGAGTTCCCGCATGAGGACGCCGCGTCCGGCGCGCTTCACACCGGTGGCCGCGGCCTCGCGCTCGTTGCCGCGCTCTCCGACCGCTGGGAGACGGTCCCCCATCCGCCCAGCGGCAAGACCGTCCGGGTCGAACTGACCTCCGTGAGCCGTGGATGAGCCCACTGGCAGGACTCCGTCCGGAAACCGCCCCTGCCCGGTCACGTGTGACACCGAAACAATCGATTGACAGTGTCAACAGGTAGGCTGGGCGATATTCACGCAGACCTCACCCCGCACGGAAGGTCACCCATGTCACAGCCCGACCGTCTCCCCGGCGCGCCCGACTTCCGGATCAAGCTCCCCAAGGACGGTGGAGAGGCACACGGGCATCTGCTCACCGAGTTCGGCGGGCACGGCACGAACCAGTTCCTCCTGCACGAGGGTTCGTTCGTGGCGGCGGAGACATCGCCCAGTCTCCACGCCCACAGACGTCTGATCCGTGAGGAGCTGCGGGCGCGCGGCGCGCTGGTCGACGTTCCGGTAGACCCCGACCAGCCCGGGACGCTGCCGCGTTGGGTGGCCACGCGTGACATCCTGTGCAACTCCTCCTCCGCTGCCGCCGCGTTGGTGTACGGCTACCACGCTTCCGGGCCGGAGTCCTGGCGGACCGCCGAGGGCCACCCGCTCGCCGACTACCTGTCCACCGCCTGGCGCCCTCCGCGCAAGGCATGGCTGGTGCGCGGCAACAACGTCTCGGGACACAACCTGGTGCGGCAGCTGTGGCTGAAGGAAGGGATCGTCTCGCTCGCCGGTGCGCATCTGCCGCCCCTGGAGGAGACCGATCCGACCAAGAGCGCGCTTCGCCGCTTCGTCGAGGACGGGTACGAGGGGGCGGCCTCGTACAACCAGAAGCGCGGTCTCGTCGACGAGTTGCACGGCTTCCTGACGCAGATGCGCGTCGGCGACACGGTGGTCACCATAGGCGACGGCCGGCTTCATCTCGGACGGATCACCGGGGAGGCCGTGCAGAGCGGCTCTCCCGGTGGGCTGTCCAACTTGCGGCGGTCGGTCGCCTGGGAGCCCGACGGCCACCCGTACGAGGAACTGCCGGAAGAATTGCAGCAGAAGCTGTCCGTGCAGCATGACGTCGTCGACCTGACCGGTGTCCTGGAAGCGCTGGACGGGCTCGCCGCGCCAGCCGGCCCGGCCGCGCCCACCGACCCCGCCCTGCCACCCGTCGCCGAGCGGCCCGCGCCCCGGGAGCTGTCCTTGCCGGACGTGACCGATGCCCTCACCTCCGACCTCCTCGTCCACGAGAAGGAATGGCTCGATGATGTGCGTGAACTGCTCGTGGACGAGAGGCAGTTGGTCTTCTACGGTCCGCCCGGCACGGGCAAGACCTATCTGGCGATGAAGCTGGCCGAGCACTTCGGCGGCGGTCCCGAGCAGGTCAAGATCGTGCAGTTCCACCCGTCGTACGCCTACGAGGACTTCTTCGAGGGGTTCCGGCCCGTGGAGGACGACGAGACACAGGAGGTCGCCTTCCGGCTGACGGCGGGGCCGCTGCGGGAACTCGCCGATCTCGCCTCCCGCGAGGGCAACCGGCACGTACCGCACTTCCTGATCATCGACGAGATCAACCGGGCCAATCTCGCGAAGGTCTTCGGTGAGCTGTACTTTCTGCTGGAGTACCGGACGCGTTCCGTCCGTCTCACCTACTCCGGAGACGATTTCGCACTGCCTCCCAACCTGTTCGTGATCGGCACCATGAACACCGCCGACCGGTCGATCGCGTTGGTGGACGCGGCGATGCGGCGCCGTTTCGCGTTCGTGGAGCTTTCCCCCCGTACCGAGCCGACCGCCGGGCTGCTCGCGCGGTGGCTGGAGAGCGAGGGCAGGGACGGGGAACCCGCTCGTCTTCTCGACGCTCTCAACGCCCGTATAGACGACCCGGACTTCGCCATCGGGCCCTCCTACTTGATGAAGCCGGGCGTGTACCGCGAGGGCGGTCTCGACCGCACCTGGCGCACGAAGATCCTCCCGCTGCTGGAGGAGCATCACTACGGCGAAGGGCTCGACGTCGCCGCCCGCTACGGACTCGACTCGCTGCGCGAGCAGCACCCGTGACCGCGACCGGAACCGCGACCGTGCCGGATGTGACGCTGCGCGAGTACGGGCCCGCGCTCTCCGTCCCACTGACAGCCGAGGCCGGGCGGGCCCTTGCCGCCGCCGGAATCCTGCAGAGCGTGACCCCGGACCCCCGCCGGGAGGGGCACTGGCTGCTGCGGGCGGGCAGCCGGGTCGGCGCCGTACGCACTCCCGGTGGTCCGGTCCTGCGGATCACGCCCAAGACCCCGGTGAGCCGACTGTTCTTCCTCCTCGGCTTCGTTCTCGACCCGGCACGCGCCTGGCGCGACAGCCGGGAAGGAACCGTCGACACCGGTGCTCACGACGACGTCGTACCCGCGCTCGCGCACGCCGTGGAGCGGCAGATCGACGCGGCTCTGCGGCAGGGGGTTCTCCAGGGCTACCGCGAAGTGGAGGAAACCGCGCTGGTCGTGCGCGGGCGGATACGCGAGGCCGAACAGATCCGGCGGCACTTCGGCCGGACACCGCCCGTGGAGATCGCGTACGACGCGTTCACGACCGACACCGCCGAGAACCGCATACTGCGCGCCGCCGTCGAGCAGTTGCTGCGGCTGCCCGGAGTCCCCGGTCCGGTCCGTCGGCGCCTCGCCCATCAGCGTCTGCGTCTCGCCGACGTCCGGCCGCTGGTGCGAGGGCAGGAGCTGCCGCTCTGGCAGCCTTCGCGTCTCAACTCCCGCTATCAGCCCGCTTTGCGGCTCGCCGAGGCCGTCCTGCGCGGCACCTCGCCGGAGCACCGGCCGGCCGGGGCCGAACCACTCGCCATGGACGGCTTCCTGCTCGACATGAACAAGCTGTTCGAGGACTTCGTCACGGTCGCACTGCGCGAGGCTCTTCGCGAGCACGGCCTGACCGCGCGGCTCCAGGACCCCCACCACCTCGACCTCGCGGGTCTGGTGAGGATGCGTCCCGATCTCGTCGTCCGCACCGGGGACGGTCGCACCCCCGTGGCCGTGGTCGACGCCAAGTACAAGATCGAGAAGGCCGACGGGCTGCTCAACGCCGACCTGTACCAGGCCCTCGCGTACGCCACGGTGCTCGGTCTGCGCGAGGCCCACCTCGTGTACGCGGCCGGACGACAGCCGGAGCGCTTCCACGAGGTGCACGGCACGGCCGCCGGAGAGGACCGGCGGGGAGTGCGCCTGTACCAGCACACCCTCGACCTCTCCCGTACGCCCGAACAGCTCCTGTCGAGGATCGGGGAACTCGCCGGAAAGCTGGCCGCGGCAGCGCCGCATCCCCGATCGTCGGACACCACCACGCAGTAGGAAAGGGACGTCATGCCCCGGCTCGCCTTCGCCCAGAGCTTCTGGGACGGCTACGACATGCTGGAGAAGCCGGTGCGAGCCGGCGTACGCAAGGCCATGGGCAAGTTCCACGCCCTGACCGCCGCCGAACTCAACGCGGACAAGGGCCTGCACCTGGAGTCGGTGAACAACGCCCGTGACCCACGGATGCGGACCATCCGCGTCACCGACTTCTGGCGGGGCGTCGTTCTCGCGCCCGACGACGGCAGTGATGTGTTCCTGCTGGTCAACGTCCTGCCGCACGACGATGCCTATACGTGGGCGGCGAAGCGGCTGTACAGCGCGAACACAGCGACCAGGGCCCTGGAGGTACGCGACGCCGTCGCCCTGGACGAGCTGACCCCCCTGTACGAGACGGCCGCCGCGGACGCACCCAGGCTGCTGTTCGCGCAGGTCTCCGACGGCGCCCTGCGCGAACTCGGCCTCGACGACCAGGTGCTGCGCGCCGCGCGTTCCCTGGTCGACAAGGCCCAGCTGGAGGCGTTCTCCACGCTGCTCCCGGAGGATCAGCTGGAGGTGCTCCAGTACCTTGCCGAGGGCTTCAGCCCGGAGGAGGTCTACCGGGACGTCGTCGCCGTCCGCCGGCCCGCCGGCGCACCCGCCGAGCCGGTCGAGGACCTGGCCACGGTGATCGCCAATACTGCGACGCGCATCCGGCTGGTCACCGGGCCCCAGGAGCTGGAGGAGGTGTTGCAGAAGCCGTTCGAAGCCTGGCGGGTCTTTCTCCACCCCTCCCAGCGACGCGCCGCCTACCGCACCTCGTACGGGGGTCCGGTCCAGGTCACGGGCGGGCCGGGAACGGGCAAGACGGTCGCCGCCCTGCACCGGGTCAAGCATCTGCTGGGGCGCGGCGAGGACGGCCGGATCCTGCTGACCACGTACACGAACGCGCTCGCCGCCGGACTGCGCGAGATGCTCGGCCTTCTGCTCGACGAGGACGAGAGGCTGCTGGCCCGGGTCGATGTGACGACGGTGGACGCCTGCGCCAACGGAGTCGTGCGCGCGAAGTCCGGGGCAGCGCCGCGTCCGATCGGGGACAAGGAACAGCGGCAGTTGTGGGAAAGGGCCGTCAAACAGCTCGACCTGCCGTACACCGCCCAGTTCCTCGCCCAGGAGTACCGGCACGTCGTACTCGGCCAGGATCTCCGCGATCTCGACTCCTACCTCGGCGCGAGCCGCCGGGGTCGCGGCACCGGCATGGGGCCCGCACGCCGCCGAGAGGTGTGGAGCGGCGTCGAACGGTTCGAGCAGTTTCTGCGCGAGCGCGGCGAGACCACACATCTGCGGGTCTGCACCCGTGCGGCGGACTTCCTGGCCGGCGATCCGGCCCCCTACGCCCATGTCGTCGTCGACGAGGCGCAGGACCTGCACCCCGCGCAGTGGCGGGTACTGCGTGCCGCCGTGGCTCCTGGTCCTGATGACCTGTTCATCACCGGTGACCCGCACCAGCGGATCTACGATTCCCGGGTGTCGCTCGGTTCCCTGGGCATCGCCACAGCCGGCCGCAGCTTCCGGTTGCGCGTCAACTACCGGTCCACCGAGGAGATTCTCACCTGGTCGGCGCGGCTCCTCGCGCCCGTCACCGTCGACGCGCTGGAGGGCGAGGGAACGGACTCGTTGACCGGCTACCGCTCCCTGCTCCATGGGCGCCGCCCCCAGGTCCAGGGGTACGGAACCCGGCAGGAGGAGACCGATGCCCTGGTGGAGCGCGTCCAGGCGCTGCTCGCGGACGGTCTCGCGCCACACGAGATCGGCGTGTGCGCACGCTTCAATCTCGCCCTGGACGCGGCCGAGGACAAGCTCAAGGCCTCCGGTGTTCCGGTGCTCCGGGTCAAGGGGCAGTCCGCCGCCGGGACGCAGGGCGTACGGCTGGCGACCATGCATGCGATGAAGGGGCTGGAATTCCGGGCGGTGTCCGTCCTCGACGTCAAGGAGGGCGCCATACCGTTCGCCCGCGCGGTCACCCCACGCGAGGCAGACCCTCTCCAGCACGACGCCGATCTGCTCCGGGAGCGCTGCCTGCTCTTCGTCGCCTGCACCCGTGCACGCGAGTCACTGAGCGTGACATGGAGCGGGACCCCGAGCCCGTTCCTGCCACGCCCGGCCTGACCGGCTCGAACACGGACCGGTGCGGGACACCCGCCGAGGGGTGCCCCGCGCCGTGCTTCATTCCTCCGGTGTCAGGGCGCCCGTGGCGAGGCCGTCACGGGCGACTTCGGCAAGCTGCCTGCTCAGCTCGTCGACCTTGCGCATGCCTTCCTCGAACTCGGACACGGCCCGGAAGGCGGATCCGTAGCGACGCTGCTCGTCGATGCCCATACGCGGGATACGTGACCCCCGGGTGTCGAGACGGTACGTCCCACTGGCGCTCGTGGACCGGCGGGTGTTGACGGAGCTCCGCAGGAACCCCTGGAGATAGTCCGTGTCGAGTTGCTCGCTGGCGGAGACCGGCTCCGAGCCCTCGTATGTGACGAGTCCGGCGCGGGCGAGATCCGCGACGCTGGTGGTCGCGCCGTCCAGCGAGCCCGGTCCACCCCCGACCGTCAGCTCGGGCAGGAGGGCGGCGAGTCGGCGGATCCAGTCCTCCATCTCCTGGCGCAGGGCCGTGTACTCACCGGGAAAGTCGCGCTGCCGGGAGCGCAGGTGTTTGCCGGGGGTGAGATCGACGGTGTCGTCGAGGAGTCCGATCAGCGGCACGTCGGCGACCTGGTCGGAGCGTGGGTCCAGATCAGCGTCGGGGCTGTTGCCGGTCAGGTCGACCATGCGCACCGTACGGTTCGTGTCCGCACTCGCGGTGTTCTCAGGGCGCTGCAGACACCACAGGTGGACGGGCAGGGAGTGAGAGGTCGCCGTCCCCGGCGGCAGGGCGACCACTTGGCGCAGGATGCCCCGGCGTACGAGTTCTGCCCGGATGCGGCGGCCAGCCTTGCGGTAGGCGACCGAGGCCGGCATGACCATGAGGACCTGGCCGCCCGGCCCGGTGTGTGCATAGGCGTGCTGGAGCCAGGCGAGCTCGCCCTCGGCCTTGGACGGGGTACCGAGCTCCCAGCGCGAGTCGAGCAGCAGTTCCTCCCGCCCCCACTCGGTCACACCGGCCGGCGGGTCACAGACGACGAGGTCCGCCTTGAGATCCGCCCATTCGTCCGCGCGCAGGGAGTCCCCGGCCACGATGCGGACCCCTGTTCGGCCCAGGAGGTCGGCGCGGAGCTGTGCGAATCGGGCGCTGTCGGCGTCCACTTCCTGACCGTGGCAACGCGTGGCCGCCCCGGAGGCGGCGGACAGGAGCAGCACCCCGATTCCGCAGGCCGGGTCGAAGACCGCGGCGTCGGAGGGGAGTTCGGGAGCGAAGTGGCGGACGGCACGCACCACGCGCTCGGGAGTCACCTGGTCCGATCCCGCGCGCCGGGCGGAGTCCACGAACCGTTCGGTCAGTCCGTTCACGAGGTCGGCGGGTGCCGCGGTCCGGGCGAGCTTCCGCACCCGAGGGGCGATGTCGTCCGGCAGCCCCGGAGCAGGCCGTCCGGCCAGCGCCGCGGCCACCTCCGCCAGGCCCGCGACCATCTGTTCCCCGTACGCGGCCCGCAGGGCCTGCCACAACTCGACCTCGGGTGACACCTCCTGGCCCTTGCGCTGCCTGTCCAGCCATCCCTGGACCTCGGCGAGCGCGAAGAGCGGACTGTTCGCGGCGCCTCCCGCCGGCGCCGGGAAGTCGTCGTAGCGCCGACGCCAGTTGGAGACAGCAGCCCGGGTGACACCGGCCAGTCGAGCGATCTCGGCACCGGTGACCAGGGGGCCGACCGGTGAAGCTGCGTTGTCCGTCATACGCCCAGCGTACACGGAACACTCCGCCTCCTCCAGAGTGAAGTCTGTTGACAGTGCGCACAGACTAGTGCCAATATCCTCCGTGTACCTGGGTCGTCCCGAGCGGGTACGACGTGCAGCGCGTCCTCGCCGCGACCGCCTCGTCCCGTCGTGTCCCACGGCGGAGGGCTGCCAGGACCTGCCTGCGGCACCTGTCTTCGCCCCGTAGTCCCCGTCACGGCCACAACGGCGCAGGACATCGGTGCGTCCCGCCCACCTTCAAGAATTTGCCCACTGCTCCACGGAGGCTCGCCATGGCATCGAACACCGCAGTACGCACCGTCTACCTGCTGACCGGTGTCACGCCCACCCCGGAGGCCATGCTGGATGCCCTCGACCCGCAGCTTCTGGACAGGCTCGGTGCCGATCTGCACTTCCCCGACGCGCTCGGCGTTCCGGCTGTGTACATCACCTGCGGAATGGAGCACACCGAGGCCCCGTGGTGCGAACCCATGGCACGCACCACCGGCATCACGGTTGCCGAGAGCGTCCGCCGCACAGCCGCCGTCCTGCTGCTCGCCGTGGACGGCACGGTGTACGCCATCGGCTGCGACCAGGGGTACCGGCTGATCCCCGACCGCCTCAAGGACAAGCGCTTCGGTCTCTCCTTCGCCATCCGGCAGATGGATCCGAACATGATCCGTGGGGCGGTCTCGAGGTCGCTCGGACAGACACGCACCGACATCTCCCTGGTTCCGAGCGGCGCCCCGGTCCCGCTGCTCGGCCTCCGTGACCACTCGCGTGTCGTGCGCAGCCTGGGCGGCTACCTCGACGACCTGCCGCTCACCCGCTCGCGGTACACACGCGGAAGGGCGGTCAGTGCCCAGGGCGGATGCGGATTGAGGATCGCGCTGGGCATCGAACCCGAGGCCCTGCTCTCCGACTTACGGACCATCGCCAGGATCTGCCGCGAGGACATCCCGCACCAGGAGCTGGAGTTCGTCGACCACATCGTCCCGGTCACCGATCCGACGGTCCTCGACGCCCTCGACCGGGAGCTGGACGACTGTCTCGGCCGGCCCGCCGACGGACGGATCTCCTCCATCGTCCCCTCCGATCACCATGTGGCGTACACGGAGGCCTCCGTGTACATGACGCGGATCAACAGCGCCGACGCCTGGCGCTCCGACGACTTCGACCTCGGCTACGTACTCATGCGGGCCCGGCTCGCACCACCCGGACAGCGCCTCAAGGTGCTGCGCGAGGGAACGGTGACCCTCGCCAGGGACCGCCGGACAAGTGCCGTCGACACACTCGCCGTGACCAGCGCGCTGACCTGGCTGGAGGTCGGCTCCTCGCTGGGCTCCAGGCGGTTCTTCCTCCTGGAGGGCGAGTGGTACGAGGGCGGGGCCGCCTACGTGGCGGAGAGCCGGGCCACTGTGGCGGCCCTGTTCTCTCCCGTTCCCTCCGTCTCGCTGCCCGCCTGGCTCGACGGTGAGTCCGAGAACACGTACAACAACAGGGTGGCCGATGAGGAGCGGCCGGGCTGGCTCTGTCTCGACACCAAGAACGTCACCAATCCCCTCCGGCCCAGGGACCAGGTCGAGATCTGCGACCTGCTCACGCCCGACGGCACCCTGGTCCTCGTCAAGCGCGCGGCCGGTTCCGGTCCACTGAGCCACCTGTTCAGCCAGGCCAGGGTGGCCGTGGAACTGCTCCAGGAGTCCGCGCAGGTCCGTGCAGAGTTCACTGCGAAGGTCACCCGACTCAGCGGGGGCAGGTACGTGCTTCCTGACGACTTCACGCCCAAGCGGATCGTGCTTGCCATGCTGCTCAAGAACCGGGAGAGTCTGACCCCGGAGTCCGTCTTCGGCTTCTCCCAGATCACCATGGCCCAGACCTCGAAGGCCCTGGCAGCACGTGGGGTGGCTGTCGAGGTCGTCGGAATCCCGGAGGGCGGCATCGACACCGTTCCCCTGCCAATGGGTCGGATGGAGATCGGTGCATGGGTCCCCGGCTGAGCGTCCGTCGGCCCGTCAGGGGCGGTGCTGGTGGCCGACGTCGCGGGCGAGGTCCAGGCCGAGGACGCGGTCGAGGTGGGCGAAGGTCTCGAACTTGGCGCCCGGCGGGACGTCGGACCGTTCCGCCACCTCGGCCAGGAGTGCCAGGACAGCGGCGACGTCGAGATTCTCGGCGAGCGCCGCATGCGACTGCCGCAGCAGGTCGGTAGGGATCGGTCTGGACGGCTGCTGCGCCCAGTCGGCGACCGATCGCCGCCAGTCGCGCAGGGTCCGCCGGGCCCCGGCGAGCGCGGGGCCGGTGACCGTGACCGGGGTCTTGTAGGGGCTGGTGAGCAGCAGCAGGCGCACAGCCAGCGGCTCGGCGGTCTCCGCCGGATCGAGGGTGCCCGGGGCGGAGAGACCCTGCGTCGATGGGGCGGTGGTGACTCGGCCCACCTCGATCAGGGCTCCGCCCCCGGCGCCGCCCGGGTCGGTGCCGGCGGCGGTCACGTGGACGTCGGCCGGGCCGCCGAGGGACGCCTCCGGGCGGTGGTGGCCGATGACGGCAGGGGGGTGGATGCCGAGCACCGCCATCACCCGGTCCAGGGCCAGGGCACGTTCGGGCGTCAGCTCCGGGGTGGTGAGGACCGTGACGACCTGGAGGCCGTTCAGCTCGGCGGTGCGTGCCAGCACGTCGCCGATCAGGGGGACGCGCAGGTGCACGGGGCCGAGCCCGGTGCCGGTGTCCGGGCCCGTGCCGATGTCGGGCAGGTGGACGCAACTGCGCAGCAGGCGGCGTGGGGAGGCGGGCACTTCCACGGGGTGGCCGGTGCGGGTGTCGGTGATGCGCAGCATGATGCGGAGGCTAGTCGCGGGGACCGCTCGCGTGTGGGAGCCCGTGCGAGGCATTCGCGCTTCGTGCGGCGGATGCCCAAGGGCTCCGCGGTCTCAGTTCTCCTCCGTCAAGCGCCCCCTGGTCCCCCGGGCCGCTGCTCGAACCGGGGCGGACCGGGCGGACCGGGCACCTCCGGATCACGGTGTCGGATCTGTGCGTGATCGGTGATGCACTTGTGAGCCCGCCTTCTTTTCATTTTTTCACTGTGCCTAGTATCTATCTGTCGAAGTTCTCAACGGATTTGACCAGTCCTGAGACTGGCATCATCAAGGAGCACGCCCTGCGCACCCGCGCCTCACGGCGGACCCGGTCGACCACCATGTCACTGCGGACAGCCCTGCTCGTTCTGGCCATCGTTCCCGGCGTCGCACTGGCAGCCCTCTGGGCCGTCACCAGTGGTCAGACCCTGTTGGACTTTCAACGCCAGGCAGCACAGGGACAGTTGGCGCAGAAGGCCGGCCAGCCGTCCAACATCGTGTACTACAACCTGCAGCAGGAGCGCCGGCTCAGCGCCGAGGCACTCGCCCGGCACAAGGGCGCCACCGAGGAACTCCGGCGGCAGCGCGAGCTGACCGACAAAGCCGTCGAGAGCTTCCAGACGCTCTCCGACGTGGCGACCGACGACGCACCCGCCGAGGTCCGTGACGCCGTCGGCCAGGCCCGCGAGGCGATCAGCCAGCTGCCCGCCCAGCGCTCCCTCGTCGACGACGGCGGCAGCGATCAGCAGAAGGCCGTCTACGGCTACTACACGGATCTGATCGCGGTCGACCTCCAGCTCTTCGCGGCGCTCAGCCATGTCGACAACGGCCGGATCACCACGCTCTCGCAGCCGCTGGTCGACCTGTTCTGGACCAAGGAGATGATCTCCCGTTCGGACGCCCTGCTGGCACGCGGCTGGTCCGAGGGGAAGCTGAGCACCGAGGACCTGAAGCTGGTCCGGGAGGCGGTTTCCGGCCAGGAACTCCAGTACTCCACCAAGGTCGTTCCCCAGCTGCCCCCGGACGAGAGGGCGATGTGGGAGGAGATCACCCGCAGCGCGGCCTGGAAGACCAAGGCGCGGGTGGAGGACAAGGTGCTGCGTCCGGCCGAGGCCGACGCGAAGGGATTCGTCGCCCTCGACGCCCGGGAGAAGACCTGGCGCGGTGCGATGGACGAGCTCACCCCGCAGATCGAGAAGCTGCTGGAGCACCGCACCTCCCTCGTGGTCGAGGAGGGCAAGGACAGTGTCATGTCGCTGCTGTTCAAGATGGTGCTGACCACGGTCGTCGGCCTGGTGGCCGTGATCGCGGTCATCTGGACCACCTGGCGCCTCACCCGCAACCTCCGCCGCCGAATCGGCGGTCTGCAGGAGCGGGCCGAGGAACTGGAGAAGGCACTTCCGGATGTCGTCGAGCGGCTCGGCCGGGGCGAGCGGATCGATGTCGAGGCCGAGGCGCGTGCCATCGAGCCCGACAGCAGGAGCGGCAAGAGCGACGAACTGACCCAGCTCGGCGACGCGCTCAACCTGGCGCGTACCAGTGCGCTGGCGGCGGCTGTCAAACAGGCAGACCAGCACCGCGGCTTCGAGCGGCTGCTCCAGCGCATCGCCCGCCGCACCCAGCAGTTGATCGGCCAGCAGCTGAAGAAGCTGGACGAGCTGGAGCGCAAGTACGAGGACCCCGAGATGCTCGACGGCCTCTTCGACCTCGACCACCTCACCGCCCGACTGCGGCGTTACGAGGAGAACCTGGTGATCCTCGCGGGCGGTTCCCCGCACCGGCGCTGGCGCAAGCCGGTTCCACTGCTGGACGTGATGCGGTCCGCCCAGGGCGAGGTGCAGGACTACCGGCGGGTGGTGCTGGACCTCGACGGCAACCCCTGGCTGTCTGAGCGGGCCGTCGGCCCGGTCTCCCATGTGCTCGCCGAGCTGATCGAGAACGCGCTCAGCTTCTCCCGTCCGCCGAGCCCGGTCGAGGTCAGGGCCGCCAGGGTGAGCCGCGGCCTGGCCATCGAGGTCGAGGACCGCGGCCTCGGGATGGAGGAGGACCAGCTGGCGGCGGCCAACGAACTGATGGCCCGGCCGCCCCGGATGGACGTACTCGCCCACTCCGACGACATCCGTCTCGGCCTGTACGTGATCGCCCGCCTCGCGGACCAGCACGGCCTGCGGGTGGAGTTCCGCTCCTCGGCGTACGGCGGTACCCGCGTGGTCCTGCTCGTCCCCGACGAGCTGACCGTGCCCGAACCGCGGACCGGCCCGGTCGGCGTGCCGTCCCCCGCCGCGGCGCCCGCTGCCCCTGCGGCCCCGGCACCCGGCGACGCGCTGCCCACCCGCGTACAGGGTCAGGCGCTGGCCGGAGTCACCGCGCTGAACACGGCGGGCGCCCCGTACGCCACCACCGAGCAGCCGTACCCGGCACCGGAGCACGAACAGCCCCACCAGCCGGGCGGAACACCGTTCGCGGACCGGGAACAGCCGTACCCGGCACCCGAGCCCGCGAACCCGGTACCCGGCGGGGCGTTCACGGCGCCGACAGACCCCTGCGCCGCGCCGGCCGCGCCGTACGCCACCCACGAGGACCCGTACGGCCCGGCCGGGCAGCCCTACATGACGGCCGCCGGTCAGTACCCCGTGGACCAGCCGCCGTACTCGGCACCCGAGGGGCCGTACGGGAACCCGCAGCAGCCGTACGCCGCCCCCTACTCCGCCGGCGCCGGGGCGGACCGTGCGTCGCTTCCGGTCCCGGCGCCCGGGCAGTCCGGGCCGGAGGCCCTCCGGCCCGCATCGCTGCCGGTGTCCGAGCCGGACCACCCCGCGCCGCCGGAGCCGGAAGCCGTCCGTGCCCGTAACACCGGGCACGGCTCTTCCGGGGCACCCGCGCTCCCCGGCCCCGGCGCGGAACCCCCGTTGCCGCGCCGGGTCCGGCAGGCCAGCCTGGCCGACGAACTGCGCATCGCCCCGGCCGCCCGGCCGGCCGCACCGCAGCCGCCGAACCCGCCGGAGAACCCGCTGCCACGACCGGAGCCACGCCGGGCCGGAGCCGCGATCGGGGCGTTCCAGCGCCGGTCCCGTGCCGCCCGCGCGACCGACGAGGCACCGCAGCAGCCCGCACCGCCCGCCATCCCCCAGCCCACGAGAGAAGAACGGCCATGACACGCACAACCGCCACCCACCAGGATCTCGACTGGCTGCTCGACGGCCTGGTGGACTCGGTGGCCGAGACCCGGAACGCCGTCCTGCTGTCCGACGACGGACTCGTGGTGAGCCACTCGCGCACCATCGACCGCTCCGACGCCGAACGGCTGGCCGCCATCTGCACCGGCCAGCAGAGCCTGGCCCGCGGCGTCGGCCAGCTCTTCGACGGCGGCGGCGTGCACCAGGTGATCGTCGAACTGAACGAGCTCTGGCTCTTCATCATCGCCGCCGCCCAGGGCACCCACCTGGCCGTCATCGCCTCCCAGGAGGTGGACGCCGAGATCATGTCGCTCGCCATGCACAACCTGGTGCAGCAGGTCGGCCAGAAACTCAGCACCCCCGCCCGCGGTCAGTTCGACGCCTTCGGCACCGGGGACGGGCAGCGCGCGTGACCCCGTACTGGGAGGACGAGGCCGAGGAGGACGGGGCGAACACGATGGTGCGCCCGTACACCATCACCCGGGGCCGGACCGCTCCCGAGCGGGACGACTTCAGCCTCATCACCGTGCTCACGACCGCGCAGGACCCCCGGGACGAGCACGGTGCGCCGGTACGGCCCGGGAGGCTCCAGCCGGAACACCGGATGATCCTGGAGCGCTGCCACCGCCCGGCCGCGGTCGCCGAGGTCGCCTCCGACCTCGGCCTCCCGGTATCGGTGACCAAGATCCTGCTGGCCGATCTCGTCGCCCAGGGCCTGCTGCTGGCCCGCGCCCCGCTCTCGGTGGCGCGGGTGGCCGGCGGGGCCGACATGGGCCTGCTGGCCGCCGTTCGTGACGGACTCCGGAGACTCTGAACCAACATGACAAGCAGTCAGACGGCCCCTGCCGCCGTCAAGATACTCATCGCCGGAGGCTTCGGCGTCGGCAAGACCACGATGGTGGGCGCGGTCAGCGAGGTCGCGCCGCTGCGCACCGAGGAGTACCTGACCAAGGCCAGCATCGGCGTCGACGACCTGGCCGGCGTCGGCCAGAAGGACACGACCACCGTGGCGCTGGACTTCGGCCGGATCACGGTCAGTTCCGGGCTGGTGGTCTACCTCTTCGGCACCCCCGGCCAGGAACGCTTCTGGTTCATGTGGAACGACCTGGTCAACGGGGCGCTCGGCGGAGTGGTGATCGCCGACACCCGCAGGCTGGAGACGAGCTTCGCCTCGATCGACTTCTACGAGAGCCGGGACATCCCGTTCGTGGTCGCGATCAACTGCTTCCACGGCCACAACACCCGTACACCGGACGAGATCAGGGCCGCTCTCGACCTCGACCCGCACGTACCGCTGCTGATCGGCGACGTCCGCGAGCGTCCGTTCGGCCGGGACGTGCTGCTGGCCCTGGTGGACCACCTGATGAGCCTGCCCGCCGCGACCGGCTGACCGTCCCCTTCCTCGCAACGCTCCGTACTTTTCTCGCTCTGGAGACACCTGAGATGGCAACACCCCTGCGCGTCCTGATTCACGGCGGCGGCATCGGCGGGCTCACCCTCGCCACCGCACTGGCCCGGCGCGGCCACACCGTGGAGGTCGCCGAGCTCCGTGACGAGGTGGACGCGCTGGGCGTCGGCATCATCCAGCCGTCCAACGCGCTGCATGTCATGCGGGAGATCGGGGTCCTCGACGACTGCCTGGAGGCGGGCTTCGAATGGGAGGTCCTGACCATCGCCGACCCGGCCGGCAACACGCTCGCCGAGATACCCCAGCCCCGGATGGGCGACGCCCCCTCCAACAACGGCATCCCGCGCCCCGCTCTGGCCCGGGTGCTGAACTCCGCGGCCGTCGGCGCGGGTGCGGTGATCCGCTTCGGCACCACCATCACCGAACTGGCCGACGACGGCTCGGGCGTGGACGTCACCCTGTCCGACGGCTCCTCGGGCCGCTGGGACCTGGTGGCCGGCTTCGACGGCATCGGATCGCCGCTGCGCACCCGGCTCTACGGGGACCGCTACGCCCCGGAGTACACCGGCTTCGCGAACTGGCGGGTGACGGTCCCCCGGCAGCCCCGGGTGCGGGGTGTGGTGATGGGTACGGCGGGCAAGGACGCCAAGGCACTGCTCACCCCGATCACCGAGGAACTGATGTACCTGGGTGCGGTGTTCGCGGAGTCCGCCGACTTCCGGCCGGACCCGGAGCGGGCGAACGAGCAGCTCGGGGAGCGGCTGTCGATGTTCACCGGACCGGTCGCCGAGGCACTCGCCGCGGTCACCGACCCGGCCTCGGTGGTGTATTCGCGGATCTCCCAGGTGACCGTCGAGGAGCCGTGGCACGTCGGCCGGGTCGTCCTGGCCGGTGACGCCGCACACGCCTCCACCCCGCACATCGCGCAGGGCGCGGCGATGGCCGTCGAGGACGCGCTGGTGCTCGCCGAAGCGCTGGACGCCGAGGCCGGGGTGGCCGCGGCCCTCGAAGCGTGGGAGGCGCGCCGCCGCCCCCGGGCCATGTGGGTGCAGGCCATGTCGCGTGCGGTGCTCAAGCAGGAGACGGGCAACGAGACGACGCCCGAGGAGGACGAGCTGCTGAAGATCGGCATTCCGGGCGCGGCTCACGTGCTGGTGAAGCCGTACTGACCGGAACCGACAAGCCCTGATGCACCGATGACCGTACGGGCCCGGATCACCGGGCCCGTACGGTGCGTTCACGGCAGTACGGCCACCCCGTCGATCTCCACCAGGGCCTGCTCGTCCCAGAGCCTGGTCACACCGATGACCGCCATCGCCGGGTAGTCGCGGCCGGCCAGCCGCTGCCAGATCCGGCCCAGTTCCTCGGCCCGTTCGCGGTAGTCGGCCACATCGGTGGCGTACACGGTGACCCGGGCGAGGTCCGCCGGGGCGCCGCCCGCCGCGCCCAGCGCGGTGAGCAGATTGCCGAGCGCCGTCGCGAACTGCTCCGACAGATCGTCACCGACGATCTTGCCGTCCTGGTCGAGTGCGGTCTGCCCGGCCAGGAAGACCAGTTGGCCGCCGGTCACGGTGACGGCGTGCGAGAAACCCGTGGGCGGGGACATCTCGACGGGGTTGATCCGGTGGACCGGACTCATGCGGACGCCTCCCGGCTCGCGTACAGCTCCTTGGCGATGATGGTGCGCTGGACCTCGCTGGCGCCCTCGTAGATGCGCGGCGCGCGGACCTCCCGGTAGAGGTGTTCCAGGAGGTGACCGCGGCGCAGGGCGCGGGCGCCGTGCAGTTGGACGGCGGTGTCGACGACGTACTGCGCGGTCTCGGTGGCGTACAGCTTCGCCATGGCGGCCCTGCGCGGTACACCGGGCTCCCCCGTGTCGTACGCGGCGGCGGCCGCGTACACCAGGAGCCGGGCGGCCTCGGTCCGGGTCGCCATTTCGGCGACCTGGTGGGAGACGGCCTGAAGGTCCTTCAGCGGGCCGCCGAACGCGGTGCGGTGGGCGGTGTGCTCCACCGTGGCGTCGAGGGCGGCGCGGGCCATGCCGACGGCGAACGCGCCGACGCTGGGGCGGAACAGGTTGAGGGTGTCCATGGCGACCCGGAAGCCCCGGTCCGGTTCGCCGAGTACGTCGTCGGGGGTGACCGGGACTCCGTCGAAGTCGAGCGTCCCGATGGAGTGCGGCGAGAGCATGTCGAGTGCGGTGCCGGTCAGTCCGGGGCGGTCGGCGGGGACCAGGAACGCGGTGACACCGCGGGAGCCCGCGCCTCGGGTCGTGCGGGCGAAGACCGTGTAGAAGTCGGCCTCCGGCGCGTTGGAGATCCAGCACTTCTCGCCGGTCAGCCGCCAGCCGCCGGGGGTGGGTCCGGCGTCCAGGGCGAGGGCCGCCGCGTCGGAGCCCGCGCCCGGCTCGCTGAGCGCGAAGGCGGCGACGGCGCGGCCGGCCCGCACCTCGGGGAGCCAGCGGTCGCGCTGGGCCGAGGTGCCCGAGCGGACCAGCGGGTGGGTGCCGAGGCCCTGGAGGGCCAGCGCGGTCTCGGCCTCGGTACAGCCGCGGGCCAGGGACTCGCGGAGCAGGCAGAGGTCGAGGGCGCCGGAGTCCAGCATCCGGTCGATGAGGCCCGTTGCGCCGAGTGCGGCGATCAGGGGGCGGTTGACGTGTCCGGGGTCACCTTTCTCCGCGAGGGGGCGCAGTTGCTGCTCGGCAAGGGTCCTCAGCTCTTCACACCAGGCGGTTTGTGCCGGGTCGAGCGAGAATGCCGTCATACCGGCACCTCTCTTGTCGCGTCTTCTCGGTTTCTCGTGCCCGTTCTTCGCATCGGCGCTCCGGCCTGTCGTCCTGTCCGTTCCCGTGCTCGTCTTCCCACCTGTTCGAATTCCAGTCCACTCGCCCTATCGCGGACCGTTGACTACCGTCACCCAAACGATACGCTCCAGAGGCGACAAGGGGGCGATCCGTCATGGACCCGAAGACCTCAGCGCACCTCGACACCTTCGCCAGGGAGCACCTGCCACCCCAGGACCAGTGGCCGCACCTGCTCTTCGACCTTCCCGAACTGCGCTATCCGGACCGCCTCAACTGCGCGGCGGAGCTGCTGGACCGCACGGCCGACCGCCTGGGCCCCGGCCGCCCCGCCTTCCGTACCCCCGACGGCGGGGTCTGGAGCTACGGCGAGTTGCGGGAGCGGGTGGACCGGATCGCCCATGTCCTCACCTCCGACCTGGGGGTCGTCCCCGGCAACCGCGTCCTGCTGCGCGGCCCCACCACCCCCCGGCTGGCCGCCTGCTGGCTCGCGGTGCTGAAGGCCGGCGCGATCGCCGTCACGGTGCTGGACCGGCAGCGGTCCGCCGAACTCTCCACCATCTGCTCCATCGCCCGGGTGACCCACGCACTGTGCGACGTCCGGGCGGTCGACGACCTGATGAAGGCCGAGGTGCCGGGGCTGCGGATCACGGCGTACGGCGGGGACGCCCCGGACGACCTGCTCCGGCTGGCCGAGGCAAGGACCGGGCCGTACCGCGCCGTGGACACGGCGGCGGACGATGTCGCACTGATCGCGTTCACCTCGGGCACCACCGGCCGCCCCAAGGGCTGCATGCACTTCCACCGGGACGTGCTCGCCATCGCCGACACCTTCTCGGCCCAGGTACTCCGGCCCACGCCCGACGACGTGTTCGCCGGCAGTCCGCCGCTCGGCTTCACCTTCGGGCTCGGCGGTCTGGTGGTCTTCCCCCTGCGGGCCGGCGCCAGTGCCCTGCTCCTCGAACAGTCCGGCCCGGCCCAGTTACTGCCCGCGCTCGCCGCCCACCGGGTCTCGGTGCTGTTCACCGCGCCGACCGCCTACCGCGTGATGCTCGACCGCATCGACGAGCACGATCTGAGCGCGCTGCGCCGCTGTGTCTCGGCCGGGGAGAACCTTCCGGTGGCCACTTGGCGGTCCTGGCACGAGCGGACGGGGCTGCGCATCATCAACGGCATCGGCGCCACCGAGCTGCTGCACATCTTCATCTCGGCCGCCGACGACGCGATCCGCCCCGGCACCACCGGAGTCCCGGTGCCCGGCTGGCAGGCCCGGGTGCAGGACCTCGACGGCCGGCCGGTGCCGGACGGCGAACCCGGACTCCTCGCCGTACGCGGTCCGGTCGGCTGCCGCTATCTCGCCGACGACCGCCAGCGGGACTACGTGGCGCACGGCTGGAATCTCACCGGTGACACCTATGTGCGCGACGCGGACGGCTACTTCCGCTACGTGGCCCGCGCCGACGACATGATCATCTCCTCCGGCTACAACATCGCGGGCCCCGAGGTGGAGGACGCCCTGCTGCGCCACCCCTCGGTGGCCGAGGCGGCCGTGGTGGGCCGGGCGGACGAGCTGCGCGGCCAGATCGTGGTGGCGTACGTGGTGCTGCGCGAGGGCGCGGCGACGGCGGCCGACGAGCTGCGCGCGTTCGTGAAGAGCGAGCTGGCCCCGCACAAGTGCCCGCGCGTCGTCGAGTTCCTGCCCGCCCTCCCCCGCACCGCCACCGGCAAGCTCCAGCGCTTCCGGCTGCGGGACGGCTGAACCGGAAATGCGGGTGCCGTGCTCCCCGCGCACCCGGCACGATGAAGCATGACCTGGACCTTCACCGATGACGTCGATGTCTTCCTCGACGCGGCCGGCGCCTCGCTGGCCGCCCGGCCCGCCGAGAACACCCTGGTGCTGACCGTCACCGCGACGCTCCGGCGCGACGGCCCGCGCGCCTACGGCGACGCCGCCCCGCTGCTGGGCTGGTGGCGCGGGACGGACGGCGGGGTCGGGGGGACGCTGGTGCAGACCCCACCGCATCCGCCGCTGCTGGGGGCCGTGGTCCCGGAGGCGGTCGGCCCGCTGGCCGCCGCGCTGCCCCTGACCCGGATCAACGCGGACCGGGTCACCGCCGAGGCGCTCGCCGCCGCCTGGCCCGGCCACCGGGTCGACCAGGAGCAGCGGCTCCACCGGCTGGGGACGCTGATCCCGCCCTTCCCCGCGCCTCCTGGGAGGCCCAGGGCCGCCGCCACAGCAGACCGGGCCCTGCTGGTGCGCTGGCACCGGGCGTTCGCCGACGAGGTCGGCCAGGGCGCCGCCCATGCCGAGCGGCAGGTGGACGAGCGGACGGCGTCCGGCGGCCTGACGCTCTGGGAGGCGGACGGCGTCCCTGTGTCGATGGCGGGCGCCTCCCCGCGACTCGCGGGCATGGTGCGGATCGCGACGGTCTACACTCCGCCGGAGCACCGCGGCCGGGGCTACGCGGCCGCGGTGACGGCGGAGATCAGCCGGGCGGCGAGGGAGGCCGGCGCGCAGGAGGTGCTGCTCTTCACCGACCTCGCGAACCCCACCAGCAACGGCGTCTACCGACGCATCGGTTACCGGCCGGTCTCGGACCGGCTGCTGATCAGCGCGGTGGAGCGGTGAGCGGGCCGCCGGAACCCGTCTGGCTGGTCGCCGCGAACGTGGTGCTGTGGCGGCGGTACGGGGAGCTGGGCCAGGAGATGCGTCCCGGCACGAAGGCGTACCGGGGCGGGGCGAAGGTGTACGTCGTCGGCACGTACCCGGGGACGGGGCACCAGCAGCTGACCACGGTGGGACACGGGCGGCACACCGGCCACTGGATCACCATCGACACGGGAACACGCCATCTGCACACCTTCCGCGCGCAGTTGGTGTACAGCCCGGCCGTGCTGGAGCGGTGCGCGGGTGCGGGGTGCGCCACCCGGCAGGAGGCCGAGGAGCTGGCCGCACTGCTGGAGCGGGTCGCCGGCGAGGAGCGGCACGCGCACCACGGGGCCCCGCATCCGGACGGGTGCCGGTGTCACGCGTGTCTGCCGGTCACCCCAGGGTGAGCCGGGGCCTGGGTGCGTCCGTGCGGCCGGTCGGCGGGGTGCGGCTGCCCGCGCGGTACGGGAGCGGCCAGGGCGCGCCCGGCCCGCCGTAGCCCTGCTCGGCCGCCGCGTGCAGGGTCCAGTGCGGGTCGTAGAGATGGGGGCGGGCCAGCGCGCAGAGGTCGGCCCGGCCCGCGAGCAGCAGGGAGTTGACGTCGTCCCAGGAGGAGATCGCCCCGACCGCGATGACGGGCACGCACAGGGTGTTGCGGATCCGGTCCGCGTACGGGGTCTGGTACGAGCGGCCGTACTCGGGGCGCTCGTCGGGCACGACCTGGCCGGTGGAGACGTCGATGGCATCGGCCCCGTGGGCGACGAAGGCGCGGGCGATCTCGACGGCGTCCTCGGCCGTGGTGCCGCCCTCGGCCCAGTCCGTGGCGGAGATCCGGACGGTCATGGGCCGGTCGTCGGGCCAGACGGCACGGACCGCGTCGAAGACCTCCAGGGGGAAGCGGAGCCGATTATCCAACGGGCCGCCGTACTCGTCGGTGCGGTGGTTGGTGAGCGGCGAGAGGAAGCCGGAGAGCAGATAGCCGTGGGCGCAGTGGAGTTCGAGCAGGTCGAAGCCGCAGCGGTCGGCGCGCCGGGCCGCCGAGGCGAACTGTTCGCGCACGGTGTCCAGTCCGGCCCGGTCCAGGGCGTGCGGGATCTGGTTGACGCCGTCCTCGTACGGGATCGGGGAGGCGGCGGTGAGTGGCCAGTTGCCGTGGTCGAGGGGCTGGTCGATGCCTTCCCACATCAGTTTGGTGGAGCCCTTGCGCCCGGAGTGGCCGAGCTGCACGCCGATGGCCGTGCCCGGGACGCTCGCATGGACGAAGTCGGTGATCCGGGTCCAGGCGGCGGCCTGTTCGGGGGTGTAGAGGCCGGTGCAGCCGGGGGTGATGCGGCCCTCGGCGCTGACGCACACCATCTCCGTCATGACGAGTCCGGCGCCGCCGAGCGCGCGGGCGCCCAGGTGGACGAGGTGGAAGTCGCCGGGGACGCCGTCGGCGGCGGAGTACATGTCCATGGGTGAGACGACGACGCGGTTGCGGAGTTCGAGGCCGCGCAGCCGCAGCGGGGTGAACATCGGCGGGACGCCCGGGGCGCAGCCGAACTCCTCCTCGACGGCGGCGGTGAAGGAGGCGTCGCGCAGCCGCAGGTTGTCGTGGGTGACGCGGCGGCTGCGGGTGAGGAGGTTGAAGGCGAACTGGCGGGGCGGCTGGTCGACGTAGGTGCCCAGCTCCTCGAACCAACGCAGGCTGGCCGCGGCGGCCCGCTGGGTCGATTCGACGACCGGCCGGCGCTCGGCCTCGTAGGCGCCCAGTGCGCGCGGCAGGTCGGGCTGTTCCTCGATGCAGGCGGCGAGGGCGAGGGCGTCCTCGACGGCGAGTTTGGTGCCGGAGCCGATGGAGAAGTGCGCGGTGTGGGCGGCGTCGCCGATGAGGACGGTGTTGCCGTGCGACCAGTGGGCGTTGACGACGGTGCGGAAGGTGAGCCAGGAGGAGTTGTTGGAGCGCAGGCTCCGGCCGCCGAGCGCCTCGGTGAAGATCTTGGCGCACCGCAGCGTCGAGTGCTCGACCGCGCAGCTGTCGAATCCGGCGGCCCGCCAGACCTCCTCGCGCATCTCGACGATGACGGTGGAGGCGTCGGCCGAGAAGGGGTAGCCGTGGAGCTGCATCACCCCGTACGCCGTCTCGGCGGTCTCGAAGCGGAAGGCGTCGAGGGCGAAGTCGGCGGCGAGCCAGATGTAGCGGCAGCGGTGGGTGGTGAGGCGGGGGCCGAAGGAGTCGGCGTGCGCGGCGCGGGTGAGGCTGTGCACACCGTCGGCGGCGATCACCAGGTCGTGGGTGGCGGCCAGCTCGGCGGCCGGCGGCGCCCCGGTACGGAAGCGGAGGCGTACGCCGAGGGATGCGCAGCGGTCGTGCAGGATCCGCAGCAGCCGGCGTCTGCCCAGCGCGGCGAAGCCGTGGCCGCCGGAGGTCTGGGTGACGCCCCGGTGGACGATGTCGATGTCGTCCCACCGTACGAACGCGTCCCTGAGGGCCCGGTACACGACGGGGTCGGCGTGTTCGATGCCGCCTAGGGTCTCGTCGGAGAGGACGACGCCGAAGCCGAAGGTGTCCTCGGGGGCGTTGCGCTCCCAGACGGTGATCTCGCGCTCCGGGTCGAGCCGCTTGAGCAGGGCCGCGGCGTAGAGCCCGCCGGGCCCGCCGCCGATGACCGCGATGCGCTTCACGCCGGTCCCGGTGGCACCGGCCGCGGCCGCTCGGGGCGCCATCGCGCTACCGGCCCTGCCACTTCGGGGGCCGCTTCTCGGTGAAGGCGGCATGGAATTCCGCGTAGTCCTCGCCGTGCATCAGCAGGGCCTGGGTGGCGGCGTCCATCTCGACGGCGGCGGCGAGCGGCATGTCGAGTTCGGCGGTGAGCAGGGCCTTGGTCTGGGCGAGGGCGAGGGCCGGTCCGTCGGCGAGACTGCGGGCGAGCGCGGCCGCGCGTACATCCGCCTGGCCCTCGTCGGTCAGCTCGCTGATCAGCCCGATCCGTTCCGCTTCGGGTGCGCGGACGGGTTCGCCGAGCATCAGCAGCCGGGTGGCGTGACCGAGGCCGACGACGCGCGGCAGCAGGTAGGCGGCGCCCATGTCGCCGCCGGAGAGGCCGACCTTGGTGAACAGGAAGGCGAAGCGGGCCGACGGATCGGCGATCCGGAAGTCGGCCGCCAGCGCGAGCACCGCCCCGGCGCCCGCCGCCACCCCGTGTACGGCGGCGATGACGGGGAAGGGGGTTTCACGTAGGGCCCGCACCACCTGTCCGGTCATGCGATTGAAATCGAGGAGCTGGGCGGTGTCCATGGCGAGTGTCGCGCCGATGATGTCGTCGACATCTCCGCCGGAGCAGAATCCGCGTCCCTCCCCCGCGAGCACCAGAGCGCGCACGCTGCGTTCGCGGGACAGTTCGGCGAGCAGGTCGCGCAGGTCCGCGTAGGCACCGAAGGTGAGCGCGTTGAGCTTCTCGGGCCGGGCGAGCGTGACGGTGGCCACCCCGTCGTCCGTCGTCAGCCGCAGATGGCGCCAGTCGTCCGTGCGCGGGGCGGAGCTGGGAAACGGGCTCATGGAGGGGGCTCCCCTTCAGCCGTCGGCTGCTACCTGCACCCGAACTTATCACTGGTACGTGACTTCCGTCACGACTACGCAATACGCGGAAGGTTAAGTCGCAGTGACCAACGTCCCTTTCATACCGGTCGGGAGGCCCTTGCCCGTGTCATTGCACTTCGTAAGGTTGAAACCGAGAAGTCTTGCCCCCCGGAGAGCTCCTCCCGCACCCGCGAAGCCCCACCCGCACCTTCACCCCGGAAGGGAAACCATGCCGTGCCCCGCGATGTCCCTCCTCCCGCCTCCTGGCGGATCGCGCTGCCGCATTCGGCGGCAGCCGTGCCGATTGCCCGTGCTCTGATCCGTAGCGCACTCGCGGACATCGACGCTCCGGCCGACACCGACACCGCCGAGCTCCTCACCGCGGAGCTGGTCGCCAACGCGGTCGAGCACACCCGGAGCGACGAGCCGATCGAGCTGGTGGTGGAGCTGCTGCCGACCGGCTGCCAGGTCGAGGTCCACGACCGCGACCCCTCACCGCCGGGGGGCCTTTCCTTCCCCCGGTCCGGCAGTGAGCCGGATCCCTGGCAGGAACACGGCCGGGGCCTGCTGCTGATCCGTACGCTCAGCTCGTCCTGCGGCCACCGCCCGACGGAGCAGGGGAAGGCGGTGTGGTTCACCCTGCCCTCCCTCACGCCTCAGAACTGACCCGCTGTCCTCACCGGGCCGCGCCGGCGGCGGCCAGCCGGGAGCGGCTGCGGCCGTAGAAGGCGTACACCGCCGAACCGACGGCCAGGAAGACCGCGAACTGGACCCAGGTCGACCAGCCCGTCCCGTACATCAGATAGAGGCAGAAGCCGACGCCCAGGAGCGGGCTCAGCGGATAGAGCGGCACCCGGAACGATCCCTTCACCTCCGGGTTGCGGCGCCGCAGCACGATCACCGCGAGGTTGACCGCGACCATGGTGGCCAGTGCGCCGATGGTCGTCAGGTTCACCACCACGTCGAGCGACGAGAAGGCCGCCGGCACCGCGAAGACGACCGCCACGATCCAGGTGTTGGCGACCGGCGTCGACGTGCGCGGCGAGACCCGCTCGAAGACCCGCGGGATCAGTCCGTCCCGGGACATCGACATCAGGATGCGGGTCTGCCCGTACATCACCGCGAGCACGACGGACGCGATCGCGACGACCGCGCCGAAGGCGATGATTCCGCCGCCGACGGTCGAGTCGGTGACCTGGTCGACGACGATCGAGAGCGCCGCCGGCTGGTCGGCCACGGCCTTCGGCCCCAGCGCGCCGATGGCGGCCAGCGCGACCGCGCAGTAGAGCAGGGTGACCAGGCCGATGCAGACCATGATCGCGATCGGGATGTTCCGCCGCGGGTTCCTGACCTCTTCGCCCGCGGTGGTGATGGCGTCGAAGCCGATGTACGAGAAGAACGCCAGCGACGCACCGGCCGTGACCCCGCCCGCGCCTTGGGCGAAGAACGGTGTGAGGTTGCCGTGCTCGAAGGCCGTGAAGGCGATCACGCAGAAAAGGACCAGGATGGTGATCTTGAGTACCGCCATCGCGGCGGTGGCCCCGGCACTCTCCCGGACTCCGCGCGCCAGCAGGGTCGCGGCCATCATGACCACCAGGACGGCGGGCAGATTGATCACGCCGCCGTCACCGGGGCCCGCCGAGAGGGCGGCCGGGAGCTGCGCGCCGAACATGCTGTCCAGCAGTTCGTTGACGTACTGGCTCCAGCCGACGGCGACCGCGGAGACCGAGACGCCGTACTCCAGCAGCAGGCACCAGCCGACGAGGAACGCGACGCGTTCGCCGAGGGTCGCGTAGGCGAAGGAGTAGGAGCTGCCGGAGACCGGGATGGCGCTGCCCAGCTCGGCGAAGGAGAACGCGGTGAAGATGCAGGTGATCGCGGCGAGCACGAAGGAGACCACGACCGCGGGGCCCGCTTCGGCGACGCTGTCGGAGAGGCCGACGAAGATACCGGTGCCGACGACGGCTCCGACTCCGAAGCACACCAGCTGGAACAGCCCCATGGTGCGCTTGAGGCCGTGCCCCTCCAGGTCGGCACCGGACTCGGCGATCAGCTGGTGGGGATTCTTGATGCGCGGCCCGGACAGGTGCGGGGGGCTCGGTGGGCGCAGCGGACTCACGGGTTGATCTCTTCTCTGATGGAGCACGTGGGGGAGGTGCGCCGGGACTGTGGGGGTTTTGGCGGCGCACAAAAAATGGGGTTCGAGCGTGCGAGCTCGAACCCCACCAAGAGGCAACATAGTAGTCACCTTCACGCATGTTCACCCAATCGGGCGCATGGTCATGCAGTGATCAGCCCTGGGCCGCCGGGGGCGCCAGGGTCGCCACCAGAACCGCCTTGATCGTGTGCATCCGGTTCTCCGCCTCGTCGAAGACGATCGAGTGAGCGGACTCGAAGACCTCGTCGGTGACCTCCAGCTCCGCCAGTCCGTAGGCGGCCTCGATCTCCCGCCCGACCGCGGTACCGAGGTCGTGGAAGGCCGGGAGACAGTGGAGGAACTTCACATCGGCGTTGCCGGTGGCGCGGAGCACGTCCATGGTCACGGCGTACGGCGCCAGGGCCTCGATGCGCTCGGCCCAGATCTCCTTGGGCTCCCCCATGGAGACCCAGACGTCGGTGACGACGAAGTCGGCGCCCTTGACGCCCTCGGCGATGTCCTCGGTGAGGGCGACGGCCGCACCGCTCGCACCGGCCAGCCGGCGGGCCTCAGCGACGATCTCCTCGGCGGGCCAGTACGCCTTCGGCGCGACGATCCGGACGTCCATGCCGAGCAGGGCGCCGGTGATCAGGTAGGAGTTGCCCATGTTGAAGCGGGCGTCGCCGAGATAGGCGAAGGCGATCCGCTCCAGCGGCTTGTCGCTGTGCTCGGTCATGGTGAGGACGTCGGCGAGCATCTGGGTGGGGTGCCAGTCGTCGGTGAGCCCGTTGAAGACCGGAACGCCGCCGTGGGCGGCCAGCTCCTCGACGGCCGCCTGACTGTCACCGCGGTACTCGATGCCGTCGAACATCCGGCCGAGGACGCGGGCCGTGTCCTTCACCGACTCCTTGTGCCCGATCTGCGAGCCGGAGGGGTCCAGACAGGTCGTGGACGCGCCCTGGTCCGCGGCGGCCACCTCGAAGGCGCAGCGGGTGCGGGTCGAGGTCTTCTCGAAGATCAGCGCGATGTTCTTGCCGCGCAGCCGCTGCGTCTCGGTCCCCGACTTCTTGGCGGCCTTGAGCTCGGCCGCGAGCTCGATCAGGCCGCGGAACTCCTCGGCCGTGAAGTCCAGCTCCTTGAGGAAGTGGCGGCCTGCGAGGTCTATGGCCATGGGACAGCTCCTGGGTCGGGCGAGGGTCGCGCATACAGTGACTCTGGAAGTCTATACGACACCATGCATCGCTATACGACGCGCCCGCCGTCCGCCCTGTGCCCGTTCCCGTCCCTATACCGGGTCGCGCACCACCGGACAGCTCATGCAGCGGGGGCCGCCCCGGCCCCGGCCGAGTTCGCTGCCGCGGATCTCGATGACCTCGATGCCCTCCTTGCGCAGAAAGGTGTTGGTGGTGGCGTTGCGCTCGTACGCGACGACGACGCCCGGCTCGACGGCCAGCACATTGCAGCCGTCGTCCCACTGCTCGCGCTCGGCGGCATGCACGTCCTGGGTGGCGGTGAGGACCCGGATCGAGTCCAGCCCCAGGGCGTGTGCGATCGCCCGGTGCATGTGCTCGGGCGGATGGTCGGTGACCTTCAGGTCCCTGGGCCCTTCGCCGGGCTCGATGGTGTACGAGCGGAGCATGCCCAGGCCGGCGTACTTGGTGAAGGTGTCGCCGTCGACCATCGTCATCACCGTGTCCAGGTGCATGAACGCCCGGCGCTTGGGCATGTCGAGCGCCACGATCGTGCGGGCCGAACCGGCGTCGAAGAGTCCGCGGGCCAGCATCTCCACCGCCTGCGGGGTGGTGCGCTCGCTCATCCCGATGAGTACGGCGCCGTGTCCGATGACCAGTACGTCGCCGCCCTCGATGGTGGAGGGGTAGTCGTGCTGCCCCTGCGACCAGTGGTGGAAGGCGCCCGCGTCGGGGCCGGTGAAGAGGGGGTGGTGGCGGTAGATCGCCTCGAAGTGGACGGTCTCGCGCTGCCGGGCCGGCCAGCGCATCGCGTTGATGGACACCCCGTCGTATATCCAGGCCGAGGTGTCCCGGGTGAAGAGATGGTTGGGCAGCGGGTCGAGCAGGAAGTCGTCCAGGTCCATCACATGGAAGCGGACGGAGGTCGGCTCGCTGTGCCCGGCCAGGAACTCCCGCTTGGTCATCCCGCCGACGAGCGCGTCGGCCAGCTCACCGCTGGGCAACTCCTCGAAGGCGGCCCGCAGATGCTCGGTGGCGAGCGGGCCGTACTCCTTCTCCTCGAAGACCCGGTCCAGGACGAGCCGTCTGGCCACCGGGATGTCCAGCGACTCACGGAGCAGGTCGCCGAAGAGGTGCACCGCCACGCCGCGGTCGCGCAGCACGTCCGCGAAGCCGTCGTGCTCCTGGCGGGCCCGGCGCACCCAGAGCACATCGTCGAACAGGAGCGCGTCCTTGTTGCTGGGGGTGAGGCGCTTCAGTTCCAGATCAGGGCGGTGCAGGATGACGCGGCGCAGCCGCCCGGCCTCGGAGTCGACATGGAATCCCATGTCTCCATCCTCACCGTGCACAGGCCCGTTCACTCCCGCGAATCGCCAGCGGGTTCTCCGTTCATCGCACCGGAAAACCCGCCGGCGACTCCCCTGCCCTCCGAGTCGGGTGTCAGAGCCTCGGGTCGACCGGCTCCGACTCCAGGGCCAGCACCGCGAACACCGCCTCGTGGACCCGCCACAGCGGCTCCCCGTCGGCCAGCCGGTCCAGCGCCTCCAGCCCCAGCGCGTACTCCCGCAGCGCCAGCGAGCGCTTGTGGCCGAGGAACCTGTCGCGCAGCCGCTCCAGATTCTCCGGGCGGGTGTACTCGGGGCCGTAGATGATCCGGAGGTACTCCCGGCCGCGCACCTTGATGCCCGGCTGGACCAGCCTGCCCTTGCCGTCCCGTACGAGCGCGGCAAGCGGCTTGACGACCATGCCCTCGCCGCCCCGGCCGGTCATCTCCAGCCACCAGTCGACACCGGCGCGCACCGATGCCTCGTCCCCCGTGTCGACGACGAGCCGGCGGGTGGTCCGCAGGAGCCCGGTCGGGTCGTGCTCGACCAGCCGGTCGAGCCAGGCCAGTTGCTCGTCGTGCGGTACGGCGGCCAGTGAGCGGCCCTGGACGGCGAGGACCTGGAACGGTGCGAGCCGCACCCCGTCCAGCCCCTGGGTGCTCCAGCAGTACCGGCGGTACGCCTCGGTGAACGCGGCGGCGTCCTCGGCGCGGCCCCGCTGGCGGTCGGCGAGGGCGCCGACGTCCACCCCGCGGGCCGCCGCGGCGGCGAGGGCCGCGTTGGCCTCCGGCAGGGCGGCTCCGGAGGCGGCACCGACCGCGGCGTACTGCGAGCGCAGCAGCCCGCCCGCCTTGAGGGACCAGGGCATCAGCTCGGCGTCGAGCAGCACCCAGTCGGTACCCCACTCCTCCCAGAGTCCGGCGGCGGTGACGGCGGCGCGCAGCCTGTCGAGGATCACCTCGGTGAGAGCGGCGTCGTCGAGGAACGGTCGTCCGGTACGGGTGTGCAGCGCCCCGGTCGGGCCGCTTGCAGAACCGGAGGCGCCCGGGGAGCCGCCCACGCCGAACCGCTCACGGGCGACGGCCGCGTCCCGGCAGACCAGCGCCACCGCACGCGACCCCATGTGCTTCTCCTCGCACACGACCTCGGCGACGCCGTCCGCCCGGTACTGCGCGAAGGCCTCGGCCGGGTGCTCCAGATAGCCGTCCTCGCGCGAGGTGGCGGTGGGCGCCATGGTCGGCGGGAGGTAGCCGAGCAGCCGGGGGTCGACGGCGAACCGGCTCATGACTTCGAGCGCGGCGGCGGCGTTCTCCTCACGGACCGCGACGCGGCCCACGTGCCGGGTCTCGACGATCCGGCGGCCCTGCACATCGGCGAGGTCGAGCGGCCGCCCCTCCCGGCCACCGGGTGCCTCGGTGGCCAGCGGCTTGGCCGGCTCGTACCAAACCCGCTCGGCGGGTACGTCGACGAGCTCGCGCTCCGGCCAGCGCAGCGCGGTCATCTTCCCGCCGAAGACCGCACCGGTGTCCAGGCAGATGGTGTTGTTCACCCAGGAGGTGTTGGGCACCGGGGTGTGGCCGTAGACCACGGTGGCCCGACCCCGGTACTCCTCCGCCCACGGGTAGCGCACGGGCAGGCCGAACTCGTCGGTCTCGCCGGTGGTGTCCCCGTACAGCGCGTGCGAGCGCACCCGCCCGGAGGTGCGTCCGTGGTACTTCTCGGGCAGACCGGCGTGGCAGACGACGAGCTTGCCCCCGTCGAGCACGTAGTGGCTGACGAGGCCGTCGATGAACTCCCGCACCTGCCCGCGGAAGGCCGGGTCCTTCTCGTCCTCCCGGTCCAGCTGCTCGATGGTCTCGGCGAGGCCGTGGGTGTGCTGGACCTTGCGGCCCTTGAGGTAACGGCCGAGTTTGTTCTCGTGGTTGCCCGGTACGCACAGGGCGTTGCCCGCCGAAACCATGGCCATGACGCGGCGCAGCACTCCGGGGCTGTCGGGGCCGCGGTCCACGAGGTCGCCGACGAAGACCGCCGTACGCCCTTCGGGGTGCGCGCCGTCGACATAGCCGAGCTTGCCGAGCAGGGACTCCAGCTCGGAGCTGCAGCCGTGGATGTCACCGATGACGTCGAAGGGGCCCGTGAGGTGGCGCAGGTCGTTGTAGCGGCGTTCCAGCACCACTTCGGCCAGCTCCGCCTCCTCCTCGGTGCGCAGGATGTGCACCTTGCGGAAGCCCTCGCGCTCCAGTCCGCGCAGCGAGCGGCGCAGTTCGCGACGGTGCCGCTGGATGACGTGGCGCGGCATGCCGGCGCGGTCGGGGCGGGCAGCGTTGCGCGCGACGCAGACCTCTTCGGGCAGGTCGAGGACGATGGCGATGGGCAGCACGTCATGGCTCCGGGCCAGCTGGACCAGCTGCTTGCGGCTCTCGGACTGGACGCTGGTGGCGTCCACGACGGTCAGCCGCCCGGCTGCCAGTCGCTTGCCGACGATGTAGTGCAGGACGTCGAAGGCGTCCCGGCTGGCGCTCTGGTCGTTCTCGTCGTCGGCGACCAGGCCGCGGCAGAAGTCCGAGGAGACGATCTCCGTGGGCTTGAAGTGCTTGCGGGCGAAGGTGGACTTGCCGGAGCCGGTGGCCCCGATGAGGACCACGAGGGAGAGGTCGGTCACCGGCAGCGTGCGTGCGGTACTGGTCATGCGGCATTCGCCTCCTTCTCGGTCCTGTCGCCGTTCCGCTCCGCGGTTTCGCCCCCGCGCGGCTTCGCGGCATCGTCGGCCGCGGTCATCGTGAACACGGCCATCTGTGTGGGCGGGCCCACCTCGGGGTCGTCGGGCCCCACGGGGACGAAGCCGACCCCGTATCCGTGGCGCTGTGCCACTTCCCGGGCCCAGGCGCGGAATTCGGCCCTGGTCCATTCGAACCGGTGGTCGCCGTGGCGCACATGCCCGGCGGGGAGAGTCTCCCAACGGACGTTGTACTCGACGTTCGGCGTGGTCACGAGCACGGTCCGCGGGCGGGCCGACCCGAACACGGCGTACTCCAGCGCGGGCAGCCTCGGCAGGTCGAGGTGTTCGACGACCTCGCTGAGCACGGCCGCGTCGTACCCCTTGAGCCGCTTGTCGGTGTAGGTGAGCGAACCCTGCCGGAGCGTGACCCGGGCGGCCTGCCGCTCCCCCATGCGCTCCGGCTTCAGCCGTCGCGAGGCGATGGTGAGGGCGCGCACGGAGACGTCGACGCCGACGATCTCCGTGAAGGCCGCGTCCTTGAGCATGGCCTGCACCAACTGGCCCTGCCCGCAGCCCAGGTCGAGGACCCGGCTCGCGCCCGCTGCCCGCAGCGCGTCGAGGATCGCGGCGCGCCGCTGCTCGGCGAGCGGGACCGGCTTCTCCTCGGTGTCGGTGGTCTCGTCCACGGCGTTGTCGATGCTCTCGACGTCGAGGTCGTCCGACTCCGCGAGCCGCACCAGTTCGAGCTGCTGCATCGCCTGCAGGGTCAGACCCCGGCGTCGCGCGAGATAGCGGCTGGTGATCAGCTTCTGCTCGGGGTGGGCGGCGAGCCAGCCCTCACCCGCCCGCAACAGCTTGTCCACCTCGTCCGGTGCCACCCAGTAGTGCTTGGCGTCGTCGAGCACCGGCAGCAGAACGTACAGCTGCCGCAACGCGTCCGCCAGCCGCAACTCGCCTTCGAGCACCAGCCGTACGTACCGCGAGTCCCCCCACTCCGGGAACTGCTCGTCCAGAGGTACGGCCACGGCGTCCACCCGCGTCCAGCCGAGCGGCCCGAAGAGCTTGCGCACCAGTTCCGCACCGCCGCGGGCCGGCAGCGCGGGCACCTCGATCCGCAGCGGCATCGCCGTCTGTGCGCGCTCGGGCCGTGCGCGGCACACGCCGTTCAGCGCGGACTTGAAGACCGCGCTCATGGCGACGGACAGCAGTGAGGACGCCGCGTACGGGCGGTCGTTGACATACTGCGCGAGCGCCGCGTCGGGAGCCCCGCCCCGGCCCTTGCCCTTGCCCCGGCGCACCAGGGCCACGGGATCCACCTCCAGCAGGAGCGCCGCGGTGCAGCGCTCGGCGGATGCCTCGGGATAGAAGACATGCGCGGTGCCGTAGGACAACTTGGTTGAGAACGGGTTGTCAGGGTGCTTGTGGAGGAGAAACCCCAGGTCAGTAGCCGGGTTCTGCTCGTCGCCAGTAGTCGAGATCGTCAGGAACACATGACCGAGTATGGGGTTCCACGGGCCAGGTCCGATACTGGATTACGTGGGCTCAGAGACGAAGTAGCCACGGCCACTGACCACGTAGACAACTCCCTCAGCGCGGAGCCTGGCCAGCGCGCGGGATGCCGTCGACTGGGACACGTCGAACTCTGCTGCGAGCGCCACGGTGCCAGGCACACGCTCACCAGGTGCGTACGTACCCGCGCTGATACGTCGCCGGATCTCCTCTGCCACCTGTGGCCAGTGAGGCTCTGCCCTGTTGATCTCCACCTATTCAGAGTGCGAGAGATTCACCCAGTGCGCTATCGAGGTAGTCAGGTACCTAGGTAGTCTAGTGAGCTCAAAACAAAGCGGCCCTACCCCACTGGACTGGCCAGAACAGCGAGGTAGGGCCTACCGACTGGATTGGAGTCGGCATGGCAGAGCGTAGCGTCGTACGGCTGTTGCCCTGGAGTGGACCAGAGGGCAAGCCAGCGCACCTGATCACCAATGGGACGGCATCAATGCTGTCTCTGCTGGCAGACAAGATTGAGAACCAGCAGATCGAAACGGCAACCGTCATCGTTGAGTTGGCGCGGCCCATGGTCGGAGAGGAAGCCAAGCTGACGGCAGATGTACTGCGCTGGATCGCCGGACGCCTCATCGAGAGCCTGACAGACCTACTGAACATCGCTGAGAGCCGTGCGCAGAGGATTCCCGACTACGAGGAAGGTGGGGAGTAGCCACCCCACCCTGAGAGCCCCTGGACGCTGTACCGGTCTGGGGGTTCTCTCATGTCCAAGCGCTGAGGTTCCTCAAATGCCGGTCCAACGGGCTTGCTGCTGGGCATCCTTGGCCCATGTCGCTTCCAGTCATCGCGATCGTCATTGCGTCCGCCAGTGCGGTGTTCACCGGGTCCAACATGGTCATCTCTGCGTTGACCTACCGTCGCGTAAGGCCACGAGTCGAAGTCGACTCCAGATGGGGACTGCTAGGAGACCTTGAACGTCCCAGGAAGGGTAAGAACACTTTCGGTTTCCGTCTGCACGTCAAGAATGTTAGCCCCACAGCCGCCAAGGTGGAGAGCGTTCACGTCGTGGGCTGGATGCCGCTGCGTTATCCACTCAAGAAGATGTTTCGCAAACCTTGGCCAAAGAGGCGCGTTCCGGTCCGCCAAGAGATCAAAGTTCCGCGTGTTGGAGCCGCACGCTCCCTCAAGGCACCGAACATGGAACTTCCAGCCTTTGGCGGATTGAGTTGGGAGATCCCGTATGACTTCGAAACCATCTCGCCTGCCCCTGGCTGGGGCTCCGTGACGGTTGTAGTGCGGCTGACTAGCGGTGAAGAGGTGCACGGAAAGCGGATCTCTCGCAGCGCACTGGACGATCAGATCAAGAGGATCAACGGCTACTACCCGGAACTCGGGCTGTCATCTCCATCTGTGTGACAGGGCACCCTTTGTCCGCTAAGCGGAATCACTCCGTCTCGTTTGTCAGTGCCTCATGGGACAGTCGTAGCTCAAGTAACCGACGTCCCATGAGGAGGAAGCATCAACCAGCCAGCACGTAAGAGAGCCGACAAGCTGAAAGCAGGGGATCACCTGAAACTCTGGAATGGCAAGAATGCTGAAGTGCTCTCGATTGAACCAGCGATTAACCAGACAGGAAGAAGGGCGTTGATCCTCACCCTGTACAAGTCACCCAAAATGGCTGTCAAGACAGGGAGGTTCATGGACATGTACTATCCAGCCCCGAAGTAACCCCATGCCGACCACACTTCCAAGGATGCCCCTAGAACCAGCCCATACGCCCCTGAGAGCGCCTAGCGGCTGCTTCTGGTACCCAGCGCCAGACGGACCCTCACAGGCCCTCAGAGGCCCCGTAGAGCCTTGGGGTAGAATCCAGACCCCTGGACAGTATGGAGATAGGGAATAGATAGAGAAATAGGGAATATCTAGAGAAAAGATATATTCCCCCTTCGGGGAATTAATATCTAATCAGAATCCCTTCCCTATATATCTCTCTTTTTAAAGAACAAGTGTAACCCTGTTTCTATCACGCCTCCAGGCAACTGGTCAACAGTAGCAACTCGAAGCCCATTTTCGCATTATTTGAGAAAACGGAAAATGCTGAGCCGGCTGAAATAGCCCTGAGAGTAGTAACTCTATCCATTGAATACACCCATGGAAACCAGGAGTCTCAGCCAATTCTCTAATTAAATTCCATAATCCGTATCTGCCGTTTCGATTCATCGAAAAATGGATACCCAGTTTTGATGGGTAATGGAATTAAGAGGGGTAATGCGGAATCTCGCACTACCCCTCTTACGCATTTCTACTGTTTAGCCCTGAGTCTCCCTCTCACTAATCATTCCCTGACAGACCCGAATAACTCTTTCTTTGTCGGTATCGGGAAGTGCAACCTGAATCAGAGCTTCAATAATGTGAGATTGAATAGCCACAACATCTATCCAGGTTGGGCATACCTCTTCCAGCAACAATTGAGAGCCCAGAGAATCACCGTGCAACAGAGCGATCAGGATTCCGTCTGTCGCTGCGCCTTGCTCCTCTGTCAGATCCCAGCCGTCTTTGAACGGCCATGGGAGGTTAGGAACGTTGAGGGATGGAGTCTCCAGCCCCTCAGTCATCTCTCTAAAGGTCTTACGGGGGTCTGAGAGATTCTTGATGCGCTCAATAAGGCTCTGTGTAACTCCCTGAGAGCCTTCCTGCTGCTCCGTGGTCTCCTTGCCCGCAGGAGCGGCTACGAGGCTCTTAGAGGCGCTTCTACAGTCCTCACAGACCTTGCGTAATCCATCTCTGGTTCTGCCGTCCTTACGGAAGCCATCCAGAGTCTTGGACTCCTGACACTGCTTACAGATCTTAGCCATTACTGCTCTCCTCCTGTTCGGCAAGGAATGCCTTGTTATCCGCCATAGCGGCTAGTTGCTTGCCTTGCTTCATTCTGTTCTGAATACGCGCCTTACGCTGACCAGTGGCGTACATGGTGTTCCCTCGAAGGGTACGGATGAAGTCTGGTGATAGTGCCAAGACCTCTTCATCAGAAAGCGCGTCTAGATCAAAGGTACGTGTACCACGCTGCGCGGGAATACTGTGCATAACTGCGGAGATAGCAGAGGAATCAGAGAAACTAGATGGGGTAATCCCGTCGCTGCGCTCCGGGCCAGAGGGACACCCCTCTGTTTCTCTTGGAATCTCTTGGTCTTGGTAACTCGCAGCTTCGCTGCTCGGTTCATTATTAGAGTCAGTATTCTCTTTAGTGTTGTATTCAGTATTGATAGGTACCGATACGGGTTCCTCTTGTACCGATAGAAATTCCTGCTGTACCGATACAGGTTCCATCTGTACCGATGCAGGTTCCGGAGCATCATTGAAGCTGTATCGATTGGAGACCCTTGGACGGCTCTCGTAGCTGATATATCCAGCCTTGGTGACTTCATCAAGGCCGAGAGTGAAGGTGGAGTGACTTACTCCAGCAGCCTTGGCTAATGCTCTGGTCCCCCAGAAGCTTCCCGTATTGGTAGTGCATCGAATCACTACGTACGTAGCTAACTCATTGTGACTGAAACGGCCGTCTTTCAGAATCGTCTCAGGGACCATGGTGAAGTTTCCGTTCTCTACTACGTACTTCACTCGGTACGGCTGCTTGTTCTCTGGCATCTTCCAGGATCGGCCAGCATTCATCTTCCATGAGTTCTTGGTTTGCTCCTTGATGCGCTCTAAGTGGCTCTCTGCGGCATCGCTCGTAGGGAAGAGGTAGATACGCACTCCATCTCTGGTCTTCTCCTGGTGGAGCCATCCAGCCTCTTCTAAGCCCTTCACGAGTCTCTGTGCTGGCTTTCTGGTTAGCTTCAACAGTGCTTCCAGCTCTGGCCACTCGTATTCCTTGTAATCGAGCGGACCTAAGTCCATGGCAAGGATGATCCAGCGTACGAATACGGTTGGCTTCAGCTCTCCCAGGATCAAAGCGTTTGGGGCTAGCGTCTGTGGAACTAAGTTTCTGGTATCAGACATTTTCTGATATCCTTTCGTTTAGAAGTTGCGAATACCTCTACAGGTACCCTTTCTTTTATTACGGCATACGGTTCGCCAATCATTTCTAACTCCCTCCCTTAATTATCCTCGCTGGGATAATGTCTCTCTGGTTTGAGACCCCAACAGGTTCCCTCGTTATCTGTTGGGGTTTTCTCATGCCCTCAGCCGGCGTGGTACTAATGGAAATAGAAAAAGCCCACTAGAAAAGCGCTGGTTCTTGCTAGTCGGAAAGCTCATTCAAAAGCTCTTCCCAGTACACATCATTCTCAGGATTGAACGGGGCTGTGAAAGTGAACTGAGTTCCGGCATGGCGTCTCTCGGTGATGATGTAACCAGCCTCCCTCAACTCCTCCAAATATTTCTCGATGGAGGATCTAGACTTACCGATCCTCTCGGCCAACTCTGCCTGGAACAGAACCAGGGGCTCTAACGGCTTCATGGACTTCTCATAGCGGAGCGCTATATACGTAAGGCGTGCTCCTAGGGTTAGGTCGTGGCGGTACAGAATCATTCTCTTTCTCCTGCTCTGCTATTCTTTATTTATAACGTTTATGGCCACATGCGTTCCTTACTAAAAAGCTCCCCTCTATGACGACGTGCTACATAGAGAGGAGCTTTTTTAGTAGGTCCGTAGGTGAAGTGTGCTCAGTTGATTGAAGCGGACTCCCCTTTGTTCTTCCAGCCTCCATGAGACAGCCCTATCTATCAGTCCAGCGGCTCTCAAGGCCGTCAGGGAGTCCTCGTAGCTACTCCCTGGGAACTCCTTCACGAACCACGCTTCTAGCTCGTTAGATAGGCTCTGGCGGTCTTCCAGCACGGTCAATAGCGCGAGAGCTTCAAAGCTCAGCTCTTCCACGGTGCATCACATCAAGTGAAGGTGTGTGGTGCGCGCTCCCATAAAGCCTTGGGTACTTGAAGTCAGCTCGTACACGATGCCCTCACGCTTCAGAACTTCCAGGTTCTCTCTGAAGTTGGCTCCTGGGAAAGCCTCTTGAAACTCTCCCTGTACCTGAGTGGTTACGGCGGGAATATTCTGCGCTTCGTAGGTCTTGATAATGGCGACTAATCCGGGGCCGGTAAATTTCGTTAGCTCCTGTAGTCGCTGCTCCTCTGTCATGCGTGCAACTAGCTGCGCCTTTCCCTCAGCTAGCGCTCTACGCTCTGCCTGTACCTGTGGGTCCATGGACTCTGCCCACCAGCTACGCTCATTGGCTCCAAAGCTGAATGCCTTTGTGTCTGTCATTGTTCCTTCTCCTCTGTTGATTACTGGACTCGGTATGAGTAGGGCTTAACGGTGCGGTCAACATCTAGGTAACCTTCACGCTCGGCCTCTTCAATGGCTCTCTGAACTGCCTTGCTGCCGCTATTCGTACTCACAACCTGGCTTAGGTCTTGCTGGCTTATCTGGATTCCGTCGACCGAGATACCCAGGAACCAGACCAGAAGCTTTGAGTATGCGGACAATCTCTCATTGAACAAGAGCTTATAGACTTCCTCCGGATACCATCCATCCTTATCAGCTAATGGCATTTTGCTTGACCTTCTTTCGTTCGGTGATGATGTAAGCTAGAAGTAGTAGAATTTGCAGGGTTACGGATAGCAGTAACAGGCTCATCAGAATCCCGCCCCTGCTAGCTCAGCCTCGTATACCGCTAGGCGACTCTGCACGACCTTGTAAGGCTCTTCCAGTGCTTCTCTGAGGGATTGGGTGATGGATGCTTGGTCGGCTCTCGTAAGGGCGTACAGAACCTTGGCACCTAGGCTGAGATCTGCTCTCTTGAAAAATTCCATGACTAGGACTCCTAATAAATAGGGAATGTTTGTTTCTCACACATCTATTATCTCACATTCCGTCCCATTAACGGAATCCTAGAAACACTAAAGGCACTCAGCCGGCTAATTCCAGTTGAGTGCCTTTTGGTTTTTGCGGGGAGTCTTCTTACAGGAATGCTCCGATAGCCTCAGCCAAGCTTGCACCCTCGCTCTTGCCGTAGGAGATATTCCCATCGGAGAACAAGCTTTGCCCAATGCCACGCCCTGTCTGATAGCCATGCGTGAAGTTGTCTACGTTGGTTTCTACGTCGGGGCCGGTAGCTGTCTCGGCTACTGAGTCAATGGCTCCCGCGTCTGGGATGTATGCGCCTGGTGGTGTGCTCATAGTTCACTCTCCATCATCGAAGGTAAGGGGATTTAGTTGCGCAGGAGTCTTCTCCTGGTCTGGTGTGGTCACCCCTACTGCGGGCATCCCGTTACGTGAGCCGTGTACGCCCCCTAGGAAGCTCTGAGAACGGCTCTCAGACGCTGGGGGTGTCGCAGGCTTCCCAAAGCCGTTAGAGGGCGTCTGTGAGGCTTCCCCAAACTGTGTGGATAGATTCATATCTCTTGCCTTTCTGGTTTCGGTATTTGCACTCCTCCGTCAATTAATTATCCCAGAAACGAAAAGAGGGTTCCCGCCGATTATCGGCGGGAACCCTCTAGCGATTATTTAATTAATTGCTACCGCTTATCGTTACGGCAGACACACTTTTTGGGGCTCAACTGGCGAACCGTTCCAAAATTACTTTCCAGGAGACAGTACGTACCCGTATTCTCAGGATTCTTATGGGCTACGCCTCGCTCGTAAAACGGTATGAGCTCCGGCTTAGGCCAATACTTCTTCCTGAACCACCGGTACGGCAGCACTACCGCACACAGCAGCAGCCCAAAGACGGGGCCGAGAGCAATACCTATGAACACCCATCCCGCGATGGCACTGACAACGGTTCCAATGATTCCCATGCTGGTTACTTCCCCTTGGCTTCCGACTTGATCCGGAAGACGGTTGCCCGACCAATCCCGTACTTAGCTGCCACCTTCATCACACTCATGCCGTCCGAGAGGTCAGCCAGCACCGCAGCACGGTCAATCTCCCTGGGACGTCCCCAGCTCTTCCCGCTCGCTTCCCTGGAAGCACGGGCAGACGCCCGGCGCTCCCTCTGGAAGATCAGTTCCATCTCAGAGAACGTACCGAGCATCAAGAGCGCCATGTCCGTTGCCGGACCACCCACGCGAGTGTCAATGGTCATCGCTCCGCCGATCACCAGGTGAACCCCCTTCTCCCTCAACTCAGCAATGAGAGCCAGCACCTTGTGCATGGTCCGGCCGAGTCGGTCAAGGGAAGCAACGTACAGAACGTCACCAGAGCGGAGCTGCGCCAGCACAGAGGCCAGTCCCTCACGCTCAAAGTCCGTGCCAGTCCGCTTGTCGGCATAGGTGCGCTCTACGGGCACTCCCTGGGACTCCAGCCAGTCAAGCTGACGCTTCAGATCCTGTGCCGTCGTGCTGACTCGGGCGTAGCCGTATTCGTAGGTGGTCACTGTGCCTCTCCCCTGTCTCAATCTGTCCCAACGAGACTTAGGATACCAGTCTCATAAGTCAGTTTGGGACAGTCTCAGAGATGAGGCCCGGCAACTCCCCTTCAAACCCAGCTAAAACCGGACATAGAGCACACGTTTTCCGGGGGTCGTGAGACCGGTCTCATAACTAAGAATATGAGACCCCCTCAAACCAGGGTTCTCCCTCGCTCCTGCCGACGAGAGGACTGCGCACAGAGAAAGCTCTGACGCTCCGTCAGATGTTTAACGCAGCACATACACCAGGGTGCAGCATCTGACACGCAGTCAGGTGACTGTACAAATGCTGATACAGACCACCCCACCCTTAGAAGTTGGCAAATGATCTTTGCCCGACCTAGTCATTCGCGAGTGAGGCCAGCCAACGACCGGAGCAGTATCCGGAAGACGGCCCCTGGAGACACAGAAGAGCCCCTGTGGCGCCCCTCCCAACTCGGGAAGGTATCCAGGGGCTCTGTCGTGCTCTCAGACGCTCTCAGGGGCACTCAAGAGCTTCTGGTGTAGCTGGTCAATGATCTCCGGAACCACAGACGTATCCGTGACTCTGCTCGGGAAGTCCCTGAGCCTTGGATTAGTCCAGTGCGCTGGAACATTCCAGCCGTGCAACGACCAACCCTCAACAGAGTCAGCCTGGAGTCCAGCCGCTAGGGCAAGTTCCTGGAGATCCCCCAGGAATACGACTGCGCCATGTCCCAGGTTGAGAATTGCGCTCTTCCAGACGTAGACCCGTACGTCCTGGCTAGTCAGGAAGTCCCTACGCTCTTCAGTGCGCATCCCTCCCCACTTCTGAGCCCACGTCAGACCAGTCTCTACGTACCGAGTTACCGCAGGGCGTACCGGTTTGGCTTTGAGTTCCTTGGTCTTCCTGGTGAGATTCCCGTGCATACGCCAGTAGGACTCTTCTTTCTCGGGGTCGTCATACCGGCCGTTCTCATAGTCCCTCTCCAGCCTGAACAGACGTGAGGTGACCTGATCCAGCTCTGCTGTGTGGTCCTCCCCCGGCTCGGTCACCTTCACCACTTCAGGCAACTCTCCGAGTCGGTCCGAGAGGACTCCCTCAAAGATCTCATTGAGCAAGTCCTCTGGAATCCTCGCCGGAGCGGCACAGGGCATTCCCTTGGAACGTGCCGTACAGGAGTAGTGCCGGTAGACCTTGACTTCCCCCGTGGCAAGAGTCTTCTTCAGCCGGTGACAGAAGATCCGTGATCCGCAGTTGCCGCAACGGGCAACACCAGTCAGCAGAGAGGCTTGGTTGGTGCGCCGGATGTTGGACTGCCCACGGGACACAACTGCTGCGACGGTGGCTTGCCACTCCGCATGGGTGAGGATCGGGTACTCAGTAGCCATGACCAGGTTGCCTTGGTCATCCTCGTACGGCTCACCCTGGTACGCGAGGAATCCGGCACAGGCAGGATTCTTGAGGATGCGCTGAACTACCTGGGGACTCCAGTTAGTGCCTTTCGGCACAGTCAGAGCGCTCCCGTTCCTGCGCTTTGAGTCCTTCCCCCTCAGTACCCGTAGATAGTCACGCCACGTCAGTACACCCTTGGCGTTCAACTCTCGGGCAATCTGATTGGTGGAGACTCCAGAACGTACCCGCTCTGAGATCTCCTTCAAGAGCTTGGCGTATTTGGTTTCCGGCACCAGGACGTAATGCCTCCCGTCCGGTGAGTCTGTGTAGACGTATCCGAACGGTGTGATGCCTCCCGCGTACAGGCCGTTCCGGCGTAGGTAGTCCCTCGCGTCAGAGACGCGCTGCCGAATCTTCCTCAGCTCTGCTGCTGCCTGTGTTGCCTTGGCATACGCGATGAGTCGACCGGTCTCGGTGGAGATATCGAATGAGGGATCGTCCAGGACAACGAGAGTCTTCCCCCAGTCCAGAACGTTCTTGACGAACGCCATGAAATGGAGATCGTCACGGCTCAAACGGTCCTGTGTGGTGACTGCCAGGACGTCCCACTTCTCCCGCCCTTCCTCGGTGAGCCAGGGACCCATAGAGGGGCGCTCAGGGAGGTCTACAGAGCCGGACACGGACCGGTCCTCAACTACCCCCGCTGTCTCGTGTCCGAGCCCCTGAGCCCAGGTCTGGAGGTGCTCCAACTGCCTTGGAATGGACGTTGATTCGTCGGTGTCCACGCTGATCCGTGCGGCGAGTAGCGCCCTCTGTGTCTCTGCCATGGGACAGAGCGTATGGCAGTTTCAACCTACGTATCTACGGAGTGCCGTGGGAGGTGGAGAACGTCTGCGCCTTCTCGGGATGCTTGTGCAGCAGAAAGCCGAGGTCGGTCGCCGGACGTTCGGGGTTGCCGGTCGTACTGATTGTCAGGAACACACGTCCGAGTATGGTCCGGTCCACTCTCCCCCCACCAGGTATTTTCACGTGTCCACGGACTCGTCGGCCGCCGTCGGGCCGAGCAGCCGGGCCAGCTCCGCCACGGTGTCCGGGCCGACCCGGCAGCAGCCGCCGATCAGCCGGGCCCCAGCCTCCGCCCAGGCCCTTGCCCTGCCCGGGTCGAAGGTGGGGGCGCCGGCCCATCCCCGGCCCCCCGCGTCCCACCGCTCGCCGCTGTTCGGATACACGACGACCGGCTTCCCGGTCACCTCCGCGGCCACCCGCACCGCCCCGTCCACATCGGCCGGATCGCAGCAGTTCACCCCCACGGCCACCACCTCGCCGTGGCCCGGGACCAGCCCGAAGGCCGTCTCCAGCGGCTGGCCCGCCCTGGTCCGCCCGCCCGCCACGCTGTACGAGAGCCAGACGGGCAGCCCGCACCCCTCGACTGCCCGCAGCAGTGCCTCCGCCTCGTCGGCGTCCGGCACCGTCTCCAGCGCCAGCACATCGGGCCCGGCGGCGGCCAGCGCCTCGATCCGCGGCCGGTGGAAGCGCTCCAGCTCCCGGACGGAGAGCCCGTAGCGGCCCCGGTACTCACTGCCGTCCGCCAGCATCGCCCCGTACGGGCCGACCGAAGCGGCGACCCATACCTCCCGCTGCACCGCACCGGCGGCCCGTCGCGCCAGCCGGACGCTGCGGGCGAACAGCTCCGCCGCCTCCGCCCGGCCGATCCCCCGCCGCGCGAAACCCTCGAAGGTCGCCTGGTAGCCGGCCGTGATGAGCACCTGCGCACCCGCCCGCACATAGGCGGTGTGGGCCGCCTCGATCTGTCCGGGTCCGTCGGTCAGCAAGCGGGCCGACCACAGGGCGTCGGACAGATCGCAGCCCTGCGCCTCCAACTGGTTGGACAGACCTCCGTCCAGCACGACCGGACCCGCCGCGAGAGCACTGCCGAGCGTACGGGCGGGTTTTCCCCAGGCAGTCGCGTGGAGGAACGACGGATCGTCGGACGGTCGGGCGGGGTGCACAACTGACTCTGACTCCCTTCGTCTCTCCGGTCCTTCTGTCCTCGGCCCTGGGTCCTGGTCTTGGTCCTGGTCCTGGTCCTGGTCCTGGAGCATCGGCCCTCTGCTCCTCTGCCCTCTGTCCTGTGTCTTCTGTCTTCTGTCTTCTGTCTTCTGTCCTCAGCCGAGCTGGGACCGGATCTGGGAGGAGATCAGCTCCAGGTGGTCCAGATCTGCCAGGTCCAGGACCTGGAGATAGATCCGGGACGAGCCGATCTCGCCGTACCGGCCGATCTTGTCGACCACCTCGGCGGGCGAGCCCGCCAGCCCGTTCGCCTTCAGCTCCGCCACCTCACGCCCGATGACGGAGGCACGGCGCGCCACCTCCGCGTCGTTCTTGCCGACGCAGACCACCAGGGCATTGGAGTACACCAGATCGTCCGGCGCCCGGCCGGCTGCCTCGGCGGCCTCCCGGACCCGGCCGAACTGCTTCTCGCTGTCCTCCAGCGACGCGAAGGGGATGTTGAACTCGTTGGCGTAGCGCGCGGCCAGCCGCGGGGTGCGCGTCGCGCCGTGGCCGCCGATCAGCACCGGCACCTTGGCCTGCGCCGGCTTGGGCAGCGCGGGCGAATCGGTGAGCTGGTAGTAGGTGCCGTCGAAGCTGAACGTCTCGCCGATCTCCGTCGCCCACAGCCCGGTGATGATCTCCAGCTGCTCCTCCAGCCTGCCGAACTTCTCCTGGGGAAACGGGATGCCGTAGGCCTTGTGCTCCTCCTCGAACCAGCCGGCGCCGAGACCGAGCTCGACGCGCCCACCGGACATCTGGTCGACCTGCGCGACCTGGATGGCCAGCACACCGGGGAGCCGGAAGGTCCCCGCGGTCATCAGGGTGCCGAGCCGGATCCGCCTGGTCTCACGCGCCAGCCCGGCCAGCGTGATCCACGCGTCGGTCGGGCCGGGCAGCCCGTCCCCCGGCCCCATACGGAGGTAGTGGTCGGAGCGGTAGAAGGCGTCGAAGCCGAGGTCCTCGGTCGCCTTGGCGACGGTGAGCAGGGTGTCATAGCTCGCCCCTTGCTGGGGCTCGGTGAAGATTCGAAGATCCATGCATTCATCCTGCACCTCCGAACGCCGGTCGCCCGTCGCCTCCGGCCTCCTCGCGCGGTCACTCCCGGAGCCCCGCGCGACCGCGGCCGGCCGCGGTCGCACCCGCCGGTCCGCCGATCGCACCGTACGGGCCGTGCGCGTCGTACGGATCACCCCGCTCCCGGCCGCGCTCCAGATCCTGCTGCCGCTCCCTGTCCTGCTCGTCGAGGCGACGGAGCATTCCGTGCACCCGGTCCATCGACTCGTCGGCTGCGTCGATCGCCTCCATGCACTGCCAGTAGAGCCCCTGCTCATCGGTCTCGCAGGCCACTGCGACCAGCGCCATCCCCACTTCCCCGAGCAGTGTGCCCAGTCCCGTCAGCGTCGCCCGGGGCTCGGCGAGCCCGGAGAGCTGCATGGCCCGCGCCACGCCGGCCCGCGCCGCCGGGTGGTCCAGCGCACCGCCGCTCCGCCCGCCGATCTCGCTCAGCCCGCGCGCCTCGCCCCGTAACTCCTTGGGCCCCTCGGCCGCCAGGCGGCTGCCGATCGCCTGGGCCAGTGCCTGTGCCTGCCAGGCCTCCGCGATGATGTCCGGCGTCCCCCTGCTCTGGGCCAGAGCGCGCCGACTGACTCCCACAAGCCGTTCCGCTTCCATGCGTTCCCCCGTCCGTACGAAAAGCCGCTCACCTCATTCATTACCCACAGTGAGGTCACTGGTACCGAAAAGCCAGGGGAATTCGGAAATCTGTGGACACTATCTCGATAGTGGATAAGTTGATCACTCCGAAGAGTGACGATTGCTTGATCCCGAGGGGTCCTGTCGTCCCGGCACCGGGAATCGGGACTCGTTCCGGTCGATCTTCTCCGACAGTGCCGTGAGCGGGTCGATCCCGAGCACCTCGCAGAACTGCAGCAGATACGCGAGGACATCCGCGACCTCGTCCGCGACCCGGTGCGCCGTCTCGGGCCGCTCCATCACCCGCGCCGACTCCTCCGGCGTCAGCCATTGGAAGATCTCCACCAGTTCGGACGCCTCGACGCTCAGCGCCGCCGCCAGGTTCTTCGGGGTGTGGTACTGCTCCCAGTCCCGTGCGGCCGCGAACGCGGCGAGCCGTCGCTGCAAGGCACGTACATCAAGTTCTGTCACGGCCCCAGGTCTACCACCGTCACCCCGGGGGTCGCCCTTCCCCTTGCGGCGCCCGGCTCCGCGACCGTCCCGACCAGTCTGAGACGCCCGGCCGCCCCGACCGAGACGGCCAGGGACAGCAGTTCGCGCAACTGCCTGCCGTCCAGGTCACGGTCGAGTCCGTCGGCCAGCACGGTGAGGGTCTGCATGGCCGACGGCACCTCCCCCGCGGCGTCCACCGCCAGCGTCCCGGGGCCGGTGAGCAGCGCGAGGGCGAGCGCGAGATACCTCAGCTCGCCGTCCCCGAGCCGCCCGACCGGAGTCGACCGGCCCCCGCCCCGCCCGACCGTGGCCCGCAGTGATCCGTCCGTGAGCCGCTCGGCGCCCAGCGCGGTCACCGGCCCCGCGCATCCGGCGTGCGCCGCGGCGACCAGCCGGGCATGGCGCTGGGCGCATTGCTTGCGCGAGCGCTCCAGCACCGCCGCGAGGTTGTCGCAGCCGCGCCGCAGCCTGCCGTCCCCCGGCGGCACGGGGGCACGCATCCGCTGCGGCTGCGGTTCGCACGCGAAGACCGACCACAGGGCCACGACCATCTGTTCGGCGGCGGCCAGCACCCGTAACTGCCCCTCGGTCCGGCCCGCGACCCGCAGCGGCAGCAGTGCCGTACCGAGACGGTCGTCCGGAAGCGGCGCACGCGTCACCGGGACCGCGCCGGCGGTGTGCCAGGCCGCCTGGACCGTGGGGCGCCCCGGATCGCGCAACGCGGTGCTGAGCAGGATCTCGCCGCCACCGGTGAGCCGTTCGCCGACGATACGGAGAGTGGGCTCCGCCTGGACGGCGACATCGAGCCGCACCGGCCCGGCCGGACCGTCCGCCGTGCAGCCGATCCGGAAGCCGCGGCGGCCCTGCGCATCGGCCGCGGCCCCCTCCGGCACGCAGCCCGCCGGGTCCGGGAACACCTCGTCCAGCGGGTCCCCGGCGGCCAGCCTCGCCAGCGCCTCGTACGCCCGCAACGCGCTGGACTTGCCGCTGCCACCGGGCCCCGTGAGGAGCGTGACCGGACCGAGGGGGAACGTGGCACCCCGGTGCGAGGCGAAGGCGGACAGCCGCAGTTCGGTGACGACGGGTCCGGCAGGACGCTCCGGCCCCTCGGTGACCCGCGCGGCTTCCGGACGGGCCGGCGTGCGGGCGACGGGCACGCCATCGCTCGCCCCGGGGGGAGCGGTGGGCAGTGACGGGGCGGCTTCCGGGCGGAGTGCGGTCATGGGCGGACGGTATGCGGGCCGTCGACCGGCGAATCGTTCCGCCTGAACGACTTTCCTACGATCGGAGTACGTGAACGGCTCGCCCCGCCCCGGCAGCCCTCCCGTGGACTACGAACCGGGAAGGCCCGCCGGGGTGACTCCCTCGACCTCCATGCCGACCGGGGACAACAGGAAGACATTCCGGTCGACCCGGTGCATTCCGCTGCCGAGGCCGAAGACCACCCCGCTGGTGAAGTCCAGGATGCGCTTGGCGACATCCGTCTCGGCGCTGGTCAGGTCGAGCAGCACCGGGATCTGGCCGACCAGGTACTCGGCCACCTCCCGTGCGTCCGCGAAGACCTGGACCCGCAGCACGACGAGTCGCCGCTGCTCGGACGCCGGGCTCTCGTCGGGGACCGTGCGGTGATCCACCCTGGACGGCCACTCGTTGCGGCTGCGCAGCGGCACGACCTGGGCAAGCCCCTCCCACTGCTCGTCCGTGACGTCGTACCTGTCGTACCTGCTCACCGGACCACCCCGTCTGTGCTTCGGTTGGCGTTGCGCCGGCTGCGCTCGCTGTTCATCGGGCAATTCTCTCGCCACTCACCCGTTCGGCGTACCACCGACACGGTTCATGGCCCGATCGACACCGCCGGAGCCCCGTCCGCGGCTTCCCCGGCGGCCCTGAGCCGGTGCGCTTCCGCACTCATGTCGACGGGGGTGAACCGTACCGGAAGCCGGACAAGCGCGCGGTGGAAGGGTCCCGGACGCCACGTCAGCCCACTGACCGGTACAGCCAGTTTCGCATCGCACAGCTGGCTGGTGAGCTGCTCGATCGCGGTCATCGCGATGAGCAGCGCCGGCTGCTTCGCCGGGCACCGGTGCGGACCTGCGGACCAGGCGAGGTGGGCGCTGGCCCCGGAGCGCACCGCGAGGTCCGAAAGGCCGGGCGTGGAACGGGTGTTGGCCGCCGCGTAGGAGACCAGGAGGAGTTGTCCCGCGCGCAGCCGCACGCCGTGGAACTCCGTGTCGTGGCGCGGGTAGTGGGCGGCCAGGTTGGCCAGCGGCGGGTTCTGCCAGAGGACCTCGTTGATCGCCTCGTGCGCCGTCATCGCGCCGCCGTGCAGGGAACCGGCGTAGCGGGCGTCGGTGAGCATGTGCAGCATCGCGTTGCCGATCAGATTGGTCGTCGGATCGTGGCCCGCGCTCATGATCAGGGTGATCTGACGCACAGTCTCGTCGTTGTCGAGGTTCGCCGGGTGGCCGAGGAGGTACGAGGTGAGGTCGCGGCTCGGCTGGGCGCGGCGGTCGGCGACCAGGGCGGTGACGACCTCGACGAGGTCGGCGTACGCGGTGGCGGCGTTCTCGGTGGAGTTGAACATGCCGGCGATGCCGTCGACGACGCGTTCGCCGTCGCCCGGCGCCACGCCGAAACAAGTGACGAGGACGTGCAGCGGCAGCCGTCGGGCGTACTGGGCGATGAGATCGGCGCTTCCGGTGGCGGCGAATTCACCGATCAGGCGCCCTGCGACCCGGGTGACCTCGGCCCGCAGGGCGTGCGGTTCGATCAGGGCGAGGCTGTCGTTGATGGCGTCGCGGTAGCGGGCGTGCACGTCGCCGTCGCTGAAGAGCGCGGTGGGCCGGTAGCCGAGCATCGGCAGGACCGGCGAGTCCTCGGGGACGGTGGCCTGCCAGGCGCGCGGGTCCTTGGTGAAGGTGTGGGTGTCGCGCAGCAGATCGACGGCGGCCTGGTAGTCGGTGACCAGGAGGGCGTCGATGCCGGGGGCGAGCCGGACGGGCGCGAGCGGGCCGTGTTCGCGCAGGCGGCGGTAGTGGCTCTGCGGGTCGGCGGCGAATTCCGGGCCGTAGAGGGCGAGGGGCTGCGACGGCTGTGCGAACGGGGTCATGACGGGTCCTCGGGCCTGGGCATCCGGGTGAGCACGTGCTCGGCCAGGGCGATCAGCGCGTCGATGCTGCTGCGGCGTTCGCGGGCGTCGCACTGCACCAGCGGGGTCTCGGGTGCGAGGTCGAGGTGTTTGCGCAGGACCTCGTCGGAGTGGGCGGGGGCGTCGGGGAAGCGGTTGACCGCGACCGCGTACGGCAGCCCCTGCTCCTCGACCATGTCCATGACCGCGAAGGAGTCGGCGAGCCTGCGGGTGTCGACCAGGACGAGTGCACCGAGCGCACCGCGCGCGATGTCCTCCCAGAGCGGCAGGAAGCGTTGCTGGCCGGGGGTGCCGAACATGTAGAGCACCAGGTCGTCCAGGACGGTGAGCCGGCCGAAGTCGACGGCGACGGTGGTCGTCGTCTTGTCCGGCAGCCCGGCGGTGTCGTCGAGCCGGGTGCTGGACTGGGTCATCGCCTCTTCGGTGTGGAGCGTGGCGATCTCCGACAGCGTCCGGATCAGGGTGGTCTTGCCGACGCCGAACGGACCCGTGACGACCAGCTTCATCAGGGTCCGGGCGGCGGGCGGCAGATAGCCGACGCCGGTGCGGTCAGTGGAGGGAGCGGAGTCCAACGAGCAGCCTCTCGACGAGCGACCGGTCGATCTCCCCGGCACTGGGGATGGGCGGTCGGGTGTGCAGATGTCCGGCGGCCGCGAGGTCCGTGGCCAGGAAGACGGTGGCGCTGACCGGCAGATCCAGGTGGGCCGCGCACTCGACGACGGTGAGCGCCCCCGGTCCGAGCAGCTCGCACAGTCTGCGCTGTTCCGAGCCGGCCTCCGGGGGCAGCTCGGTGTCGGCGCGTACGAGTACGTCGAGCCGGTCGAGCGCGGGGCCGACGGGCCGGGTCCGGCCGCCGGTGACCAGATAGGCGGGTATCAGACGGCGCCCCGGGCCGGAGGTCATGGCCGGGCGGCGGTGTCCGGCCGGCGGGCGGGTGCGTTCATCGCCCGGGTCAGGGCGGCGACCTGCACCTGCATCTGGTACGCGATGTCGCCGAGCTTGGCGCCGGGTTCCGCGAACAGGGCGAGTGTGGTGTTGTTCCCGGCCGGTACGACGATGGCGAAGCCCTGGTCGGACTCGACGACCGTCTGGGCCAGGCGCGGAGCCTCGACGTCGGTGAACGCCGTGGTGAAGGCGCGTGCCGCGGCGTGCAGGGTGGCGGTCATGGCGGCGACGCGCTCGCCGGAGGCCCGGTCCAGGCCGGGCGACGCGCCCTCGACGAGGCCATCTCCGGTGGCGACCACGGCGTGCTGGACTCCGGGCAGCTCCAGCAGCGGGGTCAGCACCCATGCGAGGTCACCGGTGGTGGAAGTGGGGGCGCTCACGTCTGGTCGTCTCCTTGCTCGTCCCGGTCGTCCGGGTGGTCGTGGTCGTCCGGTACCGGTGCGGATGGCCGCCCGGCGACGCTCCTGCCGTTGAGGGTGCCCTGCTGGAGTGCCGCCCAGGAAGCCCCGGCCTGCTCCGGTGTACGGGACACCTGTTCGCGGTCCGGGGCGGCGGACGCGGGGCGGGCCGGCGCCGGACGCGGGGCGCGGCGGCGCCGGCTGGGCAGCGCGGCGGCCTCCCCGCCGGCGGGTTGCGGCAGGGGGGCGGTCTCCTGCTCGGTCGGGGCGGGGACCGCGGAAGCGGCCTGCGCCTGCACCGGCTTCGGGGCGAGCGCGGAGAGGCTGCGCTCCTCCTCCATCACGGTCAGCAGATGGGCCGGGACGCGCAGGATCGTACGCATGCCGCCGAACGGCGATGCCTCGATGTGGCAGTTGAAGCCGTACTGCAGCACCAGCCGGCCGACGACTGCGAAGCCGGTCTGCGGCGGATCGCCCAGCTCGGTCAGCAGGACCTCGGATGGGCCCGCCAGCAGGGCCCGTGCCCGGTCGAGCGCGTCGTCGTCCATGCCGATGCCCGCGTCGTCGACCACCAGGAACGCGCCCCGGCCGCCGCTCTGCTGAACGGTGACCTGGACATCGGTGTCGGGGTGCGAGTAGGCGGTGGCGTTGGCCAGCAGTTCGGCCAGGGCGATGGCGAGGGGTTCGGCGGCGCGGGCGACGAGCGCGAGCCGTTCGTCGCGCAGATGGTTGGCGACCTTGATGCGTTCGTAGCCGGCGACCCGGGACTGGGCACCGAGCACGATCTCGACCAGCGGCGAGTTCTGGCGGGCGAGGCCGGGCCAGGCGTCGCAGAGCACCGCGGTGGCCTGGGTGCGTCGCAGCGCCAGTTCGTTGCGGAAGTCGAGTTGCAGGATCCGCGGGTCGTCGTACTCGTGCTGGAGCTCGTGCAGCAGTTGCTGGGACTGGTTGAGCAGGGACTGGATCTTGGCGGAGGTGCCGCGCATCGCCGCGCGGGCGGCCGCGTCGACACGGCCGCGCTCCTCGACGACGGCCTGGCGGGCGGCCTGCACCGCCTCGGTGAGCAGCCGTGCGGAATCGCCGTCGACCTCGGCCGCCTCGCGCAGTCCGGGGACCTTGGCGGTGGGGTGGGAGAGGGCGAGCGCGGCGACGGGTATCCGGTTGCGGGCCAGCTGGCGGATCTCGTCGGTGAGGGCCGCGGTACGGGCCTCGGCGGCCTTCGACTGCCGTTCGGCCAGCTCGGCGCGGGCCAGCGCGACGTTCTCGGCGCGCGCCGAGTTCTGTGCGCGGACCGCTGCCGCCACGGCAGCGGCGACGGCGATCACCGCCACTATCCATCCCATGCCGTCACCGCGTTTCTGTCGTCGGATCGGCCTTCCGGCCGAAGCCTTGCCTATTGCTCCGCGGGGCGGGCCGGCTCATGCGGCCGCTCCAGTTCTTCAGCGACCACGGCGACCTCGGTCATGACCTGGAGCACTCCGGGCAGTTCGGAGCCGTCGAGCCGGCGGTACTCGCTGCCGATGGTCACCACCAGCCGTTCGGGAAGGCCCAGTTCCGGATAGCGCCCCTCGCCGATGACCCGGCGGGCGGCCTCGACGGCGGGAATCCCCGCCGTGTGGAAGGCGTGGGCGCGCTCGCGCACGTACTCCAGGTACACGATGTGGTCGCGCACCCCGGCCCGGTCAAGAAGCGGGCCGTGTCCCGGGACGACGGTCTCGGCGCCGGTGGCCAGCACCTGTTCGCAGGCCGAGATCAGATTGCTCAGCGGACCCGCCCAGTGCACCGGGTGGTCGCCCGGCTGCTGCGGGGTGGAGGAGAAGATGATGTCCCCGGTGAACACGGCGTCCTGCGCGGGCAGATGGACCATCAGGTCGCCGGTGGTGTGCGCGGACGGCAGCGCGGAGATCCGCACCGGGTAATCCCCCAGCGTCAGTTCGAGCTCGCCGGTGAAGTAGGTGGTCGGCATCACCGGTTCGGTCTGCGACCAGTCGAAGGGGCCGAAGTGCCGGGCGAGATAGCCGCCGAGCGGGGTGGCCGGATCGCCTGCCGCGACGAGGGCGTGCTGCTGCTTCGGCGTGGGTTCGTAGTGGATGTGCTCGCGGGCCTCGCGGGTGGCGATGATCTCCGCGTCCGGGAGCACGCCCGCGCCCCAGAAGTGGTCCCCGTTCGCATGGGTCACGATCACCCGGTCGATGCCGACACCGTCCGGCAGCCGCTTGGTGGACTCGGCCAGGAACTGGCCGGCCAGCACGGCGTCGTACGGGGTGTCGATCCAGAGCGCGCTTCGGGACGAGACGAGCAGGCCGCAGTTGGCCAGCCCCCAGCCCCGCTTCGGCGGGAGCCATGCATAAAGGCCCCGCCCCAGGTCAACGACGTCTCCACCCGTGATCGACATGGACGCGATTATGCCGACCGAATTCCGGCCACGCGTTCGAACTCGGCCACCCCGAGATCCTATTGGCGCAAATTGATCGCTCGAACTCCCCGACGGCGGAGTCATGGTGACCCTGCGAGACCGGCGCACCTCACCCTCGCCTGTCACCTTTCGGACATTCCTTCTCAATTCACCTGATGCTGCCACGCGTCGGGGTGGACACCTGCCGGGAGGTCGCCAAACCAGAATGAGCCGATTACCCACCGAGCATGGCTGAAAACCATTGCACAGAGACCCCCGGGGGACAGCACCCGAAGGCACTGTCACCGGAGATCTCCCGGGCGTCGGGCGAAGCGCCTAGTCCCGCCGGCGGACCTGGCCGCCCTCGAAGTAGGCGATCAGCTCCGGGTCGAGGGCCGGCACCTCGAACGGCGCACCGCCCTCGCGCAGGGAACGGGTGGCGAGCACACCGGCGGCGACGCTCATCCGGGCGGCGACCGGCGAGGTGTCGGTGACGCCCCCGTCGCGCACGAACCGGCAGAACTCCTCCATGATCCGGCTGTCCCCGCCACCGTGCGAGCCCTCGGCCTCGGGCACCCGGTAGGTGATGTCGGCCTCGGCGCGGTATCCGCTGGGACCGGTGTTCCAGACCTTGACCTCGTCGCCGGGGCCGTCACCGAAGTTCTCCAGCCGGCCCTCGGTACCGATGACGGTGTAGTTCCGCCAGTAGTCGGGGGTGAAGTGGCACTGCTGGTAGGCGGCCACGACGCCGTTGTCCAGCTGCATGTTCATCACCGAGACGTCCTCGACGTCCACGATGTGGTGCAGGTCCCTGCGGGCCGTCGGCGGCCAGTCGAACTCTCGCAGCCAGTTCGCCGGGCGCGGGGTGTCCGCCTCGCGGCGCGGCAGGTCGCCGTAGACGAGGAGATCGCCGAGCGCGTTGACGCGGCGGGTGTAGCCGCCGGCCAGCCAGTGCAGGACGTCGATGTCGTGCGCGGCCTTCTGGAGCAGCAGACCGGTGGTGCGGGTGCGGTCGGCGTGCCAGTCCTTGAAGTAGTAGTCACCGCCGTAGCCGACGAAGTGCCGCACCCACACGGCCTTCGGCTCGCCGATGTCGCCACGGGCGATGATGTCGCGCATCAGCCGCACGACGCCCATGTGGCGCATGTTGTGTCCGACGTACAGCCGGGTCCCGGTCTCGTACGCCGCACGCAGGATGTTGTCGCAGCTCTCGACGGTGATCCCGAGCGGCTTCTCGACGAAGACGGCCTTCCCGGCCCGCAGCGCGTCGATGGCGATGGTCTCGTGTGTGTCGTCCGGGGTCGCGACGACGATCGCGTCGAGGTCGTCCCGGCCGAGGAGCAGCTTGTAGTCGTCGACGGCGACATCGGTGCCGAAGTACTCGGCCTCGCGCCGTCGCACCTCGGGGTCGAGGTCGCAGACGGCGGTGATCGCCGAACCCTGTCCGGGGTGGTGGGCGGAGGTCGCGATGGAACGGCGCAGGCCGAGCCCGATGACGCCGAGTCGCAGGTCTGACACGGGGGTCCCTTCTGTCTGTGCGTGCGGGTGGTACGGGCGGAGAACACTGATGCGCGGCTGCTTGCCGGCGAGCGAGACCTCTGACTCGGCGCGCATCATGCACTCGGGGCCGGCAGCCAGGAGGGCGAACGCAGCGGTGACCGTGCGGCCGTTGCTCCCTCGCGGTGACAGCCACATGGTTCACGACATGCATCCAGATGGCAAGAGTTGTTCATTTCACACGACTAACGAACATCTAAGGACATTGAACAGGCGGGGGGCGTTCGTTTCGGCCGCGCCGCAACCCGTGATCGAGTGTCAGAGGCAGGGCACGGGCACGGGCACGGAGAGGCACGGGAAAGGAGCCTGGCACGATGCAGCAGGGGTTCGACGACAATCACCGAACTTGTCAGCCGCTCGATCGCGGTCCGGGATGCGTCTTCGTGCTCGACCGGCGGGTTGCCGGGCACAGGACCCGGCATTCTCGGGCACCAGCTGTGGACGGGCCACGGAAGGCCGATCAGCGGCCGCCCGCCGCCCGACGACCTCGCCGGGGACGCGCCGTGTCACCTCATACGGCGATGACGGTGACGCCGGCCTCCGTGAAGCGGGCGGTCGCCTCGGGCGTGATCCCCCGGTCGGTGACCAGGAAGTCGATCTGGCTCAGATCGCAGACCCGGGCGAAGGCCCGCTTGCCGATCTTCGAGGAGTCGGCGGCCACGACCACCCGTTGCGCCTGTTGGGCGAGCAGCCGGTTGATGCTGGCCTCGCCCTCGTGGTGGACGTACGCACCGCGCTCGGTATCGATGGCGTTGACGCCCAGCACGGCGACGTCCAGTGTGATCTCGCCCAGCACCCCGCTGGCCAGCGGGCCGGTCAGCTCGTACGACTGCGGCCTGGCCACTCCGCCGGTCACCACGATCTTGATCTGCGGCCGGATCACCAGCTCGTTGGCGATGTTGAGGGCGTTGGTGACCACGGTCAGGGTCGGCTGGCCGCCCATGTGGGCCGCACTGTCGCCGACGATGTCGGAGCGCACCGCCAGCGAACGGGCCACCTCGGTCAGTGTCGTGCCGCCGGTCAGTCCCACCACCTCGCCCACGGCCACCAGTTCGGAGACCGCGCGGCCGATGGCCTGCTTCTCCGGGGCGTGGCGCCCGGTCTTGTAGCGCAGGGCCAGTTCGTAGCTGACGCCGTGCGCCACCGCACCGCCCCGGGTGCGGGTGAGCAGCTGCTGCTCGGCGAGCTGGTCCAGATCACGGCGGATGGTCGCGGTCGAGACGTCGAGTGCGGTCGCGGCGTCCTCGACGTCCACCCGACCGTTCTTGCCGACAAGCTCCAACAGCGCGTTCCACCGGGCATCCCTGGACAAGGCAACTCTCCTCACGGACCCGGGCTTCGGGCACCCATCCCCTTGGGTACGGTCACGGGACACGCGCAAGCGTCGCACAAGGCTCCGCCCAGTCAAGCCTCCTGCAAACAGAATGCTTGATAATGCTTGTAGGTCGCGTATAACGTGCGTAAACGAGCATCCCACTACGAGTACGGAGTGCAAAAGTGTCGTTTGTCGAGATCGAGACAGCCAGTCAGCCCGAGTGCTGGCGTCGCGCCGCCGAGCTGGCCCGGACGCAGTCGGCCGGTCTGCCCGCCGCCGGCGAGCGCATCGCGGTCGTCGGCTGCGGCACCTCGTTCTACATGGCTCAGGCGTACGCCGCGCTCCGCGAGGGGTCCGGTCAGGGCGAGTCCGACGCCTTCGCCGCCTCGGAGTTCCCGTTCGGCCGCGGCTACGACCGGGTCGTCGCCCTCACCCGCTCGGGAACCACGACCGAGGTGCTGGAGCTGCTCGACCGTCTGCGTGGTGCCACCCGCACCGTGGCCATCACGGCCGACTCGGACACCCCGGTCATGACGGCCGCCGACGATGTCGTCGTGCTCGATTTCGCCGACGAGCAGTCCGTCGTGCAGACCCGGTTCGCCACCACCGCGCTCACCCTGCTCCGCGCCCACCTGGGTCTGCACACCGAGGACGTGGTGCGCGACGCGGAGACCGCGCTCGCCGAGCCGCTGCCCGAAGGACTGGTGGACTGCACCCAGTTCAGCTTCCTCGGCCGCGGCTGGACGGCGGGGCTCGCCAACGAGGCGGCGCTCAAGATGAAGGAGGCGTCGCTGTCCTGGACCGAGTCGTACCCCGCGATGGAGTACCGCCACGGTCCGATCAGCATCGCCACCTCGGGCACCGCGACCTGGATGTTCGGCGCCGCCCCCGAGGGCCTTGAGGAGCAGGTGCTGGCGACCGGTGCCCGCTGGGTGGAGAGCGGCCTGGACCCGCTGGCCGAGCTGGTGCGCGTGCAGCGTCTGGCGATCGCCCGCGCCGCCGCCCGCGGTCTTGACCCGGACAGCCCCCGCCACCTGACCCGCTCGGTCGTGCTCACGGACGCCTGACCGACCCGTGGACATCGTCGAGCGCACCTTCGGCGACATCGGCGAAGGCGCTCGCGAGGCTGCCCGCAGAACCCCTCGTGAAGCCCTGTGCCGGGGCGTTCACGAGGGGTTTCTCGCACGGCCCGCGAGCGGTCCGGCATCCGGCTGCGAGGTCGGGGTGCTGGTGCTGTCCGGGTCCAGCGGACGCATCGAGGACGAGCGGTGCAGGCTCCTGGCCCGGGAGGGCATCGCCGCCCTGTCGATCCGCTGGTTCGGCGGCTCAGGACAGCCGCCGGGCATCTGCGAGATCCCGCTGGAGACCTTCGAGTCCGCGATCGAGGTGCTCCGCGCGGGCGGCGCACGGCGGATCGGCGTGCTCGGTACGTCCAAGGGAGCGGAGGCCGCCCTGCACCTGTCGGTGCTCCTGCCCGGTGTCGATGCCGTGGTGGCGCTCTCGCCCACCTCGCTGACCTGGGCGAACGTGGGTCCCGGCCGGGACGGGCAGAACCGGCCGTACCGGTCTTCGTGGACCTGGCGGGGCGAGCCGCTGCCGTTCGTCCCCCTCGACGACTCCTGGGCGACGGCGCCCGAACGGCCCGAGGGTGGTCCCGTGGCCGTCCTCGGCTGGTACGAGCAGAGCCGGCGGACGTACGCCGACCGCGTCGACGCGGCGGGAATCCCGGTGGAGAGATCCGGTGCCGAACTCGTCCTGGTCGCGGGCGGCGACGACGCGATGTGGCCTTCACTGCACTCCGCCGAGGAACTGGCCGCCCGCCGCAGAGCCGCCGGCCTGCCCGTACGGGTCATCAGCAGCCCCGACGCGGGCCACCGCCCACGGCTGCCGGGCGAGGGCCCCGCGCCCGCCTCCACGCAGTTCCTGTACGGAGGTTCGACCGCGGCGGACGCGGCCCTCGGGGCGGCCGCCTGGCCCCGCATACTCGACGCGCTGCGCGGCACACGCGCACTTTGGCCGACGGCCGGTGAGAAGCCCGGCGGTGTGTGAGGACCCCGGCGGTGCGTGAGAAGCCCGAGAGGCCCGGCGGTGCGTGAGAAGCCCGAGAGGCCCGGCGGTGCGTGAGAAGCCCGAGAGGCCCGGCGGTGCGTGGGGAGGCCGACGGTCGTCGCGTACACCGGCCCGGCCTCCCACACGGCACCGCCGCGGTCAGGACTCCTCGAAATAGGCGTCCAGAACCGCGTCGAGTTCCGTCGCCCACTCCTTGAGGCTGCTCCTGGCCGGTGCCTCGACCTCGGCGTTGAACCACCGGCGGGTCGACATATGGACGGTCACGGTGAACCGGCGGCCGAACCGGGGGGTCTTCACCTCGACCGCGCCGATCTCGTCCCACCGGAACTCGGCCTCCTGGTCGTCCAGCCGGAACCGGACGCCTTCACGGTCCACGGTGATCGAACCGCGGCGGTCGCTCACCTCGAACGAGGGTCCGTCCTGCGCCTCCTTCTCGTCCGCCGCCGGGGCCTTCCCCGCGTCGGACTCGGCTTCGGCGGCGTCGGACTCACGCTCCTGCGTCCGTTCCGGCTCCGTCCCCGCCGGCTCCGTCCGTTCCGGTTCTGTCTGCTCCAGGTCTGTCTGCTCCAGGCTCGAATCCGGCTTCCCGGCCGTGACGGGGGCCGTGAGACCGGGGATGAACGCCGGGTCTGTCCCCGCGGCGTATCCGGGCTGAGTGTTCGGATCTATGCGCTGCTCCACGGCGGGCAGTATGGCCGACGAAGCTGTGCCGGGCCAGCGAGCCCGCTGCGGAGCGGCCGTGGGAGCCCCGGGAGGGCGGGAGCCACGACGCCGAGGGTTACGGCGCAGCAGGCGTCACGACACCGCTCCCCGTGCCGCCAGGAGTTGGGTCACCTGCTCCAACGGAAGTGCCGGCACGTGGTGCCCGGCCCGGCCGGTCATCGAGTGGGCTCCGGTGAGCACATTGAGCACCGCCTCCTCCACCGACTCGACCACCGCACCGTAGAAGGGATCCATCCGGCCCCAGGGCACGAAGCGCATCGACTCGTACGGCGCGCTGCCGTCGTCCTCGGGGAACGTACTGGTCAACGCAGTCGGGTTCGCCGTGGAGAAGGCCAGGAAGAGGTCGCCGGAGAAGTGGCTGCCGGTGGTGCCGGTACGGGCCAGACCGAGCGTCACCCGACGGGCCAGCGCCTTGCACTGTCCCGGCAGCAGCGGGGCGTCGGTCGCCACCACCACGATCACCGAACCCGCGCCGGGCGGCACCGGGCGCTCCCCGTCGGGCTCCGCCGCGGGGTCCGGCGCACCGACCGGGTCGGTCAGCTCGGGTCCCACCGGCACACCGGCCACCACCAGTTCACGCCGTGCGCCGAAGTTCGCCTGAACGAAGGCACCGACGGTGTACCGGTCCTCGCCGTACTCAACCACCCGCGACGCGGTGCCCGAGCCGCCCTTGAAGCCGTAGCAGCGCATGCCCGTCCCGCCGCCGACACATCCCTCCTCGACCGGTCCGGACGCCGCCGCCTCGATCGCGGCTGCGGCGTGCCGGGGCTCCACGGCCGGACCGTGGATGTCGTTGAGGTGGCCGTCCCAGGTCTCCGTGACGACCGGCAGCAGCCATTCGGGCGCCATGCCACGGCAGTTGGCGCGCACCCACTCGACCACGCCCCGGTGCACCGGGCCCACCGCGTACGTATTGGTGATGACCACCGGAACGGCGAGCGAGCCGCTCTCCTCGATCCACGCGGTCCCGGTCATCTCGCCGTTGCCGTTGAACGAGTGCCAGCCGGCCGCGCAGGGGGTTCCCACACCGTCCCGGCCGCGCGGCAGCAGTGCGGTCACTCCGGTGCGTACGTCCTCGCCGTCGACGAGGGTGACGTACCCGACCTCGACACCGGGCACATCCGTGATCGCGTTCCACGGCCCCGGCTCGCCGGTCAGGGCAATGCCCAACTCGCGTGCGCGCTTGCGGTCTTCGCCCGGGTGATCTTGGCTCATGCGGACAGAGGTTACGGGAACACTCACCCGCCGGACAGACCCCGGACGTCGGGGGTGCCCTCAATGACGATCGCGGTCAGCAGCAGGCCCTCGCCGGCCAGCCAGCGGCCGTGGAAGGCCGCGGGGATCTCCGGTATCCCGGCTCCTGGGGCCGGTTGCAGGTCGGGGGCCAGCAGTTGGGCGGTGAAGCTGCCGTCGAGACGGAGCTCGATGTCTGCCTCCTCGAAGCCCAGCCAACGACGGGTGAGCGGGAACCACGCCTTGTAGACCGCCTCCTTCGCGCTGAACAGCAGACGGTCCCAGTGGATCCGCGGGTGCTCCAGGCGCAGTTCGCGCTCGCGTCGCTGCTCGGTCGCCAGGGCGATGCTGTTGTGCACATCGCCGGGCAGTGGCGCGTTCTCCTCGGCGTCGATGCCGATGGTGAGCGCGGCCTGCCGGTGGGCGACGGCGGCGGCGCGGTAGCCGGTGCAGTGGGTCAGGCTTCCCACCGTGTTCTCCGGCCAGAGCGGGGCGCCCCGTTCGCCCTTGAGGATCGGGCCGGGGGCGATGCCCAGCGATCCGAGCGCACGGCGGGCACAGTGCCGCGTCGTGGCGAACTCCCTGCGCCGTTTCTCCACGAAGCCGCTGGTCAGCTCCTGTTCACCGGGCAGCAGCACGGCATCGGGCAGGTCGGAGAACGCCTCTGCCACCGCTACCCGGGACGGCAGGATTTTCTCGATCATGATCTCCCCCTTACCGGCTGGACTCCCCCATCCTGCCTGGTGCCGCGCGCTCTCCCCACCGTCCGGTGACGAGCGCCGACTCCACAGTGTCGCATCGGACACAGCGCCGTCGTCAGCGGCCTCTTCGCCCGGCCGCAGCCCTGCCGTGCCGCGTCCGGTCTACAGCCGGGCGTCGGCGGAAGCCTCGCGCAGGGCGGTGGCGACGGTCTCCAGGACCTCGACGGGGCGCAGCAGATCCCCGTAGCCGATCGGCGGCGTGCCCGTGCGGGCCATCTCCAGGAACGCTTCGAGGCCGGGCACACAGTAGTCCGCGCCCGGAACGATGGTCTGCTGGACCATGCTCTCCCGGGTGAACGCCATTGCGTGGAAGGGGATCTGGTCCGTGCTGCCCGGCTTGACGAAATTCACGACGACGCGGGTGTCGCCGGCCGTGAACGACGCGGTGACCGTGGTGCCGGTGACGTCCGTCCGGACGCCGGAGATCTCGCCGGGGGCGAGCCGGAGGGCGATGTCCACCGCATGGATGCCGTAGAAGAAGATCCCGCCGTGGTCGCCGGCCGGGTCGGCGGGCCCCGAGGCGACGACCAGCTCCGGCCCGCCTCCCGCCATCGACCGGGCCACCAGCGCGTCGGTGTCGGGAATCCACCGGAGCGCCGAGGACGAGGTGAGCGGCGCGTCATGGGCTCGTGCGGTGTCGATCAGCGCGCGGGCGTCCTCGACGGTGCGGGCGAGGGGCTTGTCGACGAAGACCGGAAGGCCCTCCGCCAGGAAGGGAATCGCCTGGTCCCGGTGGCGCGAACCGTCCCGGTCCGCGACGACCACGGCGTCGACCAGCCCCAGCAGTTCCGCGGGCTCGTCGACGACTTCCGCGATCCCTCCGGTGGCCGCCAGCGCGTCGTTGCGCCGGCCGCGCCCGCCGCTGAGCGCCACGACGCGCGCGCCGCCGCCGGCCCTTTCCACATTGAGGTGGCGGACGATCTGGTCGACATGGCTGTTGTCGGTGCCGACGATCCCGATGCGCATCCGGAGAGCTTCCCTTCGAGGTGACAGGCTGGTGGAACCACACCCTCCCGGCACGAGGGGCGCCCCTGCGCAGCGCAGGACCGATCTTCCCACGGGGGACGAACAGCGGACGCAGCAGCCATGGCCGGTCCGGCCGCCGGCGCTTCATCGCATTCGTACCGTTCTCGTCGTCCGCGTTCCGGTACGCACGCGCCCGCCGCTCAGCGGGGGGCCCGCCGACGGTGATCCGTCGTGGGCGGCCGGTCGGCGGTGATCCCGCCCGGTCTCACCGACCGCCGTCGGCTCCGACATGAAACCTCGTCAGCGCGAACAGGATCATGAGGTCGAGTGCCATGACGGGGATGGCCCACGCCGGGTAGTACGGAACGAACATGAACTGCGTGACCAGGCTGATCCCCGCCACCGCCACACCGGCCCCGCGGCCCCAGCTCTTGTTCATCAGGATCGCCAGGCCGGCGACGACGAGCGCCACGCCGACCACGAGGTGGATCACACCCCAGGCCGTGAGATCGAACCGGTAGGCGTACCAGGTCGAGACGGCGAACAGGCTGTCCTCCGCGATACCGGACGCGCCCATGAGAATGCTGAGCGGCCCGCTGAGCATCAGCAGGACCCCGGCCGCCTGGGACGCACCGTCGACCTTCGCACTGCCGGACCCCCTGTGCCCCGGCGGTGTCTTGTTCGGCATCGCTGTCATGGCCGCAGCCTTCCTGTGCAGCGCGGCCGTCGACGCACATGGACCGTGCGAGGACAGCCACGTTCCCCTGCCAGGATCTCCGCAATTCCCCGGCACCGCCACCGCACCCCGCGGCGAAGGGGCTCGGACGCCCGCCGCACGGCCCGACGCCCGGAATGGGCCTCGGAGCATGCGGCGAGGAAAGGGCCCGCCTTCGCAGCGGTGCACGGAAATCCCCCGCAATTTTCAGAGATCTGTCTTGAATCCCTCCACCGCATTGGCCGATGCCATATATTTCAACGCGCCGAACGAACACACGTCCGAACGGTAGGGCATCTCACCGGAAATGACAGTGCGTTGCCTTCCGTCGCGCAAGGGGGATCAACGTGACCGCACAGACATCCGGAGCATCCGAGGGGCTTCCCGAAGAAGGCTCGGGCCTGTCCCGTCGTACTCTGCTGCACCGTTCGGGCGCCGTCGGGCTGGGGACGTTATGGTTCGCGGGCGAGCCCGGCAGGAGCGCCGTCGCCCACGCGGACGAGAACCCGGACGGACGGACGGACGGCGACGGCCTCGTCCGGGTCGACACCCACGAGAGCGCCAATCTGTGCGCCGCGCTGTCGCCGGACGGACGGACGCTCGCCATCGACGCGCTCAACGCGATCTGGCTGCTGCCGGCCGGGGGCGGCACCGCACACCGGCTCACCGACGACGCGCTGGACGCGACGCAGCCGCACTGGGCGCCGGACGGGAAGAGCCTGGTCTTCCAGTCCTTCCGGGCGGGTACGTACGACCTGTGGCGCATCGGCGCCGACGGGTCCGGGGCACGTCCGCTGACCACCGGGGACGGGTACGACCAGGAGCCCAAGTTCTCTCCCGACGGCCGGTTCGTCGCATTCGTCTCGGACCGGGACAACGCCTGCCGCATCGAGATCCTCGACACGGCGACGGGCATCCGGCGGGCGGTCACCCAGCAGGACCGGAACCTCTCGATGCCGACGTGGTCCGCCGACGGGCGACAGGTGGCATACGTCGCGGACCAGGGGACGATCGAGGCGGTCGACGTGGCCTCGGGGACGATCCGGACGCTGCTGACCGGCCCCGCGGACGCCGCGCTGTACGCCCCCTCGTTCGGGCCCGACGGCCGACTCGCGTACATCAGGGTCACCGGCCCGCGCACCGAACTCATGCTGGGGGACCGGGCCCTGACGAAGGACGAGGACGTCTTCCCGCTCGCCCCGGTCTGGCTGCCGTCCGGCGAAGTGCTCTACACCGCCGACGGCCGGATGTACCGGCGCACCGTCGGCGCAGGCGGGCGTACCGAGGTCCCGTTCACCGCCACGGTGGAGGTGCGCCGGGTGGACCACGAGGCCCGGCGGGGCCCCGACCTCACCGACGACCGCCCCCAGGACGTCCTGGGCATCGCCGACCCGGCGCTCTCCCCCGACGGCCGGAAGATCGCCTTCCGGGCGTTGAACGCGCTGTGGCTGCTCTCCGGTGCCGAGCGCCCCGTCAAGATCGTCGCCGACGGCTACTTCAACTCCTCCCCCGACTGGGCACCCGACGGCCGGTCCCTCGTCTATGTCAGCGACCGGACGGGCACCGCGAACCTGTGGCGGTACGACCTGGCGAAGGGCACCTCGGAACGGATCACCGATCTGCCGAACGCCCAGCTCGCGCCCCGCTGGTCACCCGACGGCTCCCGCATCGCCTACCAGGACGAGAGCGGCGCGAACTGGGTGCTGACCCTGTCCGACGGCTCGGTCACCCGGGTCACCCCCTCGCTCTACCAGCCCGGCCCGGCCGCGTGGTCGCCCAACGGCAAGATCCTGGCCCTCGCCGCGGCCGCCCCGTACTCCAGGCGCAGCCTCAACGGTGTGAATCAGATCCTCACCGTCGACCTGACCACGAACGAACTGCGCTACCAGCCGGTGGCACCGGGATGCTCGATCTCCACCCGCAACGGAGACGGCCCGCTGTGGACACCCGACGGCAGGCATCTCGTCGTCGGCATCGAGAGCCAGGCGTGGAAGGTCCCGGTGGACGCGGCCGCCCGGATCACCGGTGAGCCGGTGCGGATCACCGAGGAGATCACCGACTCCCTCTCCGTCGCCACGCGCAGTGGCAGGCTGCTCTACCTCTCGCTGGGCCGGCTGCGCACGGTGGGCCTCGACGGCGGCACGCCGCGCACCGTGCCGACCCGGCTGTCCTGGACCCGCCGTCCGGCCCCTGCGGGACGGACCGTGGTGCGGGCGGGCGCGGTGTGGGACGGTACGTCCGGCTCGCTGCGGCACGGCGCCGACGTCGTCCTGCGGGGCGGCCGGATCGAGGAGGTCGTGCGGCGCGGGAGCGTCCGGGGCGACCGGGTCGTCGACGCCGCGGACCTCACCGTCATGCCGGGCCTGATCGACACCCACAACCACTGGCACTGGCGAGGCCCTCAATGGGGCGACCGGCAGGGCCGCGCCTGGCTCGCCTACGGCGTCACCACCAGCCGCACTCCGGCCGACCCGTCCTACCAGATGGTCGAGACGCGTGAGGCGCTGGCGGCCGGGACCAAGGTCGGGCCGCGCTACTTCGGCTCCGGAGACGGGTTCGAGGGAACCCGTGGCCGCCACCGCGTCATGCGACCGGTCCTCTCGCCCGAGCAGCTGGACCGGGACATCCGGCGGGCCCTGGCCCTCCGCTACGACCTGCTGAAGTCGTACATCCGGCTGCCGCTGGAGTACGAGCGGGAGGTCGTGGCACGCGGGCACGCCGCCGGCATCCCCGTGACCTCGCACTACCTCTACCCGGCGGCCCGTACCGGCCTGGACGGCATGGAGCACACCGGGGGCGGCAACCGCCTCGGATACTCACGGACGCTGAGCTTCGCCGCCGGGCGGTCGTTCCAGGACTCGGTGGACCTGCTGGTGGCGAGTGGCATGTGGATCTCCACGACCATCCTGTTCGCCTCCGAACTGTTCGTCGAGGACCGTTCGCTCATCGAGGACGAGCGGACGCGGGTGCTCTACCCCGACTGGGAGTACGGCCGGCTGGTCCAGAAGGCCGATGACGCGGCGTCGGGCGGTGCGGATGCCCAGCTCAATCACTCCTGGACCGTCGGGGACTGCGACCTGCTGCTGCGCGTGCACCGGGCCGGGGGGCTGGTCGTGGCGGGCACGGACTCGGCCCTGGACGACATCGGCATCAGCATCCACCAGAACCTGCGGGTCATGGTGAAGTACGGCTTCACCCCGCGCGAGGCACTGCTCACGGCCACCGGGAACGCCGCACGGGCCCTCGGTCTGGGCGACCGGCTGGGCAGGGTGGCGCCGGGCCATCTGGCCGACCTGGTGTGCGTCGCGGGAGACCCGCTCGCCGACATCGACGCGGCGGCGGCGGTGCGCCGGGTCATGGTCGGCGGCCACGCGTACGACGTACCGGAGCTGCTCGAACCGTTCCGTGCGTCCGCCACGGCCGCCGGCCGTGCCGCGCCCCGCAACACGGTCGGGGCCGCGGCGCCCAGCGCGCGCGGGAATTCCGCGCACTACTGGCACAAGGCGGAATGGCAGCACGTCGGCTGCTGCCGCTCCCGCTGATTTCGCACACACCGGAACATGGGCTCCGGGGCCGGTTTCGACCGATCCCGGAGCCTGTTCGGGAATTGCTTTCCTGAATCAGTTCACCTGTCGGTCGCGTTCGGTCCAGAAATCCTTGCGGATTTCCCGTCTGAGTATTTTTCCGCTGGGGTTGCGCGGAATCCGCTCGATGAACTCGTAACCGCTCGGGGACTTGAAATCGGCAAGCCGGCCCTGGAGGTGGAGTTTCAGTTCCCGAGGGGTCGCCGACATCTCCGGACGCAGCACGACGAAGGCCCGCACCGCCTCGCCCCAGCGTTCGTCGGGCACCCCTATGACGGCCGCCTCGGCGACCGCCGGGTGGGTGCACAGCGCGTTCTCCACCTCCGCCGGGTAGACGTTCTCACCGGCGACGATGACGGTGTCCTTGAGACGGTCGCACACATAGACGTAGCCGTCCTCGTCGAGGTATCCGGCGTCCCCGGTGTGCAGCCAGCCGTCGGCGAGGGTCTCCTCCGTCGCCTCCTTCATGTTCCAGTACTCCAGCATCACCGCGGGCGTGCGCAGACAGATCTCCCCTACGGCGCCGGGTTCGAGGGCGTTGCCCTTCTCGTCGACCACCTGCACCGAGACTCCGGGATACGGGCGCCCCGCCGCGCGCAGCCGCGGACTGCCCGGACGGTGGTCCGAGGGCGGCAGGCACAGCGCGGTGTTGCCGCTCTCCGTGAGCCCGTACAGCTGGCCCAGCCGGCAGTCGAGGACTTCCATGCACTGGAGCATCAGCGTCTCGGAGATCGGGGACCCGCCGTACGTGACCAGGCGCAGCGACTCGAAGTCGGCGGGGCCCACGCCGCGTTCGGCCAGCATCATCTGGAGCATCGACGGCACGGCGAGGGTGGTCGTGACGCCGAGCTCCCGGATCAGTCGCACGGCGTCGTGCGGGGTGAACATGCGCATGGCCACGCTGGTCGCTCCGGCGTTGAACGCCTGCATGGCCCACCAGATGCCTGCCACATGGAAGCCGGGGATGCTGATCAGGCTGACGTCCCCGGGGCGCCAGTCGATCCAGTCGAGACCGTGCTCCGCGAGCAGATCGCGGATCGCGAAGAAGCTGCGGTGGGCGAGGACGACGCCCTTCGGCAGGCCCGTGGTGCCGCTGGTGTAGATCTGCGTGACCGGGTCGTCGGGCGCGGCCTCGACGGCGAGCCCGTGGTCCGGATGGCCGGCCTTCCACTCCCGGAAGCCCTTGCCCCGGCCGGAGCGGCCGTCGAGTCCGACGATCTCGGGCAGGGCGGGCAGCTCCGGGCGGATCCGGGCCGCCATCTCCTCGTACTCCCTCTCCACGAAGACGAGTGCGGCGCCCGAGTCGCGCAGGATGTGCTCCACCTCCCCCGGGCTGAGCCGCCAGTTGACCGGGACGAGCACCGCTCCGGTCTTGGCGCAGGCGAAGAAGATCTCGTAGTAGTCCTCGGACTCCTTGCCCAGGTAGGCGACGCGGGAGCCGCGCCCGGCGCCGGCGGCGAGCAGGGCACGGGCCGAACGGTTGCTCTCCCGGTGCAGTTGCTCGTACGTGACCTCCCGGCCCTCGCAGCTCACGGCGGTGCGCCGGGCGTGGTGGGTCGCGTGGAACGCCACCGTGTCGGCGGCGGTTGTGAGGTTCGGGTAATACATGCGGGGTTTCCTGTCCGTGGAATTTCAGAGCCAGTTGTGGTGATCGGGCCAGTGCCGCCGTCCGACGAGTGCGGGGCCCGGGAGGTGGAGCAGCCGGGGGCCCGCGGTGGTCTCGGGCCACAGCTCGGCGGTGGCAGGGGCTTCCCCGGCCAGATACCGCCGGACGTGCCGCGCCGGGCCGGCGGCGGACTCCGGGGAGCCCTCGCCGTCGAAGCCCGTGCAGGGGGCGCCCGATGCCGCACGTTCCAGCGCGGCCAGGAGGCCGGAGCGGTCGTGGACGACGGCCGCGTACCGGACGGCACGGTGGTCACGGCCCTCGGCGAGCGTCCGGCAGACGGCGGCGGGAGACCAGTCGGCGCTCTCCCGCAGATGCCTGGCCAGCCGGCCGGCCGTGCCGGCCAGCGCCTCGGCGTTGTGCGCCGACAGCAGCAGCGGCCAGGGGCCCTCGTCCCCGGCGGCCCCGTCGTCCGGGGCCGGGCGCTCCGGAACACTCTCCAGCACGACGTGGCCGAGGGTGCCGCAGAAACCGAAGCCGCTGACGGCCGCCCGCCTTCTGCCCTCCGTGGGCCAGGCGAGCGGCTTCGCGGCGAGCCGCAGCGCCGTCCGGTCCCACGGGATGCCGGGGTCGGCCTCGTCCTCGCCCGGCTGCGGCGGGATCTCCGCGTGGGCGAGCGCCAGCACCGTCTTCATCAGCCCGGGAGCGCCGGAGGCGGTCTCCAGGTAGCCGATGTTCGCCTTGCACGAGCCGATGTACAGCGGCGGCGCGCCGGGCGCGCGACGTGCGTACGCGTCGGCCAGGGCCTCGGCCTCGATCTGACCGCCGATCCGGGACCCGTTGGCCTGCGCCTCGACGTAACTCACGTCCTCGGGGGCCGTGCCCGCGTCGTGCAGCGCCCGTTCGATCACCGCCCGCTGGCCGCGCGCCGGGGCCACCGAGATGCTGGGGCGGTCGCCCTGGGCATGGACGGCGCTGCCGCGCACGAGCGCGTACGGCCGGTCCCCGTCGGCCACGGCGTCCGCGTACCGCTTGAGGACCACGACCCCGCAGCCCTCGCCGCGGACGTGTCCGTCGGCCCGCCGGGTGAAGGGCCTGCTGCGGCCGGAGGGCGAGAGCATCCCGGCGCGGTCGAGGATGCCGGTGCTGAACGGGGAGAGCAGCAGGTTGCAGGTGCCGACGAGGGCGACGTCGCACTCGTGGGCGCGCAGCGCCCGCACCGCAAGGTGCACGGCGGTCAGCATGGACGAGGACGCGGTGTCCACGGTGACCGCCGGGCCGTTGAGCCCCAAGGACAACGCGATCCGGCCGCTGAAGGCGCTGGGCGAGGAGCCCGTGCTCATGTGCGGCGACAGGCCGGTGCCGGGGACCCCGCCGCGCAGCCAGGCGTACGGGTACTCCACCGGCCCGGCGACCGCGTAGACACCGACGTCACGCCCCCGCAGGCGCTGACGGGAGAGGTTGGCGTCCGCGAGTGCCTGGGCGGCGGCCTCCAGGAGCAGGCGCTGCTGCGGGTCCATGTGGCGGGCCTCCTCTTCGGAGATGCCGAACCAGTCGGCGTCGAAGAGGTCCACATCCGTCAGGTAGGCGCCCTGGCCGAGCCGTCCGGCCAGCGGCGCCAGGTCCGGTGCCGCCAGGTTCCAGCGCGGCCGGCCGAGGCTGTCGACGGGCACCCCGGCCGTCTCGGTGGGCAGGACCCGCCCCTCGCGCAGCGCGCTCCACAGGGCCCGGGGGTCGTCGAGCCCTCCCGGCAGCCGGCAGCCCATGCCGATGACGGCGACCGGCTGCGTCCGCTCGTGGTGCTGCCGGGCCAGCATCACCATGAGCTGCTTCTTCGACAGGGTCTCCAGGTGGTCGATGTAGCTCGTCACCTTCGGGCCGCCCGTCACTCGAACATCCCGCGCAGGGCGGCGAGTTCGTCGTCCGCCTCGGCGTCGGTCAGCTCGCGCACGTCCTCGCCGGGCGACGGCCGCGGCGGTGCGGCCGGTTCCTCCTGGGCCCGGTCCGGTACGAGCTGCTCGTCGACGAAGGCGGCCAGGGACCGCACGGCGGGGTGGTCGAAGAGGGTGGAGGCGGGCAGCGGGATCCCGAGCGCGGTCTCCAGGGCGTTCTTCAGTTCCACCGAGCCGAGCGAATCGAGTCCGAGATCCACCAGCCGTGCGTCGAGATCGATCTCCTCGGGCGAGTCGTACCTCAGTACGTGCGCGATCCGGTCCCGCAGCAGTTCGCGGAGTGCGACCTCGCGCTCGGGCTTCGGCCGTCCGAGCAGCGCGTCGATGTCGAACGCGGACCGTTCCGCTCCGCCTCCGCGTCCCGAACGCAGCTCGTCGAAGAGCGAGTTGGGGGTGGGCAGGGCGTCGATGTAGGCATCCCAGCCGAACTCGCCGACGACGGTCTGGGCGCGGGGCCGGGCGAGGGCGGTGAACAGCGCGTTCAACGCCGCGCCGGGCTTGATGAACTTCAGCCCGCGCGCCTCGATGCCCTCGATCTGGCGCCCGGTGAGCGCGGCGGCCATGCCGATCTCGCCCCACGGGCCCCAGTTGACGCTGAGTCCGGGCAGGCCCGCGGCCGCCCGCCACTGCATGAGGACGTCCATGTAGGCGTTGCCCGCCGCGTAGTTGGCCTGGCCGGCGGCGCCGAGTACCGAGGAGACCGAGGAGTAGCCGACGAAGAACCGGACCGTGGGGACCTCGGCGACCGCGCGGTGCAGCAGCCAGGTGCCGTGGACCTTGGCACGCAGGACGGTGTCCATGCTCTCCCAGGTCTGGGCGGCGAGCGGGGCGTCGGCGAGGACGCCCGCGGCGTGCAGGACGCCCCCCAGGGGGTGGGGTCCCGCGGCGGCCTCCTCGACGATCCGCCGTACGTCGGCCGCATCGGCGATGTCCCCCTGGTGGACGCGGACTTCGACGCCCTCACCGAGTCCGGCGGCGATCGCGGCCCGCTCGCCCTCGTCGACGGCGCGACGGCTGACGAGCGCGATGTGCCGGGCTCCCTCCCGCACCAGCTTGCGCGCGGAGGCCAGCCCGAGCGCGCCGAGGCCGCCGGTGACGAGGTACGTCTCCCCCGCGTCGATGTCCACCGGCCGTGCGGGCAGATCGCGTTCGTCGCGGAACTCCAGCACGATCTTGCCGAGGTTGGCACCCCGGCTCAGGACGCCGAAGGCCTCCTCGGTCTCGTCGAGCGAGTAGCCGACCACCGGCAGGGGGGTCAGCCGGCCGGCCTCGATGTGCTCGGCGACCGTCCGCAGAATGCCGCCGTTGAGGCGTTCGAGCTCCTCGGCGGGCAGTTCGCTGAGGTCGAAGTTGTGGTAGCCGACGTCGGGGCGCCGCGCCCGCATCTCCTCGGGCGACCAGATGCCGATCTTGCCGAGTTCGACGAAGCGTCCGTCCACGGCGAGACAGCGCAGTCCTGCCGGGATGTAGTCCTTGTTGAGGCTGTTGAGGACGATGTCGACCCCTCGGCCCCCGGTGGCCTCCAGCACCTCGTCGGCGAAGTCGAGGGTGCGGGAGTTCATGATGTGCGCCACGCCCTGGGAGCGCAGCAGGGGCCATTTGCGGGGGCTGGCGGTGGCGTACACCTCGGCTCCCGCGAGCCGGGCGAGCTGGACGGCCGCCTGTCCGACGCCGCCGGCGGCCGCGTGGATCAGGACCCGGTCGCCCGCCTTGATCCCCGCGAGGTGGTGCAGTGCGTGGTGGGCCGTGACGAACGCGGCGGGCAGTCCGGCCGCCTCGGTGAAGGTGAGATTGCCGGGCTTGTGCACGACGACCGTGGACGGGACGGTCACCCGCCGCCGCATGGAGCCGATCCGGCTCAGCACCACCTCGTCACCGGGCGAGAACGCGGCGTCGGGTCCCGCCTCGACGACGGTTCCGGAGGCCTCGAAGCCGAGCGGCAGGGGCTCGTACGGGATGCCGTGGTCCAGCGCGTACTGGCGCAGCATCCCGAGCGCGTTCAGGACGTCCTTGAAGTTGAGACCGGCCGCGTGGACCTGGACGGTGACCTCGTCGCCGGTGGGCGGGTGGTCCTCGACGGGTACGGGCCGGACGGCGGAGAACCGGCCGTACTCGGTGATCGTGAGTTCGGCGTTGGCGTCGTCGCGTGTCGTGGGGACGGGCGGGGAGAGCCTCTTCACATGCCGGATGCCGGAGCGGTAGGCGATCTGGTGCTCGCCGCCCGCGCCGTCACCGGCGAGCCACTCGTCGACGAGCGGCTGGAGGCCGGTTCCGTCGAGGTCGAGCAGGACGGTCCGCAGTGCCGGGTACTCGTTGAGCAGGACCGCGCCGAACCCCCACAGGGCGGCGGCCCCGAGGGAGTCCTGGGACACGGTGGCGGCGGTGTCGCCGGGCAGCCACTGGGCGCGTTCGGTCACGAGCACGACCCGCGGGCCGCGGCCGGCGGCCGGGCCGGTGGCCGCGGCCACCAGGGCGAGCAGCTCGCGGAAGTTGTGCTCGGTCTCGGTGCGCAGCCGCTCTTCGCCCTCGGCCGTGGGCTCGGGCGTCCAGAACCAGCACAGGTCCGTGACGGCGCCGTCCTCGGCCAGCAGAGCGGCGGCGGTGGCCGCGTCGGGGGCGTGCAGGGCCTCGATTCCGGTGCCGGCGAGCCGGTCGGACAGGTCGTCCGGCAGGCCGTCGCCCGGCCGGACGACCAGAATCCGGCGGTCCTCCCCACCGGTCCGGGCGGAGGGCAGCGACCGCTTGAGCCACCGGGGGCGCAGCAGCATGCGCTCGGCGGGGTCGGCCGGGGCGTCGGCGACGCGCTTGAGACGTACACCCTTGACGACGAAGACCGTCCGGGAGCCCTCCAGGGCGACGAGGTCGGCGAGCAGCTCGCCGGCGGGGTCGAGGTCGACCTGGATGAGGATGCGCAGATCGCCCTTGGGGCGCTTGAGCAGTTCGACGCCTTCGAAGCCGACGGGCAGATAGGTGCCGTCCAGCTCGACGGCGGCGCCGAGGGTCTGCATCGCGCAGTCGAGGACCGATGCGCGCAGGTGCTCGGCGGCGGGGGTGTCCAGGCCGCGCAGCTCACCCGTCGCCAGGCCGTCGGCGTACCGGTCGACGCGCAGGACGCGCCGGAACTCCGGTCCGTACGGCAGGCCCAGTCCGGCGTATTGCTCGTACAGGTCCTCACCGTGGTGCCGGGCCTGCGGCTCGCCCGGGTCGGCGGTGGCCTTCCGCAGCCGGTCCACGACCTCGCCGAGCGCGGCGGGCCCGGTGGGCGCGGCGCCGAGGGTGGCGGTGGCGTGGACGCGTTCGATCACGCCGTCCCTGCCGTTCACTCGGCTGACGATCTCCACGGCGGCGGGCCCTTCGGCGTCCTCGGCGTCCTCGTGCGGGCGCAGCCGGGTGCGGAGCTCGGCCGGCTCGTCGTCGCGGAGGAAGAGCGGTTCGTGGATGCGCAGGTCCTGGATCAGCCGGCCGGTCTCCCCGTGCACCGCGTCCTGGAGTGCCAGCACGACTTCGACGTACCCCGCGCCGGGGAACACCGCCTGGCCCATGACGACGTGGTCGGCGAGATAGGCCGGGGAGTCCGGGGCGATCAGCGCGCTGAATTCGCGCTCCCCCGCCGCGCGCCGGTCCTCGGTGGTGATGTCCCGGCCCAGCAGCGGGTGATGGGCCGGTCCGGAGGCGTGGCCGACGCGGGTGGCCCGGAGGCGGGCCGAGGGCAGCGGATGGCGCTTCTTCGCGAAGACGTAGCCCGGCAGCGGTACGGTCCGTCCGCCGCGCCCGGCGTGGTAGCCCGTCCAGGAGACGGGGAGTCCGGCCCGGTAGCACTGTGCGAGGGCGGTGCCCACGGTGGTGGCGCCGGCGTCGGACCTGGCCATGCTGGACACCCACAGGTGGGCGTCGGGGTCGCCGTTCTGCCGCCCCAGTCCGATCAGCGCGCCGGACGGGCCGACCTCGATGAGGACGTGCGGTCCGCGGGCCTGGAGGCAGCGCATGCCGGCGGCGAAGTCGACGCTCTCGCCGATGTGGCGGACCCAGTACTCGGGCGTGCCCACACCGGCGAGCGTGGCGACCTCGCCGGTGAGGTTGGAGACGAAGCTCAGCCGCGGCTCGTGGAAGGCGATGTCCGCGATCTGTGCGCGGAACGCGTCGAACACCTCGGTCATCAGGGGCGAGTGGAAGGCGTGCGAAACCGGCAGCTGCTTGACGGACACGCCGCGCGCCCGCAGGGTGTCCGTGAGTTCGGCGAGCGATTCGCTGCCGCCGGAGATCACGCACTGGCGCGGGGAGTTGACGGCGCCGAGGCCGAGGTCGGGGTACCCCTCCAGCAGCGGGGCGACCTCTTCCGCGGGTGCGAGGACGGCCGCCATGCCACCGGCCGCCGACACCGACTGCATGAGCCGGGCGCGGACGGAGACCAGCCGGACCGCGTCCTCGATCGAGAACAGGCCCGCGACCGCGGCCGCCGCGATCTCACCGACGCTGTGCCCGAGCAGGATGCCGGGGCGTACCCCCCAGGACATCCAGAGCCGGGCCGTCGCGTACTCCAGGCAGAACAGCGCGGGCTGGGTGTACAGGGTCCGGTTGATGTCCTGCTCGCTGTCCGGCGCCTCGCCGAACATGATCTCCTTGATCGAGCGGCCGAGCCGGGCGGCGAAGAGCCGGTCGCAGTCGTCGAGATGACGGCGGAACTCGGGGTAGCGGTCGTAGAGGCCGCGCCCCATGCCGACGTACTGCGCGCCCTGCCCGCTGAAGAGGAAAGCGGCCTCGGTGAAGCGGTGCTCCGGGGCAGCGGGGGCCTCGCTCGCGGACTGCCGGTCGAGCAGCCGCTCCAGCTCCTCGCGCGAGGAGACGTGCGCGGCCAGCCGCGCGGGCAGATGGGCGCGGCCGAGGTTGGCGCTGCGGCAGAGGTCGGGGACGGCGAGGTCCGGGTGCGCGTCGAGGAAGCGGCGGTAGGCCTCGGCCTGTGCCCGCAGTGCCCCGTGGTCCTTCGCCGAGAGGGTGAAGACGGCGGTGCCGTCGTCCGTCGCCGCCGGGGGCACCGTGGCGGGTGGTGCCTGTTCGAGGACGACGGAGGCGATGGTGCCGGCGAAGCCGAAGGAGTTGACGACGGCCCGCCGGGGCCCGTCGGCCCGCCAGTCGCGCAGTCGCGTCGGGACGGTCACCCGATAGCGGTCCCAGGGGATGTGGCGCGACGGTGTCTCCAGGTTGATGTGCGGGTAGATCACGCCTTCCTGGAGCTGGAGGACGACCTTGGCCACGCCTCCGACGCCTGCGGCGGCCTCCATGTGGCCGATGTTGGTCTTCACCGAGCCGACGGCCAGCGGTTCGCCGTCCGTGCGGGAGGCGGCGAAGACGGTGTTGATGGAGCCCATCTCGATCGGGTCGCCCAGGGAGGTTCCGGTGCCGTGCGCCTCCACGTACTGGATGTCCGCGGGTTCCAGGTTGGCCGAGGCCAGGGCGTCGCGCATCAGGGCCACCTGTGCGGTGCCGTTCGGGACGGTCAGGCCGCCGCTCTCGCCGTCCTGGCGGACCGAGGAGCCGCGGATCAGCGCGAGCACGGTGTCGCCGTCGCGCCGGGCGTCGGAGAACCGCTTCAGGACGAGCATGCCGGAGCCCTCGCTGCGGCCGTAGCCGTCGGCGGAGTCGTCGAAGGTCTTGCAACGGCCGTCGGGCGACAGCATTCCGGCGCGCGAGTAGACGATGTGGTTGCGCGGATGGTGGTTCACGTTCACGCCGCCCGCGAGGGCGATGTCGCACTCGCCGCGGCGCAGTCCCTGCGCGGCGAGGTGCAGCGCCACCAGTGAGGCGGAACAGGCGGTGTCGACGCTCAGGCAGGGACCGCGCCAGCCGAGGAAGTAGGACAGGCGTCCGGCGGCGGCGCTGTGCGCCGTGCCTGCCGCGACATGGGCGTCGAGGTCCAGCGGGTCCAGGGCCTCGACGTCGATCGCGAAGTCCATCTGCCCGACACCCAGATACACGCCGCCGTTTCCACCGCGAAGGGCCGCCGGATCGATGTGCGCCGATTCCAGAGCACGCCAAGCGGATTCCAGGGCCCAGCGGTGCTGGGGGTCCATGAAATCGGCTTCCTTCGGGGATATGTTGAAGAATTTCGAGTCGAATTCGTCCATACCGGAGACGAATCCACCACCCGCCGCGACAGGGCGCCGGCCGGCCTCCTTCTCGGCCGCCTGGACGGCCTCCATGTCCCAGCGGTCCTCGGGTACGGGTCCGGTTCCCGAGCGCCCCTCCCTGAGGAACGCGGAGAACTCCTCCGGGGTGTTGTTGTCCCCCGGGAGCCGAATGCCCATTCCGATGACGGCGATCGGCTCGTACTTCTCCAGAAGCAGGCTCCTCAGCAGGGCATCGGGGCGGGACGAGGCCGTTTCGGTCACTGGTAGAGCTCCTTGAGAACGTCGTTGACCAGGTCTTTCGTGGAAACTTCCGCATCCTGCGGGGCCTTGGGGCCGGGCGCGGCGGCCAAGAAGAGTTCGGGGACCACCTCGGTGGTCAGGAAATCGACGAGGTCCCCGACCGTCGGGTGGTTGAACAGGAAGGCCGAATCGAGCGGCCGGCCCAGTTCCCTTTCGAGGCGCTGCCTGGTGTCGACGGCGCCGAGCGAGGTCAGCCCGAGCTCGAAGTAACTCACCCGAAGCGGCAGCACATCCTCCTCGCCCATCATCAGTTCACGCTTGAACTCCGCCACGACCAGTGATTCGAGAAGCGTTCGCCGTTCGGACGGCGGAGTGTCGAACAATTCCTGAAGCCAGGGGGTGCGCGAAGTCATGCTGCTCCTTTGTCGCGATATTCAGTTCCGGTTGACCGCGCTGGTCACGGATGGAAGGATCGGAGCTTCTAAGTCCGGTATTCCACAAAGGAATTGAGGGTTGTGTGATGACGGGGACCATCGGGGAGCAGGAGCTGGAGACGGCGGCCCGCCGCCGCGCCGAGGACCTGTACGCCAAGGACCGCACCTGTGAACTGCTCGGCATCGATCTGCGGGACGCCGGGCCGGGACGGGCGACCGTGGGGATGCGGGTCGCGGAGACCATGGTGAACGGCCACGGCACGGGGCACGGCGGCTTCCTCTTCCTGCTGGCCGACGCGGCCTTCGCCTTCGCCTGCAACACGCACGGCCCGGCGACCGTGGCCCAGGGGGCGCAGGTCACCTTCCTCCGCCCGGCCGAGGTGGGCGACGACCTGGTCGCGGAGGCGGTGGAACGCAGCCGGTTCGGGCGCAGCGGTGTGTACGACGTGACCGTGCGCCGTTCGGACGGGGTGCCGATCGCCGAGTTCCGGGGCCAGAGCCACACCCTCGGGGGCCGGCCGGTGCGGCCGGCCCCCGAGAGCGGTGAGTGATTCCGTCACTTCGGCGACCACCGCGGATCACGGCCCAGGAAGGCGAGCAGGCGGTCCTCGGCGCTCCCCGGGCCGGCCGGCTCGACCGCCGGGCGGAACGAGGCGCCGGGACGCTCCCGCGACGGCCCGGCAGGCACCTCCTTGCGGGCCACCTCGGCGGCGGCGAGGACGAGGTCCTCGTCGTACGCCGACGGGATGCCGAGCGAAGCCGCGACGTCCCAGCCGTGCACCACGTAGTCCACGAGGTGGAAGCCGATCGCGCGCGGGGCGGCGAACTGCATCGTCGGGTGGATCCACGGCAGGACGACCGTACGGTCCAGCACGCCGTCGGCGGCGAACGCTTCGAGGACCCGGTCGACGGAATCGGCGTACGCGCGGCGGGGGTCTTCGAGCGGCTTCTCCTGCCAGACCGCCGCGTCGACCGGTCCGCCCCCGGCGGCCGCGGCGAAGCCGAGGTGCTGCGCGGTCATATGGGCCAGGAGGCGCCGCAGGGACCAGGTGCCGCACGGGGTGGGGTCGTCCCACTGGTCGTCGCGGGCCTGCGCGGCGATCTCCGCGCTGCGCAGCACGGCCCGGCGGTCGAGCTCCCGGATCCCGCCCTGCGACGTTTCCGTGATCGTGTCCGTGTCGGTCATGGTCAGCCTTTCTCCACTGTGTTCTCCCGCCACCGGCGTCGGCCGGGCTCGGGCAGCGTGGTGATGGGGTCGTAGAACGGATAACGACGCGTGAGCGCGTCCAGATCGTCCAGCTCTATACCCGTGCGGTAGTTCTTCGTCCATTGCGAGATGCCGAGTTCCCGGTCGTACTCGACGAGTTGGTGCACCCAGCGCTTGCCGACGTAGGGCACGTCGCAGACGATCCGCGGCGTCGCGTACCCGGGCAGGTAGCCCATGACGGCGTGCTGGAGCTCCTGTGCCTCCCAGACCGCGACGCGCCAGTGCTCGGCGTTCGGGATCATGTCGCACATGTAGAAGTAGTAGGGCAGGATGTTCGCCTCGCCCTGGAGGACCATGCACAGGTCCAGCAGTGCCTTCGCAGTGGTGTTGACGCCGCGCATCAGGACGCCCTGGTTGCGGATGTCCCGGACGCCCGTGTCGAGCACGGCCCGCGCCGTCTCGGCCACCAGCGGGGTCACCGACTGGACGTGGTTGACATGGGTGTGCACGGCGAGGTTGACGGAGCGTCGCGCGGCGGTCCGCGCGACCCGTTCCAGACCTTCGAGCACGGTCGACTGGAGCCAGTGCTGAGGCAGTCCGGCGAGGGCCTTGGTGGCCAGCCGGATGTCCCGGACGCTCTCCAGGTCGAGCAGCCGCATCAGGAACGACTCCAGGCGCGGCCAGGGCACGTTGGCGACGTCGCCGCCGGAGACCACGACGTCGCGTACGCCCGGGTTCCGCTTGAGGTAGTCGATCATCTGGTCCTGGCGGTCGGCGGGCCTGAGCGTCAGCCTCTGCTTCTCCACCTGCGGGGTGGAGCCGCCCACCAGGTCCATCCGTGTGCAGTGTCCGCAGTACTGGGGGCAGGTCGACACCAGCTCCGCCAGGACCTTGGTCGGGTAGCGGTGGGTGAGTCCTTCGACCACCCACATCTCCGTCTCGTGCAGCGAGTCCCGTTCGGCGTAGGGGTGGCTCGGCCACTCCTGTTCGCGGTCGGAGGCGACAGGCAGCATGTACCGGCGGATCGGGTCGGCGAAGAAGGCGTCCGTGAAGCCGGCCGCGTCGGTGGGCGCCCCGGGCACCATGGTGTTCAGCATCTGCGGTGTCAGCAGCATCGACATGGTGGCGAACTGTCTGTGGTCGGCTTCCAGGTCCTGGTAGAACCGGTCCTCCAGCAGCGAACCCACGACCGCTGCCAGCTGTTTGGCGTTCTTCACGCAGTGGGCGCGCTGCCACTGCGCGTCGCGCCACTGCGCCGGCGTCACGTCTCTCCAACCGGGCAGGCGACGCCAGTCGGGTTCCACGGGGATCAGGCGCTCGTACTCGTAGGGCTGCTGTGCGGGCAGGCCGTGCGGGCCCGCTGACGTCAAGGTATTCATCAGATTCCTAGCTGATCGACAGCCGGGTGCGGTGCCGGTGCAGCACGCGCTCCACCAGCTCCTGCGAGGCACCCAGATAGTTGGCCGGGTCGAGCAGGTCCGACAGCGCCTGGCCGTCGGTGAACTTGTGCGCCGCTGCGGCGAGCTCCGGGGACGCTTCGAGAGCGTCCTCGAAGGTGTGACCCGGCCGGGCGGCCCTGCGCGCCGCTTCGGTGAGCAGGCTCTTGGCGGTGGCCTTGCCCAGCAAGGGCGCCAGGGCGGCGTTCAGTCTCTCGGAGACCACTGCGCCCCCGGTGAGACGCAGGTTCTCCAGCAGCCGTCCGGGGAACACCTCGATGCCCTCGGCGAGTTCGGCCGCGGTGCGCGCGGCCCCCTCGGCGAGGCGCAGCGCCTCGCGGAGCGGCTGCCACTCCGACTGCCATCCCCCTGCGGAGCGTTCGTCCTCCGCGAGCAGGCTCTGTCCCAGTACGAGAGCCTGGGCGGGAGCCTGACGGGCCGCGGACACGAGCATCGTGGCGAGCACCGGGTTGCGTTTCTGGGGCATGGCGGAGGACGCCCCGGTTCCCTCGGGTCCGGGCTCGGCGGCCTCCGCGGCCTCGGTACGGGCCATCCCCAGGACGTCCGTCGCGAACTTGCCGAGGCCGCCGGTGACCGCGACGACGGCCCAGCCGAGGTCGGCCATCGGGGTGCGGACCGTGTGCCAGGGTGTGCCGGGATCGCGCAGGCCGAGCTCGGCGGAGAACGCGGCCGAGAGCGCCGCGGCGTGCCCGCCGGTGTCCAGGCCGGCCAGGCGCGCGTACTCCTGGTAGGCGGCCAGCGTGCCCGCCGCGCCGCCCAGTTGGGCGGGCAGCGATTCCCGGACCCGCCGGACCCGGTCACCGGCGTCCAGCACCAGGGTGAGCCAGCCCGCCGCCTTGAGCCCGAAGGTGATCGGCACGGCGTGCTGGGTCAGGGTCCGGCCCGCCATCGGTGTGCCGGCGTGCTCGGCGGCGAGCCGGGCGAGCGCGTCCGCCACCCGCACGAGGTCCGCGTCGGTGCGGTCCAGGGCACGGGCGGCGAGCAGCATCGCGGCGGAGTCGAGGACGTCCTGGCTGGTGCCGCCCCGGTGCACGTACTCGGCGGCCGCCGGATCGACCCGGCGCACCGCCTCCGTCAGCACGCGGACCAGCTCCACCACCGGGTTGGCGGACCGCCGGGCCAGCCGGGCGAGCCGGACCACCTCGACGGGCCGCGACCGGATCGTCTCCTCGACGGGGCCGAGGGCCGAGGCGGGCACGACGCCGAGCCGTGCCTGGGCGCGGGCGAGCGCCAGCTCCACCTCCAGCATGGCCGCGACCCACGCCTGGTCGCCGAGGGGGTCGCCGCCCGCGGCCCACACCGGGCTCAGCAGCCCCGCGTCGGCCGCTCCCGCCGTCTCCTCGTCCGTGCGGACCGTCTCCAAGGTCATTCTCCTTCCGCCGTGGTGCCGGGGGCCGGTGCCCCGATCACGCCGGGCCGGGTCCCGGAGAGCAGACAGGCGCGGGCGATGGCGTCCGCGTCGCCGAGGATCACCGAGTCGGATCCGGGCCTGATGCCCGCGGCGGTCGCCCAGTGGACCGACTCGGTGGGGATCCCGAAGGCGAACCGGTACGGGTGGGCCTCCCCCCTCGCGTCCAGCACCCGATAGGGCCTGGCGGTGACCGCGAGGCCGCCGGTGGCCAGGCCCTTTCCGCTCGGGTTCGCAATCGTGTACGCGCTCGCGGCGCCGGTGCTCATCAGCCGCCGCAGCAGCGGGTCCTGTGTGCTGCGTACGTCGACCTCGGGCAGCCGTGCCTCGATCAGGACGGTGGCCTCGTCCTCGGCGTCCGGGATCGCGGCGGACCGCACCAGGAACGCCCTGCGCCCGGCCGACGGGTGGACCGTCATCCCGGGCCCGGCCACCCGCAGCACCCCGGCCTCCATCAGCGCCACCATTTCCTCGATGCGGCTCGGCGGCGGGCCGATGGAGACGAACGCGTTCAGCGGTGTGTACCAGGAACGCAGATCGTCCCGGTACGAGTCGCCGGTGATGCCGGAGTGGTCGACGACCTGGCGGATCTCGTTGCGCAGGTCCCGCATCACGTCGAGGGCGGCCTTGAGCGGACCGCGTACGTTTCCGCGCCGGGCCTCCGCGACGTCCTGGCGCAGATGGCCGACGAGCCACGCGTCGTACGCCTCGGTGCCGGCGAACGTCCGGCGGCCGTACGGGCGGGCGATCCGCTCCCAGTCCCAGCGCCGGGCGGCGTCGACCGCATACCGGCGCAGCAGCCGTTCCTCGGCCTCCCCGCTCCCGCCGTCCCGGCAGAACTCGTCGAGGAACACGTCGCCGTCGTACCGGCCGCGGCTCTCCGAGATCAGGGTGTGGTAGTAGACCGCACGGACCTCCCGGTCGACCAGCGGCCAGATGTCCCGGACGAAGCCGACCGGTTCGCCCGCCGCCCGCCGGGCGCGCAGGCGGCCGATCGCTTCCGGCGTCAGGAAGAGCGGATGGTGCCTTCCGGTGGCCCCCTTCTGGTTCTCGCCGCGCGAATGGAACGGGACGCCGCGCCGGGAGCCGGCCAGCAGCACGGGTTCCGTGCCGCTGGGCCGGTACCGCAGCGCGCCGCCCGCGCTGTCGCGCACGAACGAGCCGCCGCGCCCGGCGGTGAGCAGACTCATGTAGTCGAAGAAATTGAGTCCCATGCCCCGCAGGGCGACCCGCTGTCCCGGCGCGATGCGGTCGAGGCAGGCGTCGGCCGGATTGCCCGTGGGCAGGTGGACGAGGCCGTGCTCGGCGGCGAACGCGCCGAGCGCCCGCTCCTCGGCGCTGCGTGGCATGTCCACATGGCCCACGGCCAGCACGACCGCGTCGAGGCCGGTCAGCCGGGTGCCGTCGTCCAGGCGGACGGTCTGTACGGTGCCGTCCTCGTCGAGCACCTCCTGTGCCCTCGCGCCGTGCGACTCGACCGTGATGTGATCGGGGGCCGTGCGCACCACCCGGTCGAGGACCCAGGCGAGATAGCGCCCGAACAGCGCCCGCGTCGGATACGAGTCCGGGCCGAGGCGCCGGCACTCCTCGTACACGTGCGGTGGGCAGGGGACTTCCGGTTCGAGGCTCTCCAGGAGCCGCGCCCACTCGTACAGGCTCGGTCCGTGGGAGACCGGCCCCTCGCAGGTCACACTCTCGTCGGTGAACAGGGTGACCTGCGAGGCAACGGTGTTCATCAGCAGCACGGACGGCTGGTCGGCCCGCCAGACACGTCCGCCGAGACGCAGCCAGGGATCGACCAGGTGCACGGTCAGGCGCTGGCCTGACACGGCGGCGTTGGCACAGAGCCGCTCGACCACGGACAGCCCCCGGGGACCGCCGCCCACCACACACACCGTGATGGCGTTGTGCTGCCGCACGCGGGTGGTCATCCCCGTACGCCGCCGGTGAAGAGGGTGGCCCACCGGGTGCGCAGCTCCCGCTTGAGGACCTTGCCGGTGACTCCGGTCGGGAAGCCGTCCGGGTCACCGGCGACGATCACGGCGGCCAGTGGCGCGAGTCCGGCGGCGGCCAGCTCCTTGTTGGCGCGCTCGCGCAGCTCGTCCGCGGAGGGTTCGACGGCGCCCGGCTGCATCCGTACGACGGCGACGGGGACGTGCAGGGAGCCGTTCGCGGAGGGTACGCCGACGACGGCACAGTCCTGCACGAGGTCCCCGCAGTCGGCGAGCAGCACCTCCTCCGCGGGCAGGCTGTAGACGGGGCCGTCCTCGGTGTCGATGACGTCCACGGTGCGGTCGAGGTGGTAGAAGTTCCCTTCCTCGTCCGTGCGGGCCACGTCGCCCGTCAGCCAGTAGCCGTCGAGCTCGAAGCTGCGGGTCAGCTCGGGGTCGTTCCAGTAGCCCGGAGTGCGCGAGGGGGTCTTCACGGCCAGCAGCCCGACCGTGCCGACGGGTACTTCCCTGCCGTCGGCGGCGAGGACGGCCGCGGCGGTGACGGCCTCGGTGGGCTTGCCGACGCAGCGGTCGTTGCGCTCCGTCTCGGGGGTGGTCACCTGGCCGAACAGGGCCATGCCCATCTCGGAGGAGCCGAGTCCGTCGATGAACTGCGAGCCGGGCAGGGCCCCTTCGGCCTCGCGGTCGCGGGGCAGCAGCCACGGCTTGATGAGCCCGGCGGGCCGCTCGCCGAGCCGCACCAGTCGGCGTATGTGGCCGTAGTGGGCGCCGTCGCCGGTGTTGAACCAGCTGTGCACCTTCGCCGCTGCCCGGGTGGGCGGCTCGCCGGTGGCCAGCTCGACGAACGTGCGCGGGAAGGACGCGACCATGGTCGGCTGGAAGGCCTCCATGACCGGTTCCACCACGGTGCGCCGCCAGTCGCTCATGACGACGGTGGGCAGCCCGAGCAGGGTGGCGGTGAGGAAGTAGCTGAGCCCGCCGGCGTGCGTGTGCGGCATCAGGGACATCAGCCGGTCGTCGGGCGAGGCGGGGAACCGCTCCATCCGGGGCTCCTTGCCGGCCCAGAACTGGTGGTGCGCCAGCATCGTCGACTTCGGGGTGCCGGTGGTGCCGGAGGAGTGGATGAGCGCGACGACCTCGTCGGCGGCGTGCTCGTGCGGGTAGCCGTCGGGCAGTGCGGCGCCCGGATCGTCGAGCGGGTCGTACGCCCTGATCTCGGCGGCCGGGACGATGAAGCGCGGCCGGCGGCGGTTGGGGTCGGCCCGGTACGCGGCGACGAGCCGGGTCGGGTCGTCGGCGACCAGGCCCACCGCGCCGACGTGGTCGATGTAGCGCAGGGCGGTGCGCTCCGGCATGGCGTTGTTGATGAGCGCCGGCACCGCACCGAGGGCGGTGAGCGCCAGGAAGTGCAGCAGCGGTTCGAGACCCTCGCCGACGTACACGGCGACCGGCTCGCCCTGCTCGACCCCGTTGGCCCGGTACCAGTGGGCGTACCGGTCGCGCAGGGCGGCCAGGTCGCGGAGGCTGTGGCCGCGCAGAACGACCTGGCCGCGGTGGTCGGTGGTGTGGGTGAAGGCGTACGGAACGGTGTTGTTCGGGTTCGCCTCCAGTGCCTTCTGCAGGAAGTTGCCGGCGCCCAGAGCGGGGTCGGTCATGAACTGCTGCCGTACGGCGAGTGGGGCGATGGGGCTGGTGGTCACGGTGCTCTCCTGAGAACGTCGGGTGGTCTCGCGGCAGTGCGGGCCGGTCACTGTCCGGCCCCGGCCGGACTGCACCGGGGCCGGTCCGGTGGATCACGGCCCAGCGGCGCACGGCTCCTACGGGCGGGCGGCCGCCTCGGCGGCGGCCCGTCGGCCCGACCGGATGGCGCCCTCCATGAGACCGAAGAACTCGGTGCTGGTCTCGGTGCCGGCCCAGTGGACGCGGCCGTGCGGCCGGGTCAGGCCGGGCCCGAGCGCGAGCCAGTCGCCGGGGCCGAACAGGGCGGCGTAACAGCCGCGGCTGTAGGGGTCGTTGACCCAGTCGGTGACGTGGAAGCCGATCGGCTCGGGCAGATCGGGGAAGAGCCGGCCGGCCTGTGCGATCGCGGTGGCCCGCTGTTCGTCGGCGGAAAGCGCGGCGAACCGGCGGGCCTCCTCGCCGGTGACGAATCCGGTCAGCACACCCGCGGAACCGTCGGCCGGCGAGTCGTCGACGGTGGAGAGCAGCGGCCCGTCCGCGCTCACCGACCAACCGGACAGCCCCTGTTCGCGCCAGAGCGGGGACGGGTGGATCAGGTGGACCTTGACCGCGCACCCGGGCCCGGTCCGTTCCCCCGAGCGCCGAGCGGGCAGTTCGGGCGTGAAGTCGATCCGGTCGGCGAGGACCGGGGGCAGCGCGATGATCACGGCGTCGGCGCGGGTGGTGCCGCTCGCGGAGCGCACGGTCGCACCGGTGTCGTCCTGTTCCACCGCGGTCACCGGCTCGGACAGCCGCACCCGGTCGCCGAGCCCGGCGGCGAGCGCCTCGCTCAGCCGGTGGGCGCCGCCGTCGATGCGCCACTCCTGGGCGCCCCCGGCGAAAGCGTTGAGATAGCGCAGTCCGCCCCCGGAGCGCAGATAGAACGCCATGTGCAGGACGGACACGTCGGCCGGCGCCGCGGCCATCATCTCCCCGAGGAAGAGCGGGAAGAACAGCCGGCTGTCGGGGTGGCGGAGGTTGGTGTCCGCCCACTCGGCGGCCGTCAGGGAGTCGAGGCGCGCGGCGTCCGGGCCGAGCCAGGGCGCGTCGACGCGCACGGACCGGGTGACCTCGTCCAGCAGGTCGAACAACTCGCCCAGCGCCACGCCGCTCAGCGGCGGGAAGCGCCCCGGGACGCTCTGGGCCGAGGCGGCGCCGCGGACGTCGAAGCGGCTGTCGCCCTCCATGACCGTGGGTACGGTCTTGAGGTCGTGGCGGGCCATCAGCTCCAGCAGTGCGGTGTGCCGCTCGCCGAGGTAGGCGGCACCCGCGTCGGCCCATCCGCCTGGTGCGATCTCGATGCCCCGGGTCCTGCCCCCGACCCGGTCGCGGGCCTCCAGGACCTGGACGTCCACCCCGCGTCCGGCGAGCTCGGCAGCCGCGGTGAGGCCCGCGATGCCGGCGCCCACGACGACGACGCTCATCGGGTCACGCTCGCTACCCGGTCGGCGAGCGCGGCCGGTGTGGGCGCCTCGATGAGGTCCTCGAAGCTCAGCTCCACGCCCTCCGCCCGCGCTACGGCGCTCAGCACCCGGGTGCCCAGGAGTGAGTCCCCGCCGGATGCGAAGAAGTCGGAGTCCACCGAGACGCTGTCGGTCTCCAGAACCCTTCGGAAGATTTCGACCATGTCGTCGCGACTCATCGATTGTCCTGTTCTGTAGGGCCGTTGTGGTGTTCCGTGCGGGCGGGGGCCGCGGCGGCGGGCGTGTGCAGCCGGTGGGTGCCGAGCCGGTCGATCTTTCCGCCGGCGGTGTGGACGAGCTCGGGGACGACGGTCACCCGGTGCGGGACGAGATGGCCGGGCACGGTCGCTCGCAGATCGCGCAGCACCTCCCGGACGAGGGCGGCGGCGTCGGCGTCGGCGCGCCGGGGCACCACGTACGCGGTCACCGTCGTGCGGTCCGCGGTCCGGGTGCCCACGACGGCGGCCACGCCGACCTCCGGGTGGGCGCTGAGGTGGGTCTCGATCTCGCCGGGGTCGACACGGATGCCCCGCACCTTGATCTCGGCGTCGAGGCGGCCCTCGTGGACCAGGTGGCCGTCCGGCCGCCGGGAGACCCGGTCGCCGGTACGGAACCAGCGGACGGGTCCGTGGGGGCCTTCGCGGAGCACGAAGCGTTCGGCGGTGACCTCCGGAAGGTTTCGGTAACCCGTCGCCAACGCCGGTCCCGCGATGCTGAGTTCACCGTCCGGGCCGATGGCTTCGGTGACGTGCGGCAGCGGCTTGCCGATGGGGACGCCGTGCTCGCCCCACCAGGCACCGGGGCCGGGGGCCCCGGGTCCGTGCAGGTCCACCGCGTGGGTGATCAGGGTGGTCTCGGTGCAGCCGTAGGTGTTGATCAGCCGGACCCGGTCGGTGGCGAGGGCGCGCCACTCGGCGAGCCGGGCCGGGCCGGCGGCCTCGCCGCCGATGACCACCGTCCGCACGCTGTCGGGCAGTTGCTCCTCGCTCTGGGCGAGATGGCGGACGAGTTCGTGCCAGAAGGCGGTCGGCAGGTCGAGCAGGGTGACACCGGCCGCGTCGACGGCCCTGAGCAGCCTGGGTATCGAGCCGGTGTACGCCTCGTCGTGGAAGACGAGGGTGGCGCCCGTCGTGAGTGCGGGGAGTATCTCCTCCAGGCAGGTGTCCCAGTTCAGCGAGGCGAACTGCAGGACCCGGTCCGCCGGGGTGAGTGCGAAGAGTTCACGAAGCGAGGCGACCGAGGCGGCGATGGCCCCCCGCGGGGTGAGGACGGGCTTGGGCCGGCCGGTGGATCCGGAGGTGAAGAGCGTGTACGCGGGCGCTTGTGCGTCCGCCGCCTCCGGGGCGGGCGGCCCGGGGTGCTCCTCGTCCGGCAAGGAGAGGAGACCGGGCAGTTCGACGGGCTCCCATCCCTCCGGGACCGGGGTGCCCGGCCGGGCGACGAGTACCTTGGCGCAGCCGGCGGCTTCGAGGAGCGCCCGCTGTCGTGCGGCCGGGAAGGCCGGGTCCACCGGGCAGTAGGTCCCGCCCGCGGCCAGGACACCGAGAAGGGCGACGACGGTGGCCGGGGAGCGGTCCGTCAGGACGCCCACGGGCCCGGGGGCGGGCCCCAGCTCCCGGGCCGTCGCACGGACCTTGCGCACCAACTCCGCATAACTGATTCCGTGCCCGCCGTATTCGACGGCGCGATTTTCGGGGCAGGAGCGGGCCACTTCCAGAAGAGCGGAAACAATATCCGCCATCAGAATTGCCCTTCATTCGACGGAACGACGAGAAGGATTACTAGCCGCGAGTGAATCTTTTCTAAATCGATCACCGAGCAAGGCATGCTCATGAAGCTATCACCACAATCACTCGACGGGTCAAGCAGAACAGGCAATGTGGCCCACGTCACACAGTAATCGTGAATCCGGAACGGGGTTGTCCGCCTCGGTTGCATGCGGTATTGATTTAGCTAATCAATAAAGGAGGTCGACTGTACATGACGGAACCATTCCACTTGCGAATCACCGTACGGGGCTACGAACTCGACACGCAGGGACACCTCAATCAGGCTGTCTACCTGCAATATTGCGAGCATCTGCGCTGGGAGAGCCTGCGCGCGGCCGGCATCTCGCAGGCCAAGCTGATCTCCACGCGAATAGGCCCCGCAGTCCTGGAGAACACCATGCGTTTCCATCGCGAACTGCGCGGCGGAGACGAAGTCGACGTGACGTGCCAGTGGATCTGGGGCGCAGGAAAGACATTCCGCGTCGAACAGGAAATCCGCCGGGCCGACGGTGTCCTCGCCTGCGATCTTTCGAGCATCGCGGGACTCATCGACCTGGACCAGCGAAAAATGATATCCAACCCGGCCGAACATTTCGCCAAGCTGGCCGATCACCCGGAAATCATGGGTCTCTGAATTCTTTCTGCCATTCGCCCGGCAGAGCATCCGGGAGTACCCGAGGGAGATCCGTCCCGAGGACACTTCCGGATGTCCGGCCAGGGCCTGTCCGGCGGATCAGGGCCGGACAGGCCCCGCGCGTTCTCACTCCGGTTCCGGCGCCCCCTGTCGTGCCGGCCGGTGCTCCGCCCGGAGTCTTGAGAGCGCGAGCACCGCCCGCCCGATGTCGACCCCCTTGCGGCCGAGCTCGTCGCCGTACCGCTCCAGCACTCCGTTCTCCCAGGCGAGCTCCGAGACGGGCATGCCCGACAGCCGCCGCAACGACTGGTCGTACCGGGCGAGTTCCACCCTGCGCAGCACCATCGAGACGATCTTCCCGTCCAGGTCGGAGAGGAGCGCGCGGATCTCCGGCTCCCCCACGGCCTCGGTGAGGTCCGGCGGCACCTCCAGCGCCGGGCTCACGCGTCCACCGCCTCGCCCGGTAATAGCCCCCCGGACGCGAGGGCCGCGACCATGGTTCGCGACTTGACCAGGGTCTCCTCGAACTCCGCGGCCGGATCGGACAGCGCGATCACCGCTCCGCCGACGCCGAACGACGTGCCCCGGCCGGTGGCGACAATCGTTCGGATGACGATGCTGAGATCCGCGGCGCCGCCCAGCGAGAACCAGCCCAGGGCACCCGAGTACACCCCGCGTGCTCCGCCTTCGAGCCGGTCGATGATCTCCATGGTGCGCAGCTTGGGCGCGCCGGTCATCGAGCCGCCGGGGAACGAGGCACGGACGCAGTCCACCGCGGAGACACCCGCCCGCAGTGTGCCCCGGACAGTGCTCACGAGCTGATGCACCGGTGGGTACGTCTCGACGTCGAACAGCTTGGGAACGTGCACCGATCCGACCTCGCACACGGTGTTGAGGTCGTTGCGGAGCAGGTCCACGATCATCAGGTTCTCGGCGCGGTCCTTCTCGCTGGCCAGTAGGTCCTCACGGAGCGCCCGGTCCTGTTCGGGGGTGGCGCCGCGCGGCCGGGTGCCCTTGATCGGCTTGGACTCCGCGACCCGGTCCGTACCGATGGTCAGGAACCGTTCCGGGGAGGCGCTGAGCACGGCCACGCCCGGGAAGTCGAGCAGTGCGCCGTAGGGGACGGGGCTGATGTCCCGCATCCGCCGGTAGGTGCCCAGCGGGTCGATCACGGCGGGTGTGGAGACCATGTTGGTCAGGCAGATCTCGTACGACTCCCCGTCGCGGATCTTCTCCAGGCACTGCCCGATCCGCGCCAGGTACCCCTGCTCGTCGTGCCGCTGCACGAGCGAGCCGCCGGTCTGCGCCGGCGCCTCGGTGAGCGGTGGGCGCTCCTGGCCGGCCTGGGCGGGGAGCAGAGCGAGCCGGGAGGCCGTGGTGTCGAGCCACTTGGCCGCCTCCTGGTCCTCGGGCCCGTGGCCGAGACACATCAGGTACGTACGGCGCCCGGTGTGGTCGACGACGACGGCGCGGTCGGCGAAGAGCAGCGCCGCATCCGGGGTGGGCGCGGTGTGCGCGGCGCTCGCCCCTGCCTGGGCCTTGAGTTCGTAGCCGAGATAGCCGACGTACCCGAGGTTGAAGGAGAACGGCAGCCGGGTGTCGGGCGGCAGCGCGCGCCGCCGCAGCTCTCCGTCGAGGTAGTCGAAGAAGTCGCTCGCCACGTGCTCGTCGGGGCGGCCCGTCCGCTCGATTCTCACCGTGCGGGTGCTGACGCGGTAGGTGACGTACTCGGCGAGTGGTCCGCTGCCGTCGCCGAGGAAGGAGAAGCGGGCGTTCCCGTCGGCGTGGGAGCCGCTGTCGAGCCAGAAGCTGTGCGGCCGGCCGGCGAACAGCTCGGTGTACACGGCCTCCGTGTCGGGCAGCTGCTCCAGTTCGCGCACGTGCAGCCGGTACGGGGACGCGGTCGGCGTCCCGGTCCCCGCGCGCGCCAGGGTCAGGTCCCGGAAGTTGGCGAGCAGTTCGCGGCCGTACTCGCTCGCTATGGACTCGGGATGGAACTGGACTCCCCACAGGGGGCGGGTGCGGTGGCGGAGCCCCATGAGGATGCCGTCCTCGGTCCAGGCGACGCCCTCCAGTTCGTCGGGGAGTCCGGTGACCGTGAGGGAGTGGTAGCGGACCACGGAGAACGGTGAGGGCAGCCCGGCGAACAGATCCTCGCCATTGTGCCGGATCCGGGACAGTCGTCCGTGCATCGGCTCGGGGGCGTGGCCGACGGTGCCCCCGAACAGGGCAGCCATGCCCTGGTGGCCGAGACAGACACCGAGGACGGGCAGTCCGGAGTCGCGGATCGCACGGGTGCCGACGCCGAAGTCACGCTCCCGGTCGGGGCGTCCGGGGCCGGGCGAGACCACGATGTTGTCGTAGTCGCCCAGGTGCAGTGCGGACCAGTCGATGTCGTTGCGGACGACGACGGGCGGCTGCCCGTTCACTTCGCCGAGGAGTTGGTAGAGGTTGTAGGTGAACGAGTCGTAGTTGTCGACAAGGAGGGTGCGGACGGAATGGTTCATGACGCCGTGTCCCGGCCCGGCCGGCGTCCGTCGGTACCGGGCGCGTCGATCACCAGATCCTCGACCCGGCAGGTCTCCTCGATGATCAGGTCGTACAGCCGCCGCAGGAACGTCCCGTCGATTCCGTGCTCGGCTCCGTAGCGGGCGGCGCGCTCCTGCACGACGCCGATCCGGTGCGGCTGCATCATCGGGACCCCGTGCTCCCGCTTGTGCTCGGCGATACGTACACACAGGTCGATCCGGCTCTTCAGGGTGTCGAGCAACGTCACGTCGACGAGGTCTAGTTCGGCGCGCAGACCCGCCAGAGCGACTTCAGCATTCGAGGTCGTCGTCATGCCACTGCCTTTCTGAATGTCGTGGTGCAACGGGGGCGGTTCTCCCTTGGCCGTGGTGATCCTCCGGGCCGTTCGGACAGCTCGGGGCACCGGCCGGGAAGGGACCGGCCGCGTAGGTCGCGCAGGACGTCAGCGATGAGGGACGGATGGGCGAGCGTGGCTGCGGACAGGGGTGCCGACCAGGGCGCGTTCTTCGAATGGGACCCACCCCGTGCGGTGATGCGCACGGCCCAGTACGGCCGGGTCGGGGTGAGATCGGTGACAGGCCGAGCATGCCGTTGCCCGCGGCAGCGGCGCTCTGCGTGTGGTTGCCTTCGGACGAGGTCGCGGTGGCGGGATGCTCCCTCCGAGTGGGTGGCAGGGATGTGCGGGAACTCGTGGCGACAGGTCGCACGGCGCTCTTTCCTGCGGCCTGTCGGCGTGGCGACTAGAGCAAAACACACGCCGGAGAGGCCACCCAAACCTTTTAGCTGTGGCTAAAAGGGTCTGCGTGCAGGGGACTTGGCGCGGCTTCGCGCCCGATCACAGGCTGCGGGCACCCGTGCTCACGGCACCCCGGACAAGGGCCTCACCGGTCTCCGTGAGCGAGTGGATGACCCGCTGTCCCGACCGGTGACTCGTCACCAGATCGCAGCCGCGCAGAACCGAGACGTGCTGGCTGATGGCTCCGGGGGTGACGTCGACCTGAGCGGCCAGCTCGCCGGTGGAGGACGGCATGACGAGCGCCTCCAGCACGGCGGCCCGGACACCGCCGAGGAGCGCCGCGAGCGAGCTGCGGCGGTCCTGCCCGTCGTGGTGCCAGATGTCCGCGGCCCCGGGTCTCGGGTACACGATCATCGACTGGAGCGGTGGCAGCATGGTGAGCACATCCGGGCCGCAGAAGACGCTCGGCACGAGGACGATGCCCTTGCCGCCGAGGGTCTCCTCGAAGTTGTAGGTGCTGCGCACCGTGAGGCGGTCGTCGCGCCACCCGATCCTCTCGTTGAGGGCGGAGAAGACGGAAGCCGCCCCCGAGTTCTCCATCAGCCGCATCCGGGAACGCACGTCGGACACGAGCCCGCCGTACAGCCTCTGCCAGTACGGCTCAAGGGCCAGTTTCCAGTAGATCCGCAGCAGTTGCGTGATCTGTTCGATGGCCTTCTCGGGCTCGTCCAGCATCCTCCGGTGCAGTGGCGCCGCCTCCCGGCGCCAGGCGGACGGTGTTCCGGTGTCCCCCAGCATCCAGGCCACCTCGTCGACGAAGTGGGCGGGTTCGGTGGCACGCACCACCTCCAGTTCGGTCTCCACGCTCGCCGGTGCCCCGCTCGGCGCCGGCGTGAGGAAGTCCGGTACGTAGCCGGTCGCCGGGATCACGGCCCGCAGAGGGCGCAGGTCCACCCCCTTCAGTCTGCCGAGGATGTCGTCCACCCAGGGCTGGTGCTGGCTTCTGCGCGAGGGAGAAGCCAGCGTCCGGAAGCTGTAGACGGTCTCCCCCAGCGGAGACATCGAGAACCGCACCTTCGCGACATCGTCGGCGGTCGCGCTGTAGCTGATCAACGTTTCCCCGTCCCACCACTCGACCCGGCGCCCTCGGTCGAGGGTGCCGGTGAACGGTAGGCCGGGGAAGATGCCCGTACGGGTCCGGAATCGGACAGGTGAACCAACGTGATCACAACGGAACATGACCCATCCGGAATGCAGGAGGCCGTCTGCCCGCATCCGTTCCGGCGAAAGCGCACGGCCTCAGCAAGTCCCGGCCTGGATTCGTTCCCACCTGAACCGGAATAAAGAAAGCGCTATTCCGGACACAGTGAGTCCGATAGTCATCACGGAGAAAATCAGCCTTAAATCTGTCCGAAAATCGCGGCCGCACCCTCCGGCGCCGGAGGGTGCGGCCGTCGTCGGCCTAGTCGGTCCCCGCAGGTTCGATCTCCCGGGCGAGGATCGCGTAGACGTACTCGCTGCCCCAGCCCCGGTCGTCGCGGTCGTTCTCGATCAAGTGGGCCTCCCGGCGCATCGAAAGCCGCTCGCAGATCCGCACGGAGGCCGTGTTGTCCGCGTCGATGCGAGCGAACAGGCGGTGCACGGAAAGCTGTTGAAAGGCCAGGTCACGCAGGGCGAGCGCGGCCTCGGTGGCATACCCCCGGCCCCCGTGGTCCGGGTGGAAGACCCATCCGATCTCGGCCTGCCCGGCGTACGCGCTCGACAGCGAGACCATCACCTCGCCGATCACCCCGGGAGTGTCGTGACGGCAGACCGCCAGCGTGAGGCTGTCGCCGTCCTCCTTCCAGTGGGTGCCCTGCCCGATGCGTCCGATGACCTCCGCGCAGCGCGCGCGATCACGCGGCGGCCGGTAGAGGTACCTGGCCACCTCGGGCAGACCTTGATACGCGTACATGTCGTCCAGATCATTCTCCGCGAACAGCCGGAGAACCAGCCGATCCGTTTTCAACGGCTCTGAGAAGACAGTCGCATTCATACTCATCCGGCTTCCTCGGAAAATCCATGATTGACGTGCCAACATCAGCAACTTAGACTCCACTGCGCTACCTGACCAGGGGCATCTGCAAGCGGGGGACGCTGTGTGATGCGGCGGCGTGGACGATGTGTCAGTCCTGGGCGTGTGTGGGGCTCACAGCACTCCACCGCCCACTTCTCACCGATCACCCTCATACGGCTCCGAACAGACGGACAAGCGGCACGGCAGTACCCGGGCCGCCGTCCGGTCGCACAACGATGTGCTCTCCCACCGCACTTCACGCCCCGGTGGCAGGCGGCGTGCACGCGGTGAAACAGCGGGCGGCCGCGGTCACCCGCGACCGCAGGCCGCCCCGGCGAACGGGGTCGGCAAGGCTCGCCGCCCCGGTGCCGCGCCGGCCCTCCCCCGCCCCGCGATCCCTGTCCCCCGCTACGGCGCAATGCCCTCCGTCTTGTCGGCCGCCTTCGTCCCGGGCGGCCCGGCCGGAGTGACCGTTCCAGGCACTACGACATCCGCATACGTCCCTTTCTCACGGTTGGAGCACGCGCCCGAGCGGCGCCATGCCCTGCCCGAAGACACGAGGAGAATCATGCACGCAGGGCCACAGCAGACCGCCGTCGTCGTCGGCAACGGGGCGGTCGGCGCCTCGATCGCTTACGAGCTGAGCAGCCGCGGTTTCCACGTCACGCGCGTGGGCCGGGAGAACCGTCCGTACGCCGCCTCCCTCGCCGCCGGCGCGATGCTCGGCTGCTTCGGCGAGGTCACCACCTCGCTGCTGGCCAGTGACCACGGGCGTGCCAAGCTCGACATGGACCACCGGGCCCGCCGCTACTGGAACGAGTGGGACGAGCGCCTGAGCCAGGACTCGGGCGACTCCCGCACCCTCTTCAGCGCCGACGGGACGTTCGTCCTGCTCAACACGATGGGCTCGGCCCCGGTCGACTCCGGCAACTACCGCGCCATCGAGGCGACGCTGCGGGAGTACGAGGAGCCGTACGAGACCGTCGACCCCGAGGAACTGGACTGGCTGGCGCCCAACGACCTCTCCCGTTCGCTTCGCGGCATGTTCATCCCGGGTGAACGCGCCGTGGACTCGCACCGGTTGCTGGTCAAGCTCGACCAGGCGCTGGTGAAGGCGGGCGGCAAGATCGTCGATGCCGAGGCACTGGGTGTCCGGGTGGCGAACGGTCGCGCGACCGGTGTCGAGCTGGTGGGCGGGGAGGTTCTGCCCGCCGACCACGTCGTCGTGGCCGCCGGAGCCAAGTCCCTCACATTGCTGGACGAGGTGGCCGAGGCGCGCGCCAAGATGCCTCCCATGGTGAGCGGCTACGGGGTCTCCGCGCTGGTGGAGACCGAGGACCGCGCGCTGCCCTCGTCCGTGGTACGCACCCCCAACCGGGCCTTCGCCTGCGGCCTGCACGCCGTGCCGCGCGCCGACGGGGTGCTCTACCTCGGGGCCACCAACATCATCTCCGAGCAGCCGCGCCGCTTCGCCGCCGTGGGAGACCTCCAGTTCCTGCTCGGCTGCGCCGTGGACCAGCTGCACACCAGCCTCTCCGAGTCCTTGCTGCTGTCCGTGCAGGTCGGCAACCGGCCCGTGCCCGCCGACGGCTTCCCCCTGATCGGCGCTGCCGGAGCGGAGGGCCTGTGGCTGGCCACCGGCACCTACCGCGACGGACTGCACCAGTCGCCGCTGCTGGCCCGGCACATCGCCACGCTCATCGAGGGCGGCACCAGCGAGTACGACTTCCTGTCGTCCTTCTCGCCGGTCCGCGCTCCGCTGGCCGGCGGGACCCGGGAGCAGGTCGTGACGACGACGGTCGAGCACATGATGGCCACCGGCTACGAGTACCGGTGGAACGTCGCGCCCGAGTGGCCGCCGCGCATCGAGCGGCACCTGCGCCGGTTCTACGGTGCCCTGGTGGAGGAGCTGCACCCCTCGTTCACTCCCCCCGCCGAGCTGGTCGCCGCCATGACCGACGGCATCCGCGCGTCCCTCACGCGCTACTACGGGGCGTGGGCCTCATGACACAGGAGCTGACACGATCGGCCCGCGAAGCGGCCCGCACCCGCCTGACCGACGCAGGGGTGTGGGACGTCGAGGGCGACCTGGACGCATTACAGGAACGCTTTCTCGCCCCGGGGACGCCCACGGCGACGGCCCGCTTCGAGGCCGCCGTCGCGGAACGCTGCCGACGTATTCCGCTCGGCCACATCATCGGTTCGGCGTCGTTCGACGGACTGGAACTCGTCGTCGGCAGCGGCGTGTTCGTGCCCCGGCACGAGAGCACCGCACTGGTGGCCTGGGCGGCCGACGAGAAGACCCTGCCGTACGAGGGCACCGCGCTCGACCTGTGCTCCGGCGTCGGGGCACTCGGCCTCGCCCTGTCGCGGCGCCGCCCCGACGCGGCAGTGACGTGCGTGGAGCTCGACGACACCTGTCTGCAGTACCTGAACCGCAACACGGCGCGCCACCAGGCCGTGCTGGGCAGGGTCTCCGTGCACGCCGCCGACCTCACGGAGCCGGGCTGCCTCGACGCGTACCTCGGTACGACCGATCTCGTCATGGCGAACCCGCCATACGTCTCCCCCGATGTGCGGCTGCTGCCCGAATGGTCCGAGCACCAGCCCCGGGCCGCCGTCTACAGCGGTGCCGACGGCCTCGACCTGATCCGCCGGATCGTGGTCCTCGCCGCCGCGGCGCTGCGTCCGGGCGGGCATCTGGCGCTCGAACACGACCGGGCTCAGCCCGAGCAGGTGCGCGAGCTCCTGCGCGGTGACTCCTTCGAGGAGATCACCACCTTCACCGACACCGCCGGCGAGCCGCGGATCACCGTCGCCCGCCGCACCGACCACGGAGGTACCGGGTGAGCGCGGACCGGACACCGCAGAACTGGCTGACCACCCGCAGGGACCGCACGTCATCGGCCCTGGACCAGTGCTTCGCCGAGGGGCTGACCGGGCACACCGTGGTTTCCCGCGACCGCAAGCGGGTCACCCTCCAGGACGGCACGACGGCCACGGAGTTCGTGTCGTGCTCCTACCTCGGTCTGGAGTCCCACCCCGCGCTGGGGCAGGCCGTGGTCGAGGCCGTCGGCCGCTTCGGTGTGCACCTGTCGTCCTCGCGCAACCGGATGCGGCCCTCCTACCTCCCCGAGCTGGAGGAGCTGCTGGCCCGCATCTATCCGGGCACCTGTCCCTGTGTGTTCACCTCCACCAGCAACGTCCATCTCGGCGTGCTGCCGCTCCTGGCCTCGGGGTCGCTGCCCAGCTATCCCGTACAGGGCGGACCCCATCTGTTCGTGGACCGCACCGCTCATGCCTCGATGCAGGTACTGCGGGGAATCTTCGCGCAGTTCGGGCCGGTCGACCGGTTCCGCTCGGAGGATCCCGCCTCGGTGGACGAGTCGCTCCAGCGGGCCACCGCAAAGGGCCGCACCCCGGTCTTCCTGGTGGACGGTGTCGGTTCGATGAACGGCCTCGTCCCCGTGCACGAGCTGGCCCGGCGGGCGGCTTCCGCCGGCGGCTACCTCTACGTCGACGACGCCCACGGCATCTCCATCGACGGTGCCGCGGGCTGCGGTTACGCCTTCGACGCGCTGGGGGGCAAGCTCCCCCACAACGTCGTCCTGGCCGGCTCCCTGTCCAAGGGCTTCGGCGGCTCGGGCGGCTTCCTCCTCGTCGCGTCCGGCGAGGACGTCGCCGTCGTCAGGAAGCTCGCCAATCCGCTGGTCTTCGGCCACTCGGTGATGGTGCCGATGATGGCGGCCAACGTCGCGGCGGCCCGTATCCACCTCTCCCCCGAGATCACCGGACTCCAGGCGGGGCTGTGGGCGAACGCCGCCCGGCTCGACGAACTGACCGGCGGGAAGCTGTCCAACGCGGGGCTCCGCACCCCGGTGCGCGGCGCGGTGTTCGGCACCGAGGAGGAGGGGCTGCGTGCCGTACGACGGCTCAAGGAGCGTGGCGTGATCATGCTCCCCGCCTTCTACCCCACGGTGGCACAGGGCCAGTCCCTGCTGCGCTTCGCCCTCTCCGCACTGCACAGCGAGGAGGACCTGGCCCTGCTCGCGAACACGCTGGAGGAGAGCGGCCACTACAGCGGCGGTCAGGAGCTCGACGGCCGTGACTGAGCAATCCACTCCGCCTGCCGCGGCGGATCGGCCTGCTGCGCCCCGCCCGGGGCTGGGGCCACTGGTACGTCCCATCGCCGTGTCCCACTTCGTCACCCATCTCGGCGACGGTCTGTTCTATGTCTGCGCGGCGCTGTACTTCACCCGGGTGGTCGGACTGGACGCGGTCGCCTACGGTGCCGCGCTCACCGCGTCCTGGCTGCTGGCCATGGTGCTCAGCGTGCCGGTCGGCCATCTCGCCGACCGGTTCGAGTCCCGGAACGTGGCCACCACCCTGCTCGCCGTGGCCGGTCTGTCGGTCTGCCTGTACCTCGTGACCTCGAACGTGCCGCTGTTCTTCGTGGGGGCCTGTCTGCTGGCGGTCTCCACGCAGGGCACCCAGTCCGCCCGCTCCGCCCTGGTGTCCCGCTCGTTCCCCGCCGAGCAGGTCACCAGGGTGCGGGCGGTACTGATCTCGACCGCCAACGCGGGTCTGGCGGTGGGCGCGATGCTGGGCGCGCTCGTCATCGCCGTGGACACCGGCACCGCGTACCGGGTGGCGTTCGCACTGGACGCGGCGACTTTCTTCCTCGCCGCCGTGCTGCTGCTCAAGGTCCCGGCGACGCTGCGCACCGCGCCGGGCTCCCCGGCGGGCGGCACGGCGACCGCAGTCAAGGGCTCGCCGCTCCAGGTGTTCCGCGACCGGGGCTACGTCGCCGTCGGCGTCGTCAACCTGCTCCTGACGCTCCATGTGCCCCTGATCGACGTGGCCCTGCCGCTGTGGATCGTCCGGGAGACACAGGCTCCCGACTGGAGCATCGCCGCCGTCTTCGTCATCAACACCGCTCTGGTGGTGGTCCTGCAGTACCGGGTGTCGCAGACCGTGACCAGCATCGACGCCGGCCTGCGCAGCCTGCGTACCGGCGGACTGCTGCTGTTCGCGGGAATGGCGCTGTATTCCCTGTCCGGGCTGCCCTCGTCGCCCTGGGGGGCGGCGGGACTGCTCGTGCTGGCGGTCTCGGTCCTCACCTTCGGGGAGATGCGGCAGAGCTCCAGCATGAACGAGATCAGCTTCCGGCTCGTACCCGACGGCAGGTACGGCGAATACCAGGGCTTCTTCGGCATGGGCTCCACCATCGCCGAGGCGATCGGTCCGCTCGCCCTCACCTGGCTCCTGCTGTCCCACGGCTCCTGGGGGTGGCTGGTGCTCGGTGCGCTCTTCCTCGTCGCGGCCCTGGCCATGCCCTACTGCGTCGCCCTGGCCCGACGCTCCCCGCTGACAAGGGAGAACGCCCTGTGACACCGTCCCCGCCCCGCCCCGTGCTCCTGCTGCTCAGCGGCAGCCGCCGGGTCGTCGACAAGGCCCTGGGCCTCGGCCTCGACGTGGTGCACCTCCAGGCGCCCACCATGGCCGACCCCTCGCTGGACCCGCTGTGCCTGCGCTCGGTCGGCGTCGATCTGCTCGATGTGCCCGCCGTACTGGCCGTCGCCCGCACACTGCACGAGGAGTTCGGCTTCGCCGGGGTGTGCAGCAATCACGAACCCGCCTGCACGGCCGCCGAAGCGGTCGCCCTCGACCTGGGGCTGGTCGCCCCCGGAACCGGGGTCGCCGCGCTGCTGCGCGACAAGGCCCGAACCCACGAGGTGCTCGACAAGGACCCCTCGCTGCGCACCCCCTGGGCCCGGCTGAACAGCCCGGAGGACGCCCTCGGGGTCGCGGAGACCGCCGGGTGGCCGCTGATCCTGAAACCCGTCGACGGCTCCGCCAGCCTGGGGGTGCTCAAGGTCGACGGCCCGGACGGACTCGACGCCGCGTGGCAGCGGGTGAAGAGCACCCTGCGCAACGACCACCACTACCACGAGGTGCTGCCCGTGACCGGCTACCTCGTCGAACCCTTCGCCCCCGGCGAAGAGTTCAGCGTCGAGACGTTCAGCGTCGGCGGAAGCCACGAGGTGCGGGCGGTGGTACGCAAACTCGTGGGAGGCTCGTTCGTCGAGACCGGCCACCTCGTCCCCGCCGGACTCGACGCGGAGCGGCACCGGGCCGTCGTCGACCGTGTCGTCGCCTTCCTCGACCACGTCGGTCTGCGCGAGGGGCCCGCCCACACCGAGGTCATCGTCGGCGAGGCGGGCATCCACCTCGTCGAGTCCCATGCCCGTACCGGAGGCGACGAGATCCCCGCCCTCCTCGCCCTGGTCACCGGGCGGGACGTGGAGGCCGACATGCTCGCCCACGCCTGCGGTGTGCCGCTGCCACCCGCCGTACCACCGCTCGGAGCCGCGGCCGTCAAGCGATACCTGCTGGCGGACCGCACCGGCCGGGTCACCGCGGTCGAGGGCGTGGCGGAGGCCGTCGCGCTGCCGGGCGTGCACAGCGTGCGCATCTGGACGAGCCCCGGCGACACGGTGCGCCCGGCGACGGCGAGTTGGGAGCGGCTCGGCGAGATCGTCGCCGTGGGCTCCACCACCGCCGCGGCCACCGCGGCCGCCGAGGGGGCCTGCCGGACCATCACCCTACGGATGGAGGAACAGTGAGGCTCCTCGCGGATCTCACACTGCCACGGCCCGAGCTGCTGACCGTCCAGGCGGAGAACCTGGCGCTCATGCGCGACGCCGTGCGCCGCTCACGCACCTGTACGGCGCTGCATCCGTACGAGGGCTCCCTGACCCCCGAGGGCCTGCCGCAGGTCCCCCTCACCAGCCGCGACCGGCTCGCCGAGTGGAGCATGGATCCCGGCACTCCGAACCGCATCACCGAGGGGGACATCCGCCTGGTGCTGCGTTCGAGCGGCTCGTCGGGCCGGGTACGGACCCTGCTGCACGACCGCCCCTTCAACGAGCGGGTCGAGGCGATCGGCGCGCGCGGCCTGTGCCTCGACGGACTGGGCACCAACCCCTTCGTCCTCAACTCGCTTGCTCCGGGCGACCTGTTCGGGGGCTTCGGCTTCGCCGATGCGGTGCTCTCCCGCCGCGGCGCGGCCGTGCTCCCGGCCGGGACGTCCATGCCCGCGCACCATCTCGCCGAGCTGATCACCGATCTCGACGTCGGCGCGATGGTCGCTCTGCCGGGATACGTCGAGCGCATGCTGACCGAGATCCCTGCGGAGATGCAGAAGCTGCGCACGCTGTACTACCTGGGCGAGCGCATGGCCTCGCCGGCCGCCGAAGCGCTCGCCGCGGCCGGCTGCGCCGTGCGCTCCTTCGCGTACAGCACCACCGAGACCGGGCCCATCGGGTACCAGTGCAGCCATCTCAGCGGCGCCGACCACCATGTGCACGAGGACCTCGTGATCGCCGAGGTCGTGGACGACGACGGCCGGCGGCTGCCGGACGGTGTCCCCGGCATGCTCGCGGTCACCGTGCTGGCCGACACCGGCACCGCGCTGGTGCGCTATCTCGTCGGCGACCGTGCCAGCCTCCGGCCTTCCGCATGCCCTTGCGGCTCGACGGCCCAGGTGCTGCGCATCGGGGCCCGCGACGACGTGTCGGCCAACCTGATCGGCACCGTGGTCACCCGCTCCATGTTCGACACCGCGCTCGGCCTGCCGCCGGACGCCCGCTACCAGGTCGCGTACGGCTCGGAGCGGGGACTGCTGCGGCTGACCCTGCGCGGCGCCGCCCTGCACGGCCTGACGGACGAGGCGGTACGGACCGCCCTCGGCCGGCACCAGACCCTCCGCAAGGTCGTCGGATCGGCGGTCTTCGCCGGCCTCACGGTCGATGCCGGGACGGCACCACGGATCACGGCCCGTGCCAAGGCCCCGTTCTTCTGGAGCGAGGAGGACGGCGATGACCGCGCCTAGGGTGGTGCAGGGCGAGACCGCGGCGGCGCGGGTACAGACCCTGGCCGAGCCGGGCGTGCCCCGTTCCGGGCGGCGCGGCCGGCAACGGGAGGGCGAGGCATGAGCGACACGACCGCAGGACCTGCGGCGGCCCACCGGCGGATCGTGCTGCTGGGCGCGGCCGGCACGGTGGGCCGCTGGTACCGCACCCATCTGACCGGTGCCGGGGACACCGTGACCACCGCCGGCCTCTCCGCCGGCACGGACCACGACGAAGACGTGCGCATACCCTCGGCGGGCCTGCGCTCGGCCGTCGCCGCCGCCGACGAGGTGGTGCTCGCCCTGCCCGAGGACGTCGCCGCGGCGTGCCTGCCGTGGCTGGCGGAGTCGGCCCGCCCCGAGGCGGTGATCGTGTCGACCTGTTCGGTCCAGCTGCCGCTGTTCGAGGCCGCGTCGGAACTCGGGTTCCGCCCACGGCTGCGTGGCGTCAACCCGATGTTCTCGCCCACTCTGCCGTCCAGGGGCCAGTCGGTGGTGGTGATAGCCCCGGAGTCCGCGTCCGGCGCGGACCCGCATGTCAGCCGGCTGTCGGCGCGTCTCGGAGCCGGGTCCATGACGGTCTCCGTCATGGACCCGGCCGGCCATGACGCGGCGATGTCCGTGCTCCAGGCGCTGCCGCATGCTGCGATCCTCTCGTTCGTGGACGCGCTCCTGGCCGCGCCGGTGGACGTGGCCGCCCTGATGCGGATCGCACCGCCCCCGGCCCGCACCCTGGCGGCGCTGGCCTGTCGCATCCTGGCGGCCCCGCCCGAGATCTACTGGGACATCCAGCGCGCCAACGCGGAGGGCAGCGCCCGCCGCAAGGAACTGATGTCCTCGCTCCAGGGACTCGACTCGCTCGTCGATGCGGACCGGGCCGCCGGCTTCCACGCCGCCCTCGCGTCGGCGGCGGAGCAACTAGGCCCGTACGCCGCCGAGGGCGCCCAGGAGTGCCAGGACCTGTTCGAGCTGATCCAGCGGCGCAGGACGGCACGGCAGACGGGAGCCGACTCGTCACCGGGTACCGCACCCACGGTGGTCGGCACCCGCACCGACCCCACCGAAGAGCAGCCGGGAGACCGATGATGTCCGCAGCCCCTCCGCCCCCCGCGAACACCGAACACCACCTCGCCGTCTTCGGTGACCTCTTCGACATCCCCGACCGGGCCCTCAAGACACTCGGCGACGGCGTCCGGATCACCCTGTTCGTCCCCCGGTCGCGGCTGGCGGCCTGCGACGGCGTCGAGCACGCCCACGCAGTTGTCGCCCTGGCCGACGACGCCGACGCGACGGCGTGGACCGAAGCCGTACGGGCCGTGCACGCCGCGGTGCCGCTGACTCATGCCCTGGCCCTGGTCGACCACTTGGCGTACGAGGCGGCCGTGGCGATGTCGGCCATCGGCATACCCTTCCACGCGCCGACGACCATGGAGCGGGTGGCCGACAAGGCGCTGATGCGCCGGGCGCTCGACGAACGGGGCCTGTACCCGGTGCCGTTCCGGCTCGCCACCGGCCTCGACGAGGCGCGCGCCGCCGCCCTGGGGATCGGACTGCCCTGCGTCTTCAAGCCGGTGTCCGGTACCGGCAGCGCGGGGGCGGTCATGGTCGGCGACGAGAAGGAGATCGCCGCCGCCCACCACGAGGCGTCCGGACACGGCCAGGACGTGCTGGTCGAAAAGTTCATGACGGGGCCGCAGTACAGCGTCGAGGCGCTCTCGGAGAACGGCCGGCATCTCGTGCTGGCCATCACGCGCAAGTACTCGGATCCCGCCACCCTGGTCGAGCTCGGCCATGTCATGCCGGCCCCCCTCTCCGAGGACGAGGCGGCCGCCGTGTCCCGGTGCGCCGAGGACGTCCTGGACGCGGTGGGCCTGACGTACGGGCCGAGCCACACCGAGGTGATCCTGGGCCCGGGAGGACCGGTCCCGATCGAGACGCACGCCCGGGTGGGCGGTGACGACATCTGGCTCATGGTGCATGCCGCGACCGGCGTCGATCTGGACACGGTCCAGCCGGACCAGGCCCTCGGCCGGAACGTCCTCGACGAGGCGCTCTCCGCCCTCCGGACCCACGCGCCCCGACGCCCCTACCAGGCTGTGTGGTTCGGGGCGGCTCGCGAGGCGACCACCTTCACCGGCGCGGACCTCCCCAGCGGCGAACACGTCCAGGTCACCGCCCTGCGCGCGGAGGGCGACCCGGTGCGACCGCTGGCCTCGACGAACGACCGGGCAGTGAAGGTACGCGCGACCGGAACCACCGCGGAGGAGGCCCTGACCCTCGCCCGCGAAACGGCCGCCGAGGCCTGCGCCGCCCTTTCCCTGGACCTGTCCCTGACCGATCCCTCACGCACGCTGTGACGACACCCGCGGCACCGAGCGCAAAACCGTACGTCGCGTCGGAATGCCTGCCTCCTGTGCTGTGCCATGAAGGTTAAACGCTGTTGCTGCCGAAGGCTGACGATCAGTAGATTCACGTCGTCATGAGGACGCGAATTCTGAGGTTCGGCCTGTACGCGGACGAGCAGGGGCTGGCATGGGTCAGGGAACTCGTCGACCGGAGTGCGGGTCTCCGGAGCGCCCGGATCGTCAGGGCGGACGTTGCACGCACCTGTCCCGACAGCGGCCTGACGACCGCCGAAATGTACGATTTCCTGGCGGAACAGTGGGCCCTCGAACATCCCGGTCAGCACAGCGGCGAGCGGGAAGCAGTCGAACTACGTGTCCAACTGGCGTGTTCCCTGCGGACCTGGCGAGCGATCCGCAAGGCAGTGATTGCGGCTCTGTGTCCGGAAGCAACGGCACCCCACACATGCCGAGTTCCGTGGTGCGCCGGCTGAACCGGTGCGCGGTTCCCTGCGACGGTTCCTGACACCGCGACGGCGCCGCCGCCGTCGGTCGCCGGGAATTCTTCCGGGGCCACCGCCGTCGGCAGACCGGCCGACGGCGGCCGGGTTTCAGCGGCGGGACAACCGCCCGGGCCGGACGCCCGCCATCTCGTCCCCGGTGGCCTCACGGCGCCACGCACGGCCTCTGCCCGCATGGACGTACGGCCGGCTGTGGCCGAGGACCTCGATCGAGTCGCTCTCGTCCCACCGTCCCGTGCAGCCGGGGCATCTCGTGGCCGTCCTGGTCCGCTGTGACGCCTGGTGTCGGCCAGCTGGCCCGGCGTAGTCGGGCGTTGACCGCGGGCAGCGAGGCCCGGTGGTCGATGAGATGGTCCGTCGCACCGTGACCTCCGAGCTCACGCACGGTCGGCACCTGGGCATCTACTGCTCGGCCTGTGGGGTGGCGGCGGAGTCCCATTCCATGGCAACCCGGAAGTTGGCCTCCGTCGCAGCCTTGGCCACCATCACGCCTGCCTCCGCCGACAGCTTGATGGCCACCTCGATCGTCACCTTGTCGGGCTTTCGCGGCAGGTCGGTCAGACGCGTGAGCGACTGAGCCCCGAACTCCCGGATCTGGTCCAGCGCCTCTTCGATGGACGATCCGGCACGGCCCAGGATCTGGTTCGCCCGTTCACCTCGCCCGACGGGCCGCGGCCCCTCGGGACCGAACGGGGATCCGTTCGTACCGCGTTCCTCGCGCGGCGGCGGAACAGCGGCGTCGGCTTCGGTTTCCGCTTGGATGGGCAGGACGCCGCCCTCACCGAAGGTGAGGTACACCACCTGGTCGGACATGGGAACTCCGTTTCGTAGCTCGTCAACTTCTCGGATGTTCAGATGTTCTGCTCGCCGTTGGCGTCGCTGGGCACCGGCGGATCGATCGTCAACTTCCCTCCCTCCGCCGTGGCCCTGTGGAACCGAGGCTCTCCGGTCGGGCAGCAGTAACTGTCGCCGGGGCTGTACTGCGGGAACTCCAGCCGGACCTGGCGTCCGTCCTGGGAGACGATCTCTGCCTTGCCCGCGTCCACCGCGCCGAGCATCCGGTTGTCCAGGAAGAAGTAGATCCGCAGACAGCGTCCGGTCCCGCTGTCCCGGCACACGCTCTCGATCGCCCGCAAAGGTCCGGGCGCCGCCTTCGTGACGAGTGACTGGTAACCGTCCCTGCGAATGGCCTGGTTGGCGGCGGTCAGGTCGAAGGGCCCGTCGGGGCCATTCTCTTCCTGTGACGCGGGACTCGATGGGGCGAGGGACCAGCCCCCTTGGGCAGGGGGTGCGCTCGGCGCGGGAGCTGGGGCGTCGCCGCTGCAGCCGACGAGCAGAACGGCCAGGAGTGGTAAGGCCGCCAGTCCCGACGTGGGAGGTCGCACGGGGTGACTCCAGGGGGGTGGGGAGAGGACGTCAGCAGGGGTCGGCGAAGGGAAGGTCGGGAAAGCGCGGCGGGTCGGCGCCGCGCGTGAGTTCGGTCAGCCTGCACAGTTTCTGGCGCCAGGTTTCCGGGTCGGCCAGCAGCACCTTGACGTCCGAGTTCATTCTCAGCACCGCGAGCCGGTCCCCGGAGTCGGACAGCAGGACCGTCGGCGGGTCGAGATGCTGCCCGGAGACCACCTTCGGGTGTTGCTTGCCGGCGGGGAACGACCAACTGGCCAGCCGACGCGGCCAGGACCGGGTCAAGGCCGCAGCCCCGGCGCCGTCCAGCGCGGCGTGGGCGGGCAGGTACTGCGGCTCCCCGACGGGCTCTCCGGTGTCTACGCGGGCCGACACGGCGATCGGTTGTGAACCGTCGGTCGTGGCACTGCCGGCGATGACGGCCACATCGGGTTCGTCCGGGTCGAAGATGATCGTGTCCGCTCGGCCGACGGGGTACGGGCCGCGCGGGGGCCCGATCGTCCCACGGTCGAGGTCGATGAGCTGAAAGGCGTTCCCACTGCCGGACGAGACAACGACCTGCGGACGGCCCGGACGGGCGAACAGGCCCTCGGCGGAAGACTCGTCCTCACCGTCCAGTTCCCATGCACGTATCTCCGCACCTGTCGTTCCGAGCACCCGCAGCGACCGGCCCTGGCGCACGACCAGGCGGCCGTCGTCGAGGACGGCCGGGTAGGCGCGAGCCGAGACCTCGGGCAGCTCCAGCAGTATGGGCGGACCCACGGGTGTGAGCGTGGGCAGGGAGTAACGCACGGTCGTCCAGGCCCGGCCCTGTCCCTGCCCGGCGCTCTTCCCCGTGATGACGAGTGTGGACTCGGTGGAGTCGACGGCCCACGCCAACGGGCCGGTCAGACCCGTCGTGCGGCTCTGCCTGAGCCGGCCGTCCGGGCCCGTCCGCTGCAGGGTGCCGTCCCCGCGCAGGGTCAGCAAGGCGTCGTCGCCGCGCAGGAAGCGCATGCCGACGACACGGGCCAAGGAACGCTCGCGCTCCCGGGGCAGCCGGGTCACGCGCACACTCCTGCCCCTCGCCTCGGCCAACAGACCCCCCGAAGCGCCGACGGTGGGTACCCCCTCGGACCGACCCGCAGCCCGTGCCCACAGCTCCCGTCCCTGATACAGGACCAGGTCGTACGCGGCCGTTCGGTCGTCCGGCCGTGAACTGGCCACTGTCTGCAGATAGACCACACGGTCGCCTGCGAGAGCGGCCACCGGCAGACACATGCCGTACGAGGCGAACCTGCCGACGGGACGACCCGTATCCGGCTCCAGCAGGACCGTGCGGTCACCTCGGCACGTGACGGCGTACGAGCGCGGGCCGACGACCATCTCCTGCGGCTCCACGCCCCACGGCAGGCCGGGCCGCTCATCGCCATTGGCCTCGGCGGCGGGCGGCAGCACCGGCTCGGTCACCCGGCGGGACCTCGGATCCCACAGGCGCCAGCCTCCGGCGCCCTGGCGCCGGTCGAGGCCGGCCACGGCCCTGCCACTGGCGGTGAACCCCAGGGTGGAGACCGCGCCGCCCGTCACCTCGGAAGCCTCCCAGGCCGTGCCGGATCCGCTTGCCACGTCCCACCAGCCGACGCGCACCGACTTCTCACGCACCGCCGACAGATGCCGACCCGTCGCGTCGAGGGCCACGGCAGTGACCTTCCCGCTGCGCGAGTCAGTGCTCTCGGGAACCCGCCACGTGCCGACGAGCCGCCAGGAACCGGTCTCGCGTACCGTGACGACGCCGTCGCCGCGCCCCGTCGCCACCCGACGGCCGTCCTCGCTCACGGCCAGGCTCACGACGCCGGTCTCGTCGACGGCGGGTGAGCGTGCGGGCCTGGAGACGTCCCATGCGGTGAACCTGCTGCTCTCCTCGCGTACGAGCACCCATCGGTCACCCGCGACCTGGGCCTGGGAAACGTTCGAGGCCGCGGGCAGGAAGGTGGCCGTGCCGTGGTTCTCCAGCAGATCGGCCAGGACGTGCTGCACTCCAACCTGCCCCTTGGCACGGTGGATGACGAAGGCGTCCTGGGCCAGGGCTGCCGGTTCGTTGTCACCCCGGCGCATCTCGGCCGCCGATGCCAGTGCATCCGCGCCTGCCTTGCGGTACTGCTCGGGCAGTACCTTTGTGAGTACCACCACCAGCAAGGCCGCCAGGATGAGCAAGGCGACGACCACCCCCGCGTTCCGTAACCGGCGGTTTCTGCGGCGTCGGGCCTGCGCTGTCGCGTGGTCGCGGCTGCCTGCGATGAAGAGCAGTTCGGCCGCGTCGAGTTCGACCCGGTAGGACTCCGCGAAGCGTTCGCCGCGTTCCAGCTCCTGGCCGCCCAGATATGCCTCCGGCTCGTCGTCCCGCTGCCACCGGGCCAGGGCGGGACGGAGGGAACCGTCACGCCAGACGAGGAAGTCGCGCCGCTGGTGGAGCCAGTCGGCCAGGAGAGGCCAGCGCGTGATCAGTGCGTCATGCGCCAGTCGTACGGTCGTACGACCTTCCGGGTCCTCGTCAATGTCCAGAAGGGCGGTTCTCGCCAGACGCCGGGCAAGGTCACTCAGGACGTCGTCGAGGTCGTCGGCGGAGACCGTCGCCCTCGTGTCCTGACCCGGTTCCGGCCCCACCCGCACCAGCCTGGTCAACAACCTTGGCAGCTGCGCCCGTTCGGCTGTCGAGAGACTGGCCACCTGCTCCTCGACATAGGTCAGCAGGGTCTTGGCGAGACCTCCGATCCTGCGGTAGTCCTCCAACTGCACGACCGGCGCTTCGGCCTCCTGCCACATCCGGGTGGCAGTGAACTGCAGCAGGGGGAGGTTGGCTCCACTGGACGGCCGGCCGTCGGTCTTGGCGGCGTCCTCCACGAGTTGGTCCACGACCTGCTCGGAGAACCGTACGTAGCCAACCCGCCGGGCCGGTTCCGCGACGATCTGACGCAGTCCGTCGGCGGAGATCGCATGCAGATGGAAGACGTTCTCGGTCACCTCGCGGACATGGGCAGCCGCCAAGTCCCCGAAGTCAGAGCGCAGACAGGTCAGGATCCGCAGTCGATAGCCGCGGTCGTGGTAGGTCTGCGCCTCCGAAAGGAGCAGTTCGAACAGGGCCTTCGCGTCGTCCGGCGCTCGCAGGAGAAGCTCTTCGAGCTGGTCGACGACCATGACTACCGGCCCTGCGGCGGACAGCCCGGACAGTGCCCCCGCAAGCCCTTGCTCCTCTATCACCCGGGTGAGCCGGTCGACGTCCCAGTCCGCTCTGCACTCCCCGACCAACGGAGAGGGCAACGCGGCAAGCGCCGTGGCCACGCGGCGGGCCGGAGAGAGCCCGGCCATGCCCGTGTCGAGGAAGGCGACCTGGTGCCCCTGTGCCCGCAGCCGTGGGGTGACGCCTGCCCTGACCAGTGAGGACTTCCCCATCCCTGGGTGGGCGGCCACAGTGGTGAGGGCACTCCCCTTCACCCTGCGGCAGACCGTCTCGGACTCCTTGTCGCGGCCGAAGAAGACCTCCGCATCCGCTTCACCGAAAGCGGCAAGACCACGGTATGGGGAGGGAGGGCGAACGATGTCGGACAGTCCGCACAGGTCGATGACACGGAAGATCGGGATCGCGTAGGCGGTGGTGTACTCAACCTTGCTCTCGCTGGACCTGACCAGGGCAACGACAGCCGCCTGACCATCGATCCACACGCCCCCGCCGCTGTACCCGGGCAGGATGCCCCACTTGGCGTGCGGCTGTACATCCAACTGGTACGAGTGACCCCCGATTGCCCCCTTTACGCTCCCGTCCACCCACAATCCGTCGTCACGGTGCACCGGCATCCCGTAGACCTGGAATTCCGCCTGCGGCGGCAGCCGCCCTTCGCGCCAGATGGGCGGTGGAGCCGCGCCGGGCACAGGATCGTCCAGCAGCTTCAGACATGCCACGTCCTCGGGGCCGTCCGGACCGACGGGTCTGCCCACCGTCACCTCGGCCCGTAACGCCCGGCCCAACGCCAGCTGTGGGAAGTCGACTTCAACGACCTGCCCCGGAGCGGAGGAGCCGGTGATCGTCTCGACGACGTGCGCAGCGGTCACCACGTGGCGGGGGCCGAGCAGCACACCAGCGCCTTCCGGCACGCCGCCGGAGTGCAGCATTCGCACCATGGCGCGTTCTGCCGCAGACTTGTCGTCCCCCCGTCCCACCGGCTCCTCCACCTGCCCCCCGTCGCCGACTTGTCGGTCAGTGTGCCAGACGCACGTCATTTGTTGAGTAGCAGCAGCGTCATCACGACAGGCGAGACGACGGTCATCAGCACGAAATCCGTCACGTCGCGTTACGCCCTCCAGGGCGATCGGACGGGGCAAACCCGAGCCGTTGCGGTGATACCGATACCAGCGGGCAGGCCACCGCCGAACCTCGGGAATCCGCAGCTCAGGCAGCGTTGTCGACGTCTACCTGTTACACCCACCGAGAACAGGTCGAACCGACGGGCACTGATGGTGCAGCCGTCCTCAACCCGGTCAAGTGGCCATTCCCGCCCGTGGGTCGGCATGACCGGGACGCCGGGTGCTGGTCAGGCCAGCAGGCTGCCTCGGCCCCTGGCGGAGCGATCAGTCAGCCTCGCCGGCGCGACAGAGCCGTTGTCGCCACTGAATTGTGCACCGTAAAGGCAACCGTGCCCGGCAGAAAGCGGTCGTCCGACCACAGCAACGGTCTGCCCGAGTGGTCCGTGGCCCGCCGGCGCTCTCGCATCAGCGGCGCGTCCTGGTTGCAGCCGAGCAGGCGCGCATCGTCGGCGTCGGCGTGGACGAGATCAATGGTGTGTTCTGTGTCTGCGAACACCACTCCCTCCTCCGTCAGCAGTTCGGTATGTGAAATCGCATGGGGATCAAGGCCGGCGATCATGGCACCGATGTGCTCGGGGTAGAGGGTCCGCTCGATCATGATCGGGACACGTGACAGCGTCCGTAGCCGCAGCACCCGGCATACCTGCGACCCGGGTTCGAGATTGAGTTGCTCGCACTCCAGCGGGTTGGCCGGACAACTAGTGACATCGATCGTGCGGCCTCCCGGTTCTTCTCCGAGTGAGCGTGCCCAGCGGGTGAAACTCAGCAGTTCGAAGAAGCTCTGGGTACGTGCGGTGCCGAGCACGACCCGCCGCGTGCCACGCCGGGATGTGACCAGGCCGTTGGCTCGCAGCACCGCCAATGCCTGACGGACGGTTCCGCGTGACACGCCGTACTGCTGGGCGATCTTTTCCTCACTGGGCAGACGGCCGTCCGCGCCGAAGGCGCCGGCAGCTATGGCCTCACGCAAGCTGGCCGCCAACTGCCGATACCGGGCTTCGGCGGTGCCGCCCCCCGCGACTGCCATGTCGTTCCCCTTCCCTCAGCCGCCCATCGACGCTCTGACGTGACCCTATCCGCTCCCCGGGCGTGGCTCACCGGCAAGGCGCTCTCGTTGCGTGACCCGCGATCTCTTCCGGAGAAGCTCCCCGGCTCGTACATCGGCGTTCACCTCCCGTACACAGCCCCCCGAGGTAATGAGTCAAGTTGTACAGACAACTCCACCTCTTCCCAGGAGAACCCTGTGAGACTGCACCGCGCTCGCTCTGCGGGCCTTGTCTGCTCCGTCGCCATGGCCGCGCTTGGGCTCAGCGCATGCGGCTTGACCAGCACAAATGAGACCGATGGCGGCGGCAGCAAGGCCGTGGCCGCCACTTCGGCAGCGGACTTCGGCGGCATGGACGCCCTTGTCGCTGCCGCGAAGAAGGAGGGCAAGTTGAACGCCATCGCCCTTCCCCGTGACTGGGCGAACTACGGCGAGATCATCGACACCTTCGAGAAGAAGTACGGAATCAAGGTCGAGGTCGAGAATCCCGACGCCTCCAGCCAGGACGAGATCAACGCGGTGACCTCCCGCAAGGGCCAGGACCGGTCTCCGGACGTCATCGACGTGGGCAGTGCCTTCGCCATCAGCGCCGCCGAGCAGAATCTGTTGGCGCCGTACCAGGTCAGCGCGTTCGACCAGATCCCGAAGGCACAGAAGGACGCTCGGGCTCGCTGGTACAACGACTTCGGCGGCTATGTCTCCATCGGTTGTGACGCGGCCCGCGTCAAGAAGTGCCCGAAGACGTTTTCGGACCTGCTGGATCCGCAGTACAAGGGCCAGATAGCACTGACCGGCAACCCGACGAAGTCCAGCTCGGCCTTCGGCGCCGTGTACGCCTCGGCACTCGCCGACAAGGGTTCCTTCGACGACATCAAGCCCGGCCTGGATTTCTTCGCCCACCTGAAGAAGGCCGGCAACTTCAATCCTGTCGAGTCGAGCCCTGCCACCATCCAGAAGGGCGAGACGCCGATCAGCATCACCTGGGACTACCTCAACACCGGGTACGCGGACGAGCTCCGCTCCAAGGGCGTCGACTGGAAGGTGAGCATCCCGTCCGACGGCGTGTACGCCGAGTACTACTCGCAGGCGATTGTGAAGTGGGCACCGCACCCGGCTGCGGCCCGTCTGTGGCAGGAGTTCCTGTACAGCCCCGAGGGCCAGAACCTGTGGCTCAAGGGCCACGCCCGGCCGGTCCTGATGCCCGAGATGCAGAAGTCCGGGACTCTCGACGCGACCTTCGCCACCGAACTGCCGCAGACACCTGGCAATGGCACCCCCGCCTTCCCCACCGAGGGTCAGATCAGCAAGGCCAAGCAGGCCGTCGTCCAAGGCTGGGCCCAGGCAGTCGCCGGATGAGCGCCGTCCAGACGGCCGGAGGTGGCACCCGGACCCGCTCCTTCAGCAACAGGGCCGGGCTCGGGTCGGCCTCGCGGCGCATTCCACGCTCGGCGAGGTGGCTCGGTGCCGCGCCGCTGCTCGTGTTCACCGCCGTGGTGTTCGGTGTGGTTCTCGGGACGATGGTCCTCGGCGCTTTCACAACACCGCAGTCCGCGCCGGGAGGGGCCCGCCTCACCGGCGCGAACATGAGCTCCTCGCTGCAGGGGCCCTACCTGACCGCGCTGCTCGGCAGCGTCAAACTCTCCGCCGTCTCCGCGTTGATCGCCACCGTCGTCGGCCTGCCGATCGCCCACGTGGTCGTGACCTCGCGATTCCGCGCCCTGCGCGAGGCGGTCCTGGCCGGGTCGGGCGTACTGGCGAACTTCGGCGGGGTGCCGCTCGCGTTCGCGTTCGTGGCCACGCTCGGCAACGCCGGTGTCCTGACGAGCCGGTTCAACCTGCTCAGCCATGGCTGGAGCTTGTACAGCTTCTGGGGTCTGACCCTGGTCTACCTCTACTTCCTGGTTCCACTCATGGTGCTCACGCTCACCCCGGCTCTGGAGGGGCTGCGACGGCAGTGGCGGGAAGCCGCCCACAACAACGGTGCGAACGCCTTCCGGTACTGGACGCATGTCGCGCTGCCGGTCCTCATGCCGTCGCTGCTCGGCGGCTATGTGCTGCTGTTCGGCACCGCGTTCAGCGCCTACGCGACCGCCGCGGCGATGGTCGGCAGCTCGGTACCACTGGTCACCATGCAGATCGCGGACGCGTTGTCCGGGAACGTCCTGGTCGGCCAGGGCAACATCGCGCTCGCACTCGGTGTCGACATGGTGCTGGTCGCGGGGCTCGTGATGGCCATTCAGCTTCCGCTGCAGCGAAGGAGCGCGCGATGGCTCGCCTGAACACGCTCCGATACGGGCGCGCCGCCGTGCTGACGCTCACCGGTGCGTACTTCCTCGTCCCGCTCGCATGTGCCGTCGCCTTCAGCATCGGCGCCGGCGTCCCAGGACAGGACATCGGCTTCGAGGCATACACCGGCATCCTCACCGCCGGCGGCTTCACCGACAGTCTGGCTCTGACCCTGGAGCTGGCCGCCGCCACCATCGTGCTCGTTCTGGGGCTGCTCGTGCCCGCTCTGATCACGGTCCGGCTGGCCGCACCACGCCTGCGCACCCTCGTCGAGATCGTGTGTCTGCTGCCGCTGGTCGTACCTGCCGTTGCCCTTGTCGCGGGATTCAGCGCGGTGTTGGGCTGGGGATCGGATCATTTCGTCGGAACGCCCCTCTTCCAAGTCCTGGTCGAACTCCAGAATCCGCAGTTCCCCCTCGTCCTGGTTCTCGCGTACACGCTGATGGCGCTGCCGCTGGCGTACCGCACGCTCGACACCGGGCTCGCGGCCATCGACCTGCGGGTGCTCGTCGAGGCCGCCCGGGCCTGCGGGGCGCCATGGCCGCGCACCCTTCTGCATGTCGTTCTGCCCAACCTGCGCGGAGCGCTGCTCAACACGGCGTTCCTCACCCTGGCGCTGGTGCTCGGCGAGTACACCGTCGCCGCGATCCTCGGCTACCAGCCCTTCGCCGTGTGGATCCTCGCCATCAGCGGATCGCAGGCCCAGATGTCGGTGGCCGTATCGGTGATGGGCCTGCTCGTCACCTGGGTGCTGCTGTTGATCATCGCCACAGCCGGACGCGCTCGCCGTCCCAAGGAGACCTCATGACCGACCTGATGACCGATCCCGAGACCATCAGCCGGACGCGGACCGGCGCCACCGTCGAGTTCCGTGGGCTGCGTCGCTCCTTCGGCGCCACGACGGCGCTGGACGGCCTGGACCTGACGGTCGAGCCGGGCGAACTGGTGGCGCTGCTCGGCCCGTCCGGTTGCGGCAAGACCACCGCACTGCGAACCCTGGCCGGATTCGAGCGGCCCGACTCGGGCAAGGTGCTCGTGGACGGCGAGGACATCACGGGCGTCCCCGCGCACCGCCGCAACGCGGGCATGGTGTTCCAGTCCTACAGCCTCTTCCCCCACCTGACCGCCATCGACAATGTCGCCTTCGGGTTGCGGATGAGCGGTATCGGCAGAGCCACGCGACGGGCTCGCGCCGCCGAACTCCTGGAGCTGGTCGGACTGCCGCAGCACGCCGGCCGCTTTCCGCACCAGATGTCCGGAGGCCAGCAGCAACGGATCGCCCTGGCCCGGGCTCTGGCGCTGCGGCCACGCGTACTGCTGCTCGACGAGCCGCTGTCGGCACTCGACGCACAGGTACGCCTGACGCTCCGTGAGGAGATCCGCCGTCTTCAGCAGCAACTCGGCATCACCACCATGTTCGTGACGCATGATCAGGAAGAAGCCCTCTCCATGGCCGACCGGGTCGCGGTGATGTGCGCCGGAAGACTGGAGCAGTGCGCGCCCCCGGCGGAACTGTACGAACGCCCTGCGACCGCGTTCGTCGCCGAATTCGTCGGCGTGATGAGCCGTATCCCGGCCCGTGCCGGAGCGGACGACGGGACCGTGGACGTGTGCGGCCGCACCCTGCCGGTCAACGGGACGCTGCCCGGCGCCGCCGAGGTCGCCGGTGGAAAGGGTGAAGTGGACGTGCTGGTAAGGCCGGAGGCGGTCGAGGTCACCGCGGACGGGGAGGGTACGTCCCGGATCGTGGGGGCGTCGTTCCTGGGCGCGACGACGCGGCTGACCGTGCGGCTGGCCGACGGCGGCGAGGTGACGGCCGATGTGCCGACCCACACCGCAACCACACTCCCGGTCGGTGCGGCGGTGACGCTGAGGCTGCCGGACCGCCCGGTGCTCGTGGACCGCCGCCGGGGGAACGGCGGCGGGGACAGGGGCTGACGACTCCCGCCGACGCCCGCCCGGACGACGCCGTCGGCCCGGATCGACCGCCCGACGCCCTGCGACCGAAGCGGTAAGCCTGCACATCCACCCGTTCCCTGCATCATTCGCCGCATCACCGGAGAAACTCGCCTTGAACCCTCGTACAGCAGCACCCGTTCTTCCCGCCGCTGTCCTTTTCGACATGGACGGCACGCTCGTCGACACCGAACGGCTGTGGTGGGCCGCAGTGCAACAGGTCGCCGACGGGCTCGGGCGCCCGCTGATCGACGCGGACATGCCGCATGTGCTGGGCCGCCCGACCGCGCACACCGCTGCTCACCTGCACCGCACCGGCGGCCCGGCGGCCCCCGGCCCCGGCGAACTCGCCACCGAGCTGGACGCCGCGTTCACCGCCCGTGTCGCCCGCGAGGTCGTCCCGCGCCCGGGCGTACTGCGCCTGCTGGACGAACTGGCCGCGGCCGGCGTCCCCGCGGCGATCGTCTCCGCTTCGCCGCGCCATGTCGTCGACCTGGTGAGCAAGGCGCTGGGCGAGGACCGGTTCGCTCTGACCCTCGCGGTCGAGGACACCGTCCGCACCAAGCCCGCGCCCGACCCGTACCTCGCCGCGGCCGCCGCTCTGGGCGTCGAACCGTACGCGTGCGTGGTCGTCGAGGACACGCCCACGGGTGTCGCCTCGGCCGAGGCAGCCGGGTGCGCGGTGCTGGCCGTGCCCTCCACCGTACCGATCCGGCCCGCGGCCGGCCGTACGATCCTCGACTCCCTGGAGCGCGCCGACCTGGCCCTGCTCGCCTTCCTTCTTACGCCGGCGGAAAGGAACTAATGCCATGGACGACATCCGCCACGTCGTGATCCTGATGCAGGAGAATCGCAGTTTCGACCACTACTTCGGCACGCTGAACGGTGTGCGCGGGTTCGACGACCGCCAGGCCCTGACGTTCCCGAACGGCGACAGCGTCTTCCGCCAGCCCGCCCTGGCCCGGCCCGACGGCGGGTTCCTGCTGCCGTACCGGATGGACTCCACGAAGTTCGACGCGCAGAACGCGGATGGCCTGCCGCACGACTGGGAGAGCGGTCACGAAGCCATCAACAACGGCGCGATGAACCGCTGGACGTCCGCCAAGGGTGAGCAGAGCATGGGCTACCTCACCCGTGAGGACATCCCCTACCAGTACGCGCTGGCCGACGCCTTCACGTTGTGCGACGCGTACTTCTGCTCACTGGCCGGGCCCACCAGTCCCAACCGCCTCTACCTGTGGACCGGCACGGTCGGCCCGGGCCGCGACGGCACGACCGGTCCGTGGATCGACAACACACCGCTGCCCGAAAGCCCGGTCTGCGACTGGACCACATACGCAGAGCGCCTGTCGGCCGCCGGCATCACCTGGCGCGTCTACCATACGCCCGGCCTGGACGAGCGCTACGGCAACTACGAGGACAACGCCCTCGAGTACTTCGGCCAGTTCCACAACTTCGACAAGAACGACCCGCGTCACATCAACGCGATGACGAAGTGGGACCTGTCGGCGTTCGATGCGCACTGCAAAGACGGCACCTTGCCGACGGTGTCCTGGCTGGTCTCGCCCTACCTGTTCTGCGAGCATCCGACCGCCAGCCCCGCCTATGGCGCGCATTGGGTGAACACCGCTCTCCAGTCGCTGTTCGCGAACCCGGAGGTATGGCGGCACACGGTGTTCCTCGTGATGTACGACGAGAACGACGGCTACTTCGACCACGTGGTGCCGCCGTTCCCACCCACGGGAACCCCTGACGAGTTCGTGGACGGGCAACCGATCGGGCTGGGCAACCGCGTCCCGATGTGGGTGATGTCGCCATGGTCGCGCGGCGGCTGGGTCAACTCCCAGGTCTTCGACCACACCTCCGTGCTGCGCTTCCTGGAGCTCGTCACCGGCGTGCGGGAGCCCAACATCTCGCAGTGGCGCAGAGCCGTGTGCGGTGACCTCACGAGCTGTTTCGACTTCGCCCGCCCCGACTTCTCGATCCCCGTACTGCCGGACACACACGCACTCGTGAAGCGAGCCGATGCGGCGTCGGAACTGCCGGCGGTAGAGCTCCCGGCGCCGGGCGCGCAGATCGTGCCCGCCCAGGAGCCGGGCGCACGCCCGCGTCGTCCGCTGCCCTACCGCCCTTGGGCCGACATCACCATGGACCGCGCCACCGGCAAGGTCCTGTGCACTCTTGCCAACGAGGGAACGGTGGCCTTCCCCTTCACGGTGTTCCCGAACATCGCGCGACCGTTCGCCGGAACGCCGTTCACCGTCGAGCCGCACAGCACCGCCGCCTATGTCTGGGACGCGGTACGCACCGGCGGACGGTACGACTTCACGGTCCACGGCGCCGACGGCTTCGTCTGCCGCTTCGCGGGGACGGTGGCGGGGGCCGACCGGACCGAAGCCGCTGTGCCTCGGGCGGCGGCAGTCCTGGGAAGCAGTGATCACGAGGCGTGGGTCGATCTGCTGCTGAGCAATGACGGCACGGCCACGGTGTGCTTCACGGTCACCCCGAACGACTTCGGCGGCACGGCGCGCACTCAACCGGTCGGCCCGCGCGAGCAAGTCGGCCTGAGGTGGCCTGCGGACGGCGGGCGGTACGACATCACCATCACCGCTGACAGTGACACGGGCTTCGCCCAGCGATACGCGGGGACAGTGCACGCAGCGCTCAACGAGAACCCTTCGAGATTCTGATCAATAGGCGCTGATCGGGTACTGCCGTGGGCCGGCCGGATTCCAGTCCGCGGCAGATCACCCGCCTGCCCGTCCCGGCGAGCCGCCCGCCCGAACGGGCAAGGGCCTTCACGCCGTTGCCTGCCGTTTCTGAGGGAAGAGAGTCAGGCTTCAGAGCCGCCGAAGAACTCCCTGCCGCTACCGAGCGGCCCAGGGCCTGAAGTCCTCGCTCGCAAGGCGACCGGGCGCTCCTCAACCGTGCTTGCGCGCGTGCCCGGTGCCGTTGAATGAGAGCCATGAGCAACACATTGGATTTCAGCGAGGAGAAGCTACGCCGACTGGCGGGTTCTCGGTCGTTCGAACGTGGTCTCGGCTACCTGTCCTCCGTGTCCGCGCTCGAGATCGGAGAGAGGACGATCACTGCGACCGTCGACGGCACCGACGCCTATGAGGTCGAGCTGACGGAGCACGCCAGCGGGGTCACCGGCCGCTGCGACTGCCCGTACGGGCAGGAAGGGAACTTCTGCAAGCACTGCGTGGCGGTGGGACTGACCGTCCTGCGGCAGGCGGAATCCGTACCCCTGCAACGGACCGCCGCTGCGTCACGAGGCCGGCAGCTCACCACCTGGCTGGAATCCCGCAGCCGGGACGAACTCCTCGCCCTGGTACGGCAGCACATCGCGGGCGACCGCGACCTGCGCCGTCGACTGGAACTGCGGGCGGCCGCCGCCGGTGACGACCCCAGCGCCGTACGCGAGCGCATCCTGGGTCTGCTCGACACCCGGCCCTTCGCCCGGCACGGCTACGTCGAGCGCGCGGACGCCCGCAGGTACGGGCTCCAGGCAGCCGAGGCCGTGTCCGCACTGCGCACCCTGACGGAGACCGGCCGGGCGGCGGAAGCCGTGGAGGTGGCCCGGGACTCGATCGAGGCCCTCGCCCGGACGTACGGGGAGATCGACGACTTCGACGGGAGCATCGGCGACGTGGCGAACGGACTTGCCGCAGTGCATCTGGAGGCCTGCCTGGCCGCCTGCCCCGACCCGGAACTGACCGCCGACTGGCTGGTGGACCACCTTCTGGGCGACCTGAGCGACGCCAACGACATCCTCCTGCCGGACTACGCGGGCGTCCTGGGCGCTACAGGCCTGGCGCGGGCGCACGAACGGGCCGCTGCGGCCCTGCGCGACAACCCGAAGGGCTGGGCGGAGAGGTACCTCATGGAACAGCTGATGCGTGCGGAGGGCAGCGTGGACGCGCTGGTCACCCTCCTCGCGGCGGACTTGGCTCCGTCGGGCGCCACGCACCTGCGGATCGCCCAGGAACTGGAGCGGACGGGCCGCCAGGCCGAAGCCCTGCACTGGGCGGAACGCGGGCTCCATGAGGCAGAACCAGACCGCGGCCCGGAGACCCGTCTGGTGGACTTCGTCTGCGAGCGCTACACCCGGGCCGGCCGAGCAGCAGACGTGGTTGCGGTCCGCCGCGACGTCCTGCTCCGCCGCCGCTCACTGGCCACGTACCAGGACCTGCGTACGGCGGCCCGGGCGGCCGACTGCTGGAACGAAACCGAACGGGCACAGGCCCTGGACGCACTGCGCACAGCTGTCCGGCCCCGCATGAACCTCGGCCTCTCAGGCTCGGCCCTGCTCGACGCCCTGCTGGACGAGGGCGACCACGAAGCGGCTTGGGAGGCAGCCGTGGAAGGCTACGCCGGCGACCGCCAGTGGCTCACCCTCGCCGATCGCATCCGGGACCACCGCCCGGCCGACGCCCTGACCGTCTACCTGCGCCTGATCGCCCCTCTCCTCACCCGCACCGGCGACGCCACCTACGAGCACTTGACGGAACTCCTGCTCAGCACGCGCACCTGCCACCGCTCCCTGGGTACGGAGGACGCCTTCATCTCCTACATGGCCACCCTCCGCACCGCCCAGAAGCGCAAGCGCAATCTGCTGGCGCTGCTGGACCGCCACGGCTTGTAGCGCCCTGAACTCGGCCACAGTTCGAGCACGTCAAACAGTCATAGCTATGGCCGCCCACTTCCACCTGTTGCCAGTTCGAGAACAGGTGGAAGTGACTGCCGAATGAGCAAAACCCCAGCTCAGAAGCCCTACTCAATCGACTCCAGAATCGCCACGCGCTCCGCATCCCCAGCAGCACCCGGCTCACCGGAGCTGCCGACCGTCCGGTGGGGACGGCTCAAACGGTGAGGTTGCGCAGCCGCGCCAGGACGGCTTGCCGCTCCTCGGTGTCGTCGCTCCAGCCCTGTGCCCAGTCGAGCGCCGAGCCGCCCCCCGACTCCCGCAGGTGCGGGTCGGCTCCATGACACAGCAGCAGCTCGACGAGGGGCAGGTTCGCCTTGGCAGCGGCTGCGGCAAGTGGCAGTCCGCTGCGCCACCCCCGGGATTCGGCGTTGGGCAAGGCCCCGGCCGCCAGGAGCAGCTCGGCACAACGGTTTTCGCCTTGGACGGCGGCGAGATAGAGCGGTGTGGCTCCGTCAGGGTCGCGGGTGTCGGGATCAGCCCCTTGGGCGAGGAGCCGCTGGAGAAGGCCGACGCGTCCGTCACCGGCAGCCGCGGCAAGCCGCTTCGGCAGTTTCTTACGCTTTCTGTTGTTCACGTGTTTCCACGGGCGCGGGACCTACCGCCTGGAGCTGCGGAAGGTGCAGTGGTGCGCCCGGTACCCCTTTCCGTACTTCTTGCTGATCTGGTCCTGTACATCTCGCTGGGCGGACTTTTCGGCCTCCGACTTGCTCTTTCCCTTTCCGGTGCCCTTGAGCTGCTTGTCTCCGTGGTCGCCGCTTCCGATCTTCTCGACACCACAGACGGCGGTGGAGTACCACGTCTTGGGCTTGGCCATGGCGGTGTCGGAGGCTTCGGCGGTTCCGGTGAGGGCGAGCAGGGCGCATGCCGCTGCTGCGGTCCAGCAGGCGATGGACTTCTTCACGGTGCCTCACTTTCGGTTGGTGGGGCGGACGTTGTGGCGCCCGGCGGACACGATGGCATGCGCAGAGGACGGGATTGTGCGGCCGTTCAAGGCTGGAGTTGACGCGCGGAACGGTTCTTCGCCCGTCGTCACGGGGGTGGGCGACTCTTGCGGGGCATGGTGGTTTCACACCTTCGCGTGAGGCCCGACATGGAGCTCGACGTGGCCGGGAGGACCTCGCGCGGCGGCTGGGAGTCGTCAGGCGCGGACTGCAGAACCTGCCCGTCCGTTTCACTCCCGGAGCCGGAACCACTGATCGGACACCAGGACGACGAGGACTGTCCGTCTGCTCCCGGCGGCGAGGGCCGGGGCAGGCTTTCCTCACTCCTGCGCCTGGCCTCCGCCCTCGTACCGGGCAAGCATCCCGGCCAGCGTGCGCCGCATCTTCTCCCGCAGCGACGGCGGCCCCACCACCTCCGCCCCCACGCCCAGCGACAGCAGCGTGGGGAGCGCCCGTTCGGCGGATTCGACGGGGACGATCACCTGTGTCCAGCCGTCCGCGTCGGGTTCCGCCGCCGACTCCGCGGCGGCCCGGGCCGCCGCCGGCTCGAGCACCTGCCCGATGCCCTCGAACGCCTCGGCCGACAGGCGCAGCACCGCCTCGTCCAGGAAGCGGCGCGCGTCGAAGGTCGCCAGGTACTCGTGCCAGTGGGCCGCCAGGTCGAATCCGGCAGGCCGGGTGAACGTCTCGGTCAGGGACTCCAGTTCGTTGATCCGGGACACCCGGTAGGTCCGCACGCCGTGCGCGGACCCGGCCACCAGGTACCAGCGGCCGGCCTTGAGGACCACTCCGTAAGGGTCCACGGTCCTGATCACTTCGTGCGGGGTTGCCCAGCGTTCGTAGCGGATCCGCACGCGCTGCTGGCCCCACACCGCGCTCGCCACCTCGGCCAGTCGAGGGGTTTCCTCGGAGCCCTGGTACCAGCCGGGGATGTCGACGTAGATCCGCTGCCGGGACCGTTCGGCACGCTCGCGCAGTTCGGGCGGCAGTGCCGCGGACAGTTTCAACCGTGCCTCCGCCGCCACGGCGCCGAGGCCGAGGTCGGCAGCCGCGCCGGGCAGTCCGGTCAGGAACAGGGCCCCGGCCTCGTCCGCGGTGAGCCCGGTGAGCCGGGTCCGGTACCCCTCCAGCAGCCGGTATCCGCCGTCCGGTCCGGATTCGCCGTACAGCGGGATGCCGGAGGCGCAGAGCGACTCCATGTCCCGGTAGACGGTGCGTACCGAAACCTCCAGGGTGTCCGCCAGTTCCTGCGCGGTCATCCGGCCGCGCGTCTGCAAGAGCAACAGGGCGCTCACCAACCGACTCGCACGCACGGAAAAACAGTACCCGGATCACTGACAGCAGATGTCAGTGATCCGGGCCTAGCGTCGTCCCGTTCACCCGACGAAGGATGGAAGACCACGTCATGACCAGTCCGCAGACTGCCGGCCGCGCAGCCGATCGCGCGCCCTGGGCACCCTTAGCCATCGTTCTGACCGGCGGGTTCATCGCCTTCCTGGACTTCTTCATCGCCAATGTGGCCATCCCCTCGATCCAGAGCGACCTGCACGCCGGCGCGCCCGAGACACAGCTCGTCATGGTGGGTTACGGCGCGTCCCTGTGCGTGGGGCTCATCACCGGTGGACGGATGGGCGACATCTTCGGCCCCCGGCGGATGTTCCTGATCGGTCTCGCGCTCTTCACCGTCTCGTCGGCGGCCTGCGGCCTCGCGCCGAACATCTGGTTCCTGATCGTCGCCCGCATCGTCCAGGGTCTCTCCTCGGCGATGCTGGCCCCGCAGGTGCTCGCCATCGTGAGCCACGTCTGCACCGGTGAGGCGCGGGGCCGTGCCTTCAGCGCCTACGGGCTGATGCTGGGGCTGTCCGGACTGTGCGGGCAGTTCATCGGCGGCGTGCTGATCGCTCTCGACCTCGCCGGGCTCGGCTGGCGGAGCGTCTTCCTGGTCAACCTCCCGATCGGTCTGGTGATCCTGGCCCTGACGCCGCGAACCGTGCCCGACATCCGCACCGGGGCCGGCGCCGAACTGGACCTGGTGGGCGCCGCCCTGGCCACGGTGGGCCTCGCCGCGGTGGTGCTGCCGCTGCTGGAGGGCAGGGAGCAGGGCTGGCCGCTGTGGACGTGGCTGTCGCTGGTCGTGGCCGTGCCGCTGGTCGCCCTTTTCATCACCCATCAGCGACGAGTGGCCGCGCGGGGCGGGGCGCCGCTGATCGACCCGGGGCTGTTCCGTTCGCGGGGATTCACCATCGGCATCACCGCGTACTTCGTGTACTTCATGTCGATGGGGTCCTTCTTCCTGCTGTTCGCGATCTACATGCAGGAAGGCCGCGGCTGGGCACCCCTGGCGTCCGGCCTGCTCTTCACCACGATGAGTGCCGGCTTCTTCGGCTCGTCCTTCCTCGCGGGGAGGATCGCCGCGCGCATCGGGAACCAGGTCATCGCCCTGGGCGCCGGGCTGGTGGCCGTCGGATACGGAACGGTCGGCGTGATCGTCTCGCAGCTCGGCACGGACGGCACGGCCGGCTGGGTGGCACCCGGACTGCTGGTCGCCGGTTTCGGCATGGGCCTGGTCGCGGCGCCGCTGCCCGCGGCGGCCATGGCGGGCGTCGACCCGAAGCACGCCTCCTCGGCCTCCGGCGTGCTGTCCACCGCGATGGAGGGCGGGGCGGCGCTCGGTGTCTCGCTCGTCGGCCTGGTCTTCTTCGGCACGCTCGGAAACCCGCCGGTCCTGGACAGCTACCCCAAGGCGTTCTACCTCAGCATCGCAGTCATCGTGACGTTCCCCCTCGTCGTCACGCTGCTCGTCCAGGCACTGCCCAAGCCTTCCGAAATCGGGGTGGCCGCGCGAGCAACGTGCCTTCATCGCTTCACGGCGAAGGCCTGCCAAGACTGCGAAATGCGACCGCGAGGTCCACAAGTCACTCACCGCCGCTAGCGTCGCCGACCTTTCAGTGATCACCTCGGCAGCCGTGCTCGCCGAGGCTATCCACCCCCAGGTCGATGCCGCCGCGATGAGCGGACGCTCTCCCAACTGCGGTTGGAGTCCGCAGTCGGGCCCTTGCCCAGCCGGGCGGTCACGATCCTCACGCGAGATCGGACAACAGCAGCTCCAGTTCCCTCTCCTCCTCGACACGAACACCTAGTTCGGCGATGGCCGCAGCGAGTGCCGGCTCCCAGGGGGTCTCCGTCGGGGTGCTGACGAGCGGTGACAGTGGGGGTGAGGCGCAGCGGAGCACGGCAGCGCGGTAGTCCGCGGCCGTGTAGCGCCAGGGCCGCCACGGGACGCGTCGGCGAAGGACGCCGGCGATCCGGAGCCCGCCCCAGTCGAAGTCCCCGTGGTAGTACAGGGTCGCTCCGTGGTCGTGCAGCCCCCGGAGCAGTGTGAGGGCGGCGGCGGAAGGCTGGCCTTGAAGGCAGACCAGAGGCGGGCAGGCAGGACCGAGCACGTCAGCCGCCGCCGCGAGGACGGTCGGATTCTCGCAGATCCGCACCATGGGAGCGGCGACGGCCGGAGGCTTGCGGGTGAGCTGACGAAGAGTGAGCACGCAGGGTTCGCCGTCTTCGGCCAGGCGGTCGAGGGCTGGGGTGCCGCGCAGGTTCAGGGTCAGGACGGTCGAGGACAGCTCGTCCCGCAACAGTCCCACCGAGGCCCAGGCCTCGCGTCGCCATTCGGTGCCCTGGCCATCGTGGAAACCGGTCAGCGCACGAGCCCCGGACAGGGTAATGGTGGCCAGCGGTGTGCCGTCATCGAGAGCGTGAGCCCAGCCGAGGACCCGGGCGGCGAAGGCAGGGAGCGAGACGACCGGGACGGCGGGGAGCGCGCGCAGGGCGGTACACACCCCGGTGAGCAGGCCGAACGTGACGTCTGGAGTGCGCCCCAGGCGCCGCGCCAGGCCGTCGGCGCGTATCCGGGCCGCCCACTCCGCAAGCGCAGGGACCGTAGCGACAAGCTCGTCGAGCGGCGTGTGCGCCCGCTTCCAGGCGTCCTCCTCCTCTTGGCGGGCTTGGACGAGCGATGTGACAGGCCCGGTGAGCGCCGCGACCGCGGCGGCGAGGCCATTCGGGCTTGCGCCCGAACGGCGCAGTACAGCGTCGACCGCTTCCAGCCGTACGGTCAGGGACTTGCCGCCACCGGGGGCCCGGGCGAGAAGTCGTTCGGCCGCTGCCCGCTGGGCCGGAGTGGGATCGGCCAGGGACACGGAACCAGTCAGGGGCTGCCCGGCCACCAGTCGTCGGCGCGCCCGTTCGACGAGCCAGGAGAGGTCCGGTGTGCCGAGCAGCCGGGCGAGCCGCAGGCTGTCGACTGCTTCGGTGCCGGGCTCAGGCTCGTGGGTCAGTTCCACAGCGGCTCGGGCTCCTCTACGCCGGGCGCGTCCTGGGGCGCGTGCCGTATGGGGTCCTCGCGGCGCTGCCGTCGCGTGCCGTCCCACTCCCAGCGGGTGACGAGGACCGCCGCCACCTCGTCGATCCGGGACAGTTGGGCGATGGCGATGCCGGGCACCTGCGGGTAGCAGGACCACTCCCGTTCGCTGGTCATGACCACATCGAGGTCGAAGGCGCTCAGCAGGCCGAGGCACTTGGCGCGGGAATCGTCGTCCACGCCGGCGAACGCCTCGTCGAGGGTGACCAGGCGGGGCGCGTGCGAGCTGCCCGCACTGGCGTAGTGCGAGGAGGCGGCGGCGAACAGCGGTACAGACACGGCGAGGACGCGTTCGCCGCCGGATGCGGGGCCGGTGGCCGGTACCCAGCGCCCGTGCTGGTGGCGTTCGACGCCGAATTCGTGCCAGGAGCGGTAGTCGAGCGCGGCGGTGAGGTGCTCGAGCCAGCTGCCCGAGCCGTCGTCGGACTGCTGGCGGGCGATCTGGGCCTGGAGGAACTCTCCCACCGCCGCGCGGTCCTCCGAAGTCCAGGCGTCCGCGGACTGGCGCAGCCTCTCGCGGGCTTGGGCCAGTCCGGACGGGGCCTTGCGCGAGGCCCGCCACACCAGCCGGAGTCTCATACCGGTGGAGGTGGGACGATCCTCCAGTTCGGTGTTCATGTTTCGCACCTGTCGTTCGGAGGCACCGATGAGTTCCTGAAGGGTGCCGGCCACCTCGGCGATCAGGTGGGTTTCGAGGATCTCGCGTTCGTGCGCGGACAGGATGCGAGTGAGCTCGCCGACCTCCGTAGCGAGCGCGTCGACGAGTTCGGGTACGGCACGCTCGCGACCCTGGTAGACGATGTCGACGACCACGCCGTCCTCGACCATGCGGGCGGACGCGCTGTGCCCGTGCCGGGACAGGGTGTCCTGCAGGGTCTTGAGTTCCTCACTGAGTCGACGCTGGACGCGTTCCCAGGCGGCATCCGTGTCGTCAACGGACGACAGGCCGGAGTCGATGGCGCGGGCGAACGCGATGGCCGGGGTCGCAGCCCAGTGGCCCTCGTCCGAAGCGGGGACGGTGACCTCGGACAGCGCGACCGCGACCAGACCGGTGGCCGTGAAGCGCTGGAGCGCGGCGATGGCCTCCGCACGTGCGTCGACGGCTTCGGCGAGGTCCTTCTCCAGTTGCTCGATCCGCCCCTCGGCCCGGCTCGCCTCCCGGTCCGCCTGGGCGTGACGCTGCCGGGCGTTCTTCTGGTCGGCCTCACAGATCCGCTGTGCCTCGGTGGTCTCGACGAGGCGCCGCTGGAGTTCGGCGACGGCGGCGCCGACGGTGGAGCGCAGGGTCCGGTGCCGCTCGTCGGCCGCCGCCGCCTCGCGCGCCGCCTCTTCGGCCCTCTGGGCGAGGTCTACGGCCCGCTGCTTCGCCTCGGCCGCCTCGGCACGCTCGTCGTCCACCTGCCGTGCGGCCTCCCCTTGTTCGCGCAGCGCGGGCCACAGAGCCGCCAGCGTGGCGGCGAGGGAGCCGAGGGCGTGACGCACGGCGGTGAGTCCGGCCCGATCGGCAGGCAGCCCCAGGTCAGCGGCGGCCTCGGCGAGTTCGGTGGCGGCCCGCTCGGCGTGCTCAGCCGCCTCGGTGGCCTCGGTGGCGCGCCCTTCATACCGGGCACGAGCCTTGCGTACGGTCTCGGCGGCGGCGCTCACGAGGGCGTGTGCCCTGGTGAGCGACGACTCGTCGGGGACGTCGGCGAGCTCGGCGTCGAGCGTGCGCCGACGTACCGCGATCGCCTCGGACCGAACCGCGAGATTCTCCGATTCCTCGCGCAGGGAGGCGAGTTCGATACCGAGCATGGCAACGCGGGCCCGGCGCGCCGCCTCGCGCGCGCCCTCGCCGATGTACGTGGCGGCGGGCTTGGCCCATGTACCGGTGAGTGCGCCGACCCGAAACCGCCCGTCGGGTGCCACCCATGTCGCGGCTTCTCCCCGGCCGTCGAGGCCGATGGCGGCGAGCAGTCGGGTCACCGTCACCTCGTCCACAGCGGCGGCCTGTCGATCGCCGTGGTCCAGGGCCGGGCACAGCACGTCTGTCAACGAAGGGCCGCTCACCGGCCTGTTCGATGGGGAGAACAGGACGTCGTGTCCGTCCACCGCGAGGGCGGAGCCGTCTGGCAGCACCCAGGCGTCGAGGAGGCCGGAGGCTTCGAGCGCCGCTTCGAGCCCGGCACGGTCAGCTTCAGGTAGTTCGTCACGGAAGTCGACCAGGCGCCAGAGCGGCGCGCCCGGCAGCGTTTCGCGCAGGCCGGGGGTGCGCGTCGCCGGGGGCTGGGGTTCGCGTCCGGTGCCGGCTTCCAGTGCGGCGAGCTCGCGACGGGTCTCGGCGGTACGCTCTGCCAGCTCCGTGGTCTCGCGGGCGGCCTCGGCCGCCTGGTCGGCGAGGTCCGCCGAGCGGGCGGTGTGTGCCCGGGTGGCACCGACCCGCACCGGGTAGGGACCGTCGAGGTGACGGGTCCACTCCTGGAGGTCGTCCAGGAGGCCCGTCTCGTCGGAGTAGGCCAGCTCCTTCCAGGCGCGGGCGCGCTCGCGCACGTCGTCCAGGAGGGCCCGGCCTGCCCGCGCCGCATTCTCCTCCGTCTCGCCGTGCGTCTCGGCGGCCAGTGCGAGGTCGGTCTCCGCCTCGTCGAGACGGCCCGACGCCCGACGGTACGCGTCGGCGGCCCGCTCGGACGCTGCGAGGCGGCCCTCGACGTGGGCGAGCGCCCGCTGGGTACGGGACGCGGCGTCCTCGACGGCGCGCTGCGATTCGGGCTCGGGCAGCATGACGTCCGCCGGCAGGACGACGTGCGCGGCGGCTGCCTGCTCCCGCGCGTGGGTGTACGTCACTTCGGCCCGGCCCCGTGCGGCGCGCAGCCGGTTGTCCGCGGTGCCGAGCCGCCCGAGCGCCTTGGTGTGGAGGGCGTCCGCCTGCTCCAGGTCCCCCCGCGCCCGGTCGGCCTCCTGCGTCGTTCGCAGCACGGCCTGCGCGGCGTGCTCCAGCTCTCGGGCGTCGCGCATCTCGGGCGCCGCGCGCAGCGCTTTCTCCTGGGCCCGCAAGCGTTCGCTGGTCTCAGCCAGGGAGCCGATCTCCTCTTCGGCCGCCGCTCGCTTCTCCTCGGCGCGGTTTCGACGCTCATGGTCCTCGGCCAGATCTCGCTGCACGCGCTCGTAGCGGGAGTGCTCGGTGCGCGGAAGCCTGGCGCGGCGCCGGGTGGCGATCTGGGCGTACCGCCTGTAGTGCTCCAGGAAGGCGGAGGCGGCTCGCTCGGCGGCGGACGCGGCGGCCAGCTCGTCCTTCTCCTCGTCCAGGGAGCGGAACGCCTCGGCCACGTCGGCGATGACGGCCTGGTCCACGGGCGGCAGCGCCTCGGTGAGGGCGCGCGAGAGAGCGGCTTCGTTGGGCCGCTTGGAGAGCTGGGGCTGGCGCAGTTGGATGAGCAGGTCGACGAGGGCGGCGTACCGCTGCTCACCGAGGCCGAAGAGTGCTTCGTCGACTGCCCTGCGGTACACCTTGGCCTGGTCGTACACCATGCCGTGCCCGGCAACGGCTTCGGCAAGGCGGTCCCGGGACAGGGCTGTGCCGGTGGCATCGAGCAGCCGGAAGGTCTCCTCCTTGCGTCCGGTGGACCCGTGGTCGACGCGCTGGCGGGTGACGGCGTACCAGTGCCGGGCGATGCCCCGCCCGCTGACGGCCTTGAGCCCGCACAGCAGCGTACGGAAGTGCTGCTCGCCGGTCGTGTCGTCGAGCCTGCCGAACTCGATCCAGGTGTAGCCGAGCCGTTCGGAGTGCGGGTGCTCGCCGCCGAGGAGCAGGTTCCACTCCATCCGCTTGCCCGGGTCGCCGTCGGGTTCGACCCGGCGCGGGCTGAGGTCGCCGTCGAGCAGAAACGGCAGGGTCAGGGCGAGCACCTTGGATTTGCCGGTGCCGTTGTTGCCGCGCAGCAGCAGGCGCCCGTCCCGGAAGTGGAACTCCTCCACGTCGTAGTGGAACAGGTCGACGAGCCCGATGCGCAGGGGTTGCCAGCGGGAACGCCGCGGGGTGGGGAGGCGGGTCACGAGGTGGCCTTTCGCTGCGGAGGCACGGGGGCGGAGCCGGGTTCGCGGATGACGGTCTCGCCGACCGCGTACCGGGCGAGGGCGGGTCGCACCACGACCGTGTACGGAGTACGGGAGACCAGGCCGAGCGCGGTGAGCCGGGTGACGGCCTGTTCGACGAGCTCGGTCTCCATGCCTGGCTCCCGGGCGGACTTCGACCAGAAGCCGCCGTGCTGGGAGGCGAGTTCACGGACTCGGAGGGCAAGCTCGTCGAGATGGACGGGGCCGTCGGCGGCGGCCAGGTGTTCGGCGAGCAGCAGGGTGACGTGGCCGTGGGTGCCCTGTTCGGGCATGCGGAGATCGGTGAGGTCGTCTTCAGGGTCGACCATGGCGATCCCCTCGGCCCGCACCTCGGCGACCAGTCCGGTCAGCTCGGTGATCCGGGCGGTGAGGAAGCCGCGCTGCCGGGTGAGGTAGCCGAGTTCGGCATCGGTCAGGTCGTCGTAGTAGAGCACCGGGTCGTCGAGCAGCCTGCGGGTGAGTGAGCGGCGCATGGCGCGGAAGCGCAGTTCGTCGCTGTCCAGGGCGGTTTCGGCGACGAGTTCGGTGAGGCGGTCGTCGAAGTTTTCCACGTGGACGGTGGAGGGACCGCGGCGGGAGGCCAGAAGTCCGGCGAGGACTCGGCGTTCGACGTCGTACAGGACGTCGCCCGCCCCGCTGACGTAAGCTTCCTCCTCACCCGCGACCCGCCGCAGCACACCGAGGTCGAGCAGTAACCGTACGACGGCGGCGAGGTCGAGGCGCTCGTCACGACGATCCAGGGCGAACTCGATCCCCTTCGCGGCGAGTCGGGGATCGGCGGCGTCGAGGACGATCTGGTCGGCGAGGCGCCCGAGGGCGATCTGGGCCTCGCCGCGTTCGAGGGCGGCGAGCGCGAGACAGAGCAGAACGTAGCGGCGGCGGGTGAAGGGGGCGGCACCGCGGGTCGTGTCCCGCGCGGGGTGGGTGGGGTCGGTGAGGACACCGGGACTCTTGCGCAGCCGGGCGGCTTCGGTGTCCACCTGGAGTGCCCAGCCGGTGTTGCGGTCGAACCACTCCCGTAGTTCCGGTGCGTGCCGGCGGGCGAGGCGGAACTCGTCGGCGTACCGGCCGCGCGCGAGCAGAAGTGGCTGCTTGAGCAGGGCGCGGGCCGCCTTGCGCAGTTCGGCGGCGTGCTGGCCGTCCAGCACCTCGGCGAGTGGTGTGGTCATCGGCCGGGTTCTCCGTCCGTCAGGCCGTCTCCGCCCGTCAGACCGTCTCCCTCCATGAGGTCGACGATCTCGATGAGGTGGTCCGGGCCGCTGAAGACTCCGCCGGGGGTACGAACCTCGGCGGTCGTGCCGTCGGCGAGTGCGGTGAGTTTGATCTCCATGGAGCCGTCATTGCTGGTGGCCGTGGTGTGCCGCATGCCGGGCCGCCACGTGGCCAGGGCGTCCCCGAGCAGCTGGAGGAACAGCCCGAAAGAGGCAGGGTCGAGCTCGCCGAGACCGGACAGGCGCGTGACGCCATGGGTGACGAGCCGGGCACGGGCGGCGGCCGTTTCGGCGGCCTGCTTGACCGCAGTCTCGGCGAGCAGGCGCCGCCGCTCCTCCCGGTCCTCGACCTTGCGGGGCTTGCCACGCCGCTCGTAACTGCCGGTGCGGCGCAGTTGTGGGCTGATGCGCAACGGGTCGGCATCGGCCCACGGGGTGGCGGCCGGGACGGGCCGCGCCGCGCGGGCGGCGAGGGTGTCGGCGTCGACGGTGAGGTGCCGGGCCGGATAGAGGCCGAAGGCGGCCCGCCACAGCCGGTGCCGGCTGTCGTCGTCGGGCGCCTCGGCGAACCAGCACGCGAGCGTACGAAAGTCGGCCGACCGGTCGGAGCGGCCGGCTCGGCGCTCGTTCAGCGCTCGTACGACGGCCAGGAGCTGGGGAATCGCACCGAGTGCCCGGCCGCGCAGGAGTCTGGCCTGCGACTCGCGCCCGTCCCTGCTGATGAACCACGCGCCGAGCCCCGACCAGCGGGCGGCCCACCGCTCGTACACCTCCTGCTCCGCGTCCGGGGCCTCCTCCGGCGAAGCGTCGGTGGCCTCCCGCCCCGCAGCTGCCCGAAGCAGGGGCTCCACCCTCCCGTCCTCCTCCAGCTCCAGGATCAGCCGCGCGATCCGCCCGCCGAGCGTGATCAGATCCTGGATGAACCGCTCCAGGTACTGGATGAGCCGGTCTTTGTACGCGAGGAAGACCTCCTCCTCGACGTCGTGCAGGTCGATGGTCCGCTGGAGCGATCCCATGAAGGCCCGGGCATTGTCGGCGAGCGCGGCGAACCGGCTGGCCAGCGTGTCGAGCGCCAGATGAGTCTTGGCCGGATCCGGCTCCTCCTCGGCGGCCAGGACGAGAAGGGCCCGCAACTGAGTGACGATGTCGTGCAGGGCCACAGCCTGGAGGGCGCCGCGGCGCCCGAGCGCCTCGTCGTAGGCGGACAGCGCCTCCTCGGCGGCCTCTCCCTCCCGGGTGAGCTGGTAGATGAATCGCTTTCGGTAGAAGTCTTCGACTGCGGTCACGCGGGCGGTGTCGGGGTCCGCCCGCAGGTTGCCCCAGCCGACGAGCTTGTCGAGCGCGCCGGCGACGGCGTCCAGCTCGGCGGGACGGATGTCCGCCGGCAGCGCGGTGTGCACGTCCTCGGGCCGCAAGTGGACCGCGAACCGTTCCTTGGCCATCAGGAACGCCCGCATCACGTGGCGGTAGAGCGGGGTGTTCGGCACGGTGAGGTGAGCGAAGGGGCCAAAGCCCGACGGCTCGGGAAGCGGGCCGGTGGAAGCGTTGGGGGCGGTGACGGTCATCGCCCGCCATTATCCCTGGGGCGCGGCGACCGCGGAGGGAGACCGAAGTACCCAGCTGATTCACGCCGCCCTGATCGGCTCGGAAGGGCAGGGCGAAGCCTGAGCTCGCGGAAACTGTTCTCGATCACCACTGGCTGTATCCGGCCAGGGCAGGGGCGGTCTGACCCGAACCCGGCCCTATGTCGGACACCGCCGATACCCTTGGCCCGTACGCACGCGACCATCGCACGGCCTTCGGTAGATCTTCGAGGTGGGAACCAGAGTGAGCATGCCGCGCGCGGATCGCCTCGATCAGCTCACGAGCAACACCCCTGCCTCGATGCTCCTCGGCCACACACAAATGAGCCAGACGAACATACGGACTCCGCTCAGGCAGCCCGAAGAGCGCGTAACCGACGACCTCCTCGTCATCCACAGCCACCAGCAGGCCGCCGTCCTCGGCGTGCTTACGGTAGGCAGGCGGTGTGAGCAGACCGAGATACTTCGTGTATCGGTCGCCCACAGCGACAACCGCGTCCAGCAGCTCCAACTGTTCCGCAGACACCGGCAGCACTCTGATCGCCATGTTCCCCCTCCGGTTCCCTCAACCGACAATGCCCCAGGACGGCATACTGCCCAACAGCGTCAGTGCCGAGCCACCGATTGATCAAAACCGGCTAACTGGCGGGAACTCGCCAGACAGCCCGCAGTGACTCCTGTGACCGCAAATCCGATCAACCATCCGGCCCCTCTGGGCCAGTACACATTCCGGCGGTCACTCATGGGCAGAATCCGCGAGCTGGTTGATCAAGACCGATCTTCTCCACAGCCGCGTGGACGCCGCTTCTACGCTTGCCGTCATGCGCGAAGTCGAGTACCGGAGCAGTGGGGTTCCGTTGGAGGAGTATGAACTCACGCGCGGGGACCACCGCCGTCAGAAGCAGAGCAAGGAGATCAGCGAGTGGGCTCGGCGTCAGGTCGAGGAGGACTACGCCAAGTGCCGGGCAGATCCGGAGAGGGCGGAGCGTCGTCGCCAGGCGTTCGAGAACGTCGCGAAGCTGATGCAGTCCTTCAAGAAAGCCGACCACGAGATCATGCGGTGGCGTGTACGGCTGTACTGCGGCCACATCATCGAGACGGAGGCGCACTACACGTATCCCGACCCCCTCTCGGCCGGGTCATACGGCAGGCGATGCTCTGAGTGTGGGAAAGACCGGCAAACAATCGTGGGCTTCGAACCCAGCTCCTGGGTCAGGATCCCCCGCTTCGACCACACCCCGTCCGAACGGCTCCGCTTCGTCCTCAGCGGCGGCCAGCCACACCGGGCGAGCGAATCGGCCGACACCCCCGGCCACTCCCTCGAAGAGCAGCTCGCCGAGATCTCCCAAGAGGTCACTCTCCGCGGCGAGGCCGCTGAACGCAGACGCCAGGACGAGATCGAAGCGGCACGCCAGAAGCGCATCCGCTGGGAAGCCGCCATGGAAGAAGCCCGCATCCGGTATGCGGAGGCATACTGCATCAGGCACCTCGAAGCGCAGGAAGCGGCTTGGCGCCACGCCACCGGATTGACCGAGTACGTGAGCGCTGTGCGCGTGCGAGTCGAGGCCATGCCGCCGGGGCAGGCCAGAACCGACGCTGAAGCATGGATCAGCTGGGCAGCGACCACCGTCGAGCGCCTCGACCCGCTGAGCTCACCACCCCGGTTGCCCGACGTCCCCGAACCGCGAGCCGACGACCTAAGGCCCTTCCTCGGGCACTGGAGCCCTTACGGACCGACCTCTTGAGCGCCCGCTCCGCCAACGTCCGGCCCGCCGAACTTCGGCATGCAGGGACTCGGCTTAGAGGTCACGCGGATAGGTGCGGTTGGGGATACCGGCGGCAGATCGGGCAACAGTCCCGGTGATCATGGAGTTGCAACGCTCTGTGATCACTGAGGAGACCTGTGCCTGTGCTGCCGTCGTGGCTCACCGAACCGCTCTGGGACCAGTTCGCGCTCCTGCTGCCCGCGCGGCCGGTCTATCACCCGGACCATCCGCTGGGCTGCCACCGTCGGCGCATCAGTGACCGGGTCGTCTTCGACAAGGTGCTGCAACTGCTGCGTTTCGGCTGTTCCTACGAGGCGATAGCGGATACGACGTGCTCGGCCACCACGTTCCGCAGCCGTCGCGATGAGTGGATACGACTGGGCGTTTTCGCCGAGTTCAAGCGGATCGCCCTGGAGTGCTACGACCGGATCGTCGGCCTCGTCCTGGACCGGATCGCCGTCGACGGCGCCATCACCAAGGCTCCCGGAGGCGGCGAAGTAACCGGGCATTCGCCGGTCGACCGCGGCAAACAGGGCCTGAAACGTTCTGGCATGACGGATGGTTACGGCATTCCGTTGGGCCGCGTCCTGGCCGGAGCCAATCGCCACGACTCCCCGCTGCTCGCCCCGACCCTGGACCTGCTGGACGACCTCGGACCCCTGCCCGACGACATCACCGTGCACCTGGACGCCGGCTACGACTCCGACAAGACCCGCGCCCTGCTCGCCGAACGCGGCCTGCACGGCCGGATCGCGCACAAGGGCGAGAAGGCGCCGATCCAGGCCAGCCAGAGGTGGCACGTGGAGCGTACCCACGCCTGGCAGAACGCCTTCCAGCGCCTCGCCCGCTGCTATGAGCGCCGGGCCGTCGTCATCGACGCGTTCTTCGACCTCGCCGACACCGTCATCACCGTCCGCAGCGTGATCCGCCGGGCGTGGATGACCCACCGCTGGGACGGACGACCGCACCGCCGCCCATGACTGCACACCAACGGCAACACCGTTGCAGGTGATCGTGGTCTCGGTGGGCCGGTGGCTGCGGCTGACCGGCCCCGCCACGGGCCGCCGTATCGGTCCCCTGCTGTCCAGCCGCACCCGACCGGTCACCACGGTCGCGACAGCCGTGACGGACGGCCGCCCCGTCGCTGTCAGTGGCAGCGATGACGGAACAGTACGCGTATGGGACCTGACCACCCACCGGCAGACAGGACCGGCACTGACCTTCCCCGCACCCGTAGGGCTGGCCCGGGGCGGTTCGTCCTGGTCCTGCTCGTGGCCCTGCGTGCGAATCGACGGCGCCGGGGTCCGTATGCGCCCCGGGCGGTTCCACACGGTTCCACACCGTGGGATGCGGCACGGTCGGGAAGGCGGGAACTTGCGGGGGCAGGCCGGGCTTGGGGGTCCTGGTCGGGTCGTGGTGCGGCTGGCCGGCTGCTGCCGGCGGTGAGTGCTGTGGGTGTGTGGCTGTTTCGGGGCCGTGGTTATCAGTAGATGTACGTAACGGGTTACGGATCTTCCGCGTGAGGGTTTACCGGGGCCGGTGGGTGTCGGTGGGGGCGTCTACGGTGCTGGTTATGAGTAACGGTGCGCGTGAGGGTGGTTCGGCAACGGCTCTGTCCGGGGCGGGTGCCTGGTGGTCGGATCCGGGGTTGCTGGTGAACGGTGATCCGGATCATGTGTGGGGGTTGCTGGATTCGGGGGTGGGTTCGGGGGCGCGGTTGGCGGCGGCGGTGTATCGGGCGTCGGCGCATGTGCATCGGGGAGCGACACCTGGGGTGCGGCGGCAGTTGCTGGCGTTGGACGCGGCCCGGTACGGGGACCGGGACCTGTCGGCGCGGATCAGTGCCGTGCCGGTGGAGGGTGAACCGGCGGCGCGGTGGAGGGTGGACTGGGCCACCGGTAGCAATGTCGATGCCCCGTTCCGGCGTGCGTTCACCGGTCACGACCGCGAGGTGTCGGCGGTGGCGACGGGGGTGGTGGACGGCCGCCCCATCACCGTCACCGCCAGCCGGGACAAGTCGGCGCGGGTGTGGGACCTGGCCACCGGACAGCAGGTCGGCGAACCCCTCACCGGCCACACCGGCTGGGTGCGGGCAGTGGCGACGGCGGTGGTGGACGGCCGCCCCATCACCGTCACTGCCAGCAACGATAAGACGGTGCGGGTCTGGGACCTGACCACCGGACAGCAGGTCGGCGAACCCCTCACCGGCCACACCGGCTCGGTGCGGGCAGTGGCGACGGCGGTGGTGGACGGCCGCCCCATCGCCGTCACCAGCAGCAACGATAAGACGGTGCGGGTCTGGGACCTGACCACTGGGAAGAAGGTCGGCAAACCCCTGACCGGTCACACCGGCTGGGTGCGGGCGGTGGCGACGGCGGTGGTGGACGGCCGCCCCATCGCCGTCACCAGCAGTCGGGACAGGTCGGTGTGGGTGTGGGACCTGGCCACCGGGAAGCAGGTCGGTGAACCCCTGACCGGTCACGACGGCGAGGTGTTGGCGGTGGCGACGGGGGTGGTGGACGGCCGCCCCATTGCCGTCACCAGCAGCAACGATGAGACGGTGCGGGTGTGGGACCACACCACCGGGAAGCAGGTCGGCGAACCCCTCACCGGTCACACCGGCTGGATGCCGACGGTGGCTACGGGGGTGATGGACGGCCGCCCCATAGCGGTCACCGGCAGCGACGACCGAACAGTACGCGTATGGGACCTGACCACCCACCGGCAGACAGGACCGGCACTGACCTTCCCCGCACCGATAGAGGCGGTGGCGGTGACACCGCACAACACCCACCTGACCGTCGCCTTCGGCCACGACATCGCGACCCTGTCCCCCCACTGACCAACCAGCCCAACCGGCCCGTCCAGTCCATACAGCCCTGGCGGGCCGGCCCGCCCGACGCCATGACCGCCCACCCGCCGGAAGCCGTCCGGCGAAACCCAACAACACGGACCGTACCCACGGTTCGCCCGATCCACTGCCCCGCACCGGGCCGACGACCACCCACGCGGATGGCTGGGGAACCGAGGACAGCACGTCCCTGTCCAACCGGGCAACAACGCCGAGAACCGCTCCCACAACGGCGAGGACAGTGACAACGGCAGAACAGGCCCCCCCGGTGATCACAGAGTGTCGCGACTCCGGGACCACCCGGAACTGTGCCCGCCCTACCACCAGCGCCGGCCCCATCACCAATCCGCGCGAGTTCTTATTGTCTTCAAGTCTCTGCAAAGACAGCCCGCGGGAGCGCGCCCTCCAACTGGCACGACCTGCACGGTCAGTCAGGTGACACCCCGTCAGAACGGGCGTCACGAGCGTCATTTCAGCGTCAAGATGTCGCCCGTAACGTCCACAACGCGCATAATGCACACGCACGAAACCGCAGGTCAGGAGCCCTTCGCGACCGGCTCAAGCACCGCAACGCACTCCACATGATGCGTCATCGGAAACAGATCGAACGCCCGCAGCGTCCGCACCCGGTACCCGCCCTCGCGGAAGTACGCCAGGTCGCGCGCGAGGGCCGCCGGGTCGCAGGCGACGTAGGCGATGCGGCGGGCGCCGAGGCCCGTCAGGTGTTTGACGACCTGCTTGCCGGCGCCGGCGCGGGGCGGGTCGAGGACGATCAGGTCGCACTCGGTGATGCCGGTGCGCGGGAGGATCTGGTCGACCTTGCCGTGTTCGATGCGGACCCGGTCCAGGTCCTTCAGGTTGTGGCGAGCGTCCTCGACGGCGCGCTTGCCGGACTCGATGCCGAGGACGGCGCCCTTTTCGCCGATGCGCTGGCCGATGGCGCCGGCGAAGAGGCCGACGCCGCAGTAGAGGTCGAGGGCCATGTCGTTCTTGCGGGGCAGAAGGCCCTGCATGACGGCGCGGACCAGGGTGTTGGCGGCCTGCGGGTGGACCTGCCAGAAGCCGCCGGAGCCGACGCGGTAGGTGCGGTCGTCGGCGCGCTCGCGGACGAAGGCGCGGCCGTGCACCCGGTGGACACCGCCGTCGCGCTCGTCGACGCGCATCACCGAGACGGGCTTGTCGAGCTCGACCAGGGGCAGCCGGCCCCCGGGCCTCGGGGTGAGGATGACCTGGCGGTCGTGGGAGCCCGTGGCGGCGATGGCCTCCACCGTGGCCATGCCGGGCCAGTCCCGCTTCTCGATGCCGAGCTCCGTGACGCCGGGAGCCGCGATCAGGCAGCGTTCGACCGGCTCCACGTCGTGCGAGCGGTGCCTGCGCAGGCCGACCTTGCCGTCCTCGTCGATGGCGTACTGGACGCGGGTGCGCCAGGCGGGCACCTCGCCCGCCGGGAGCTTGTCGCCCTCGGCCGGCATGACGGTGCCGTCCCAGCCCGCCTCCTCGGGGGTGAGGCCCGCGAGGCGCTGGAGCTGTTCGGCGATCACTTCGCCCTTGAGCCGGCGCTGGGCGCCGGGCTTGGCGTGCTGCCAGTCGCAGCCGCCGCACTTGCCGGGACCGGCGTACGGGCAGGGCGCCTCGACGCGGTCCTTGGACGCCTCGATGATCCGTACCGCGTCGGCGCGCAGGAAGCGGGAGTCGCTCTCGCCCTCGGTGACCCTGGCGATCACCTTCTCGCCCGGGAGCGTGTGCCGTACGAAGAGGACCCGGCCCTCCGAGGTGCGTGCGATGCAGTGGCCGCCGTGTGCGACGGGGCCGACCTCGACCTCGTACTCCTCCCCGACCAGCGACGACGTGGGTTCGTTCTGCATGAGGGGGTGGCTCCAGAGATCAAGGGAAAAACGGCCGGACAACAACCCACGAGTCTACGTGGGTGTCGTCCGGCCGCTTACCACGAGCGGAAACGGACAGGGGCGGTCAGCTCCTGCCGCTGGGTTCCTTGGGCCTGCGCTCCACGGGGCCGCGGCGCACCGAGCCGGGCGCGTTCCATTCGGCGCGCTTCCTGGCACGCTTCTTGGCCGCCTCGGAGGACTCCAGCTGATACGGCACGGAGGTCACCATGACGCCCGGGGTGAAGAGCAGTCGCCCCTTGAGGCGCAGGGCGCTCTGGTTGTGGAGAAGGTGCTCGTACCAGTGGCCGACCACGTACTCCGGGATGTACACGCTCACGACATCGCGCGGGCTCTCCCGGCGCAGGCCCTTCACGTAGTCGATGACCGGGCGGGTCACCTCGCGGTACGGGGAGTCGAGGATCTTCAGTGGGATGTCGATGCCGCGCCGCTCCCAGTCGTCCTTGAGCGCCTTGGTCTCGGCCGGGTCGACGCTGATGGAGAGCGCCTCCAGCCGGTCGGAGCGGATCAGCTTGACGTAGGCGAGGGCGCGCAGGGTGGGCCGGTGGAGCTTGGAGACCAGGACGATCGAGTGGACCCTGGAGGGCCGGATCGTCTCGTCGGACGGGGTTTCGTCGGCGGCGATCTCCTCGGCGACCCGGTCGTAGTGCTTCCGGATCGCGGTCATCGTCGCGAAGAAGATACACATGCCGAGCAGGGCGACCCAGGCACCGTGGGTGAACTTGGTGACCATGACGACCACGAGGACGAGGCCGGTCAGGAAGGCGCCGAAGGCGTTGATCGCGCGGGAGCGGATCATGTGGCGGCGCTTCTCGGCGTCCTTCTCGGTGGCCAGGTGGCGGTTCCAGTGGCGGACCATGCCGATCTGGCTGAGCGTGAAGGACACGAACACGCCGACGATGTAGAGCTGGATCAGCCGGGTCGAGTCGGCGCCGTAGACGACGACGAGCATGGCGGCCGCGCCGGCGAGCAGCACGATGCCGTTGGAGAAGGCGAGGCGGTCGCCGCGGGTGTGCAGCTGGCGCGGCAGGTAGCGGTCCTGGGCGAGGATCGAGCCGAGCACCGGGAAGCCGTTGTACGCCGTGTTCGCCGCGAGGAACAGCACCAGGGCGGTGGCCGCGGCGAGCACGATGAACAGGAAGCTGCCGTTGCCGAAGACGGCCTCGGCGACCTGCGTGATCACCGGGTCCTGCACATAGTCGGGGCCGACCGGCACACCGCCCTTGAGCAGGTTGTGCGCCGGGTTCTCGGCCATCCGGACATCGGTGACCAGGGCGAGGGCGATGATGCCGACGAGCATGGTGATGGCGAGCGCGCCCATCATCGTCAGCGTCGTCGCCGCGTTCTTGGACTTGGGCTTACGGAAGGCCGGGACGCCGTTGGAGACCGCCTCGACGCCGGTGAGCGCGGCACAGCCGGAGGAGAAGGCACGCAGCAGCAGGAAGACGAGGGCGAAGCCCGCGAGGCCCTCCTGCTCCGCCTTGATGTGGAAGCCGGCGGTGGGCGCGCGCATGGTGTCGCCGAGCACGAGAGCGCGGAAGGCACCCCACGCGATCATGATGAAGACGCCCACGACGAACACGTACGTCGGAATCGCGAAGAGCGACCCGGACTCCTTGACGCCGCGCAGGTTCATCAGTGTCAGCAGCAGGATCACGGCGACGGCGCACAGCACCTTGTGCTCGACCACGAACGGGATCGCCGAGCCCAGGTTCTCGATACCGGAGGTGATGGAGACGGCGACGGTGAGGACGTAGTCCACGAGCAGCGCGCTGGCGACCGTCAGGCCGGCCTTGGGGCCGAGGTTGGTGGTGGCGACCTCGTAGTCGCCGCCGCCGCTGGGGTACGCGTGCACGTTCTGCCGGTACGACGCCACCACGGTGAACATCACCACCACGACCGCCAGGGCGATCCACGGGCTGAAGTGGTACGCCGACACGCCCGCGACAGACAGGACGAGCAGAACCTCGCCAGGCGCGTAGGCAACGGAGGACAGGGCGTCGGAGGCGAAGACGGGAAGGGCGATGCGCTTCGGCAGGAGCGTTTCTCCGAGCCGGTCACTGCGCAGTGCCCGTCCGATCAGAATCCGTTTGGGCAGGTCGGTCAGTTTGGACACGCAGAGGATCGTAAGCGTTCCGTATGGAAGTCGCAGACGCACCACCCGCGTGGCCCCGCAATCTCCTGCACTCGGGCCGAAAAAGACGCGAAATCCTTAACGAAATCCTTGCACTAGGCGTCCGCGAAAAGGGCGCTGTAACCATTCAATGCGGGCTGACCGCCCAGATGTGCGTAAAGGACGGTGGAATCGCGGGCGATCTCGCCGCGGGCCACGAGGTCGGCCATTCCCGCCATCGACTTCCCCTCGTACACCGGGTCGGTGACCATGCCCTCGGTACGGGCGGCGAGCCGCATCGCGTCGAGGGTCGTGTCGTCCGGGATGCCGTAGGTGCCCGCGTGGTAGCGCTCGTCGAGCTCGATGTCGTCCACGGTGAGGTCCCGGCGCACCCCGATGAGCCGTGCGGTGCCGGCCGCGATCCGGGCGATCTGCTCGCGGGTACGGGCGGGCTCGGCGGAGGCGTCGATGCCCAGTACGCGGCGCGGGCGGGCTCCCGCCTCCTCCAGCGCGGCGAAGCCCGCGACCATGCCGGCCTGGGTGGAGCCGGTCACCGAGCAGACCACCACGGTGTCGAAGAACACGCCGAGTGCGCGCTCCTGCTCGGCGACCTCGTACGCCCAGTTCGCGAAGCCGAGCCCGCCCAGCGGGTGGTCTGACGCGCCCGCGGGGATGGGGTACGGCTTGCCGCCGCTCTCCTCCACCTCGCGCAGCGCCTGCTCCCAGCTCTCCTTGACGCCGATGCCGAACCCGGCGCGCACCAGGCGGACGTCGGCACCGGCCAGCCGGCTGATCAGGATGTTGCCGACCCTGTCGTAGACGGCGTCGGGCCACTCGACCCAGCTCTCCTGGACGAGTACGCACTTGAGACCGGCGCGGGCGGCGACGGCCGCGACCTGGCGGGTGTGGTTGGACTGGACGCCGCCGATGGACACAAGGGTGTCGCAGCCCTTCGCGAGGGCGTCGGCGACGAGGTATTCGAGCTTGCGGGTCTTGTTGCCGCCGTAGGCGATGCCGGAGTTGCAGTCCTCCCGCTTGGCCCAGATTCCGGCGCCGCCGAGGTGCTCGGTGAGCCGGTCGAGCCGGTGCACGGGCGAGGGACCGAAGAGGAGTGGGTAGCGGTCGTAGGAGGAGAGGGACGGGGAGGCGGACGTGGTGGTGGTCATGCGGGCTCCCTGGCTCGGTGGTGCGGCGGGGTGCGGAGTGGGGTGGTGCGGAGTGGGGTGGTGCGGCGGCCCGTCGTCCGGTCGCCGGACTACTCGGGCGGTTCGTCGGCGAGCTCTTCGAGCGCGCGCCAGATCTCGGCGGTGATCCGGGCCGCGGCCTCGGTGTCGCGTCCCGCACACGCCTCGATCAGCCGCTCGTGCAGCTCCGCGGAGCCGTGTGCGGAGCCGGCCGTGCCGAACTGCCGCCACTCCAGGCGCCGGATCAAGGGGGTGTAGCGCTCGACGGTGGCGGCCACGGCGCGGTTGCCGCAGGCGGTGACGAGGACGTCGTGGAGCTGGTCGTCGGCGCGCAGCGCGGCCGCCACGTCGCCGTGGCCGGTCGCGTCCCGGAACCGGTCGTTGGCCGCGCGCATCGCGGTGACGTCCGTGTCCGTGAGGCGCGGTACGGCGGCCCTGGCGGCCAGTTCCTGCATGGCCCGTACGACGGCCGCCGCGTCCCGGACGTCGCGCGGCACCAGCCGGGTCACCCGGGTGTAGCTCTGCGGTTTGGACTCGACGAGGCCCTCGCCGGAGAGCCGGGACAGCGCGTCGCGGACCGGGGCCCGGGAGAGTCCGAGGCGTTCGGCGAGGTCGGCGTCGCGGACCGGAGCACCGGGCGGAAGGTCGCCGCGGACGATGGCGTCGCGGATCGTCTCGTAGGCGGTGTCCCGCAGCAGGGTCCGCCGGACGGGGCGCAAGGTCTCCATGAACTGACATGTTAGATGTCTGTTCTCTTCGGACTCAAGGCCTGGGCGGAGGCTCAAGGGTTCGTGCGGAAACTCAAGGGCCCGCGAAAACTCAAGGATTCGTACGTCGGCAGCCGCAATCAGCGGCCTTCGGCACCCATCGGGCAGGCCGCGGCGAAAGCGCACTCGGATGAGGCTTCGCACTCCGGGCCGCATAAGCTCATCCTGGGCAACGGGACAGACCGTTGCCCCGTTGTTTGCCCGGCAAGCTGAGAAAGAAGTGTGAGCAGGGTGTTTTCGCAGGTCAGCCGGACGACCAGGACTGCGAGGTAGGCGCAAGGTGCACATCGTCATCATGGGCTGCGGGCGAGTAGGTGCCGCTCTCGCGCAGACCCTGGAGCAGCAGGGGCACACGGTCGCCGTCATCGACCGGGACCCGACGGCGTTCCGTCGCCTCGGATCGGGATTCGGCGGACGACGTGTCACGGGTGTCGGCTTCGACCAGGACACCCTCCGCGAGGCGGGTATCGAGGAGGCCGGTGCGTTCGCCGCGGTGAGCAGCGGCGACAACTCGAACATCATCGCCGCCCGGGTGGCCCGCGAGATGTTCGGCATCGAGAATGTCGCGGCGCGCATCTACGACCCCCGGCGCGCCGAGGTCTACCAGCGTCTGGGTATCCCCACGGTCGCCACCGTGCGCTGGACCGCGGACCAGATGCTGCGGCGGCTGCTGCCTTCGGGCGCCGAGCCGCTGTGGCGGGATCCGAGCGGCGGTGTGCAGCTCGCGGAGGTGCACACCACACCTTCCTGGATCGGCCACAAGATCAGCACCCTGCAGGAGGAGACGGGCGTCCGCGTGGCATTCCTCACCCGGCTGGGCGAAGCCATACTGCCCACCTCGCAGACGGTGCTGCAGGAGGGCGACCTGGTCCACGTGATGATGCGTACGGACGAGATCGCGAAGGTCGAGGCGGCCTTCGCCGAAGGGCCTGAGGAGGGCGGTCACTGATGCGTGTCGCGATTGCCGGGGCCGGTGCGGTGGGCCGTTCCATCGCGGGCGAGCTGCTGGAGAACGGGCACGAGGTGCTGCTCGTCGACAAGGCACCGACGGCCATCTCGGTGGAGCGGGTGCCGATGGCCGAGTGGCTGCTGGCGGACGCCTGCGAGATCACCTCGCTCGACGAGGCGGCGCTTCAGCGCTGCAACGTCGTGATCGCCGCGACCGGAGACGACAAGGTGAACCTGGTCGTCTCGCTGCTCGCCAAGACCGAGTACGGCGTGCCGAGGGTCGTCGCCCGGGTCAACAACCCGAAGAACGAGTGGCTGTTCAACGAGGCCTGGGGCGTCGATGTGGCCGTCTCGACGCCGCGTCTGATGTCGGCCCTGGTCGAGGAGGCGGTGAGCGTCGGTGATCTGGTCCGGCTGCTGCGCTTCAGCCACGGTGACGCCAACCTGGTCGAGCTGACGCTGCCGCCGGAGTCGGCGCTGGCCGGCACCCAGGTCGGCGAGGTGGCCTGGCCCGAGGACACCTCGCTGGTCACCATCATCCGTGGTCAGCGTGTGCTGACGCCGAGCACCGAGGAGACCCTGGAGGCCGGTGACGAGCTGCTGTTCGTGGCCGCGCAGGCGCGCGAGGAGCAGTTGGAGGACCTGCTGTCGGTGCGGCGGGGCGACTCGGACGACTGACCTGCGGGGCGGACGTACGGAGAAGGGGCCGGGAACCGTGTGACACGGTTCCCGGCCCCTTCTCCGTACGTCCGGCGAGCGCGGTGCTCGGACCTCTCGGCTCAGAACTCCTGGTTGCGCGCCGCGGCTGCCGCAGCTGCCGCCTTGCGCTCCTTCTCGGCCTGTTCCTCGGCCTCCATCTCGGCGAAGACATCGATGGGCGGCGGTGCCTTGGCGAGGAAGACCCAGGTCAGATAGACCGCGAGCAGGAACGGGGGGATCTTCAGGGCGACCAGGACCCAGCCGAACTGGGTGGTGTCGGCCCACCAGTACAGCGGGAAGAGGACCGCGCACTTGCCGAGCAGGATCAGTCCCCAGGCGTAACTGGCCTTGGCGTAGGCCTTCTTGCGGCCGGGGTTCCGGGTGCGCCAGGAGAGGTTCTCCTTGAACACCGGCCCCAGGATCAGGCCGATCAGCGGCACCCCGGCGAGGGTGGTGATCAGGTAGGCGAGGGCCAGGCCGAACGTGTAGAGCATGCCGGGCAGATAGAAGTCCTTGGCATTGCCCGTCATCATCGCGAAGACCACACCGAAGGCCACACCGAAGACACCGCTGAAGGCGTGCTTGACGGTGTCCCTGCGGATCAGCCGCACGGCGACGAGGACCAGCGACACCACCAGGGCCGCGATGGCCGAGAGGTGGAGATCCTTGTTGACCGTGAAGATGGTGACGAACAGCAGCCCGGGGAGGACGGTCTCCACCATGCCCCGGGCACCGCCGAACGCCTCGAAGAGCGCGGCCTCGGTCACCGCCTTCGCATCGGTCGCCTGCTGGTCGGTGCGGTCCGTGTCGGACGTCGGCTTGTCGAGAGACGTCACCGGCTACTCCTTGCCGAGCGGTCGGAGTTCGTATTTGGGGTTGAACAGCACCCGGCGCCCATGACTCATGGCGATCCGGCCGGAGGCGATGAGCTTGCGGCCCGGTTCTATGCCCACGATGGAGCGGCGGCCCAGCCAGACGACGTCCAGCGGCGCGGTGCCGTCGAAGAGCTCTGCCTCCAGGGCGGGCACTCCGGCGCGCGGCCGCAGGGTGACGGTCCGCAAGGTACCAGTCACCTTCACGATCTGGCGGTCGGTGCATTCGGAGATCCGCGTGCACCCCGAGGCCTGCGCGTCCTCCTGCAGCTCCTCGGACTCGAGGTCCTCCCGCGAGCTGGACAGCCGGTCGAGCATCCGCCGGAAGCGGCCCGACGGCTTCTCCGCCTTACCGGGCTTGTCGGATCGAGGAACAGCACTCATACCCGAAGGGTACCGGTCCCGGCTGCTGCGGGCGGGCGCCCCGGTCTCACTCGAACGAGTGATCGGGGGGAGCCGCAGAACAGCTCCCGGCGCCCGTTCAGCCGCGTTCGAAGCGGTATCCCATGCCCGGCTCGGTGACGAAGTGCCGGGGGTGCGAGGGGTCGGCCTCCAGCTTGCGCCTCAGCTGGGCCATGTAGACCCGCAGATAGTTGGTCTCGGTGCCGTACGAGGGCCCCCAGACCTCCTGGAGCAGCTGCTTCTGGCTGACCAGCCGGCCGCTGTTGCGGACCAGGACCTCCAGCAGATGCCACTCGGTGGGGGTGAGCCGTACGTCGCGTCCCTCGCGGTGGACCTTCTTCGCCGCCAGGTCCACGGTGAACCCCTCGGTCTCGACGATCACGACGTCGTCGGAGCCGTGCTGCCCGACGGGTTCGGCGCGGCGGACCGAGGCGCGCAGCCGGGCCAGCAGCTCGTCCATGCCGAACGGCTTGGTGACGTAGTCGTCGGCGCCGGCGTCCAGTGCCTCCACCTTCTCGTCGGAGGTGTGGCGGGCGGAGAGCACCAGGATCGGCACCCGGGTCCAGCCGCGCAGCCCCTTGATCACCTCGACGCCGTCCATGTCCGGCAGCCCGAGGTCGAGGACGACGACATCGGGGTGGCGGGCGGCGGCGAGCTGGAGGGCGGTCGCGCCGTCGGGCGCCGCGTCCACCTCGTACTTGCGCGCCTTCAGGTTGATCACGAGGGCGCGTACGATCTGCGGCTCGTCGTCGACCACAAGCACCCGGGTCATGGGGGCCCTGCCTTTCTGCTGTACGGCGATCTCCCGGGACCTACCGGAGATCATGAGGTGAACTGCGTGGTCATGCGGTGGACCGCGTGGTCGTTGAAGTGTCCCGCGTGGTCATGAGGTGACCCGCGCGGGCAGGTCGGGGCTGACCGGAACGTATCCCGATGCCGCCTTGAGGGTCAGCACCATGGTGAGGCCGCCGCCGGGGGTGTCCTCGGCGTCCAGCGTGCCGCCCATGGACTCCACGAAGCCGCGGGCCACGGCGAGCCCCAGTCCCACGCCCGCGCCGCGCGGGGCGTCCCCGTAGCGCTGGAAGGGCTCGAAGATGCGCTCCTTGGCGTCGTCCGGGACGCCCGGGCCGCGGTCGGCCACCCGTAGCTCGACACGCTCGCCGAGCGCGCTGGCGGCCACGGTGACGCGTTCCGCGTAGCGGCTGTACTTCACGGCGTTCTCGACGATGTTGGCGACGGCCCGCTCCAGCAGCCCGGGGTCGACCTCGACCATCGGCAGGGTCTCGGGGATGTCCAGGTCGACGCTGTCCTCGGGGACACCGCCGAGCGCCATCGGGACCACCTCGTCGAGGTCGATCTCGCGGATCAGCGGGGTGACGGTGCCGGTCTGGAGCCTGGACATGTCCAGCAGGTTGCCCACGAGGTGGTCGAGGCGGTCGGCGCCGTTCTCGATGCCTTCCAGGAGTTCGGCCTGGTCCTCGTCGGACCAGGCGACGTCGTCGGAGCGCAGGGAGCTGACGGCGGCCTTGATGGCGGCGAGCGGGGTACGCAGGTCGTGGCTGACGGCGGCGAGGAGCGCCGTCCTGATCCGGTTGCCCTCGGCGAGTCGCCGGGCCTCCTCCGCCTCGTCGACCAGGCGCTGCCGGTCCAGTACGACGGCGGCCTGCGCGGCGAACGCGCCGAGGACCCGGCGGTCCTCGGCGGGCAGCACCCGGCCGGAGAGCGCCAGCGCCATGTGGTCGCCGACGGGCATGTCCACATCGGCGTCCTCCGGCCGGGCCACCGGCCCCGGTCCGACGCTCCCGGCGCAGGTCCACGGGTCGACGTCGCTGCTGCGCTCCAGCAGGGCGACGGACTCCATGCCGAAGGTCTCGCGGACCCGGTCGAGGAGCGCGTCCAGCGTCGTCTCGCCGCGCAGCACACTGCCGGCCAGGAAGGAGAGGATCTCCGACTCGGCGCGCAGCCGGGCCGCCTGATGGGTGCGGCGGGCCGCCAGGTCGACGACCGAGGCGACCGAGACCGCCACCGCGAAGAAGATCACGATGGCGACGAAGTTCTCCGGGTCCTGCACGGTGAGGGTGTGGGTGGGCGGAGTGAACCAGTAGTTCAGCAGCAGCGAGCCGGCGGCGGCCGACGCGAGGGCCGGCAGCAGTCCGCCGAGCAGCGCGGCGCCCACGGTCAGGAAGAGGAAGAGCAGGACGTCGTTGGCGAGTCCGGGGCCGCTGTCCAGGCCGGCCAGGAGCAGGGTGAGGAGGGCCGGGCCGCCGACCCCGACCAGCCAGCCCCAGATGATCCGGGCCCGGCTGAGCCGGGCGCCGCGGGCGATGGGCAGACCGCGCCCCTTGGCGACCTCTTCGTGGGTGACGATGTGGACATCGAGGTCCGGCCCGGACTCCCGGGCGACGGTGGCGCCCACGCCCGGCCCGTAGATGTACTGCCAGGCCTTGCGGCGGCTGGAGCCGAGGACGATCTGCGTGGCGTTCACCCCCCGGGCGAATTCCAGGAGCGCCGACGGTATGTCGTCACCGATGACATGGTGGAACGTGCCACCGAGGTCCTCCACGAGGGTGCGCTGGACGGTGAGTTCCTTGGGGGAGGCGGAGGTCAGCCCGTCGCTGCGGGCGATGTAGACGGCGAGGATCTCGCTGCCCGACCCCTTGGCCGCCATCCGGGACGCGCGGCGGATGAGCGTACGGCCCTCGGGGCCGCCGGTGAGTCCGACGACGATACGTTCGCGGGCCTGCCAGGTGGTGCGGATGTTGTGCTCGCCGCGGTACTGCTGGAGGTACTCGTCGACCCGGTCGGCGACCCAGAGGAGGGCCAGCTCGCGCAGGGCGGTCAGGTTGCCGGGGCGGAAGTAGTTGGACAGCGAGGCATCGATCCGGTCCGGCTTGTAGATGTTGCCGTGGGCCATCCGGCGGCGCAGCGCCTGGGGCGACATGTCGACGAGTTCGATCTGGTCGGCCCTGCGGACGACCTCGTCGGGGACGGTCTCGCGCTGCCGCACGCCGGTTATCGCCTCGACGACGTCGCCGAGCGACTCCAGGTGCTGGATGTTGACGGTGGACACCACGTCGATTCCGGCCTGGAGGAGCTCTTCGACGTCCTGCCAGCGTTTGGCGTTGCGGGACCCCGGCACATTGGTGTGCGCCAGTTCGTCCACCAGGGCGACGGCGGGGGCGCGCTCCAGGACCGCGTCGACGTCCATCTCGGTGAAGACGGCGGAGCGGTACTCGATCTCACGGCGCCGGACCTGCTCCAGGCCGTGCAGCATCACCTCGGTGCGCGGCCGGTCGTGGTGCTCCACGAAGGCGACGACGCAGTCGGTGCCCCGCTCCACGCGTCGATGGGCCTCGGAGAGCATCGCGTACGTCTTGCCGACGCCGGGTGCCGCACCCAGGTAGATCCGAAGCTTGCCGCGTGCCATGGCCCCATTGTCATCTCTTGAACGGGCTGCGTCCGACGGCAGCCGCTTCGAAGCTACCCCGCGCATTGTCGACAAATGAGGCGAGGGGTGGGGTGAGGGGCCGAATTGACAGGATTCTGACGCCACGGACGGTCCCGGGAGGGACCTCGGGCCCCCTTCGAAGCCCTCCCCCGTTCTCCGCTACGCGTGCTCGACGATGTGTCCGTCGCTCAGTTCCAGCACCCGGTCCGCCAGCCCCAGCAGCTGGGCGTCGTGCGTCGCCACCAGCGCGGTGACACCCTCGCTGCGCACCACCGCCCGCAGCAGCTCCATCACCGCCAGTCCGGTCTCCGCGTCGAGCTGTCCCGTCGGCTCGTCCGCGATCAGCAGCGCGGGCCGGTTGGCGAGCGCTCGGGCGATCGCGACGCGCTGCTGCTGGCCCCCGGAGAGCTCGCCGGGGCGCTGGGCGGCGTGGTCGGCGAGGCCGACCAGGGAGAGCAGCAGCGCCACCCGCTCCTCGCGCTCGCGCGGATCCGCCTTGCGCAGCCGCATGGGCACGCCGACGTTCTCCGCCGCGGTCAGGATCGGGATCAGGCCGAACGACTGGAAGATGAAGCCGATCCGGTCCCTGCGCAGCTCCAGGAGCCCGTTCTCGCCGAGCTCGGCGAGGTCCGTGCCGTCGACGGTGATCCGGCCGGCGTCGGGGCTGTCGAGCCCGCCGAGCAGGTTGAGGAGGGTGGTCTTGCCCGAACCCGAGCGCCCCTTGAGCGCGACGAGCTCGCCGCGCGGCACCTCGAAGGACACCCCGCGCAGCGCGTGCACGGCTCCGGCGCCGGAGCCGTACGAGCGGTGCAGGTCCTCGACCCGGACCATGGGCCCGCCGGCCGTTTCCCCGGCGACCGCGGTACCACCCCGCCCCTCGGTGCCCATCCGGCCGGTGCGCTCGGTCATGTCTCTCCCCCGTACGTGCTCGGTCCTGTCGGCCGCCAGTATGTGCAATGCACACAGGGCTGGACAATGGCCGGGGCCGCATCGCCGTCCGGCCGGACGCCGATGCGGTCGTTCTCGGCGGTGTGCCGAACCCGTCGCGGAGCCGGTATCCGGAGGCCGCCGCACGTGCCGCAGGTGTCCGGACAGGGTGGGCATCTTCCCCCCAGGGATCTTTATGACGCTCCGTCAGCTCCCATGTGAGCTCGGCCGGTCGCGGAGCAACACCACTCCCCGACAACTTCCCGACAACTTTCTGACACCGCCGGACCAGCCTGGTCCAGGTCCACCGGGGCGAGCGCCCCGACCCCGAACTGCCCCGTCCTCGAAAAGGTGCGCATGACATCACGCAGAAGCCTTCCCCGGCTGGCAGCCGGAGTTCTCGGGATCTCCCTGACCCTGTCCGCGGTCCCCGCCGCCACCGCGGACGCGCGGCCTCCCACCGCGCCCACCGTCTCCGAGCAGCAGGTGATGCCCCATCTGCAGGCCCTGCAGCGCATCGCGGACCGCAACGGCGGCAACCGCGCACACGGCACGAAGGGCTACGCGGATTCGGTGGCGTACGTGAAACGCGCCCTGGACCGGGCCGGATTCCGTACGAGACTGGTCCCCTTCACCCATGACGGCGCCACCGCCCACAACCTGATCGCCGACTGGCCGGGCGGCGACCCGGACCATGTGCTGCTGACCGGAGCCCATCTCGACAGCGTGAAGGAGGGCCCGGGGATCAACGACAACGGCTCGGGTTCGGCCGCCGTCCTGGCCGCCGCCCTCCAGGTGGCCGCGTCCGGCACGAAGCCCGAGCGGCATCTGCGGTTCGCGTGGTGGGGCGCGGAGGAGCAGGGCCTGATCGGCTCAAAGAGCTATGTCAGCGGGCTTTCCGGGGCCGAGCGCAGCAGGATCGACGTCTATCTCAACTTCGACCAGGCCGGCAGCCGAAACACCCGGCAGTGGCTCGTGGTCCACGACGACGAGCACGGCGAGACCGAGGCCCAGCAGGCCTTCGAGGCGTGGTTCGCCGAGCGGTCCATCCCCACCTTCGACATCGGCGTCGGCGGTTCGGACCACGAGTCGTTCGGCAACGCCGGCATCCCGTCGTCCGGCTTCAGCACCGGCATCTCGGACTGCATCCACGAGGCCTGCGACAACCTCGCCAACGTGGATCCGAAGACGGAGACGACCAGCGCCGACGCCATCGCCGGCGTGCTGCACAAGCTCGCCGCCACCAAGCCCCGGCACTGACCCCCGATCCCCAGGAACGAGACATGCGCAGACTCCTGAACCGGCGCCGCAGCACCGTCGCCACCCTGATGGCCGCGGTCGTGGGCGGCACCGTACTGGCCGCTGTCCCCGCCTCGGCCGCCTTCGGCGGACCGGGCCTCGGCGACCCGTACTTCCCCGACGACGGCAACTCCGGCTACGACGTCTCCCACTACGACGTCCGCATCTCCTACGACCCGGCGCACACCGACCGCCTGGACGGCGACACCACCGTCACCGCCCGCGCCCTGACCGGCCTGGACCGGTTCAGCCTGGACCTCAAGGGCTTCACCGTCGCTTCGGTGAAAGTGGACGGCGTTCCGGCGGAGACGTTCTCCCGGGCCGGCACCCATGAGCTGGTCATCACCCCGGCCCGCCCGGTCGCGAAGGGCGCGACGTTCGAGGTCCGGGTGAAGTACGCGGGCAGGCCCGATCCCGAGGGCTGGCACACCCTGCGGAACGGCGGCGCGAGCGTGACGGGCGAACCGCACTCCGCGACCTCCTGGTACCCCGCCAACGACCACCCGTCCGACAAGGCCACCTTCGCCCTCACCGCGACGGTCCCCGACGGCTGGACGGCCGTCGGCAACGGTCTGCCCGGCCCGGAAAGCCTCAAGGAAGGCAGAAGGACCTTCCGCTGGTTCGAGGACCGGCCGATGGCCACGTACCTCAGCACGGTCGCCATCGACCGGTTCGCCGTCCACCGCGGCCGGACGTCCGCCGGAACACCGGTCATCACGGCCTACAGCCCGGACGCCGTCATCGACCCCGAGGCGGAGGCCCAGCAGACGGAGATCCTGGACTTCCTGGCCGCGAAGTTCGGCCCGTATCCCTTCTCCTCCGCGGGCGCGATCGTCGTCGGGGCCGCGAAGGAGCCCTCCGGCGGCCCCCTCGCCCTGGAGACGCAGAGCCGCCCCACCTACGGCTCCATGCTCTTCGACGCCTCGATGGTCCACGAGAACGCCCACCAGTGGTTCGGTGACAGCGTCTCGTTCAAGGACTGGCGGGACGGCTGCGTCGCCGAGTGCTTCGCCCAGTACGCGGGGCAGTTGTGGGAGGAGCACAAGGGTGCCGACCTGGACCGGGACTACTACCGGTCCGAGGTGGAGGAGTACCGGAACGACCCGTCGTTCTGGTCCGTCAGGCTCTACGACCCGGGACCGGGCAGGGAGTTGGACCCGGCACTGTACTCCAAGGGCTCGCTGATGCTGCACGCCCTGCGCCGCACGGTGGGCGACGAGGCGTTCTTCCGGACGCTGCGGACCTGGACCCGCGACCACGCGTACGGCAACGCCTCGTTCCGGCAGTTCGAGGCGCTGGCGGCGAAGGTCTCGGGCAAGGACCTCAAGGGCTTCTTCGCGGCATGGGTGGACGGCACGGTCCTCCCGCCGCAGGGGTACCTCTACCCGGGCACCCTGGGCACGTCGGCCCGGTGAACGGGTGTGCGTGGCGCGGGGTCCGGCCCCGCGCCACGCTTCCCGTCCTTCCTCAGGCCCCGTCCACCAGCTGCTTGAGGGCGATGTTGAGCTGGAGGACGTTGACCCTCGGCTCTCCGACGAAGCCGAGGATCCGGCCGTCGGTGTGCTGCTCGACGAGCTTCTCCACCTGGTCGACGGGAAGGTGGTTGCGCTCAGCCACCCGGCGCACCTGGAGCTGTGCGTAGGCCGGGGAGATGGCCGGGTCGAGGCCGGAGCCGGAGGAGGTGACGGCGTCGGCCGGCACGTCCGAGGGGCTGACGGGGTGGCCGGGGACGGAGTTGTCCTTGACCACTGCGGCCTTGGCGGCGGTGACCCAGTCGATGAGTTCCTTGTTGTCGCCGGAGCGGTTGGTCGCGCCGGAGAGGATCAGCTTGTACTGGGTGTTGACGCTGTTGGTGCCCAGGCCGTTGGAGGGGCGCGGCTGGAACCACTTGAGGTCCGGGGCCGCGGTCTCCTGCCCCTCCTTCAGCGGCAGGTCGTAGCGCTGGCCGATGAGTTCGGAACCGACGACCTTGCCGTTCGCGGTGATCTCGGAGCCATTGGCCTTGTCGGGGAAGACACCCTGGGCGACGCCCGTGACGGCGAGCGGGTAGAGCACGCCGCAGACGACGGTGAGGACGAGCAGGGCGCGCAGCCCGGCCCAGAGCAACCGGGCGGTGTTTGCTACGGAGTTGTTCATGGCAGGTCAGCCGATTCCTAAATTCAGTGCAGCCCGGGTACGAGGGAGATGACCATGTCGATGATCTTGATGCCGATGAACGGGGCGACCAGACCGCCGAGTCCGTAGATCCCGAGGTTGCGCCGGAGCATCGAGTCGGCGCTGCTGGGCCGGTAGCGCACGCCCTTCAGGGCGAGCGGCACCAGCGCGACGATGATCAGCGCGTTGAAGATCACGGCCGACAGGATCGCGGACTGGGGCGAGGACAGCTGCATGATGTTCAGCTTGTCCAGGCCGGGATAGACCACGGCGAACATCGCGGGGATGATCGCGAAGTACTTCGCGACGTCGTTGGCGATCGAGAACGTGGTCAGCGCACCGCGGGTGATGAGCAGCTGCTTGCCGATCTCGACGATCTCGATCAGCTTGGTGGGGTTGGAGTCCAGGTCCACCATGTTCCCGGCCTCCTTGGCGGCCGAGGTGCCGGTGTTCATGGCCACGCCGACATCGGCCTGGGCGAGCGCCGGCGCGTCGTTCGTGCCGTCGCCGGTCATCGCGACGAGCTTGCCGCCCGCCTGCTCGCGCTTGATGAGGGCCATCTTGTCCTCGGGCGTGGCCTCGGCGAGGAAGTCGTCGACGCCCGCCTCCTCGGCGATGGCCTTCGCGGTCAGCGGGTTGTCGCCGGTGATCATGATGGTCTTGATCCCCATCCGGCGCAGCTCGTCGAACCGCTCCCGCATGCCCTCCTTGACGACGTCCTTGAGGTGGATGACGCCGAGGACCCGGGCGCCGTGCTCGTCCTCCAGGGCCACCAGCAGCGGCGTGCCGCCCGCTCCGGAGATCGTGTCGGTGAGCGCCTGCGCGTCCTGAGCGACGGTGCCGCCGCGCTCCTCGACCCAGGCGACGACCGAACCGGTGGCCCCCTTGCGGACCTTGCGGCCGTCCACGTCGACGCCGGACATGCGGGTCTGGGCGGTGAACGCGACCCATTCGGCACCGGCCAGCTCGCCCTGGTGGCGCTCGCGCAGCCCGTACTTCTCCTTGGCGAGCACGACGATCGAGCGGCCCTCCGGCGTCTCGTCGGCCAGCGAGGAGAGCTGGGCCGCGTCCGCCAGTTCGGCCTCGGTCGTGCCCTTCACGGGTACGAACTCGGCGGCCTGCCGGTTGCCGAGGGTGATGGTGCCGGTCTTGTCGAGCAGCAGGGTCGACACGTCCCCGGCGGCCTCTACGGCACGCCCGGACATGGCGAGGACATTGCGCTGGACGAGGCGGTCCATGCCGGCGATGCCGATCGCGGAGAGCAGCGCGCCGATGGTCGTCGGGATCAGGCAGACCAGCAGCGCGGTCAGCACGATCATCGACTGCCGCTGCCCGGCGTAGATCGCGAAGGGCTGGAGGGTGACGACGGCGAGCAGGAAGACGATGGTGAGGGACGCGAGGAGGATGTTCAGCGCGATCTCGTTGGGCGTCTTCTGCCGGGCGGCGCCCTCGACCAGGGCGATCATCCGGTCGATGAACGTCTCACCGGGCTTGGTGGTGATCTTGACGACGATGCGGTCGGAGAGCACCTTCGTCCCCCCGGTGACGGCGCTCCGGTCACCGCCGGACTCCCGGATGACCGGCGCCGACTCGCCCGTGATCGCGGACTCGTCGACGCTCGCGACGCCCTCGACGACATCGCCGTCACCGGGGATGACGTCACCGGCCTCGCAGACCACCAGATCACCGATGCGCAGCTCGATGCCGGCCACCCGCTCCTCGTTCCTGCCGAGCAGCCGCCGGGCGACGGTGTCGGTCTTGGCCTTGCGCAGGGTGTCGGCCTGCGCCTTGCCGCGACCCTCGGCGACCGCCTCCGCCAGGTTGGCGAAGATCGTGGTCAGCCACAGCCAGGCCGCGATCGCCCAGCCGAACCACTCGCCCGGGTCCAGGCACGCCAGCACGGTCGTGAACACCGAACCGATCAGCACCACGAACATCACCGGGGACTTGACCATCACCCGGGGGTCGAGCTTGCGCAGGGCGTCGGGGAAGGAGCGGATCAGCTGCGCGGGGTCGAACAGGCCCCCGCCGACGCGTCCTTCGCTCTGGTGACCCGTGGGCGCGTCCTGGTGCGGTGCCCGGGTCGGGGTGACAGTGGACATCGAGTCCTCTTGCTCCGTACGAGTGGTCATGACGCCAGCCCTTCGGCCAGCGGCCCCAGAGCCAGGGCCGGGAAGAAGGTCAGCCCGGTGATGATCAGGATCGTGCCGACCAGCAGTCCGCTGAAGAGCGGCTTGTGCGTGCCCAGGGTGCCCACGGTCGCCGGTACCGGCTTCTGCTCGGCGAGCGAGCCGGCCAGCGCGAGGATGAACACCATCGGCAGGAACCGGCCGAGCAGCATCGCGAGGCCGATCGTGGTGTTGAACCACTGCGTGTCCGCGTTGAGCCCGGCGAACGCCGAACCATTGTTGTTCGCACCCGAGGTGTAGGCGTAGAGGACCTCGGAGAATCCGTGGGCCCCGGTGTTGGTCATGGAGTGGGGCGGAGTGGGCAGCGCCATCGCCGCGGCGGTGAAGCAGAGCACCAGCGCCGGGGTGATCAGGATGTAGCAGGCGGCGAGCTTGATCTCGCGGGTGCCGATCTTCTTGCCGAGGTACTCCGGCGTACGGCCGACCATCAGCCCGGCGATGAACACCGCGATGATCGCCATGACGAGCATGCCGTAGAGGCCGGAACCCACGCCTCCGGGCGCGATCTCGCCGAGCTGCATGCCCAGCATCGTGATCCCGCCGCCGAAGCCCGTGTACGAGGAGTGGAACGAGTTCACCGCACCGGTGGAGGTGAGGGTCGTGGCCACCGCGAAGATCGACGAGCCGGCGATCCCGAACCGGGTCTCCTTGCCCTCCATCGCCCCGCCCGCGATCTCGAACGCGGGTCCGTGGTGGGCAAATTCGGTCCACATCATCAGGGTGGTGAAGCCCAGCCAGATGACGCCCATCGTCGCGAGAATGGCGTAACCCTGCTTGAGCGAGCCGACCATCCGGCCGAACGTCCGGGTCATCGCGAACGGAATGACCAGGATCAGGAAGATCTCGAGAAGGTTGGACAGCCCGTTGGGGTTCTCGAACGGGTGGGACGAGTTGGCGTTGAAGTAACCACCACCGTTCGTGCCCAGCTCCTTGATGGCCTCCTGGGAGGCCACGGCGCCACCGTTCCACTGCTGCGAGCCGCCCATGAACTGCCCGACCTCGTGGATGCCGGCGAAGTTCTGGATCGCGCCGCAGGCCACCAGCGCCAGCGCGCCGACGGCGGCGATCGGCAGCAGGATCCGCACGGTGCCGCGCACCAGGTCGGACCAGAAGTTGCCGAGTTCACCGGTGCCGGAGCGGGCGAAGCCGCGTACGAGGGCCACCGCGACGGCCATGCCGACGGCGGCCGAGACGAAGTTCTGCACCGCCAGGCCACCGGTCTGCACGACGTGGCCCATGGCCTGTTCGCCGGAGTACGACTGCCAGTTGGTGTTGGCGACGAACGACGCCGCCGTGTTGAACGCCTGGTCCGGATCGATCGAGGCGAAGCCGAGCGAACCGGGCAGCGCTCCCTGGAGCCGCTGCAGCAGATAGAGGAAGAGGACGCTCACCACGGAGAAGGCGAGCACCCCCCGCAGATACGCGGGCCAGCGCATCTGCGTGTTCGGGTCGGCGCCGACGGCCTTGTACATCCACTTCTCGACGCGCAGGTGCTTGTTCGAGGAGTAGACGCCGGCCATGTAGTCGCCGAGCGGACGGTACGCCAGCCCCAGCGCCACGACGAGCGCGAGAACCTGGAGCACACCAGCGAGGACGGGGCTCATATCGCGCTCAGAACCTCTCCGGGTACAGAAGGGCGAGGACCAGGTAGCCCAGCAGGGCGACGGCCACGACCAGGCCGACGATGTTCTCGGCGGTCACAGCTTCGCCACCCCCTTGGCGACAAGAGCCACCAGCGCGAACACCGCGATCGTGGTGACGACGAAGGCCACATCGGCCATCGTGTGCTCCTAGATGAGGTACGGATTGTCTGACCTCTTGAGCAAACCTCTTGCGACGGTCGTCCTGGCCTGCGTTGATGGCTTCCTTACGGGGAACGACGGCCCCTTGACGGCGCACATACGTGCCCTATACGCGCCCCATACGCGCCCCTTGTGTGCGCTGTCCGGAACCTGTCTTGCGCACAGCCCGGAGCCCTCCCCCAGACCCTCCCGGGACCCGCTCAAAACACAGAACGGCCGGTGGGCCGTACCCCCTCGAAAGGGGATACGGCCCACCGGCCGAAGCTGTGCCGGGCGGCTGCCCGTACCCGCTCAGCGCACCTCGGTGATCTCGGGTCCGCGCTGGAGCTGGCCCATGCCGCCGGAGAACTTCGAGCTCTCCTGGCTCTCCTGCTGGACCCCCTCGGGCACCATCTGGGCGTCATTGGGCAGCTTGAGGACGATCGGGTCGCGCGGAGCCATCGGGCCCTCGCCACGGACGACCACGGTGTCCCGGAAGATCGTCTCCAGCAGCCCGGCGGCCTCCGGCTGCACGGCGCCCTGGCCGGAAATCACTCCGCGCAGGAACCAGCGCGGCCCGTCGACGCCGACGAAGCGCACCAGCTGCACGCCGTTCGTCCCGTCCGGGAGCTGTACCGGGACCTGGGCACGCAGCTCCCAGCCCAGCGGGCCCTCGACCTCGTCGATGATCCCGCCCTGCTGGGTGATCCCGGCGGCGATCTCCTCGCGGACCTCGCCCCAGATGCCTTCTTTCTTGGGCGCGGCGAAGGCCTGCAGCTGGACGGCGCTGTCGTGCAGCACCACGGTCGCGGCGACGATCGCGTCACCGGCCACTTCGACACGCAGCTCCATGCCCTCGACGCCGGGCACGAAGATGCCGCCCAGGTCGACCCGGCCCTCGCCGGGCTGGGAGACCTCGGAGACGTCCCACGGCCCATCCGGCCGGGGTGCCGGCGGGAGGTTCACCCGACGCGAGCCGCTGCCGGCACCGTCGGCGTCATCGAGCTCGTCGACGACCTGCTCGGCCTCGCGCGCTTCGTCCGCCACGTCGTCGGCGGAACCACTCTTCTTGCGACGTCCGAACACGTCACTGTCCTTCCCGGTCGGGTACGACCGAAGCGTAGCTGTTCCCGCCCTGGGTGATCCCGCCCCTGACGCCATCAACATCACCGGAAGCATGCCCTCCGGTGGATCCGAAGCCTCCCTCGCCACGGGCTGAGCCGGGCAGCTCCGCCACCTCGTGGAAGCGCACCTTCTCGACCTGCTGGACGACCAGTTGGGCAATCCGGTCGAACCGTTCGAACCGCACGGGCTCACGCGGGTCGAGGTTGATGACGATCACCTTGATCTCTCCACGGTACCCGGCATCAACCGTCCCCGGGGCATTCACGAGGGCGACTCCGCAGCGCGCGGCGAGGCCGGAGCGCGGATGGACGAACGCGGCGTATCCGTCGGGCAGCGCGATCGACACCCCGGTGGGGAGTACCGCCCGCTCGCCCGGGGCGAGCACGGCGGCCTCGGTGGTCACCAGATCGGCCCCGGCGTCGCCCGGGTGCCCATAGGCCGGAATCGGCACGTCCGGGTCGATCCGGCGGATCAGTACATCCACGGGCCGGCGCATCAGGGGTTCACCTCGAAGGCCCGGGCACGCCTGACCTGGTCCGGGTCGGCCATCGCCGCCCGGATCTCGGCCGGGCGGCCGTTCTCGATGAAGTGGTCGACCTTCACCTCGATGAAGAGGGCCTCGGCCCGGACCGCCACGGGTCCGTCCGGGCCGCCGATCCGGCCGGTCGCCCGGGAGTAGATCTTCCGGCCGTGCACCGCGGTGATCTCCGCGTCGAGGTGCAGCACGGTGTCCACCGGCACCGGCCGCTCGAAGTCGGTCTCCAGGCGTCCGGTCACCGCGATCACCCGCAGGAGCCAGTTCAGCGAGCCGAGCGTCTCGTCCAGCGCGGTGGTCAGGATCCCTCCGTGTGCCAGCCCCGGGGCGCCCTGGTGGGCCGCCTTCACGGTGAACTCGGCGGTCACGCTGACGCCGTCACCGGCCCGCGCCTGGAGGTGCAGCCCGTGCTGTTGCCCACCGCCGCAGCCGAAACAGTGTTCGTAGTGCGCACCGAGGAGTTCGCCGGGGGCCGGGGCTTCGGGGTGCCGGACCGGTTTCACCGCGTCGGCCGGGGGCTTCAGAGCCGCAGATGTTCCACTCACAGGCGCTGACCTTACCCGCGCGGCCACCCATGGGCCGCACCGTGCCAAGCTTGGGCTCATGCAGCCTTCCACCCCGCCTTTCGACGAACGACTGACCGCACCCCGTTCGTGGTGGTTCATCGCCCTCCTGATCGGCATCGCCTGCGCGCTGATGCTGCTGCCGCTCGGCACCCTGCCCCTGCTGGCCGGCCTGGCGGGCGGCACGGCCCTGTCGGCGGTCGCGGTGAGCTCCTACGGCTCGGCCAGGATCCGGGTCGTGGCGGGCGCCCTGGTCGCCGGCGACGCGCGGATTCCGGTGACGGCGCTCGGCGAGGCCGAGGTGCTGGACGCGGAGGAGGCGCGCGCGTGGCGCACATACAAGGCGGACACCCGCGCGTTCATGCTGCTGCGCAGCTACATCCCGACGGCGATCCGGGTGGAGGTCACCGACCCGCAGGACCCGACTCCGTACGTCTACCTGTCGACACGCGAGCCGCAGGCCCTGGTGGCGGCGCTCACGGCCGTACGCGCCTAGCTTCCTTCCGCGGGGTCCTGGCGGGCCCTCATGCCTCCGGCTCGCCCGGCAGGGCGCTCTCGCCCGGCAGGCCCTTGCGGGGGCCCACCTGCCGCTCCAGCGGCGGCAGCTCGGGGAGCCGGTCCCAGGGGACCTGGCGCTTGCGCAGGTCCTTCCTGACCCGCTCGGCGAGCTTTCTGGTGTCGCGCCGGTTCATCATCGCGCCGACGGCGGCGCCGACCATGAACGGGACCAGACTCGGCAGGTCGCGCGCCATGCGCTTCGTGATCTGCTGCCGCAGCTCGCGCTTCATCTGACCGCCCAGCGCGGCGTTGACCGTCGCGGGGTGCGCTACGTCGATCCCGCGCTCCTCCGTCCAGGACGTGATGTATGCGGTGGAGCGCTGACCGAGCCCGCCCGGCGGACGCTGCCCGTAGACCTCGTGCAGCTCGGCGACGAGCTTCAGTTCTATGGCGGCCACACCGGTGATCTCCGTCGCCAGCTCGGCGAGCATGGCGGGTGGTACGGGCATCATCGCCGCCGCGCCGATTCCGGCGCCGACGGTGGCGCTGCCCTTGCTCGCGCCTGCGACCAGCTTGTCGGCGAGCTCCTCCGGACCGAGGCCGGGGAACTGCTTGCGCAGGGTGGCGAGATCGCGCACGGGGATGCGGGGAGCGTTCTCGATGATCAGGTCGGCGATATGACCGATCGCTGCCTTGGCACTCTCCCCGCCCTTGCGCACGCCCCGCTTCACTGAACCCAGACGGCCTGCCCCGGTCACGGGCTCCGTCCTGTCGACCTGTCCGGCCCCATCGGCCGCGTCGACTTCCTCTCCAGCCGCGACCACTGCTTCGAGCGAGGCCGACCGGCCCCGCTCGTCGTCCCGCTCACCCGCGGAGGGTGGCAGGGCGGACCGCTCGGCAGGCGCTGCTACGCCTTCTGCCGGGCCTGTGCCGCCCTGATACGCCTCCGACGACCTCTTGCGCCGCAAGCGCCGCTTTTGGAACGGTGTGTCGCCTGCCACGGTCGGCGCGACCTAGTCGCAGTCGCGGCAGATCGGCTGGCCGTTCTTCTCGCGTGCGAGCTGGCTCCTGTGGTGCACGAGGAAGCAGCTCATGCACGTGAACTCGTCGGCCTGCTTGGGCAGGACCCTGACGGCCAGCTCCTCGTTGGACAGGTCTGCGCCGGGCAGCTCCAGCCCTTCGGCCGCGTCGAACTCGTCGACGTCGACGGCGGACGCCGTCTTGTCGCTCCGGCGGGCCTTGAGTTCTTCGAGGCTGTCCTGGTCGACGTCGTCATCGGTCTTGCGTGGGGTGTCGTAATCCGTTGCCATGTCGCTCTCCCCCTCTGGGTGTCTGCGGTGTCTCAGCGCACGTAACGCGTGAGAGGCCGGACTTGTGCCCGACCCGAGGCGGAGATTTTGCCTCACATCAAGGTCTGTTACTCAATCGACACCCAATAGGACCGCTCGGGAGCGGTCGGCTTGAGTGGCGATGGGGACCGTACACGGTCCCGGTGTCGCGCTTCACGGGCGCCACCCCGTGTACTTCCCGTGATATCGGGCCCCGAAAACCCCGACTTTTGCGGGTTTTCCGGTGGATCTCCTGGTCACGGAGCGTTGACGGTCCGAAAATCGCCCCTGTGATCGATCACACACGTACGATCCGGGAGCAGGTCCCGAAAATTCCGCTCAAAGCGAACGAACCAATTCGTCGGCGGATCACTCCGCCCGGCCGCTCAGAGCGGCAGTGAGACCCGCATCACAAGACCACCGCCCTCCCGGGGCTCCGCGATGATACGGCCGCCGTGTGCGCGCGCCACGGAGCGCGCGATCGACAGGCCGAGCCCGACCCCCTTGTCGCTGCCCGTTCGCTCCGTACGGAGCCGTCTGAAGGGCTCGAAGAGGTTGTCGATCTCGTACGCCGGCACCACTGGACCGGTGTTCGAGACCACCAGCAGGGCCTGGCCGCCCTGGAGCTCCGTGGTGACCTCCACCCAGCCCTGCTCCGGGACGTTGTAGCGCACGGCGTTCTGGACGAGATTCAGCGCGATCCGCTCCAGCAGGACGCCGTTGCCCTGGACGACTGCGGGGGCCCGCTCGCCGCGGATCTCCACACCGCGTTCCTCGGCCTCGCCACGCGTCTGGTCGATCGCGCGCGAGGCGACCTCCGCGAGGTCGACCGGTTTGCGCTCGACGATCTGGTTGTCGCTGCGGGCCAGCAGCAGCAGGCCCTCGACCAGCTGCTCGCTGCGCTCGTTGGTGGCCAGCAGGGTCTTGCCGAGCTGCTTCAGCTCCGGCGGGGCCTGGGGGTCGGACAGATGGACCTCCAGCAGCGTGCGGTTGATCGCGAGCGGCGTGCGCAGCTCGTGCGATGCGTTGCCGACGAACCGCTGCTGGGCGGTGAAGGCCCGCTCCAGGCGGTCGAGCATCTCGTCGAAGGTGTCTGCGAGCTCCTTCAGCTCGTCGTCCGGGCCGTCCAGCTCGATCCGGCGGGACAGGTCGGTTCCGGCCACCCGGCGGGCGGTGCGGGTGATCCGGCCCAGCGGCGAGAGCACGCGGCCGGCCATCGCGTAACCGAAGGCGAAGGCGATGACGCTCAGGCCTACCAGGGCGAGCAGCGACCGGTTGAGGAGCGTGTCGAGCGCCTGCTGCCGCTGGTGGTTGACGCAGGAGTTCATCGCCGCGTTGAAGGCCTCCGGTGACGCCTTCTCGGGCAGGTTGCAGACATCGCTGGTGACCTGCCCGTTGACGATCTTGAACGGCAGCTCGCTGCCCACGTGCAGGGCCTGCGCGGCCAGCATGTAGATGATCGACAGCAGCAGGATGCCGGCGATCAGGAACATGCCGCCGTAGAGCAGCGTGAGCCGTATCCGGATGGTCGGGCGCAGCCAGTAGGGAGGCTCCTGCTGTTTGGGCTCCCAGGTGGGCTTCGGGGGCGCCGTCGGCGGCGCGGGGACGGAGGGCATCGGCCGTCAGATCCGGTAGCCGGAACCGGGCACGGTGACGATCACCGGCGGCTCGCCGAGTTTCCGGCGCAGTGTCATGACGGTCACCCGGACGACGTTGGTGAACGGGTCGGTGTTCTCGTCCCAGGCCTTCTCCAGCAGCTGCTCGGCCGAGACGACCGCGCCCTCGCTGCGCATCAGGACCTCCAGCACGGCGAACTCCTTCGGCGCGAGCTGGACCTCCGTCTCGTTCCGGAAGACCTCGCGCCGGTTGGGGTCGAGCTTGATGCCGGCCCGCTCCAGGACGGGCGGCAGGGCCACCGTCGTACGCCGGCCGAGCGCCCGCACCCGGGCGGTGAGCTCGCTGAATGCGAACGGCTTGGGCAGGTAGTCGTCGGCGCCGAGCTCCAGGCCTTCGACCCGGTCACTGACGTCCCCGGACGCGGTGAGCATGAGCACCCGGGTGGGCATGCCCAGCTCGACGATGCGCCGGCATACGTCGTCGCCGTGCACCAGGGGGAGGTCCCGGTCGAGCACCACGACGTCGTAGTCGTTGACCTCGACGCGCTCCAGGGCCGCCGCACCGTCGTACACGACATCGACGGCCATGGCCTCCCGGCGCAATCCGGTGGCCACCGCATCGGCGAGCAGCTGCTCGTCCTCCACGACGAGTACGCGCACGGCGCTTTCCTTCCTTAGAAACTTCAGAGTGTGCAGAAGTGCCCACGGTCCGTGATCCGGACATCCGTCGGCACCGGTCTGTGCGGCTCCATCCTGCCCGCAACGCGCATAAACCGGCGGTAAGACGACGCTGCCCCACCTGGGGTTCAGCGGAATTCACCGGATTTTCCAGCCAGTTGAGGTTTCTCCCCTTCCCGGCCCGGGGAGGACGAATTCACACCCGCGATCACGCCTTGAATGTGGCGTGCCACAGGCCGCTCCGTCCCCGGAGAGTGCGTGATCACCCGCCCTACCGCCTCCGTGCGGAGGGAAACCCCGGGCACACCCCCGTGCCACCGACCCACGATGAGGGGGCGCATGATGGACGCTTTCACCGCAGGTCTGCTGCAGCGGATCAAGACCACCGAGCACGACCTCACGAGAGCCCGGGAGACGGGCGACGACTTCCTCGCGGATGTCGAGCAGAGCGAGCTGGAGGACCTTCACCGCCTCGCCGCCGAGCACGGCGTCGAGATCGGTGCCACCAGCGTCTGAGTACGCACATGTGAAGGGCCCCTGATGCCGTGACCGGCGCCGGGGGCCCTTCGCGCGTGCCGGGGACGGCCCTCAGTCGTGCCAGGCGCCGAACTCCTCCAGGAGGGCCTGCAGCGGCTCGAAGACGCCCGGCGCCGCGGCGATCGTCAGATCACCGTCGGCGGGCTGCCCGGGGCGCCCGCCGGTGTACGCACCCGCCTCGCGGGCGATCAGGTCGCCGGCCGCCAGGTCCCAGGGGTGGAGCCCGCGCTCGTAGTAGCCGTCGAGGCGGCCCGAGGCCACGTCGCAGAGGTCCACTGCGGCGGAGCCGCCGCGCCTGATGTCCCGGAGCCGTGGGATCAGCTTCTGGGCCACGTCCGCCTGGTGCGTGCGGACGTCGCTGACGTAGTTGAAACCGGTCGAGACGAGCGCCTGGTCGAGCGGCGGCGCCGGTCGGCAGCGCAGCGCGGTGCCCTCGCCGTACACGCCGCCCGTGGCGTACGCCCCGCCGCCGAGCACCGCCCGGTAGGTCTCGCGGCGCATCGGGGCCTCCACCACGCCCACGACCCGCACGCCGTCCCGTTCGGCGGCGATGGAGACGGCCCAGGTGGGCAGTCCGTACAGGTAGTTCACGGTGCCGTCGAGCGGGTCGATGACCCAGCGCACACCGCTGCTGCCCTCGGCGCTCGCCCCTTCCTCGCCGAGGAAGCCGTCCTGCGGGCGGCGTTCGCTCAGGAAGCCGGTGATCAGCTTCTCGGCGGCGAGGTCCATCTCGGTGACGACATCGATGGGGCTGGACTTGGTCGCGGCCACGCCCAGATCGGCCGGGCGGCCGTCACGGAGCAGCGCGCCCGCGCGGCCGGCGGCTTCCAGGGCGAGATCGAGCAGTTCGGACAGGTTCGGGTCGGTCACGGCTCTCCAGGTGTCTGTGGGCGTACGGCGGTGCGCTTACGCGTAGGGGCTGTCGGCACCCGCGGCAGCCTGCTTGGGGGCCCGTGCCGGGCAGCAGCCGGCCGGGCAGAGGTCGTGGCTCGGCCCGAGCGCGCCCAGCGCGCACCGCTCCCCGCCCTGTCCCCGCTCGGTGGCGGCGCGCTCCAGCACCAGTTCGCGCACGGCCGCGGCGAACCGCGGATCGGAGCCGACGGTCGCCGACCGGCGCACCGGCAGCCCGAGCTCGGCGGCCTTCGCGGTGGCCTCGGTGTCGAGGTCGTAGAGGACCTCCATGTGGTCCGAGACGAATCCGATGGGGGCCATCACCACGGCGGGCACCCCGTCCGCGTGCAGCGCCTGAAGGTGGTCGCAGATGTCGGGCTCCAGCCAGGGAATGTGCGGGGCGCCGCTGCGCGACTGGTAGACCAGCTGCCAGGGGTGGTCGACGCCGGTCTTCTCGCGCACCGCGTCGACGATCAGCCGGGCGACGTCGAGGTGCTCCGCGACATAGGCGCCGCCGTCGCCGTGCGCCTCCGCGGGACCGGAGGTGTCGGCGGCCGAGGTGGGGATGGAGTGCGTGGTGAAGGCGAGGTGCGCCCCGGCCCGCACGTCCTCGGGGAGATCGGCCAGGGAGGCGAGGACGCCGTCCACCATGGGCGTCACGAAGCCGGGGTGGTTGAAGTAGTGCCGCAGCTTGTCCACCCGGGGCACCGGCAGCCCCTCCGCCTCCAGTGCGGCCAGTGACTCGGCGAGGTTCTCGCGGTACTGCCGGCAGCCGGAGTAGGAGGCGTAGGCGCTGGTGGCGAGGACGGCGATGCGGCGGTGCCCGGCGGCGGTCATCTCACGCAGGGTTTCGGTGAGGTACGGCGCCCAGTTGCGGTTGCCCCAGTACACCGGCAGGTCCAGTCCGTGCGCGGCGAAGTCCTTGCGCAGGGCGTCCAGCAGGGCTCTGTTCTGGGCGTTGATCGGGCTGACACCGCCGAACAGGAAGTAGTGCTTGCCGACCTCCTTCAGCCGCTCCTCGGGGATGCCTCGGCCACGGGTCACGTTCGCCAGGAACGGAACCACGTCGTCCGGGCCTTCGGGACCGCCGAAGGAGAGCAGCAGCAGGGCGTCGTAGGGAGCGGGATCGCACAGATCGGACATGACACCGATCCTGCCACCCGCCTCGGACGGTCCTCCCACCGACGTCGGCTCCGGGCCCCCTGTCGGACCGTTCGCCCCGACCGTAAGCTGTACCGGTTACGTTCACGTATTACTGGCGCGTGCGATCACGCTGTTCCGGAGCCCTCCTTGCCCAGTCCCTACCGCGCGATATTCGCCGTCCCCGGCACCAAGGGGTTCTCGGCGGCCGGATTCCTCGGCCGGATGCCGCTGTCCATGATGGGCATCGGCGTCGTGACCATGATTTCCCAGCTCACCGGCCGCTACGGCCTCGCCGGCGCACTCTCGGCGACGCTCGCGATGTCGGCGGCGGTGATCGGACCGCTGATCTCCAGGCTCGTCGACCGGCACGGGCAGCGCCGCGTCCTGCGTCCCGCCACCCTCGTCGCGCTGGTGGCGGTGGCCGGACTCCTGATCTGCGCGCAGCAGCGGCTGCCCGACTGGACGCTCTTCGTCTTCGCGGCGGGCGCTGGCTGCGTGCCCAGCGTGGGTTCGATGATCCGGGCCCGCTGGGCGGAGATCTACCGCGGTTCGCCGCGCGAGCTGCACACCGCGTACTCGTGGGAGTCGATCGTCGACGAGGTGTGCTTCATCTTCGGGCCGATCATCTCGATCGGTCTGTCCACCGCCTGGTTCCCGGAGGCGGGGCCGCTGCTGGCCGCCGGCTTCCTGCTGGTCGGCGTCCTCTGGCTGACCGCTCAGCGGGCCACCGAGCCGGTTCCGCACCCGCGCCGGGAGCACACCGGCGGCTCCGCGCTGCGCTCCCGTGGTCTCCAGGTGCTCGTGGTGACCTTCGTGGCCACCGGTGCGATCTTCGGGTCCATCGACGTGGTGACGGTGGCCTTCGCCGAGGAGCGGGGCCACAAGGCCGCGGCGAGCCTCGTGCTGGCGGTGTACGCGCTGGGGTCCTGCCTGGCCGGAGCCGTCTTCGGCCTGCTCCGCCTCAGGGGAAAGGCGTCCACCCGGTGGCTGGTGGGCGTGTGCGCGATGGCCGTGAGTATGATCCCCCTCCAACTGGCCGGGAACCTGCCGTTCCTGGCCGTGGCGCTCTTTGTCGCGGGTCTCGCCATCGCACCGACGATGGTCAGCACCATGGCCCTCGTCGAACAGCACGTACCGCGCACCGAACTGACCGAGGGCATGACCTGGACCAGCACCGGGCTCGCCGTCGGGGTGGCGCTCGGCTCGTCGGCCGCCGGCTGGGTGGTCGACGCGTCGGGGGCCGAGGCGGGGTACGCGGTGCCCGTCGTGGCGGGAGCGCTCGCGGCCGCGGTGGCGTTCCTGGGGTATCGCCGGCTCAGCGTGCCGGTTCCGAGGGAAGGGCTCGCGGAAGATGACCCACACCGACGCACGGACGACGAACGAGTGGCGTAACTGGGCGGGGAATGTCACGGCCCGTCCGGTACGGGCCGTGTCCCCCGCCTCCGTTCCGGAGCTGGCCGAGGTGCTGCGCCGGGCGTCCGAGGACGGCCTGCGGGTGAAGCCGGTCGGCACCGGGCACTCCTTCACCGCGACGGCGGCCACCGACGGTGTGCTGATCCGCCCGGACCTGCTCACCGGCATCCGGAACATCGACCGCGAGGCGATGACGGTGACCGTCGAGGCCGGCACTCCGCTGAAGCGGCTGAACGCCGCTCTGGCCCGCGAGGGCCTCTCGCTCACCAATATGGGCGACATCATGGAACAGACGGTCGCGGGCGCCACCTCGACCGGCACCCACGGCACCGGCCGTGACTCGGCCTCCATATCCGCGCAGATCCGCGCCCTCGAACTGGTCACCGCCGACGGCACGGTGCTGACCTGTTCGGAGAAGGAGAACGCCGACGTCTTCGCCGTCGCCCGGATCGGGCTCGGGGCGCTGGGTGTCGTCACGGCGATCACCTTCGCCGTGGAGCCCCTCTTCCTGCTGACGGCCCGCGAGGAGCCGATGACCTTCGACCGGGTCATGAGCGGCTTCGACGAGCTGGTCGCCGAGAACGAGCACTTCGAGTTCTACTGGTTCCCGCACACCGGGAACACCAACACCAAGCGCAACAACCGCAGCGCGGGCCCCGCCGCCCCGCCCGGGAAGGTCAGCGGCTGGATCGAGGACGAGCTCCTCTCCAACGGGCTCTTCCAGGTGGCCTGTTCGCTCGGCCGGGCGGTCCCCGCCACCATTCCGTCGATCGCCAAGCTCTCCAGCCGCGCCCTGTCGGCCCGCACGTACACCGATATCCCGTACAAGGTCTACACCAGCCCGCGCCGGGTCCGCTTCGTGGAGATGGAGTACGCGGTGCCGCGCGAGGCCGCCGTGGAGGCGCTGCGCGAGGTGAAGGCGATGGTCGAGCGTTCGCCGCTGCGGATCAGCTTCCCGGTGGAGGTCCGTACCGCCCCCGCGGACGACATCGCTCTCTCCACGGCCTCGGGCCGCGAGAGCGCGTACATCGCCGTCCATCTCTACAAGGGCACGCCCTACCAGGCGTACTTCACGGCGGTCGAGCGCATCATGACCGCTCATGCCGGGCGCCCGCACTGGGGGAAGGTCAACACCCGCGACGCCGAGTACCTCGCCGGGGTGTACCCGCGGTTCGGCGAGTTCACCGCGGTACGCGACCGGCTGGACCCGGACCGGCTCTTCGGCAATGACTACCTGCGCCGGGTGCTGGGCGAGTAGCGCCCTTCGGCCCTGGGCGGCTCCGCGCGCCCGGGGCGCGCGGAGCCGTTCACCGTCCGGTGTCCGTGCCCGCCGTGGCGTCGCCCTGTGCCGGCGCCTCGCCACCGCCCGCGGGTGCCGTCCCGGCGGAGGCACCGTCGCCAGGGGCCACCGGGGACGGGCTCGTACGGTCACCGGTGCCGCCGGACGGTGTGGGGCTGGGCGTCGGATCGGCCGAGGAGCGGTCACCCCCGCCGGAGTCCGGATTCCGGCTCCCGCCGCCCTGCTGGTCCGTACCGGGCGTCGTGCCGTTCTCCCGCGGTGTCCCCTGACCGGGGTCGGTGCTCGTCGGCGGCGCCGGATCGTCCGACCCGGAACTCCGCTCCCCGCCGCGCACCACGGAGCCGACGGTCGTGCCCTGACCGCCGCTCAGGCCATTTCCGGAGATCAGCTCGTACGTGGTGATTCCGGCCATCGTGAGGACGAAGACCACGGCCGCCCCGAGTACCGACCGCTTCCAGCCGCGGACCCGGGTGCCGTGGGTGGTGGCTTCGGAGAACTCCTCGTGCGGGTCCGGCCGCCCGGTGGTGAGCAGTTGGGTCGCATCGAGCGGCCGCAGCATCCGCGTACGGTCCGGGTCGTCCGCCGGGTCTCGCGGCGCAGCACCGGCGTCCGCCCTGCGCAGCACGGTCGTGGCGTCCACGGCAGGCATCACCGTGGTGGCGTCCGCCGCTCCGTCGGGAGGGCCGGAGGGAGACCGGGAGGGCGTGGCGGCCGTCGGCCGACGCGCCTCCCTCCTCGCCGCACGTGCACCCTTCGTCTCACGCGTATGCACGGTCACCTCGCGGCCCGGGTGCTTCACCTGGACCGTGACCTCGCGGATCTGCTCCCCCGTGCGCCGGAAGAAGTGCTGGAAGACCGAGCCGCCACAGGTGGCGACGACGCTCATCACTCCGGCGCCGAGGACCGTTCCGTACACACCCAGCTGGGAGGCCGCCACCGCTGCCGCGACCGCCGCCACGGCACTGCCCGCCACCTGCGGCAGGCTCAGATCTATACGCCTTTCCTTGGGTTCTGTGTCACTTTCCGGCTTCTGCACCATTCTCAGCCCTTGATTGACATCTCTCCCACCATGCAACAGGAAGGGACATTTGAGCGAAGTGATTAGTTCCGCTTCGGGGGATTCTGTGAAGGAGGACACGCGGGAAGGGCGCACCACCCTCGTTCGAGTGACCCAACTCCCGCACCTCAGGAGAACTTCGACGGCGCGGCGGTCCACCCAGGTGGCCCGAATGGAGTACTGTGGCGAGCCCTGGGGCAGGACTCCCATACGGGTGTCCGGGATCTTCGGGAGGGGGCCGAAGGAGGCACTCGATCCGGCGGCGCCACGGCATCGCACGGGGGCTGGCTACATGAAGCGACCGGAGGTCACTTTATGTTGCAGAATAGGTCACCGTGTCATACCGGCGATCAAGGGCTCACGCCCGACACGCCGGGCAACACGGCAATGTTGTGGCAGGCTGCACCCGGGCAGGCCACACTCGACTAGCGGAAGCAGCGACGCACGTGACGTCGGCAGGCACCACCCGGGAGGTCCCCATGCCCGAACTGCGTGTCGTGGCCGTCTCCAACGACGGCACACGACTGGTGCTCAAGGCTGCGGACAGCACGGAGTACACGCTTCCCATCGACGAGCGGCTTCGAGCCGCCGTGCGCAACGACCGCGCACGGCTCGGCCAGATCGAGATCGAGGTGGAGAGCCACCTCCGCCCCCGCGACATCCAGGCGCGGATACGAGCCGGTGCCTCCGCGGAGGAGGTCGCCCAGTTCGCCGGGATCCCCGTCGACCGTGTCCGCCGCTTCGAGGGCCCTGTGCTCGCGGAGCGCGCCTTCATGGCGGAGCGGGCCCGGAAGACCCCCGTGCGCCGTCCCGGCGAGAACACCGGCCCCCAGCTCGGCGAGGCGGTGCAGGAGCGGCTGCTGCTGCGCGGCGCCGACAAGGAGACGGTCCAGTGGGACTCCTGGCGCCGGGACGACGGCACCTGGGAGGTCCTGCTGGTCTACCGGGTCGCGGGCGAGCCGCACTCGGCGAGCTGGACGTACGACCCGCCCCGCCGGCTGGTCCAGGCCGTGGACGACGAGGCGCGCTCGCTGATCGGCGAGACCGACGACGTCGCCGCGCCCGAGCCGAGCTTCCCGTTCGTGCCCCGGATCGCCCGCCTGCCGCGCGACCGGCCACTGGACCGCGCCCTGGACCGTCAGATGGAGCGGCCCACGGCCCCGCCGCCCCCGCCCGAGCCCGAGGAGCACATCGCATCGGTCTCGGCCGGGGAGCGCGATTCGCTGACCAGCTTGCTGGAGGCGGTGCCGAGCTTCCGCGGCGACATGGTGGTGCCGGAGCGCCCGGCGCCGCCCGAGCCCGCCGCGATCGAGCCCGCCGCCCAGGAACCGGAGGCCGACGAGTCGCCGGCCGCGGCAGCCTCCGCGGGCGCCGGTTCCGCCTATGCGGACGTGCTGATGCCACGCGCGGTGGCCGGCCATCGCGACCGGCTGACCGGTACGACGGACCGCCAGGCCGAGGCGGACGGCGTCCGGCCCGGCCGCCGGGCCGCCGTACCGACCTGGGACGAGATCGTCTTCGGTACGCGCCGCAAGAAGCAGGACTGAGCGGAGCGACCACAGGATGACGAGGGCCCGTACGTCACTGCGTGCGGGCCCTCGTGTCGTGCGCGTCCGCCGTGCCCGGCGTTTACGGGGCCGGGTACGGCGGCCCCGGTCCGTGCGGCCGGCGCGTGTCCCGTTACTGCGGCTCGGGCCCCTTGGCGACCGGGCGGGACTCGTCGGCGGACCACTCGGACCAGGAGCCCGCGTACAGCGCCGCGGGGATGCCCGCGACGGCCAGGGCCAGCACTTCATGGGCGCCGGAGACCCCGGAGCCGCAGTAGACGCCGGTCTCCCCCGCCCGGTCGGCGCCGAGCTCCTTGAAGCGCACCGCCAGCGCCCGAGCGGACAGGAACCGGCCGTCGTCCCCCGTGTTCTCGGAGGTCGGAGCCGAGACGGCGCCCGGGATGTGGCCGCCCACCCGGTCGATCGGCTCCACATCGCCCCGGTAGCGCTCGGCGGCCCGCGCGTCGAGCAGCAGTCCCGAGCGGGCCAGCGCCGCCGCCCCGTCCGCGTCCAGCAGCGGCAGCGCACCGGGCTCGGGCCGGAAATCGCCCTCGGCCGGGGCCGGGATCTCTTGCTGGAGCTCCCCCGGCCAGGTGGCGAGGCCGCCGTCCAGGACCCGGACGTCCGGGTGCCCCGTCCAGCGCAGCAGCCACCAGGCGCGTGCCGCCGCCCAGCCCTGGCCGCCGTCGTACACGACCACCGGGGTGTCCCGGGAGACACCGGCCCGGCGCATCACCGCCCCGAATTCCTCCGGATCGGGCAGTGGATGACGGCCGCCGCGGCCTGCCGGACCGGCGAGTTCCGCGTCCAGATCGACAAAGACCGCACCGGGAATGTGCCCGGCCTCGTAGTCGGGTCGCCCGTGCGGGCCACCCAGTTGCCAACGTACGTCGAGGAGCACCGGCGGACGTGGCCCCGCCGACTCGCTCGCGTATTCGGATGCGGTGATGATGGGCTTCATGGGTGCCATCCTCGCGCAGGAGTCACCCCACCCGTAACACCGCTCAAACGGGCGCACCGCATCGAATCGGCCTGCATTCGTCGAGATCCCGGAAGGTGCGGCGCGGCCGGAGCGCTTCGTGCGCCGGGTGGTGCAAACATCTGCACGGGGCGTACACATCCCGTACCGCGCGACGGCACGCCGGCCCCGTTCCCCCCGTACGGCCACCCCGATGGTCCGAGGAGAGAGTGACGATGACCGAGGCTGCCGCTCCGCGTACGCCCGGAACACCTTGCTGGGTGAGTCTGATCGTGCACGGACTGCGCTCGACCCAGCACTTCTACGCCGGCCTGTTCGGCTGGGAATTCGTGCCGGGTCCGGACCAGCTGGGTCCGTACGTCCGGGCGCTGGTCGACGGGAAGGTGGTGGCGGGCCTCGGCCAGCTGCCGCCCGACCGGCACCTGCCGGTCGCCTGGACGACGTATCTGGCCAGCGACGACGTGGATCTCACGGCGGAGACCATCCGGTCCTGCGGCGGCACGGTCGCCGTGGGGCCGCTCGACGCGGGCGAAGCGGGCCGGCTCGCCATCGCCTCCGACCCCAGCGGCGCGGTCTTCGGAGTCTGGCAGGCCGCCGAGCACGTCGGCACGGCGCTCGCCGGGGCTCCGGGCACCCCGGTCTGGAACGAACTGGTGACGCGTGAGACCTCGACGGTCTGCAAGTTCTACCAGACCGTTTTCGGCTACGAAGCGGAGGCGGTCGTCTCGGCCGACTTCGACTACCAGACCATGCGTCTGGAGGGCCGGCCGGTCGCCTCGCTGCACGGCGTCGGCCACGCGCTGCCGCGCGACCGGGGCCCGCACTGGATGACGTACTTCGAGGTCGCCGACACCGACGAGGCGGCCCGTCGCGTGGTGGAGCTCGGTGGATACATTCTGCGGCCGCCCCGGGAGGGGACGGGCGGCCGGGTGGCGACCGTGTCGGACCCGGAAGGCGCGGCGTTCACGATCGTCCGCTCGGACGCTCGCTGAGCCCTCCGGCGGGGTGTCGGCGTCCCCGGACCCGTTCCACATGCCGATGGGCGGGTCCGGCCAGCCGGGCGTGCATCTCGTCGAAGAGCTCCCGGGCGTGGGTTCCGCTCCATTCCCCGGGCAGCAGTTCACGCGCGACGCCGGGATCGAGGTAGACGAGGCGGCGCCAGTCGGTGAGGACCCCGATGTACGTCGTGAACGCCTGACGGTCCGTCACCGGGGCGCCGGTCGCGATCCGCTCGGCCATCGGACGGTGCGCGGCGAGGAAATCGACATACAGCCGCTGCAGCCGGTCGGTGTCCCACCAGGAACGGACCTTCGCGGCCAGTTCGTCGGCATCGCCGCCGCCGGCCGACAGGTAGTCGGCCCGGAAGAGGTCGGCGTACGCACGCAGCCCGTGCCTGGCCAGCATGGACTCCGCCTCGTCGTGCACATGGCCCGGAGCGATCCACACTCCGGCGGTCACGGAACCGAAGCCGAGCCGGGTGAGCTGGGTGCGCAGGGTGTGCCGCCTGGCGCGTTCGGACTCGGGCACCGAGAAGACGACCAGTACCCAGCCCTCGTCCACGGTGGCCCGCCGGGCCGCGAAGATGCGCGGATCGCCGTCGCGCAATATCCGCTCGGTCTCGGACGAGATCCGGTATCCGGCAGCTCCGGACACCGACCGGGCTTCCAGCAGTCCGGCCCGCTTCAACCGGGAGACGCAGGAACGTACGGTCGGCGCCTCGACGTCGAGGTCGGCGAGGAGCTGGATCAGTGAGGCCACCGACATCCAGCCGTCGGTGTCACGCGCGTACAGCCCGTAGACGGTCACGATCAGCTGCCTGGGCTGCACCTTGCCCAGCGGGCCCGCTCCGGACCCGGGCTCCTGCGCGCTCACCGTGTTCACGGACGTCATCCTAAGCAGCCGCGCACCACACCGACCGAGCGGCTCGGACGGAGGTGACGGGCAGCGTGCCCGGCGACAGCGCGCCGCGGGCATGCGCACTGGTCCTCCTGCGCTGGTGGTGGCGTCGGCGCAGCCCCTGACCGGCCTCGCCCGCACGCTGGTCGGCACGCGGCGCTGCGTACTCGCCCGCGGCGGGCGGTGCCGCCCGCGCCGCCCTCCTGCCCACCCGCACCGGCCGAAACCGCCCCTGCGGGCGCGCGCTGCGCCGACCGGCGTCGGCTGGCCTCGTTCGACCTCAGCGCGGGGAGAGGTCCTCGGGGAGGAGCAGCCGCAGGTCGTCCAGGCTCGGCACCGCGACGGTGCTCAGCCGTCCCGCCTGATGGGTCATCATCTGCTCCAGGGTCTGCCGGGCCAGCCGGGCGTTGCCGAACGTCTCCTCCCTGGGGATGCCGTCGAAGTGGTTCCGCAGGGCGCTGGCCGTGCCGGGTGCGCACTCGTAGCCGTTCTCGGCCGCGTGCATGCGGACGATGGTGACCAGTTCGTCCGAGGAGTAGTCGGGGAACTCGATACGCCGCGCGAAGCGTGAGTCCAGGCCCGGATTGGAGCCCAGGAACCGGTTCATCTCCGCGGTGTACCCGGCCACGATGACCACCACCTCGTCCCGGTGGTCCTCCATCAGCTTCAGCAGCGTCTCCACCGCCTCCTGGCCGAAGTCCGAGGAACCGGCTCCCGAGCGAGGCGTCAGGGTGTACGCCTCGTCGATGAACAGGACGCCTCCCAGAGCCCGTTCGAACACCTCTCGGGTCAGCTGCGCGGTGTGCCCGACATAGCGGCCCACCAGGTCCGCGCGTGAGACCTCGACGAGCTGGCCGCGGGGAAGTACGCCCAGGGAGGCCAGCAGCTCGCCGTAGAGCCGCGCCACCGTCGTCTTGCCGGTGCCGGGCGGGCCCGCGAAGACCAGATGGTTGCTGATCCGCGGCGCGGGCAGCCCGGCCTCCTTCCTCCGGCGCGCGGTGGCGAGCAGATTGACCAGGTTGCCCACCTCGCGCTTGACGGCCGCGAGGCCCACCAGGGCGTCCAGCCGCAGCAGCGGATCCTCGCCGCCCTGCCCGTCCCCCTGTGCACCGCCCTCCGGGACGCCCACGTCCTCCGCGGTCAGCACGGCCAGCTCCCGCTCGCCGGCCTCCGGCAGGGCGGCCAGCCGGGACGCCTGCCGGTCCACCATCTCCTCGAAGACCTTGCGGGCGGTACGGCCGTTGCCGAAGCCCGCGTCGCGGGGGATCCGCTCGAAGCGGGTGAGCAGTGCCGCCCGCGCCGCCGGATCCAGCTCGTAGTGGTGGCCGGTGCACATCCGCTCCACGATCGTGACCAGCTCGTCCGAGGTGTAGTCGCTGAACTCGACGCTGCGGGTGAAACGTGAGGCGAGACCCGGATTGGACGCCAGGAAGTCCGTCATCTCCTTCGGGTAACCAGCCGCCACCACCACCACCTCCTCGCGGTGGTCCTCCATCAGCTTCACCAGGGTGTCGATCGCCTCGCGGCCGAAGTCCGCGCCACTGCCGCCGCCGTCGGAGAGCAGGGTGTACGCCTCGTCGACGAAGAGCACTCCGCCCAGCGCCTTGTTGAAGGTCTCGGTGGTCTTGATGGCCGTTCCGCCGATGATCTGCGCCACCAGGTCGGCACGCGACACCTCCACCAGGTGCCCGGAGCGCAGCACGCCGAGCGAGGCGAGGATGGAGCCGTACAGCCGGGCGACGGTGGTCTTGCCGGTGCCGGGCGGGCCCGCGAAGACCAGGTGGCGGCTCATCGGCGGAGCGGGCATGCCGATGCTCGCCCTGCGCTGCGCCATCCGGTTGAGGTTGATCAGCGTCAGCACCTGCTGTTTGACCTCGTCCAGGCCGATCAGCGACTCCAGCTCGGCGACCGGGCCCGTACCGGAGGGGGTGTCGGCCGCCGGGGCCGCTCCGCCCGGCAGCCGCCCGTCGCCCGCCGCTTCCGCGTCCTGCGCGGTGCCCCAGGCGTCCGGGGCACCGTTGTCCGCACTGACCAGCCCCTCGACGGCGAGCCGGTCACCGGGCACCGTCTGGCGCAATCCGCTGCCCCGGTTGGCACGGACAGTGCAGCCGGTAACCGACACGGCGTCGGTGCCCTCCACCCGGATGCCGTCGGCGCCCGAACCGGTCACCTCGCAGCCGTTGAGGGAGGCGCGGGCGCCCGCGGACACCAGTACGCCGTACTCGGCGGCATCCGTCAGCACGGCACGCACGGCCGCCAGTTCGCCCTCGGCCGCGATGTGGATGCCCGCGCCACCGGACTCCTCCACCGCGGTGTCCCGCAGCGTGAGCGTGCCCAGCGCCCCGATGTGGATTCCGGCCCCGGCGGAGTTGCGCAGCCGGCCCTTGCCCACGAACAGGTTGCCGTGGCCCGAGACGTGGACCGCCGAGTCGCCCGACCGCTCGACGACGCTCTCCTCCAGCCGCCCCCTGCCGTCCTTGACGACCTCCACCCCGTGTGCGCCTGCCCCGGTGACCGTGGCCCGCAGCAGCAGCGGGTTGGCGCCGCTGCGGATCACGATTCCGGATCCGGCGCTGTCGCGCACCTCAAGGCGGTTGAACTCGGCGGCCGAATCCTCGTCGAGCAGCACGCCGATGCCCTTGGAGTCACGGACGACGGTATCCGTCAGCACCGGTGAGGAGAAGCCGGTGACCCGTACGGCGGGTTCGTCGGCGGTGGCGAACACGCACTCCTCGAACGTGCCGCGGCTGCGCTCGGTCACCAACAGGCCGTGCCCGCAGGTCCGTTCGGTGCTGCACCGGGTCAGCGTCGGTGAACTGCCGCCGCCCAGAACGAATCCGTGCCCGGTGGCATCGCTGACCGCGACGTCCTCCAGGACGACCAGTCCGGCGCTGTTCACGAACACGCCGACGACGGCCTTGCGGACCGTGCCGCGCACTATCCTGACCGAACTCTCCTCCTCGACGGCGACACCCGGCTTGCCGGTCGCCGATATCGCGCATTCCTCCAGGAGGACGTGTGCCTGCCCGTTGGTGAGAACACCGTTGCCCTTGGTGTCCCTGAGCCGGCTGAAGCGCGCGGTGATCCTGCCCCGCTCACCGGCCACCAGGGCCGATGTCCCGAGGTGTTCGACGACACAGTTCTCGAGGAAGCTCTCGGCCGAGGACGTGGACACCACACCGGCACCCACCGGGTTGCTGATCCGGCACTGCCGCAGCGCCAGCGACCCGCCGTCCCGCGCGAAGAGCGCCGACCAGGCCGAACCGTGGATGTCGCACCGGTCCATCGCGAGCTGCCCGCGAGGCGCGTCGACCACGGGCAGTTCATCGTCGTGCCCGCGCAGCACGAGGTCCCTGACCATCACCGCGTCCCTGGTGAGCGTCAGCGCCGTACCGCGCCGCGGCGCCAGCTCCACGGTCCCCTCGCCCTCGGCAGCGGTCAGGGTGATCGCGGCCGAGATCGTCACGCTCTCCTCGTACCGTCCTGGAGCGATCCTGACGACCGCTCCGGCACGGGCCCTTGCGACGGCCTCCCCGACGGTGCGGTGGTCGCCCGTCCCGTCTGCGGCGACGGTGAGCATCTGGCGTGACACGTTCTGACCTCCCGGACCCCTGCGCCGTAGGTACGGGGCGGAGGCGCGCGGCATGTAGGGCGTGGGAAACTGCTGTAGCCATCATGCCTGTTGCCGCAGGTCGCCCGCCATGGTGATCGGCGTTCCGGCGCCGCCGGAGCACCGGTTCGGGGCGATCCGGGGCAGGCACCGGTGGTGGGGGGAGCGTCGTTACCATCGGCGCATGCGATCTTCGAGGTCCTCGGTGTCCCGCGCGCTCGGACCGGCAGCACTGGCCGCCCTGCTCCTGATACCCGGCACCGCGGCTCCCGCCGGTGCGTCGGGAGCCGCGGACAGCCCCTCGTTGCCGGGAATGCCCACCACTGTCGCCGACGGCCGCCCGTGCACTGCGGGGTCCGCCAAGAAATCGGCCCAAGTCCCCTGGGCGCAGAGCTTCCTGGGCATCGACAGGGCCTGGGGGCTCAGCCGGGGAGCGGGGGTGAAGGTCGCCGTCATCGGTACCGGAGCGGATCTGCGCCGGGTGCCGGCGCTGGACGGCCGGGTCACCGGAGGCCCGGATGTGGTGGCGGGCGGCACGGTGCGGGACGACTGCGTCGGATACGGCACGTTCCTCGCCGGCATCGTCGCGGGCGGGCAGCAGCAGGGCCTCGAGGCGGCCGGGGTCGCCCCGGAGGCCGAGGTGATCGCGGTGCGGGCCACCGACAGACATGGCGCGACCACACCTCAGGCGCTGACCAAGGGGATCAGGGCGGCCACCCGAACCGGGGCTCGGATCGTCCTCGTGGCGCTGAGCGTCCCTTCCGCCCCGAAGGAACTGAAGGACGCCGTCCTCGCCGCACAGAAGGCCGGTGCGCTGGTGGTGGCGCCCGCCTCGGCGCGGGAGTGGGAGAGCGGGGCGGGGGGATCGCAGGCGGAGAAGGGACCCGCCTACCCGGCGGCGCTTCCCGGGGTACTCGCCGTCTCCTCGGTGGGGCCGGGCGGCAAGCCGGAAGCGCCGGGCACGGAGAAGGGGCGGCGTTCACAGCCGAGACTGAGCGCTCCCGGCGTCTCGGTGGTGGGGCCGGGCCCGGGTGGCCGCGGCCAGTTCACCGGCAGCGGTGACGCGGTGGCCGGCGCCTTCGTGGCGGGTACGGCAGCCCTGGTCCTCTCCTACCACCCCCGGCTGACCGCCGAGCAGGTCGCGCACCGGCTGGAGTCCACCGCGTACGGGGCCGTGGGTGAGACGCCGGACCCCGGCATCGGGCTGGGGATCGTGGATCCGGTGCGGGCGCTCTCCGCCGTACTTCCCGAGGAACGCCCACAGCCCCCGTCCGGAACGCGGCGGGCCTCGGCACCGGCCGTCCCGCCGCTCGACCCGCCGGAGGCGCGCAACCGGGCGCTGGCCGTGGCCGGCGGGGCGGCCGGGGTCGCGGTGCTCGTCGCCTTCCTCGCGTTCGTACTGCCCAGAGGGCGCCGCCGGGGATGGCGGGCGGGCCGGGCCGGGGGGCCGGTCACGGAAACGGGCTGAGCCATGACCGTCGGCCACGGCGCCTCGCCTTCCGATGGCCGCTCCCCCGGCTCGACCTGTGACGATCCGCTCCTCGGCACACCGGGCCGGAAGGCCCTCACCCCTTTCGAGAGCACTCGGTCCTGGGCCCCGTCACCGGCCTCCGTGGGAAACGCCTAGGGACTTTCGGGAGCCGGGTCGGGCAGCAGCGGGGTCTGCACCTGCACCACTCCCCTGCGCGTGATCAGCTGTGCCCGGCCCGGCGGCAGCTGCCTCGGCTTGGTGTCGTTGAACAGATATCCCTCCGAGGGCGGGCAGGAGAGCAGCGCGGCAGGCGTGTTGACTTCCAGCAGTCGGCGCAGCAGAGGATCGTTCATCGCCCGCGCCACGCCGTTGGCGCTGCGTGCCACGATCAGGTGCAGACCGAGCTCCGCGCCCTGGGCGAGGTAGTCGAGCAGCGGCCCGAAGTGGTTGCTCATGTTGCCGCCGGACACCATGTCGTAGTCGTCCACGACCAGGAAGACCCGCGGTCCGCTCCACCAGTCCCGCCGCTTCAGCTGGGCGGGCGAGATGTCCGCGCCGGGCAGGCGCTCCTTCATGGCCCGTGCGACGCCGTCAACCGCCTGCTTGAGTACGTCGACGGAGACGGCGTAGCCAAGCCGGTGCGACTCGGGGACGCTTTCCAGCAGCCCGCGCCGGTAGTCGATCAGCAGGACCCGCGCCTCGGCGGGGGTGTAGCGGTCGGTGACCGCCCGGCAGACCGAGCGCAGCAGGTTGGTCTTGCCGGTCTCCGCGTCTCCCACCACCACCAGGTGCGCCGTCTGTGCGAAGTCGTGCCACATGACGTCGAGTTGGTTGCCCTCCAGACCCAGCGGCAGGCGCAGATCGCCGTCCGCGCCGACCTGGGCGTCGGGCAGCTCGGTGGGTTCCAGGACCGACGGCAGGGTGCGGACCGCGGGTGCGGGCGGGCCCTGCCAGTGCCCGGCCACCTGTGCCACCGCGTCGGCGACGCCCGCCCCGAGGTCCGAGGCGCTGTCGGCGCCGTCCAGCCGGGGCAGAGCGGTGAGGAAGTGGTGCTTGGAGTCGGTCATGCCGCGGCCGGGCGACTTGGGAATGGTCGCGGCCGCCCGCATATTGATCATGGAGTCCATGCTGTCGCCGAGCCGGAGCTCGAAGCGGGTGCCGAGCTGGTCCCGCAGCGCGGTGGGGATCTCCGACCAGCGGCCGGCCGCCACGACGAGGTGCACACCGTAGTTGAGCCCCCGCGCCGCCAGGGCCGTGAAGGTGTCCATGATGTCCATGAAGTCCTGGCGGATCGTGCCCCAGCCGTCGACGACGAGGAACACATCGCCGTACGGCTCGTCCGGCAACTCACCGGCGGCCCGGCGGGCGCGCAGCGTCGCCATGGAGTCGATGCCCAGCTCGGCGAACTGCTTCTCGCGCCGGGCCACCAGCCCGTGCACCTCGGCCAGTGTGCGCTGCACCCGCTCCACGTCCAGCCGGCCCGTCACACCGCCCACATGCGGCAGGTCGCGGAGCGAACCGAGTGAACCTCCGCCGAAGTCCAGGCAGTAGAACTGGACTTCGCGCGGCGTGTGCGTGAGCGCGAGCGACATGATCAGGTCGCGCACGAGGGTGGACTTGCCGCTCTGCGGACCGCCCGCGATACCGACGTGCCCGCCCGCGCCGGAGAGCTCGGCGACCAGGGGTTCGCGGGTCTGGTCGAAGGGCCGGTCGATGATGCCCACCGGCACCGTCAGCGTGCCGTGCAGTTCGGGATCGATGGTGGTGAGACCCCGCTCGGCGTGCGGCTCCACGCCCATCAGCAGGATGTCCAGCGACAGCGGGCTGTCCAGCGGCGGCAGCCAGACCCGGTGCGCGGGCCTGCCGCCCTCCCGCATCCGGGACACGGCAAGCGCGAGCAGGGACTCCTCGCTCTCCTCCTCCGCCACCGGCTGCGGGGCCGGGTCGGGCGCGGGAAGCCGGGGCGCGGTCCACTCGGTGCGGTACGCGACGACCTGACCTGCGACGGCCGAAGCGCCGACCCTGCGGACGCCCCGGTAGGGGCCGGAGACGTACGCGGCCTTGAACCGGACCAGGGTCCCGGTGTCCTTCTTCAGGATGGCGCTGCCGGGCACGGAGGGCAGCTGGTAGGCATCCGGCACTCCCAAGACCCCACGGCTCTCCATCGAGGAGAACGTACGCAGTGCGATCCGGTACGACAGATGCGACTCCAGCTGGGTCATCCGGCCCTCGTCCAGCCGCTGCGAGGCGAGCAGCAGATGAACGCCCAGGCTGCGACCCAGCCGCCCCACCATCACGAACAGGTCCATGAAGTCGCGGTGTGCGGAGAGGAGCTCGCTGAACTCGTCGACCACCACGAAGAGCGTCGGCAGCGGCTCCAGGTCGGTCCCCGCGGCCCGCGCCGTCTCGTACTCGAACGCCGACGTGTAGTTCCCGGCGCTGCGCAGCAGCTCCTGTCGGCGCATCAGCTCAC
>NZ_BMTF01000011.1:197528-208318 GCF_014649535.1 Streptomyces gelaticus
CGTGCAGGGCGTCCTGCATGCGCTCCACCAGGGAGGACTCCTCGGCGAGGTTGGTGATCACGGCCGAGGTGTGCGGCAGACCGTCCAGACCCAGGAACGTGGCGCCGCCCTTGAAGTCGACCAGGACGAAGTTCAGCTTCTCCGAGGAGTGGGTGAGCGCCAGCGCCAGCACCAGGGTCCGCAGCAGCTCGGACTTGCCGGAACCCGTCGCGCCGATCAGCACGCCGTGCGGGCCCATCCCGCCCTGTGCCGCCTCCTTGATGTCCAGTTCCACCGGGGTGCCGTCACCGGCGAGCCCCAGCGGAACCCGGAGCCTGGCCCGCTCGCTGCGGTCGTCGCGCACGGCATCCAGGTCGACGGTGTGCAGGTCGGGGAGACCGAGCAGGGTCGTCAGCTGCACGTCCGACGTGAGCGCCTCACCATTGTCCGTGGTGATGCCCATCCGATAGGGCGACAGCAGTGTGGCCAGTGCCCTGGCCCGCCGGGGACCCAGTACATCGGGCCTGCCGAGCGCGGACGTGGTCTCCTTCCCCGACCGGTCGGTGCTGACCAGTTCGAGCCGCTGCCCGGCGATCCGCAGCCGCAGCGTGTGGCGGGACGGGCGCCAGGGCAGGGAACCGGAAACGTCCAGCGTCACCACGTTGCGATAGCCGTCGGTGGCCAGCCGGGAGTCGGCGGGCGTCCGGGCGCTGTCCAGGATCACGACGCAGTAGGGCTCCTCGGCGCTCGGGACGGCGTCCGTCTCGAAGGCGGGCCGGCCGGTCAGTTCCTCACCGAGCAGCGATTCGAGACCCAGGACGGAATCGGTGACCAGTCGCACCGGTCCCCCGCCGTCGACGTCCGTCGGATGCTGGGCGTGCGGCAGCCACTTCACCCACTCCCAGGCCCCCCGGCGGTCACGGTCCGCCAGCACCACGATCCGCAGGTCCTGCGGCGCGTGGAACACACTCAGCTGCGCCAGCAGAGCCCGCACCATCGGGTGCGCTGCCTCCTCGTCGGACTGGAGCAGGACGCGCGCGTAGGTACGCAGATAGACCGCGACCGGCTGGTCGGGCACGGTCCCGTACGCCTTGATGAAGCGCCGCAGGGCGTGCGCGGACAGCGGCTCCAGATCCTCCACCGGCTTGGTGCTCAGTGGGGTCAGTTTCGTCGCCAACTGCTGCTCGCCCACCGCGATCCGCACCTCGGCGAAGTCCGCGTGCGTCGCCCGCCGCTCCCACAGCCTGGCCGTGGGCACCAGGCTCCACAGGGACGCCGGGTCCGGGTGCGACCACGCCTGCGACTCCCGCTGCTGGTTGATCACCTTGCGTACACGCCTGCGGCTGATCGACAGGTACCGCATGTAGTCGCGTCGCTCACCGAGCAGGACCCGCTTGCGGTCCCCGGAGGCCCGGACGATCTGCGAGACCAGCATGCCGACGGCCGACAGCGCCATCAGGCCGATGGCGACGTACATCATGGGGCCGCCGCCACTGCCGGGACGCAGGAAGATGAGCACCATGCCGAGCGAGCTGAGCGCCATCGGCATATACGTGATCATGTTGCCCATCGCGCTCTGCGTCTCCGGCACCGTGGGCGGCTCCTGGAGGCTCAGTTCGCCATGGGGCATCTCGGGGCCAAGACGCCGGGGAGGCCTCTTGAAGAGGACCACGCTCAAAGGGAATCGCCTTCCTGAGGGGTGCCGGCGGTTGCCGTGACGTGTCTTCGGGGTGACGGGACGTCAAACGCCTTCGGTACGGCCGCCATTGCGGGAACGCAGGTCGAGGGGTGGGTGTGGGCGGGGCCGACGATCTCGACAGCACCCCACAACCTACAGACTGCACGCACAAGTTAATGTGATCAATCCGACCGCGTCGACCACCGTCCTGGAAGGCGATGAAACGCGCTTGACCGACATATCCGCGGCACCACTGTGCCGCCTCACGGTGCTGACGCCCGACCGCTCCGTCGAACTTGCCGTACCGTCCGACATCGTGCTCGCCGATCTGCTGCCGACCATCGTCGACCACGGGGGCACCGACCTCTACGAACGGGGTGCGCAGGCAGGCGGCTGGGTGCTCCAGCGCCTCGGCCAGGAACCTCTCGACGACGAGAGCACTCTCGGCGACCTCGGCCTGCACGACGGCGAAACGGTCCATCTGCGTCTGCGGGGGGACGCCCTCCCAGAGATCCACTACGACGACCTCGTCGACGGGCTCTCCAGCCGGCTTCGTGAACGCCCCGACTCCTGGCGGCCGGTGTGGTCGCACCACCTCATGACCGCGCTCGCCCTGTGTGCCCTGGCCACCGGCCTGCTGCTCCTGCTGCTGCCCGGCGCCACGGGGCTCAGGACGGTCTGCGCGGCGGCGACAGCGATCCTCCTGCTGGCCGGTTCGGCGGCGGCCTCACGGGCGGTCGGCGACATCGGCGCGGGCGCCGCGCTCGGCGCGACGGCCATCCCCTACCTCGCCCTGGCCGGAGCCCTGGTGCCCCAGGGAGCCGTGTCCGACGCGGAACCGGGCGCCCGACTCCTCGCGGGCTGCTCCGCGGCGGCCGGCGCCGCCGTGCTCGCGCTGGCCGCCGTGGGCGCGTGCGCCCCGCTGTTCCTGGCCGCCGCCCTGGCCGCGGTCCTCGGGGCGGTCGGCGGAGCCGTGATGCTCTGCGGCGTCCCGGCCACCGGCACGGCCGCCCCGCTGATCCTGGCGGTCGTTCTGCTGGGACACTTCCTGCCGGCCCTGGCGTTCCGCCTGTCCGGTCTGAAGGTTCCGCTGCTGCCCACCAACGCGGGCCAGCTCCAGGAGGGCATCGAGCCCACCCCGGACGAGCGGATCGCCGCCCGCGGCGCCGTCGCCGACAGCTACCTCACGGGCCTCTACGGTGCCACCGGGCTGGTGGCAGCGGGCTGCCTCACGGTGCTGGCGTTCGAGAGGTCCTGGGCACCGCTCACCCTGGCCGCGGTCCTGTGCGCGCTGATGTTCACGCACGCACGGGCGATCGGCGGAGCCTGGCAGCGGCTCGCCGTCGTCCTTCCGGCCGCCTACGGTTCCCTGCTGCTGACGGTGCAGTTGGTCCTGCGGACCGACGACGGGGTCCGGCCGCTGCTGCTCGCCGCCCTGCTGGCCGTCGCGGCCGTGCTCGCCATCACGGGCTGGACGCTCCCCGGTCGGCGTCTGGTGCCCTACTGGGGGCGCGCGGTCGACCTGCTCCATCTGCTCTTCGCCGTCGTCCTCGTCCCGCTGTCCCTGCTCGTCGCCGGTCTCTACCAGTACCTGCGGGGCCTCAACAGCTGAGCCCGCTGTCCGGCGGCCGAAAGCCCCGGTATCCCGGGTCCTCGCGTGCCGGGCCGATGCCCGGTCGGAAAGGCAAGGAATGCAGTCCAGGCGGGACCAGGTCCACGCGCACATGTTCGTCATGAGCCGACTGTCACTGGGAATGCTCCGGGACGATCCGGACGCCCCCGAGTCCGCACACCGGCGGACCACGAAGGGTTTCGTCATCGGCCTCGTGGTCGCGACCCTGGCCGCACTCATCGTGACGGTGTACGGGCTGGTGGTGCCCGGCGGCTCGAACGCGTGGAAGGCCACCGGAACGCTGGTGCTCGACGAACGTTCGGGCGCCCGCTACCTCACGCTCGACGGAGTCCTCCACCCGGTCCTCAACGAGACCTCGGCCAGACTGCTGGCCGGTGACCGGATGAAGGTGGTGAGCGTCAAGCCCGCCTCCATCGAGGACGCCCCGCGCGGCGCGACCCTGGGCATCGTCGGCGCGCCGGATCCGCTGCCGCAGGCGGGCGCGCTCAGCCGCGAAGCCTGGTCGGTGTGCGCCACCCGGCCCGACGCCGCCTCGGAGCCGCTCCTCACCCTGGCCGTCGGCCTGACCGCCAAGGGCAGGCCCGTCACCTCGGACGGGGCCACCCTGGTCCGTACCGTCCCGGGCGGCACCACGTACCTCCTCTGGCACGGTACCCGGATGCGCCTGAACACCGCGAACTACGCCGTCCAGGCACTGGGTTACAACCCGGACGGGGCGCATCCGGTCCCCGACGCGTTCCTCAACGCCCTGCCGGCGGGCCCGGATCTGGCGGTGCCGGAAGTGACCGGACGCGGCAAGGCGGGCCCGTCGCTGGCGGGCCGCCCGACACGAATCGGCCAGCTCTTCGAGGGCTCCGGCGGCCACTACCTGCTGACGGAGCGTGGGCTGGCCGAGGTCACCGCACTGGAGGAGGCACTACTGAAGGGCGATCCGCGTACCCAGCGGACCGCGTACGCCGGAGGAGCCGTCGCCCTGCAGAAGATCGGCCCGGACGACCTGGCGCGCCACCAGGACCCGAAGGCGACGCGGCTGGTGGGAGCCGGGGGCGGTACGGTCCCGACCCGCCTGCCCAGGCCCAGCCCGGTCGGCGCGGGTGAGGGCGTCTGTGCCGTCGTCGGCACCGCGGACGGCAGGCCGACAGTCTCGGTCGTCCTGCCCCGCGCGGAGTCGGTGGGGGGCCGGGCGGTGTCCAACCAGCCCGGAATCACCGCGGGTTCCGGGACCGCGGACATGTTCGCGGTACGCCCGGAGGGCGGTGCCCTCGTCACGGCACTCTCCTCGGCCGGCACCGGTACGGCGTACTACCTGGTCACCGGGTCCGGTGCCAAGTACCCGGTGCCCGGGGGAGAGAAGGGGCTCCGGCGGCTCGGGTACGGAGTCGATCAGTCCGTGCCCATCCCGTCAGGAGTCCTCGGGATGCTCGCTTCGGGGCCCGCGCTGGACGACACGGCCCTGCTGACGCAGGGACTCGTGGAAGCGTCGCGGGCAAAGCCCTGACAGCCAAGTTCCCTCCGGCTCACGGTAATTGAGGTTTCTTTGAGGATAGGAGGGCCGGAGGGCACGCGCTTTCTGCGGCGTTTCCGCAGCTCACGCACGTGCCGAAGATGAACACTCAGATTATCGGGGCGCGTTCGTGCCGAGATCCCGTACCGCGTATTAGCCTGATGATCCGTCGACTACCGGAGGGCGTGATTCCCGGTGGTCGGCCTGCCGTGCGCCCGTGGTGCCGCCCGTGTTCCCGCAGTGTCCAGGAGGACCCCCATGCCTGATGTCTCCGGCTTCAACGTCAACTCGGCCGACGGCCTGTCCAACGATGAAACAGCGATGCTCGAGACGCTGAAGACGCTGGACCAGCATCTTCGCGACATGGACGAGGCGGGCCGCAAGGTCAGGGCCATCCAGAGCCAGGTGCGGGGCGCCTACCAGGCGGTTTCCTCGGAGACCCACGCGGCGGGCATCGACGAGTGGCTCAGGTCGCACAGCCGGGTCATGGAACGCACCCAGTTCTTCCGGGAGGGCACCGCCATGGCCAACCGGCTCCTCACGGACGCCGAGCACGAGGCGAACACCTACGCCTCCCTGATCAGCGGCACGATCAACCCCGGGTGACCTTCCCCGCTCTCTCCCCAGCACATCTCTCCCCCGTTCTCTCCCCCGCTCTCTTAACTGCCTCACGAGGAGTTCCTTCATGTCCGTCAAGATCAGCCACCAAGGGGTCCTGGACGCCATCAAGAACATGGACAGCGCGCAGCAGGAGATGAAGGAAGCACTCGCCTGGATGGAGAAGAACTTCGGCGCGCTGCGCGACACCCTGAATGGTCAGACCCGGACCGCCTGGGAGGAGTTCGAGGGAGAGCTGGGCCGGATCAAGCTGCAGCTCGACGAACAGTACGGGGTCGCCCGGACGACTCTCCAGCGGATGCACAGCCGTCAGATCGACGGGGACCTCGACGGTGGCCGCGGCCTGAGCAACCTCCAGGGCAGCTGACCCGACCGACCGAATCGACTTATGAGGTGTGAGCATGGCTGGTGACGAGAAGCCGGGCGACATGTTCCAGTCGACCGACGGCGTCTACCTCAGGTACGCGAACCAGGAAATCCCCACGTTCCGTCGTGACCTCACGGTCAAGCCGGACTACGTGAGCCTGGGTTCGAAGATCCCCCTCGCTCTCGGAAATCCCGAGAAGTGCCCGCAGGCGAAGGCGCTCGAGGGCCAGATGGAGGCGTACCGCGCCAGTATGCGTACCCGGTACGAAACGGCGATCACGCTCATGAACAACTTCTCGGCCAGTCTGCGGGACGTGGAGACCAAGCACAGGGACGCCGAGGACGACTCCACCGTCATGGGTGGCGCACTCGCCGACGAGTTCTCCGAGATCCTGACCCCGAAGGGAAAGTGAATCCATGGCTGAGGTGCCGCCCGGGATGCCGGCCAGGTGGGAGGACATCCTCGCCATGTTTCACAACGGCACCACCAAGCTCCCTGACCGGAACCTGGTGGCGGGCGAGGGTTCCAAGAGGTGGATCACCAAAGAGGTGAACGGCGCCTGGTTCGACGGCACTCCGAAGCTCAAGGCGGCGGAGTGGGGGCTTGACGGGTACCACGCGTTCGCCTTTCCGACCCGGGAGAAGGAGCAATGGCTCATGTTCGGGTTCGGCTACAACTGGACCGACTTCGGCAACGAATCGGGGGCGCTGATGGAGTTCACCTCGGCCCCCGATCCGATTCTTGGTTCGGTGGCGTCCGGGACGAACAAGGACGCCAATCCCCTGGCATCGAAAAAAGCGTCCGAGATCCTCAACAACATGGATGTCTGGACGGGCGGGTGGGCGGCCAAGTTCAACGAATGGGCCGAGAAGGTGGGCGATGGCTCGGAGGAACTGCAAGGAGAGTCCGCCGCCCTCTTCGAAGCCGTTCTTCAGGCGGTGAAGCGTTCACTCCAGGAGACCCAGTCCTTTTACATGGGTGGCGCGATCAAGGACGATCTCCAAGCGGTGAGCGATCAGTTGACGACCACCATCGGGGTGCTGAGGAAGAACTTCTTCGACTGGTTCGACAAGCGGGAAACCGTGGGCACGGGCATCGAGCACCGAGAACCCGGTGCCATCTCCATGGCCTACACCCATCTGTATGCAGAGTTCCTGAAGACCATGGCCACCCAGAACCCGAAGTCGGACCACAATCCGAATGTCAGCGGGCCTGACTGGGGCGGCATAGAGTACCGCGCGAAGTTGAGTTGGCTCGAGTGCGTCAAGACCGAGCTCGACGACAAGTCCTCCCAGACGATGCTCGACCTGGCGACGGCCTACGACAAGGCAAGTGGGAAGCTCTCCGACGCGAACTCCGTCGTGAAGCCGACGTTCACCATCTCGCTGACGCCCGAGGAGCAGGAGAACTTCTACAGCGACACGGGTGCGGGCGGTGACGGTGGCACCGGCGGCGCCGACGACATCCTCAACAAGTTCAAGGAGATGTTCGGCAACGGCGCCGGCGGTGACGGAGCGGGCGGGGACGGCGGGGACGGCGCGGGCGGGGACGGGGGCGGCATCGGCGGCAAGGGCGGCGGCGATCTCGGCCTCGGCGGACCGCCTCCGGTCACCGGGCCGAGCGGCAGCACCTCCGGCAACAGTCTCCCGAACACCAACAACCTCGGCCTCGGCCCGAAGCCGGTCACGGGACCCAGTGGCAGCACCTCGGGGGGCACGGGAAACCCCCCGGGCGGCGGCGGGTTCCTGACGGTTCCGGCCGGGTCGCGCATCGACCCCAAGACCGGCGCCGTCACCGACTCCAAGGGCAAACCGGTCCTCGGCTCGAACGGCAAGCCCCTGATCGTGCCGCCCGGCTCCACGATCGGCCCCGGGGGTAAGATCATTTCGCCCGCGGCCGGTGGCCCGAAGCCGCCGACGCTTCCGGGCGGCTCCACCTCCGGCGACCTGACGCGGGGCTTCGGGGTCGACGCCGAGGGCAACATCACCGTCCCCAAGGGCACCAAGGTGGATGCTCAGGGAAACCTGATCGGTGCCGACGGCAAGCCGCTGACCAATGGGTACGGCGGGAAGCTCACCGTCCCGCCCGGCTCCCGGATCAACGCCGACGGAACCATCAGCGACCCGCAGGGCAAGCACATCACCGAGAACAGCAACAACCTGAGGACCCGCAACCCCAAGACGCTCGACGAGCTGCTGAACGGTCAGCGCCGTCCGTCCACGTCGAGCGGTGATCTCTTCGGCGGCTCGAAGGGAGCCGCCGAGAATCTGCGCAGGATGGTCGACAGCAACGGCAACCCGGTCCGTGAGCCGACCGCCGTGGTGTCCGGGCTCAGCAACCGCGCCCGTGCCGCCATGGGGCTGCCCGCGATCCCGGCTCCCCCGCCGACGCAGGGCAATGTGTCCACCCAGTCGCTCGGCGCCCTCGGGCGGGGCGGAGCTGGGGGCGGGACGGGGACCGGCATGCCCTTCATGCCGCCCATGGGCATGGGCGGCGGCGGTGCCCCGGGTGGCGGAGGCAACGGCGGTGACCGGCAGCGCAACGTATGGCTCTCGGAGGACGAAGAGGTGTGGGGCACCGAGCCCGACGCCGGAACGGGTGTGATCGGACGATGAGTTCCGCAGGTGCAGAAGCAGCCGGGATACCCACCGGGGGCGAGGCATCCGCCATGCCGCCGGTACCTGACGACATCCGTACGGCTGCGCGCACCGCCCCCGGGCACTGGTTCGGCACGGTGGACCCCGCGTGGCGCGGAGAAGGCGAACCGCCGTTGTGGGCGGTGATCGGGCAGTGGCGTTCCGACGCCGTCGGCGAGATCGTCGAATGGCAGCGGAACGACGACTACCGGCCCTCTCCCGGCATGCTCGGCTGGCCCGAACCGACCGACGACGTGGATGCCGCCATGCAGCTCGCGGCAACCGGCTACGGCCCCGTCGAAGGCGTCGCCATGGCCGTGGTCACGGCCGAACTGGCCGTGCTGACCGCTCCGGGCGGTGCCGCGGTCAGCGCCTGTACCCCGGACGGCGACCCGGTGGTGCCGGTGTTCACCGCGCCCGCCCATCTGGAGCGGGCGGGCGCGCTCGCCCATCGGGTGCTGCCCGTCTCCGAGGTGTTCGCACTCGTACCCGAAGGCCAGGACCTGTACCTCAACCCGACGGGCCCCGTCGCTCTGCGGCTGTCCGCGGACGACCTGTCCCGCGCGGTCGACGTGCTGGAAGCGGCGAAGGAAGGCAAGGAGGAGCAGTACTGATGGTGTCGTTCCAGGAACAGGTCGCGGAGGCCATGGCCGGCCTCGCGGAACAGACGAAGAAGATCCAGCAGGTCCAGGAGGAACTGGCCAGGGCATCCGCCTCGGCGACCTCCAAGGACCGGATGGTGACCGCCTCGGTCAACGCCCACGGCGAGATCCTCTCCTTCAAGTTCCACACCGAGGGCTATCGCACGATGCCGGGGGCGCAGCTCGCCGAGGTGCTGAAGACCACCGTCAACGCCGCACGTACCGAGATGAACTCCAAGGTCAGTGGCTCTGTACGGCCGTTGATGGGCAGTCAGGAGGAGCTCGCGAGCGGCCTCTTCGGTGGTGGTGAGCTGGACGATCTGCTCGCTCCGCTGCGCGCGATGCAGCCCGAGGGGCTGACGGAGACGGTGCTGGGCGGCGGGCGCAAGCCGTCCGCGAACCGGGGCGAGGAGGACGAGTTCTATGGCTGAGGGAACCCTGAGCGTTCCGTCGGATCTGCCGCAACGGTTCACCCAGTTCGGCACCATCGCGAGGATCGTCGGTGAACTGGGCGTCCTCAACGACAACATCAACCTGGCGAACAGGACGGCGGGCGGCCGGGACGATGTGTACGCGAAGGAGTACCACAAGTTCGTCGACTCGGCCGGCAAGGGGCTCACCTACGGCCTCGAAGGCCTCTCCGATCTGCTCGAAATGGTCGGCATCAGCGGCAACAACGCCTCGGTCATCCTGAACGACGCCGAGACCGACGCCAACCACATGGCCGCCGGCTGAGCCGGCCGAACTCCGAAGACGGCACCACACGATGGCGATTGAGGTTTCCGGGGGATGGGCGACCCTCCTCAAGACTCTGACCGGCATGCCCTTCCCGCAGGCGAATGAGGACACCCTGCGGGTGGTCAGTGACGAATATCGCCAGATGGCCGAGAAGTTCCGTGAGGTGGAGGAGCTTCTCCGGCAGGTCGTCGCCCGCGTCGACGAGGACTTCGAGGGCGAGACCGCGACGCGGTTCGTGACGTACGCCCGGCAGTTCGTCGAGAGGACGAACGGCAACGAGAGCATCCTCGAACGGGCCTACGAGGACGCCATCAAGCTGTCGAAGAACGCCCACAAGACCGCGGCCGACATCGAGTACACCAAGTGGATGATCTTCGGCCAACTGGCCCTGCTCGTCGTGCAGATAGCCCTGGCCCAGGCGCTGATGCCGGTGACCGCGGGGCTGTCCGAGATCTGGGCGGCCGCCGCGATCGCCGCGTTCCGCTCCATGGCCGTGCTGATCCTCAAGTTCCTGCTGGCCCAGATCATCATGCAGACCATCACCGGCCTCGTCGGCGGCCTGCTGCTCGACTCCATCCTCCAGCTCACCCAGATCGGCCGCGGCGACCGGACGGAGTGGAACAAGGACTTCACCGCGGACGCCGCGAAGTTCGCCGCCATCGGCGGTGCGCTCGGCGGGCCGTTCGCGCTGCTGGGCGGCGGGCTCGGCAAGCTGCTCGGCAACCTGACCGGCAAGGGGCTGGGCAAGATCCTCGGCAATGACGCGGGGAACGTGCTGGGCAAAGGGCTGGCCGGGGGCGGCAAGGGAGCGGGTGGTGCCGCAGGCGGTGCGGGCAAGGCCGCGGGCGGTCTCGGCAAGGGCGCGGGCGGTGCGGGGGCCGGTGCCGCGGGCAAGGGCGCGGGCGGCGCCGGGGCCGGTGCCGCGGGCAAGGGCGCCGGTGGCGCCGGGGCCGGAGCCGCGGGCAAGGGCGCCGGTGGCGCCGGGGCCGGAGCCGC
>NZ_BMTF01000011.1:208420-219674 GCF_014649535.1 Streptomyces gelaticus
GACGGCGCGGCCGGAGCCGGCGTGAGGGCCGGAGCGGGTGCCGCGGGCCAGACGATCTCGGAGGAGTCCGCCCGCAAGCTCGGCGAGCGCCTGGGCAACATCATGGGCCGAACCAACGAATCCCTGAACCATGTGGGGGCGGACGGCGCGAGGGGGGCGGCCGCCGGTGCAGTCGGCCGGGAGGTCGTCAAGGACTTCGCGAACGCCTTCGAGAAGAACCTCGGGGACTCGCTCGGCAACGAGACCGCCCGGAACCTGGGCCGTGAATACGGTGAGGCGCTGGTCAAGAACTGGGGCGGCAAGGCCGACTGGCAGGGGCTGACCCATTCGCTGGACGACGCGCTCAAGCCGTACGTGAAGGACCTCGGGGAGGGCGGGGTGCGTGCCCTCTCGCACGACCTGCCCGGCTCGTTCGTACAGACCATCAGCAGGAACATCGAAGGAAACCTCGGCTTCCGGATCGGCAACTTCGTCGGCGAGATCGCCAGCGAATCGGGTCACGCCGTGGTCACCGAGGGCATGTACAACCTGCTCTTCGGACCCGAACACAAGTTCACGGTCAGCGGCTGGACGGCGGCCGCGGGCGCGGCGGGCGGCATCATGGGCCGGGGAGTGGCCCACGGCTTCCAGGCCCTGCACCACGCGGTCCAGGGCCCCCCGGCCGCTCCGCCCCCGCGCCCTCCGGTCTTCTCGTCCGACTCGCCCTCCCCACCGTCCACCGCGCCCCGGCCGAGCACCGAGTCGAGCACGACGGTGCGCGACGGTTCCGGCCCGCAGAACGACGCCGACAACCGCACGCTCACCGATTCGGCCTCCGAATCCGGTTCGGACAGCGTCTCGCTGCGGAGCGGCGACGACAACGCATCGGACGGCGAGAACCTGTACTACCTGGACGCGGACGACTTCTCGGACAGCCGGACGCCGTACTCGAGCGAAGACGACGGGAACGCCGCACCGGACGACCTGCCCGAGGCGTCCGCCCCCTCCGTCGCCACCAGTTCGAGCGACACGAACCTCACGAACAACACCAACTCCACGAGCTTCACGAACGACGGCAACTTCACGGACCGCACGAACAACACCAACACTGCGGACAACTTCGGCGACTCGACCACCGACTCCCGCACGCCCGAACCCGTCGCACCGCCGGACTCGGTGTCTGAGCTTGACCTCCTGCTGAACGGCCTCCCGGACGTACCCGAGACGCTGCCCTCCCCGGACCAGGCGCACGAGAACGTGACGCCGGATCTCCGGGACGTGAACACGCTCCTGGAGGGCCTCCCGGACGTACCCGACACCACGCCGGGCACGGTGCTGTCGCCGGAGGCGGAGCGGCTCCTGGCGGACCTGCCCGAGGTACCGCGCAACGACCTTCCGCGGACGTCCGACGACGGCTCGGGCGTGGCACCGTCCAACCGGTCCCACGACTCCGGGCCGGGAAACCGGACCGCGAACGACCTCGATCGCCTTCAGGAACGCCTGGACCGGCTCAAGGACCGGCAGAACTCCGACGACACGGACTCCGACCTGGCCGCACGGATGGCAAAACTGCGTGAGGGCGACGCGGGCGGCCTCGGCAGCCCCGCGCGGGTGGACGAACTCCGTGAGCAGTACCGCGCGGCCCTGGAGGAGGAGGGCACCGACGGGACGACGACGGACCTCAAGGGCGACGGAGCCCTCCCGTACAACGGTGCGGGCGGCATCGCAGCGCCGCCGCGCCCCGTACCGACCGTGTCCACGGCCCCGGGTGCCGGCGTCTCCCCCGGCGGATCGCGTCAGCAGACACCCGCGGGCCCGTCCCCGTCCCCGGACGGGCTCGACACGCTGTTCCCCGAGGTCCCGCGGAACGAACCCGGTGCCGGGCCCTTCGCGGGGGACGAGCCGGACCTCGTGTTCCCGGACGTTCCCGATGCCCCGCCCGGCTCCGAGCCCCCGGCCGGGAGCCGGGCGGAGACGGAGCGGACCGAAAGCGAGGGCGACGGGACGGGGGCGGCCACGGATGACCCGCCGAATCCCTTCCGTACGGAGTCGCAGGACGAACTGCCCTTCCGCGACGGCTTCGACGTCCACAACGACGGCGATGCCGATGCGCTGATCGCGCGCCTCGACGAACTGGGCGGTGTCACCAACGACCCGTTGACCCGGCTGGACCAGCTGCCCGCCGTGCCCGAGGGCCTGGCCCCCACCGAGCAGCGCAGGCTGGCCAAGGACGTGGAACGGGAGACCGACGCCCTGCTGGCCGATGCGCGGCGGGTGGGCGTCGACAGGGAGACACGGCAGCGGCTGAGCGAGCGCATCCGGGACGATGTCCGGGCGGGCAGGCACGCCGATGCCGCCGACGGTCTGAGGGAACTCGGCGACCTCGTCGCCGTGCACGGTCTCGGTGAACGCCTCCAGCAGTTCCGGCGTCATATGGACGGCGGATACGAGGCACGGGCCGCTCAGCTGGGCATGCGCCGTACGGAGTGGCTGCGCCACGCCCTCGACATCGAGCAGTCGGCCCTCGGCGGCGATCCGCGTCGCACGACCCAGCTGCTGGACGAGTTCGAGAACCGGCTCGGCGCCCTCGGGTCCGAACTGGGCGCACGCGCTGACAGCAGCCCCGAGGCGCTCCGGAAGCAACTCGCCGACAGCCGGCGGACCGACGCCGAAGAAGCGGGCATGGACCGCGAGCGGTTCCTCGAATGGGAGGACCGCCGGGAGCAGGCGGCGACCCCCGAGGATCTCCGCAGGGTGCAGGCCGGCTACGACACCGAACTGGAGACGTCACGACGGCTCGCGACCTTGCGGGATCTCGGAGCATCCGAGCGGGAGCTGGCCACCTGGAAGAGCCGGTTCGAAGGACCGGGGCGGGGAAGCGACCTCGACGCGCTGTACGAACGCCGTACGGTCACCCTCGGCAGGGAAGCCGAACTGGCTTCCTTCCGGGCGAGGCTGGACGCCCTGCGTGAGGGCGGCAACCAGCAGGAGTCCTCGCAACCTCTGCCCCCGCCGCAGGACGGTCCCGGCGACGGCACCCCCGCCCGGGACCGGTCCGGGGACTCCGGGGCGGAGAACGACCGGATTCTGGAGGAGCGGCTCGACCGGCTTCGCGAGGGCACGGACGACACCGGGATGTCGCGCGAGGAGCGGCAGCAGTGGGAGGACCGGCGCGCGAACGCCGAGGACGACACGGCCAGGCAGGCTGTCGAGCGGGAGCAGCTCGACCGGATGGCGCAGCTGGAGCGTGACCGTCGTCTGAAGGCCATCGCGGACGGCGGCCCGGAGGGGGCGCAGCGCAGCACCGAGCGCCGTGCCGTATGGCAGAACAGGCTGGCCGAGGCGGCGGACGACCCGCAGGCCGTCGACCGGATCCTCGACGGCTACGACGCGGAGACGGCGGAGCTGAGGCGTGAGGGGCAGGAGCGCCTGGAGCGGGAACTGCGTGCTCCGGACCGGCTGCGGGACCTCGACCGGCGTATCGACAGCTCGCTCGACAAGCTGCCCGAAGAGATACGTGAACAGGCCGCCCATGACGCCCGCACACTGGTGGAACGCCTGCGGAACCTGGTCGCCCCCGGCGATGGGCCCGGTACCCCCAAGGGGGACGACGCCGTACCGGAGAAGGGCACGGACGTCCAGGACCCGGATCCGACGGGCACGCCGGGCCCCTCGAACGCAGGACCGTCGGCAACCACGCGTAATCCGGCCTCCCGCACGAACGTCGACGAGGGTGCCGGCAACTCGGGGAAGACCCCGCGGCCGGTCGGCTCCGAGCGGGACCGGCACGCTCCGGTGCAGCCGGGCGAGCAGCTGATGGAGGCTCCGCGGCGGCTGGACGATGCGTCGGTGTCCGGGGAGAAGGACGGTGAGAGCCTTCCCTCGCGGGAGCGGGACGACCTGCCGTCGCCGGACACCCGTCGGGTACGCACACGGTCCGAGGACGACACCCGGTCCCTCGCCGACACGCGGACCGTCTCGGAATCCCGACCGGACAGCGACGTTGCTCTCACATCCGACGACGCCTCCGGCCCGAAGACCGACACGTCCGGTCTCACGTCCGGCGACAAGGCCGGTCACCAGGTCGGGCGTGATGCGGCCGCACCGTCCGGCAGGAAGTCGGGCAACGACGACGCCGATTCCGTGGCCTCCGTCCCCAGGGACTCCGAAGGCCCGGCGAAGGACAACGAGGAGTCGCCGGGCGGCCCCGGCGGTGACGGCTCCGCACCGGCCGGCTCGTCGGGCGTGCGGCAGCCCTCGGCCCGCGACAAGGCCCTGAGCGCCCTCTCGGCGGACGAGTACGAGCAGCGGATGTACCGGGCACGCCGCGACCGTCCGGACCTGACGACCGAGGAGGCCCTCCGCGACGAGGTGTTCCGCCGGATCGAGAACCCCGGCGTGAAGGTGGAGACGACGGCCCTCGCCCCTCCGCTGCTGAGCCCCGGTGTGGATCCGCTCGTGCCGGAGGGGTCCGGTCGGTTCGTCACGTTCGACGACAACGCGATGCTGCCGAAGTCGATGAAGGGCCACGGGCACGGACGGATCACCATCCGGGGTGTCGACCTGTTGGCTGATTCCGTCGCGACGCAATGGCGTCTGCTCCCCGACGGGCTCGACGAGTTGAAGCGTGTGCTCACCCAGAGTCCGCATACGCTGCTCAGCCCCCGCACCTTCGTCCTGCCGACCGTGGACGGCGGCCACCGGGAGATCTCCCTCGCGGTGGAGAGCTACGGGAACTGGCGTCGCCATGCCGAGCCATCGGCGCTGGCCACCCCGGACGACGTGGCCGAGTCCGCACCGAGCAAGGACGGCAACGAGAACGAGGGAAGTTCGACCACGCCGCAGGCGCAGGAGCCGCAGGCAACGGCGCCCAGGACCGACGCGTCCAAGACCGACGCGTCCAAGGCCGCCGACGCCCCCGTCAAGATCGAGACCGAACTCCGCACCCGCCCCGGAGCGACGGAGACCAAGTCGCTGGGCACCTCCCGCGCCTTCGGAGTGGCGGTCCCGCTCGGTCCCTCCGCGGGTACCTTCGGCGCGCTCGGGTCGTTGTCCCTCAGCGCGCGGCGCATGGAGGCCGGCTACACGTACACCCAGGAGAGCCGCGCCCAGAGCAGTGTGACCGCGGTCGGCAAGGGCGGCAGTCATCTGCATGTGAGCGACCTGCACATCGTCGTCGAGTCCTCGCACGTCTGGGACAAGAAGGGCCGTGAGCAGCCCGCGGACCAGCAGCGGGCCGGCACCACCGAACAGAGGCGCTACCGCATCCGGGACGGAGTCACCTGGCGGGTCCCGGACAGCGTCACCGACCCGGCGATCCCGGACCGGCTGCCCAACGCGTTCGCGTTCGCGCCCGGCGCCCGGCCGCGCCTGCTCGCGCCGCTGAGCGTCACCACGGAGACCCGGCTGCTGGACTGGGCACTCAGGAACTTTCCCGATGCGGCCCCCGGGAGCTTCCTGCGCCATCAGCTGGCCGATCTGTTCGGTGAGGAGAGCCTGCGCACCATGATCGCGCAGAGCTCCGGGGAGACGGTGGTCAGCGCCCCGCTCTTCGCCGGGCTGGGCAACCGGTCACTGGGCTCCGTCGAGCTCCGGCTGATCCCGGTCGATGCCACGCTGCTCCAGGCGTCCGACAAGACCGAGGTCAAGAAGGCCGACGCCCAGCGCTCCACCGCCACCACGGAGAAGAAGAACACCCAGGGCGCCGGGATCGGGATCTCCGCCGGTCCTCAGGTCGCGCTGCTCCAGCCCGCGGGCGCCCTGAACCTCCAGGTCGCGGGATCGGTCGGCCTGACGACCCAGCGTGCGGAGAGCAGCTACAGCGGCAACACGGCCGAGTCCGTGCGGACGCTCAACAGCCGTGGTCATTCGGGGCTCTACGATGTCCGCTTCCGGGTGGAGCTGCGCAGGCAGGGCGGCGTATGGGAATCGCCCGTGCCGGCCGAACGGACCGGCCGGTTCGACCGGAACGATCCGGACGAGACAGGTGCCTTCCTCACCGCCACCGTGCAGCTGCCGCGGGCCGACGCACGCAGACTGGCCGGCTGGGACGACGGCACCGCGCCCGTCCGGGACGCCGAAGCGCCCCCCGCCCCCGCTTACCTTTCGGTGTCGAACCCGGCGACGTTCGGCCTGCACGCGGTACTGGACCTCGTGGCGACCGGCGACCCTCGGTCGGTCCCGCCCCAGGTGTCCCTGACGGACCAACTGGTCGACCGCGTCCAGGCCGGCCTGCACCACGCCTACCCCGACCTGGTGCTTCCGCCCCGGCCGGACGCCGCGGCCACCGGCGACCGCAACGGCGGCAGCGACCGGAAGTACAACAACGCGGTGCGCAACACCCATCTGCTGCGCCAGGCGCTCTCCCGTACGGTGCTGGAGGGCTCGCTCGACCGCCTGACGAGCACCGGACTGCGCATCCAGCTGGAGCGGCTCGACACCGTCAACAAGCGGTACGTCGTGCTCACCGTCCGGGCCCAGGCGACGGATCGCCAGTTCGTGGGCACCCATCACGACCTGGGTCTGGCCAACAACGTCCTGTCGACCCGCCGCGCGGACAGCGCGACCACACGTACTCACGGCTGGTCGGTCGGCGTCGACGTGGGACTGACCGGGATCGAGCGCTTCGGGGGCACCGGCAGCATCGGCTACCGGTACGGCAGGCAGACCGCCTACGGCATGACGTACGGTCCGACGCTGACCCCGGACGGCGGCATCACCAGTTCCGGGTCGCAGCACCTGTGGTCGTACGACCTGACCTTCGCGGCGGAGGCCACCAGTTTCACCCGGCCGCGCCAGATCGCACGGACCATGACCGGCGAGCTGCTCAGCACCCGGTGGTTCGTGAAGCAGGCCGCCGGGAGCGTCGATGTCCTGACCGCCGGGCAGGTCGACGGACAGGCCGCCCAGGCCCCCGTCACCGGCCGTATCACCCTCGCCGTACCCGCGTCGCTGTCCGTCCCCCCGGTCCTGCCGGTCAACCGGCCGGAGACCGTGCGGGCACCCGTGCCCGTGCCGATGGGCCGGGCCATGGCCGAACTGCTCTCCTCCGGGAAACCCGTCTCCACGGATGACTGGAGACCCCACGCACTCTTCGACGGCCTGCACTCCGTGCAGGGCGTCACCTCGCCCGAGGTCGTGCTGCACCACCTCAAGGAACTGCTCGCCTCCGTCTCCGGCAACTCCTGGATCTACAGGACCGACGGGACCGCCGCCTCCGGCGCCCTGGCCGAGGCGTTCGCGGTCGGCCGCAACGAAGCGGACTTCAGCGACGCGGCGCAGACGGGCAAGCACGTCAGCGACCTGTTCGGGCGGACGGCCGTCACCGACATCACCGCGTCGGTGAGCGCCTGGCCTCAGGTGCGCGGGACGCGCGTGCTCGCCGTCGTCGACTCCAGAGACCTGGCCCTCTCCAACATCGGCTCCGGGACCAGTGGGGCGGGGCACTCGGTCGCCCACGTCCGCAGTCACACCATCTCGTCCCTGCTCGCCTTCAGGGCCAAGCACACCGACGCGTTCCAGACCGCCGGCACCTACGGTCTCACCGCGTCGCCGTATCAGCGCACGAGCACGGCGACCACCGCCGAGACCTTCTCGGCGAACCCGGCCCACACGGTTCAGTACACCGGACCGATGGTCCTGGTCAGCGCCGATGTGGCCTGGCACCTCGCTGCCCGCTCCCAGCCGTCCGGTCTGCTCCAGGCACCCATGGAGCTGATGCGTGGACGGCCGCCCCAGGGCCGGATCGTGGAGATCCCCGACGGTCTGCTCGTATGGTTGCCGCTCGCCGAGGCAAGGAAGGCCGGTCTCTTCGACGACGGTCTCACCGCTGCGCCGCCCGCGCAGGTCTACACCGCCGTCGATGCGGCCGCTCATGCCACGCTCACGGTCGGTCGCCTCGACATGGCACCGGCGATCAGCGCTTTCACCAACCGCCTGTTGGAAACCCTGCCCCAGCACAAGAGCTGGCTCGGGCCCAGCAGTCTGCTGGCCGACCAGCTCGGCGGCCTGGCGCGGCAGATGACCACTTTGTCGCCGTCCGGTATGCGCGCTCTCCAGACGGGCATGGAGAACGGCGGCACCTCCCTGCGGCTGGCCCGGAACAAGATCGGGCCTGCCAAGGACGCCAGTCTCACAGTGACCCTGGAAAGGTCCGGTTTCACCGCCGGTTCGCTGCGCCACGACGTGAAGCCCACGATCACCCGGCCCACGTCCACGGCGGAGACAGTCACGGAGAAGCTGGCGCGCGGATACGAGGCCGGTTACCGGCTCGGCGAGCTGCCCACCGTCCTGGGCCAACCGGGGCTCAGGAGCGGCGGCTTCACCCTCGACGACCGGGTCGGCTCCACCCGCTCGTCCTCCCTGGCACACGCGGTCACCGACGCCGTCAGCGCCCAAGTCGCCTTCGAGGGGCCCGTGGTGACCGGTCGGACGAGGTTCGACGTCACCTTCACCCTTGAGCTGCCCGACGGGACAGTGGTGAGTGACACGTACGCCGTCGGCGACGCCGAGGTGGTGCTGCCCCTGAGCCTCTCCCGACCTCGGACCACCGAACCCCGGACCGCTGAACCGCGGACCGGACCGTCGGTGGCACGTACACCCCGGGAAGCCGCACGCCCGGTGCTGCTTCTCCCGGACCAGCAGCAGGCCGTGGCACTGCGGGAGCGCAACGCGGCGGGCAGGAAGCTGTTCGCGGCCGGTCCGGAGAGCGTCGTCGTCACCACGGTGGGCGGCATCACCGTCCTCCGGGACGCAGCGGCGTACGCCGTCGACCTCGCCGTCAAGGGACGCGGCGCCACGAGCGACACCGCGACGACCATGCCCGCGGACGGCACTGGCCGATATGTGCGCAGGACGATGCTGACACGGCCCGGCACCGCAGCCGGTGAAGCCCTCAAGGGAGCCATCAGCACCGATGTGCTGAGCGCCTACCTGCCGCAGATGGTCCGCGACAGCCTGACCGTCGCACTGCACGACACCACATCGACGATCGGCGGGTCGGACGCGACCCTGAGGATCTCCGCGGACATCGATCTGTCCGGGGCCCGTCTGCTGGCGGTCGACCCGCAAGCGGGACTCGGCGGCAGTCGGCGGACCATGGACAACGACACCTACACGGGTGACACGACCGAAACGCACATGCCGGCTATGACCGCCGGACCGGGCTTCCAGACGCAGCCCCTCATCCAGACCACGGCCGCCGTGCCCGGCTGGGCGGACTCCGACGCGGCGGGCGGTGCCGCCGACCGCCGGACCTCCGCGCTGACCACGCTCAAGCCCTTCGCCGGCGGCGCCGTACTGGTCCAGGCACCCCTGCGCGTACTCCAGACGGCGAAGGCATCGCACCGCATCGCGGACCTTCCGGTCGTCCCGTCGGTCCTCAGGTCCGGGTCCCGGCCGCCGGTCACCGTCGAGCACACGGTGCGGGACGGGGTGACGATGTGGGTGTCCTTCGACGTCGCCCGGGAGCACGGACTGCTGCCACCCGAGGTCGAGGCCGCCGCGGTCACCGTCAAGGAGCAGACCAAGAAGTACACCGAGGCCGCCGAGAAGGTCGAGACGGCCGAGCGGCGCCTGCGCACACTCGACGGCGAGGCCTCCTCCCTCCGGACGGAGCTCCGGCGCCTTCTGGAGACGCCGGCTCCCACCGGCGCGGACGTGGCCACGGCGCGGGAGCGGCTCGCCACGGCCCGGTCCCGGTACGCCGAAGCCCAGCAGGACCTGGTCAACCATCGCCGCGACCTCGCGACCGTCGAGCAGCGTCTCGCCGGTGCCTCGGAGGCCGCCTGGAAGGCGGTCGAGCACTACACGATCAGCGGCCCCCGTCCCTCCGGGACACCGCCGGTCACCTGGAGCGAGCCGGCCGCGGCCGTGGCCGCCGAGGAGGTTCCCGTCACGGTCGCCGGCTACCCCCCGCTCACCGAAGCCCTCGGAGCCCTCGATGCCCCGGTGCCCCAAGCGGGCCCGGCCGCCGGGCTCGCCGGACTGCCGCACCCGGTCACACGGCAGGACGTCCTCGCCCGAACGGAGTTCTGGCTGGGCGACGCCGGACCGCTGCCGGACACGGACGCCGTACGCCGGGAGCAGACCAAGGCTGCGGGCTGGGCGCAGCGCCTGCGGGTCGCGGACGCCGCCTACCGGTCGTCGCTGGAGGCCGTACGGACCGCCCGGCACACCGTGGAGGCCGCCCAGCTGCAGGAGGCCCGAGCGCGGAAGACACCGGACCGGGAGGTGGCCGCGGGGCGGTTCGACGCGGTCGATGCCGAGTTGCGGGACGCGCGGTCGGCGTATGACCGGGCGGTCGCACAGTTGACGGCCGACTACCGCGAACTCGCTCTCGTGCAGAGGAACTTCGACTCGGTCGACGCGTCCACGCGCCGGGTTCTGGAACCACGGCCCGAAGGAAGCGTCCCCCGCGTCGTCACCCCCTGGCACCCCGCGCCGGAACCGGAGGGCTACGTCCGTCCGGCCGACGCGACGTCCGTCCCCGAGCCGTACATCGCCGAGGGCAAGGAGGCCGAGGGCCGGTCGGTCGCCCTGAAGGCGCCGGACGGCCGCGTCCTCCACCTCGTGGAGCCGCCCTCCATCGGACCCGCGCGCCTCGATGCCGGTACGAGTTTCCACCGGTCCCTCCTGGACGCGGTCGAGCGCGCCCATCCGGGACTTCTCGCCGAGCTGGGGCTCCACGCGCGAGGCAGAAGCCTTTCCGCCGCTGATGTCCAGCACTTGAGGGAGCGACTCGCCGACCGCCTGATGGCGGACCGCGACGAACTCGCGGAGTTCCTCGCCATCGATCCGCAGGAGCGGTTCACCCCCCAGGAGCTGACCGACGCGGGGATCGCACTCAGCGCGGCGCAGACCGCCGAACACGTCGACTCGCGCGGGCGCCTCCCGGACACGGTGGCCGCCGGACTGACCCCCGACCAGCGTCTGGAACTGGCCCGTACGACACTGCTGCGGTCCGGCGACGGGCGGATAGGCGACCGCAAGGACACCGGCTGGAACCACTCCGCGGGCGACCTGGCGGCGCTGCTCGCGGCCCGTGTGCTCGGGGTCCCGGTGACCGTGGTCCTGTCGGACCTGAACCATCTGACATTCGGTGCTCCTGGAACGGGCGCGGAAGGGAACACGCGGTCGGGCGTGGTGCTGCACGTGGCGGACGACCGTTACCGGCCCGCCGTCCCTCTCGTGACGGACGACCTGCTGCTGAACGCCGAGTCGGAGATCACGCAGCTGTCGGCCGAGCCGGTTGTGTCCCAGAGCACCGCGACCGCGT
>NZ_BMTF01000012.1:0-93400 GCF_014649535.1 Streptomyces gelaticus
CTCGGCCAGCCGTTCCACGGCCGCCTGCAGCAGCGCCTGCCGCGTCCTGAAGTAGTAGGAGCAGGAGCCTTCCGCCAGCCCCGCCCGCTGGTCGACGGCCCGGTGGGTCAGCCCCCGCATGCCCTCCGCGGCCAGCGTCCCGATCGCCGCGTCGGCCAGTTGTTTCCGTCGTGTCGAGCTCTCCGCCACAACCGTTCCCTCTTCACATACCGAATCCCTCTACAGAAGTAGAGTACCACCGTCACTACAGATGTAGAGGACGGGGAAGGCTGGGAGTTGTCGTGGCCGGCCGCCGCAGCGGCCGGCCACGAGTCGGTTGCGGGCCTGGTCGGCCCGTTTGTGGATGTGCGGGATGCCAGGGTGGCGGAGCCAGGTGCGGATCGTCCTGGTCGTCCAGCCGATTCCGTCCCCGCAACGACTCAGGCAGCAGCGGCCCGGCGAACTCCCGCCCGGTGCTGGACAGTTCATGACGAAGTATCGCGACCCCGTGATCCACCGTTCGAGATCATGTGAAGACACTGCCCAGCCGCCCGGGACCAGCAGTGCTCCGACCACACATCCCCGAGGGCGCGCCGACCACCGCATCGGGACCGGTGGCTCGATCCAATGAGCCGGGACAATGGATCTCATGAACGCACTGCCCACGCTGTCTGCCACTGAGATCGCCACTGATCGTCTCCGGCTGCGAAAGGCGCACGACGCCGACATCGACGGCCTCATCGAGCTCCAGACCGATCCACAGGTCCGTGCCCACCTCGGCGGCCCGCGGCCCCGTACCGCTGTCGAGCAGTACTTCGACGCGAACGGCATCAGCGCCATTGCGGGCAAGGCCGGTACCTACGTCATCGCCGACAAGGAAACCGACAGGTTCATCGGCACACTCGTACTCGACCGCCGCTGCGCCGACCTTCCCGGACACATCACCGAGGAAGGCGGGGAGCTGGAGCTGGCCTACCTCCTCCGGCACGGATGTTGGGGTGCGGGGCTGGCATTCGAGGCCGCCACGGCCATGCTGCGTGCCGCCGCCGACGAGCTGCCCGACCAGCCGGTCCTGGTGGTGACCCAGACGGCCAACGAGCGCTCCCTCAAGCTCGCCGCCCGTCTCGGCTTCCAGCACATGAGCACCTTCGAGGCGTATGACGCGGAGCAAACCCTCGCTGTAGCCGAGCTGCACTCGTTCAAGGCCCGGTCGCCTGTCTCTTGACCCACACCGAAAACAGGGCAGCCGATGCGCCCTGCGACGGGCGGCAGGCGGCACGTTCGGCAACGTACCGCGACCGCGACCGCGTCGGCGTCGGGGCGGGCGGTACCGTTCCGGGGAGCGGACTGAGGCGTGGTGGGAGCGGGCCGGCAGCATCAGAGCCCGGGTGGGCGCGTTCGCTGTGGCAGGGTCGGACCATGCCTTTCGACCACAACGACCACTATCACCGCTTGCTGTTGCGCCAGGTGCCGCGGAATTGCGGTGCGGCTCTGGATGTTGGCTGCGGGACTGGCCGGTTTGCGCGGCGCCTCGCCGATCTGGGTATCGAGGTCGATGCGGTCGATCCGTCCGCGGAGGCTGTCGCGGAGGCTCATGCTCTGTCGGAGTCGGCAGGAGGCGCCAAGAGTCCGCGATTCCGGCAGGCGGATGTCACTGATGTCGAACTCGCCAAGGGGCACTACGACTTCATCTCGTGCCTGGCCAGCATCCATCACATGTCCTTCGACGTCGTCGCCGCTCTGCGTGATGCGCTCGCGCCGGGTGGAGTTCTGGTGATCCTGGGGTGTTATCCGGAGAAGAGCCGTCTCGACTGGGCGTGGAGTCTGGCGGCCGTGCCTGTCAACGCCGTCGCCAGGCTCGCCGTTGCCGCAGTGGACATGAACCGCTCTGCTGCGTCGGCCGGCCGGGGGCGGGTCAGGGCTCCGGTGATGCCACCGACCATGCCCCTGCACGATATCCGCCGGGAGGCCGCGGTGCTGCTGCCCGGATGCAGCATTCGCAGACTGCTGTTCTGGCGCTATCTGCTCGTCTTCCGTACCGGCGCCTGACAAGACCACGGCGGAACCCTCTCGGCCTCTGACCAAGTCAACTGCGGGTTCCGATCCCGGTGTCCGGCGGAGACTGCCTCCGCCGGACACCGGATACCTCACGCCGAGTACCTGGATTCGGCAGATGCGCCGTCGGGCTGTCAGAACGACGCCGGCGGGGTCGTGGTGGTCAAGCTCGGCACCCGCGCCCCGGGGAAGCTGCTTCATACGGGCCGGCGGTTCAATGGCGGCATCTCAGGTCCGGTGTAGCGTCCCCCCGTCGTGCTCCGGGTGGGCTGCCATCCGTCGGTGTTGCTGAAGCTCTCCCAGGACACGCTCGTGAGCTCATCGTGCGGCACTCCGGTCCGGGCCTCGTACGCATTGCTGGCGAGGTACAGGAGAGACTCGAATTCCAGCCCGGTCGGGAAACGCGAGGGATCCGCGAGTACCCCCTCGTAGAACTCCCTTCCGTTCGCTACCACGACACAACGCGCGTACAAGAAGTCGTCAGCGGAGATGTATTCGTCTCCATTGTCCGGATCCGCCTCTCCCTGATAGCACCAACGAGCGTGCTCTCGTGTATCCAGTGCGTAGAGCTTGGCGGCAAGCAGGTCCTCGAACGCGACGATCTCCCGGGGTGGCAATCCCTGGAGCACTCGCGAAGCAGGAGCGAGCACTGCGTCGTCATCACCGGACCGTTCCCAGTCGAACGATGCGATGAGGGCCCAGAAACGTGCTTCGTCCATGGTCCGATCCTTGCACAGGCCCAAGGCCGCTCAGCGTGCAGGAGCTGCTTCCACCGACTTGCGTCGCGTTCGCATGGCCGGCACGGCAGTAGGGTGAAACGGTGAACCCCTTACCGGAAGGCTCGGCGCCACTGATTGGCGACGACGACCGCGAACCGGTGGATCACGTCCCGGACTGGGTGTCCTGCATGTACCAGTCGACGTTCTGCGTCGCCGACTGCCGTTCCTCGTGTTCGAAGTCGAGCTTCTCGATGAGTTCCTGGACTGCCCGGACCCTCGGCCCGCGTCAACGAGGAAAGCTGAAGCTCCGTACGTGGCCCTACAGGCCGTCGACGACGAGGTAGCCGTCGAGGCGACGTACGCAGTCTCCCTCCGGGTCCGGCGGAAGCGGATGCCCGAGGTTGTCCGCGCGGACTTCGCTGATCCACTGGTCGTGCTGGTACTCGTGGTTGATGAGCGCGGTGAGCAAGTGGCTCGCGACGATGGTGAGTTGCTCCGGTGCCGTGACGTTTCCGGATGCGATGGCGCGCATACGGGCGTGCACCCGCTCGGCGACGGTGTCGCGGAAGGCGGTGAGCCGTTCGATGGTGGGCAGGGCGCCGCGGAACTTCTCCGGGTTCGCCGAGTCCATGAGTCCGTCCAGTTCGGGGTCGGGGCTGGGCTCTGCGGCGGTCAGGTTGCGGACCATGAAGTGGGCGACGTGGGCCTGGTGGCCCAGGTGCCAGCCGATGGCGCTGGAGTTCTCGTGCGGACGCCAGGTCACCTCGTCCGGGGCGAGGTCCTTCCACAGGTCGTCGGTGTACGCACGGGCACGGTCGTACTCGCGCAGCAGGGCGTCGATGCGGTGCATGCAGTCGCCTTTCTCAGGTAGCGGAACGTGGGATTCAGTCGGCCAGGATCGCATGGGTCGCTCGCTCCGCCGCGACGAGTGCCCCCCTCCACGTGGCCCGCGAAGTCCGGCGAGGTCTCGGTGGAGGCCCAGTGCAGCCGTCCGTCCAATGCCGGCTGCTGGTAGAGGTCATGACCGAACAGCTGGTAGGCGGTCAGGCGGTGCCCGTCACCGGGGGAGGTCCACTCCTCCTGGCCCCAATCCTGTACGAGCAGTTCGGAGGGTTCGCCGGCTTCCGGACCGTACATGGCGGCCAGTTGCGCTCGTACCTCCTCCTCGAATCCTGGGCGGCCGGCGAGCCGGGTCGGGGCGAAGCCGAACAGCACGGCGGGGGTGCCGTCGGGACCAGAGATGTCGTGCACTTCCTGCAGCGGGCCGACGCGGCTCATGCCGGCGCCCGCGAGCCCTGCCGCGCGCCAGAACGGGCGCGGGTAGCGGGCGAGGACCTTGGCGACGGCCCCCATCCACACCGGGGTGAAACGGGCCACCTCGACCAGATCCGCGGACAGTCGCCCGTCGAAGTCGATCCCGGCGACGGCCAGTGCGGGAGGTACGGCGAGCACCAGGTGCCCGGCTCGCAGGACTGTGTCCGCGGCGCGCACTTCCAGGCCATCGGCGGCGGGTCGGATCGCGGTCACCGGAGTGTTCAGGCGGAGCGCCCGTTCCGGGAGGCGGACCGCCATGCCGCGGGCGAGACCGTACGTACCGTTCACGAAGCGGCGGGACGGGCCTTCGACCAGGTTGCCCGAGTAGCGCCGCACTCCCTCGGCGGTCTGCAGCATCGTGTCGCCCGCGAGCCGGTGGGCGAAGGACTCGAGGCCGAGGTCTTTCGCGAGCTGCGCGACGAACGGCTCGTTGTCCCAGAACCAGCTGGCGCCCAGGTCCATCGCGCCACCTTCGGCGGGGATGCTCAGCAGGCGGCCGCCCACCCGGTCGCGGGCCTCCAGGACCACGGTCTCGCGTCCGGCGGCGGTCAGCGCGGTGGCGGCGGCGAGGCCGCCGACGCCGGCACCGACCACGACGACGTCATGGGTCTCCTGCTGAGACATATCCATCCCTTTCTCTCTACGCGATTCACGCGCCGGAGGCGCCGGTGGTGAGCACTGCCCGGAACCGGGCACGACCTTCGCGCACCATGTCGACGGCCTGCTGCGCGTCCTGAAGCGGCACGGTCTGCACCCGGGGCCGTACGCCGGTCGCCACGGCGAAGCGCATCGCCTGCTCGGTGTCGGTGGGGCTGCCGGTCAGGTGGCCGGTGATGCTCTGGGCGTTCATGACGAGCTTGCCCAGGGGAAGTTGGAGCGGGGTGCCGTCGATACCGACGATGGTGAGCCGGCCGTGCGGGGCGAGTCCGTCGACCAGTTCCGCGAGCGGTGCGCTGCTGGTGGCCGTGGACAGGATGAGCCGAGCGCCGCCCATGGCGCGCAGCGCATCGCCCGGTACCTGCCGTGTGGAGTCGATGTAGTGGTGCGCTCCCAGCTCGCGGGCGACCTCCCGCTTCTCCTCGCCCCGTGCCACCGCCACCGTCTCGAAGCCCATGGCCGCCGCGAACCGAACGGCCAGGTGGCCGAGCCCGCCGATGCCCAGAACGGCGACCCGGTCCCCGGGCTCGGCACCTGAGTGCCACAGAGCGTTGAACGTCGTCACCCCCGCACACCCGAAGGGTGCGGCCTCGGCGAAGGACAGCGGCTCGGGGATCCGGACGAGCGCCGGGGCCGGCACGGTGATCGTGGTGGACCAGCCGCCCGGATACGACAGGCCTGGGATCTGACGCTGGGGACAGTGAACGACATCCCCGCGGCGGCAGGCGATGCAGTGCCCGCAGCTCCCGCCGAACCAGCCGACGGCCACCCGTTCGCCGACCTCCCAGCCGGTCACCCCGGGCCCCAACTCCGCTACCCGGCCCGCGACTTCATGCCCTGGCGTGATCGGGAACCCGCCGTCGGGGCGGGCGAAGCGGACCGTGCCGAGGTCCGCGCCGCAGATCCCGGAGGCCGCCACGTCCACCCGTACAGATCCGGGTCCGGGGTGTCGCGCCTCCACCGCGACGGCCCGTACCGGCGCCTTCGCCTCGGCCACTTGCGCGGCTCGGTGGTCGTGAAGGTTGTCGTAGGTCATGAGGAACTCTTCCCGGATCAAGCGTGGGTGGGGACGGGAGCGGGTCATTCGCGTCCGGCCATGATTCCGCCGTCGACGTCCCCAATGGCGCCGGTGACCCAGTCGGCCGGGTCGGTCTGCGGCGTGATCCGGAGATGAGCCATGGTGATGCCTCGCAGACGTGGGGGGGTGCGATGCAGAGATGAATCGCTCGACTCCTGCGAAGTTACGGCCCCTCCACGGTGCCCGGTAGCGGAGAGAAGTGAATCCGGGCATAGGCGGTGTTTATGGCCCGGGACTGCTCAGCCTGCCGTTCGGCGGGTGGCTGCGAGCCCGTCGGCCAGCCGCAGGAGATCCGGCGCGAGCGAGGAGTCGGCGCTCCACACTGCCTCGAAGGAGATCTGCACCTCGCGTCCGCCGTCCATGAGCGGACGGTACGGGGTCTCGGGAGAGACGAGTTTGGAGAGCGGGACCATCGCGGAGCCCAGGCCCAGCCTCGCCCAGTGCTGCAGGACGCTGTAGGTGGCGGCCTCTCCGGGATAGGCGCGCAGGGGCATCTCGTGCGACTGGAACAGCTGGTTGGTGAACGTCGTCAGGCCGCAGGTGTCGGGCACGAGGATGAACTGCTCGTCCCCCGCCTCCGTCAGCTCCAGTGGAGTCCGACCGCCCTCGTCCCCGGAGCCGACGACGACGACCGGCTCGACGCCGATGACCCGGTGTTCATAGCGCGGCATCGCTGCTACGGCCGGGATCAGGATGATGTCGAGCTCGCCGGCGTGCAGCGCGGCACGGAGGTCTTCCATGTCCGCCTCGCGCAGTACGAGGTCACGGACCACGGGCAGGTCGCGGACCATCCCGAAGGAGCGCGCGACCAGGTCCGGTGCGATCAGCGGCGACACCCCCATGCGGATCTTCTGCTCGCCGGGTTCGGTCAGTCGCCTCGCCTCCGCCACCACGGCGTCCAGCGCGGCCACCGCAGAAGAGATCAGCGGCAGCATCCGCGCGCCGAAGGCGGTGGGGGTCACCCCGCTCGGAGAACGGTCGAAGAGCTTGTCCCCCAGTCGCTCCTCCAGCTTGGCGATGCCGTTCGACAGCGCGGGCTGTGTCACCCCGTACGCCCGGGCGGCGGCACTGAACGATTTGGTCTCACCGACCGCCCGCGCATATCGCAGCCCTTCGGTATTCAGCCGCTCGGTCATAACCATTGCCTATCCCTGCATTCACCGCACTGCCCTACCCGTGGCCGTGCCCTGCTCCTACGGTAGGCCGCCGTCCGTCCAACATAACCAAAGGCTATGTGCGAGATGTCTGCTGTGCCGTGTGCCACCAGATGGCATCGGGAGGGAGTACCAGCACGTGACCGCGTCACAAGGGCAGGAACAGGGCATACGCGCCGTGCCGTGGCGGGCCGAGGCACGCGCTCGTGCCGTGCAGAAACGCACGATCCGGCTGCTGTCGGCGGCCCAGATCGTCGGCGGGATCGGCATCGGGGTGTCGGTGTCGAACGGTTCGCTGCTGGCCGAGTCCGTCGCCCACAACGAGACCTACGCCGGCCTGGCCCGCACCGCCAGGTGGCGTCCGCGCTGCATCTGCCCCGGCTGACCGGGGCGTTCGTCCTGGCCACCGCCTGTACGGCACTGGCAGCGCTCCTGCTGTGGATCCGGCTCCGCCCCGACCCGCTGGTGTTCACCCGGCAGCAGCCCGACACCGAAGGGCTGCCGGAAACCGGATCGCCTATACGGAATGCACCGACGCGGGAATCACAGCCGGGCACGGTGCGCGCGGGCCTGCGCCATCTCCGCCACTCGCCGCGGGCCGCCTTCGCGTTCGTGACCATCGTCGTGGCCAACACTGTCATGGGTGCGGTCATGACGATGACTCCCGTCAGCATGTCCGAACACGGAGCCTCCCTCACTCTCGTCGGCGTCACCATCAGCCTCCAGCTGCTGGGGATGTACGCGTTCTCCCCCGTCGTCGGCTGGCTCAGCGACAGGTTCGGCCACCTGTCGGTCGCGGTCGCCGGGCAGGCCGTGTTCATCGTCTCTGCGCTGCTTTCGGGACTGGGCCACGCCTCGGTCGCCATGGTGACGGCAGGGCTGTTCCTGCTCGGTCTCGGTTGGTCCTTCAGCTTGGTGGCCGGCTCCGCGATGCTCAGCGAGGCCACGCCCACGGCGCTTCGGCCGGGCGTGCAAGGCGCCACGGACACCGCGATGAACGTCGTCGCAGCGGTGGGCGCCGGCCTGGCCGGGCCACTCATGCACAGCATCGGTTTCGGCGGCCTCAACGCCGCAGCAGCGGTCCTCGTCCTGCCCGTGATCCTGTTCTGGCGCCGCCTGGTCCGGGCCCGTTGACCACGGGTCCCACCTGTGCACCGGCTCACCGTCGAGAGCGTCGTCCAGAGCGTGTACAAGGGCGGTTGGTGAGGGCCCATCGGGTAAGGCGCCAGGGAAGCAACGCCCAGAAACCGGCTCTTCTCCCACACGCCCTGCCCGGCGCCGAGCGGCGTGAGTCGACCGGTGTCGCGGTCCTCAGTTGTCGGCGGCTGCTGGGCGGAGCACGTCGCGGTAGAGATGGAAGAGGCTGACTCGTCGGCTCTCGTCCGTGTGCTCTTCCAGGAGCGACCAGCATTGTGCGACGAGTTCACGGGCCTGGGTGCCGGGCCAGGGCTGGGGCAGCAGCTCCGGGGGCAGGAGGGGGTCGGGCTCCATGGCGCGGGTGAACTCGGCGGCCAGTTCGACCGCGATGGTCAGCCGCTGGGGGCCGGAGAGGTCGTCTGCCTGGAGTCGGCGCAGCCGGGGTCGGGCGACAGAGGCGAGTCGCTGGTAGCGGTCGGCGATCTCTTCCAGCGGCCATAGGGTGCGGGCGAGTACGGCAGGGGCTTGTTCGTTGCCCTGGCGCAGGTTGTCCGTGGTCAGCAGCGTGAGGTGGTCGAGGACGCCGAGGTGGCGGGCTTGGTCTTCGACGTGGGGCTCCCAGGTGTTGGCGCTGATGTACAGCCCACCCTGCACGGCAGCGCCGCCGAGCCGGGTGAGTGCGGCCCGCAGGGCATCGCGTGCGGTGCGGGCCGTCTCGGGGACCGCGAAGGCGACCAGGTGCCAGATGCCGTCCCAGGGTTCGAGGCCCGCGTCCTGCCGGAAGGCGTGGGTGACGAATTCGACATCGGGTCCGAGAGTCTGCTCGGTCGCGCCGGTGGCCCGCAGCACTGCTCTACGCCCCCGGCCTTCCTGGGTGAAGCGTCCTTCGGTGACCAGCCTCTTGACGCACAGCCGCACCTGCGGGTCGGTCATGCCGAGCAGTGGGGCGATGGCGTAGAGCTCGCCGGTGTCGACGGTGTGATCGGCTCGGATCAGGGCCTCGACGAGCGTCCGGGTGGGGACTTGGACGGCCGGTTCCGGCGTGCGGGGTGAATCCGTTCCGGTCATGGGGTGGTGGACCTTTCGAGCGTGGTTGAGATGGTTGGCCAAGGCACTGCGTCCGGATACTCAATCGATGAGCGATCGGAAATCGTTCGATCGTTTACAAATTAAAGTACCGTTGGCAATGCCGCGACCCGCCCTGCCCGTCGCTCCGGCCGCCCAGGCCCTCACACCCGCACGACGCACTTCACAGGCCGTTCCAGAACGAGCTGAGCAGAGCGGCTGTCTCCGCCGTGCGCTCGATCTGCGGCAGATGACCGGTTCGCGGGAAGAGGTGGGTGCGTGCCCGGGGCAGGGCGGACGCGGCGTTGATGAGGTGGCGGGCGGGGAGGATACGGTCGTGGGTGCCCCAGACGACGAGTACCGGGGTATCGAGCGCCGAGACCTCCGCGAGCAGTTCTGCGCGCCAGCCGGGGCGTACACCGCGCCAGGAGCCGAGGTCGCGGGCCACCTGCCGCAGCATCCGGGCAGCCCCTTCGCGGCGGGCGAGGGCGAGTGCCGCGGCAATCCGCTCGGGGGTCGCGAAGTCCGGGTCATGAAAGAGGGAACGCTCCGTCAACCGCGCGCTCCCCTCATCGGGGCGCAGGAGCAGCCGCCAGAGCAGTGGCAGGTCGAGGATGCGCAGCGCCCAGGTGACCTCGCGGCCGAATCCCGCGCTGTTCAGCAGCGTCAGTGAGGACACACGCCCGGGGGCGTGAGCGGTGAGCTGCATCGCGATGGCGCCACCGAGGGAGTTGCCCACCACGTGCACGGCGGAGGCGACTTCGAGCCGGTCGAGCACCCGCTCGACGTGCCCGCTCAGGGAGGCGAGCCGGCAGTCCGGCAGAGGCTGTGACCGGCCGAACCCCGGAACATCGATCGCGATGAGCCGGTGGTCCGGCAGGGCGGCCTGGAGCGGCGCCCAGTCCGCCAGGCTGCGGTCCAGGCCGTGCAGCAGGAGTACCGGGGGGCCACTGCCCACTGCGGTGTACCGGACGGCGCGTCCCGCCACGTCGAGGAACGCGGTGGGGGGCGTGGCCACTTCTCTTGAAGGCACGGCGTATCTCCTGTTCTGCTTCACTCGTTCGTGGTCACGTCGACGATCACGCCGTCGCTGGGGCCGTCGTCGTCGGGAAGGTCGGGCACGTGGCGTGCCAGGTCGAGGAAGAAGCGTTCGGCGTCGATGGCCGTCTCCGGTGGGTGGACGCCGAGTTGGCCACCGGTGCCGTCCAGCAGTTGCGCGAGCCCAAGAGCCAGGGGCAGACCGGTCGCCTCCGCCATGTCGTTGAGCAGCGCCGCGGCACCGGGTGTATCCGCGAGCCGGGCCAGCACGGTGACCTGACGGCCGTCGCGGGTACCCGTGGCGGTGGCGAAGAACGGGGGCAGTGACCCGGGCCCCTTACGGGTCATGGCACCTGCGGTGGCCCGCAGTGCGCGGGACACCGAGGGCTTTGCCAGGTCGGCCGCCGCGGTCTCGTTGGTGAGCTTCCCGGCGTCGATGTCGCGGCGCAGGACGTCGAGATACGCCACCGTGCCCGGGGTGACGACCATGAGGTTGGCCGCCTCGCCGGCCGGTCCGAAGCTGCGGTGCAGGGTGACCGGCTCGGGGTGACCGACTGTGTAGGCCGTGCCGGAGCGTCCGGCGGACACGGAGAGGGTGACCGGCCGGAGTGGACGCCGGTGGACGAGCCGGCCGTCGCTGACCATCGCCACTTTCCCGCTGATCTGCTCCATCCAGTGCACGGCGGCCGCGCTGGGGCGCCCGCCGGGGTCGCTCAGCTGCTCGTCGTCCCCGCCACTGCCGGAGACGTCGACGGGCCATGCGGTGTACAGGTCCTGGACATGGTCCAGTTGCCGGACGGCACGTGCGGCCAGCAGATTGCTGACGCCGGGACTGGCTCCCATTCCCACCACGGCGCGGACGCCGGCGGCCCGGGCCTCCTCGTTCAGACCGAGCATCTGCAGCGTCGGCTCCCAGTCGTCGCAGATGTCCAGGTAGTGGGTGCCGGTCGCGATCGCGGCCCGCAGCACGGTGAGACCGAAGCGGTAGTACGGGCCGACGGTGTTGAGGACGACGTCCGCACCCTCCAGAGCGGCGCGCAGGGCGGGACTGTCGGTCACGTCGACCCTGAGCGCACGCATCGGCACGGCACCCATGCCTTGCTCGGCGAGCCGGCGCACCAGCGCACGGGCCGCCTCCAGGTGCCGGTCGGCCACCACGATCTCGGTGACGCCGGGGAGCCCGGCCGCCACACGTACCGCTACGGCACCCATCGCGCCCGGTCCTCCAAGAGCCAGAATCCTCATCGCGCACTCCATTCATCGTGTGTAATACGATCATAGGCTATACGATCGTATTCGTTTCGAGCAATCATTGGAGGAGGGTCATCATGACCGACTCGCACAGCACGGATCCGGCCCCTCATGGGCCGGTCGTGGCGCGGCAGCGGCGTACCGGGCCGGGCAGCGCCTCGCCCGGACGTCACGTGTCCGTCGTCATCGTCGGCGCGGGATTCGCGGGACTCGGCACAGCCATCCGACTGCTGCAGGAGGGCCACCACGACCTGCTGATACTGGAGCGGGCCGATGAGGTGGGCGGCACGTGGCGGGACAACGCCTATCCGGGGTGCGCCTGCGATGTGCCCTCGCGCCTGTACTCGTTCTCGTTCGCGCCCAACCCCACCTGGAGCAGGCGCTTCGCTCCTCAGGAGGAGATCGAGCGCTACCTGCAGCGCTGCGTCGCCCGATACGGTCTGACGCCCCGCCTGCGGCTCGGCTGCGAGCTGCAGCGTGCCACCTGGGACGCCGAGCGGCTGCGCTGGGACCTGGACACCAGCACGGGACCGGTCAGCGCCGGGCTGCTGGTGATGGCTCAAGGGCCCCTCTCGGAACCGGCCATCCCCTCGCTGCCCGGCCTGGAAGACTTCACCGGAGAGGCGTTCCACTCCGCCGGGTGGAGGCACGACCTGGACCTTTCCGGAAAGCGGGTGGGGGTGATCGGGACCGGCGCGAGCGCCGTCCAGTTCATCCCTCACCTGCAGCGCACGGCCCAGCAGGTGACGGTCTTTCAGCGCACTCCGTCGTGGATCGCCCCGCGCCGGGATCAGCCGGTCCCGGCATGGCAACGGCGCCTGTTCCGGCTGGCTCCGCCGGTGCAGCAACTGGCGCGAGGCTGGGAGTACATGCTCCGGGAAGCGACGTTGCCGGCGCTGCTCGGCAACCGCGCCATGGCCGCGCTGGGGCGTCGGGAGGCACTGGCCCATCTGCACCGCCAGGTCAAGGATCCTGAGCTGCGGTCCAAACTCACCCCGGACTACGCATTGGGTTGCAAGCGGGTCCTGTTGTCCGACGACTACTACCCGGCGCTGGTTCAGCCCAACGTCCGCGTCGTCACCGACCCGATCGCCGGCATCGGGCCGGACGCGGTCCTCACCACGCCGGGCGGCGCGCAAGCCGCATCAGGTGACACCGCCGCGTATCCGGTGGACGTACTGCTCTTCGGAACCGGATTCCGTGTCAACGACGCCTCCTACACGCAGCGCGTCATAGGTGGTGGCGGACGGTCCCTGCACGAGGTCTGGCAGGGCAGCCCGCAGGCGCACCTGGGCACGACCGTCGCGGGATTTCCCAATCTGTTCCTGATGGCAGGCCCCAACACCGGCGTGGGGCACACGAGCCTCATCTACATGATCGAGTCACAGATCAACTACCTCATCAGCACCCTGCGGCTGATGCGCAACCGCAGCCTGGGCGCAGTGGAGGTACGCGCACAGACGCAGCAGGCGTACAACGCCGAACTGCAGAACCGGATGACTCCCACTGTCTGGGCCTCGGGCGGCTGCTCCGGCTGGTACCAGGACCGCACGGGCCGTGTCACCACCATCTGGCCCGCGCCGACCTGGCGGTTTCGCCGTCGCACCCGGACCATCGACCCGAAGGAGTATGTGCTGACAGCGTCACGCGACACCCAGGACAGTCACATCTCCGGCGGGTCCGACCGGGTGGGCGCCGGCGAAGCGCAGCCAGGGTCATGACGGATCCTCGCCACCCCCGAGCGACCGGTCGCACCTGCGGCCACCGGAGATGTCCGTCCAGGAAGCCGCTGGTGTCCACGGCACTGAGCCGCACACCGGCCAACCGGCTTTTCGCCTTCGAGGCGCTGAGCACTGTGCTGTTCACGGTGCCCACGCTGATGGTCACCACCGCGGACCACCCCCGAGTGCCCGAATGGACCCAGCTACTGGGACTGGCCCTGCTCCTCACGATGATCGGCGCGCTCGTGCACACGTGTCGGCTGACCATCGCCGATGGGCTGATGCTGGTCACCCGTGGGGCCCCCGGGTCGGGCGAGGGCGCGACCAGGCGACTGCGCCAACAGTCCGGAGCGGAGCGCCGGTTGGGGTGGCTGCTGGTTCTGTATCCAGCCGCGCTGGTGATCCTGCTGCCTGTCCCCGATACATGGGTGCGGTTCTGGTTCTGGTCCACGCTGCTGCTCAGCCTGTCCGCAATGCTCTCCCTCGGCATGCTGCTGCGCGGCGCTGGCCACACCGACTGCCGGCAGGGAGGGCTTCCGAAGGCCGCGGGCCCGTAGCACCGGATGCCGGACGGCATCACGGTGTCAGGACCTCGCCGTCGCGGGCACCCCGGCGACTTCGACACGACGTACGCCGTTCCCTGCCCGCTGCGCGGCAGCCGAACACCCTGCCGCCTGCAGCCCCGCAGCCAGCGGGGAGCAGGCGGCACGGGAGAAGAACAGGCGGATCAACGCCCGGTCGAACCGTCGATGAGCTCGCGCAGGATGTCTGCATGCCCCGCGTGACGGCCGGTCTCCTCGATCATGTGGGTCAGCGCCCAGCGGACGCTGGGAACCGGACGCCCGGGCCGCGGTCGAGGGACGGGTGCGCCGAGATCGGTGCACCCGTCGAGTACGTCGTTGGCGCGCCTGACCGCCTCCCGGTAGCGGACGACGACATCGGCCACGCTGTCGGACGACGCGACCCGGAACGTCGCCGGCCAGTCACTGACGTCGTCGCCGAGGAACACCGAACGCTCCACGAACGTCAGGTGGTTGAGCAGCCCGAGCAGGTTCGTGCCCGACGGCACGGCGGCAGCTCGCGCCTGCGGCTCGGGCGCACCGTCGACCTTCGCCGCGATCGACGTCCGCAGATGGTCGAGGAACCCGCGCAGGACCTCGGCCTCGCTGTTCCCGGTCCGGGGCGGCGGGGTGTCGCGGCGGCGATTGCGGGGTGTGGCGCCGGACGAGCCGGACATCAGGGGTCGCCTCCCTCGCGTCAGGGCGGTACGGCGGATGACGAGCACATGGTCGGTGACCTCGGCGGTACGCCCGTCCGGCCCGTTCGCGATCCGCCGGGGTGCGTCGGCCCGCTCGACCGTCCATGTGTCCGGGGCCAGTTCGATACCGGCGGCCACCTCCTGCGGGCTCGGGTAGCCGGTGTCGGGGGCCTGGTTCCACGACCACGGGGCGGTCGAACCGTGATCGACGACCAGCAGCCGCCCGCCCGGTGTGCAGGTAGTGGGCGCTGATCAGGTCGAACGCACCGGGCGGGAAGGACGTGCGCAGGTCGTGCTGTACGGGGGTGAGACGCTCGCCCAGGCCACGCGAGCGGGCGAGGGCGGCGAGCCGCTCGACCGCCACGGCCGAGATGTCGACGGCGGTGACCTGCCACCCCTGCCCGGCGAGCCACAGCGCGTCGCCGCCGTTGCCGCATCCGAGATCCAACGCGTCACCGGCCGGCAGGGCCGCCACCGTCTCGGTGAGGCGGACGTTCGGCTGCGGGTCGTCGGCCGTCGGCCGGGAGGCATGGACGCCGTCCCAGAAAGCGACCGCAGCATCGGTGGTGCTCATTTCACGACTCCTCGTGTCGATGGACGCCCAGTCTTGCCAGGCACACCGCAACCAGGCACGAAATCTTGCGGTAACGGCAAGACGGGCCCCGAAGGCAAGATGGGCTCCATGCACCCCGATCCCAAGAGTGACGACGACGTACTCGACGCGGTGGGGCCGCGGCTCCGCGCCCTGCGCCGCGACCGCGGCATCACCCTCGCCGACGTCGCGGCGACGACGGGCGTCTCGGAGAGCACCCTGTCCCGGCTGGAGAACGGGCAACGCCGACCGACCCTGGAACTGCTGCTGCCGCTGTCCCGTATCTACGACGTCCCGCTCGACGACCTCGTCGGCGCCCCGCGCACCGGCGACCCCCGGATCCACCTCAAGCCGATCAGCCGGTACGGAATGACCTTCGTACCCCTGTCCCGGCGCCCCGGCGGAGTCCATGCCTTCAAACTGATCATCCCCGCCCGGCCAACACCCCTCGAACCGACCCCGCAGAACCACGAAGGCGTCGAATGGCTCTACGTACTGGGCGGCCGGCTGCGGCTCGTCACGGGCGAGCGGGACCTGATGCTGTCACCCGGTGAGGCAGCCGAGTTCGACACCTCCCTGCCGCACTGGCTGGGCAGCGCCGACGGCCGGGCGGTCGAGCTCCTCATTCTGTTCGGCGCGCAGGGGCTGCGTGCGCACGTACGCCCCGGCCCCGACAGGCCCGACCGGTCGTCCCGGGCCGAGCCCCAGCAGTGAACTCGGCGAGACTTTGCGTCCGGCAACGAGGCCTCCCCCTCGTGCGGTGCGGTCAGAGCCAAAAGGTCCGTACGACGAAGGTCCGACCGGCGACCGACGGCCGGCTTGCCCAACTCCGGTCCGCGGCCGGGGTGGGCGCACCGACTCCGTCCGGCAGGCCGACCGCGGTGGAACGCGAAGCGATGTACCTCATGACACCGTCCACCAACACCGCCGCCGACGTCATGGAGAGCTTCACCGGCGAGACGACATCCCATGGGCCGAATCGTGTCAAGCCGGCTGATTCGGCGGCCGCCACCGAGGCATGGTTGTCAAGCTGGCAGCGGTACTGAGGTTCGTGTTTCCGTGCGAGGGCGTGGCGGGAGATCGCCCGTACGAGGCGCCGGGCGTGGCCCTTTCCCCGGTAGGGCGGGAGTGTCAGTACGCCGAGGTCGGCCAACGGAGCATCGTTCCATGGGTACATGCTCGCCACGCACACCAGCCGTCCGTCTTCGAGCGCGCCATGAGCGGCCCAGTGGTCCAGTTCGACAAATGCTTCGTCGAGGTCCTGTTCCGACGCGGCTTCCTCGAACTGCTGCGGCGTTGGTCGAGGCCCCTGGCATCTCCAAAAGCACACTGTCGAGGCTGGAGTCGGGTCAGCGCCGCCCGAGCCTGGAGCTGCTGCTGCCCATCGCACAGGCCCACCAGGTACCGCTGGACGAACTCGTCGGGGCGCCGGAGGTCGGCGACCCGAGGGTCCGCTGCAAGCCCCGCGTCCACAACGGTCGTACGGCGATTCCACTGTCGACACGGCCGGGGCGCCTGCAAGCCTGGAAGTCGGTCATCCGCGCGGAACACAGCCGGCCCGATCTGGTCACGCACGAGGGACACGAGTGGCTGTACGTCCTGTCCGGACGGTCCGGCTCATCCTGGCCGACCACGACCTGATCATGGAGCCGGGCGAGGCAGCCGAGTTCGACACCCGCCTGCCACACTGGTTCGGACCCGCAGGAGAGTCCCCCCGTGGAGGTGCTCAACCTGTTCGGCCCCCAAGGGGAACGCGTGCACGTCCGGGCCAAGCCCCGGTCCCGGGCAAAGCCATCGACCTGACCGAAAAGGCCCGTTGCCGGGACCGCCTTCCGGCAGACACGGTAGGTGGCCGGGTGGGTAGTGGACCAGGGCGCGAGCTGCAAGCCGTGACGCCGGGAGACGGACCGAGTGGACACAGCGCTCGCCGCAGAGCGCACGTCCCGTCCGCCCGTAGGGTTGCTGATCAGCTGTGCTCACAATGATCGACAGCGTGGACCACAGGCGGCTCGATCTTGCGCAGTCGTGTAAACGGCACAGCCGAGGCGAGCACGAGAGCAATCGCTCCCACGAGCAAGAGGGCGAACCATGGGCCGGAACTGTCGATGACGGCTCCAGCTGCCGCGGACGCCAGCGATGCGCCGAGATTCACGGAGGTGTTGATCCATGTCGACGCTTCTGTCCGGCCGGATTCCGCAACGATGGTGTCGGCGATGAGATACCCGGTGATGAGAGACGGAGCGAGGAACAGGCCGACGAGTGCGAGGCCCGCAGCGAAGGCACCGAGCGTGTCCAACTGCGACACGAGCACCGCGCCGAGTCCCATGCCGAGGCACAGGACGAACAGTCTCTTGCCGATTCCTCCCTTGAGGTTCAGCTGCCCATAGAGAAATCCTCCGAGAGCACTTCCGCCGGCAAAGGCTGCCAGGAGCCAGCCCGAAGCTGCGACAGCATCATGGTGCGAAGCCGCTGCCGGAGCCGCGATCTCCGCGACACCGAGTACACCACCGACGCCCAGGAGAACGATCAATACTCTTGCGAAACCTGGCTGACGCAGCGGGCGATCGCCTCGCGCGACACCCCCTCCTGTTCCGCGAAGCACCCCCGAGGACGCGCTCGACGTCATCGCTGCGGTGCCGAGGGAAACGGCTGCCGCGGTCACCCATAGCCCGGTGCTGGGAGAACTGGCGACAATGACCGCGCTGATGACTACGGGGCCAATGACGAAAAGCAGCTCTTCGCACACCGCGTCGATACTGAAGGCTTTTGTTCGCTGGTCACCGGCTGTCGTGAGCGATGCCCAGATCATTCTCATCGCCGCCCCCAGGGGCGGCGATGTCAGGCCGATCGCCACACTGAGGACGAGGAACCAGACATCCGCAACTTTCTCGGCCTGTGCGATGAGCGCGAGAGCGACGAATCCTGAGGCTTGGCCTGACGCCATGGTGGTGAGCGCGGTTCGTTGACCGAATCGATCGACGGCCCGGGCGCGCCAGGGGGCGGCGATGACGTTGGCGATCCCGAACGTCGCTGTTGCGAAACCGGCTTTTGTGTACGAACCCGTACTGTCTTGGACGGCGAGGAGGAGGGCAAGACTGCCCATCGCGAGAGCGGACCGACCGATCAGGGCGGGGAGGAAGGCGCGAAGCGCACCAGGAAGGAGAAGCACTGCGAGCACGAGGAAGCTCCGATGATGTGCGACGGGCGTCGTATGCACGGCCGCCGGACTCTGACGGTTGTCGAGGTCCGGAGGGCACGACAGACCGCACCCTCAACGGATCAGAACCTGGACGGGAGAGACCCAGGACCGTCAGATGAACATCACAATGAGCATCCTGAGATGCTAGCAAGCTGCGGACGCCGTGCTCCTGATGTTTCCTCAGCACAGTGATCTGCGTAAAGCGGCATGACCCACACATGCGCGAGCAGGCCGGACTGGGCCCGGCCACGGACACACGCAAAACCTCTGGCGGAACAGGTCTCACCGCAAGGTGATGTCCGTAACCACCAGAGGCTTCACATGGGGTACCTCGGTCCGCCGACCGAACCGGCAGGCAAACCCGGGCACCTTGCTCGGCGAAGGGTTTTCGACGGGGCGCGGAGGACCGCGATGCCCTTCGACAGGGGGTTCGGCCGGCGTCTCACGCCCTCGGGTCCGCGAACGCGGGCCGCGTGCCGTACTTCTCGACCGCTTCCGGGGCGAGGGACACTCCGAGCCCCGGGCCGGAGGGGATGTCGAGGTATCCGTCGGCGTCGAGTCGCCAGCCGTCGGCGACCAGGTCGTCCACATAGGCTGAACCGGTCTTGTACTCGACGAGGTCGGTGGACGCGAGTGCGGACGAGAGCTGCAGATCGGCGGCGAGACCGATGGCCGTGTTCCATCCGTGCGGAATCAGGCGGATGCCGAGGTCCTGGGCCTCCCAGCCGATCCGGCGCGACTCGCTCAGACCGCCTCCCTTCGTGGTGTCGGGCTGGACGATGTCGAAGGCGCGGCGCCGCAGGTAGGGGGCGAAGCTCTGCCTGCGGGTGAGAACCTCGCCACCGCTGATGGGGACGGGTGAACCCGCGCGCAGTTCTACGAAACCGTCGAGGTCGTCCGGCGCGAGGGCCTCCTCGAACCAGGCGACGTCGTAGTCGGCGAGCATCCGCGCGGTTCGCTTCGCCCATGCCAGACCGCCGGGGAAGAAGCCTTCGGAGCCACCGGCGTCGACAGCGAGCAACCGGTCGCCTATCGCGGCGCGGGCGGCGGCGACGGTGCGCTCGTCGGTGGCGGCGTCCACCCGTCCGAACTTCCACCAGCCGATCTTGAACGCGGTGAATCCCTGCTCCACGAGTTGGGTGAGGTTGTCCGTCATGGGTCCGGCCTCATCCATGAGCACCGACGCGTAGGGGCGCACGCGGGTGCGATGGCGCCCGCCGAGCAGTCGGCCGACCGGCTGGCCGAGCGCCTGGCCTGCGATGTCCCACAGGGCGATGTCGATCGCGCTCGTCGCGTGCGTGAGCGCGCCGCCCCGGCCCATCCAGAACGCGGTCTGGTGCAGCGTTTCGGTGATCCGCTCGACCTCCACCGGGTCCTGTCCGACGAGGTGCGGGAGCAGGAGGTCGATCGCTCCCCTGACGAGGTTCTCGGTGGTGAACGCGCTTCCGATGCCCGTGACACCTTCGTCGGTGTGGACGGCGACGAGCGTGTGCACGACATCGTCCGGGCGCAGTTCGTTCGACCAGCCGCCCTCGGGGGTCGCCCCACGAAGACCGCATGTCTCGACCCTGGTGATTCTCATGAGTGCCTCTCATAACGGGTGCCATCGCCGCGGGCGGCGGCGACTGTGTTCGGGACCGTACCCGACCGAGAGACCATTGTCGACAATCGACCATTCGGCTACAGTCTGCCGAACGGACGGCCACAGAGCGCCGCACCACCACGGGAGCACCCATGCGACGAAGCACCACTCCCCCGACCGCACGTGCGACCCCGCCACACCCGCCTCCCCGGCCCCGCACCCGTCGGTCGCGGAAACCATCGCACTCGATTGTCGACAAAGTACGATCCTGTTACGCTCCGGCCATGTCTGGTCTTCCCGCGCTTCCCGCGCTCCCCTTCGCCTCCCTCGCCTCCCGCCGCGAAACCGTCGCAGACGTCCTGCGCGAAGCCATCACCTCGGGCCGCCTCCAAGCGGGTCAGAAGCTCACGGAGTCGGGAGTCGCCGAACAGCTGGGAACCAGCCGGGCGCCGGTCCGCGAGGCGCTGCGCCAGCTGGAGCAGGAGGGCCTGGTGATCTCCTACCCCTACCGCGGTACGGAGGTGCTCGGCGTCTCCCAGGAGGAGATCGAGAACGTGCTCGTACCGGTCCGCATCTCCCTGGAGAAGTTCGCCTTCCGCAAGGCGATGCCCCGCCTGACCGACGCGGACTACGACCATCTCCAGTCGCTCGTCCGCAACATGGAGGCAGCGGCCGACGCGTCCGACGCGGCGCTGCTCGCCGACGAGGACATCCGCTTCCACGAGGCGGTCGTGACCTTGTCGGGGCAACAGCACTGCCTGCAGATCTGGCGGTCGATCCAGCCCCGCGTGCGCGCCTACTTCCGGCGCGACGCGAGCCACTACTCGGACGCGACCGTGGTCTCCGGGCAGCACCGCGAGCTCATCGACGCGCTCCGTGCGGGCGACGAACACGCGCTGGACCGCACCGTCACCGCCCACATCAACACCCATTTCAGAGCCACCGAGGACCCCTCCGAATGACCAGGACGATCTTGATCACCGGCGGCGGAAGCGGCATCGGCCGCGCCACCGCGTTCGAAGCCGCACGCCGGGGCTGGGCCGTCGGCATCCTCGACCGTGACGGCGAGAGCGCCGAGCGGGCGGCGGCCGAAGCCCGGCGCATGGGCGCCCGCAGAGTCTGGTCGGCCGCGTCGGACGTCACCGACGAACGCGAGCTCGTCGACGCGTTCGGTGCAGCGAGCACCGCACTGGGCCCGGTGGACGGAGTGACCGCGAGCGCCGGCATCGAGGTCAACGCGCCCCTGCCCCGGATGTCCCTCGACACATGGCGCCGCGTTCTCGACGTGAATCTCACCGGCACCTTCCTGACCGTACGCACAGCCGCCCAAGCCCTGCAGGACGCAGGAAGGCCGGGCTCCGTCGTGTGCGTGTCGTCCCCTTCCGCCTTCGTCGGCTTCGCGGGCGGCTCGAACAGCGCGTACGGAGCGTCCAAGGGCGGAGTCTCCGCGTTCGTGCGGGCTGCCGCCATCGACCTCGCCCCTCACGGCATCCGCGTCAACGCAGTCGTCCCCGGCGCCACCGACACGCCCATGCTCTACTTCGGCCTCGACGGTGACGAGCTCGAAGCGGAACGCGCGCGCCTGAGGGACGCCGCGGCACGCCAGATCCCGCTCGGACGGATGGCCGACCCCGCGGAGATCGCACGTGCCGCCGTCTGGCTCCTCTCCGACGACGCCTCGTATGTCACCGGCAGTCACCTGGTGTGCGACGGCGGCCTCACGGCCAAGAGCGCCAACGACTTCTGACAAGAACCGAAACCCACCACAGAGAGGCGGACTCGCATGACGACTCAGGCAATCGGCACCACGACATGGGTGGTCGCGGACGGCTACATCCCCCCGGGCAGCACCGGACCGGCACCCGCGATGACCAGCCATGACAGCATCTGCATGCTGAACGCAGGCGGCGACCCCGCGCACGTGCGCATCGAGGTCTTCTACACCGATCGCGAGCCGGTCGGACCCTATGAGCTCACCGTTCCCGCACGTCGCGCACACCATCAACGGATCAACGACCTCCGTGGCCCCGAGCCGATCCTTCCGGGAATCGACTACTGCCTCGTGATCCGAAGTGACCGGCCCATCGTCGTCCAGCACACCCGCCTCGACTCGCGACAGGCGGAGAACGCCCTTATGTCCACCATCGCCTACCCCTCCTCCCTGTGAACAACTTGGTCGACAATCTACAATCGACAAGGACTCATCATGTCCCATTCATGTCCAGAAGAAGGCGGCCGCCTGACCCGTCGCGTGGCCACGATGGCGGCGGCCGCCGCCATCGGTGGCTTCCTCTTCGGTTTCGACACCGCGGTGATCAATGGCGCTGTGAACGCCATCGAGAGCAGCTTCGGGCTTGACTCCATCGGACTCGGCACCATCGTCGCCGTCACCCTGCTGGGCGCCACGCTCGGCTCGTTCAGCGCCGGCTGGCTCGCCGACCGCGTCGGGCGCCCGCGCACCATGGCGGTCGCCGGCGCCGTCTTCCTTGTCGCCGCGATCGGCTGCGGCCTCGCTCAGGGCCTCTGGGACCTTGCGATCTGGCGCCTGCTCACCGGCTACGGGGTCGGATTCGCGACAGTGATCGGGCCGCTCTACATCTCGGAGATCGCGCCGGCGAACGTGCGGGGCCGCCTTGCGTCCCTGCAGCAGATGGCGATCGTCCTCGGCATCTTCGCCGCTCTTCTCTCCGACAGCTCGATCGCATTCGCGCTCGAGGGCGCGGACGCGCAGACGTTCGTCGGGCTTCCCGCGTGGCGGTGGATGTTCATCGCCGGCATCGTGCCGGCTCTCGTCTACCTGATCACCGCACTCGCGATCCCCGAGTCGCCGCGGTTCCTTGTCGCTCGCGGACGAATCACCGAAGCACGCGACGTGATGCAAAAGCTCCAGGGCATCTCTGGCGAAGAAGCCACCACGCTGACCGACCGCATGGCCACGACGTTGCGAACCGACCGATCCGCCCGCTTCCAGGACCTTCTCGACCGACGGCGCGTTCTCCTTCCCGTCGTCTGGGTGGGGATCGGGCTCGCAGCCCTTCAAGCCCTCGTCGGCGTCGACGTCATCTTCTACTACTCCACATCGTTGTGGCAGTCGGTCGGCTTCGACGAGTCGGCAGCGTTCGCCCTGTCGGTACTGAGCTCCTTCATGAACGTGGTCGCGACGGTGGCCGCGATCCTTCTCATCGACAGGGTGGGCCGCCGCCGGCTGCTGCTCGCCGGATCAGCAGGCATGTTCGCGAGTCTCATCACAGTGGCGGTGGGCTTCTCCACCGCCACCATCGCCGGGGACGGCGAGCCGGCACTGTCCGGAGCCTGGGGACCGATCACCCTCGTCGGCGCAAACGTGTTCGTCGTGGCCTTCGCGGTTTCCTGGGGGCCGGCCGTCTGGGTCCTTCTCGGCGAGATGTTCCCCAACCGCATACGCGGCGTCGCGCTCTCGGCGTGCGCCGCCGCCAACTGGCTCGCCGGCGTCCTGCTCAACTTCTCGTTCCCGAGCCTGCGCGACCTCTCTCTGGCAGGTAGCTACGGGGTTTACGCCTTCATGGCCCTGCTCTCGTGGCTGCTCGTGTACTTCTTCGTCGGCGAGACGAAGGGGCGCTCGCTGGAGGACATGCAGGAAAGCGCCACGCCGGTGCCGAGCCCACTGAAGTGATGCGCGTCAACGACCCGGGCGGCCTGGCGAGCCGAATCGGGCTCGGCCGGGTACTCCACGCAGCGCCGTCCTCGCCTTCACCACTGCGACCGACGCATTCATACGGAGCCGGCACGGGCCGGGGCGTCACTTCAGTTCCATGAGGATGTCGGCGCGGGCGTAATAGTCGGCCACCGGGAGACGGTTGCGGGTGATCCTGACAAACCCGGCTTCCTCGTAGAGGTGGATTGCGGGAGCCAGCTTGCTGTTCGTACCGAGGAACAGCCGGGCCCCACCGAGTGCCTGGGCGCGGTCGATCGCTGCGGCGATGAGGAGGCGGCCGATGCCGCGTCCCTGCGCGGCGGGGGACACGGCCATCTTCGCCAGCTCGAACACGGCGTCCGGGTAGGCCAGAAGCGCCACGCACCCGACGACGGTGCCGCTGCCCGGCTCGCGCGCCAGGAGCACATCGCCGCCCGGGCCCACGATGCGGCCGAACGGATCTCCGAGAACCGCCCGGTCCTCTTCCTGCAGGACGAACAGGCGCGAGATCCACTCCTCGTTCAACGCGCGGAACGCGTCGGCATCGCTCGGTGAGGCGATCGAGGAGACCACGGTCGAGGCAGAGGTGTACGGCATGGGGCGGTTTCCTTTCGGTGCAGCTTCTCGTCAGCAGCCTCCGGCCCACTCACCCATATGTCCAATACAAGCAGTAGCCTCCATCAATAAGCTTGAACTATGGATCAGCGCATCGAGCTCCGTCATCTGCGGTACTTTCTGGCTGTGGCCGAGGAACTCCACTTCGGCCGTGCAGCCCAGCGGCTGAACATTGCTCAGCCGGCCCTGTCCCAGCAGATCAGGCAGCTCGAGAAGATTGTCGGTGTCGAGCTGTTCCGGCGGACCTCCCGGAGCGTCCGTCTCACAGACGCGGGAGCGACGTTCCAGCCACGGGCAAGGGACCTCCTGGGCCGTCTGGCAGCCGACCTTGACGAGGCCGGCCGTGTCGGGCGCGGCGAGGCCGGTCGCCTGGATGTCGCCTTCATCACTTCCGCCACCGCGATCGTCAGCGAACAGCTCCGTGAATTCTCCCGCCGCCGCCCGGACGTCCAGATCAAGGTGCACGACGGCTTCACCGTCGATGTCCTGGCGGCCCTGGAGCGGGGCACAGCCGACATCGGGATCGTGCGAGATGCTGAGGAGCGAGACGATATCGACCTTTCCCTGCTGGCAACGGAACGGTTTGTCGCCGTCGTCCCCACAGAGCACCCCGCCGCAAGCGATGACCATGTGGAAGCAACGGCGCTGGCCACTGACCCGCTGATCCTGTTCCCACGTACAGCAGGAGCTCAAGCGTTCGACATGAACACACAACCGTTGCGGGACGCCGGCATCGACGTCCGGGTCGCGCAGGAGTGCTCGAACTGGCACACCATCATCATGTTCGTCGCTGCCGGACTCGGCGTCACCATCGCCCCCTACAGCGTCACGACGCTGCTCCCCGCAGGCGCCCGACGCCTCGAACTCGACGGGCCTCCCGCAGTGAGCCGGATCTTCATGGCCACCCGCCGAGGAGACAGCCGTCCCCTCGTACAGGCCTTCATCGCGGCGTCCGAGTCCGTGACAGGTCGTGACCACGACCTGACGAAAGGAACGCCTTGACCTGCCGAGCGAGCACGGGTCAGGAGGGGTCGAGGTCTCCGGGGGTGGGCGCGAGTGCCCAGTCGAGGGCGAGGTCGGCGACGGCTTCCCAGCCGTCCTCGCCGCAGGTGTAGTGGCTGCGGCCGTCGAACAGCTTGTACGCCGTGATCGCCGTGGAGTGCTTGGCGTTCTTCTCGTAGTTCTCGCGCTGTACTACGGGCGGCAGGATGTTGTCGTTGCCGCCGGAGATGAACAGCAGCGGCGCACGGTCGTCGTTGGCGAAGTTGCAGGTCGTCGCTGCGTTCGGGGTGAAGTTCGCGAAGCCGCCCTGGAACAGGATGCGGCCGGAGACCGGGACGGCGTAGCGGTCGTAAACGGCCTTCGACTCCTGCACGGTGAGGTTGTTCGTGAAGGCGTAGTGGAAGTCCTTCTCGGCGATCGGCACAGCCCGGTTCTTGTTGGCCGCGGGTTGTGCAGGACAGGGAAGGTGGCCTTGATCTCGCTGAAGGGCAGCGCCTTCACGCCCTTCACGGCCGCGCCGTCGATGGACACGCCGGCCGTACCGTAACCGGCGTCGAGGAGAAGCTGGACGAAGGCACCGCCGAACGAGTGCCCCATGATGACCGGCTCGCTGCCGAGCGCGTCGATGACCTCCGTGAGGTGACCGAAGACTTCGCGCACGCCCAGGCCGGCCAGCGGTGACGGGTCGTTGCGGAGTGCCTCGACTCCGGCGGGACCCGGCTCGATGCCCGGGTAGCCGGGGGTGATCACCTTCAGCCCGCGCTGCTCGTAGCGCGTGGCCCAGTGCTCCCACGAGAGCGGCGTCATCCAGAGACCGTGGATGAGGACGACGGTGTCCGTGGCTGCTTCTCGTTCCATGTGCGCGATCCGAATCTTCACGGTGCGGCGGCGCACGGCTGCTGTCCACCGGCACTTCTTCCGGACTGCCCCGACCGATGGCAGCCGGCCGGCAGGATCAGGCGGCCTTGTAGGCGACGAACCCCCACTGTTCGGTGTCCGGGCCGGGGCCGGTGTGCGGGTCGGGGAACCAGCGGTTGATCGGTCCGAGGCCGGGCGGGGGGATGGTGAGGCCTTTCGCCATCGCGGTCATGGTCTCGGCGGAGCTCGTCACGTAGGGGATGGTCCCGGAGGATCCGTAGGAGTCGCTCGCGGCGTCGGCCTGTGGTGAGGCCAGGGTCGTGCACAGCACCAGGCAGCTGCCCGGGGCGAGGCGGGCCATGTACGCCTGCACCAGGGCGGCGGCCTCGGCGGGGTCTGTGACGTGGCCGATGACGGACATCAGCATCAGCGCGACCGGCCGGTCCAGGTCCAGTGTCCGCGTGGCGTGGGCGAGCACCGTGTCCGGGTCTCTCAGGTCGGCGTCCACGTAGTCGGTGGCGCCCTCGCGTGTGCTGGTGAGCAGGGCGCGGGCGTGCGCGAGGACGATCGGGTCGTGGTCGACGTAGACGATCCGGGCGTCGGGTGCGACGCGCTGTGCGACTTCGTGGGTGTTGTCGGCGGTCGGCAGTCCGGTGCCGATGTCGAGGAACTGCCGGTAGCCCTCCTCGCCGGCCAGGTGCTGGACGGTCCGTCCGAGGAAGGCGCGGGTGGCGAGGGCCACATCGACCATGGCGGGGTACTCGCGCTTGATCTGCTCGCCGAGTTCCTGGTCCGCGGCGAAGTTGTCCTTGCCGCCCAACAGGTAGTTCCAGAACCGTGCGGAGTGCGGTTTCTCGGGCTGGAGATCCGGGCCCTGCGTGCTGTCGGTCATGATGAAGAGTCCTCTCCGGTTCGGATGCGGTTCGTCGGGGGCGGAGCGAGAGCCGCGGTCGCGTCCATCGCAGCGAGGTAGGCGAGGACCGCTCCTTTGTCCTCCGTGACCGTCGCGGCCTCCTGGTGAAGGCCGTGCACGACCAGCCGGTCGGCGAGCTGCGGGTGGGTGTAGCGCAGGATGTCCACGGATCCGCTCAGCAGCAAGGGGTGCTGTCCGGCCGCTGCGGGGATCACCTGCAGGGTCACTGCCCCCCGGTCCACGGCGAAGCGGTCCAGGTGGGCGAGTTGCTCGGCCATGACGTCCCGGTCCCCGATCACCCGCTCCAGCACGACGCCCTCGATCAGGGCCCACAGGCGTATGGGCCGGTCCGTGCGGTAGAGGGTGTGTTCCTGCCGTTCCTCCAGGAGCCGCAGTCGCCGGCCGATCTCCTCCGCGCCGGCGCGGGGGTGCCTCAGCCCCAGGAGCGCGCGGGCGTAGCCGGGGGTCTGGAGCAGTTCGGGGACCACGCCGGGGGCGTAGGTGCGGATCAGGCTGGCCGCTGACTCCAGGTCGATCACCCCGGCCAGGTGTTCGGGGAGGATGTCGCGGTACGGATGCCACCAGCCCGGCCGCCGTGCCTCGTCCAGTGAGGCCAGTACCGTCTCCGTCTCGGTGTCCGGCGTCCCGTACAGGCGCAGCAGGTGGCTCACCGTTGCCCGGCGTGGAGCGGTTCTGGCGAGCTCCAGGCGGCTGAGTGTCATGTCGTGTACACCGAGCGCGGTCGCGGCGGCTTCCAGGGTGAAGCCCGCGGCTTCGCGTCGGGCACGCAGCTCGGAAGCGAACAGGCGTAGGGCCACGGTGGGGCCGGAGCGGGGCCGTGACACAGGCGGAGGGGTCCCTTCTCGTCGGCGGTGCCGGACTCCACGATCCGGCAAGAACCGCTTGCTCGCACTCTGCAGGGTTGCAGAGTGTGGGGCGACCTCAGATAGTGGGTTAGGCCACATGGCCGAAAACCTTCCCCGGTCGTCCCCCGCAGGAGTGGAGGCCTCACATGTATGTCTGCATGCCGGCAGACCACGACTCGATGCGCCACACCCGGCGCGTCGTCGCCGCCGAGCTCCGGCTTCGGCACTGCCCCCCTGACCAGATCGCCGACACCCAGCGCGTCGTGGCCGACCTCCTCGGTCTGCTCTGCCAGGCGGCAGACGTCCGCCAGTACGGACTCACCATCCAGCAGTCCCCCACCATCCCGGGCGCGGTCCGCGTGAGCGTGAACACGGGCGACACGAACGTGCAGCGTGAGATCCCCATCCCCCGTCCCCGCCCACCCCTCGACGACGTCCCAGACCTTTGAAGGGCTGAGCGTGGCGGGCGGCGCGGGAGACGTCCTGCGGGTGGCGCTCGCTGGCGCCGAATGAGGGGTTTGCGGCCGATGCGGTCGGCGAGGTGGCCGGTGGGGATCTGGCCGATGCCCCACACACAGGATGGGGCAGAGGCCCTTGATCAGGCCGACGGCGGCCAGGCCGAGGCCGTGGCCGGTGAACAGCAGAGGGAAGACTCCCCAGGTGAGGCCGTCGTTGAGGTTGTTGATCAGTCCGGCCTGGCCGGCGCCGCGCAGGGAGCGGTTGTGCCGGGAGGTGCGGGTGATGAAGGTGGCCTTCAGGCCGGTGTTCTCGCCGGTGGGCACGGGCTTGGTGTGGCTGGCGAGTTCAAGCGCCACATGGGCGGCGGTGTCGCGGACGACGAGAGACAGGGCTGCCCGCCCACGGCGACGTTGAGTTCGCTTGCCGCCCCAGCGCGTCATTCCCGAGGGTCCCGATCTGCGGGGAGGCGCGTATACGCACTTCAGAATACCCCCTCGGGTATCAACGACCAAGAATCCTCGTATGCAACCGCTGTGACCCAAGATACCCAGGGGGGTATTTGACTTCCCCCCGGGCACCGGCTTACGGTCGAGTACATAAATACCCCAGGGGGTATTGAAGCAAGGGATACCTCGATGCGTGAAGCAGGTCTGGACGTCTTCGCGGCCGAGCTCGCCAACGGCGCGTTCGTCATCGGCGTCCGCGAGTCCGACGAGTACACGGCCGGCCATGTCCCGGGCGCGCTCAGCGCCCCGCTGTCCGCGCCCGGTGCCGCCCTCGGCAGCCTGCCCGGCGACAGGCCCGTGCACGTGGTCCGTGCCGGCGGTAACCGGAGCGCCCGGGCCGCCGACCATCCGGCGGCCCTCGGGGTGGACGCCGTATCCGTCTCAGGCGGCACGGCCGGCCGGGCCCGCACCGGCCGTCCGCTCGTGCGCGGAATGGTCCACCAGACCGCCTGAACACCTGGTCCACCGGCCGGGACCCCGTCCGCCGGGGGTGTGCAACCGCCCCCATGCCCCAGCACCCTCCGCGCCCACGCAGGGTGCGCGTTCTTCATGAAGGGATTGCCGTGTTCTTCACCCAGTACTACCTCGACTGCCTCTCCCAGGCGTCGTACATGATCGCCGACGAGCGCACGGGCCGGGCGGTGGTCGTCGACCCGCGCCGGGACGTCTCCGAGTACCTGGCCGACGCCGCCGCACGCGGCTTCACGGTGGTCGGCGTGATCAACACGCACTTCCACGCGGACTTCGTCGCCGGCCACCTGGAGATGGCGGATGCGACCGGCGCCTGGATCGGCTACGGCCGCCGGGCCGAGACCGAGTACCCCATCCGCAAGCTCGCCGAGGGCGAGCGGATCTCCCTCGGCGACGTCACCCTGGAGATCCTGGAGACGCCGGGGCACACTCCCGAGTCCATCAGCGTCCTCGTGTACGAACACGCCGACGACACCGACCCGTACGGCGTCCTCACCGGTGACGCGCTGTTCATCGGCGACGTCGGCCGCCCCGATCTGCTCGCCTCGATCGGCGTCACCGCCGAGGAGCTCGGCGCGATGCTGCACGACAGCGTCCAGAACAAGCTGATGGGCCTTGCCGACGAGGTCCGTGTCTTCCCCGCACACGGCGCCGGCTCCGCCTGCGGCAAGAACCTCTCGACCGAGAAGCAGTCGACCATCGGCGAGCAGCGCGCCACCAACTACGCGTGCGCGCCGATGAGCCGCGAGGAGTTCGTCGCGCTCGTCACCGCCGGCCAGTCCGCCGCGCCCGGCTACTTCGCCTACGACGCCGAACTGAACCGCAAGGACCGCGCCCGGTACGGAGCGACGACGGCCCCCCGGCCGCTGACGCTCGCCGAGTTCACCGGGCTGCGTGCCGCCGGAGCGGTCGTCGTGGACGCACGCGACCCGCAGGAGTTCGCGGTCGGACACCTGCGTGGCGCGGTGAACGTGCCCGCCGACGGGCGGTTCGCCGAACAGGCCGGCACCGTGCTCGACCCGGCCGACGAGCTGGTCGTCATGGCACCGCAGAACCGGGAGGAGGAGGTCGTCACCCGCCTGGCCCGGATCGGCTTCGACCGCGCCGTCGGCTACCTGCGCAACCCCGAGGACGGCCTGGAGGCGTTGGCCGACGAAGTCACCCCCGCGAGCCGTGTGACCGCCGCCCACCTGCGCACCGCCCTCGCCGGCGACAACCCTCCCGTCGTCGTGGATGTCCGCACCTGCGGCGAGCGCGAGGCGAACGGCTTCATCGACTCCGCCCTGCACATCCCCCTGAGCGAACTGCCCGCCCGCAGCGGCGAACTGCCCGCCGACCGGCCCCTCGTCCTGCACTGCGCCGGCGGCCACCGCTCCTCCATCGCGGCCAGCCTGCTGCGCCACCGAGGCTTCCGGGACGTCTCCGACCTCCTCGGCGGACACGCCGCCTGGGCCCTTACAGCCTCCGAGCCCGTCACGGCCTGACCTGCATCCCCACTCCCCCCGGGGCCCCGCAACCTGCAAGGCCCCCTCACACCTCCACACATCCGCTCATATATCCCTCCAGGTATATGCGAGCGGCCGGAAAGGGAACCCCCTGTGAGCACCACTCCCGCACCCACCCACTCCCTCAGCCCGACCGTGCTGCACCGACTCGTCCAGGAAGGGCGGGCACCGCGCCTGCTCGACGTGCGCACGCCCGCTGAATTCCGTACGGCTCACATCCCGGGCTCGTGCAACGTGCCCCTGGCCACGCTGCGCGAGCACCGGGCCGAGCTCCTGGCCCACCTCGACGAGGACGTCGTACTCGTCTGCCGCTCCGGGACCCGTGCCGCCCAGGCCGAGAAGATCCTGGCCGACGCCGGGCTGCCGAACCTCCGCGTCCTCGAGGGCGGCATCGTCGCCTGGGAGACGGCCGGCGCGCCCGTGAACCGTGGGCCCGAGCGATGGGACATGGAGCGCCAGGTCCGGCTCGTGGCCGGCTCGGTCGTCCTGACGACCGGTCTCGTCGGCGTGTTCGTGCCGGGCGTGCACCTGATCGGCACGGCGATCGGCGCCGGCCTGATGTACGCGGCCGTCAGTAATTCCTGTGCCATGGGCGTCATGCTGTCCAAGCTGCCGTACAACCGCGGGCCGCGCCCCGACATCCGCAGGGTGATCGCAGACCTGCAGAGCCCCCGGTGACCTCCTGGTCGTCGCGGCTTCCCTCCTCATCGGCGCCGGTCTCGGCGTGCTCCGGGGCGGCTCGGTCCGGACGGCGTTGATCCTGGTCCACGCGGCCGGACAGGACACCGAGGAGGCGATCGCCACCTCCCTGTCCGGCGTCCGGCCCCATACGGACCGCTCCCCTTGTGTGGTCCACGCACATCCCCTCCCCGGTCGCCCGTTACCTAGCGTGTGCGTCGCATCGGCATCGTGGCCAAGGAGGCAGGGACATGTGGAAAAGACGGAGCGCTGGGCGCCGGTGGCGGCTGCTGCCCGCCCTGCTCCTGGCAGTGGTGGCCGGGCCGGCGGCCACCGGCGGAAGCGCCGCGGCCGCCGAACCACCCGCGTACCTCACCCTGGAGGCGAGCTACGGAGACGGCACCGTCACCAACGGCTGGGAGCGTGTCGACCGCTATCTCGACACCACCAGCGGCTTCCGCACCGAGGGCTATCCCTCGGACGGCCGAGGTGACCAGGACGGCAAGCGAGTCACCTACTTCGGTGGCGTCTCCCGCCCGTCCTCGGGCCGCTTCCTCCTCTACTCCGCCCCCGGCTGGAACACCGGCTCCCGCACCACGCCCGTCCTCCTCGTCCACGGCGCGAACGACACCGCGGACCGCGCCTGGGCCAACCCGGGCGAGTCGGGCGGCTACGGCTGCGGAGCCCTGTCCTGCCCGTCCACCGGGCTGATGCAGTCCCTGTCCGCACGCGGCCACCGCGTCTTCGCCGTCGGCTTCGCGCACAAGCAGGGCGACAACCTGATGCAGGCGCAGATCGTCGGCGACGCCATCGCCGTCATCAAGGCGAAGCTGGGCGTGAGCAAGGTCGATCTGGTCGGCTGGAGCAAGGGCGAGATGTCGACCCGCGCGTATGTGTCGTCCGTGAAGCCGAGCTGGGGGCGGGCGTACGCCGGCGACGTACGGAAGCTGATCACACTGGGCGGTCCGAACGGCGGCTACGACTACCCGTACGCCCACGGCTGGGCCCACGACTTCTCCGTCTGGCCCGAGTGCGGCGGAAAGATCAACGCCCCCTCCCCGCACTCCCACATGACCTGCTACGGCCAGTACACCGCGCACCCCGAGTTCTCGATGACACCCTCCGGCGGATACGACAACTATCCCGGCCAGCGCCAGATGCTGGCACGCTGGGACGGCACGTACGGAGTCGACGGCGCCGCACAGGACTGGTACACGACCTACTACGGCGGCCAGGGCTTCTACACCGCGGGCGGCGGCATCCAGGCAGCCATCGACGCCGGATCGCTGATCGCACCGCTGCACAGCGCCGGAGTACCCGCCTCCGTCAGCACGTATCTGCTGGCCGGCGGATCCGCCGATGTCGTCGGTATCTTCAACGAGAACCGCGGACCCAGCGACGGCGTCGTCTTCATCTCCAGCGCGCTCGACACCACCGGCATCCCCACGGTCGGCGGCAAGGCCACCATCGCGACCGCCAACCACCTCGAGCTGGGCTGGCACAGCGCGGCCACCTCCCAAGTCGCCACCTGGCTCTCCTGAAGGACCCGACATGGCCTCACTCCGCACCCGCCGCGTCTCCACCGACCGGCTGACCGCCCAGATCCTCGAGGTCCGGGACGAGGGCGAACCGGTCGTCTTCGTCCACGGCAACGTCTCCTCCTCCGCCTTCTGGCGCACCGCCCTGCTCGCCCTCCCGCAGCGCTACCGCCCCATCGCCGTGGACCTGCGCGGCTTCGGCGGCACGGACCCGCTGCCGGTCGACGCGACACGCGGACTGCTCGACTACACCGATGACCTCACCGCGCTGCTCGCCGCCCTCGAAGTCGACCGGGCACACCTGGTGGGCTGGTCCATGGGTGGAGGAGTGGTCATGCAGTACCTGCGCGACCACCCGGCCGCCGTGCGTTCACTGACCCTGGTCAACCCCGTCTCCCCGTACGGCTTCGGCGGTACGCACGGGCCGGACGGCACCCTCAACTCCCCCGACGGGGCCGGCTCGGGCGGCGGCACGGCCAATCCCGAGTTCGTCCAGCTGCTCGCCAAGGGCGACCGCGGCGAGGATTCGCCGCTCTCGCCCCGCAGCGTCCTGGCCACCTGCTACGTCAAGCCGCCGATGCGCCCCGAGCACGAGGACGAGTACGTCGAGTCCATGCTCACCACACGGACCGGTGACGACCACTACCCGGGCGACAGCACGCCGTCCTCCGCCTGGCCGGGGATCGCGCCGGGCACCCGCGGGGTGCTCAACTGCCTTGCGCCGACGTACTTCCGCATCGGCGACCTGCACACGATCGATCCCAAGCCGCCGGTGCTGTGGGTACGCGGCGAGGACGACGTCATCGTCTCCGACACCTCGATGTTCGACCTGGCCCACCTGGGCGCGATCGGCGCGGTGCCGGACTGGGACGGGACCCCCGCCCAGCCGATGGTGGCACAGACCCGTCATGTTCTGGACCGGTACGCGGCGGCCGGCGGCTCGGTACGAGAGGTGGCCGTGTCCGGAGCGGGGCATTCGGTACACCTGGAACGCCCCGAGGAGTTCAGCGCAGCGCTGTTGGGGATCCTGTCCGCATAACAGTGCATACCACGCGTCCGGGCGCCGTCCGCAACCGTCGGCCCCGGGCGGGGTGGCGCCCTTCCTGGGCCTTCCCGTACGCCGCGCAGACCTGCTCGGGCTCATACGTGCAGGCCTGCGCGGGCTCATGCAACGCCTCGCCAGGCGTCGGCCCCGAAGGTGCCTTTGATGTCGGAGGCGATGGTCGTGGGGTCCACCGTGGCCCGGAGGGCGTAGACGGTGGTCTTGCGTGCACCGCGGACACTGAGATGTACGGGACTGTCGCCCGGATGGGCCGCGAGGATTCGCTTGAGCTCTTCGACGGACTGTTCGGTGACGCGGTGCAGGGGGAGCACGAGCCGCACAGGTGACCTGCCACCGTTTTCGGCAGAGGAGATGTCGAGGACGGAGAGTTCGCGGCCGAACATGTTCACCGTCCCGTCGCGGTCTTCGGTCCTGCCCCTGACAGAGACGACATTGTCCTCGGCCAGCGCGTGCTGCACGAGTTGGTAGGCGGCAGGGAAGAAGAGGACCTCGATGCCGGCATGACGGTCCGCGAGGGTCACGACGGCCCAGTGCTTGCCCTGTTTGGTCATCTTGAGCTGGATATCGGTGATCAGTCCGGACAACTGCACGTCCCCGGTGGTGCGGCCCGAGGCGAGCAGTTCGGCGATGGTGCAGTCCCGCGCCCTGGCCAGGATGTGCTCGGCACCGTCCAGCGGGTGGGCCGAGACGTAGAGGCCGAGCATTTCGCGCTCGGTCGCGAGGAGTTGTCTGCGGGGCCACTCTGCTGCGTCGACGGGAAAGTCGAGGCCGAAGGCGAGTTCGTCGCTTCCTGCATCGGTGAAGCCTGTGAAGAGATCGTCCTGTCCGAAGCTCGCCGCCTTCTTCACCGGAATGATCGCGTCGATGGCGTCCTCGTGGATGGCGGCGAGCCCCTTGCGCGAGTGCTTCAGGGAGTCGAAGGCGCCGGCCTTGATCAGGGAGTCCACAGCTCGTTTGTTCAGCGCGGGCAGGTCGGCCTTGTCGAGGAAGTCGGAGAAAGAAGCGAACTTCCCCTTTCGGCGGCGCGCGTCGATGATTGCCTCGATGACGTTGTCACCGACATTGCGTACGGACTTCAGCCCGAACCGTACGTCCTCGCCGACGGCGGTGAACTCGGATGCGGACTCGTTCACGTCGGGCTGGAGAACGCGGACGTGGTTCTGGCGGGCGTCGGCCAGGTAGACCGCGGCCTTGTCCTTGTCGTCGCCGACCGAGGTGAGCAGGGCGGCCATGTACTCGGCCGGGTAGTTGGCCTTGAGGTAGGCGGTCCAGTACGAGACGAGGCCGTAGCCGGCGGTGTGCGACTTGTTGAACGCGTATCCGGAGAAGGGGAGCATGACGTCCCACAGGGCCTTGATGGCTTCCTCGCCGTACCCGTTGCGAAGCATGCCGTCGTGGAACTTCTCCCACTCCGCCGCCAGCACCTCCGGCTTCTTCTTGCCCATCGCGCGGCGCAGGAGGTCGGCGCCGCCGAGGGTGTATCCGGCGAGTTCCCGGGCGATGGCCATGATCTGCTCCTGGTAGACGAGCAGGTGGAAGGTGTTGCCGAGGATCGGCTCCAGGGCGTCGCGCAGCTCGGGGTGGATCGGGGTGATCTCCTGGCGGCCGGTCTTGCGGTGTGCGTAGTCGGTGTGCGCGTTGGCCGCCATGGGGCCGGGCCGGTAGAGGGCGTTGACCGCGGCGATGTCCTCGAACCGGGTGGGTTCCATCTGCTTCAGCAGGACCCGCATGCCGCCTCCGTCGAGCTGGAAGACACCGAAGGTGTTGCCCTCGGCCAGCAGCCGGTACGTCTTGGCGTCGTCCAGGGGAATCACGACGGTGGACGGGTCGCCGTCCTGAGGATCCACGGTGGCCAGGCTTATGCCCCGGTTCTCGCGGATGTTCTCGATGGCCTGATCGATGACCCCCAGGTTCCGCAGCCCGAGGAAGTCCATCTTGATCAGGCCCATGGCCTCGCAGGAGGGGTAGTCGAAGCCGGTGATCTTCACGCCGTCCGATGCGCGCATGTGCAGCGGGATGCGGTCGGTGAGCTTCGTCCTGGACAGGATCACCGCCGCGGCGTGCACGCCGGTGCCCCGGGTGAGGCCCTCCACTCCACGGGCGGTGTCGATGACCCGTTTCACGTCCGGTTCGCTCTCGTACATCCGCCGGATCTCGCCGGCCTCGCCGTACCGCTCGTGGGAGGAGTCGAAGACGGCGGCCAGAGGGGCGGGCTTGCCGTTCTGGTCCGGCGGGAGGGCCTTGGTGATCCGCTCCCCATGGGCGTAGGGATATCCAAGGATGCGCGACGAGTCCTTGATCGCGTTCTTGGCCTTGATCCTGCCGAACGTGTTCACCATGGCGGTGTACTCCCCGCCGTACTTCTCGGTGACGTACTGGACCATCCGGTCGCGCTGACGGTCGTCGAAGTCGAGGTCGACGTCCGGCGGGTTGATGCGCTCGGGGTTCAGGAAACGCTCGAACAGCAGGCCGTGTTCCAGAGGGCACAGCTCGGTGATGCGGGTGGCGTAGGCGACGATCGAGCCGGTGCACGAGCCCCGGCCCGGACCGAGGGGGATCTTGTTGTTCCGGGCGTGGCGGCAGATGTCCGCGACGACGAGGAAGTAGGAGCTGAACCCCATGGGGCCGATGACCTTCATCTCGGTCTCGAAGCGCTCCAGCACGTGCTGGGGGATCGGGTCCCCGTAGCGCATCGCCAAACCCTTCAGGGTTTCCTTGCGGAGCCACGACTCCTGGGTCACGCCTTCGGGCACGTCCGGGAACTGCGGCATCTCGTCGACGTGGTCGAAGACACCGGCGTAGGACTCGATGCGCTCGGCGATCAGCAGTGTGTTGTCGCAGGCTTCCGGCAGTTCCGAGAACAGGCGGCGCATTTCTGCGGCGCTCCTGAGGTAGTAGCCGGAACCGTTGAAACGGAAGCGGCCCGGGTCGTTCTTGTTCTTCCCGACACCGATGCACAGCAGGCTGTCGTGGGCATCGGCCTGGTCTTCGGTGACGTAGTGCGCGTCATTGGTGGCCAGGAGGGGGATGCGCAGTTCCTTGGCCAGGCGCAGCAGGCCCTCACGGACGTCACGCTCGATGTCCAGGCCGTGGTCCATCAGCTCCAGGAAGTAGTGCTCGCGGCCGAAGATTTCCTGGTAGGCCGTGGCGGTGGCTTTCGCCTCGTCGTACTGGTCCAGACGCAGACGGGTCTGGATCTCGCCGGACGGACAGCCTGTGGTGGCGATGATGCCGTCCGGCCGCTCGGCGATCAGCTCCCGGTCCATGCGCGGTTTGCCGGCCGGGAACTGACCTTCGTAGCTGGCCTGCGTGCTCAGCCACAGCAGGTTCCGCAACCCCTGGGCGTTCCGCGCCCACATGGTCATATGGGTGAAGCGACCACCACCGGAGACGTCCTTCGACGCCTCGCCGTCCTCGCTCATGGCCCGACGGCCCCCCGGCCCCCAGAACTCCTGCTTCCGGGAGAACCGAGAGGAAGGCGCCACATAGGCCTCGATGCCGATGATCGGCCTGATCCCCTCGAAGCCCTTCGCGACCTCGGCGAACTCGTAGGCGCCGAACATGTTGCCGTGATCGCTCATGGCAATCGCGGGCATCTTCTGCCGGGCCACCTCGCCGAACATGGGCTTCAGCTTCTGCGCCCCGTCGAGCATCGAGTATTCGGTGTGATTGTGCAGGTGAACGAAGGAATCCGGCACGTGTGGGTCGCCTCCGGGGTGAAGAGGAAGCCCCGTCCGGCCAGAGGCGCGAGGGGGCCTTGTCGGTGGCCGACCGCACCCGCATCAGCAGATGGGTGACGGCTCGGCCGGTCGCGGTGCGGTCGCGTCGACGGGCCGGCCAAGGGTCGAACCACCCGTGCGCACGATCGGTCCGAGCCCTTCAAATGCAGGCCCAGCAGCCACCCGGCTGTCGGGCAGCACTCCTCCTGCCGCGCTGCTTGCGAAACCGCATATTGACCAGAGACATCAAAGCGAGCATGGCGTACTGGAATCAAACAACCATTTCACCAGGCAGACTCAACGATTGGTTGTCCAACTAGGATTACCGGTGTGGACCTCATCGCCGTGCGCACCTTCGTCACCGCCGTGGACGCGGGACAGTTCCAAGAAGCCGCCGCCAACTTGTCGATCACACCGCAGGCCGTCTCCAAGCGCATCGCCGTGCTGGAGAAGGACCTCGGTGTGCAACTGTTCAGCCGTACGGCCCGCGGAGCCCGGCTGACCATCGACGGGCAGGCGTTCCTGCCTTACGCCCGGGCTCTTCTCCAAGCCGAGGAACGGGCAGCCGCTTCCGTGCGGCCAGGGCGCCGGGCGTTGCGCGTCGACGTGATCGGCCGTCGGCTCTCACTGGCGGGTCTGCTGCGCGACTTCCACCGCGCGTATCCCGAGACCGATCTTGATGTCGTGACCCTCTTCGACTGCGACACGGCCATCGCCGCGGTCCGGTCCGGAGCGATCGACGCGACCTTCCGCGCCGTGACCATGCCGGGCCGGCAGCTCCCCGACGGTATCGAGGCCACTCCGGTCTTCGACGAACCGCTGCACCTGTTCACCGGGCCGGCCCACGAGTTCGCGGCCGCCCGCGCGATCGCTCCCGCCCAGCTCGCCGGGTGCCGGATCTGGATGCCCGGCAACATGCCTGGCACCGAGTGGGCCGCCTACTACGACGAACTCGCCGCCGCATTCGGTCTCACCATCGACCCGGTCGGCCCCGACTTCGGTATCGAGCCCCTCCTCGACACGATCGCGGGCTCCTCGACATTGGCGACCTTCGTCAGCGAGCAGACTCCCCTGGTCTGGCCCGCCGGCCACGACCTGCGGCGCATCCCCCTGCACGACCCGACCCCGGTCTACCCGCACTCACTGATCTGGCGCACCGACAATCCGCACCCCGCCCTCACCGCACTGCGAAACCACCTCACCTCTGCCTACCCCGGCCGCCCCGACAGCGGCATCTGGACTCCGAAGTGGGCCTGGTGAGCCGGTTCCCAGGTCTGGCCCGCCTCGGGAGTGGTGTTGTATTTCGGCCCAGCGTGCTCAGATCGCGCCGACGTGTGCGCGAGGGTGGAACAACACCGTCGTAGTGCGCAGCGTCGGCAACACCGCTTCCATACAGGGCCATTGGGGGTCCGCCAGATCTCCACGAACCATCCCCGGATTCACGGCCTGGACCAACCTCTCACAGAAGATCTACGATTCCGGGAGCAGGGACCAGAAGCGATTGACGATGTCGTCGATATAGCGCCGCCCGTCCTCGCCGGATGCGCCGGTGCCGCCGGCCCGGCTGAGAGTGGCGGCCATGAGGTCCTGGTACTCCTGATGCATGGTGCGCAGGGGGTCCTGCAGGGCGCGGCGGTCCGTGGAGATGAGGCGGGCAATGGCACGGATATGGGCTTGCCAGCGGGTGGAGACGGCCTCGGTGAGGAGTCGGGTGAGTTCTTCCTCCAGGCCGGTGATGGCGATGAAGTCGCGCGGGGGAAGACCGAGGAACTCGCCGAGTTTGGCGGAATGCCGTTTGTCACCGGCCCATCGGCCGGTTTCTTCCATCTGGCGGTAGGCGTCGAGGGTGAGGCCGGTGGCGCGGGCGACGTCCTCAGCGGCGAGCCCACGGGCCAGGCGGTGTTCGCGCAAGGTGTGGGGGGTGCCCATGAGTTCGCTGGGGGTGCACCACAGGGCTGCGGCCAGGGCGGCGACCTCGCCGTGGGCGGGCAGGGCGGTGCCGCGTTCCCATGCGGTGATGTGGTCGGGAGTGATGTGGGTCATGCCGTACGAGGCGCGCATGCCGTAAGCGACATGGCCCGGAGCCATCCCGAGTTTCTCGCGCAGGATGCGGGCGGCGCGCCTGTTGAAAGGTAGCGGAGGGTGCACGGGCCGAGAGTAAAGAGTTACCCGGGTCAATTCCAGAGGGCACTTTCATCTTATTCCCGTTTTGGTGGGATAGGTCACCAGCATTTCGGCAGGAACTCGCACGGGCGGTGTGTGTGAGTCAACTGGAGAAAGCTGCAAAGAGGTTGTGGCGGAATAGTCGCCACGTATGATCCGCTCGCAAGACGCCGCACGTGTGTTCGCACCGCCGACTGTCACGGGCTCACGGCGGCACCGCCATGCCTTTTTCCCCTTTCCCTCTTCCCCGCAGGTCCAGGAGACGCAGTCATGCAAACCAGCACGACAGGCCCGGCGTACGAGCCGACAACCGGATCGGGCGGACCGCTCGACCGGTTCTTCCGCATCAGTGAACGCGGCTCGACCTACGGTCGTGAGATACGTGGCGGGTTCGCCACATTCTTCACCATGGCGTACATCCTCGTGCTCAACCCGATCATCCTCGGCAGCACCGAGGACAAGTTCGGCGAGCAGCTGGATGCCACCCAACTGGCCACCGCGACAACCCTTGTGGCCGCCGTGATGACCGTGATCATGGGTGTGGCCGGCAATCTGCCGCTCGCCCTGGCCGCGGGCCTGGGTCTCAACGCCGTCGTCGCCTTCCAGATCGCTCCCCTGATGAGCTGGGACGACGCGATGGGCCTCATCGTGCTCGAAGGTCTGCTGATCTGCGTCCTGGTGATGACCGGTCTGCGCGAGGCCGTCATGCACGCCATTCCGCAGCCCCTCAAGCAGGCCATCAGTGTCGGCATCGGCCTGTTCATCGCCTTCATCGGCTTCGTGGACTCCGGGTTCGTCACCCGCGTCCCGGACGCCGCGAACACCACCGTGCCCGTTCAGCTCGGCACGGGCACCCTCACCGGCTGGCCCACGCTCGTCTTCTGCATCGGTGTGCTGGTGACGATCGTCCTCCTGGCCCGCAAGGTGAAGGGCGCCATCCTCATCAGCATCGTCCTGATGACCGTCCTCGCCGTCATCATCAACGCGATCGCCGACGTCAAGACCTGGGGCCTGACCGAGCCCTCGCTGCCCGACAAGCCCATCGCGGCCCCCGACTTCGGACTCCTGGGCAACTTCGACCTGTTCGGCTCGTTCAGCCAGATCAGCGTGCTGACCGTCATCCTGCTCATCTTCACCCTCATCCTGTCCGACTTCTTCGACACGATGGGCACCATCGTCGGCGTCACCGCCGAAGCGGGGCTCCTCGACGAGCGCGGCCAGGTCCCCGGCCTGGGCCGCGTCCTGCTCATCGACGGCGCAGCCGCCGTCGCGGGCGGCGCCGCCTCCGCCTCGTCCGCCACCACCTACATCGAGTCCGCCGCCGGTGTCGGCGAAGGGGCGCGCACCGGTTTCGCCAATCTCATCACCGGTGGCCTGTTCGCCCTCGCCCTCTTCTTCACCCCCGTTCTGACCATCGTGCCCCTCCAGGCCGCGTCCCCCGCCCTCGTCGCGGTCGGGTTCCTGATGATGACCCAGGTCAAGCACATCGACTGGGACCGGTACGAACTCGCCGTCCCCGCGTTCCTGACCATCGCCGTCATGCCGCTCACCTACTCCATCACCAACGGCATCGGCGCCGGCTTCGTCTCGTACGTGGTCATCAAGGCGTGCCTGGGCAAGGCCCGCGAGGTCCACTGGCTGCTCTGGGGCACCGCGGCGCTCTTCCTCGTCTACTTCGGCATCGACCCGCTGGAGCAGCTGCTTGACATCAAGTAGCCGCACGGACACCCGCCAACGGGCCGGCTCCGACCACCCTGTCGGACCGGCCCGGTCGGCTTCCCGGGGCCGATCACGTGCCCCCGAGCCCCTGGGCCCGGCTGCTGGGCACGATGTGGCGTGCGCTGCTTGTCGCCGTCTTCTCCGCGCGAGCACCCTCTGGTGTCAGGTCAGCTTCGATTGCGGATCATCGACATCAGCAGCTCGTGGGTTTCGGCGTCGGCGGCCACAACGAGTCCGCGGCCTGCCTGCCCGAGCGGAGCTCCGTCGATTCCGGTGACTACGCAGCCGGTGGCCCGGCACAGAGCGATGCCTGCGGCGAAATGCACGCTGCCGCGGAAATCCCCGCCATCGGTGACATACGCTGCACGCTTGCCCGCAGCGACCCAGGCCAACGCCAGCGTCGTGGATACGACCCGCGGCCGGAACCGCTCGATGAACCCGGGGTGGGCCAGCAGATCCACCGCCCGGAAGCCGGGCGCGTTCGGGAACGGCGGGTCCAGGTTGACATCCACCAGTTGGGTGGCGGGCGTGGGAGACAGCCGGACGTCAGCACCGTCGTGCCGCATCCACGCGGTCTCACCGTCAGTGAAGAAGACCTCGCCACTGAACGGGTCGGCCACCGCCGCCGCCCCGTCATACAGCGCCACGTTGACAGCCACCAGCATGTTGCCGACGGCGTAGTTCAGCGTGCCGCACAAGGGATCGACCAACCACCGGCGCGCAGCGCCGGCGGCCCCCTGCTCCCCGCTCTCCTCACCGAGCACCGCATCCTCGGGCCGAGCGGCACGGATGACGCCGAGAATCGTCTTCTCGGCCTCGACATCGGCGGCGGTGGCGAAGTCCCCGGCTCCCTTGTGGATGCGAGTGAGGTTCCGGCCGTACATCGTGCGCACCACGTGTGCGCCGGCCTGTGCTGCCGCTATCGCCACCCCGGCATCGTCAAGGCCCGCGTATGAGTTCGTCACGCCGTGCATGATATCGGCGGCGACTTCCACCGATCGGACAGGCATGGACCCACGTGCGCCCACGAAAGGTGACTGATTTTCCGGGAGTTGGGGGCTGCGTTGGTGAGCCGGGCGACGAACGCGAAGTCGTTCCCGCCGCCAGCGGTGTGATGGAAGGACGGGACGGCGGTGCAGGTCGCCGACGGTGCGATGTGCTCCGGATCAGTGCTCCGGCCCGGGGCGCAGCCGTGTCTCGGCCATCAATGCGGTCCGGTCCGGCACTCTGTGCCCATGACCGATGTCTTCGAGCACACCCCGCAGGTCTGGAATGCCGCGCAGCTTCGCGACGCGCTGAAGGACCTGCCCGATGATGCGCCCATCCATATCGGCGTGGCGGACGACCCCGGGGACTTCGAGGGATACCGGGACTTCGTCCTCGTGGGCGCACATCAGGTGGAGAACTGGTGGCCGGCCACCTCCACGGCGCCGGAACGCATCGAAACGGCGGAGGCGCTGACGCTGTTCGCCGACTGGGAGGCCGGCGCGTACGACCGGCTGGACTGAGCCGGCACCCGCCGAGCCACGGTGCCCGGCCCGTGCTCGACCTGTACGGCAAGAACCTCTGTGCCGAACGCGCCTTCGAGGCCGTCACTGTGCGGAGTTGCCGCGGTGACCGGCGACCTCGTCGGCGCTGCGGGGCTCTGTGCGCGGCTGCTGGTTGAGCTTGTGGCGAGCGATGGAGGAGTGCCGGTAGACCTCCTTGCGGGCCCGCATGATGTTGCCCAGAGGCGCGTGCTCGGCGGTGACCCGCCATGGGGTGAAGGACAGTGAGTCCATCTTCTCCAGGTTTTCCGGGCCGGAGATGTCCTGCTGTGGCAGCCGTAGCCTGGCCACGGTGACAAACGGCGAGAGCTGCTCCGGCCACTCCACCGTGGTGTCCTCCACGGGCATGCGCTCCAGGTCGGTGCAGAGCTGGACCTGGATGTCAAAGGCATAGGGGCGCTCCTGCAGCTCGGCCTGCAGGGCCGGCCGGAAGACCTCCTGCGCGGAGGTCGGGTCGATGGCGCGCCGGACCACCGCGGCGGCGAAATGCGGGGCCGGGGCGATGCGCACCTTTGCGATGTAGTCCCCGTGTCTGACCGCGCCCATCGTCCAGTAGCTCGACAGCAGTACGTTGACCGGTGGGATCTTGGACAGGCGCACAAAGGCCAGGAACTCGTCCCATGCCCAGTTGTCCTGGGCCAGGGTGCCCTTCCCGGTCACGAAATCGGCAAAAAAACGATGTGCGCCGGACCGGCCTTGGGAGAAGTAGGCCGGCGCGTTCAAGAACAGTTCCTGGATGAACAGGTAGTGCTCAACCGTGTTGCAGAAGAAGATCGGTGCGTTGATGTTCGCGTAGTCGAATGTGCCAGTGTCCGGTTCGTCTTCCAGCAGGGTCGGCCCGGCAATGCCGAAGATCTTCAGCGCCAGTCCGGTGGCGGTGCCCAGTCGCGCGTCGGCTCCGGCGTGAGGCGAGCCGTTGGAGAACCGGATGAGCGCGTCGTGGGTTCCCGGAGTCGCGTAGATGCCTTGGGCGTACTCGGGAGGCAGCCCGTCCAGGATCTCCACTTCCCCCCGGACCAGCCCGTAGCCCTTGGCATGGGCGTCGCGGAGGGCCCGGCCGGTGCCACCGGCCTCGACCGACTCGGCGATGTACGACTCGGTCTTTTTGATCACCGTTTGCAGGTTCTGGTCGAAGTGCGGGTCGTCGTCTTCGACGTCCGGCGTGTAGGGGACGAACTGTGCTGCCATGACTTCGACCTCTTCTCTGAGATCGTGGTGGGGATGGGGCCTCACGGGGCAGGAAACTGCCCTCAGTCCTCCAGTTCGGCGAGCCAGTGCAGGGCACGCAGACCCGGCAGGAAGCAGTACTCGCCGCCACGGGTGACCACGAAGCTGGGCAGGTTCCGCAGACGGCGCCGGACCGGCTTCTCCGGGATGGTCACGCTGCCGGTTCCGCCGTGATGCCCGGCCACCGCGTCCTTCTCGCCGGGGTAACCGATGAAGTTGCCGTCGTTGACCCACTCGGCCTTGATGAATTCGAACTGTCGCTCCAGATGGGCGCCGATGAAAGCTCCTACCAGGCCGCGGTCGGCCCCGTCGTCCTCCAGTACCCCCTCGGGCAACGGCGGGCCGTAGGTCGTGCCGCGGCGGATGAGACGGTGCATCCGTGCGTCGCCGATGATGGTGGAGTCGCGGGGATTGGTGCGCCGGATGTGCGCACCGGCGGGGCACCGGAACCCTCGGTCGTCGTTCTCCCGGTACAGGAAGTTGTTGACGCGGTGCGGATCAGCCGCCAGCTCCGGGTCGTCGTGCTCCGGAGACAGCGTCAGTGGCGCCCCGCTGGGCCAGCGCCCGACCATCTTCGCCGCCAGCAGTGCCTCCTCCTCGGCACTGGCGCTGTTCGCCCGCAGGTACCGGCGCCAGGCGGCCACGTTGGTGTGGACTTTGCGCACCGCCACGTAGGTCCCGTTGCGGCCCAGGACGTCGGGGACGGGCATGGGTGGCAGGTTCCCTGTTTCATCGGGGTAGCCGAGGATGAACTCACCGGCCTTGATGGGCACTTCCTGCGGGTTGGAGCCGGGCAGCCCGACGCCCTCGATGTTCGGATGACTGATGCCGTCACGGAAGCCGAAGGTGGTGCGCCCGGTCGGAAGCTGGCGGACGTCCTGCTGCCAGATCACCTGGACACCGGGCGTGTCCTGGTAGGCGACGCGAGCCCGCTCCAGCTCCTGGTCGAGCTGCGCTGCATCGGAGGACAGGGCGCTCAGCGCGATGTGGACATCCCCGGTGCCGAACGGCGCCTCCCAGTGGTCCGGTGCGCTCTCGCCCACGTCGCCGATCAGCTCTGCCCGAGCGGCCATGCCCTCACGAAACGCCTGCGGAAAGCTGTCCAGCGACTCCTGTGGCACCCCCAGGGCCTTCAGCCCCTGATAGGTGAACGCCACAGCCACCCAGGCGTCCTGGCTCCGGTCCGTGCCGGGCAGGCCACCCGAGGTCACCGGGAGCAACCGCCGCAGCAGGGCACGGCCGGCGCGGCGGTCGTCGACGCGCAGGAAGATGAACCGTCCCTCGTACGGGACGGGCCTCGGGCGCAGTGCCCCGCTCTGGACGTCGTCGATGTCGACGCGTACGCCGGCACTGCTGTTGTCCGCCGTGTTCATGATCGCTGGTGTCTCCACATCGGTCTCTGCCGGGGCGTCCCCGCAGGCACTCGTGCGCGCAGGCCGAAGCGGCCTGCCGAGGTCGGATCGGCGATGAGGGTCGGTTGTGTTTCTCAGGCCGCGGCTTCCTCCATCAGCTTCTGGAAGGCGGGCGTTGCCACCAATTCCGCGTTGGCCGGGTTCTCCAGCGCCGTTCGGAACTCGGGCGTGTCCAGCACCTCCTGGAACGCCTCGTCCACGCGCTGGTCCTTGTAGATCTGCTGAACGGTCAATTCGGGGTAGGCGCTGACGAAGACCCCTGCGGGCGCCTGGTGGGCGAGGAACCAGTCCTTGACCCCTGGATCTTTGATGCCGGGGAACCCTTCGCTGTGCGAGAAGACCTTGTCGAAGCGCTCCCCGACCACCGTCTTGGCGAAGTCGTCGATGTAGGTGTCCCAGGAGCCGTCGAAGACGCTGGCGAACATGAACCGGGTGTCGTCGTCGAAAATGACGTGCCGTGCGTCGTGCAGAGTGCCGATCTGTCGCAGCGCCGCATGGACGTTCTCGTCATTCGCCGCATCGCCGAGCCAGGTGAGATCCCTGCGCAATGCATCGGCCTCGCCTGCCTTGATCTCGGTGAAAACGGTGAACTCGTTGGAGACCCCGTCCGTCCTGCCCGGGTGCTCAGGATGAGCCGGTTGGGTTGCACCTGTCGCAGTCATCGCGAAGCTCTCCTGCCACGGATCGGTGCGAGGGGTGCCAAGCGCCCGGACATGGGGCGCCGTCGCCCTCACGCTTTCATCCTGACCACACACCCGCTGTCTCGCATCCCCGGCTCGGGGTGATGTGGTCACCCGAGGGTCGGATTGTCGACAGCACCGCGGCAACCAGCAGGCCGAAGCCCTCGCGCTCCCAGAACCTCCCGAGGACAGATGCGCAGGGGCGCAGGACCATGGAAGGGGGACGTGCCGGATTGGTCTCGTCGCATTGTCGGGCAACTGTTTCCGCGTGGTCGAAGGGCGGCCACGTGTCCCCCGGCGCCCTGGCTGAGTCGGCTTGAGCGGCGAAGCGCTCAGCGGTCCGGAGCATCGGGCCCGAGTTGCGGACGGTACTGACTGCCGAGGTCGTCACCTCTCCGGAAGCGGACCTTCCGGAGAGGTGACGACCCAGTTCCGGGGCCCTTGCCATACGCCCCGAACGCGTCCACGACAGTCCCATGGCTGCGCATGCGGGCAGCCGGAGCATGCACTCCTACCCGGCCTTGCCCGCCTCGATCACCCCTGACCCCAGCTGGAGGCAATCATGGGCACAGTTCTCGGTGACGTACTGGGTTTTGCGGCAGGCGTCGCGATCAGTCCGCTCCCGATCATCGCGATCATCCTTGTCCTCGCCACACCGCGGGGAGGTCTCAACGGACTGCTCTTCACGGTCGGCTGGATCCTGGGACTGTCGGCACTGGGCGCGGTGATGCTGGCGATCGACTCCCCCGCAGGCGCCTCCACCCACAATCACCCGGCCACCTGGGTAGGGGCTCTCAAGCTCGCTCTGGGCGTGCTCCTCGTCCTCTTCGGCGCCCGGCAGTGGCACCGGCGCCCCAAGGATCCCTCGCAAGCTCAGCTGCCGAAGTGGATGGGCGTGATCGACCGCCTCACGCCGATCAAGGTCCTCGGGCTCGGAACGGCCCTGGCCGCGCTCAACGCCAAGAACGCCCCGCTGACCATCGCCGCGGGCGCCACGATCGGCTCAGCAGGGCTGCCGGTCGGGCAGGAGATCGCGTCGCTGGCAATCTTCGTCCTGATCGCCACCCTCGGCCTGCTGGCCCCCCTGGGGGTCTTCCTGCTCGGAGGAAAGCGAGCGGAAACGACTCTCGGAAGCTGGAAGGACTGGGCAGCCCAGCACAACGTCGCCGTGATGGCAGTCCTGTTCTTCGTTCTCGGGCTGAAGCTGCTCGGAGACGGCATCTCCGTCCTCACCTCCTGAAGGCGCCCGACCAGGCGCGGCAAGGCAGTCCGATCGCAGACGTGCGAGAACGCACGGCACTGGGGCTTCGACCACTCGGAAGCCCTCGGCCTCCAGGCTTCCTCAAGGGGGACACCGTGGTCGACGCCGATACCAAAAGCGGCCTCGGCCGTGCGGCCGTCGTACTGCGGGAACCAGCTGCCCGACACGGCACGGCACCGGTCGTCCTGGACCACGTCCTGGCCGTCGCGATCCGTGTCACAAGGGCCCCGAAAGCGTGGCTGAACGGTGACATCGAGGCTCCAGGATTGTGGCTGTGGACATGACGAGCCGGTTCCAGACCGTGCGACTGGGCTTCCTGTGGCGTTTCTCGGGCGTAGGGCCCGGCTGCCTCCTGGGCCTTCTGGTTGCTGTTGCCCTCGGCGCGAACGGCACAGCGGCTCGGCTGGGCGTCGGCCCCAGCCTGCTGATCGTCGCCGCGGTCGTCGCCGTCGTGGCTCTGCCCGCGCCCGTCAGCTTCTGGGTGCGTGCCGACAGCGAGGGCCTCACCCTCTCCAGGGCACTGCTGCGCCGTCGCTACCGCTGGCACGACATCGCGGGCCTGGACATGACCTTCGGCGAGGACCCCGATTCGGACGCAGCTCGCCTCACGATGCGTCTGCGCCTGACCACGACCCCCGCTACCGGCCGCGGACCGCTCGTCGGCGTCCTCGGCCTCGCCCCCGGCCATCACCTGCGGGGCACCGAGCCGCGCCGGCTCGCAGACCTGTTCATCCTCCTGGCCGCCCATGGCGTCCCCCTCGCCGACCCGGGCTTCGCCGACCGCCTCCTGGCCGCCCACGGCCTCCCCCCGATTGCTCCCGGTCCGGACCCGACCGACTGACCCGTTCCCCCGAGACCACCGGTCTCCATCTCTCCGACCGGTGGCCCCCGGCGACCCGTGCGCGTCGACGCGACACTGCACCCGGGGAGCCGGTGCGCTCCGGGTCGGCGGTGCCGGCGACGGGGTCGTGGACCGGACCCGCGCGGGCGGCAAGCGCGTGAAAGGGTTCTCGGATTCGGCATCGTCAACACCCTGCGGGCGGTCAAGTAACCCCGCCGGTCAACTTGTTGGGCTCCGCACGCGTCATGCCACCCGAACCGCGAACCAACAGGAGCCCTCCATGACAGCGCCACGCACGCGCTCCCGTCGCCTCGCCGTCCTTCCGCTGGGGATGGCCTTGGCGACCACCCTTGCCTTCCTGCCCGACGTCACGGCGTCGGCGGCCGAGACGGCCCCGACGGTCACGGCCGCCGATGCGACCTCCCTCAGCTACATCGTCAACGTAGCTGCCGGACAAGGCCCGTCCACTGCGGTGAAGAGGGCCGTCACCGCAGCGGGCGGCACCATCGTGATCTCGTACGACCGGATCGGCGTGATCGTCGTCCACTCCTCGAACCCCGGCTTCGCCCGGACCATCCGCAGGGTTCAGGGCGTGCAGTCGGCCGGTGTCACCCGCAACGCGCCCCTTGCCGCACAGCCGAGGGCCGAGATCGGCACGACGAAGGTGCTCGGCACCAAGGCGGTCACCGGCGTTCGGGCGGCCGACGGCCGGGACCCACTGGAGTCGTCGCAGTGGGACTTGCCCGCCATCAAGGCGGACAAGGCGCACGAGAAGACGCTCGGCAGCCGCGGCGTCACGGTCGCCGTCATCGACACCGGCGTGGACGACGGGCATCCCGACCTCGCCCCGAACTTCAACCGCGAGGCCTCCGTCAACTGCATGTCGGGCAAGCCGGACACCACGTACGGGGCGTGGCGGCCGGGCGTGTCGCCGGGGAGCGCCCACGGCACGCATGTCGCGGGTGTGATCGCGGCAGCCAGGAACGGCATCGGCATGACCGGCGTCGCCCCCGGCGTCCAGGTCGCCGGCATCAAGGTGTCCACCCCCGAGGACTACATCTACGCGGAGGCCGTGGTCTGCGGCTTCGTCTGGGCGGCCGAGCACGACGTGGACGTCACCAACAACAGCTATTACACCGACCCCTGGAAGTTCAACTGCCTCGACGACCCGGACCAGAGGGCGCTCGTCGACGCCGTCACCCGGGCCTCGCAGTACGCGGAGCGCAAGGGCACGGTCAACGTCGCGGCGGCGGGCAACGAGCGCCACGACCTGGACGCGGACTCCATCACCGACCCTGCTTCCCCGGACGACGGCACGCCGGGCGACCGCGTGATCGACCCGCACAAGTGCTTGGACATACCGACCCAGCTGCCCGGTGTCGTGACCGTGGCCGCGACCGGTGCGAAAGGCATCAAGTCGTCGTTCTCCACCTACGGGCTGAACGTCGTGGACGTCGCCGCTCCCGGAGGCGACGACCCCCTCTACCAGCCCCCTGCCGCGCCCGCCACCAATGGTCGGATCCTCGGCACGATGCCCGGCGGCGAGTGGGCTTTCAAGATGGGCACGTCGATGGCTTCCCCGCACGTCGCGGGGGTCGCCGCCCTCATCAAGTCGACGCACCCGCACGCCACTGCCGGCCAGGTGAAGGCCCTGCTGTACTCCGAGGCCGACGCCACACCGTGCACGAACCCGTACGACATCGACTCCGACGGCAGGATCGACGCCGTGTGCAAGGGGCCGAAGAACCACAACGGGTTCTACGGGCGAGGGCTCGTGAACGCGTTGAACGCTGTGACGAAGTAGGAGGCTTCCGCGCGCAAGAGGCCCGACCTTCGGTCTGTTGTTCAGGTCGGCATCTTCGTGAGGCCCGTCCCGGGCGGGCCTGCGATCGCGTTGAGGACCGTTCGGTCATCCGGACGCTTCCGCCGAGTGCGCCGTGCCGCGCTCCAGCTCCTGCTTACCGCCCGCGGGTACGCGTCGACGCCGGATTCGGCCCCGCGACCGCCGCACGAGTGACCTCCTCCCAACGCGACCGCTCCCTCGCCGGCGACGGCATCGTCGGCCCGGACACCTGGTCGGCCCTCGTCGATATCACGTGATCACCAGGAGGCCGGCCGCCCCCGCCCGTACCGGGGTCGCACCCCACGTAACCTCTTTCCCATGCCCGCCTCCCCCTTGCATCGCGTCGCCGTCCTTGTACTGGAAGGTGCGAAGCCGCTCGATGTCGGCATTCCGGCGCAGGTTTTCACGACTCGGGTGAGCATGCCGTACGAGGTACGGGTGTGCGGATCGACCCCCGGTCTCGTGACCGGCGGCGACGGCCTGTCGTACTCCGTCGCCCATGGCCTCGACGCGCTTGCCTGGGCCGACATCGTCTTCGTCCCCGGCTACCGGCACCCGGACCGCGAAGATCCGCCGCAGCCCGTCGTCGACGCGCTGATCGCCGCCCACGCACGCGGCGCACGGCTCGCCGCCATCTCGACGGGTGCCTTCGCGCTCGCCGCCACGGGACTGCTCGACGGCAGGCGCGCCACGACGCACTGGCACTACACACGAGCACTCATGGCCAGGCATCCGCTCATCCAGGTCGACGAGAATGTCCTGTTCGTCGACGAGGGCAGCGTGCTCACCTCGGCCGGCGCCGCCTCCGGCATCGACCTGTGCCTGCACATCCTGCGCGGCGAGCTGGGAGTGGCCGCGTCCAACCACGCGGCCCGACGTCTCGTCGCGGCTCCCTACCGCAGCGGCGGCCAGGCCCAGTACGTGCCGCGCAGCGTGCCGGAGCCGCTCGGCGAGCGCTTCGGCGCCACGCGCGAGTGGGCGCTGCACCGGCTCGGCGAGCCCCTCACCCTCGACATCCTGGCGCGGCAGGCCGGGGTCTCGCCGCGCACGTTCTCCCGGCGCTTCGTCGAGGAGACCGGCTACACGCCGATGCAGTGGGTGATGCGCGCACGCGTCGACAGGGCCCGCGAACTGCTTGAGCTGTCGCAGCGCAGCGTCGAACAGATCGCCGCCGATGTCGGGCTCGGCACCGGCGCGAACCTGCGCCTGCACTTCCAGCGCATCCTGGGCACCACCCCGAGCGAGTACCGGACCACCTTCACCAGGGGCGAGTAGCTGGCCCGGCACCGGGTGGCGGGCTCCTGGGTGACGGGATCGTTCGGGACCGTGGACGGCGGAATGGCGGGATCCTTTTGAACCATGGCGATCACGCCACTGTCAGCGGCGTGACCTGCGGGAGAGCCTGGTGGCGAACGGAAGGGACACCCACATGACTCGCATCGCCATCAACGGATTCGGCCGTATCGGACGCAATGTGCTGCGGGCGCTACTGGAGCGCGACAGCACCCTTGAGATCGTCGCCGTCAACGACCTCACCGAGCCCGCCACGCTCGCCCGGCTGCTCGCCTACGACAGCACGGCCGGTCGGCTCGGGCGTCCGGTGACCGTCGAGGGGGACGCCCTCGTCGTCGACGGCCGTCGGATCACGGTGCTGGCCGAGCGCGAGCCGACGCAGCTGCCGTGGGCCGAACTCGGCGTCGACATCGTCCTGGAAGCCACCGGCCGCTTCACCTCGGCCAAGGCCGCCCGTGCACACCTCGAAGCGGGCGCGAAGAAGGTCCTCGTCAGCGCGCCGTCGGACGGCGCGGACGTCACACTCGCGTTCGGCGTCAACACCGACGCCTACGACCCGGACCTGCACACGATCGTCTCGAACGCCTCCTGCACCACCAACGCGCTCGCGCCGCTGGCCGCGGTCCTCGACGAACTCGCCGGTATCGAGCACGGGTTCATGACGACGGTGCACGCCTACACGCAGGAGCAGAACCTGCAGGACGGCCCGCACCGCGACGCCCGTCGCGCCCGGGCCGCCGGCGTCAACATCGTGCCGACCACGACCGGCGCCGCCAAGGCGATCGGCGTGGTGCTGCCGAATCTCGACGGCAAGCTGTCGGGCGACTCGATCCGCGTACCGGTGCCGGTGGGCTCGATCGTCGAGCTCAACACGACCGTCGCTCGCGACGTGACGCGCGACGACGTGCTGGCGGCGTACCGCGCCGCGGCGCAGGGGCCGCTCGCCGGCATCCTCGAGTACTCGGACGACCCGCTCGTGTCCTCCGACATCACGGGCAATCCCGCCTCGTCGATCTTCGACTCGGCCCTCACCCGCGTCGACGGCCGCCACGTCAAGGTGGTCGCCTGGTACGACAACGAGTGGGGCTTCTCGAACCGTGTGATCGACACGCTCGAACTCCTCGCTCGCCGCTGACCGGGTGCCGAGGCGCGGTCCGGGGTGCCCTTCGCGCGTCACGGCGCTGAAAGGTCGGTTGTCCGGGCGGCTTGCCGTCTCGGCGGCAGAACGAGCTTCGAGGCCGCGCTCGCGACCTCGAGGCCCGTTCGGGGCGCGAGTGCTCCCCGGTCCTGGCGGCAGGACCTCAACAGGCGTGCCGGAGGTCGTGGTTGAGACCGACCATTCGATGGTCATGGTGAAGCCGAGGGCCCCTCGGACTCGCACCGGCCGGGCAGGCGGAGCATCCGGTACCGGTCGACGCCGAGCGGGAGCGCCCGCCCGGGAGCGGCGTCCCCGAGTGCGCGATCAGCAGTGCGCCGGACCATCTCGCCGTGGCAGACCGCCTGGCGAAACCCGTCCCCGGCGGGGCACACTGCCACGGTGCCGGCGTCCGTGCGCCACCCGAGCATGGAGAATCCGGCACGCTTCAGCGCCGAACCGCCATCGTTCCTGGAGACCGTATGAGCAGCGCCCTTCTCGTGATGGACGTCCAGCGAGCCGTCGTGGACATCGCCGACGACGGCTCCGGATACCTGCCGCGCCTGCGCAAGGCGATCGACGGTGCCCGGGCGGCAGACATTCCTGTCATCTACGTGGTCATCGCATTGCGCCCGGGCTTTCCGGAAGTCGGCCCGCGCAACAGGGCACTCACCGCCGTCGCGCGAGCCGGGCTCCATGTCGAGGGCGACCCCGGCACCGAAATCCACCCCGATATCGCGCCCCGGCCGGGCGAGGTGGTGGTCACCAAGAGACGGGCGAGCGCGTTCTCGGGCAGCGACCTCGACGTGGTGCTCAGGGCGCAAGGCATCGACAGCCTCGTCCTCACCGGCATCGCCACCAGCGCCGTGGTGCTGCACACCCTGTGCCAGGCCAACGACCTGGACTTCGGCCTCACCGTCCTCGCCGATGCCTGCCTGGACACCGACGCCGAGGTTCACCGGTTCCTCACCGAGAAACTGTTCCCCCAGTGGGCGGACGTCGTCACCGTCGACGACTGGCTCGATGCCACCACCCCGTAAGGAGGGACTGGTGTGCGGTGGCCCTCAGTTGGGGTGGCAGAGGCGTTGAAGGTACCGGCCACGCCGGCCTCCGAGGGCCACAAGCAGGCGAACCGGCAGACCACACCATCGGGCCGGCAGGCCCTGCGGCAGGCTGCCCACAAAGATCCGCCTCGCCTCTGCTGTCCGTGGTCGTCCCAGGCTCCTGCCCGGCGGGCTGCACTAGATTGCCCGCCATGACTGAACTCGGACCCGTCGCCTGGCCACCTGCCCCGATCAGGACCGAGCGGCTCGTACTCCGCGCGCCCGAGGCCCGGGACCGTGCGGCGTTCATCGAGCTGTTCGCCTCGCCGGAGGTGGGCACCTACATCGGTGACTCTCGACCGCGTGATGAGCTCGAACGCACGGTGCCCGAGGTGCCCGGGCGACGCCCCGGCCTCTTCGTGATCGATCTCGACGGAGCGGTGATCGGCATGGTCACGCTCGATCGGCGCGACACGGAGCGTCCGGGTCTCGTCCGTCCGGATGCCGGGGAAGCGGAAATCGGCTACCTGTTCCTGCCGGAGGCATGGGGATACGGGTACGCCGCCGAGGCCTGCGCAGCGGCACTCGACTGGTTCGCCGACGCGCTTCCCGGCGAGCGGGTGGTGCTCTGCACCCAGACCGCCAACGACCGCTCGATGCGCCTCGCGGCGAAGCTGGGGTTCACCGAGCTGGAGCGGTTCGAGGAGTACGGCGCCGAGCAGTGGTTCGGCGTGCGGTCCTCGGTCACGCACACCGCTCATGGCGTTGCGCCTGCCCCGGGCGTGCGCAGGAGCTGACGGGGCGTCGACCGGATCAGCCGACCGCCCCGTCAATGAGACACGGTGGGTTGATCACGAGGAAGGCCCTGGCGGCAGCGCAGCGGTGCGGGGTGCGCTACCTGTCGCGGCGACGACGGAACATCGCGCGGTACTCCCCCGGCCGCCGGCCCGTGTGTCTGGTGAAGATGCCACTGAACGTCCCGGGGTCGAGGTACCCGACATCGGCGGCGATGCCTGCGACGGTCCTGTCGGTCGTCTCCAGCAGATGTCTGGCTCGACGCACCCTGGCCGTCTGAAGGTACGTGAGTGGCGTCTCGCCGGCTTCGTCGCCGAAGCGACGGAGCATGGTTCTCGTGCTTACGTGGAACTCCTGGGCGAGGGCGGGCAGGTCATAGCGAGTGCCGAGGTTCTGGTCGAGCCATCGCTTGACGCCGAGCGAGAACTCACCGCCCGCAGTGGGGATGAGCCGCGAGTCGACGTAGGGGGCCTGCGTGGAGCGTGCGTCATCGACCAGCGCGATGCGCGCGATGCTGCGGGCGACGCGGGGACCGTCGTGCTCGCGGATGAACTGCAGCGCGAAGTCGTACATGGCGCTGAAGGCCGCTGTGGTCGTCACCCCCTGGTCGGTCACGACCAACTTCTCCGAGCAAAGGCGAACATCGGCGTACCGGCGGGCGAACCGGTCCGCGAACAACCAGGACGTGGTGGCTTCGCGCCCGTCGAGGAGCCCGGCTTCAGCGGCGAGGAAGGCGCCCACGCAGATCGATACGACAGCGGTTCCCGAAGCCGCCTGCGATCGAATCGCCGCTACCTCCGGTCCCAGGTCTGCGAGTGTCGCGTCGAGATCGAGCGTGGGCGAGAGCTCGAAGCCCGGCACGATCAGAACGTCCACCGGGCGAACCGCCGAGACGTCGATGGCCGAGCCGCCGGACGCGATCACCCGTCGCCGCGGCGAGATGACCGAGACCTCGTAGGCCGGCCGAACCGACCCTTGTGCCGCGGCGACGTGAGTGGCCATCGCCAGGAGGTCGGGGACTCCGAACACCTCCGAAGCGAAGCAGCCGGGGTAGGCCAGCACACCAACTCGCAGCGGACTCATGCCGCCCCTCCGGCACCTTCCTTGGGAACAGGTGGCGATATTACCGGGCAACATGGCGATGCCGCCGCTTCTCAGGAAGAGCGGCCGTGCACCATCATCCCGATCATGACCACCATGCGAGGACGGAACGACCCTTTGGACGACTTCTCACGGAGGGTCGTCAGCATCGATGACGTCGACAAGACCGTGTACATGGCCGGGTCGGGACCGGCAGTCGTCCTCATGCCCGAGATGCCGGGTATCAGCCCCGACGTCGCTCGGTTCGCGCGTTGGGTGCGCGATGCCGGCTTCTCCGTGTACATGCCCTCTCTCTTCGGCGTCGACGGTGCCTATCCGCTCGCCGGCGCACAGGAGACCATCGTTCGACGCGCGTGTGTCAGCGCCGAGTTCCGGGCGTTTGCCGGTGGCGGTACCAGCCCCGTCGTCACATGGCTGCGCGGCCTCGCCCGCCTGGCGCACGCCGAGCGAGGCGGGCCCGGCGTCGGCGCCGTCGGTCTGTGCTTTACCGGCAACTTCGCCTTGACCATGGCGCTCGAACCCGCTGTCGTCGCACCAGTGGTGAACCATCCGTCGCTTCCGCTGGACGACGCCGGCGGTCTGGAGATCAGTGACGAAGACGCCGCCGCCGTGGCCGAACGCGTGGCGCGGGACGGATTGTCGGTTCTCGCCTACCGCTTCGACAACGACAGGTGGTGCACCGGCCGGCGGTTCGCGGCCTACCGAGCACTGCTCGGGGACGCCTTCGACGGCCGCGTGCTCGAAGCCGGGACGGCGAACACGGACCCACCGCCCTTCTTCCGTGATGTCGTCGGTTGTGCCCACAGCGTCGTCACGGCGCACCTCGTCGACCAGGACGGCCACCCCACTCTGCAGGCCCGGGACGAAATCATCGCCTTCCTTGCCGAGCGGCTCGGGGCACGGCAGGAATGAGAAGCCCTCGGCGCTCCGGCGCCTGGCGCCCGACCACCACTGTTCCGCCCCCGAGCAGTCGCCATGACGTGTGAGGGGGTGAGTGGCCGGGGCGCCGAGAACTCGTCGACGCGGAAATTCACCGGGCAGCCGGCCACGGTCCGGGCAGGATGTTCCCTGTGAACCATGTACTGTGCGGGCTCGCCGCCAATGCGGCCCTTCCCTCCGAGCTGGTCGACCGGCTGATCGCGGTCGCGGACACGGACATGGCCGAGAGGCTCGCCGGTCGCGCCGGGCTCAGCCGTGCGCAGGCGGTTGCTCTCGCTTCGCAGGTCGAGGAGATCGCTGTCCGGCTCGTGTACGAGGGCCTGCTGACCGCCGCCGAGGTCGATCCCGTGGCGCAGCCGCATGCCGCGCTCGCCCTGCTCGACGAGCGTTCCGGTGCCCCGGAGTGGGCACGGTTCTTCGCGTCGGATCCGGAGGCCGAGCGCCGGGAGAGGCTGGCCGCCTGTCCCGGACTCCCGCCCGATGTGGTGGAGATGCTCGCCGCGGACTCGGACGTACGGGTCGTCGCGGAGCTTGCGTCGTGGACGACGCCGGACATGGCAGCGCGGCTTGCGCGGCATCCGCATGCCGAGGTCCGCCGGGCGGTGGCGGCCAACGAGACGACGCCACCGGACGTGCTGGCGATGCTGATCACCGGCGACGGGTTGCCTCCGGCGCAGCGGTGCCTGGTCTGCGACAACGAGGAGACGCCGTTCGTGCACGATCCGCAGTGTCCGCGGCTCGACTGCGATCTGCGGTCCGGTGCCACGTGTGCGGGTTACCACGAGTCCACTGTCCATGAGACAGCGATGCTGGCACTGGGGAACCCGGCCACGCCGGCCGAAGCCGTCGTCCGGTTCGCCGACCATCCCTCGACACTGCTGCGCTGCCGACTCGCCGCCCGCCCCGACCTGCCACCGGAGGTGGGGGAACGGCTCGCCGGCGACCCTGTGCCGGGTGTTCGAGCCGACCTCGCCGGGAACCCGGCGATCGACGACGCCCTGATCCGTAGGCTGGCGACCGATCGTGGCCATGACGTGCAGCGCGCTCTCGCACACAACCCGCGCGTGCCCCTCGACGTGCTCTCCCGCCTGGCCGGCGCCGTCAAGATCGGCCCGACCCTGCTGCCGAGGATCGCAGCCGCCTCCCCCGCCGAGGTCGAGGAGCTGTCCAGGTCGTCGAATCCGGCTCTACGCATGCTTCTGGCCGAGCGGCGCGATCTGCCGGCCGGGATCCGTGACGTGCTGGCCGCCGACCCCGACGCGAAGGTGGTCAAGGCCATCGCTCCCCACCCGGGCCTCTCGGAGACCCGGCTGCGCAGCATGGTCGAACGGCACGGGGTTCGGGTCGTCGCCAAGGTGGCAGCCAACCCGGACGCGCCGCCGGCACTGCTGGAGGACCTGGCCGCACACGTACCGCCGGTGCACAAGGTGTTCCGCGAGATCGCCCGGCACGGCAACGCAACGGGTCCGGCGCTGCTCGTCTGCTTGGCGGACAGCCGGGCACGGCCCATAGCCGCCGGGCACCCGGCCCTCCCGCCGCCGGTCATCGTCGAACTGCTCGCCGACGACGGCTGGCAAGTCGTGGAAGCGGCTGCCGCCAACCCGTCGCTGCCGCCGGCCGTGATGGCAGAGCTGGTACGGGGGCCGAGCGGCGCATAGGTCCAGCGCAGCGCGGCAATCGCTCCGCGGGCCCGTTCTCGGCCGGTGGACGGGTGACGTCAGGCCCGCTGCGTGAGCAGGTCATCGAGTTCGGCCGCGAAGAGCAGAGCGGGGTCGATGCCCATTCCGCTGAAGTGACCCGCGAGTTCCAGGGACAGGACGCCGTGCAGCCGGGTCCAGAAGGCCAGGGCCCGGTGAAGAGTCGCGGGCGGGGCGGGGTGGCCGTCGGCCCAGTCCCGGTGTTCTTCCAGGTGGGCGTCGAGCGGGGTCGCGGGGCCGTCCGGGGTGAGGGCCGCACAGGCGTCGAGCAGGGTGGTCATGATCTGGTCGGAGACCCTGACGGTGTCCTCGGGGGCGTGGTACCCGGGCACGGGGGTGCCGTAGATGAGGAAGTAGCGCTGGGGATCCTCCAGGGCCCATTCGCGCAGGGCGTGCGCCAGCCCGCCCACGTCGGCGCCGGCGGCGAAGGCCGCGCGGAAGGTGTCGGCGAGGCTTTGGTACGCGTCCCGGATGAGCTCGGTGATCAGTTCGTCGCGGCCGGCGAAGTAGCGGTAGAGCGCGGGGCCGCTCACGCCCATCTGTTTGGCGACCGCGTTGAGGGAAAGCGCGGGCACTCCTGCCGCGGCGATCTGTTCCCAGGCGTGTTCCTTGATCTCCGCGCGGACCTGGGCGCGATAGCGCTCTCGCGGGGTCTTCGGATCCGGCTCCCCCACGGTCCGCTGCCTTCCCTGTTCGCCCTGCTACATCTTCAAGGTTTCGTTAGAACCTATCACGCAACACCTTGACCCTGCACCGAAAGCACAGTTATAACTTCTAACGAACACGAAATCTTCTAGCTCGTTCGGGGTGCGCCGTGCGGCACGCCCGCTCGCCGCCCAGTCCGAGGACGGACAACCGTCCGACAGCCGGAGCGCACTCCACAGACAGCTCCCGCCCGGCAACCGACGAGGGGAACACCATGCCCGGCATCCGCACCGCCCTGTTCACCGTCCCGCTCGCCCTCGCCGTCCTCGGCACTGCTGCCGCTCCCGCCGGAGCCGCTCACCGTCACCCCGGCACGTCCCTCACCTGCCGGGGGGAAGGCGTCGATCCCGACGCTCGTGTTCGCCACAGGACCGAGACCTTGATCCACGCACCTTTGCGCACCGTCTGGAAACTGCAGACGGACGTGGCGCGCTGGCCGTCCTGGCAGGCCGCCGTCAAGACCGCGGAACGCCTCGACCACGGCCCCCTCCGGGCGAACTCGGCGTTCCGGTGGACGACCCCGATACCCCCCAACCCCGCGACTCCGGCGACCGAGTTGGAGATCACCTCGACCGTCGGGCAGATCGCACCCAACTCCTGCATCCGCTGGACCGGCCCCGCGATCGGTGAAGGACTGCGCATCGACGGCGTCCACGTATGGAACTTCACCGCGGTCGGAGGCGGCGTCCGCGTGAGCACCGAGGAGACCCATACCGGCGCCCAGGTCGACGCGGACGTGCCCACCGCGACGAAGATCCTCCGCCAGGGCCTCGAAGCATGGCTGCACGACCTGAAGACGGCCGCCGAGGGCCGCGCCGTGCACCGGCGCAACTGACCGGGCGAATCATTTGTGCATCCGGGTGCCCGTCGGTGACCAGCTCGGGCAGGCTCGTACCACGCCCAGGACGCGCGGTTCAGGGGACGGTATCGGCCTTCGGTCGTCGGCGATAACTCATGGATAAGGGCGCCGCCTACCTTCGGATTCCATGCAGGACGCTCAGACCTGAAAGGGGTTTGCCGCATGGACTTCCGGATTCTCGGGCCGGTGGAGGCCCGGCGTGACGGGGACTGGATCGCGTTGTCCGGTTCCAAGGTGCACACGGTCCTCGCCGCGATGCTGCTCGCGCACGGGCGGGTCGTCTCGGACTCCCGGCTCGGCGCGCTGCTGTGGGGGTGGGACCCGCCGGTCACCGCGAGCGCGCAGATCTATACGTACATGTCGCGGCTGCGCAAGCTGCTCGGCGACGAGGTCGAGATCGTACGGCGGCAGCCCGGGTACATTCTCCGGGCGCCCGGGGCTCGTATCGACATCGTCGAGTTCGAACGGCTCGACCGGCTCGGCCGTGCGGCGCTGCGGGAGCGGCGTTACGCCGACGCGCAGGCCCTGCTGACGGAGGCACTCGGGTGGTGGCGTGGGCCGGCCCTGTCGAACGTGACCGAGTTCCTCCTGGAGGCCGAGCTGCCGCAGCTGGAGGAGGCGCGGATGCTGGCGCTGGAGAACCGCATCGAGGCGGATCTCGCGCTGGGCATGCACGAGCAGGTGACGGCGGAGCTGACGGGTCTCGTCGCCGAGCATCCCGTGCGGGAACGGCTGCGTGCCCAGTTGATGACCGCGCTGTACCGGTGCGACCGGCAGGCCGATGCCCTCCAGACGTACTACGAGGGACGCAAGGTGCTCGTCGAGCAGCTGGGGGTGGACCCGGGCGAGGCGCTCGGGGCTACGTATCAGGCCGTGCTGGGCGGGGAGTTGGGTTTGCGAGGTGCAGGGGCAGCGCGGGGGCGGTCCGATGTACCCAACATGCTTCCTGCCGCGGAAGGGGAGTTCATCGGACGATCCGCTGAACTGTCCCTGCTGACCGCGCGGTTGGCGGCCGAGACGAATCGTCCCCGGCGCCTGCTGGTGACCGGGATGGCGGGCGTGGGCAAGACCGCGCTCGCGGTGCGGGCCGCCGAGGAGAGCTCCGGTCATTTCCCCGACGGCCTGCTCTTCGTCGAGCTGTGCCATCCCGACGGTACGCCCAAGGACGCCGGCGAGGTGCTGGTGCGGTTGCTGCGGGCGCTCGGCGAGACAGGTCTCGACCAGAGCCCCCCGCGGGCCCTCGACCGCGACGAGCTGGTCCGGCTCTACCGTGCGCGAACATCCGGCAAGCGGCTCCTCGTCGTCCTCGACGACGCGGTCGGCGACCTCCAGGTGGCACCGTTGCTGCCCGCGAGCCCGCAGGCGGCCGTGCTGATCACCAGCCGGGCCCGGCTGGCCCGGGTGGCCGGGGCGGACACCGTGGCCCTCGCGCCGCTGGACGACGACGAGTCCCTGGCGATGCTGGTGGCAGCGGCCGGCGAGGAGCGGCTGAGGGACGACCCGGATGCCGCCGACGACCTGGTCGCGTACTGCGGAGGGCTGCCGTTGGCGCTCGCCGTGGTGGGGGCCCGTCTCGCGGCACGGCCGTCGTGGCCGGCCAGCAGGCTCGCGGACCGGCTCGCGGACCCGGCGGAACGGCTCGCCGAGCTGTCCTTCGGTGATCTGGATGTACGGAGGGCGTTGCTGCCGTCGGTGCGGCGCATGGCCGCCGAGGGCCCGCCGGCACTCGGGGCGCTGGCCGGTGCCGGTACGGAGCCGTTCTCGGCGCGGGACGCCTCGGTGCGTCTGGCGATGTCGGAGGACGAGGCCGAACGGGTGCTGGAGTCGCTGGTGGACAGCGCGCTCCTCGACCTCTCGGGGCTCGATGCCCAGGGGCTGCCGCTGTACCGGTGCCATGAGCTGGTCCTCCTGTACGCGGCGTCGCTGACTCCTGAGGATCCGGCCGCCGTGGGCCCCGTCACCTCCGCCCGGCGCTTCCCCGCCGCGCACGACAGCGCCACCGCGGTCGGGTGACCGCGGTGGCCGGGGGAAAGCCGTCTGCGTCGCTCGCCGGGGAGCCGCCGTGGTCCGTGGCGTCACCACGTTCCGCGCGTCCAGGAGTACGTGGGTATCTCGGGGACGAGTACGGGGGCGATGGTCTCGCGGACCACGGTCCACGCGTCGGCGACGACGCGTTCGCGGGGCGGCCGGTCGGCGGAGGCCAAAGCGGTCGCGGTGACCGCCCACATCGCGGCGACCGCGGCGACAGCCCGGACTTCGGCGGAAGGTTTTGCCGGAACGGCGCGGCCCCGGCCGACATCGATACGGAAGCCGAGCTCGGCGGCCTGGGCGGCCCGCGCCTCGTGGGCGACCCTGCCGCCGGGGCGGCCGAACACGGCAGCGGACAGGGGGTGCTCGTAGGCGGTGCGGACCCAGACGGAGACCCGGACGCGCTCGCGCTCCTCCCAGCCGCCGCGTGCGGCGGGCCCTGGGTCCGCCTGCTCGACGGCGGCGGCGAGCCCGGCGAAGTATCGGGTCAGTTCGGTGTCGTCGAGCTCCCTGAGGCCGTCGGAGGGCAGGCCGCGGTCGGTGAGCCCATCGGCTCCGGTGATCTCGGCGGCTCTCCCGGCGAGTCCGGAGAATCCGGGGCGGTCGGCGTGGGCGGCCCGGGGTGCTGGGACGGTCTGAGCCACCGGGGCGGTCTCCAGGGGCTGTGTCGTCATGACGGTCGACTTCCTTCGGTGTGGGGCGTACCGGCCTCGCCGGGCGGGCCGGGTACGGCGTGGATGTGAACGGGCCCGGGGGGAGCGCCGCCGGGCGGACGTGCGATGGCGGCGGCGACCCGGTCGCCCAGCCGCAGGTCCTGCACCGACCAGACGGTGGTGCGGCCGGAGTGCGTGTGCAGGACGCGGACCGGCCCGTGACGGGCCGGCCAGGTCTCCAGCTGGTTCAGCGCGGTGCCCACCAGCCCCAGCCCGACCGCCTTCACGACCGCTTCCTTGCGCGTCCAGACGCGGTGGAACCCCGCGTCACGTACCGGTCCGGGCGGCAGCGACACCAGGTGGGCGCGTTCGTTGTCGGTCAGCACCGAGTCGTACAGCGAGGTCTGGCGCATGGGCCGTACCGCTTCGACGTCGACACCGATGGCGGGTCCGTCACCGAGTGCGAAGACACCGCATCCCGCGGTGCGGGACAGGCTGATCGCCCACGGCACCTCGGGGTGCTCGATCACCGGCGGGCCGTGCCCGAAGTCCCCGCAGCCGGGGCACTGGCGCCTGCCCAGCTCGATGGACTGCGGTGCCAGGAGCAGTAGTTCGGACAGCGCGCGACGCGCCCCGGCCCTCGTGTGCACGAAGGCTGCCACGTCCCGCTCGGCCAGCAGGCCGAGCGCGCGGTGGAATTCGTCGGTGCCGAGCAGGGCGAGGTCGTCGGGGACGACCCGCTGCGGCGGCTGCCACCACCAGACATGGGCCGTACCGGCGAGATCCGGTACCCCGGGCGCTTCCCGGGAAGGCTGCCGGGTCCCGGTGCTCTTCGGTGTTCCGTGTACGAACGCCATGGACTGCCTCCATTCCTTCATGGTCCTTGTCGGCCTCTCCCGGTTCCTCGTGGCCTTCGGTTCCTCCGCCCGGCCGACCGTGCGGACAGAAATGCCACGGTGCGATCGTCCGCCCGGCGGCTACGGGCCATCTATATGCACCGGGCACGAATTCTCCGTAGGGCCGCTATAGCACTTCCTCGGAAACTGGGACGGTAATTTCCGACCGATCCAAGGAATGTCCACATGTCCGAGACCCATACGCTTTCCCTGCCGCTTTCGGCAGCAGCGGCCGGCACCGTCGTGGAACTGACCGAGGCCGAGCAGAACGCACTCCTCGCCGTCGCCGAGCAGCTGACCCCGAAGGGGTTCGCGGACGGCAGGATCGACGATCTCCGCTGGCTGGACGCCGCACGTGATGCCTCTGTGCAGCTTCCGCACCGGATGCTCGTGGCGCTGCGCGCGTTCCGTCACGACGCGGGCCCCGACGGGGTGCTGCTGCTGCGCAACCTGCCGGTGGTGGCGGACGACCCGCTGCTTCCGACTCCGGCCGTGAGGGGGTCGGCGGAGCGCGTTCCCACCATTGCCGCTTCCGTCGTCACCACCGCGATGCTCCACCTCGGAGAGGTCATAGCGTTCCGTAACGAAAAGACCGGCGCTCTCGTGCAGAATGTCGTTCCCGTACCGGGGAGCGAAACTTCGCAGAGCAATGCGGGTTCCGTTCTCCTCGAACTCCACATCGAGAACGCATTCCACGACAACCGCCCGGATTTTGTCGGTCTGCTGTGTGTGCGGGAGGACCCGACGGGCGATGCGAAGCTGTGCACGTCGTCCGTCCGCCGGGCGCTTCCGCTGCTCTCCGCGAAGGCGCGGACGGTGCTCTCCGAGCCGCGGTTCCTGACCGAGCCGCCGCCTTCCTTCGACGCCCTGGGCAGTGTGACGCCCGCCCACGCGGTGCTGAACGGCGACCCGGTGGACCCCAATGTGCTGGTGGACTTCTCCGCCACGCATCCGCTGGACGACGAGGCCCGGCAGGCCATGGCGGAGCTGCGGGACGCTTTCATGGGGACGATGTCGGCGCTGTCGCTGCGCGTCGGTGACCTGGCCGTCGTCGACAACCGCCTCGCGGTGCACGGCCGTACGTCGTTCACGCCGTCCTACGACGGTGCGGACCGCTGGCTGCACCGGGTGTACGCGCACCTGGACCACCGGCGCAGCCGGGTGGACCGGGCGGGCAACGGCGCGGTTCTCGGCTGAACGGGGCCACGCACGCAAAATCCGTGTCCGACAGGCAGGCCGAGGGGCCGGCCCCCGCCCAGGGGGCCGGCCCCTCGGCCGTTCGCGTGCGCCGCGCCGTACAGCGTTCGAGGGGTGCACCTGAGCTTCCGTGCAGCATTCAGGGGTGCACGGGAGCTGGGCTTCCGTACACCCCTGAGGGGTTGGCGTGGTGCGGCTTACTGGCGGGCGCTGATGACGTCCGCCGGGCGTCCACCGAGTGCGACACGCCCGGGGACCAGCGTCGCCACCGCGGTGAGTACCGCGGCGAAGCCGAGGACCCCGAGGAACTTCGGCACGTCGACGGAGGGCTGGGCGGCGCCCGTCATCCCGACGCTGAAGGCAGTGAGCACCGCGAGCGAGATGGCCGTGCCGAGCACCGCGGCGACCAGGACGATCAGGGCGGACTCGATCCTGAGCATCGACATCACCTGACGGCGGGTCGTGCCGACGAGCCGCAGCAGGGCGAACTCGCGGGTGCGGTCCGAGACCGACATGGCCAGGGTGTTGACCACGGCGATCGCGGTGAACGCGATGATCAGCCCCATGGCGAGGTAGTTGACCTCGGCGTTGGACTGCTGCACGTCCGCCTGGAGGTCGTCGACCTGGGTGCGGTCGAGGACGCCGATGCCCGGGAAGCGCTTGAGCGCGCCGGCCAGTTGCTCGCGGCCCGCCTTGCCGTCACCGGCCGTCTTGACGAGGACGGAGGAGGCGAGCGGGTTGTCGACGTGCCGGGCGACCAGGTCGTGCGACATGGTCAGGTCGCCGAAGCCCAGGCCGCGTTCGTAGACGGCGGCGACCTTCAGCTCGGCCACGGTGGAGTCGCCGAGTGTCACCTTGAGCGTGTCACCGGGCTTCTTGCCGAGGTGGTCGGCGGAGACGTCACTCATCGCGACGCTCTTGTCCCCGAAGCCCTTGAGGCTGCCTTGGGAGACGTCCGGGTCCCAGTTCGTGGTGAGGCCCTGCGCGGAGATGCCCTGCGCCGGGTACTTGTCGAGGCCGACGCGGACCTGGGTCCGGACGATCTCGGTGACCTGGGTGACGCCCGGTACGGCGCGCAGCGCGTCCGTCGCCTCGGCGGGGACACCGGGGCCGTTCGAAGCGACCAGCCAGTCCGCCTTGTTGCCGGCCTTGGCCTGGGCCGAGGCGGCGTCGCCCATGGTGGTCTGCACGAACAGGACGGTGCAGGCCATGCCGATGAGCAGGACCAGCGGAGTGACGGCAGCGGCCATCCGCTTGGCGTTGGCCCGCGCGTTGGCGGTGGCGAGGTGACCGCCGACGCGCGAGAACTTGAGCGGGATCCCGAGGACCGCGACGGCGATCCGGGCGATGACCGGGCCGAGCAGCGAGACCGCGACGGCGAGGACCACGACGGACAGGAACGTGACGGGCTGCGAAGCCGGTTCGGTGCGCAGGAAGCCCAGCAGGACGACCACACCGATACCGAGGGCCAGGACGAGCATCCCCACGCCGAGCCGTCCCCACGCGAAGTGGCGCTGTTCCATGGACGCCTCGGACAGGGCCTCGGCCGGGCGGATGCGGGCGGTGCGGCGTGCGGAGATGCGGGCCGCGACCCAGGCGCCGAGCAGAGCCGCCCCGACTGCGGCGGCGAACGGCACGAAACTGAAGGTGAGTTCGAGGGTGTCGGGGATGGCCTTGAAGTCGATGAACTTGCTGTGCAGCCAGTACGCGATGGGCAGGCCCACGACCGAGCCGAGGCCGCCCGCGAGGCCGCCGATGATCAGGGCCTCGCGGCCGATCAGCTGACGGACCTGCTTGGGGGTCGCGGCGATGGCACGCAGCAGGGCGAGCTCGCGGTACCGCTGCTGGATGGAGAGCGCGAACGTACCGACGACGACGAGGATCGCGACGAGCAGCGACGTACCGCCCATGGCGCCGCCCATGGAGACGAGCTTGACCCGGGCCTTGCCCGCGTCGAGGAATTCGATGGGGCCGCGTTCGCCACCGGTGGCGACGGCGTACTTGCGGCCGTCGCCGGCGAGGGCCTTCCTGGCCTGGTCCGCGAGTTCGCCCGCGGAGACGCCCGGCTTGGGCAGCAGGCCGACGGCCGCGACCTGGCCGGCCCGTCCGGAGAGTTCGCGGGCGGTCTCGTCGGAGAAGAACAGCGAGGTCTGCTGGTGCAGGTCGCCGCCCGTGGCTGCGGCAATGCCGCTGACCTTGTACGTGGTCGGGGCGCCGGTCGACTGGACGACGAGGCTGCTGCCGGTCCTGAGGCCGGTGCGGGCCGCGAGTTCCCGGTCGAGGACGACCTCGTCGGCGCCCACGGGTGCCTTGCCGTCGGTCAGCTCGAACGGGGTCAGTGCGGCGGAGGACCAGGCGTGTCCGTAGGACGGCTTGCCGTCGATGCCCGGCACGATCCGGCCCTGGGGGCCGACCGCGTACGCCGGGAAGTTCGTCTCGGGCACCGCCTTGCGTACACCGGGCAGGCCGGCGAGGGTCTCGGTGGTCCCCTCGGGCAGCCAGACCCGCTCGGCCAGCGGCTTCGCCTTGTGCTTCTCCTTGACCTTGCCCTTCTTCTTCTTGATGGTGGTCTGGTGGACGTTCTGGTCGGCGCCGACGATGACCGGGGCCGCGGCGTAGCGCTCGGTGGCGATGGTGCCGCGCAGACCGGTCTCCAGGAGGATGCCGCAGGCGGTGACCAGGGCGGCGGCGCAGAACAGGGCGAGGAAGGCGCCGATGAAGCCGCCCTTCCTGGCCTTGAGTGTCTGCAGTGCATAGCGCAGCATCAGGCCCACGCTCCCAGGTGTGTCATGCGCTCGGCGACGAGGTCGGCGGTCGGGGCGTCCATCCGGCCGGCGATCTTGCCGTCGGCCAGGAATAAGACGGTGTCGGCGTACGAGGCGGCCACCGGGTCGTGGGTGACCATGACGACGGTCTGGCCGGTCTCGTTCACGCAGGCGCGCAGCAGGGAGAGGATCTCCTTGGCGGTCACGGTGTCGAGGGCGCCGGTCGGCTCGTCGCCGAAGATGACGTCGGGCCGGGTGATGAGGGCGCGGGCGATGGCGACGCGCTGCTGCTGTCCGCCGGAGAGTTCGGCGGGCCGGTGGGCGGCCCGGCCACCCAGGCCGACACGGCCGAGGATCTCGTCGAGCCAGTTCTTGTCGAGGCTCTCGCCCGCGAGGCGCAGCGGCAGTTCGACGTTCTGACGGACCGACAGGGAGGGGATGAGGTTGAACGCCTGGAAGACGAAGCCGATGCGCTGGCGGCGCAGCTTCGTCAGCTGGGTCTCGTTCATGTCGTTGAGCTGGGTGTCCCCGATGTAGGACTGGCCCGTGGTCGGCTTGTCGAGGCCGGCCGCGCAGTGCAGGAACGTCGACTTGCCGGAGCCCGAAGGGCCCATCACCGCGGTGAAGGAGCCGCGCTCGATCCCCACGGAGACCCCGTCCAGGGCGCGGACACCGCGGCCGTTCTTGCCGTACACCTTGGTCACGTCGGCCAGACGAAGGGCATGCCCCCGGTTGACCGTGTTGTGGCCGTTGTCGAGGTAAGGGCGGCTCGTCTCGGTCACCATGTTGCGACCTGTCCTCTCCGTAGTGCGGTTCCGGGTCTCAGGGGGATGATTTTCGAGCGTATATGGCATCGAGTCGAGCGTGGTCCGTACTTCTATATTCCATCTATTTCGGGGCCGTTTGGGGCAGTTGACCGGGTGCTCGCCGTTGGGCGGAGGCGCTACCGCGGTGCCGCGCCCGGACCGCGGCGGGCCGCGCACGAGGTGGCGCCACCGGCACCTGCTCGGGCATGGCTTCGCGCCGCAAGAAGAGTGTTCTTGCGGCGCGAAGCCCGCCGTCACGCCGGGGCGTGGACGTGCACCGGGCCCAGGGGGCTGGTCTCCGGACGGGCCACGGAGGCCGCCCAGCGGTCGCCGATGTCGACGTCCATCACCTGCCAGCGCGATTCCTCACCGCGGTAGCGGTGCACCACCCGCACGGGCCCGTCCTGCGCCGGACTGACGTCCAGTGCGTTGAGCGCCATGCCCAGCAGGCCGAGACCGACGGCCTTGACCACCGCCTCCTTGCGGGTCCAGGCCCGGTGGAAGGCGGCGTCCCGGGCCGTGCCCGGGGGCAGACCGAGGACGTGTGCGCTCTCCGAGGCGGTGAGTACCACATCGGCCAGGCCGGCCGGTTCGACCGGCCGGAGGGCTTCCACGTCGACGCCCACCCAATGGCCCGCCCGTACCGCGAGGGCCCCGGCCCCCGCCGTGCGGGACAGGCTGACCGCGAGCGGGACCGGCGGGTGGGACACGGCCGGCGGGCCGTGCTCCCGGTCGCCGCAGCCGGGGCAGATCCGCCGGCCGAAACCGACCTCTCCCGGTTCGACGCCGAGCAGCCCGGCCACGGCCCGCCGGGCACCGGCCCGGGTGGCGGTGAACGCGGCCGCGTCCGCCTCGGCGTGGAAGCGCTGGGCCCGGCCCCGCTCCACCTCGTCGAGAACGGCGTAGTCCGCCGGGTCGGTCCGTGTGCCGAGCGGCCACCACCACACATGGATCTCGCCCGACTCCTGCATCCGGCCGACCTCTTCGAGCGCCGGTCGGGGTATGCGCACCTCGCTGATCGCGGTGTTCCGCCGAGGTGTCATCTGGCCTCCTCTCGATCCTTTCGATACGGCCGGTCTCAGGCCAGTCCGTTGAGGCGCAGAAGCAGTTCCTTCACCTCGGTGGCGTGGTAGCGGTCCCGTTCCTGCCCCGGGTCGGAGCACAGCAGCAGCGGCCCGTCCCGGTGGTCCTGGGGCAGCCGTCCATGGCTGCCTCCGACATGGCTCGGGTCGAGCGGCACCACGGTGAGCGGTGCGCGCATCCCGGCCTTCTTGCGCAGCAGGGTGAGTGCTGCCTTCGCCTTCACCGCCTTGTCGGCGGGGTCGAAGAAGAGCTCGGCCGGGTCGTAGCCCGGCTTGCGGTGGATCTCGACGCCGCGCGCGAAGTCGGGGGCGCGGGTGTCGTCGAGCCAGTAGTAGTACGTGAACCAGGCGTCCGGTTCGGCGACGGCGACCAGCTCGCCCGCATTGGGGTGGTCGATGCCGTAGGCGGCCTGTTCGGTGCGGTCCCAGATCTCGTCGACGCCCTCGGTGTGTTTCAGGACGTCGCGGACGCGCGGGATGTCGGCGGGGTCGGCGACGTACACATGGGCGGCCTGGTGGTCGGCCACGGCGAACGCGCGGGAGGTGCAGGGGTCCAGGTACTCCATGCCGCGCTGGCTGTAGACGGAGAGGAGTCCTTCGCGGCGCAGTGCGCGGTTGATGTCGACGGGCCGGGAGACCGGGCCGATGCCGTACTCGCTGAGGGCGACGACGGTGGTGCCGCGGTCGCGCAGGTCGCCGAGGAGCGGGGCGAGTGCGGCATCGGCCTCGCGGGCGGCGCGCACGGCCTGGGGGCTGTCGGGGCCGTACCGCTGGAGGTCGTAGTCGAGATGGGGCACGTAGATGAACGACAGGTCGGGGCGGCGGGTGTCGACGACGTGGCGGGCGGCCGTGGCGATCCATCGCGTGGAGGCGATGGAGGCGGTCGGGCCCCAGTAGTGGAAGAGGGGGAACTCACCCTGGCGAGCGGTGAGTTCGTCGCGCAGGTCGGCGGGTTCGGTGTAGCAGTCGGGAGACTTGCGGCCGTCGTAGTGGTAGACGGGTCGCGGCGTCAGGACGGTGTCGACGTCCGCGCCCATGGCCCACCACCAGCACAGGTACGCGGTGGTGTGGCCGGGGTCCTGTTTCCGCGCGGCCTGCCACACCTTCTCGCCCCGGACGAGGGCGTTGTGCTGGCGCCACATCATGACCTCGCCGTGGTCGCGGTGGTACCAGCCGTTGCCGACGGCCCCGTGGTCGCGGGGCAGCAGGCCGGTGGTGAGGGTGGCCTGGACGGTGGCAGTGACGGCGGGGAAGACGGTGTCGAGGCGGGCGGTGAAGCCCTCCTGTCCGATGGCCGCGACGTGCGGCATCTCGCCGAGGAGGCGGGGGGTGAGGCCGACGGTGCACAGGACGGCGACCTGGCGGGTGGTCATGGCGTGGCTCCCGCATGCTCGGTGAGGCCGAGACGAATCAACTCGCCATGTGTCCATTCGAGTTCGGTGGCGATCCCGGCGGCGATGCCGGCCGCCCCGGTGGGCCGGAGTCCGGCGGGCAGCACGTCCCAGGTGTACGTCTCGACCTCGACGTGGTCGGTGAGGGCGCGCTCGCCGCCGAAGGTCGCCCGCAGGGTCTCCTGGAGGGAGTCACTGGTGTTGCGCAGTGGCGGCTCGGGCTGGTCGTGCAGGGGTACGTGGTAGTGGATGCGCCAGGGCGCTTCGCCGGGCAGGGCGCCCGCAAGGGCGGGGGCGAGGTCGTCGGAGCCGCGCAGGGTGCCGTCGGGGAGCTGTTCGCGGACCTGGTGCAGAAAGCGGGGTTCGGCGAAGGGGCGCAGCGCCTCGCGGGACTCGGCGTCGGCGGGTGTGTCGGCGACGAGGGCGGAGGACGCCTGGAGCTTGACGATGGGCACCCCTTCGGCGACGAGGGCGGCGATGGCGCTCGGCGGGTCCTCGTGCTGGACCGCGAGGTGGCAGGCGTCCAGGCACAGGCCGACCCGTTCGTGGTCGGCGTCGGCGATGGCACGGGCGGCCTGGGCGGTGGTCTCGGCGACGCAGCCGGGTTCGGGTTCCAGGCCGACGCGGATGGAGCGGCCGGTCTCGGACTCGATCTGCTTGAGTCCGGCGGCCAGGTCGTCCAGGTGCCGGGCGGCGGCGGAGCGCTGCACACCGGTCCAGGGAGTGCGCCAGGCCAGGGGCAGGGTGGATATGGAGCCGCGGGCTGCGTCCTCGGGCAGCAGTCCGGAGAGCACCTTGGCGAGGTTGAGGGTGAAGGTCAGGCGGGACGGCTCGGACCAGTCGGGGAAGTACACGCCGCGTTTGACGACGGGGGTGTGGAAGCCGCGGTAGGGGAAGCCGTTGAGGGTGACGACCTCCAGGCCCCGGGCGGTCAGGTCCCGGCGCAGCGCGTCGGTGTCGGCCGGGTGGTCGGCGAGGTGGTGGGCCACGTCGGCGGGGAGCCACAGGCCGAGGCCGACGAGGTCGGTGCCGAGGTGCTGGCGTACCTGCTCCGCGTGCTCGGTGAGCTGGGCCGTGATCCCGTCGAGGGTCTCCGCCGGATACACATTGGTGCAGTAGGCGAGGTGGATGGTGGTGGAGTCCGAGTGGTGCAGACGCATGACGTATTTACCTCAACTACCGCCGCGGGCGATCGAATTGCCGGCGTACAGCCCCGCGGCCTGCACATCGTTGTAACCGTCCAGGTCAAGCCTGCCCGACTGCCCGTAGAACATGAGCGGGTTGCGCCACATGACGCGGTCGACATCATCCTCGTCGAATCCGGCGTCGAGCATGGCTTCGGCCGTGATCCTCGTGAGCAGGGGATCGCTGTGCCCCCAGTCCGCCGCCGAGTTCACGAGCATGTGCTCCGTTCCGTACTTTTTGAGGATGCCGACCATCCGCTGCGGGGTCATCTTGGTGTCCGGGTAGATGGAGAAGCCCATCCAGCAGCCGGTTCCGATCACCTCGGTGACGGTGACCTCGTTGAGATGGTCGAGGACGACGAAACCGGGGTCGATACCGGATTCCTCGACGACGGCCAGGGACCGCGCGGTTCCACCCGCCTTGTCGCGGTGCGGGGTGTGGACCAGTGCGGGCAGCCCGAACTCGACGGCGAGGGCGAGCTGTGCGGCGAACGCGTGTTCCTCCGCGTCGGTCATGGTGTCGTAGCCGATCTCCCCGACCGCTACGACGGAGTCCTTGGCGAGGTAGCGCGGCAGCAGGTCGAGCACGGGCGTGCAGCGCGGGTCGTTGGCCTCCTTGGGGTTGAGTCCGATGGTGCAGTGGTGCTGGATGCCGAACTGGGCCGCGCGGTAGGGCTCCCAGCCGAGCAGGGCGTCGAAGTAGTCGGCGAAGCTGGCCGGGTGGGTGCGTGGCTGACCGAGCCAGAAGGCCGGCTCCACCAGGGCGCGTACACCTGCGTCGTACATGGCCCGGTAGTCGTCGGTGGTCCGGGACGTCATGTGGATGTGCGGGTCGAATATACGCATGGCCGATCTCCGTCGGGGGTATGGGCCGGCTCCGCGGCGGGGCCGGGTGCGGGACAGCGCTCAGCTGTCGTGGGTGGCGACCAGCCACAGGTCGGCGGGCACGGTGCGGCCGGCCGCGCGGCGCTCGTTCGCGAAATCGAAGGCCATCCGGGCGAGTTCGGCGTCCCGCCGTTCATGCAGGCCGGCCACCTTGGCCAGTGGGATCCCGGTGAAGAGGCACTTGAGAACGGCCTGGCGCCAGCGGTACTGGTCGAGGTGGACCCGTGCGTAGGGGCCGAGTGCGGCGGCGACGAGTCGGCTGTCGTTGGTACGCAGTGCGTCGTCGGTGAGGTGGACGGCGTGCGGTCCGAGGGGCAGGAAGGGCAGGGCGCACAGGACACCGCGCCGCTCCGCCGCGTCGCCGTTCCGGTAGCGCTCCGTGACCTCCTGCGCCAACTCCGTTCCGCTGAGCTTCAGTTGGCCGAGAAATCTGGTGCGTACGCCGTCCTCGACGCTCCAGCCCGCCCAGCCCGGCAGCCGGCCCCGGCCGTAGACGCGGCCGGCGGCAGGGAAGCGGCTGTCGAGGGCGTCCGGGCCTTGTTCGGCGACGGCCGCGAGGTCCCGGGCGAGGCGGGCGCGGTGTTCGTGGCCGAGGGCGGAGCCCAGTCCCTCCGTGAGGGCGCGCAGGGTGAGCGTGTGGTGCACGGCGGTCGGTGCCGCCGTGATCGTCGGTGCTGTCATACCGGTTCGGCCTCCTTCGACAGGGCTGCGGTGCGCAGGAATTCGATGCTGCGGCGGGCGGTCGCGGTCGCCGCGTGACTGTGCCGGGGCAGTTCCACGGAGACCAGCCCCTGGTAACCGGCGGCGCCCAGGGCGTGCAGGACCGGCGGGAAGTCGATCTCGCCCTCGCCGAACGGCAGGTGCTCGTGGACGCCGCGTCGCATGTCCTCGATCTGGACGTGGGCGAGGCGGTCGGCCGCCAGTTCGACGCAGCGGGTGACGGTATGGGGTTCGAGGCACCGGCAGTGGCCGATGTCGAGGGTGAGACGGAAACGCTCGGGGAGGCCTAGTTCGCGGTGGAGCCTGCGGTAGCCGGCGAGGTCGGCGACGAGCATGCCGGGTTCGGGTTCGAAGGCGAGGTCGATCCCGGTGGCGTCGGCGTGTGCGACGGTCTCGGCACAGCCGTCGACGAGCCGCTGCCAGGCCTGTTCGGGGGTGGTGCCGGCGTCCGGGGTGCCGCTCCAGAAGTGGACGGCCCCGGCGCCCAGCTCGGCGGCGATGCCGATGGCGCGGCGGAGCAGTCCCAGACGCAGGTCACGGCCCTCGGGCTCGGCGGACAGCAGGGTGGGGCGGTGCTTGCGCCAGGGGTCGAGGAGGTAGCGGGCACCGGTCTCGACGACGACGGCGAGGCCGGTGGCGTCGAGGACGCGCCGGGTCTCGGCGATCCGCCGGGGCAGGTCGTGCGCGTAGGGGTCGAGGTGCTGGTGGTCCAGGGTGAGCGAGACGCCCTGATATCCGAGGTCGGCGAGAACACGCAGCGCGTCGGGCAGCCGGTGGTCGGCAAAGCCGTTCGTGCCGTACGCGAAGCGCAGGGCGGTGGCCGGGGTGTCCGGGCGGGGGCTCATGTCGAGGACACCTTCCGGGCGAGCCGGCCCACCAGGGGCAGGGCGGCAACGAGCGGCAGGGCGATCAGGGGCGCTCCGGCGCGGGCCACCAGGGTGGCCTGGAGGGGCAGAAGGGCGTGAATGCCCGCGCCGACGGCGGCGCGGACGCGCGGGGCCGAGGGGTCGCGGACGACGGCGGTCTGGGCGCGGGCGCAGGTGCCCGCGTAGGTGGCGAGGGCCGCGCCGGTGACCAGGGCGGGGGCTGACATGCGCAGCGCGTGAGCCGAGGGGCGCGGCGTCCCGGCGCGCCCGGCGGCGAGCAGCGCGGCCACGGACCCGGCGGCCGGGCCGCCGAGGTGGGCACCGCCCTTCGACACGGAGAACAGGCGGGCAGCGGTGGGTGGTTGGGCCCCGGGCCGGCCGGTGAGGGCGGCGTACGCGGTCTTGGTGCCGGTGCCCGCGGCGGCGAGCAGACGGGCCGCGCCCGCGCCGGTGATCGCCGTCGTCGTCGCCAGGGACAGCTTCGGCTCGCTCGTGGGCGCTCCGTCGACCTCGTGGCGGCTCAGGCGGGTCACCGCGAAGGTGTGCGCGGCGACGGCGGTGGCAGCCGGGAGGGCGGCGGCCGCGCGTCCGGGGCCGGTGCCGTGCAGGACGTCCAGGGCGCGGGCGGCGGCCATGGCGGCCGGGCCGAGCGGGGTCGACTTGAGGCCGAGGTCGTAGGCCCAGACGGCGACGGCCAGCGGCAGGGTGCGGCGCAGCAGGGTGCGGCGGCCGCCGACGAGGGCGGCGAGGCCGAGGCCCGCGCCGGTGAGGCCGACGGCAGTGGCGAGGGCGGCGCGCGGGGTGAGGCGGCCCGACGGGATCGGGCGCTCGGGGCGTTCGGTGGCGTCCTCGGCGCGGTCCGCCCAGTCGTTGAGGGCCATGCCCGCCCAGTACAGGGCGACGGAGGACGCGGCGAGGCCGGTGGTGCGGCGGATGCCGGGGCGGCCCGCAGCGAGGGCCCCGGCGACGACGTCGCCGGGTACCGTGATCGCGGCCGGGGCCCGGACCAGTTCCGCGTAGGTGCGCAGGGTGGTGTTCATCGGGGGCTGCCTGATGTGGCCGGGACCGGGGCGTTCGCCCAGGCGGTCAGGGCCTCGTACTGGAGGGTGAGGTTGTGCTCGCGGGAGCCGGCCGGGTCCTTGAAGAAGAAGCCGAGTGCGCTGAGCGCACCGCGGTCGCCGCGGCGGCGGCCGTGGGCGGCCAGCCGTACGAGGTCGAGGACGAGCGGGGCGGCGAGGGCGGAGTCGCAGCCCTGCCAGGTGAACTGCAGGGACATCCGGACGCCGAGGAAACCCTCGAAGGAGATGTGGTCCCAGGCGGTCTTCCACTCCCCCATCTCGGGGACGTTGTCGATGTGGACCTGGCCCTGGACGGGGTGGCCGACGGTCTCCTCCAGGCTGCGCTGCTTGGACTCGGTCTTGCTGCGGGCGGCCTCGGGGTCCTGGAGGGTGGCACCGTCGCCGCCGCCGAGCAGGTTCGTGCCGGACCAGGAACGCAGGCGCAGGGCCCGCTGCGTGAACATCGGGGCGAGTGCGCTCTTGACGAGGGTCTCGCCGGTCTTGCCGTCGCGCCCGGCGTGCGGGACACCGCACGCGCGGGCCAGCTGTTCCAGGGCGGGCAGCGAAGCGCCTGCGGACGGGGTGAAGTTGACGTAGGCGCAGCCGGCGCGGAAGGCGGCGTATGCGTACAGGGAGCTGGGCGGCAGCAGGTCGGTGCTGGTGGCGAGGACCTCTTCGAGGGCCGTGAGGTCGAGGAACGCCGGGTCCGGGTCGGGCAGTGGTTCGGTGGAGGAGACGTTGACGACGACGACCTGCTCCAGGGCGTGCCGTTCGCGGAAGGAGACGATGTCCGCCGCGAAGCGCGCGGCGGCCTCGGCCTGGGGCTCGCCGGGCCACTGCGAGCCGTCGCGGATCTCGCGGTCGGCGGCCTCCAGTGCGCCGCGCACGCCGTCGAGAAGTGCGGCGGGCAGGACGCCCGCCGCGGCGAGTTGCCCGGCCCTCGCCGTCAGCTCGACGGACACGATGTCGTGTCCGCCGAACACGAGGTCGGCGAGGGCCGGGAGCGATGCGTCACGGAACGGGGGAAGGTCCGTGACGCATCCGTCGGAGGAGGCGCTGCCCGCCGCGATCGCGGCGGCGCCGGCGGTCGCGGCCGTGGCGACCGAGCCTCGTGCGCCGATCATCCAGACGCCGATGCGGGGTGAAGTTCCGGTCGTGGCTCGCATGGTGGGCTGTGCCTCCTGAGTCGTGCGGGGAGTGAGGTGCGGTCCTGGGGCGTGGGCGGGGCACGCCCCGCGGACGGGCGGCGCGGTGTTCGGGGCGCGTCCTAGAACTTGCCCATGTCGGCCGGGTACGGGTAGGTGTCGAAGGCCTTGTCGAGCCGGCCCGGGCTGCGGTGCAGCCACTTGCGGGTCACACCGTGCACGGTCCGCCGGGACAGGCGCTTGTTGTCGTTCGCGTCGATGGCCGGCTGGCCGATGGACTGGAGCTCCCAGGCGACACCCGCGAGCCGGTTGATGCGCGTCCACCACTGCACGTCGATGTCCAGGAGCCGGAAACCGGCCAGGAAGGGGTGCCAGCGGTGGTAGGCGTGGGTGAAGTCCGGCGGCGTGAAGTTCATCATGTGGACCTTGTTGCCGGCCGAACGGCGCGGGTCGAACAGGACGCCCTGGCCGAAGTCCTGGAAGGCGCGGACCAGTCCCTCCGGGTCGTTCCCGTAGAACTCGCGGTAGACATCGCGCTGGGCGTTCGACAGCAGCACGAAGGCGTCGCGGTTGGGGCGGATGAGCTCCAGGAAGCTGCGCGGGTAGCGTCCGCCGGAGCGGGTGGCGGCCCAGGCCGAGTCGACCTTGGTGAAGCCGCCGAACGGCTTGACGATGGCGTCGACGGCCTCGACGGATTCGGGGGTCGGGTTGAAGTAGAAGCGCTCGTCGTACTCGTACCAGAACTCGTTGGCGCGGCGGTCGCCGACCATGCCCGGGACCTCGGGGAATCCGCTGCGGGACCGGCCGTGTGCGGCGGCCGGCACGGCGCCGGCCACCGTCACCGCGGCCGCCGCCCCGGCGATGCCGGCGGCGGCCCTGAGGACGCCCCGGCGGTCCATGGTGTTCTGCGGCATCGGTGGATCTCCTTCGTCAGTGGTCGGTGCGGGGATTGCGGTGATGAGACGACTCTCGCGGGGCGGCCTATGTGCGTCCTATAACGGCTCTGGTGGTGCATATCACCTGGTCACAGGGGGTGGGTGCGGAGCCGAAGCCGCAGCGATGCCGGGACGATAGAGCATCGGATTACGTTCCTCCGGAAACGGATGTACGAATCCCTACATCGTTTTCCGGCCACACAGGCGGCCAGTACCGGTCACTGCCCCCACCAGTGAAGGAGACACTGTGGTCACGCTCACAAGCGCCCGTATCCAGCACAAGGACACCGGCGTCAACGGGACCCTCCCCCGATTACACGGCCCCCTCGCCTGGTGCGCGGCGGCCATGGCCCTGCTCGCGGTGATCGCCGCGGGCGGCCTGTTCCTCGACGACCGCACCGTGCTGGGTGAGGGGGTGTGGCTCAAACCCCTGAAGTTCGCAGTGTCGTTCGGCCTGTACACGATCACCCTGGCGTGGATGATCGGCCGGACGGAGCGCTGGCAGCGCACGATGCGCAGAATCGGCACGGTCATCGTGGTGCTGTTCATCGCCCCGGAGATATCGATCATCACGTTCCAGGCCGTACGGGGCGAACGCAGCCATTTCAATGTGTCGTCCACGTTCAACGACGTGCTGGTCAAGGCGATGGGCGGCGCGGCGTACGCCGGCTGGGCCATGACGCTGCTCCTGGGAGTCTTCCTCCTGTGGCAGCGCAAGGTCGACCGGCCGCTGGCCTGGGCCATTCCGATCGGGCTGTTCGTGTCCCTGGCGGGCATGTCGATCGGCTATCTGATGACCTCTCCGACGGCCGCGCAGCAGCGGGCCCTGGACGCCGGGGAGCATCCGGCCACGCTCGGCGCGCACAGTGTCGGGGTGCCGGACGGCGGTCCCGGCCTGCCGCTGACCGACTGGGCGGCCGGCGGCGGGGACCTGAGGGTGGCGCACTTCGTGGGCCTGCACGCACTGCAGCTGCTGCCGCTGGCCGCCGTGGGTCTCGGGATGCTCGCGGGACGACTGCCGCTGCTGCGCGGCGAGGGCACGCGTACGGCCCTGGTCGTGGTCGGCGGTGCGGGTCATGCCGGGCTGACCGCGCTGCTGCTGTGGCAGGCGGAGCGCGGTCAGCCTCTGCTCGAACCCGACCGGCTCACGCTCACCACGGCCGCCTGGCTCGTCGGCGCGGTCGTGGTGGCCGTCTCGGTGGTGCTCACGACGGCGGCACGCGAGGGGCGCGGCTCCCCGGGGAAGTGATACTGCCGGCGCACGACGGAGGGGGCCACCGCGGCTGCGGTGGCCCCCTCCCCCGTGGTGCGCGGTGTGCCGGGCGGTCAGCCGGCCGCCGCGAAGGGGCCTCGGCGCAGGGCCGGGGAGATCAGGGCGGCGATGGCCGTCACGGCCATCGCGAGGCTGAGCCCCAGGATCGTCCGGGTCGGGCCGAGGCCCTCCAGGGCGAACCCGGCCGCGACCGGGCCCGCGGCCATCGCACCGCCACCGACCAGCATGGCCAGGGAGTTGGCCCGCCCCCGCATGCTGTCCGGTGCGATCCGTACGAGATGGACACCGCCCGCCACGTTGAACACACCGCCCACGTAGCCGCTCAGCGCGAAGATCGCACCCAGCGCGTAGGGGTCGCGGAGCACGGCTACGGGCACCATCAGCAGCGCCCACACCGCCAGTCCGCCGATCACCAGGGCGCGCATCGACAGACGTTCGGTCCACCAGCCACCGCTGAGCGCCCCGACGAGGCCACCCGCTCCGCTGAGCGAGAGCACGACGCCCACCTGGAACTCGGTGCCGCCCGCCGACTGGATGCCGGACATCACGGCCAGGTTGAGGCCCTGGAAAAGGATGTTGGAGACGGCTACGGCGGCCATCACGGCCCGCAGGAAGTGCTGGCGCCACATCCAGACGAGGCCCGCGCGGACCTCGGCGGCGAGTGCTGTTCCCGAGGTGCCCGTACGTTCCTGCTGAAGCTTCCCTCGTACGCCGAACAGACAGGACACTGCGGCGAGTTGACCAACTGCCGCCGCCACGAACGGGAACGCGGCGCCGAGTGTGACCAGTCCGCTGCCCAGCGGCTGGCCCGCGATGGCGGCCCCCCGGGTGCGGGCCTCGTTGCCGGTCATGGCGGCGCCGATCTGCTCGGGCGGCACCACGGCGGGCACAGCGGCCCGCTCGGCCAGTTGGAACAGCACACCGAGGGTGCCCTCGACGAACGCGGCGGCCAGCAGCGCCCACAGCCGGACGTGCCCGCTCAGCAGGAGCGCGGCGACCGCGCCGGCCACCACCGCCTGTCCGAGCCCGGTCACCAGCAGGATGCGTCGCCGGTCCCAGCGGTCGACGAGCGCGCCTCCGGGCAGTTGCACCACGAGCTGCGGAAGCAGCAGCGCGGTGCCGACGAGCCCGGCGTCACCGGGCGACCTGGTCGCCCACAGGACGGCGAGGGGGTACGCGACGGCGGTGGCCCGCCCGGCGAGCAGCGAGAGGCCGGCTCCGCCCCACAGCAGGCGGTAGTCACGGTTGCGCCGCAACGGTACGGGCGCCGCCTCCTCCCCGTCCGGGCCGGCCTTCGGCGTGGGCTCCGCGGCCCCGTGGTGCTCCTCGTCCGGCACGGCGTCGTCCCGCTGTTCGGTCAGCAGCCACGGCAGCACCGCCGGGTCGGTCACGGAGTCGGTCGCGGGTTTCATCGCGCGCCCACCAGGGCGCGCTCCCCGGCCGGGGGCACCTCGGCCTGTGCGGCGGTGCGGACGAACTCCAGTACCGCCATCGCGCTGTGCATCTTGTTGGTGGCCTGGGCGAACGCGATGCTGTGCGGTCCGTCCAGTACCTCGGCCACGACCTCCTCGCCCCGGTGGGCGGGCAGATCGTGCATGAACACGGCGTCCGGGCTGGTCTCCCACAGAGCGGGGGTGACCCGGAACGGAGCGAAGACGTTCCGCCAGTCGGGATCGGGCTTGCTGGTGCCGGTGGTCTGCCAGCGGGTCGTGTAGACCACGTCGTAGCCGCCGGTCAGTTCGTCCATGTCGTGCCGTTCGACCAGGGTGGCGCCGGTGCGGGTGGCCTGGGCGCGGGCCCGGTGCGCGATCGCGTCGTCGAGGCCGTACCCGGGCGGGGTGCGGACCTCGAAGTGGACGCCGGGGAAGCGGGTCAGGGCGAGCGCGAGGGCCGCCGCCGTGTTGTTGCCCTCGCCCGCGTACAGGATGCGCAGGCCGTCGACGTGGCCGAAGTGGCGTACCAGTGTGGTGAGGTCGGTGAGCGCCTGAGTGGGGTGCTCCTCGGCGGTCATGGCGTTGACGACGGACATGGTCCCCTGCTGTGCCCATCCGCGCAGTTCGGCCTCGGGCCCGGCGGTCCGGGCGACGAGGACGTCGAGCATCCCGGACAGGACCCGGCCGGTGTCCTCGGTGGTCTCGCCCGTGTTGAGCTGGAGGTCGCCGGGTCCGTAGGCGATGAGGGAGCCGCCCAGCCGCAGGGAACCGGAGGAGAAGGCGGTACGGGTGCGGGTGGAGGTCTTGGCGAAGTAGATGCCGACCACCTGGCCGTCGAGCGGGGCGGGCCGCCGGGCGAGACCGGCGGAGAACTCGGCGCCGCGGTCCACGATCCGTCGCAGCTCCGCGTCGGTGAGGTCGTCGATGGAGATGAGATGACGCATGGGGTCAGCCTTCCTGGGCCGGGTCGTGGGCCGTGCGGATGTCGAGGGCGGCGGCGAGGTGCTCCACCGTGTGGTGGCGCAGTGCTGTCGCGAGATCGAGGGGGAGCCCGGCCCTGCGGGCGGCGAGCAGCAGGGGCGGTACGAGCAGGGAGTCGCCGCCGAGGTCCCTGAAGTCGTCGTGCACACCGACCTGTTCGAGGCCGAGCACCTCGGCCCAGACGGCAGCGAGCCGTCGCTCGGTGTCGGTGCGCGGCTCCTCGTAGGGGGCCTCGGCGGCGGTGGCGGCGCGGGCGACGAGGGCGAACCGGTCGCGTTTTCCGTTCTCGCCGAGCGGGAGTGCGGGCAGGGCCGTGACGGTCGCCGGGATGGCGGCGGTGGGCAGGACCGCGCGCAGCCGGTCGCGCAGGGCGGGTACGGAGACGGTGTGCCCGGCGGCGGGCACCACCCAGGCCGCGAGGCGCTTGCCGCCGTCGGCGGCGTCGACGGCCGCGACGAGGGCTTCGCGTACGGAGGGATCGGCGGCGAGTGCGGCCTCGGCCTCGCCGGGTTCGACGCGGTGTCCCCGGATCTTGACCTGGTCGTCGGCGCGGCCGAGGAACTCCAGGGCGCCGCCGGGGAGCCGGCGGGCCAGGTCTCCGGTGCGGTAGAGGCGGGCGCCCGGCAGTCCGTAGGGGTCGGGCAGGAACGCGGCGGCGGTCGCGCCGGGGCGTCCGGCGTAACCGCGGGCGAGCCCGTCGCCGCCGAGATACACCTCGCCGGCGATGCCGTCGGGCACCGGCCGCAGCGCGCCGTCCAGGAGCCGCAGGACGACGCCCGGGAGCGGGGAGCCGAGTGCCACGAGGGTGCGCGGCGCACGGGGCCGTTCGGGGGCGTGGAGGGCGTCGGCGTGCTGGAGTCCGGCCCGGACGCCGGTCGCTGCCACGACGGGGCGCGTCGCGATCCGGTACCGGGGCAGGACGCGCAGGGCGGTGGCGGCGACGGTGGCCTCGGTGGGTCCGTACTCGGCGGCGAGGACCATGCCGCCGGCCCGGATGCGGGCGGCGACGCGGTCGGCCTGGTCGGCCGGGTAGGCATCGCCCGCACATACCGCGAGCGCGGCCAGACCACCGAGTTCGGCGTCGGTCAACTGGGCTTCCAGAAGTGTCAGATGGCCGGGAGTGAGCCCGACGAAGGAGTAGGGCGCTGCCTTGAGGAGTTCGGCGCCGAACTCCTCGGGCCGGTACGCCTGTGGGAGCAGCCGTACGGTCTGCCCGGTCATCAGGGGTGCGTACAGCGCGGGGATTCCGAGGTCGAAGCCGACGGAGGTGAACCACGGCGCGCCGCCGGTGCCCGCCGCCGCGTACTGCTCGACCGCCCAGTGCAGGTAGTGGGCCAGGGAGCGGTGGCTGATCTCGACGCCCTTGGGGGTGCCGGTGGAGCCCGAGGTGTGCAGGACGTAAGCGAGCCGGTCCGGGTCGTGGGCGGTGAGGGGCCGGGCGGGTACGGGTGCGTCGGTGAGGTCCTCGGTGATCAGGAGCGGGACGTCGCCCAGGCGGGCGGCGTGACGGCGTTCGGTAACCGCGAGCGCGCAGTCGATGCCCGCGATCCGGGCGTCGGGGGTGCAGGGGTCCACGGGTACCTGCGCGGCGCCCGCCTTCCAGACGCCGAGGAGCGCGGCCACCAGGTCGGGACCCCTGTCCAGGAGCACTCCGACGCGGGTCTCGGGCCCGGCGCCGAGGGCGCGCAGCCGGTGGGCGACGGCCTCGGCACGGGCGTCGAGCGCGGCGTAGGAGAGGGTGGCGGACCCGAAGGAGAGGGCGGGGGCCGTCGGGGTCCGTGTGGCCTGCGCCTCGAACGCGCCGAGCACGTCGGCCGGTGTGCCGGAGTGCGGCAGGGCGGGTGCGGCGAGGGCGCCGCGCTCGTAGGCGTCGGGGTAGGCGCCCCGGGCGTCGCCGTCGGCGCCGGTGCGCGCCATGTCGGCGAGGACCGCGGTGTAGAGCGCGGCGAGACGCTTGGCCCGGCCCCGGGAGAGGGTGCGGGTGCGCGAGGCGATGGACAGGTGGCCGCGTACGGGGGTGCCGACGACGAGCCGGAACTCGTTGGGGCTGTCGTCGCGGCTGGCCATGATGTCGATGAGCTCGGTGTCGACCTGGTGGAAGTCCAGGTAGTGGAAGAGGACGTCGATGAGGTGGGATTCGCCGCGGGGTCTGCGCATGGCGGGCATCGGGTAGCGGCGGTGCGGCCACAGCTCGACCTCGCGGGCGAAGACCTGCTGGGCGAGTTCGCCCCAGGTCGCGGCGGTGCGCTCGTACGGGAAGGGCACCGAGTTGAGGTACATGCCGGAGACGCGTTCGGCGCCCGCCTCCTCCGGGCGCGCGTCGGCGACCATGCCGCCGCGGAACCGTTCGGCGCGGGTGAGCAGCGACAGGACCTTGCTGTGCGCGGCGTGCAGGACGCTCTTGTAGGGGACCTCGGCGGCGGTGGCCAGCGCGCGCAGTCCCGGTTCGACGTCGCCGAGCGGGATGTCGATGCGGTAGCGCTCGTCGCCCTCGTCGGCGCCCTGCCATCCGGCGGGGACGCCGAACCGCTCGTAGGTGTCGACGATGCGGCGCCAGTGGTCGCGGTCGGCCGGGTCGTCCAGGGAGCGCAGCTCGCCCGCGACGAAGTCGGCGTAGCGGACGGCGGGCACGGGCGGGGCGGGCTCGGGCTCGGTGCCGGAGCGCAGCGCACGGTAGGCGTGGAGCATCTCCATCAGCTGGGAGTGGTAGCTCCAGCCCTCGATGACGGGGTGGCACTCGGTGATGGAGAGCCACCAGCTCTCGTCGTCGAGGAGGTGGACGGCCATCCGCATGAGCGGCGCACGGGTGAGGTCGAAGAGCTCCTCGCGGTCGCGGTCGGCGAACTCCCAGAGGGCCGGTTCGCGGCGGGCGGCCGGCAGGTGGCGCAGGTCGTCGAAGGAGCAGGGCATCCGCGAGGCGGCGTGGACGAGCTGGAGCGGCCGGGAGTAGCCGTCGAGGGCGAAGGAGGTGCGCATGACCTCGTGCCGTTCGACGATCAGGTCGGCGGCCCGCTGGAACGCCTCGGGGTCGAAGGGGAGTTCGTCGCGGATCCGGAAGGAGGTGATGTTGTGGTAGCGGTTCTCGGTGCTCTCGCCGTACATCTCGACGAGCATCCCGGCCTGGGTGAGCGAGACGGGGTAGGCGTCGGTGACGTCGGCGGGCAGTGCGGCCCGGTCCTCCTCGCCGATGAGGGCGAACCGGGCGACCGTGCCGGTGGGTCCCGCGCCGTCGGCGTCGCCGAGGGCGGCGCGCAGCCGGGCCACGGTGCGGTGGGCGAAGATGTCGCGGACGCTGGTCTCCCAGCCGGCCTCGCGCAGGGCGCCGACGAGGGTGACGGCGCGGATGGAGTCGCCGCCGAGTTCGAAGAAGTTGTCGTGGACGCCGACGGTGTCCCGGCCCAGGACGGTGGCCCAGATGCCGGCGATGGCGCCTTCGGTGGTGTCGCGGGCCTCGACGTACGCGCCGACGGCGGTGGCGGCGCGGCCCGGAACGGGCAGGGCGCGCCGGTCGAGCTTGCCGTTGGCGGTCAGTGGCAAGGCGTCGAGGGTGAGGTAGGCGGCGGGCACCATGTACGACGGGAGGGTCTCGCCGACACGGGCACGCAGCGCGGCCGGGGTGAGGGCGTCGGGGTCGGCGCCGTCGGCGGGGACGACGTAGGCGACGAGTTCCCTGGCGCCGGGGCTGTCCTCGCGGACGAGGGCGACGGCTTCGGCGACGGCCGGGTCCGCGGTGAGTGCGGACTCGATCTCGCCGGGCTCGATGCGGTAGCCGCGGAGTTTGACCTGGTGGTCGGCGCGGGCGACGAAGTCGAGGTTGCCGTCGGGCAGCACCCGGGCGATGTCGCCGGTGCGGTAGAGCCGGGCGCCCGCCGGGCCGTAGGGATCGGGGACGAAGCGCTCGGCGGTCAGGTCGGGGCGGCCCGCGTATCCACGGGCGACGCCGATGCCACCGATCCACACCTCGCCGGGCACGCCGACGGGCAGCGGTCGCAGGTGTTCGTCGAGGACGTACATGGTGGTGTGCGGGACGGCGCGGCCGATGGGGACGAGCTCGGTGGTGACGGGCCCGTCGAGGAAGAACGCGGAGTTGCCGACGGTGATCTCGGTGGGGCCGTACTCGGCGGCGAGGCGGGTGCCGTCGGGGCCCGCCGAAGCGGTCCAGCGCTCGGCGAGCCGGGCGGTGAAGGAGTCGCCCGCGGCGATGACGAGACCGGCCAGGTTCTTGATCTGATCGTCCGTCAATTGCTGCTGGAGCAGGTCGAGGTGGCCGGGTGTGAGTTTGATGAAGGAGTACGGGGCGCCTGCGGCGAGCAGGGCGCCGAGGTCGGCGGTGTCGAAGTCCTGCGGGAGCAGGTCGACGTTCCGGCCGGTCATCAGCGGCGCGTACAGGTCGGGTACGCCGAGGTCGAAGGCGATCGACGAGAAGAGGGGGGCGCCCCCGGGGCCCGCGCCGGCGTAGGCCTGGACGGTCCAGCCGAGGTAGTTGGCCAGGCCGCGGTGGGTGACGAGGACGCCCTTGGGGCGGCCGGTGGAGCCGGAGGTGTAGATGACATAGGCGAGCGTGTCGAGGTCGTACGCGGTGGGCAGGGCGGCGCTGGCGGCCGTGCGGGCAGCCTGCTCGGCCGGGTCGTCGGTGACCAGGACGGTGGGGCCGTCGAAGCGGTCGGCGTAGCGGGTCTCGGTGAGGACGGTCCGGGTGCCGGTGGTGGCCAGCATGTGGCCGACGCGCTCGTCCGGGTAGGCGGGGTCGATGGGTACGTACGCGGCGCCCGCGCGCCAGATGCCGAGCAGGGCGGCGACCAGCTGCGGTGAGCGATCCAGGAGCACACCGACGGTGTCCTCGGGGCCGACGCCGAGCCCGGCGAGCCGGCGGGCGTGGCGCTCCGACTCCTCGACGAGCCGACGGTAGGTGTACGTGGTCTCGCCGTGGCGCAGGGCGGTGGCGTCGGGGGTGGCCGCGGCCTGCTCCAGGATGGTCTCCAGGACGGGGCGCAGGGCGGTGGCGTCGAGGGCGTGGTCGGTGCCGACGGGGGTGGCCGGCCCGTCGAGGAGCAGGGCGCGCTCTTCGGGCCCGATCGGGTCGAGTGCGGACAGCGGGGCGTCGGGGGCGGCGGCGATCTCCGTGAGCAGCCGCGTGTAGTGCCCGGCGATCCGGGCGGCGGTGGCCGCGTCGAAGAGGGCCGTGGCGTATTCCAGGCTGCCGTGCAGGGTGCCGTCGGCACGTTCGGTGAGGTGCAGCGTCAGATCGAAGCGGGCGATGGCACCGGCGGCCGGGACGGGCGCGGCGGTGATGCCGGGCAGTTCGGGTCCGTCGGCCCCCTCGCCGGACACGAGGTCGAACATGACCTGGAAGAGCGGCGTGGTGGACAGGTCGCGCTCGGGCTCCAGCTCGTCGGCGATCCGGTCGAACGGCGTCTCCTGGCAGTCGAAGGCGTCCAGCACGGTGATGCGGTTGGCGGCGAGAACATCGCGGAAGACCGGGTCGGCGCCCCAACGAGCCCGTAGTACCAGGGTGTTGTACGCGTATCCGGCCATCTGCCGCAGTTCGGGGCGGGTGCGCCCGGAGACGGCGGTGCCGACCGAGACGTCCCGCTTGCCCGTGTAGCGGCCGAGCAGGTTCTGGTAGGCGGTGAGCAGGACCATGAAGAGCGTGGCGTCGCCCTCGCGGGCGATCTCACGCAGCGCGTCCGCGGTGGCGGCGGGAACGTCGAAGCCGTGCGTGGCACCGTTCCAGGTGCGCACGGCGGGGCGGGGCCGGTCGGTGGGCAGGGCGAGCGGCTCGACGCCGGCGAGCTGTCGGCGCCACCGGTCGAGGCCGCGGTCGGCGTCGGGTCCGCTCTGCCTGCGGGCGGTCCAGGCCGCGTAGTCGGCGTACTGGACGGGCAGTTCGGGCAGTTCCTCGCCCCGGTACAGGGCGGCGAGGTCGGCCAGGAGCAGCGGGCGGGTCAGCGCGTCGCAGGCGATGTGGTGCATGACGACGAGCAGGACGTGGTCGTCGGGGGCGAAGCGCAGCAGCCGTACCCGCAGCGGGTGGTCGGCGGCCAGGTCGAAGGTCTCGGCGGCGCGCGCCTCGGTGAAGGCGATGGCGGCGGCGTCGCGCGCGGCGGCATCCAGTCCGGGCCGGTCGATGACGGCGAAGTCGGCGGAGCCGGCCAGATCGACGACCTGCCGGGGGTCGGCGGCATCCAGGACGTAACGGGTGCGCAGGATCTCGTGGCGGGCGGCGAGCGCGTCGAACGCCTGATGGAGGGTGTCCGGCGAGAGCGGGCCGCGCAGCCGGTTTGCCATCGGCAGCAGGTACTCGGGGCTCTCCGGGTCGAGCTGGTGCAGGAACCACAACTGGCGCTGCCCTGCGGAGAGTTCGAGGGGCCGGGTGCGGTCGGCGCGAGGGATCGCGGTGGGACGGGCAGGGGTCCTGGCGCCTCGCCCGGCGCGCCCGGCGAGGCGGCGGCGCAGGAGCTCGGCGCGCAGCTCCTCCTGCGTGGGCTGCGCCGGCGAGGTGGGTGCGGTCACGGCTGGTACTCCCTGTGTGCGAGGGCAAGTTCGGCTTCGGTGAGCGTCTCGATCTCGGCCGTCACGGCCTCTTCCACGGCCTCGGCGAGCCGGGCGACGGTGGGGCGTTCGAAGACGGCGCGCAGCGGCAGTTCGACATCGAACTCCTCCTGGATGCGGGCGATGACCTGCGCGGCGCGCACGGAGTTTCCGCCGGACCGGAAGAATCCCTGGCGGGAGCCGATCCGGTGGCCCGCGACGGCGTCCGGCCCGTGCAGCACCTCGGCCCAGATCCCGGCGATGATCTCCTCGACGGGTCCTTCGGGCGCGGTGTACGGCTCGTCGGCGAGCGCGGCGGTCAGGTCGGGCACGGGCAGGGCCGCGGTGTCGACCTTGTTGTGCCGGGTGAGCGGCACGGCGGCGATCGGCACGAGCAGGGCGGGGACCATGTAGTCGGGCAGCCTGCGGGCGCAGTGGTCCAGGAGTGCGCTGTCGCCGGGTACGGGCGTGCCGTCGGCGGGCACCCAGTAGGCGATGAGCGCGGCGTCGGGGCCGGTGCCGTGGACGACGACCACGGCCTGGGCGACGGCGGGGTGCTCGGCCAGGACGCCCTGGACCTCGCCGGTCTCCACCCGCCTGCCGCGGATCTTGACCTGGCCGTCGGCACGCCCGGCGAACTCCAGTGTGCCGTCGGGCAGCATGCGGGCCATGTCGCCGCTGCGGTAGAGGCGGGCGCCCGGCTCGCCGTACGGGTCGGGCACGAACGCGGCGGCGGTCGGGCCGGGCCTGCCGTGGTAGCCGCGGGCGAGGGCGGCCCCGCCGATGCACAGCTCGCCGGTCACCCCGTACGGCACGGGCGTGAGGTTCTCGTCCAGGACCCGGACCGTGCAGTGCGGGTAGGGGCGGCCGATCGGGGTGGACTGCGCGGTGTCGTGCGCGTCCCACCGGGTGGAGGCGATGGTCGTCTCGGTGAGTCCGTATTCGTTGATGAACCGCCGGAGTCTGCGCGAGAGGTCGCGGGCGAGGCCGGGCGGGCAGTCCTCGCCTCCGGTCTTGCCGACGAGCGGGCGGCGGCCGAAGCCGGCGTCGATCAGCATCTGCCAGTGCGCGGGAGCGGCCTGGAGGTGGCTGACGCCGTGCCGGTCGAGCAGGGCCAGCTGGGCGCGGTGGTCGCGCAGTTCGTGGTCCTGGGCGAGGACGACCCGGCCGCCCGCGACGAGCGGCATGACGAGTTCGGTCCAGGAGATGTCGAACGTGGGCTGGGCCAGGGCGAGGTAGGCGTCGTCGGGGCCCTGTCCGAAGTCCAGGTGGGCCTGGAAGGCGCGCAGGGTCGGCAGCAGGGTGCGGTGCTCGACGGCGACCCCCTTGGGGCGGCCGGTGGAGCCGGAGGTGTACATCAGGTAGGCGAGGCGTCCGCCGTCTCCGGCGGGCAGCGGCTCGGCACCGGCCGGCACCGCGGCCTCCGGTTCCGTGTCCAGGGTGAGGACGGCGCCGCGGTGGACCCCGGCGAGGCGTGCGGCGCCCGCCGTGTCGGTGACGAGGACACCTGCCCGCGAGTCGGCGAGCACATGGGCGATCCGGTCGTCGGGAGCGCCCGGGTCGAGGGGGACGTGGGCGGCGCCCGAGTGCCAGATGCCGAGGATCGTGGCGAGCAGGTCGGGGGTGCGGCCGAGCAGCACGGCGACGGTGGTCTCCGGGCCGGCGCCGAGGTCGCGCAGCCGGTGGCCGAGGAATTCGGCGCGGTGCGTCAGGCGTGCGTACGTCCAGGTCTCGTCGCCGCAGACGACGGCCGGGTCCTGCGGGGAGCGCCGGGCCACCTCCGCGATCGCGGTGTGCACGCCGCCGTCGGACGCGCCGGTGATGGTGTCCCCCGCGTCGGCGGGGCCGGGACCGTGGGCGACGAGCTCGGCGCGCAGCGGGGCGGGCAGGATGTCGGCGGTACCGAGCCGTACCCACGGGTCGTCGGCGACCGTCTCCAGCAGGCGGGTCCAGCAGGCGGCGAACCGCTCGACGGTGGCCGGGTCGAACAGTGCGGTGGCGTACTCGGCCATGCCGAGCAGGGAGCCGTCGCCCTGGCGCTGCACGACGAACGTGAGGTCGGTGCGGGCGGCCTGCCAGGCTCCCCGGAAGGCGTCGAGATCGCCGGACGAGGCCGCGGTGCCGGTGCGGCCCTCCTCGTGCAGGTCGAACATCACCTGGTAGAGCGGGGTGCGGGCGGCGTCGCGGCTCTCGTCGAGCTCGGCGACCAGCCGGTCGAACGGCAGCTCCTGGTGGGCAAAGGCCTCGCGGGCGGTGTCGCGTACCCGGACGACGGCGTCGCGGAAGGTGTCGTCGGCGTCGGCGTCGCAGCGCAGGACGAGGGTGTTGAGGAAGAACCCGACGACATCGGCGGTCTCGGGCCGTTCGCGCCCGGCCACCGGGATGCCGACGGGGACGTCCCAGCGGCCGGTGAGACGGGCGACGAGCGCGGAGAACGCGGTGAGCAGGGTCTGCTGGAGCGTCGCCCCGCAACTGCGGCCGAGGGCCGCGACGCGCTCGGTGAGCGCGGCCGGGACGGTGAAGAGGTGGACGGCGCCGTGCGCGTCGCGCACCGGGGGCCGGGGCCGGTCGGTGGGCAGGTCGAGCGGGGCGACGCCGTCCAGCACCCGCTTCCAGTGGTCGAGTTCGCGCGAGAGATACGTGTCGGTGAGGCGGGCGCGCCGGTGGGCGGCATGGTCGGCGTACTGCACCGGGAGTTCGGGCAGGCGGGCGTCGGTGCCGGTGTGCGCGGCCTCGGCGAGCGCCTTGAGGTCGCGCTCCAGGACGACGGAGGACCAGCCGTCGCAGGCGATGTGGTGCAGCGAGAGGATCACGTGCAGGTGTTCGGTCCCCCGGCGTACGGTCAGGGCGCGCCAGACGGGGCCGTTCTCCAGGTCGAAGGGGCGGGCGAACTCCTCCTGCACCAGTGCGTTCAGCTCGTCGGCGGTCGCGGCGAGGGCGGTGCGCAGTCGCGGCGGCCGGGTGCCGGGTGCGTCGGCGATCTGGACGGGCTCGGTGCCGTGCAGGACGTACCGGGTGCGCAGGATCTCGTGCCGGTCGGCGAGTGCGCCGAGGGCGGCGGCGACGGTGGCGTCGCTGTACTCGGCGGGCAGGGTGAGGAAGGCGGGGGCGTTCCACTCGCTGCTGCCGGGGCGCAGCCGGTCGAGCAGCCACATGCCCTGCTGGCCGGGCGAGAGCGGCAGTCCCTCGGGCTTACGGGGTACGGGAAGGACCGTTTCCGCAAGGTGCTCGTCGCCGGTCGGGTCGACGGGGTGGCCGATCAGCGCGGCCTGGGTCTCGACGGTGGTCGCGGTGAACAGGGCGCGCAGCGGTACGCGGGTGCCTCCCGCCGCGGACAGCAGCTCGGAGAGCCGGGTCAGCATCAGGGAGGAGCCGCCGAACTGGAAGAAGTCGTGGGTGGCGCCGATCTCCCCGGCGGGGATGCCGGTCAGCTGCGCCCAGATCTCGGCGACGGCCCGCTCGGTGGCGTTGCGCACCGGCACGTACGCGGCCTCGGTGCGGCTCTCGGCCGGGTCGGGCAGTGCGCCCCGGTCGATCTTCCCGCTGGCGGTGAGCGGCCACTCGTCCACGGTCACGAACACGGAGGGCACGAGGACGTCGGGCAGGGTGCGGCGCAGGAAGGCGCGCAGCTCGTCGGGGCGGGGCGCCTCGCCGCGCGGCTGGACCCAGGCAGCGAGGCGGTGGCCCCCGCCGGCGGTGTCGGGCACCGCGGCGGCGACGGCGGTACGTACCCAGGGGTGGGCGGCGAGCGCGGCCTCGATCTCGCCGGGCTCGATGCGTACACCGTTGACCTTGACCTGCTGGTCGAGGCGTCCGAGGTATTCGAGCACGCCGTCGGCACGCCAACGCACCTTGTCGCCGGTGCGGTAGAGCCGCTGTCCCTCCGCGTGCGGGTCGGGCACGAAGCGCTCGGCGGTCAGGTCCGGGCGGCCGAGGTAGCCGAGGGCGAGCCCGATGCCGCCCGCGTGGAGTTCGCCGGGGACGCCGACGGGCACGGGCCGTCCCGCGGGGTCGAGGACGACCACACGCATGTTGCCGATGGGGCGTCCGATGGGGACGGCGCCGGTGTCCCGGTCCGGGTCCCACAGGTGCTCGGTGATGTCGACGGACGCTTCGGTGGGTCCGTACGTGTTCCAGATCCGTACGCCGGGCACGTGTTCGGCGATACGGCGGCACAGGTCGGCGTGGAGGGGCTCGCCGGCGCTGAACACCAGGCGCAGGGCGGTGGCGCGCTCCCAGCCGGATTCGTCGACGAGGCGCCGGTAGACGGAGGGGACGCCCTGGAGGACGGTGACGCCGTGGTCGGCGACGGCGGCGAGCAGGGTCGCGGGGTCGCGCTCGGCGCCGTCGGGGGCGAGCACGAGGGCAGCGCCGCTGACGAGTGGGGAGAACAGTTCCAGTCCGGCGGCGTCGAAGCCGACGGTCGTCTTGAGCAGCACCCGGTCGGCGGGGCCGAGCCGGTGGCGGTGGGCGAGCCAGCGCACCCGGTTGGCGATTCCGGCGTGCGGGACGACGACGCCCTTGGGGCGGCCGGTGGAGCCGGAGGTGTGCAGGACGTAGGCGGGCCGGTCCGGTTCGGCGACGAACCCCGGTGCTTCCCGGGGCTGTTCGTCCACGGCGCCCGGGTGCCGCGCGTCGATGACGTCCTCGGCGAGCAGCAGCCGGGTGCCCGCGGGCAGCTTGTCGGCGGTGGCCCGCTCGGCAAGGGCCACCGGTGCCTGCGCGTCGTCCAGGACGAGGGCGATGCGGCTCTCGGGGTGGTTCGGGTCGAGCGGTACGTAGGCGCCGCCGGCCAGCCAGACGCCGAGGAGCCCGGCGACCAGGTCGGGACCGCGGCGCAGGCACACGCCCACGAAGTCGCCGGGTCGCACGCCCAGGGCGTGCAGCCGGGTGGCGAACAGGGCGGCGCGCGCGCCGAGTTCGGCGTACGTGACCACGCTTCCGTCGGCGCCGATCACGGCGGGCGCGTCGGGCGTACGGGTGCTCTGGGCGGCGAACAGCGCGGGCAGCAGGGGTGCGGTCACGGGCCGGGCGGCGGTTGCGCCGGTGTACGAACCCGACAGCGTACGGTCGTTCACAGTCTCTCCTCCATCGGGATCGGGCGGCGCGGTGGGGGACGGGCCCGGCCTCGGATCCGGCGGCCAGTACGGTCAGGCGGCGGTGGCGGCCATGCGACGGCGCAGGCTCAGCGGACGCAGGTCGGTCCAGATCTCGGCGATGTGGGCGAGGCACTCCTCGCGGGTGCCCTCGGTGCCCTCGGCGTGCCAGCCGGCCGGCAGGGCGCGCTCGGCCCACCAGATCGAGTACTGCTCCTCGTCGTTGAGCACGACGCGGTACAGGGTCTCTTCGGTCTGTTGCTCGCTCATAGGTTCGACGCCCCTTCGTGTGGTCGGTTATGGCCATGGTTGAAGGGCGACCTATTCGGGCCCTATGCCGGCCATGCATTCACCGAGCCTGGGGCGGTTCAGCCAGGGTGGCCACCTGCGTCTTGGCGACAGCAGATGCGGGTGGCCGCCTCCGTCCGCGAGGGCGTCATCTCCTCGGCGACGCCGCTGAAGCGGCTGCGCTCATCTGACCGACCGGCTTCACCGAAGCAGCCTGACCGACGTGCGCCGTCGTTCAGCTTGATCGGGCGGGCGCTCGGGG
>NZ_BMTF01000012.1:93421-111767 GCF_014649535.1 Streptomyces gelaticus
CGCCGATGCACCACGTCTTGTAGCTTCTCCGACTGCGCCAGAAACTTCTGGGCGCGAACAGTCTCCTCGACCAGTACGCCGCGCACCTGGCAGAACCCACCCCACCTCCGGAGAACGAACCCTGAACGGTGCAATCCCTCGCCGAGGGCGCCGCCGGGATCGCTCTGCTGCACACCGAGATCGCCAGTCGGCACAGCGGCTCCTGGCGCACCGCACACGGCGTCACCATTACCTACGACTGTCAAGTATTTTCGCTGGCAGATACGTTGCAGTGGCTTGGGGACGTGGGGCATGCTCTCGCCCAAGGTTGGTGGGCGGCCGCCCCGCTCACGGTGAGGAACTCGATTGCGGGGCAGCCAGTTGTGGCTCAGCGGAGTGCTTGGACAACTCGCTGCTTGAGGCGCTCATCGTGGAGGCTCTCGACCTCGCGCCAGGCGGCGTCGGAGACCTCTTCGGCCTGCAGTTCGCCGATGCTGGCGGTGGTGTGGAAGAGGAAGCGGAAGTCGAAGTGCTGGTGGGCGGGTTCGTCCTTGGCGGGGTTGGCGTCGATGGGGTGGATGTCGACGTGAAGCGGGACCTCACCGCGCGGGGTAACGACGTGGGGCGGGATGCCGGTCTCCTCGGCAAGTTCGCGGCCAGCGGCCTGCAGGAGCGTGTTGTCCGGGGCCTCCAGATGACCGCCAGGCAGCAGCCACTTCTGGGTCGCGTTGTGGAGAATGTGCAGGATGCGGCCGTCGGGGCCGACGAGGATCGCGCCGACGGTGACGTGGCCGGGCAGGGTCTTGCGGCTGGTGAGGTCGTCGCCGTCGTCGAGGAGGCCGAGTACGACGCCAAGTTCGCGTTTGTCCTCAGGGTGTTCGTCGAGGTAGGCGGCAATGGTGGTGCAGATGTGGTCGGCTGTGATGGGCATGCTGATCACCTGTTGAAGTAGGAGAGCCAGGTCGCCGCGATCGCTTCGCGGTCGGGTGCGGAGACTTCATGGATGCCGGGGGCGAGGTCGCCGCGGGTGAGCATCCTGATCGCTGCGAGGATCTCGGCCTGGACCAGGAAGATGAACGGCCCAACGCTGGCGCCGTGGATGAAGTTGACGGCGTTGCCGCCGTTCGCCAGATAGAAGTAATGGCCGGTGGTCTGGTAGCGGGTGACGTGGTCGCCGACCTGCGTACGGGTGTAGACGTCCGGGAGCCCGGCGAGGTCGAGTTCGTCCTCGCTGGAGGTGACGGTGGCGACGTAGGCGCCGTTGCGCAGGTGGGAGAAGTCCTCGCCGCGCAGGGAGACGGCGCCGGTTGCGCAGAGTGAAGCAGGACCAGACGATCTTCCCGAACGGAGTGCGGTCCTCGACTCCCCAGCCGTCGGCGAGTTCGTTCACCAGAGTCAGCCCGCGTCCGGAAGTGTCCGTGGCGGTGGCCTGGCGGGCCTCGGGGCGCTGGCGGCGGCTGTCGTGCACTTCCATGCGTACGACTTCCTCTTCGACGTCGAGCTTGACCAGGAAGCCGTGCCCGGGGGCGGTGCCGTGGACCAGGGCGTTGGTGGTGAGCTCGGAGACGCAGAGCCGGACGTCCTCGACGCGGCCCAACAGGCCCCAGCCGGCCAGGGTTTCGGTGGTGAATGTCCGTGCCTGGCCGACCCGATTCGGGCCGGGCCTCGAAGAACCGCTGGGTCGTCTTGGTCATCACGGTCCTCATGACTCGGCGTCCAGGACGCGGGTGGTGCCGGGATGGCGGCGGCGGATGAGGACGCTGGGGGAGACGGACGGGTGCGTGGGACGAGGACGGCGGACCAGCAGCAGCCGGGAGCCGGCCGACTCGATCCGCCGTCCGCGTTCAGCAGCTATGGCCTTCGGCCCCAGGTGCGACATGGCCGGGGCGACGACACCGTAGACGTCCGGCACCGCGAGCACGTCCAGCAGCCCGGCGAATGCCTCCGAGGGCCTGGCGACGGCATCGCGGTCGGTGAAGACGCCGGACAGCTGCAGTTCGTGGCTGCGGCAGTACTCGGCGAGCGAGGCGACCAGTGCGTCCTGCCGTGCTTGGGAGACCCGCACCAGTCGCAGGAAGCCGTAAACGACCGGGCCGTTGACCGGGCGATGCTCCGTGAGGGGTTCCATGCTCAGGACCGTCCAAAAGACTCGACAAGCGGTGACACTCCGAGCATGGCGTCCGGCCGACTAGCGGCCAATCACCGGCCGTTCTACTTCCGTTCCACTTTCGTCCCGCCGACTGCACGCGTCTGCTTCGATGACCGGTGGAAGGGAGTGAGGCGTGGCGACCGTGCACCACTGGACCGGCCTGGAGGCCAAGGCCCTGCGGCTCGCCCTGCGACTGAGCGTGCGGGCCTTCGCCCAGCGGCTCGGCCTGGCGGTCGCGACCGTGTCCAAATGGGAGTCCAAACTCGCCGACACCGAGCCCAGGCCCGACACGCAGGCCATCCTCGACACCGCCCTCGGCCGCGCGGACGCCTCCATCCACCTGCGATTCGAGACACTCCTCTCCGAGATGACCAGCCCGCTGACCGCCGCCCGCCGCCGTGTGACCGCTTCCGGTCCCAGGGCTTGGGAGTACGAGTCCTGGGCGGATGACCTGGACCGGGTCGTGGTCGCCTTGTCCCGGCAGAACTTCACCTTCGCCAACAGCCTCCTGACCCGGTGGCTGAGCCGGTTCCAGGCCCCTGAGCTGGACGAGAAGGGCCTGTACCTCTTCGCCCGCTCCACCGCCCTGCTCGGCGACCTCAAACGCGACCAGGGCGTCGTCCTCGGCCCGCTGTCGGCCCAGCACTCCTATGCCGACGCCTGCGCGATCTTCACCCAACTCGACATCCCCCGCCGCGTCGCCCAGCTTGAGTTGTCCCTCGCCGTGGTCACCGAGATGTCCGGCAATCTGGAGATCGCCGCCCGCAACTACGAGACCCTCGCCGTCGACGACCGACTCTCCCGGCGCGACCGGGCGAGGGCCCGGTTGTGGGTGGGGACCGCGCTGAGCAAGGACGGGCAGCACGACTATGCGACCCGCGTCATGACCGCCGCTACCCGCGACTTCGAAGACCTCACCGAACCGGACGACTGGTCGGTGGCCCACCAGAAACTCGCCCTCGCCCGCCGCGGCGTCGGCGACCTCACCCAAGCCCTGCACTTCATCGACATCGCCCGCAGCAGCGGGACGACCGACTCACCGATGCAACGTGTGCGACTGGACACCGCTCATGGCCACATCCTGCTCTCCGATGCGGCGACCCGGGATGATGGACTCCTCGTCCTCGACCAGGCCGCCAAGGTGGCCGCGCAGTACGGACTTGTGCACCAGCTGCGCAGTATCGAGGGCATCAGCGCCATGGGCGATGGGCCGACCGGCCCCCGGCAACGGTGACCAGGGAGAAGCACGTGACCAACGACCAGCAGGGCATCGCCGAGAGCCAGTGGTGCCAGGCCAAGACGATCTGGGACTACCACCAGATGCACCACGAGCTGCGACCCGTCGACGCGGCGATCGGGCTGGGCAGCCACGACCTCGGTGTCGCAACCCACTCCGCCGAGCTGTACCGCTCCGGCCTCTTCCCGACGCTGGTGTTCACCGGCGGCAACAGCCCCACCACCGCCAAAGTCTTCCCCCGCGGGGAGGCCGTCCACTTCCGCGAGCACGCCATCGACCTCGGCGTCCCCGCCGAGGCAATCTTGCTGGAGCCGAATGCGGCGAACACCGGGCAGAACATCACCTTCTCCCGCAAGGTCCTTGCCGCCGCGGGCATCCATCCGACCACGGTGCTGCTGGTCTCCAAGCCCTATATGGAAAGGCGGTCGTTCGCGACCGCCCGCAAGCTGTGGCCCGACGTCGAGATCCTGTGCGCATCGGAGCCGCTGGAGTTCGACGACTATCTGAAGTCCATCGGCGACGAGAAGCTCGTCCTGGACATGCTCGTCGGGGACCTCCAACGGGTCATCGAGTATCCGAAGCTCGGATTCGCCATCGAGCAGGAGGTCCCGGAGGACGTGCATGCCGCGTACGAATCCCTCATCCACGACGGCTTCACCAGCCGCCTCATCGCCTCGTGACCTACCCGCCCCCGGCGGGCTCTGCTCCATCCACCAGCCCAATGTGTTCCCGAGGCTGACGACGCTGGCCAAGCTGTTCGCGGCGGACTACTGGATCGTCCTGGACGATGTGCAGTTCGCCCGCCGCGACTACCAGCACCGAGCCCGCCTCGCCGGCCTCTGCGACCCGGCCCGCCAGCAGTGGCTCACCATCCCCACCCACCTGCCCAGCGGGCGGCCCACCCTCATCCGGGACGCCGTGATCGATGGCCCCGCCCTGGCCCGCCACAGGACCGCAGGGATGCTGCGGCAGCACTACGGGGCCAGCCCGCACTGGCCCGCCCTCGCCCAGGCCCTGGACCCGGTGCTGGGCTCCTTCACCACCGGGCGGACCGCGGCCGTCGCCGAAGCCTCCACCCGTGTCCTGCTGAACCTGCTCGGCTGGCAGGGCCAGATCCTCAGCAGCAGCAGCCTGGCCGCCCGGCCGGGCCGATCTGTGCGGCTCGCCGACCTGGCCGCGGTCACAGGTGCCCGCACGTATCTGTGTGGAACCGGCGGCATGAGCTATCTCGACCCCGCCCCGTTCGCGGCCCGAAACATCGCCGTGGCCCCGTTCCGGCCGCCGACCACGGGCATCTGGTCCTCCGGCTATCGGCTCAGTGCCCTGTGGGCTCTCGCGACACTCGGCCCGCAGACCGTGGCCGCCCGCCTCCAAGCCCTCGCCATCCGCCCCTGACGACCGGCGCCCTCGCCGTCCTGGCCAAGGAAAGCAAGGGCGGGGGCTTGGCGCAGGTGGAGGAAGGACCGCGCGGCGGGGTTCTGGGGGCGAGGGATGGCGTGTTCGAGGATGTCGGCCGGCTACTGCCGGGCGAGCCCGGCCGGGTCGATCGCGAAGGGGAACGGGGTGTCGAGCCGGGTGACCTCGCCGGACAGGGCGGGCGTCTGCTCGACGTACCGGCCGTTCTCCAGCTCGGTGACGATCAGCCGGGGTGCCGGGTCGAATTCCAGGCGCCAGTAGTGCGGGATCGCGGCCTCGGCGTAGAGCATGGGCTTGAACTTCCGGTCCATCGTCTTGTTGCCGGGTGAGACCAGCTCGACCACGAGCTGAACGGCTTCGGCGTCGATGCTGACACCGTCGTCGACGGTCGCACCGGCGTCGGCGACCACGATGTCCGGCACCACCAGGCCGGACGGCAGGGTCACATTGATGGCTTCCAGGATCTCGACCGGTGCACCGGCGGCGCGGGCCGCGGCGTCCAGGGCCACGTGGAGCCGGAAGGACGCACGCTGGTGGCGCAGACCGGGGGCGGGGGACATCATCAGGGACTCCCCCAGCAGCTCGTACCGGACACTGCGGTCCTCCGGCAGCGCGAGGACATCGGCGACGGTCCACGGCCCGGTGTGATCGGCAGCAACGCTCATTCCCTCCACCTCCTCATCCGCACGGCACTGCCAGTGTGGCCCGAACCGGCGCCGGGTGTCTCCTGGCAGACCGTACGACGGTGGTCGTCGGTCCTGCGGAAGCAGGTCGGGGTCGCCGTCACGGCGGCCCCGAGCCCATTCTGCCGGGTGGGTGTGACAGCGAGGGACAGGGTCCGGGAGCCGGTCGTGCTCGGCCGGTGCCGCCGGGCGGCGGACGTGGCGCAGGCGGTGGTTCCTCGGCCGCGACGGGTTCGGGGGTGGTGAGGAAGATCCGAGCGAACCGGCGCCTGCACTCTCCGTGACGATCGACCACGGACCATGCACCGCCGACCCGGCGCCAGGGGCCTCTGGCGCGGGGAGAGCGCCAGAGGCCCCTGTTCGGTGGGACGGCGTCCCGGCCGTGCGTCAGGCCGCCTGGGGAAGACGGTCCCGCGTCCCGCGCAGGGCCGCCTCGACATCGTGGTCGAATACCCAGTCGACGCTCTCGGCGTCGATGCGGCGGGGCGCGGACACGTCCTTCGGCTGCTGCCCGGGCCGGGAGCCGAGTTGCACGCGCGTGGTGTGCGGCCTGCGCGCCTCCTCGTAGCGGCGCAGTGCGGCGGCGATGCCGTCCGCGCCGGGCGGCGCCTCTTCGAGGCAGACGGCGAGCGCCACGGCGTCCTCCACCGCCTGGTTGGCGCCCTGCCCGTGGTACGGGAGCATCGGGTGGGCCGCGTCGCCCAGCAGGGTCGTGCGGGAGGTGCTCCACCGCTCCAGCGGCGCGCGGTCGTACAGCGCCCAGCGGCGCACCTCGCCCGCGGCGTCGGCGAGCGCGCGCACGGCCGGGTCCCAGCCCGTCAGGACGGCGTCGAGGTCGGTGCGGTCGCCCGCGCTGGTCCACGATTCGGCGGCGCCCTCGGCGGCCGGGGTCACCACGACGTAGGTGAACTGCCGGCCCCCGGCGACCGGGTAGAGCAGGACGCGCGCGGTGGGGCCCGCGTACATGTACATCAGCGCGGGGTCCAGGTCCGGCAGGTCCACGGCATTGACCACACCGCGCAGGGCGCTGTCGCCGGAGTAGACCGGGGTGTCGGCGCCCGCGACCGCGCGACGGACCGCCGAGTGCACGCCGTCCGCGCCGATCAGCACGTCGGCGTGGGCGTCGGTGCCGTCCGCGAAGTGCAGGACGACCCCGTACACGGTCTCCTCGTACCGGACGAGCTCCTTGCCGGTGTGCACCCGCTCGGCGGGGACGCACGAGGACAGCATCCGGTGCAGGTCGCCGCGGTGCACGGTGTAGTACGGGGCACGGAACCGCTCCTGCCACGCCTCGCCCATCTCCTGGCGGGCCACGGTGGCGCCGTTGTGGAAGGCCCGCACCTCCAGGGCCTCGGGGCGCACCGCACACCGTTCCAGCTCCGGCCCGAGGCCGAGTCGTTGGAGCAGTCGGGTGCCGTTGGGGCCGAGGTGCATGCCGACGCCCTGCTCGCGCAGCTCCTCCCCCCGCTCGTAGACCTGGACGTCCAGGCCCCGGTGGTGCAGTGCGGCGGCGGCCGTCAGCCCGCCGAGTCCCGCACCCACGATCGCGATACGCATGGTCATCGAAGTTCCCAGGAGTTCTCGAAGGATTCGAAGTCGTCGAAATCGGCGACGTCACCGAAGGAGGTGGAGCCCAGGGCGAGCAGCGCGGCCGTCTCGTCCTGTCCGGCCAGTTCCACGTCGGCGATCCGGGTCCCCGGGTCGGCGACGGCCGCGGCGAGCATCCGCTCGTAACCGTCCGCGAACCGCTCGACCGTGGCACGATCGAGCAGGTCGGTGTCGTACGAGAAGGCGGCGGTGACACCGTCGGGGGTCTGCTCGATGCGCAGCAGCAGGTCCAGCTGGCCCTCCTGCTGCGGGACGTCGATGAGGGCGATGTCCAGCCCCTTGTACGTGACGGACGGGCCGATGACCTGCCCCGGCGGGACGTTGGGCACCGGCGGGTCCATCCGGTCCATCTGGACCAGGAACAGCGCGGTACGGAAGACGGTGGCCTGCGGGAAGGCCAGGGCGCACGGGTAGCGGACGTTGACCATGCCCCGCATCACCCGCTCGCCGGCCAGTGCGGCGGTGCTCCGGAAGGTACTGGCGGCGTCGAACTCGGCCCGTACCGGCATGGTGTTGAGGAAGCAGCCGATCACGTCCCGCTGCGCTTTGCCCATCCGGCTGGTCGCGGGCACCCCGAGGACGAACTCCTCCTGGCCGGTCCAGCGGTGGGTGAGTGCCTGGAAGACGCCGAGCAGATACGCGAACGGGGTGACACCCGCGTCGTCGGCTGCCGCGTCCAGCTCCTGGGCGGTGGCCGGAGCGAGCACCCGTACCACGGTGCCGCCCCGGAGGGAGCGCACGACGGGGCGCGGCCGGTCCAGCGGCAGCTCCGCGGCGGGCGCTCCGGCAACCGCCTCGCGCCACCTGGCCGCGCCGCGGTGCCCCGCCTCGGAGGCGATGTGGCGCAGTTCCTCGGCGGCATGGTCGGCGTACGAGCCGGGAATGGGCCGCCAGGCCGGGGCGGTGCCGGTGGAGATGCCCGCGTAGGCGTCGAGCAGGTCGCGGACGAGCAGCCAGCGCGAGGTGAAGTCGCTGACGATGTGATGGGCGGCGGTCACGAGCGCCCACTCGTCGTCGGAGCGGCGCAGCAGCACGACCCGGAAGGTGCCGGACTCCAGGCGGAAGGGGCGGGCGCCCGCCTCCTCGGCGGCCCGTCGCAGACCGTCCTCGTCGATGCCGTCGAGGTCACTGAACTCCATACGGACCAGGGCTCGTTCGGCTGCGGTGCGCACCGGTGTGCCGCCCTGCTCGGTGAAGACCGAGCGCAACAGCTCCTGCCTGTCGCCGACGGCGGTGACCGCCTCGGCCATGGCGGCCGGGTCGACGGGGCCGCGCAGCAGCAGCGGCATCACGATGTTGTAGGCGGCGCTCTCCGGGGCGACGCGGTACGCGGTCCACATCGCTTCCTGGACGGCGGTCAGCGGCAGGGTTCCCTCGGCCGTGGCGTGCTCGCCGGTGCCGGTCGCGGTGCTCATCCGCAGCCTCCCGCGTGGCTCATGTCGGTGGTCCGGCCCGCGGCGGGCACGGTGGGCGGCTCGGCGGTGACGGGCGCGGGGGCGGTGGCGGGGGCGAAGGAGGCGGCGAAGTCGGTGACGCGGTCCAGGCCCCAGTACGGCTCGCTGCCGTTGATGAAGTACGGCACTCCGAAGACGCCGTCGCGGTGCACGTCGAGCAGCGCCCGCACGCCCTGCTCGCGCACGAGCGGGTGGTGGGGGGCCTGGGCGACCTCCGCACCGTCCAGGCCGATCTCCTCGGCCAGGTCGCGCACCACGTGCGGGTCGCAGATGTCATACCCCTCCAGCCAGCGGGCCCGTCCGGCGCGCTCGACCCAGCTGCGGCCGAGTCCCTCGCGCTCGGCGAGGAACCAGGTCAGGTGGGCCGGCTCCCACCAGGGCTTGCGGTCCACCGGCCAGGTCAGCGCCATGCCGCGGGCGGCGGCGAGCCTGCGCACATCACGAAGGATGTAGAACTGCTTGGCGCGGGACATCGGGTGGAACGGGAACTCGGCGCCGGGTGCGGCTTCGGCGAGCAGCTTCTCGCTGGTCGGGTCCGGCTCCCAGAACGGGCGCCATTCGATGCGGTCGAGAAGCTCCGGGTGGTCGCGCTCCAGGTCGGCGAGGGCGAAGAAGTTGTAGGGGCTGCGCAGGTTGAAGTAGAACCGGGGCGGCTTGGTGGTGCGGGCGGTCATGGCGAACTCCTTGGGATCACGAGAGGACCGGGGTTTCAGACGACCAGGCCGCCGTCGATGGAGAAGACCTGTCCGGTGATGTAGGCGGCACGGTCGGAGGCGAGGAACGCCACGAGTTCGGCGACCTCCTCGGGCTCCCCGAACCGGCCGAGCGGAATGCTCCTGGTCATGTCCTTGGCGTACTTCTCGGAGAGTCCGCCGGTCATGTCGGTACGGATGAAGCCGGGGGCCACGGTGTTGGCGCGCAGCCCGGCCCGGCCGCCCTCCTTGGCCAGGGCCTTGGTGAAGCCGATGATCCCGGCCTTGGAGGCCGAGTAGTTGGTCTGGCCGGCCTGTCCCTGGGCCGCGACCGAGGAGAGGGTGATCACGGTGCCCCGACGGCGCTTCATCATCGGGAAGACGAGCGTCCTGGCGAAGTTGTACGTGCCGTCGAGGTTGGTGCGCACCACGGCGTCCCAGTCGTCGTCGGTGAGCGTGGCCAGGTTGCTGTCCCGGACGATTCCGGCAGCGGTGACGAGGGTGTCGACCGGGCCGAGGGTGTTCTCGGCCTCGGCGACGAAGGCGCGCACCTGGTCCCGTTCGGTGACGTCGACGCGGCCGGTCAGGGTCCGGGCCCCGTGTTCCTGGGCCGCCTTCGCGGCGAGCTGGGCCGCCTCGGTCCGGGACTGGTAGCACAGGGCCACGTCGTACCCGTCGCGGGCCAGGACCTCCACGACGGACCGCCCGATACCGCGCGATCCACCGGTGACTAGTGCTACCGGCCTGGGAGTGTCGGACATGGTGCGTGCCCTTTCTGCGAGTGCTGTGCGGGAGGACGGGGCGGGGGGTACGGGGGGCGGGGTACGGGAGTGGTGGCGGCTCAGCCGAGGCGGATCAGGGCCGCGCCGACGGTGCCGTCCCGGTCGACGGCGGTGACCAGGGCGAGCCGGTCCGCGAGCTCCGGGCGGGCGGCCGACTCGGCGAGCACGGCGGCGAGTTGGAAGGCGGCGCCGGCGGCGGTGGTGTCGCCGATGAGGGGGCGGACCGCGAGGCGCGGCGCGGCGAAGCCGTCCAGTGCCACCTTCTCCTCCTTACCGAAGACACCGGGCGGGGTGCCGGGGGCGATGAGCGCGATGTCGTCGGGGCCCCGCCCGGCGGCGGCCAGGACGTCGTCGATGCAGCTCTTCAGGACGGCGGAGGCACGGCCCGTGCTCCGGAAGGCCCGGAAGCGGCAGCCGAGCACCGTGGCGAGGACGGTACGTCCGCTGTCCCTGGCCGCCGCCCCGCTCTCCAGGAGGAAGAGTGCGGCGCCCTCGCCGAGCGGTTCGGCGGCGCTGCCGCCGTGGTCGGCGACCTGCTCCAGCCGGGCGCGCTGTACCGAGAACTCCTCGGCGGCGCCTGCGAGGAGTGTGGTGGCGTGGCCGCCGCGCAGCAGCCGGGAGGCGTAGTTGAGCGCGAGCAGTCCGGTGGCGGCGCCACCGGAGACGGTGACGTTGGGGCCCTTGAGCGTGTGCCGGATGGCGCTCTGCCCGGTGGGGCAGTTCATCACGGTGTTGGGGAACCTGGCGGGGTCGACCAGGTAGGGTGCCTTGCCGGTGAGTGCGTCCCGGGTGAAGTCCATGATCGATTGGACGCTGCCGGAAGTGCCGAGCACCAGGCCCGTGCTCTCGGGGTCGGCGGCCAGGCCCGTCCCGTACTCCTCCAGGAGCATGCCCACTGTGGTGGCGGCGATGGCGGTGACCCGGTCCATGGAGCGGGTGCCCTTGCGGCCGAGGACGGCCTTGATGTCGAAGCCGGGAATGAGTCCGGCCTCGTCGTAGGGCACCGGCCACTGCTCGCTGTCGAGGGTGGCGACGGCGCGCCGTCCCTCGCGCAGTCCGGTCGTGAACCCGTCCCGGCCCAGCCCGTACGGGGAGGACACAGCCCAGCCCGAAACGACCAGGTCCTGCGCGGTGGTGACCGCGTCGGCTGACATGCCGTTCAACTCCTCTCAGGCCACGTCGGGCCGGTTCACGCCGCCGCTGCGGCGTCGGCGGGCAGGTTGTCGGCCGTGTTCGCGTCCCAGTGGCCGAGCATCAGGACCGCGTTGTTCCCGCCGAAGGCGAGGCCGTTGTTCTGCACGACCCGCAGCCGGGCCTCGACCGCCTTGTTGGGTACGCAGTCGACCGCGCACTCGGGGTCGGTGGTGCGGTGGTTGATGGTCGGCGGAATGAAGCCCTCGCGCAGGGCCAGGGAACAGGCCGCGGCGGCCAGCGCGCTCGCGGCGCCCATGGTGTGGCCGATCATCGACTTGATCGACACGGTGCGCGGCAGTTCGTCGCCGAAGACCTGCCGGATCGCGCCGACCTCGGTGACGTCGTTGGCCTTGGTCCCGGTGCCGTGCGCCGAGATGAAGTCCACGTCGCGCGCCTCGATGCCCGCGTTGCGGTGGGCGGCGGTGATGCAGCGCGCGATGGAGTCCCGGTCGGGCGCGACCGGATGGCTCGCGTCGCAGGACAGCCCGTATCCCAGCACCTCCGCATAGATGCGGGCGCCGCGGTCCAGCGCGGACTCCAGGGACTCCATCAGGAGGATCCCAGCGCCCTCGCCGGTCAGGATGCCCTGCCGGTCGGCGTCGAAGGGACGGCACACGTCGGGGGCGATGGTGCCGAGCCGGTAGAAGCCGGTGAACGTCTTGCGGCACAGGGCGTCGGCCCCGCCGCACAGCGCCATCTCGACATCACCGGAGCTGATCGCGTCGTAGCCGGAGCCGACCGCGTAGTTGCCGGCCGCGCAGGCGGTGGGGACGGTGACCGTCTCCACGTCCTCCAGGCCGAGTTCGCGGACGATGCCGGCGGAGAGCCGGCCGGGCCACACCCGGCGTGCGACGGTGGCGTCGAGCCGGTCCTCGCCCTCGGCGACCTGCAGACCGATCAGATGGTCCAGGTCACGGGACTCACCGTCGGTGGTGCCGACCGAGACCAGGGTGCGTCTGGCCCGTACGTCGTCCTCGGTGAGTCCCGCGTCCGCGACCGCCATCCGGCTGCCGGCCACCGCGAACTGCGCGGCCCGGCCGAGCTCCTCGGCCGCCATGTCGCGCAGCCATGCCCCGGGGTCGAAATCGGTGATCTCGCAGGCGTTGGAGTAAGCGAATCCTGTGGTGTCGAAGGCGCCGATCGGCTTGGCGCCGCTGCGCCCGGCCCGCAGGCCGTCGGCGAAGGCGTCCACCCCGGTGCCGATGCTGGTCACCACGCCGAGCCCGGTGATCACCACCCGGTGCCGGGGGGTCGTGCGCGGCGCCGTGCCGCCCGTCGCTCCGCTCACTTTCCCTCGGCCTCCGCGACCACGGCGTACACGCCCGCCAGGTTGACCATGCGGCTGAGCTCCGCCTGCTCCAGGACGAGACCGAAGTTGCGCTCCATGGAGGCGAGGATCTCGATGGTGCGCAGAGAGTCGGCGTCGTGCTCCTCCTTGAAGAGGCTGGTGTCGGTGACCTCGTCGAGCTCCAATTCGAGGATGTCGCAGACGATTTCCTTGATCTCGGCCTTGCGCTCGGTGCTGAGGTCGGCGATCTGGGTGGTCATGTGGTGCCTCCGGGTCTCGGTTCGGTTCTGCTCGGGTATCTGGTTCTGCTCGCTGGTGAAGAAATCCTGCGGTGACGTGCTATTAGCGGGCTATATCGGCCAGTTGTCCGACGATGCCCGTGGTCGTGGGGCCGCCCCACAGGTGGGCGACATCCCCGAAGTGCCGCTGCACCCAGGTGTCGTCGTAGATCGTGTCGAGGTAGCGGTCACCACCGTCGGGCAGCACGATCACGACGTTGGAACCGGGCGGTATGTCCGGGGCGAGCCGGGTCAGGGCCGCGACGACCGCGCCCGACGAGCCGCCGGCGAGGATCGCCTCGCGGCGCACCAGGGTGCGGCAGCCCACCACGCAGTCGAGGTCGCCGACGTGCACCACACGGTCGGCGTCCGCCCGCCGCAGCAGTCTGGGCGCGACGGACGCGCCGTGGCCGGGCACCAGGCGGGCGCAGTCGACGGGTGAGTCGAACAGCGCACTGCCGAGGGCATCGACCGCGTTGACGGTCGTGCCGAGGCGGTGCCGGCGGATGTACTCGGCGCAGCCGCCGAGCGTGCCGCTGGTGCCTGCGGCCACGACGAGCTGGTCGACCTTGCCGTCGAGTGCTTCGGCGACCTCCGCCATCGTGGTCTCGTGGGCCCGCCGGTTGAGCGGATTGGCGTACTGATCGGGCCAGTAGGCGTCAGGAGTGGTCGCCACGAGTTCGGCGACCCTGTGCAGCCGGGCGGGCAGCAGTTCCCCGGTGGCCGGGTCGGGCTCGGTGATGATCTCGACCTCGGCCCCGTAGGCCCGCAGGATCCCGATGTTCTGCCTGGTGGTGCGGGTGTCCACCACACAGACGAGCCGCAGGCCGTAGTAGCCGCAGATCTGCGCGAGCCCGATCGCGAGGTTTCCCGAGCTGGACTCGATGACCGTCGAACGGCCCGGGACGAGCTCCCCGGACCGGATCTTCGTGGCCACCATGTTCAGCGCGGAGCGGTCCTTGACACTGCCGCCGGGGTTGAAACGCTCCACCTTGGCGAACACCCGCGAGGTGAACCCCGGCATCAACCGTTCGAGCTCTACGAGCGGGGTTCCTCCCACAGTGGAAAGGATGCCTTTCAGCCCCGTCTCCGGCTCCCGTTCTGTGCTCGCCATGTGATGCGGCCATCCTCTGCTGGGAGATACGAGTGCGGAATGAACAGGTCCCAGGCTGTGCCCGCGCGCTATACGCCCTCCATAAATCACGGCTCCGAACGATCTCATTCGGCCTTTTCGACCGGGTTATAGAAGTGCCGTAGAGATGCTGCCGACTCTGGCCATCCCCACAGTTCCGCCACCACAACTCCGCCAGAAGAGGAATTTCGATATGACGGGCACCTCCACCGCAACAGACAACGCCATCAAGAAGGTCGTGATCCTCGGCGGCGGTACGGCCGGCTGGATGACCGCCGCCTATCTCGGCAAGGCCCTCCACAACACGGTCGACGTCACGGTCCTGGAGGCGCCGAGCATTCCGCGCATCGGTGTGGGCGAGGCCACCGTGCCCAATCTGCACCGCGTTCTCTTCGACTTCCTCGGAATCGAGGAGGAGGAGTGGATGCGCGAGTGCAACGCCAGTTACAAGATGGCGGTCCGCTTCATCAACTGGCGTACTCCGGGCAAGGGCCAGAGCAGTCCGCGTGAGCTCGACAAGGGCGGTCCGGACCACTTCTACCACCCGTTCGGCATCAGCCCGGAGCACGACAACGTTCCGATGTCGCACTACTGGTTCAAGAACAAGTTCGAGGGGAAGACGGACGAGCCGTACGACTACGCCTGCTTCCGCGAGGCGCCGCTGATGGACGCCAACAAGGCGCCGCGGCACCTGGACGGCTCCTCCCCCACCCGGTACGCGTGGCACTTCGACGCGGCGCTCGTCGCGGACTTCCTGCGCCGGTTCGCCACCGAGAAGCAGGGCGTGCGCCACGTCCAGGACGAGATGACGCGCGTCGAGAAGGACGAGCGGGGCTTCGTCAAGGCCCTGCACACCAAGGAGGGCCGGGTCCTTGACGCGGACCTGTTCGTGGACTGCTCCGGCTTCCGCAGCCTGCTGATGAACCAGGCGATGGAGGAACCCTTCGTCGACATGAGCGACCAGCTGCTGTGCGACCGCGCGGTCGCCACGGCCGTGCCGCACGACGACGAGGCCCACGGTGTGGAGCCGTACACCTCGGCGATCGCCATGTCCTCCGGGTGGACCTGGAAGATACCGATGCTGGGCCGCTTCGGCACCGGTTACGTCTACTCCAGCCGCTTCACCACGCAGGAGGAGGCCACCGCCGAGTTCTGTGAGCTGTGGGGCCTGGACCCCGAGACCACCGAGTTCAACCACGTGAAGTTCCGGGTCGGCCGCAATCGCCGCGCGTGGGTGAAGAACGTCATCGGCATCGGCCTTTCCAGCGCCTTCCTGGAGCCCCTGGAGTCCACCGGCATCTACTTCATCACCGCCGCCGCCTACCAGCTGGCCAAGCACTTCCCGGACAAGACGTTCAACCAGGCCCTGGTCGACAACTTCAACAAGGAAATCGAGGTGATGTTCGACGACACCCGCGATTTCATCCAGACACATTTCTACTTCGCGCCGCGCACCGACTCGCCCTTCTGGCGCGCCAACAAGGAACTGAAACTCGCCCCGAGCATCCGCGAGAAGATCGACGCGTACAAGGCGGGTCTTCCGGTCAATCCCGCGGCCACCGACGACACGACGTACTACGGGAACTTCGAGGCGGAATTCCGTAACTTCTGGACCAACGAGCGCTATTACTGCATCTTCGCCGGCCTCGGTCTGGAGCCGGATGCACCGCTGCCGATCCTCTACCACAAGCCGGAGTCCGTGGCCGCCGCTCAGGCCATGTTCACCCAGGTCAAGCAGGAACAGCAGGAACTCCTCAATTCCCTGCCGAGCACCTACGAGGCGCTCCGCCGGCTGCACGGCAAGTAGTCGTGCCGCACCGCGCCGCCCGGCAGCCGGGACTCCTCTCCGGCCGGCTGCCGGGCGCGCGGCACACGTCTTCGACAGGAGAAACCATGACCGACCGGCCCGTTCCGGAAGCCGACATACGCCCGCTGATGGGCAGTTTCCCCTCTGGCGTCTCCGTGGTGACGACGCTCGACGCCGATGGCACACCCCGCGGGATGACCTGCAGTTCGCTGGCGAGCGTGGCGCTCTCCCCGCCGACGCTCGTGATCTGCCTGCGCACGGCGAGCCCCACCACCGAATCCGTGCTGTCCAGTGGGCAGTTGGCCCTCAATCTGCTGCACGAGGACGCACACGGCACCTCCGACCTCTTCAGCTCCGGCAACCCCGACCGGTTCGCGCTGAGCGAGTGGCGGCTGCCGCTGGGCGCGGGCGGCCCGCATCTGACGGAGGCCGCGCACGCCATCGCCGACTGCGCGGTGGTCGGCACGCGGGAGGTCGGGGACCACACCACCGTCTTTGCCCAGGTACGGCGGTTCACCGCCGACGAGTCCGCCCAGCCGCTGTTGTACGGGCGGCGCCGCTACGCACGCTGGTCGGACGCCACGGCGGCCGCCAAGGAAGGAGCCGGCCGTGTCGGCACGTGACCCCCTGCCCGATCTCCTGATCGCCATCCCGGTGGTCATCCTGGTGTGCCAGGCGGGCGCCCAGCTCTTCCGCAGGTTCGGCCAGCCGCCGGTCATCGGTGAGATCACCCTCGGCATCATGCTGGGGCCGTCGCTGCTGGGCTGGGTCTCGCCCGCGGCACAGACCTGGCTGTTCCCCGATTCTGTGCTGCCCTACATCAGCGCCTTCGGCAACATCGGCCTGCTGGCCTTCATGTTCCTGATCGGCCTCGAACTGGATCTCGGCACCTTGCGCGGCCATCGCGGGACCGCGGTCGCGGTCAGTCAGGCGAGCATCGTCCTGCCGCTGGTCCTGGGCTCGCTGCTGGCCCTCGCGATGTTCGGCTCGTTCGCGCCGCCGGGCGTGGGCCGGTTGCCGTTCGTGCTGTTCATCGCCGTGTCGATGAGCATCACCGCGTTCCCCGTCCTCGCCCGGGTACTCACCGACCGGGGCCTGATCGGTACCCGGATCGGCTCGCTGGCCATGGCGTGCGCGGCGGTCGACGACGTGACCGCCTGGTGCCTGCTGGCGGCGGTGGTCGCGGTGTCGACGAGCGGGTCGCCGGCCGAGGCGCTGACGACGGCGGCGTTCGCCGCGGTCTTCCTCGCCGTCATGATCTACGCGCTGCGTCCGCTGCTCGCCCGATGGGCGGAGCGGGCCGAGCGGATGGCGGACGGCGTGGTCCTCGTCGTTCTCTTCAGCGGCCTGTGCCTCTCCGCACTGGCCACCGACAGGATCGGGGTGCACGCGCTGTTCGGCGCCTTTGTCTTCGGCCTGGTCACTCCGCGGGGGTCGAGGGTCGTCGAACGCTGCACGGCGCGGCTGCGCGCGTTCTCGGTTCCGGTGCTGCTGCCGCTGTTCTTCGTCTCCACCGGGCTGCGCACCGATGTCTCGCTGCTGGCCGCCGACCCTGTCCAGTGGCTGTGGGCGCTGGCGGTGCTCGCCGTCGCGATGCTCGGCAAGTGGGGCGGGAGCACGGGCGGGGCCCGGCTCGCGGGGCGGTCCTGGCGCGACTCCCTGTCGATCGGGGCGCTGATGAACTGCCGGGGCCTGACCGAGCTGGTGGTGCTGAACCTGGGGCTCGAACTCGGTGTGATCGGGCCCGATCTGTTCACCATGCTGGTGCTGATGGCGCTGATCACCACGGGCATCACGTCGCCGGCCCTCTCCTGGATCCGGCGTGAGAAGTTCCGGGGGTCCTCGCGGACGGAGTCCGGGCCGCTCGCCCAGGACGGCACGGAGCCGGCCACGGCCGGCGGGGCGGACCAGGAGCGGGACCGGCTCCGCGAGCCCACCCCTGCCCGGTGACCGCGTGGACGCGCCATGGCCGTACCCCCGGTGTCCCGGGAAGTACCGCCATGGCGCCGTCCACCGTCCCCACCTGTCCTCGGCCCCCGGCTACGCCGCCGTCGCGACCCGGGTGACCGGGGCCCCGACGACCGGTGGGTGCGGAGCCGAGGTGGCCCGTACCCACCGATCGAGGGTGTCGGCCGCGGCGCCGGAGTCGATCGCCCGGCCCGCCGCCTCCACCGCCCGGCCCAGGCGTTCGGTGACGGTACGGCCCCTGGCCGGTTCGCCCGCCACGAGCGCGGCGCCCGCGGAGAGCAGCACCGCGTCCCGCACCGGGCCGCGCTCGCCGTCGAGGACGCGCCGGGCGACGGTGGCGTTGTACGCGGCGTCCTCCCCCCGCAGTGCCTCCAGCGGCGCGAGAGCGATCCCCACGTCGCGCGGGTCGAAGCGCTCCCGCCTGATGTCGCCGTCGTCCACGGCCAGCACGGTGGACGTGGTGGTGACGGTGAGCTCGTCGAGCCCGTCGTCGCCCCGGAAGACCAGGCCCCGGCCGCCGAACCGGGCCAGCGCTCCGGCGATCAGCGGAAGCAGCCGGGCGTCGGCGACCCCGACCGCCTGCGCGGTGGGTGCCGCCGGATTGGTCAGCGGGCCCAGCGCGTTGAAGACGGTCGGGATGCCGAGCTGCTTGCGCGGCCCCGCCGCGTGGCGCATCGCC
>NZ_BMTF01000012.1:111791-218326 GCF_014649535.1 Streptomyces gelaticus
GGATGGAAGTCCGGCGCGAAGCAGAAGGTGATGCCGGCCTCGTCGACCACGGCGGCGATCCGCTCGGGCGGCAGCCGCAGGGTGACCCCCAGCGCCTCCAGGACGTCGGCGGAGCCGGAGGCCGAACTCGCCGCACGGTTGCCGTGCTTGACGACCCGTGCCCCCGCTCCTGCCGCGACGATCGCGGACATCGTGGAGATGTTGACCGTGCGTGCCCCATCGCCCCCGGTGCCCACCACGTCGACGGTCCTCCCCGGCACGTCGATGTGTACGGCATGGGCCAGCATGCCGTGCACGAGCCCTTCGAGCTCGCCCACGGTCTCGCCCTTGGCCCGCAGGGCCACCAGGAATCCGGCGATCTGCGCGTCGGTCGCCCGGCCCCGCATCACCTGGTCCATCACCCAGGCGGTGTCGACGGCGGTCAGATCCCGGCCGTCGAGCACCTGCCCCAGCAACGGGGGCCAGGAGCGGTCCTGTTCCGGTGTCGTGGCGCTCACTGGTCTTCTCCTTCTTCGGGTCAGGCGCTCAGCGCCGGGTGCCACGGATCGTCCAACGGGATGGTGGCGGCCGCGGGGCTCGGGTGCCACGGGTCGTCCAGCAGGGCGGCAGCAGTCACGGGGCTCGGGTGCCACGGGTCGTCCAGCAGGGCGGCAGCAGTCACGGGGCTCGGGTGCCACGGGTCGTCCAGCAGGGCGGAGGCGGTGGCGTAGGAGCTGCCGCGGTCCTCCCGGCCGGCCTCCGAGACGGTCTGCACGGTGGCGAATATCGCCGCACCGGCGAGCGTCATGACGACGGTCTTCTGGATCTTCTCGTTGATCGCCTTGAGCTTCATGATTTATTTCCCCCCATATGAACTGCTGCGGCTCGTTCCGACATCCAGAACATTAGGAAGGACCGGTTTCGAATCATTATCGCCAGGACTTCCACCCCTACGACCCGGCAATAAAATTGATATACCTGCTGCTCAGCCCCATCCGGACCGGGGTATTCCAGCCACACGAGAGGGCGAGACCGGGGCGCTCACATACCGTCGAGGGAGTTGATCCAAAGCCGATTCCCCAATAAACCGACGGCCTGCCGAACGAGGTTCGTACGCCCCGGAAACGCAAGGAAATTCATTACCCGACCGACCCGGCGCGCGAGTTCCGCATGCCGGTCTCCTCCCGCGCGGGACCGGCCCGACGGGCGGCCGTCAGGAAGTTGTCAAGGAGCCGCAGGCCGCCGACGGTGGTGATGGACTCGGGATGGAACTGCACCCCCTCCACGGCGAGCGTGCGGTGCCGCAACCCCATCACGTAGCCGTCGTCCTGGGCGTGCGCGGTGGCGATCAGCGGGGGCGGCAGTGGTTCGTCGGCGATCAGCGAGTGGTAGCGCGTGGCCGTCATCACCGGCTCCAGCCCCTCGAACACCCCGGCGTCGTCGTGGCGCACGAGGCTGGTCTTACCGTGCTTGAGCCGCTCGGCGACCGTGACCCGGCCTCCGTACGCCAGGCAGATCGCCTGGTGGCCGAGGCAGATGCCGAGCAGCGGCACGGATCCGGCGAAGGTGTGCACCAGCTCGACGTGCCCCGAGTCGGCCGCGTGGCCGGGCCCGGGGCCGAGGACGACCGCGTCGGGGCGGAGTCCGGCGAGCTGCTGCGGGGTGCGGGTGTGCGACCGCACGACTTCGGTGTCGGCGCCCAGGGTGCGCAGGTACTGGTCGATGATGTGGGTGAAGCTGTCGTACGCGTCGACGAGCAGGACCTTCACGGCAGCAGCTCCTCACCGGTCAGCGCCCAGTAGGCCGCGCCCATCTTGTGCAGGGTCTCCCGCCACTCGGCCCCGGGGGACGAGTCGGCGACGATGCCCGCGCAGCTCTGGGTGGAGTAGGTGCCGCTGCGGCCGTTGTGCACGATCGTGCGGATGCACAGGGCGAGTTGGCTCCAGCCGCGCAGGTCGACGAGGCCGACGGCGCCCGCGTACATGCCGCGCGGCTCGCTCTCCAGCTCCTCGATGATCTCCATGGCGCGGATCTTGGGTGCGCCGGTGACGGTGCCCGCCGGGAAGGTCGCGCGCAGCACGGACCAGGTGTCGTCCTCGGGGGCGAGGGTGCCCTCGACGGTGGAGACGAGATGGAAGACGTGCGAGTACGTCTCGACCGTCATCAGCTCCCGTGCCTCCAGCGTGCCGGGCAGGCAGACCCGGCCGATGTCGTTGCGGCACAGGTCGACGAGCATGACGTGCTCGGCCCGCTCCTTCTCGTCGGCGACGAGCCGGGCGACCCGGGGCTCGTCCACCGCGGGGTCGCCGGTGCGCGGTGCCGTCCCGGCGATGGGCCGCATGACGACCTTGCCGCCCTCGGTGCGGAAGAGCACTTCGGGGCTGGCTCCGATGACGGTACGCCCGTCGCGCGGGACGAGGTACATGTACGGGGACGGGTTGCGGCCGCGCAGCCGCCGGTAGACCTCGAAGGGTTCGAGGGACGATTCGACGTCGATGCGGTGGCCGATCTGGATCTGGTAGATGTCGCCGACGCCGATGTGCTCCAGGCAGCGCCGGGCCCGCGCAAGGAATGTCCGCTCGTCGCAGGTGTCCCGTACGGAGTGCGGCCGGGGCGCCTCGGGCAGGACTTCGGGGACCCGGCCGGCGGCGGCGACCGCCGCGACGGTCTCCTCGGTCAGATCGAAGGGCACCGGGCCGGGGAAGGCGTCGCTGCGCGCGGTGAGCCTGCGCACGGCGCCCGGTTCCGGGCCGTACCAGACGGTCTCGCGGAACAGGCCGAGCACGATGTCGGGTTCGCCGTCGTCGCGGTCGCCCCGGTCGGGCAGCGTCTCCATGTGCCAGGCGGAGCCGTAGCCGAAGGTGGCGAGGAATCCGAAGGCGTAGCTGTCCCGGGGTCGGTCCGTCTCCACGGTGAAAAGGTCCTGGACCGCGCGCAGCAGCTGCCAGACCTGGTCGCCGTGGAGGAGACCGCGTTCATTGCCGGGTCTGGGGGTGAGGCCGAGTCCGTCGGCGGCCGTGAGGGCCGCGGCGACGAGTGGGTCAACGCCGTCGACAAAGATCCGGTCGCCGAACAGCCGGATCTCGGCGAGCAGTCCGTGGCCGACGACGGTGGCTCCGGGGGACTGTCCGGGGCCCTCGCGGCTCTCCAGCAGGAAGACGTCGTGCGCCGACTGCTCGCGCAGTGCGGCGTACAGGGCGAGCGGTTCGTGCGGGGCGAGGGCGGTCTCCTCCACACGTACGGTGATGGGGGCCTGGCCGGGCCCTGCGGGCCGGGGCGGGCTGTCGAGCAGAGTGGTCACGGTCGTCTCATCTCAGCCGTATCGGCGCATCTCGTGGAAGAAGCCGTCCACGACGGCGAGTTCGCCGTCGGCGTGCAGGGTGTCGTAGATGTGTCTGCCGACCGCGAGGTCCAGGACGCCGAGCCCGAAGGGCGAGAAGACAACGGGCCGGTCGCCGGGAATCTTCAGGTCGCCGGTGAGCACGTCGTACAGGGTGCCGTCGATGAACTCCCGGTTTCCGCAGAGCTGTTCGGCCAGGTGCGGGGAGGTTTCCGCCTTGAGGCAGTGGTCGATGTCGTCGACGACGTTGGTGGCCGCGAGGATCACCTGGGGCGACAGGTCGCGCAACGACACGTGCAGGACCAGCGGATTGTGGGTGAACCATCCGGGGTCGGTGACGTGCGGGGCCGCTGCGACGGTGGCGAAGACGATGACGTCGCTGGAGCGGATCAGCTGTTCGGGGCCGGTGTGCAGGGTGACCGTACCGTTGTCGCCCTCGCGCTCCAGGTGTTCGGCGAAACCCCGGGCGTGTTCGTCCGACAGGTCGTACACCCCGGTCTTCTCGAAGCTCCAGCCGGTGCCCACGAGGTACTGGTGGATGAACCGGGCGATCAGACCGGTACCGAAGAAGCCGATCCGGCGTGGCCGGTCACGCCCTTCGGTGAGCCTGTCCGCGGCGAGCGCCGCCGAGGCGGCGGTGCGGGCGGCGCTGATGATGGAACTCTCCAGACAGGCCAGCGGGTAGCCGGTCGCCGGATCGTTGAGGACGAGCACGGCGGAGGCCCTGGGTATCCCGGCCGCCACGTTCTCGGGGAAGCTGGAGATCCATTTGATGCCGTCGACGGGTGCGTCTCCGCCGAGGGAGGCGGGCAGGGCGATGATGCGTGAGGTGGGGCGGTCGGGGAAGCGCAGGAAATAGGACGGCGGGTTGACCGTGTCACCACCGCCGTGCACGCGGTAGGCCGACTCGATCAGCCGGACCACTTCCTCGTGCCGGCCGTCGAGGACTCGGTGCACGTGCGCGCCGGGGATCACGGCGAACGACGGCACCCCGGGGGTAGGCGGCATCACAGACTCCACAGCTCTCGGGAAACTGAATCTCTGTGACGAAGCTAGGCATACGCCTTATCGGCGTGATATCGCCGGATTAAGCGGGGCCCGCCCGCCGCCCCGCTCGGCTCCCTTCTACTCGCCGAGCCCCACCTCCGGGGAGCCGCTGAGCTCCCGGGCGACCTCCTCCTGCCAGTGCGTGGCCCCCCTGCGGGTGAACAGCTCCTTGGCGCCCAGGAGTTCGGCCCGCGCCTCCTCCTCCCTGCCCAGCTCCCGCAGGAGTACGCCGAGCTTCAGCCGGATCGACCCCTCGACCACGGGGCTGCCGAGCCCGCGGGCGACCCTGCGCCCCTGGACGTACGCGGTCTCGGCGGATTCGAGCGCGCCGAGCGCCACGCGGGCCTGGCCGAGTCCGTACAGGGCGTGCGCGAGGCCGTGGGTGTCGGCCTTCGCCCGGGACAGCTCCTCCACGCGCAGGTACGACTCCTCGGCCTCCTCCGCCCGCCCGGACAGGAGCTGTGCGCTGCCCAGCCGGTACAGGCACTGGGCGAGGCTGCGCGAGGCGCCGGGCTCCATGGACTCCGCGACCCGCACCGCGTCCCGGGCGTGCCCGAGGCTGGCCTCGTAGTTGCCCCGGTCCAGCTCCAGCTGGGCCATGTTCTGGAGGACGGACGACTCCGACGACAGGTCACCGGCCTCGCGGAAGATGGGCAGGGCCCCGCGCAGGCGGCCGGCCGCCGCGTCGGGGTCGCCCTGGAGGCGGTGGACGACCGCGAGGTTCCGCAGGACCAGGGCCCGGCCCAACCGCTCGTCCATGTCGCCGTACAGCTCCAGCGCCTCCTCGGAGCGTGCCTTCGCCTCGTCCATGCTCTGCCGCATCAGCGCGGCGGCACCGATGTGGTGCAGCATGACCGCCTGGCCCAGGCGGTCGTCGGCGGCCCGGGCCGCGTCCAGGGCGTGCACGGCGCAGCTGTGCCAGTTCTCCACGTAGCTGCGCGTCTCGAAGAGCACGGATGCGGAGCCCGTGAGATCCCAGGCGAGATCGGCCATGCCCATCCGAGCCGCCTGCTCGACCATGCCCACCAGGCAGAGCCGCTCCGCCTCGAACCAGGCCAGCGGGTCCGCGAGCAGCTCCGCCAGCAGGTCCGTGTCGATGGTGCCCAGTTCGGTGCCACTGTGCACGACGCCGAACTCCCCGCCGCTCTCCCGGCGATGGGCCTCGCGGGCAATGGCCAGGGCGGTACGGAAGACCCGGCGGCAGGCGCCCTGCCAGGCCTCCTCCGGCTCCTCGTCCCGGGCGCGCTCCCTCGCGTACAGACGCAGCAGGGTCTGGAAGCGGTAGCGCAGCCGGCCGGTCGCGTCGACGCCCACGACCTCCAGGAACTGGGTGTCCACCAGGTCCTCCAGGAGCAGTTCCGCGTCTATCACGTCCACGTCGAGCAGGGCGGCGGCCACCCAGGACGTGAAGTCCGGTACGTCGGCGAGGCCGAGGCGCCGGTAGAGACGGGCCGCGTCGGTGGAGAGGTAGCGGTAGCTGAGCTCGAACCCGGCCCGTACCCGGGACCCTCCCTGGCTCAGCTCGTCGAGCCTGCGCCGCTCGTCACTGAGTCTCGCCACCATGTGCCGTACCGACCAGTGCGGTTTGGACGCGAGGCGCGCGGCCGCGATGCGCAGGGCGAGCGGCAGCCGGTCGCAGAGCTCGACCAGGCGGGTCGCGTCCGTGCGGGCGGCGATCCGCTCCTCACCGGCGATCTTGGCGACGAGTTCGACGGCCGCGTCGGGCGGCAGGACGCCCAGGTGGACGCGGGCCTCTTGCGGCCAGGTCACCAATTGCTCCAGCTGGTCGCGGCTGGTGACGACCACGCAGCTGGCGCCACTGCCCGGCAACAGCGGGGCGACCTGGGCATGAGTACGCACATTGTCCAGGACGATCAGTGCGCGGCGTTCGGTGAGCAGGCTGCGGTAGAGCGCGATCCGCTCCTCCAGGGCCTCCGGGATCTGCTGCCCCGGCACGCCGAGCGAGCGCAGGAAGCGGCCGAGGACATCGGCGACGGACGCGGGCTCGTGCTGCTCGTCGTAACCGCGCAGGTCCGCGAAGAGCCGCCCGTCCGGGTAGTCGTCCGCGGCCCGGTGCGCCCAGCGCAGGGCGAGGCCGGACTTGCCGACCCCGGCAACACCGGTGATCAGGCCGACGGTGGGCGTCTGGAGCGCTCCGCCGGACTTGATCATCAGCGCGTCCAGGGCCGCGAGTTCGGCCTCGCGGCCGGTGAAACCCGGTACGTCGGGCGGCAGTTCGGAGGGGACAACGACGACCTCGGGTGCCGCTGCCTCGGCCGCGATGGAGTGCGGTCCGTCGGCCGGGCTCAACGACGGGTCGTCGCGCAGGATCAGATCGTGCAGTTCCTGGAGGTCCGGGCCCGGTTCGAGCCCGAGCTCCTCGATGAACTGCTCGCGCGCCTCCCGGTAGGACTCCATGGCCTCGGCGCGCCGGCCCGCCCGGTACTGGGCGAGCATCTGGTGGTACCGGGTCCGCTCTCGCAGCGGGTTCTCCTGTACGACGCCGCCGAGTTCGGGCAGCAGCTCGTAGTGGCGCCCCAACGCCAGCTGGACGGCTGTGGCGTCGTCGTACGCGTTGAGCCGGTACTCGCCGAGGCGGTTGGCCTCCTCCTCGACGAGCAGCCCGGACACTCCCGCGAGCGCGGGCCCGCGCCACAGGTCGAGGGCGCGCCGGTAGCCGCTCGCCGCGTCCTCCAGGCGATGCTCGCGCGTCGCGGTCTCCGCCTGGGCGACGAGGTCGGTGAACTCCACCGAGTCGATGTAGTGGCTCTCGGCGTCGAGAAGGTATCCCGGATGTGCGGTCACGATGGTGTCGTCGGTCGCGCCCTGCGCCTTGAACGTCTTGCGGAGCGCGGCGATGACGATGGCGATCTGGGTACGGGCGGTGGCGGGCGGGTTCCCGTTCCACACCTCGTGCACCAGTGTGTCCACCGGCACGGTCCGGCCGGGATTGAGCAACAGCAGAGCGAGCGTGGTCCGTTGACGCGCCCCGCCGATGACCACCTTTCGCTCACCCGACGTCACCATGAGTGGGCCAAGGATTTTGAATACGAACCGTTCCCCCACCGGGCCTCCGTTTCCCCCCACCCCGAGGCATTCCGGGGTCACATTACCCGTCCAGGAGTTCGATACGGGTGATCGGCGGCGAACTCTCGGTGGCTGGTTTCCGGGGCCGGGCACGGGCGTATCACTCCGGACCGGTTACCTGTCATATGCGGTCACATCCGCATGGTTCCGATCAGCTTCGCCACGGGCGGAAAAGCGGCCGGCGAAGGCGCGGCAGGATCTCGCGAGCCGCGCCCCGGCGCCGTCGTCTACTGCGGGGGGTTTCCGTGTTTGCGGGACGGCAGGTCGGCGTGCTTGTTGCGGAGCATCGCCAGGGACTTGACGAGAACCTCCCGGGTTTCGGCCGGGTCGATGACGTGGTCCACGAGGCCGCGCTCGGCCGCGTAGTACGGGTGCATGAGTTCGGCCTTGTACTCCTCGACCATGCGCTTCCGCATGGCTTCCGGGTCCTCGGCGTCGGCGATCTGCCGACGGAAGATGACGTTCGCGGCACCTTCGGCGCCCATCACCGCGATCTCGTTGGTGGGCCAGGCGAACGTCAGGTCCGCGCCGATCGACTGGGAGTCCATGACGATGTAGGCACCGCCGTACGCCTTGCGCAGGATGAGGGAGATCCGTGGCACGGTCGCGTTGCAGTACGCGTAGAGCAGCTTCGCGCCGTGCCGGATGATCCCGCCGTGCTCCTGGTCGACGCCGGGCAGGAAGCCGGGCACGTCCAGGAGCGTGATGAGGGGAATGTTGAAGGCGTCGCACATCTGCACGAACCGGGCCGCTTTCTCGGACGCCCCGATGTCCAGCACCCCGGCCAGCGACCGGGGCTGGTTGGCGACGATGCCGACGACCTGGCCGTCCATCCGTGCCAGGGCACAGACGATGTTGCGGGCCCAGCGCTCGTGGACCTCCAGGTGGTCGCCGTCGTCGACGAGCTCCTCGATGACCTGGCGCATGTCGTACGGGCGGTTGCCGTCCAGGGGGACGAGGTCGAGAAGAGCGTCGTTGCGCCGGTCCGCGGGGTCCTGCGTGGGCTGGACGGGCGGGTCCTGCCGGTTGTTGGAGGGCAGCATGCCGATCAGGTAGCGGACCTCGGCGATGCAGGTCTCCTCGTCGTCGTACGCGAAGTGCGCGACGCCCGAGGTCTCCGCGTGCACATCGGCGCCGCCGAGCCCGTTCTGGGTGATCTCCTCGCCGGTCACCGCCTTGACCACGTCCGGTCCGGTGATGAACATCTGCGAGGTCTCACGGACCATGAACACGAAGTCGGTCAGCGCCGGGCTGTAGGCCGCACCGCCCGCGCACGGGCCGAGCATCACACTGATCTGCGGAATCACACCCGAGGCCCGCGTGTTGCGCTGGAAGATCCCGCCGTACCCCGCGAGCGCGGACACGCCCTCCTGGATACGGGCACCCGCGCCGTCGTTCAGCGACACCAGCGGGGCACCGGCCGAGATGGCCATGTCCATGATCTTGTGGATCTTCGTGGCATGGGCCTCGCCCAGCGCACCGCCGAAGATCCGGAAGTCGTGCGCGAAGGCGAAGACGGTCCGCCCGTCCACGAGCCCCCAGCCGGTGACGACCCCGTCGGTATACGGCCTCTTGTCCTCCAGGCCGAAGCCGGTGGCACGGTGCCGCCGCAACTGCTCGACCTCACAGAAGGTGCCCTCGTCGAAGAGGAGCGCCAGGCGCTCGTGCGCGGTCAGCTTGCCCTTGGCGTGCTGGGCCGCGGTGGCTCTCTCGCTCGGCCCGCTGCGGGCCAGCTCACGCAGGGCGTGCAGTTCCATGACGCGCCCCCGGACATCAGCCTGGGCGGGCGCGGCGGCACCCGCGGTGTTCGCAGCACGCCCGGCACTCACAACATTCGCGGTACCCGCAGCATTCGCGGAGGGATCGATCGTCGTCGTCATGGCGATTCCCTCACTGCCAGCTGAGCGGGGCGTTGTACCGGTTCGCGTGCCGCCACCACCGCGACCCGGCGACGGTCTGTCTCTCCGGCGGTTCCTCCCGTCGGCCCTGCAGCGCGAGCAACACCACGGTGAGCGCGGCAAGTTCCTCGTCGGTGGCCTGCCCCCGCTCGACACTCAGCGCGATCCCGGAGCTGTCCGGACTGCCCATGTCATCCTCCTTCACCTCCGGGAAGTTCACGACGGAGAACCCCACGGCCCCTCAGCGGACAACGAATTCCTTGCGCGGGACTACGCGGCTCCTATGCCGGAGCGAGAAGAGCGGCACGTCCGGCCCGGCTCGCTGAGCACACCGGCGCCGCGTCGTAACGAAATCACGTTGGCCGGCCGCCACTGAGCTGCGACGATGCCTCTGTTTCCCGATCGGAGGGCCTTTGTTCGTTTTCGTGTGTGCAGGGTGCGGCGCCGAGTTGACCGCCCCGTTGTCCCAGGTCTCCCTTCCGGCCCACGCCCATCAGAAGTACGGGAACGGGGTCCAGCTCCCGGTGCTCATGGAGTCGGGGACCTTCGCCGTGAACCCGGAGCCCTCGGGGCCACCGTGGCGCAAGTGGGAGGAGATCGATCCGGACGAGGCAGCCGCCCGCGGTGTCTACGCACCGGTCCACGCGCTGTCCGACGGTGTGCCCGGCGCGATCGTCATCGCCCCCGGAGACATCCGCGGCACCCGCCTGATCCCCGAGGAGCGCGGCGGCGCCTGCTGCGGCCTGGACGGGGCCGACGGCCCCAACACAATCTGCGAGGCGTGCGGCCTGCCCGTGGCGACCAGGATCGACGACTGCTCGCTCTGGCAGGCGATGTGGCTCGCCCCGGACTCCGTGCACCGCCTCCTCGTCGACGGCGCCGACGCCGGACCGCTCTCCTGGCAGGAACTGGTGGAGGAGGAAGCGAGCACACCCCCGTTCGAGCCGGTTGTCTCGTGGGGGTCGCGGCTTGGATCGAACCACAACTGGTCGTGGAGCCCGCAATGGGAGGCGGGAGCAGGCCGGGCGCTCGCCCACCTGCTGGCGGCTTCCGGGGGACAGCAGGTGACCGTCCCGAACGGCCTGACCGAGGAAGTGTTCCAACGCGCCCTCGACACCCTGCTGCCCGCAGGTCCGCAGGAGCGGCGCGCCGTCCTGGCCGGACCAGAACTGCCCGCCCCCGACGCGGACGCCGACATTCTCCTCGTACCGGTCCATCCGCAGACGGGTCGGACCTGGGCCCCTGTCGGCCCGGCCGCGTCGGCATACCCGGTACCTCTGCCGTTCGGGATGTGGCTGTGGCTGGCCTTCCCTCAGCCGCGTCCGCCGGTTCCCACGTCGGGCCCTCTGCTCGACGACGTTCTCCACGACGACCCGCTCCCGTCACGCCCCCCTCACCCCTTCCGAGCCGACCAAAGAGCGTTTCAGCACGCCCTGGTCCGGCTGCCGGCCGTCCGCAGCCCGTGGCTCCGCGAGATCCTCGAGAACGTCACGCAGCACAGGGTCAGCGGCCTGTTCTAGCCGGCCGGCAGACGGCGCCGCTGCCAGCCGTCATCGTCCGTGATCTTTCGGCCAAGCCCGACTTCCTGTTCTTCGTCGTCGAGGTACCACCGTCGGCTACCGGTTCGGTCGACTAGCCGGTCGGGGATCGCGAGCGGAGCCGGAGTCGGATCGAGGTCTCCGAGGAGTTGGGGTCTCGGTCTCGGATGTCGTCAATGGCTCAGTCCGGAGTGCACACTTCCTGGGGGCGCAGGGCTACGTTTTCGTCGTCGGCGAAGGCTGCCGTAGTGATAGGGCGGCGTCTGGGAAGGTACGGTCATGAAGATGACACCGGATGGACGTCCGATCCCGCCTGCGCATGCTGATGAACGGGCCATGCTGGAAACATGGCTGGACTTTCACCGCGCGACTCTCGCCCTCAAGTGTTCGGGCCTCGAAGACGAGCAACTACGGCTGGCATCGGCGCCGCCGTCGCCGATGACGTTGCTGGGCCTCGTCCAGCACCTGGCCGAGGTGGAACGCAACTGGTTCCAGCGTGTGTTTGCGGGCCAGGCCCTGCCTCCGGTGTTCGGGGAAGACAATGGCGACGGCTTTGCCCTTCATCCCGGCCGAGGGCTCGAAGAGGCGATGACTGCCTGGCAGACAGAAATTGCTCGCGGTCGCGAGCTCATCGCCACCGCGTCGCTGGACGACTCCGGTCACCTGTCCGAGCAGGAGGCCGGCCATGTAGGCGATGAGGGAGTCTCCCTGCGCTGGATCATGGTTCACATGATCGAGGAATACGCGCGTCACAACGGCCATGCCGATCTGATCCGAGAGCGTGTCGACGGAGCCGCCGGGACGTAAGGCGTATGGCACGTCGCCGCCCGCCTAGCCGCACCACCCCCGCCCGGTCTCCTGACGTCCACTCGCAACAACCGATGAGGCGAGGCTAACGGCCGTCCCCGCCCTGACCTTCCACGCCCTCGTCGCGCTCCTGGCGCTCCTGGATCTCGTAGGCCAGACCTTCCAGATCTTCCTCGATCCCCTCGGCGTTCAGGAACGCCAGGCCCAGCGCATCGTTCGCCCCGTGCCGCTGACCGTCCGGGCCGCGCAGGGCCTGTTCGGCCCAGATGCACTTCCCGGTCCGCGTGTACCGCGCGCCCCACCGCTGGGAGAGCGCATTCACCAACTGAAGACCGCGGCCTCCCTCGTCGGTTTCCTTGGCCCGGCGAATGCGAGGCATCGTCAGGCTGCCGTCGAAGACCTCGCAGATCAGTTCGGCGGCACGGAGCAGGCGGAGACGGACCGGTCCCTTGGCGTGGCGCACGACGTTGCCGACCATCTCGCTGGCCAGGAGTTCCGTGGTGGGTGTCAGGTTGTCGAGGCCCCAGGCGGAGAGCTGCTCACGGACGTGTCGGCGGGCCAGTCCTGCTGCCTTCGGCCCCTCGGGGAGCTGCCAGGAGGCCATGCTGTCGCCTGCCAGGGCATGCAGACGGGCGATGAGGAGCGCCGCGTCGTCGGTCGTCCGGTGCTCGGCCGGGAGCAGGCCGGCCGTCACGGTGTCACACAGGCGCTCCAGGTCCGCGTCGGTGCCCTTCTCGTGGGCCGTGCCCAGGAGTTGGGCCAGCCTGGTCATGCCCTGGTCGATCTCCCGGTTCGCCGACTCGACCAGCCCGTCGGTGTAGAGCACGAGCAGGCTTCCTTCGGGCACCCTCACCTCGACCGTCTCGAAGGGTGGCTCCGCGGCGCCCAGCGGGGGGTCGGCGGACAGCTGCGGAAAGTGCACCGAGCCGTCGGGGTGGACCATTGCAGGCGGTGGGTGCCCCGCGCGGGCAATGGAGCAGACCTGTGTGGTGGAGTCGTAGAGCGCGTACAGGCAGGTGACGTACGACTCCTCGCCCATGCCGCCGACGATGTGGTTGAGGTGTCCCATGATCTCGTCCGGGGGCAGTTCGAGGTCGGCCAGGGTGTGGACGGCGGTACGCAGACGGCCCATCGTGGCCGCCTCGGGCAGGCCGTGGCCCATGACGTCGCCGACGACCAGGGCGACCTGACCGCCGGAGAGCGGGATGATGTCGTACCAGTCGCCTCCCACGTCCATGCCCTGTCCGGCAGGGAGATAACGTGCGGCGGCCGTGCACTCCGGCAGCGTCGGCAGGTCCCGGGGCAGCAGGCTGCGCTGGAGTTCGCGGGACCGGGTGTGCTCGGCGTCGTAGAGCCGGGCCCGCTCCAGGGCCTGTGAGACAAGGGCGCTGATCGTGGTCAGCAGGATGCGTTCCTCGGAGGTGAGGCGGCGCGGGCGGTCGAAGGCAAGGACGCACACCCCGAACGTACGGCCGGACGCGGTCAGCGGCAGGAACGCCCATGCCTGTTTGGTGGACAGCTCGCTCAGGTGGGCGAGTTCGGGCCCGTACGCGGCGAGCTCGCGCCTCGTCGACACGAACAGGGGCGTCCCGGACAGGATCGTGCTCCAGGGTGGCTCGTCCGGCGCCCGGGGGTGGCCGTCGATGGCTGCGAGGAAGTCGTCCGGGTAACCGAACGCTCCGACATTGCGAAGCCGGTCGTCCTCGACGGCCTGCACCAGGAGTCCGGTGGCCGAGAACGGCGGGAGCACCCGCCAGGCGACGGCGTCCACCACGTCCTGCGAGGTCGTCGCCTTGGCGAGCGCCGTGGTCAGTTCCGTGATGTGGGCCGCTCGCTCGGCCGCGGCGCGCTCGGACTCCTTCCGCTCCTCCTGCATGCGCCGCTGCTCGGTGACGTCCGCGAAGTAGACGGTTCGGCCGTCGGACCCGGGTACCAGCCGCAGGTGGTAGCTCCGTCCGCTGTCCGGCATGCGCACATCGAAACCGGAGGGCTTCTCCTCGGCCGCGGCCTGCCGGCAGCGGGTCTCCAGGTCCGGAACCTGCCGCATGGCGGGCGGCTCCCACAACAGACGCCCGAGCAGTTCCTCCTCGGAGCAGCCCAGCGCGCGTTCCGCCTCCAGGTTGGCGAAGGTGATCCGCCATTCGTCGTCCACCGCCAGGAAACCGTCGCTCATGTGGCGCAGGGCCCGGCCGAGTGCGTCATGGGCGGGATGCTCACGGCTCTCCCATCCCACGCCGGTCATGCGGAGGGGATCGCCCTTCTCGTCGTAGGCCACTCTGCCCCGGGTCTGTGCCCAGCGGTACGTGCCGTCCGCGCGCCGCACCCGGTACTCGGCCTCGAACACGGAATGGTCGCGGATCGCACGCTCCGCAGCCGCCAGCGCGGGTGCCAGGTCGTCGGCATGGATGGCCCGCATCCAGTCCTCCATCCTGCCGGTGAAATCGGCGGGTGTGGCGATGTAGAGCTCCAGGGCCGCCTCGTCCATGCTCAGCTCGTCGGTTTGGATGTTCCAGTCCCACGATCCGACCCTGATCTCCCTCAGGGCCTCCTGCCTGAGGCGCTCACCATGGTGTTCGGTTCGGTGGGGACCGGACGGTGGCGGTGCCTGGCCGATGCGTTCCTCGGTCCAGGCGACCAGGTCCCGCAGGAAGTCCCACTGCTTCGGTGTGGGTTCGCCCCGGTCGCCCGTCAGTACCGCGAGCACGCCGATGCTGCGGCCCCCGCCGGACAACGGCACTGCGGCCAGGCCGGTACCGGGCCATGCGACATCGGCCGTCGCGGCCCGAGACCCCGCGGGACCGGCCTGCCCGGCCTGCGCGGCGGGCCCGGTGGTCTTCGACGGCACCCATACGCCCGTGCCCTGCCGCAGGACGCGGGTGTGAGGCAGCGGGGCCTCCTGGTCGATGATCTCCCAGGAGCGGGTGAGGCCGGGAGGAAGACCTACCGTCGACACCAGGCGCAGCGCGGACATCGGACCACGAAGATGAACCGTTCCGCCGAGCGCGCCCAGCTCGCCCATGGCGTGCTGGAGTGCCAGCCGGAATACTTCACTTTCCGTGACACCGGGAGCCACCGTGCTGAGCAAGGCCAGCCGTGCGTTCATAGTGCGGATTTTATCGTTTCTGTGACATTCGGAGCCAAGCCGCGCCGGGCGCCCCTTCTGGCCCGGGGCGTGCCGGAGTCAGCAGAAACGCGGAACCCAGGCCGAGTTGATTTGGAATGCGATGGATTCCGGTGCCTTTCCGGGTACCGGACGACGGCCAGTTCGTCACTCTCCGTGCGGGGCACTGTCGAAGGGGAGGACCACAGGAGGGCCGACGGGTGCTTGCGGTCGGCGACCACCGTGGCCTTCCCGGCCGAGGCCGGCCCTCCCTCGGCCGGGCAACCCCGGCCGCGAAACGGAACCAATGCCGACGCCGCCGATCAGGCTCCGGCAAGCTCCTGCGCCGCGGTGCGACTCCAGGCTCGTGCGTCGCGGTGCGGCGCACGGAGCCGGAACAGAGCGTCTTCGAGCGCGGCCGAGCAGCACGAAAGGCGCGTGCGGGCGCTCACCCGCGCCTCGCTCGCCCTCGTCGCTCGTCGCCCTCCCCTACACGAATACTGAGCTGGACACCCAACTCCCGGAAGCCCAACGCAAGAGCCACACGCTTTGACGGATTCGACCGTGCTCTCCACTGCGGAAGCAACCCGGCGGCCAGCGCATGAGTCACAGCGGCAGATGCCACAACTCGCGCCAGCCTACGGCCCCGACAGACCGGCGCAACGAGCACACTCAGGTGAGCCACCGCCTGCGGCCAAACTCGGTATCCAGCGGTGGCAACCACCTCTCCGCCGTCCCGGAGGACGAAGGCAGGAGAAGTGATGTCCTCCATGCCACTCTCGCCGACGTCCTCTTCACCAGCGCAGGTCAGAAACGTCGCCAGTTCGTCGTCGACGCCCGTCACCTCCTCGACAGCGGCATCTCCCCGCACAGGAAGGAAGCCGTCCCGGTCGAGGTAGAAGAGAGAAGCCGGCCCGAGTACATCGAGGACGGGCAGCAACTCGCGCAAGCGCTCCACATCGACGAGCCCCTCGGGGGACAACTTCCGCACGGCACCCTCAACCAGTTCGGCGACCTGGGCACTCGGCGCGGTGACCATGCCGGCGTCGCCGAGGACCACGGCCCCCGTCCACAACGGCGGGCACATCGCCGAGCCGGGGGAAACCGCAACACTCATTCCTCCTGAGGGAGGGAACTCCGCCGGCGCCCCCGCCAGCTCGATCCACAGCTCCCGGGCTCGGCCGAGCAAGAGATCAGTAGTCATGGCCGTATCGTGTCGGCCCCCACGGCCCTTCACGACTGGTTTCCTGCGGAACAGAGGCCACCATGCGCCGGTGCGGCACCAGACTGCCGCGGAAACACCTGCGACAGCAAGAACCCACTCACGCGCAGCTGCGTGATGAGCCTACGGTGCTGTGGACTTGGCCCCGGACCGGTGCTCCGGGTCTCTGCGCAGAAATGGGGCTGTGGGGCGGACCCGGCCCGTGCTTCCATTGGCTTCATGGTGTCTGCTGACCGCTGTCTCGCTTTCGCAGCCATGTCGTTCCTGCTGATCGTGGTCCCCGGGCCAAGCGTGCTCTTCGTGATCGGGCGGGCGCTGGCTCAGGGACGCCGCGCTGCACTGACCACAGTCGTGGGCAACACGGTGGGTGCCTACGTGCTCATCGTGGCGGTGGCTCTCGGGGTCGGGACCATCGTGGAACGCTCGGTCCTGGTCTTCACGGTCCTGAAACTGGCCGGTGCCGCCTACTTGGTCCATCTCGGCGTCAAGGCGTGGCGGCAACGTGGCTCGTTGCAGGCCGCGTTCACCGCCGACAAGCCCATGCGGGGCGGCCTCCGCACGCTGTGGGAGGGGTTCGCGGTCGGTGTGGCCAACCCGAAGACCATGGTGTTCTTCGCCGCAGTGCTGCCGCAGTTCGTCGACCGCGCCCAGGGACACGTCGTGGTTCAGATGCTGCTGCTCGGGCTGGTCTTCAACATCATCGCACTGGCCTGCGACAGCGTGTGGGGACTGATCGCGGCAACAGGACGGGACTGGTTCGCCCGCTCGCCCCAGCGGCTCTCTCTGGTCGGAGGAATCGGCGGGCTCACGATGATCGGCCTCGGTGTCACCGTCGCCGCTACGGGACGCAAGGACTGATCCCGCATCGGAGGAACGGCCGGTCAGTACTCATCCACCGGCGACGGCTTCCTTGATGGTGGTTGAGCAAGGGCGGGCGGCCTCGTCCAGGAGCACGCCGACATGCCTGCCCACATGTGCGGAATCCGGCGACCTGGATGCATTCGTCCGGGCACCACGCGCCGAGGGCCTTCGTCGGCCACGGCCGCGAAAGAAGCGGAGGACCGGTGGCCTGGGCAGCGGGATAGGGTTCGGAGGAAACGATTCCGCTCGGTCCGTGCGAGCTGCGGCAAGGACCGGACGCCGCAGTTGCCCCGTGAGGAGGACCGAATGCTGGAGGCGCTGGGGCTGGGGCCGGCCGAGGAAGCCGTCTATACGGCGCTGATGGCCCAGCCGACGGCCTCCGCGCACGAGCTCGCCCGGCAGACCGGGATCGCGGCGGCCGAGATCGCCCGCATCCTGGCAGACATGGAGACGAGCGGTTTGGTGTCGGTCGCCGACCAGCCGGACCGCAAGGAGTCCGGCCCTGCCGGACAACAGACCGGGGCTCAGTTCGTCCGCTACCGGCTCACCCCGCCTTCTGTGGCCCTGGCTCCCTTCCTGGTCGAACAACGCAACGCGCTGCACCGGGCCGAGAGCGCATTCTCCGTGCTCATCGAGCAGTACCGCGACACTGCCGTACAGTCCGCAGGCGGTGTCGTCGAAGTGGTCACCGGTACGAAGCAGGTTGCCCACCGGTTCCATCAACTGCAGCACGGCGCCCAGCGGGAGCTGCTCGTCTTCCTCGTCGGCGCGCCCGTCGCGGTGCCGCGCGCGGACACCGACCTGTCGGAGCGTACCGTGCTGGATCGCGGAGTGGACTTCCGGGTCGTGGCTGCCAGGGACTACTTCGACGGTCCTGACGTGGCGAGGGATATGCGGGAGGCCATCACGGCAGGTCTTGAGCTTCGCCTGGTCGACTCGCTGCCACTGAAGATGGTCGTCTCGGACCGGGAGCGCGCCATGGTGCCACTGGACGTGGCGGGCTCCGGCGCCGAGCCGAGCGCGATCGTGGTGCACCGCAGCGGTCTGCTGACAGCTCTCGTCCATCTCTTCGAGACAGAGTGGGCCCAGGCCCGGCCCCTGCACACCACCTCGACGGGCATACATGCGGAGCCGAAAGCCGATCAGCAGCCGACCACGGGGGAGCTCGAAGTCCTCGCCTTGTTGCTGGCAGGATTCTCCGACCGCCGGGCCGCTTCCCAACTCGGTCTCTCCATACGCACTGTGGAGCGGAGAACACGTCGTCTGATGGACCTTGCCGGAGCGGACTCGCGCTTGCAGCTCGGGTGGCACGCCGCACGTGCGGGCTGGCTTTGATTTTCCGTCGGCCCGAGGGCGGAGGAAATACGTCAACTGGTGCCCCTCCCGCGGGAACACCGCCAATCAGCCGGTGGCTCTCCGCGAGGGGGCGTTGCCGACTCCTGGTGGGCCCGGCTGCTTCGCCGTCGAGCCGACCGGATGCCTCCCGGCCCGCCTCCGAGGTCTTCACCGAGTCCGCGGACCGGTTGCTCTGACCTCGTGACGGAGTCCCGTCATGGGGGAAACCCGCCACTCCCGGCATCCCCCACGCGCTGTGCACGTCTGCCATGCTGCCGCCGCAGCACGGCATGTTCACCGCATTGACGAGGAGATTCATGCGTTCCATAACCCGTATGGCCTTGGGCTCGGCAACCGCCGCTGTCCTGGCCGTCACCGCAGTTGCACCTTCCGGGGCGGCGGATACGCCACCCGAGGGGACCTCGGGCAAGAGGCCCATCATCGGCAGCGGGACCACAGCACCGGGTGGCAAGCAGGTGACGGTCACGCTCGTCACCGGCGACAAGGTGCTCGTGACCACGGACACGTCGGGCCACAGCTCGGCGGCCGTGCTGCCCCGCAAGGACGGCACGCAGCCGATGGTCCAGACCTACCAGATGGGCAAGGACCTCTACGTCTACCCGGAAGATGCCTCCCAGGCGATCGCCGAGGGCAAGGTCGATGAGCAGTTGTTCAACGTCACCGGGCTCATCCGCCAGGGATACGACGACACGCACACCGACGCTCTGCCGCTCATCGCCACCTACCGGAGCGGCGTGAGCGTCGCCGTCGGCGCACCGGCGGCTCCTCGTGGGGCCGAGCGCGGTCTGAGCCTTCCGGCTGTGAACGGTGTCGCGCTCAAGACGGGCAAGGACACTGCCGCCGCCTTCTGGCAGGACATCACCAGCCCCCGGTCGCGTTCCGGCTCCTCGGTGAAGAAGCTGTGGCTGGACGGCAAGGTCAAGGCCACGCTGGACCGGTCCACTGCGCAGGTGCACGCGCCGGAGGCCTGGGCGGCCGGTTACGACGGCAAGGGCACCAAGGTCGCCGTGCTGGACACGGGGGCGGACGCCGAGCACCCGGACCTGGTGAACCGGGTCGCCGGTTCCAAGAACTTCACGGACTCCAAGACCACCGACGACCGGCAGGGCCACGGCACCCACACCGCTTCCACGGTCGGCGGGTCCGGAGCGGCCAGTGACGGCCGCAAGAAGGGCGTCGCCCCTGGTACCTCCCTGCTCGTCGGCAAGGTCCTCAGCGACCAGGGCTACGGCCTGGACTCCTGGATCATCGCGGGTATGCAGTGGGCTGTCGACCAGGAGGCCGACGTCGTCTCCATGAGCCTCGGCAGCTCCGCGATCGGCGACTGCAACGACCCGCTGTCCCAGGCCACACAGCAGCTCTCGCAGAACAACCACACCCTGTTCGTCGTGGCCGCCGGCAATATCGGCCCGGGCACCGAGACCGTCTCCTCGCCCGGCTGCGTGCCCGGCGTGCTGACCGTCGGCGCCGTCGACCGCGACGACACCACCGCGTGGTTCTCCAGCCGCGGTCCGGTGGCCGTCACCCACACTCTCAAGCCCGAGATCGCCGCCCCCGGCGTCGATATCTCGGCGGCCAGCGCGGGCGGCCGCGGCGTCTACGCCTACCGGACGATGTCCGGCACTTCCATGGCCACCCCGCATGTCGCGGGCGCCGCGGCCATCGTCCGCCAGGCCCACCCGGACTGGACCGCGCAGCAGATCAAGGAAGCCCTGGTCTCCTCCGCCCGCACCGGCGGCAAGATCGCCGACGCCGACGAGACCGGAGCCGGTGTCCTCGACGTGTTCGGCGCGGTGAACCAGAAGGTGCTCTCCGCACCCGCCGTCCAGGCCGGCAGCTACAACTGGCCGCAGGACGCCTCGGACCGCACCACCGTCCAGGTGCCCTTCACCAACACCAGCAGCCGCGATCTGACCCTGAGTCTGAAGGTCAGTGGTGTGCACGGCAACGACGGCAGCGACGTCAACTCCGGCATCATCAAGCTGGAACAGGGCAAGGTGACCGTCCCCGCGGGGGCCACCGCTCAGGTGCCGCTGCGGATCGACCCCACCGCCCGCCTCAAGGCCGACCAGTACGGCGCTGTCACCGGCCGGATCCTGGCCACCGGCGGCGATGTGCACGTCTCCGTGCCCGTCACTCTCCACGTCCAGCCGGAGACGGTCACCCTCCGGGTCAAGGTCATCGACCGCAACGGCAAGCCCGCGGCCGGCCCCTCCTCCCTGGACCTGGTCAGCCTCGACACCGACAAGGGCGAGCGCCGCAACAACAACGGCGCGGCCGAGCAGACGTACAGCGTGCGCCCGGGTGACTATTCCCTCAGCAGCTTCGTGGCGACGTACGACGCGAACAACGCGCCCGAGTCGGTCGGTTACCTCGCAAAGCCGCAGCTGCGGATCACCCATGACACCACCGTCGTCCTCGACGCCCGCAAGGCCCACCGGCTGAGCCTGCGCACCGACCGCCCCTCGAAGGTGAACAACACCACATTCAGCTACGCCCGCGCGTGGGACGACACCTGGCAGGTATCCGGATCGCTCATGTCCGGCAACACCGTCCAGAAGTTCTACGCAGACGTCGACGGACGTGCCAGGAACGGCACCTTCGAGTTCCGGCCCACCTGGCGCGCGACCGGCTCCGAGGGCGGCTCGCCCTACGTCTACAACCTGTCGTTCCCGATCCAGGGCCCGCTGGACTCCGACCGGGTCTACCAGCCCAAGGACTCCAAGCTGGCCCAGGTCAACGAGACGTGGAACGCCATGGGCAGGGAGGCCGACTACATCGACGCGATGTTCATCCGCCCCTCCGGGAGCAGCGGCAACTACGTACCCGTGAGCCCGTACGGCACGGTCCATGTGCCCAGTACCCGCACCGCCTACTACACGACCGGCGACGACGCCTGGTACCACGCCGCGATGACCAGCTTCCCGTTCGCCGCGTTCATGGAAGACCACGAGCGCACCTACCGGGCCGGACAGCGAAGGGCCGAGGAGTGGTACGGCGGCCCCCTGCGGCCGGCCGCACCACGCGACGCCGACGGCAAGCTGATGCTGACCGCCGAGAGGCAGGGCGACCTGATCGGCATCCAGACCGCGCTCTGGCTCGACGCCTCCGGCGACCACTGGTCCTACGGCGGGTCGTTCGGCGACCTCGGCAACCTGGTGCTGAAGCGCAACGGTGAGCAGATCGCCCGCAGCGCCTGGCCGTACGACGTGTTCAAGGTGCCGGACGAGGACTCCGCGTACGAGCTCACCCAGAACCTGGAGAAGATCCCCTCCTCGGACCGGAACTGGCTGCGCTCCAACGCCGTCACCACCACCTGGAGCTTCCGCTCCCATCGGGAGCCGAACGTCTACTCGCGCGGCCTGCCGGTCCTCTTCCCGGCGTATGACCTGCCGGTGGATGGTATGAACACCCTGCCCGCGCAGAGCGGCATCAAGGTCGGCCTGTCGGTCGAGGGCCACGCCGGGTACACCCCGGGCACGGTCACAGCGGCCTCGCTGTCCTACTCCTACGACGGCGGCGCCACTTGGACCCAGGCGCCGACCGAGCAGCAGGACGGCAAGTGGACGGCCGTCCTCGACCACACCGGCGCAGCCGGCAAGCAGGTCATGACGAAGGCCACCTTCACCGACGCCAACGGCAACGCGGTCACCCAGACCATCACCCGCGCCTACGACGTACGGTAACCACACGGCCCGGCCGGGCGGTCTCCCCCAACGGGGTGGGGACCGCCCGGCCAGTGGCACGCGGATCTCACACAGTCGCGATACCCGGGTCGCTCACGCCCGCTCGACCGTTCTCGACGTGCCCGGCCAGGCGCCGCAGGTATCCGGTGTTGCCCTCGATGACGACCGTCAGGTCGTACCAGCGCTTGGTGGCGCGCAGGTCGATGCTCTGCTCGACCGTGGCGCCGGCACGGACCGTGAAGGTCTGGCGCCCGCCGCCGTAGGCGTTGGTCACAGTGAGGTGTGCGTCGGCGGTCGACGGGTTGGTCAGGGTGAGCTTGAGGTTGCCGGCGTCGTGGCGTGCCGTCACCTCCGGCTCGGCGGCCTTGTTGTTGCCCCTGAAGGCGCGCAGGAAGCCGTTCGGGCCGTGGGCCGTGAGGTCGTAACTTCCGCCGGAGTAGAACGAGTTCCAGCTGTCCGAGACGGGCTTCCCGGCTGCCGCTGTGTACGTCCACGGGCCATCGGTGCGCTTCTGCGAGCGCACCTGGAAGGCGGCGCCCGCCTTGTCTCCCGCGCTGAACGTCAGCTTGTACTTGCCGGTGGTGAGGTCCGCGGCCCCGTCGACGTAGGGAGCGTAGGAGAGCGGACGGCTCGGCCGGGCTCCGGCCTCCTGCCGGGGCAGGGCGCCCTGGGCGGGTGGCCTCGGTACGTAGCTGTTGTGGCGGTCGCGGTCCGGCGGGGCATAGCCCGCGGTGTCCGGCAGGTCCGCCGGGTCCGTGACCTTGAGGGAGAAGTCGAAGGCGGAGGTGAGGTCGCCGCAGATGGCGCGCCGCCATGGGGAGATGTTGGTCTCCTGCACTCCGAACCGGTTCTCCATGAAGCGCAGGATCGAGGTGTGGTCGAAGGTCTCGGAGCAGACGTATCCGCCGGTGGACCATGGCGAGACGACGATCATCGGGACACGTTGTCCGAGGCCGTAGGGGCCTGCCGCGTACCCGATACTGCCCTTGTAGTGGTCGAGCGTGGTGTCGACGGTGGACAGCCCCTGGTTGGCGGAGGCCGGCGGGTAGGGCGGCACGACGTGGTCGAAGTAGCCGTCGTTCTCGTCGTACGTGATGAACAGGGCGGTCCTGCTCCATACGTCAGGGTTCGAGGTGAGTGCGTCAAGGACGTGCGAGATGTACCAAGCGCCGTAGTTGGCCGGCCAGTTGGGGTGCTCGGAGAACGCCTCGGGGGCGGCGATCCAGGAGATCTGCGGCAGCCTTCCGGCCTTGACGTCGGCTTCGAGGATGTCGAAGTATCCGTCTCCTGCCTTGACGTTCGTGCCGGTGCGGGCCTTCTCGTACAAAGGCTCGCCGGGCTTGGCGTTGCGGTAGTTGTTGAAGTACAGCAGGGAGTTGTCGCCGTAGTTGCCGCGGTATGCGTCGTTGATCCAGCCCCAGCCGCCGGCCGCGTCGAGGCCGTCGCCGATGTCCTGGTACACCTTCCAGGAGATGCCTGCCTTCTCAAGGCGTTCGGCGTATGTCGTCCAGCCGTAGCCCGCTTCCTGGTTGCCCAGGACCGGGCCGCCGCCGGTGCCGTCGTTGCCGACGTGGCCGGAGAGCATGTAGTAGCGGTTCGGGTCGGTCGCCCCCATGAACGAGCAGTGGTAATCGTCGCAGATGGTGAACTTGTCGGCGAGTGCGTAGTGGAACGGGATGTCGTCCCGTGTCAGGTACGCCATGGTGCCGGTGCCCTTGGCGGGTATCCAGTTGTCGTACTTGCCGTTGTTGAACGCGTAGTGTCCGCCGGCCCAGTCGTGGTCGAGGCCCGCGATGAACTGCATGCCCAGGTCGTCGGCGTCCGGGTGGTAGGGCAGGGTTTCCTTGCCGAAGCTCGACTGGTGCCATACGGGTTTGCCGCTGGGCAGTGTCACCGGACGGGGGTCTCCGAAGCCCCGGACGCCCTTCATCGACCCGAAGTAGTGGTCGAAGGAACGGTTCTCCTGCATGAGGACGACGATGTGTTCGATGTCCTGAACGGTTCCGCTGCGGCGCGCCGCCGGGATGGCGGCGGCGCGGTCGATGGAGCCGGACAGGGCGGCGAACCCCGTGGTGGCTCCGGCGATTTGGAGGAAGCGACGCCGATTGATTCCGGTCATGGTGTGGGGAGTCCTCCTGTTGCTTCGGTGATGCCCGTCCATGGAGAGGGGCAACGGGAGTATTCAAGAGGAACCAGGCTCGGGGAAGTGGGCTGAGGTGACGGTCGCGCAAAATGTGGGCCACGCCCCAGGAACGTCCGCTTGTTCGCGATGGTGCAACGAGCGGTTCACTGCTCGTCATCGATGCCCTGGACGTCGACAGGCTCTGTTCCGTTGAAGGTCACGAGGATTCCGTAGGGGTCCGCCATTCGGAACCGGCTCTCGGCGAAGCGGACTGCCCAGGTCCGGTCGGCCCACACCGTCGCTTCAGGAGCTGCCAGGGGCAACTCCGGGAGGTCCAGCCAGCTCAGTTCCTCGGCCGTGAGTTCAAAGTGTCGTTCCCGGAGCCGGGTGCGGCAGTACTCCAGGGCTTGGTCGACGAAGACGTCGAAACGGCTCACTACGTCGTGAGCGAGTCGGAGGGTGCGCTCGTCCGGCGGGGCGGCCGGCTCGGTCACCACGCTCACCCCGGCCGGGTCCGTGTCTGCCGGCCGCGGGAAGCAGCCGGTCCAGCATGCCAGCGACGGAGGACTCTCCATCCGTCTCAACGCAAGCCCGGCGATGTGCAAGGTTGCGGGCAACCCTCCATCAGCGCCGGGCTCTTCCACACCCCAGCCGCTCGGTGGTCTGCCTGTTTCGGACATTGGCTCAGCCTAGGCCAAGAGCCGATCACAACGACGACCGGCAGCCGAGGCGCACGGCGAGCCGCGTGGAACGCTTCGTCCTGCCCGCCGACCAGGGGTACATGTCTGCGACGAAGCGGATCAGTCAGGCAGCGCGACAGTAAGGTCCACCTCGACCAACTGCCCCTCGAAGCCCAGCTGCGCGACACCCAGGAGCGTGCTGGCGGATGCGAAGGCCGGCCCGAGGGCTGAGCCGATGAGCCGATGCCATGCGATGCCCAGGACATCTGTGTCGTCGCTCCGTACATAGATCACCGAACGCACCACCTGCTGCGGTTGGGCATTCACCGCTCCCAGCGCAGCGAGCGCGTTCGCGACGACCTGATCGATCTGCGCTTCGACGGAGCCCGTGCCGACGAGTGAACCGTTCCGGTCGAGCGGGCACTGCCCCGCCAGGTATGCGGTCCGGCCGGTCTCCACCACGGTGATGTGGTGGTAGCCGGGCGTTTCATGCAACTGTTCGGGATTGATGCGGGTGATCTTCGCTGTCATGCCCGCGAGTCTGGTCAGCATGCTGCCGACGCGCATCGCGATTTTCCCCCTCGTACGCAGCTCGCCGGGAGGCAACCTGGTGCACCGTGCCGTCGTCCTCAACGGCGGGTCGTCTCAAGGGGGTCACGCGGTGGGCAGGCACGCCGACATCGTCGAACCACTGCCGGAACTGCTCGGGCACCACGCCCGGCGGCTCGGGGACAAGGTCTGTTTCGAGGACCGCTTCAGGCGTGTGACCTACCGGGAGCTGGAGCGGAGGACCGCACGGCTGGCCGGTCACCTGGCCGGACTCGGCGTGGTACGCGGTGACCGGGTGGCCGTACTGCTCGGCAACCGTGTCGAGGCGGTCGAGAGCCTGCTCGCCATCACCCGGGCGAGCGGCGTGGGCGTACCTCTGGACCCCGGGAATTCGGAGGAGGAGCTGACCCGTCTGCTGGACGACAGCGGGGCACGGATGCTCATCACCGATGACGCCTGCCTGATGCGGCGGCGAACGCTGCCGTTGCGACCCGGGTTGACCGTGGTGGTGGCCGAAGGCGGCGCCGAGGACGAGGCCGGGGACTCGGCTTCGTACGCGGACCGCGTGGATGAGGCGGACGGGGACGGCGGGGCTGCGGGCGCGGGCGCGGGCGGCGTTCTGCGGTTCGAGGAATTGGCGGGTACGGAGCCGCGGACACCGGCCCGGGACGATCTCGCACTGGACGAAGTGGCCTGGCTGCTCTACACCTCGGGCTCCTCCGGCGCGCCCAAGGGCGTCCTGTCCAGCCAGCGCAACCGCCTCTCGCCGGTCGCGACGGGCCTCGCTATCCCGGAGAGGTGACCTCTCCGGAGGAGCTGTGGCGGCTGGTGGCCGACGGGAGGGACGCCATCGGTCCCTTCCCCACCGACCGGGGCTGGGACGTCCGGGCGCTGTACGACCCGGACCCCGGGCGGCCCGGCCGGACGTATGTGCGCGAGGGGGGATTCCTCTCCGGTGTGGACCGCTTCGACCCCGGCTTCTTCGGCATCTCGCCCCGCGAGGCGCTGGCCATGGACCCGCAACACCGGCTGCTGCTCGAAGTGGCGTGGGAGGCTTTCGAGTACGCCGGTCTCGTCCCCGGTAGCCTGCGCGGCTCGGCGACCGGGGTGTACGTCGGGCTGATGTACAGCGACTACGCGCGCGGTCTGACCAGGACGCCCGAGCAGGTCGAGGGGTACCTCGGCCTCGGCAACGCCGGAAGCGTCGCCTCGGGCCGTATCGCGTACGCCTTCGGCCTCGAAGGTCCGGCCCTCACCATGGACACGGCGTGTTCCTCGTCCCTGGTGGCCCTGCATCTGGCGGCCCAGGCGCTGCGCCGGGGTGAGTGTGCATTCGCGTTGGCCGGTGGTGCCACGGTGATGTCGGGGCCCTCGTCGTTCGTGGAGTTCAGCCGCCAGCGGGCGCTGGCGCCGGACGGCCGCTGCAAGGCGTTCGGCGCGTTGGCCGACGGCACGGGGTGGGCCGAGGGTGCCGGCATGCTGCTGCTGAGCCGGTTGTCCGAGGCGCGCCGTGCCGGGCTTCCGGTACTGGCCGTGGTGCGCGGCTCGGCGGTGAACCAGGACGGGGCGAGCAATGGGCTGACCGCACCGCACGGGCCTGCGCAGCAGCGGGTGATCCGGCAGGCGCTCGCGGACGCGGGGCTGAATCCCGGGGACGTCGACGCCGTGGAGGCGCACGGCACCGGCACCCGGCTGGGGGACGTCATCGAGGCGGAGGCCTTCTTCGCGACGTACGGGCGCCACGCCCGGCAGCGTCCCCTCCGGTTGGGCTCGGTGAAGTCGAACATCGGTCATACCCAGGCCGCTGCCGGGGTGGCCGGTGTGATCAAGATGGTGCAGGCGATGCGGCACGGTGTGCTGCCGCGTACCTTGCACGCCGACGAGCCGACGCCCCGTGTCGACTGGTCGTCGGAGCGGATCGCGCTGCTGACCGGGGCGATGGGGTGGCCTGCGACTGATCGTCCCCGTCGGGCGGGGGTGGCGTCGTTCGGGATCAGCGGCACCAACGCCCATGTGGTGCTCGAAGAGGCTCCGGGGGCGGGGAGGCCGCATCGCGAGGTGCCGCGGCGGACGGCGGGGCCGCGAAGGACCGTGTCGGGGTGCCGGTAAGAACGCTGTCACCAGCCGCAAACGGCGGTGGTCAGTCCTCTGACCTGGAGGGCCGGGGCAGTTCCGCCGTCTTGGTCGCCTCAGCGAGCGCGAGGCGACCACCCTTGAGTTCGGGCACGTAGTTGTAGATGGTGTTGCGGGAGACGCCGAGGAGCTTGGCGATCGAGGTGACGGTGTTCTCCGGGCGGGCGAGTAGGTCGCGGGCGTGACGTACCTGCTCCTCGGTCATCGCCGGCGGGCGGCCGAGCCTGGCGCCGCGGGCGCGGGCGGCATCCAGGCCCTCGTTGGTGCCCTGCACAATGAGTTCGCGGATGAACTCCGCCAGGGCCGCGAACACGTGGAAGACCAGGCGTCCGCCGGGCGTGGTCGTGTCGAGCGCCTCGTGCAGCGAGGTGAACCCGATGCCGCGCTTACGCAAGCCGGACACGATCGCGATGAGGTCCTGGATGGAGCGGCCGAGCCGGTCCAGCGACGGGACGACGAGCGTGTCGCCCTCGCGCAGGAAGTCGAGGGCCTTCCACAGCTCCTCGCGGTCGGCGTTCTTGCCGGACTTCTTGTCGGCGAAGATTCGGATGCATCCCGCCTCGGTGAGTGCGTGGATCTGCCGGTCGAGCAACTGCCCCTTGGTGGACACGCGTGCGTATCCCACGAGGCCGCCGGTCCGTACGGCCGGTACAAGGGCGAGGAGATCGGCGGTGTCGTCATCCTGGAGTGGTTGCACCTGCCAGATCGTACAGAAAAGGGTGCCCCTCAAGTTCTTGAGCACATCGACTTTCTGGCACCGTTTTATGGGCATGATCCAGTGCTGATCCGGCCGCGCGGCGCCGCTTACCGATCTTGCTCATCAACCGGTCGATTTCTGAACCCGAGGGGCTACGTCGGAACTTGGAACGCTTCACAACAACTCTTTTGAAACAACTGTTGTAGGTCTACGCTCTGCGCATGGTCGCTTCCTCTGCTGCATCCCCTGAGTCCTCAGGACGGGACATCGAACTCGACACCGCTGACTTGCGCGTGCTCGCTCACCCGTTGCGCTTGAACGTCCTCACCCTGCTGCGAGAGCGTGGTCCGTCCACTGCCACCCGGATCTCCGACGAGCTCGGCATCAACCCTGGCGCGGCGAGCTATCACCTGCGCCGCCTTGCCTCGGGCGGGCTCATCGTGGAGGAGCCGGACCGTGGCACCGGGCGCGAGCGGTGGTGGAAATCCGCCCATCGCCAGTCGATCCACGATCCCGCGGCCGCGCCTGCGGAGCAGCGCGAGGCCGGACGCGCGTACACACATGCGGTCGCCCTTGCCGCTGCGGATCGTCTGCGCAGGGCTGCGCACGAGGTGCCGCTGCTCTCTCAGGAGTGGCTCGACGTCACTACCTACGGCGACTTCCTTCTGTACTTGACCCCGGGCGACGTGGACCGGATGCGGGCCGAGATCTTTGAGGTGATCTCGCGATATCGGCATGAAGAGAGTGAGGCGCCTGAAGGGTCCTCTCCGGTAGCGCTGCAAGTGCAGGCGTTTCCGGTGCCTGGCACGGCGCTGCCGTTGGCCGGTGAGGCGTGAACGCGCACGGCATAGCTGCGTCCGCGCGGCCCGCCTACCGGGACGTCAACGTTCTGCGCTGGCTTACCGCTTACACGGCCTCGGTCACTGGCGACGTTGTGTACTTTCTCGCCCTGTCCTGGGCGGCCGCACGCGCTGGCGGGCCGTCGCAGGTGGGCCTGGTGGTCTCTGCCGGAGCTCTTCCCCGTGCGGTGCTCATGCTCGGCGGTGGTGTGGTGGCCGACCGGTTCGGGCCGCGCCGGGTTGCTGTCGTCAGCGACGCGGTTCGCTGCGCGGTGATCCTTGCCGCCGCCGCGGCAGTCATGCTGGCGTCCCCGAGCGTGTGGCTGCTGGCCGCGGTTGCGTTGATCTTCGGCGTGGTGGACGCGGTATTCATGCCAGCGGTGGGCGCGCTCCCGCCACGTATTACGGCACCTGAGCAGCTCGCGCGGGTCCAGGGGATGCGCGGGTTGTCGATCCGGCTGAGCAATGCCGTCGGCCCCCTCCTGGCGGGAGCCGTGCTGGTGATCGGCGGTACGGCCGGTGCGTTCACAGCCGCAGGCGCACTCTTCGCTCTCTCGCTCGTCACTCTGCTCACCCTGCGGACTACTTCTTTAACGGAGGTATCTCAGCGCGGCTCCGCCTGGCATGAACTGCGTGACGGTTTGCGATACGTCCGTCGGCACCGGATGCTCGCCCCGCTGGTCACGGTGATCGGGCTGAGCGAGATGTGCTTCAGCGGCCCGGTCGCCACCGGCCTGGTGCTCCTGGCCGACGAACGCGGCTGGGGCGCCTCGGGCATGGGGTGGATCGCGAGCGCGTTCAGCGTCGGAGCCGCAGCTTCGGCCTTGCTGCTCACAGTCTCGACCCGGATACCGCGCGCCGGGCTGGCGATGTGTGGCGCGCTGCTCGTCACCGCTGTGGGAGCGGTCGCCTTGGGGCACGCGCCCTCACTGCCCATCGCCGTCATGTTCGGCTCCTCGATCGGACTGACCAGCGGGTTCACGACTACCGTGACCGGCGCGTTCGTCCAGACGGAGACAGACCCCCGCTACCTCGGACGGGTCACCTCGGTCACGACTCTGTGCACGCTGGGCCTTGCGCCCGTGCTTTTCCCTGCCGTCGGCATCACGGTGGCCCTGTGGGGAGCGGAGGTGTTCTTCATCGGATGCGGTGCGATCAGCCTGCTTGCCGCAGCGCTCGGCCTCTCTGTCCCCCTGATACGACGCGCCGAACTCCACCCGCCCAGGCCCGCATCGCCGGCTGGCCCGTGACAGGACTGGACCGACTCCCTGGGCGCGCTCTTCCGTACCGCGTGCGCCCGGGGGCGGACCTGGGACGGCATGGTGCTCCTCACCGTCGCCGCGCGTCTGCGCCCGGTCTTCGACAGCGCCGGGGCGCCCCGTGCGACGCGCGAACCCGTCGTGCTCGCGGCGGGCGGCGCGGGGGCCTGGCTGGTCTGCTCCCCCGCACTCAGCGCGCTGTCCGGACCGCAGGAGTACGCACGCCTCGGTGCCGGACTGCGAGGCCTGCGTCCGGTCTCCGCGGTGCGGCACCCGGGGTTCGAGCCCCGAGAGGCGTTGCCCGCCACACCGGACGCTCTCGTCGCAGCCCAGGTCGCCGCCGTCCGCACGGCCGCGGCCGAAGGCCCCGTGGTACTGCTGGGGCGGTCGGCCGGTGGCTGGGTGGCCCACGCCGTGGCCGAGCGGCTGGAGTCCGAGGGTGCCGCCCCGGCGGCCGTCGTCCTGGTGGACACCTATCCCCCCGGTCACGGCGACCGGGGAGAGGCGCTCTCCGCGATGACGTCGGACATGCTGCGCCGGGCGGCGGAGTTCGCCTCCGCGGAGCCCGACCGGCTCACCGCCATGGCCGGATACTTCGAGCTCTTCCGTGACTGGAAACCCGCGCCGCTCTCCTGCCCCACCCTGTACGTACGCGCCCGGGACCTGCTGCCCGGCACCGGACCCGCCCCGGACTGGAGCCTGCCGCACGCGGAGATCACCGTGCCGGGGAACCACTTCACCATGCTGGAGGAACACGCCCGTACCACCGCACTCGCCATCCACCAGTGGCTCGGCAGCCGGTTCTGAGGACGTCCCGGGAGAGGCACTCGTACGGGCGTGGCCGGCTCCGTCCCACGCACCCCGCATCGGGCGGAGCGCGTTCCCGGAACCGTACAGTGCGTCGCTCCGGCACTGCGCGGGGCACTTGTCCCGAGGCCGCCCTCTGCGGCAACCACCGGCGCAGGCCGCCGCGGCTGACCGGCCGTCGGCGCAGGAGCTGTCCGGCCCTTGAGCAGGCGCGTCCCAGGTGATTCCCCGAGCCCCGCCCCGACGACTGCCGACGAACAACCCACCCCGCCGCTCGCCCTCTTCGGCGCGCGTCCCTTGGTGCGCGGCAAGGTCCGTACGTATCACGCGCTGTGCCCCGACACCGGATCAGCGGTCGCAGAGCTGGTCAACGCCTCCCCATGGTGACGCGTGACATTAGTGTGCGGCACACAGTATTGTGTCGTGCGTGGGCACCGATGAACTGATCCTCAGCCAGGCCCAGGAGCTACGCCGCGGCACAGTCGTCCTGGCCTGCCTGGCACTCCTGGAGGAGCCGCAGTACGGCTACGCGCTCCTGGAAACGCTCGGCGATGCCGGGATCGCCGTCGACGGCAACACCCTCTATCCGCTGCTGCGCCGCCTGGAGAAACAGGGGCTGCTCATCAGCGAGTGGAACACCGACGAGTCCAGACCGCGCAAGTTCTACCGGGTCAGCCCCGAGGGCGCCCGGGTCCGCACCGGACTGCTGCGCGAATGGCAGGAACTCGGCGCCTCGATATCACGTCTGACCAAGGGGGACCGTTGAACAAGCTGCATGCGTCCGGCACCGGCACGCTGACCGATCGTTACGTGGCGGAAGTCGTCCGGCGCATCCCGGCCGACCAGCGCGGCGACGTGGCCGACGAGCTGCACGCCACCATCGCCGACACCGTCGAGGCCCGCGGCCCGGCCGATCCGGAGACCGTCGAGCGCGAGGTGCTCACCGAGATGGGCGACCCGATCCGGCTCGCCGCCCGGTACGCGGACCGGCCGCTCGCACTGATCGGGCCCGATCTCTACCCGACGTACGTACGGATCCTCACGGTCCTGCTGGCCACCGTGCTGCCGGTGGTCACCGCCCTGGGCGCGGCGCTCGACATCCTGGACGGCCAAGGGGTCGGCGAGGTGATCGGTGGGGCCGTCGAGGCGGTGCTCACCGTCGGCGCCCAGATGATTGCCTGGCTCACCGTGGTGTTCGCCCTGATCGAGCGGTCCGGCAAGCGGCCCGGCGCGGCCGGCCGGACCTGGACGCCCGACGACCTGCCCGACCGCAGCGCGCCCAAGGAACGCAGTGCGGCGGTCTACGCCCGGGTGGTGTGGCACGCGCTGCTGATCGCCCTGATCGTCTGGCAGCACACCGCGCAGCCGTACCAGACCGACGACGGCACACGCCTCGACGTGCTCGACCCGGGTCTGTGGTCGGGGTGGATCTGGCCGGTCCTGGCCGGACTCGTCGGCCTCGTGACGCTCGACGCGATCCGGGCGGTTCGGGTATGGACACGGACACTGGCGGCCTGGAGCATCGCCGCCGAGGCGGCCTTCGCACTGCCGCTGGTATGGATCCTGCATCGGCAGGAGCTGTTCAACCCGGCCTTCCTGTCCGACGCCAACGGTGGCTGGCAGGCCCCGCAGTCCCTCTACACCGTCGCGGCGGTAGGGGTCCTGGCGGTGAGCACGCACGAGGTGGTGAAGCGGTTCCGCGAGGCGCGGGACTGAATCCACGGCGGTTGCCGGGTCCGACCGGCCCGCCGCCCGGACCCGGCCCCCCGCCCTGCGCGAACATCCAGGTGGTCCCGGACCTGCCGCCGGCGCTCATCAGGCTCGTGGTTCGAGCCGGCCGGTCCGGAGCAGGGCGTGCAGCTCGACGGTGTCGATGATGTGGGCCCGGGAGGGGAGAACTCGGTGGAGCAGGAGGTTGTGGACTTCGGTGTCCGGGTCGGCGACGCCGTCGGACAGGACGTAGAGCCGGTAGTCGCGGTCGGCCGCGTCGAGGACGGTGGACAGGACGACGCCGCTGGTACTGATGCCGGAGACGACCAGAGTGGTGATGCCGCGCTCACGCAGCTGCCGGTCGAGGTCGGTGGTGGACATGCCGCCGTAGCGGATCTTGCGCACGCCGATGTCGCCGTCCTGAGGAGCCAGGCGCTCGTGGATGGCAGTGGCAGCGTCCTCGTGGTGCATGGCACGGTGCCGGGCCAGCGGAGCGAAGGACTTGTTGGCAGCAGGGATCGCGTCCCAGTCGGACTCGGTGAAGCCGGCACGTACGTAGACGATGGTGCCGCCCTTCGCACGGACATCGGCGATGGCCTCTGCCATGCGACCGAGCAGGGTCTCGCGGTCCTCGCCTTCGGGCAGGACGGCCAGCATCGCGGGCTGGTAGTCCATGACGAGCAGAGCGGTGCGCGCGGGGTCAAGTGCGGGAGCGGTGTTCACGCGAGTGTTCTCCTTGCTGGTGGTGTGCCTGGTGGTAGCTGTGTGCCTGGTCGGCGCGGACGCGCACCGGCGGACCAGCTGCGGCCCGCGGGCTTCAGCGGTGAGTTGCGGGGTGCGACGAGTGGCTACGGGACGGACGGTTCCGGCTCGTACTGCGACATCTGGTCGTGTCGGGGAAGCAGGAGCGGGGTGGCCAGGATGAGCAGTCCCGCGACTGTGAGAGCGGTACGTGGGCTGGTGACGTCGGCGAGCAGCCCGCCGAGCGCGGTGCAGACGGCGACGGCCGCCTGCTGGCCGATCGACCAGGCCGACAGGGTGCGGGCGACGAGATGCTTGGGCGTGTGTTCGAGCCGGTAGGTGGCGAGCACGGGGGTGTACAGGCTCATGTTGATGATGATCGCCAGCTCGACGGCCATCACGGTGACGAGGCCGACGATGCCGGGACCGACGAAGGCCAGGCCGATCAGCCAGACGGCACGCAGGGTGCCGACGGTCCGGAAGACCCATGGCCGGCCGTAGCGGGCCACGACACGGCGGGCCAGCCGGGAGCCGATGAGCCCGCCGACACAGGGGGCGGCGAAGGCGAGGCCGTACTGCCAGGGCGGGAACCCCAGTCGGCGAAGCAGGAGCACGGCCAGCAGCGGCTCGGTGGCCATGATCAGACCGGCGACGAGCATCTGATTGAGGTAGAGCGCCCGCAAACCGGGATGGCCCAGGATGTGTCGCCACCCGTCGAGCAACGCGCCCGCCCGGACCGGGCTCTTGCCGGTTGTCTGCGGCGCCTCTTCCCGACCACCGATCGCGGTGATGCCCAGCGCGGAGAACAGGTAGCTGAGCGCGTCGGCCACCACGGTGGTGACCGGCCCGAACAGGCCGATCGCCGCCCCGCCCAGCGGTGGCCCTACCGCGATGGAGCTCCAGTTCGTGGACTCAAACCGCGCGTTGGCCACGAGCAGGTCGTCCGGCCGGACGAGGGCCTTGAGGTAGGCGCCACTGGCCGCGTTGAACGCGATCTTGGCCGCGGCGACCACGACCGAGATCACGAGCAGTTGGACGAAACCGAGCCGACCGAAGGCATAGGCGACCGGGATCGTGGCCATGGCCGCAAAGCGGGTCAGGTCCATCGCGATCATGACCGGGCGCTTGCGCCGAAACTCCACCCACGGCGCGAGCGGCACCGCGATCAGCGCGCCCACCGCGGGGCCCACCGCGGACAGCGCCGACACCTCGGCGGGGCCGGCGTGCAACACCAGCACGGCGATCAGCGGCAATGCCCCGAACCCCAGCCCGGACCCGTACGCGCTCACCGCATATGCCGCCCACAGCCAGCCGAACTGCCGACCCAACCGTGTCCTGCCCATCATGCTCGGCGCGCTCCCCTCGACGTCCCACCTGAACAAGCCGACGTTGGCCGGTGAGAGCTAAGCGGGCAGGAGAACAGCAGGTCAAACAACCGCCCTGCCAGCTATTCACAACCATCCGTTGTTGACTAAGGTCGGTCGGCATGGATCTCGAAGCCGTACGCACCTTCGTCGCCGTCGCGGAAGCCGGCCAGTTCCAGAAGGCCGCCGCCGACCTGTCGATCACCCAGCAGGCTGTCTCCAAGCGCATCGCCGCGCTGGAGCGTGACCTCGGTGTGCGGCTGTTCACCCGCACACCGCGGCGCGGCTCCGAGCCCACCATCGACGGGCAGGCGTTCCTGCCCCACGCGCGCGAACTGCTGCGCGTCGCCGAGCGCGCGGTCGCATCCGTACGCACCGGTCACCGCCCACTGCGCGTCGACGTGATCAACTCGCGCGGCGCGGCGTCGGGCCTGATGCGCGGCTTCCACCACGCGCACCCCGGGATCGACCTCGACGTGGTGATGCTGTTCGAAATCGAGGCGGCCGTCGCCGCCATCCGCTCCGGTGCGATCGATGCGTCCTTCCGCGCCGTCGCCGCGCCCGGCCGGCCCCTTCCCGAGGACATCGAGTCCGTCCGGGTGATCGATGAGCCGCTCCAGCTCCTCACCGGCCCCGCCCACGCGCTGGCGGGCGCCCGGTCGGTGACCGTCGCTCAGCTCGCCGGGCACCGGATCTGGATGCCCGGCATCGTCCCCGGTACCGAGTGGGGCGCCTACTACGACGACCTCGTCGCCGAGTTCAATCTCACCATCGAGGCGACCGGCCCCAACTTCGGCTCCGACGCACTTCTCGACACCATCGCCGACACCCCGGCCCTGGCCACCTTCATGGGCGAGCACACCCGCCTCATCTGGCCCGCCGACCACGGCCTGCGCCGCATCCCGGTGACCGACCCGACGCCCGTCTACCCGCACTCGCTCCTCTGGCACCGCGACAACCCCCACCCGGCGCTGGCGACCCTCCGCGCCCACCTCGCTGCCACAACAGCAGGCCACGACGCCGCCGGGACCTGGGTGCCGCGCTGGGTGGTTCCACGCTGAACGCAGCCGCGCCCACGATCGTCGGGAGCGGCACCGCGCGTCCCGAGGTCGGCCGCCGTCCCGGCCTCTGTCGCCGAGGCTGCTGCCTCGCTGCTCGGCCTGGTCCGGCACCTCGCCGACGTGGAGCGCCGCTGGTTCCGGGCCGTGCTTGCTGGGCACGACGTTGAACTGCGCTTCTCCTCCATCGATGCCTCCGAGGGCGACTTCGACGGCGCGGTTCCTGCCCCTGAAGTCGCCGCTTCCTGGGAAGCCTGGCAGGACGAGGTGGCCTTCGCGCGCACGTTCGCTGCCGGGGCCCCTCACCTCGACGTCCAGGGACGTGACGCCTGGCGAGGAGTGGTCTCCCTGAGGTGGGTGCTCATCCACATGATCGAGGAGTACGCCCGCCACAACGGACACGCCGACCTGATACGCGAACGGATCGACGGAGCCGTCGGGGTGTGACGCAGGGGCGAGCCAGGCCGGTCCGCGTCGCGCGCTGCGGCCGCGCCGACTCCATCCCGACCAGCCCACCTCCGAAGTCATCGGCACATCTCCACCGGGCTGGTGGCATGCCGCCGCAGAACGCGACGCTCACCAGGAAGGTGTCCTACCGGACGGGCCATGGCCACGGACAGGTCCGGGCAGTGGGAGTTCCGTGCTCTCTCAGCCGGCGTGGAGGACCCGGAAGCGATCGGGTTCCGCCGGGTCACGGTCAACGACTTGGATCGGTGCCCAAGTCCATTGCCGAACGCTGATGCCCGGTGTGCGGGAGAACCGGATCGGTCCACGGGTGCCCTCGATCGCCACGTGCGGCCATGACTCGGCGATGGCCGCACGATCCGTGCCGTGGGAACGCAGCACCGCGGCGAGGACGGCGACGGTGTCCCAGCCCTCGAAGGCGACGAAGGAGGGCGTTTCGCCCAGCCGCTCGCGAAGCTCCTTCCCGACGCGTTCGCCGAGCGGACCGAGGCGCTCGGGCAGGTAGCGAAGGAACGGGATCCCGGCGCCGTCCTCGCCCAGCGCCGCGGCCCATTCGGCGAACTCCGGTTGTCCGGCCGGAGCGCCGATCAGGATCTCGGCGAGCCGCTGGTCGCCCCGGACGGCCCTGACGATCGGGACCGCCGGCTCCGGATGGCCGGCCAGCAGGAGGAGCGCCGTTGCACCGTGGTCGACGAGCGCGTCGCACAGGGCCTCGGGGGTGAGCGCGTTCGTGTCGAGTTCGACGACAGTGCCGCCGCGGGAAGCGAGGTGGTTCCGCAGGATGCGGGTCCCGGACGCCCAGTAGACGCTCGGCTGGGTCGCCACGGCGATCCGGCGTCGGCCCGCATCGAGGAGGAAGTCCGCGTAGATCCGCCAGCCGCGGGACTGGGCCGGGGCCAGGCGCGCGACCCACTCCGTCGGCTCCTCGGTGAGCGCGTCGAGCACCGCGGACGAACAGAGGAACGGCACACCGAGGGCATCGGCCCGAGCGGCGGCGGCACGGGCGACGACGCTGTGGTACTCGCCCACCACGGCCGCCACGCCCAGACCGGCCAGTTCGTCCACGGCCGCCGCGGCCCGCTCCGGATCGGCCGCGGTGTCCCGTACGACCAACTCCAGTGGCCTGCCGTCGATCCCGCCGGCGTCGTTGACCTCGCGAACGGCCAGGTCGAGTCCGGGGAGCAGGTGCCGGCCCGCCCCGACCCACCCGGGCCGCGTCAGCGGGACGAGAGCGCCCAGGCGGACGGACGGCTCGTCCGGGCGCTCCGCTCCGGACGGCGACGGTGTCGTGTTCATCAAGTGACGTCCCCCCTGGGACATTGCGTTCGCGGCTCACCCTGATCGCACGTCGGCCGGGGCCGGCGGTTCGCGTTCATCACGTCTCGCCGCGGCGGGCGTGCCCGGGTGATCATGCCGGTCATTCGATCCACCACCATCACCCGTGGGCAACCGATTATTTGTTCGCTGAGCTGCCGGGCCGGGCACCCTTCCGCACCTCCCGCTCCAGGAGGTGCGGATGTGGGGCGTGACCTGCGCTTTTCGATCCTCTCGGTCCGCCTGCCCCCGACTGTGAACGCGGTTCCGCCGCCGCATCGACGACGCCCTCGGCGGGGCTCGGGGCCGGCGAGGCGGCTACCAGGTCACGGGCAGGTACCGCGGGCTCCGGGTGAGCGCACTCGCGCGCCACTCAACGGCGTCGACCGGCACGGTCAGGCGCAGGCCGGGGAGCCGGGTGGCCAGTCGGTGCAGCGCGAGGCGGAGTTCCGTACGGGCCAGGGAGGCACCCAGGCAGTAGTGCTGTCCTCCGCCGAAGGCGAGGGTGGGGTGCTCCAGTGGGGCGAACAGGTCGGCGAAGGGGTCGCCGGGGAAGGCTGCGGGGTCGCGGTTGGCCGCGCCGCGGTCGAGGGTGACGAGGTCTCCGGCCCGGATGGCCACCCTTCCGACCTCCAGGTCTTCGGTCGCGCGCAGCGGGTTGGTTTGTTTCGCGGGGTCGTTGAGCGGGATCAGGTGTGTCAGGCGATCGGCCAGTACCCCGGCGGCGGCCTCGTCGGAGCCCAGGCGGGCCCAGTCCTGGGGGCGTTCGTCCAGGAGGTAGAGGAGGGCGTTGCCCAGCATGGTCATGGTGGTGTCGTAGCCGGCCACCACGAGGGTGGTGACGAAGTTGACGAGTGAGGATTCGGGGATGTCGCCTTCGTGGTCGGCGGTCCGCACGAGGGTGCTGATCAGGTCCGGGCCCGGGGTGCGTCGGCGTTCGGCCATGAGACGGACGGCGAATTCGGTGAACTCCCGTGCGGCCTCAGCGATTTCACCTTCGGGGACCGAGGGTTCGGGGAAGGCGAGCTCGGTCCAGCGCAGCAACTGCGCATCGTCCACGTCGTGGACCCCCAGCAGCTTGTTCATGACCGCGATGGGCAGGGGGCGGGTGTAGTGGTCGACGAGGTCCGTGGGTGGCCCCTGCTCGACGAGGCCGGCGACGAGCCGGTCGGTGACCTCGGCGACCATGGGCGTCACCCGGCCGATCCCGCGAGGGGTGAAGGTGCCTTTGGCGGTGTGGCGCAGCCGCAGGTGCCCGGCGCCGTCCTGCTTGGCCATGGCGTCGGGGGTGTCGGTGAGGGGCGAGGTGGCCGTCGCGGGCAGCAGGGCTCGGACGAACCGGTCGTCGGCCAGCACCTGACGGACGTCGTCGTAGCGGGTGAAGTGCCAGGCAGGGCTGCCGCCGGGCAGTGTTGTGCGCCGGGGCGGACCGGGGTCGGCGAATGTCAGCCGGTGCAGGGGAGGGAGCTTCACGTGGGCGATCATGGTCCTCCTGCCGGGTGGCGGCCAGTGGCACCGCATCGACGGTGTCGGGGTCCGTCCGTGTACGCCGATCGCGTGACGGGCTGCATCGGGGGTGGGGCAGTGGCCGCCGGCAGAGGAGCGGACGGTGCTCGCCTCGGCGTCATCCTGCCCCGGACGCCGCGGGGTGCGCGGACGGATCGCCATCCCGGCGCCACTTGAACACGCAGTGTACACACGGCTACTGTGAGTGTTGTGCATGTTGTTGTCGCCGGCGGTCACGGCCGGGTCGCCCTCGCAGTGTCCCGTCTGCTCACGGCCCGAGGAAGACGGGTCTCCGGACTCATCCGCCGCCCGGAACAGGCGGCCGACGTCCGGGCCGCCGGGGCGGTACCGGTCCTCCTGGACCTGGCGACAGCCACGGTCGAGCAGTTCGCCGGACTGCTCACCGGTGCGGACGCGGTGCTCTACGCAGCCGGTGCGGGGCTGGGCGAGACCCCCGACCGGGCCAGCCCGGTCGACCGCGACTCGGCCCTCGCCCTCGCCGACGCGGCGCAACTCGTAGGAGTCCGCCGCTACGTCATGCTCTCCTCCATGGGAGCCGATCCCCACAGCCACTATCCGAAGGACCCGCTCGTCGAGAGATACCTCAGGGCCAAGGGCGAGGCCGACGAGAACCTGCTGTCCCGGCCCTCCCTGGACTGCACCGTGCTGCGGCCCGCATGGTTCCGCGACGGCCCCGGCACCGGCCTGGTCCGTCTCGCCGCCGCCACCGGCATGGGCGAGGTGGACCGCGCGGACACGGCCGCCGTCCTCGTCGCCCTGCTCAACGCCCCGGCCACAGCGGGCCGGACGCTGGAACTCGTCTCCGGCGACACTCCCGTCGACGAAGCGGTCGCCGCCCTCGCCGACCCCCTCGACCCCTGACCGGACCGGCCTTTCTCCCTCGGTACGTGCGGGTTGTCCGAGCGGGCCGCGGAGGCGGCCCGTGCCGCCGCCGACGGCGCCCCCGGCACCGGCATCCGCGAGCGCTACGTCCGCGCCGCGTGACGGAGCGAGGTGTGTCTTCAACATCCTGGCCAAGCTGGGCGCTTCAGGCCGAGGGGAGACCGCGGCCATCGCGCACCGGCTGGGGGCTCTCGACGCATGACGATCCGTTGAGGGCCTCTCGTCAACGAAAGGCCCTGGCCGACTGATCCCCAGCCCCGATGCGCGGGCTCGGGGACGCTTCCGTGGGCAGGGTACGCATGGTTCGAAGGGGTGACAGGAAGTTGGGGAGGACGCTCAAGGTCATACCGGCCGCACCGATCCACAGGGTGCCCGCCGCCCCGAACACGGAACCCGAGGCTCCGCCCAATATTCCGCCCAGCGGGATGCCTCCCCAGGACACGAATCGAGTCGTCGCGCTCATCCGGCCCAGAAGGCGATCCGGCGTCATGGCCTGTTGGAAGCTCGACTGGGACACCACGCGGACGACTCCGCCCAGCGAGAGAGCCGCGAGCCCCACAGCAGCCGCACACACGCTCCAACCCGGTCGCGCCCATGGCATGAGGGCGGCCAACGGACAGGTGAGAAGCGGCGCGAGCCAGATGACCGGACCTTGCCCCACCCGCTCGGAGACCGCGGTTGCCAACAGCGCGCCCAGCAAGGCGCCGCACCCCATTCCCGAAAGAATGAGGCCGATACCGAAGGGCTGGAGGCCTGTCTCCCGCTCCAGGAAGACCAGCAACATGCTTTGATACATGACCAGGAAGAGGTTGAATACCGCATCCCCGAACATCATCGCACGCAGTGCGGGATGTTTCAGAACGAACGTCAGCCCCTCCTTGATCTCTCGGCCCAATTCACGGCGCTCACTCGGCTCCGGCTTCTTTTCACGTTTCCGGATGGTGATCGCGAGCACCCCCGACATGGCCATCCCGGCCGAACTCACCAAAAGCGTCGCGGGGGCTCCGATCAGGCCGACCAGCGGCCCTGCCACCGTCGGTCCGCCGATACTGGTCACCGAGCGCATTGCCGACAGCTTCGAGTTCCCTTCCACGAGATTTCCGCGTCCCACCAGGTGCGGGAGATAGCTGACGTACGCGACATCGAAGAACACGGTCAACACCCCATGGACCAAGGCCACTGCGTAGAGGCACCAGATGGAGAGAAGGCCCGCCCACCACGCCACCGGTATCGTCAGGAGGACCAGTGCGCGCACGAGATCAGCGCTGATCATCACCGATCTTTTCCGCATGCGGTCCACCCAGGCGCCCGCCGGCAGCCCGACCAGGAGCGATCCTGCCGCAGTCATCGCGGTCAGCAGGCCTACCTGGAACTCATCGGCATGCAATGCCGCGATGGCAGCGAGGGGCAAGGCCAGAAAGATGATGCGGTCGCCCAGCTGTCCGAGGGCAGTGGCGGCAAACAATCGTCCGAAGTCCCGATCACGCAGGAGACCGAGCCGGGAAGAATTCGGCATTCGAACACCATCCTGTTGACTGTGCGTTCCCTCGCTCATGGCTTCAACGGCTGCGGCTGGTCGACTCCGAACTCGTAGACAACTTCCCGGCGTACGTCCGGAATGACCATGTCGGCCGTTTCCACCGGTCGGCCGTCCGTGTCGTAGATGGTCCGCTCGATCTGCAGCACGAGGTCCCCCACGCTGATCCCCAGGAGGTTCGCCTGCACCTGGGTGGCACGAGCCGGCCGCGGCACCTCGACCACGGTCGAGATGACCACGCCGATGGAGCGCATGCGCTCGACCACACCCTTCCCGGCCAGGGGGCCCATCTCGGGCAGCACGATCGGCGTTCCATCCGTGATCGCCATCGGCTCCCAGGATTCGGAAAGCTGGACGGGTTGCCCGTCGGCGAGGAACTCGTAATGCGTGTTGACGCAGAGATCTCCGGGGCCGATGGCGAGCCGCTCGGCCACCGCCTCGGGGGCGGGGACCCGCACCTGACTGTGCGAATCCCAGGCGTCGGCCCTGCCCCGTTCCCTTCTGTCGGGCCGGGCAGAGGAATCCTCCCGGCGCTCACGGTGCCGCGAGCGGACCAGCCGCAGGCGCTCACGCGGCACACGGACGTACGTACCCGATCCGGCGCGTCCCTCGAGAAGACCGTCGACGATCAAACGGTCCATGGCCCTCTGCATGACGTTGCGTCCGACCCCGTACTCCTCGGCGAGCCGTGCCCGGGACGGCAGACGCTCCCCGATCCCCCACTCTCCCGCGAGAATCCGTGCGCGCAGCACATCGGTCACTGCGAGGTACGGCGCCTCTCGGGGCATGGGTGTTCCTCCGGTTCTCCGCACTGCGGCAGCTGGTCGCTCCCAGGGCACTGGGAAGCTACTTCACCCGGCAAAAGCTGCTGGAGTAGAAATACGCTCGGCGCTCATGCGTCTGCGGAGGTCCGTGACACCGTGCCCGTGCCGGTCACAGCCATCCGGAGCGCTGTGCCTGCAAGGCCATCTGGAAGCGGTTCGCGGCGCCCAGCTGGGCCATCAGGATCTGCAGGCGGCGAAACAGTGTGCGGCGGCTGATTCCCAGCTCGCGGGCGATGACGTCGTCGCTCGCGCCGCCCGCGAGGAGCCACAGCAGTCGGCGGTCGGCGGGTGGCAGACCGCCCGGCCGTGTGGTGCGGCCGTGGAACGGCAGGGCGCTCTGCCAGGACTGCTCGAACAGCGCGACGAGAGCGGAGAGCAGGCCGCACGGCTGCACGACCAGCATGGTGTTGTGTACGTCGGCCTCTTTGATGGACAACGACACAAGCGCGTACGCCTCGTCGATGATCACGAGTTTGACCGGCACCGACGGCAGCACTCTGGCCTGTTCGCCGGCCTTGATGCACGGTTCGATGGCGTCCGTCAGGTGGCCCGGGTGCTCCAGCGACTCCCGCGAGTACACGACACGCTGCGTCACACCGCGGGCGAGCGTGGCCAGCGCGTCGTCCGTGGATCCGGGCAGGGGGAAGTACGGCGGTGACTCGAACTGCCGGATCTGATCCCGGGCGCTCGCCCAGGCGTGACGCATCCTGGGGCCGATGGCCTCGCCCGTGACGACCTCGACGAGATGGTCGTTGTACGCGGCGAGCCGCTGCCGCCGGAAGGACTCGAAGGCGCCCCCGACGGTGATGCGCGACTCCTCGATCTCGGCCGCCCGGTGCCGGGCGAGGATCTCCAGGCCCGCGGTGGGCGGAACCGGCGCCACCATGTCCCCGCCTTCCTCGGCGGCACTGGCCAGACCGGCGTCGACGAGCGCACCGTACGCCTCGGCCAGTTCCGCGCCGTCCAGACCGGACGCGGCCTCGATCCGGCTCAGCGGAGCGGGCGCCAGTTCGAGCAGCGCCAGATAGACCCGGCTCGCCGCGTGATCGATTCCCAGAAGCCGGAGGGCCTCGCCGAGTTTCACGTTCGCCATATGCCTCATTGTCGACGACGCCGGTCAGCGTTGTGGCCGATCCGTGCCAATGGCACTCCTGGGAACCGAGCGCGGTCGGCGCGGAGTACCGTCCGGAAGCCGCCACCGAACGGCGGCAGCGAGGGCGCCCCAGCCGCACCGGGAGCAAGGCCGTCCGTGGATCGCTCCGGCCCTCGCCACTCAGGGAACCCACCCGGAAGAAGGTGTACACCGTGGCGAAAGGCCGCAAGAACGGTCTCTACTCAGGGATCTCCGAGGAACTGTCCGCTCTGATGCGGACGGGGTGGGCGGACACCGAGCGGCACGACCTGCGGCCCGACGAGCAGGCCCCGTACGCCGAGCGCCGCCGCGCCGCGCTCTCCGCGCGTTTCCCCGGCGAGCGCCTCGTCGTCCCTTCGGGGAATCTCAAGGTCCGTTCCAACGACGACACCTACCCGTTCCGGGCGTACTCGGGCTACGTGCACATGACCGGGGACCAGGCCCGGGACGGCGCTCTCGTCCTCGAACCCCGCGCGGACGGCGGCCATGACGCCTACTGCTACCAGCTGCCGCGGGACAGCCGGGACAACAACGAGTTCTGGACCGGCTCCACGGCGGAGCTGTGGATGGGCCGGCGCCGCTCCCTGGCAGAGTCGGAGCTCGTGCTCGGTCTGCCCTGCCGGGACGTCCGTACGGCGGCCGCCGACCTGAGCGCCTCCTCCGGCGCGCCGACCCGGATAGTCCGCGGCATCGACCCGTCCCTGGAAGCCGCCGTCACCACCGAGGAGGAGCGTGACGCCGAACTCGAAGAGGCACTCAGTGATCTGCGCCTCGTCAAGGACGACTGGGAGATCGCCGAGCTCCGCAAGGCCGTGGACTCCACGGTGCGTGGATTCACCGATGTGATCGGTGACCTCTCCACGGCGATCGCGTCGTCCGAGCGGTGGATCGAGGGCACGTTCTTCCGCCGCGCACGCCTGGAGGGCAAGGCCGTCGGTTACGGCTCGATCTGCGCCGCCGGCGAACACGCCACGATCATGCACTGGACGGACAACGACGGTCCGGTACGCCCGGGGGAACTGCTCCTGCTCGACGCGGGCGTGGAGACGCACACCCTCTACACCGCCGATGTCACGCGCACGCTTCCGATCAGCGGTACGTTCACGCCCCTGCAGCGCAAGGTCTACGACGCGGTGTACGAGGCGCAGGAAGCCGGTATGGCTGCGGTCAAGCCGGGCGCCGCGTACCGGGACTTCCACGAGGCGTCCCAGCGCCACCTGGCGGCCCGGCTGGTCGAGTGGGGCTTCATCGAGGGCCCGGCCGAGCGTGCGTACGAGCTCGGCCTCCAGCGCCGCTTCACCATGGCGGGCACCGGTCACATGCTCGGCCTGGACGTCCACGACTGCGCGCAGGCCAGGAACGAGGACTACGTCGACGGCGTGCTGGAGCCGGGCATGGTGCTCACCGTGGAGCCCGGCCTGTACTTCCAGCCGGACGACCTCACCGTGCCCGAGGAGTGGCGGGGCATCGGCGTCCGGATCGAGGACGACCTGGTCGTCACCGAGGACGGTCACGAGAACCTGTCGGCGGGCCTGCCGAGGTCGGCGGACGAGGTCGAGGCGTGGATGGCCCGGTTCGCGGGCTGACTTCGCGGGCCACGGCGTCGCGGCAGGCACCGGGCGTGCCTGCCGCGGGCTCCAACAGAACAGACCGAAAAACCCGGGACGAAAAGACGACATGATCTGTCGCCTTTAACGTGCACGGTAGCGCCATGAACGAGGACACGAACACCCAGCACAACGGTCGAAGCGGCCCGCTCGCCGACCGGATCGCGCTCGTCGCCGGGGCCACCCGCGGCGCGGGGCGCGCCCTCGCCGTCGAGCTCGGCCGCGCCGGCGCCACCGTCTACGTCACCGGCCGCACCACCCGTGAGAACGCCAGCGAGGTCGGCCGGACCACGGAGACCATCGAGGAGACCGCGGAACTGGTCTCAGCGGCCGGCGGCACCGGTGTCGCCGTCCCCACCGATCACCTGGACGAGGACCGGGTACGCGCCCTCGTCGAGCGGATCGACCGCGAACAGGGACGGCTCGACATCCTGGTCAACGATCTCTGGGGCGGCGAGCACCTGCTCGTCGGCTCCGTCTTCGGCAAGAAGAGCTGGGAGACGCCGCTCGCCGACGGCCTGCGCATCCTGGAGCTCGGGGTGCGCTCGCACGTGATCACCGCGGCCCTCGCCCTTCCGCTCCTGGTCCGCTCCGCCGCTCCCCTGCACGTGGAGGTCACCGACGGCACGGCGGTCTCCAACCGCCGCTACCGCGAGAACCTCTACTACGACCTCGCGAAGAACGCCCCGATCCGGATCGCCTTCGGGCTGGGCGAGGAACTGGCGGAGTACGGAGGGACGGCGGTCGCCGTCACACCGGGCTTCCTGCGCTCGGAACAGATGCTCGCCCACTTCGGCGTGAGCGAGGAGAACTGGCGCGACGCCATCGCCCAGGAACCGGGCTTCGCGATCGCCGAATCGCCGCACTACCTCGCCCGCGCGGTCGCCGCACTCGCCGCCGACCCGGACCGGGTCCGCTGGAACGGGAAGTCCACCTCCAGCGCAGAGCTCGCCAGGACCTACGGCGTACGGGACATCGACGGCAGCCGACCGGATGCCTGGGCGTACTTCGAGGACGTCACGTACGGCGGCAAGGACGACTCCCCGGACGACTACCGCTGATCCCCGGCCCCGCGCCGTGCAGGACGGCGATCGCCTGCGCAGCCCAGGGGAAGCGGGCGCGCAGGCCCACCGAAACCAGCGCCTCCGCGCCTCCACCTGGCCTTGCGCCGGGCCCGCCGCCTCGCCGGGCGCCCGCGCTGCGCCCCGGCGATCCCGCTGTGCCCGGCGCCGGGCCGGGCACAGCGGGGGCGGGATGATGAGTACGGCGACTCAGGTCCGGACGGCGCCCCGTCACCGACGATGAGGGTCAAAACCGTCGAGACCGGGAGACCGCTCCGTGCTCAGCCGCATCGCCGACATCCTGTTGCCCGCCTTCGGCCGCCTGTCGGTGACCACCGACCCAGACTGCGAACTCGCACCGGGCAGCATCATCTCCGCGAACCACACGTCCCTCGCCGACCCCGCCGTCGTGATCGCCGCCCTGCATCGTCTCGGCGTCGAACCGGTCGTCATGGCGGCCGCGGGCCTGTGGCGCGTCCCCGTGCTCGGCCGTGCTCTCGCCCGCGAAGGGCACATTCCCGTACACCGCGGCGACCGGCGGGCCGCGTCCGCGCTCGACCTCGCCGCCGACGCCCTCGCGCACGGCAGGTGCCTGCTCATCTACGCCGAAGGCGGCCTGCCCCGCCGCAAGGACGCCGCGGAGGCGGCCCCCGGCAGCTTCCGCAGCGGCCTGGCCCGGCTCGCCGAGCGCACCGGGGCTCCCATCGTGCCGGTCGGCCAGGCCGGGGCGCGGCGGATCACCTCCGGCGGGGTGGTGAAGCAGCTCGCCGGCCTGGCAACAGCGCCCTTGCGCCGGCCGGACCTGCACGTCCACGTGGCCGCGCCGCTGACCCTGACCGGAGACACCGCAGCACGCACCGCGCGAGCCCGCACCGCGGTGACCACGGCATGGCGTACGGCGGCCGCGCACCTCGGCGAGCCCGCCGCGCTCGCCGCATAGTCGCCGCGCTCGCCGCATGGTCATCGACTCGACGGGGGACGCCGCTGTGGGTCTGCTCGCGGTGGAGGCCGTTCACGCCGACCGCTCCACCTCCCCCGTCGGCGAGCAGGAGCTCTTTCCCCGAGCACTCCTCAGCCCGTCCGGTGTCCTGCCCACACCGTGGGAGTACGGCCCGACCACGGGCTGGCCTGTTCGAGTTGTCCGGCGAGGCGGAAGAGGCGGTCTTCGCGCCCGTGACCGGCGGCGAACTGCATACCGATCGGGAGCCCCGTTCCGGCGTCGGCCGTCACCGGCACGGACATGGCGGGCGTGCCCGCGACGTTGAACGGCATGGTGAAGGGCGAGCGGTCGTTGACGCGATCGATCCAGCCGAGGCCGTCGAGCGTCTCCGCACCCTCGGCATAGGCGCCCAAGGGCACGGGAAGCTCCGGCAGGGTCGGCGTGAGCAGTACGTCGTACGCGTCGAAGTACCGGGCCAGGCTTCGGGCGACCCGGTTCCGGATCGCGAGGGCGGTGACGAACTGGGGGCCGCTGACCCGCTGCCCGTAGTGGTAGCCGGCGAGGGTCACCGGCTCAAGGGTCGAGGAGTCGACGGGCCGGTCGAAGGCGGTAGCCAGCTCGTCGAGCGAGGCCGAGAGATTCGCGGTCAGCAGACGGGCACCGGCCAGGACGAACTCCTCCCAGTCGGCCCCGAGTTCGACCTCGGCCTCCTCCACCTGGTGGCCGAGGGATTCGAGCAGTCGCACGGTGCGGGTGAGAGCCTCGGCCACGGGCGCGGTGGTGCGGCGTCCGCCCCATGGCTGGGTGAGAACGCCGATCCGCAACGCGCCCGGGTGGCGCGTGACTTCCTGCGCGTAGGGCCGGGAGGGCTGCTGGGCGAAGTAGGAATCACCCGGTTCCGGGCCGCGGATCTGGTCGAGCAGGGCCGCACTGTCGCGAACGGTGCGGCTGACGCTGCCGTGCACGGCCAAGCCGTTGAAGACTTCGTCGGCGTCGGGGCCCATGGAGATCCGGCCACGGGTCGGCTTCAACCCGAAGAGGCCGTTGTACGCGGCGGGGATACGGAGCGAGCCGACGGCGTCGGTGGCGTGTGCGATCGGGACCACCCCGGCGGCGACCGCCGCGCCCGCGCCCCCGCTGGATCCGCCCGCGCTCCGCCGGAGGTCCCACGGGTTGCGGGTCGGGCCGTACAGCTCGGGTTCGGTCGTGATGCTGTAGGCCATCTCCGGTGTCGCGGTACGCCCGAACGTCACGAGGCCGGCGCGGCGGAAGCGCTGCATCAGGGAGGAGTCGGCTCCGGCGACGTTGCCGGCCGCGAGACGGCTGCCCAGCTCCGTTCGCCTCCCGGCCATGGCGACCGCGATGTCCTTGATCAGGAAGGGGACCCCGGCCAGTGGCGTGCTGCCCGGGTCGGGCCCGTCGTCGGCCGGCCATGTCTCCACGATGGCGTTGATCTGCGGATCGACCGCCTGCGCGGCCTCGCGTGCAGCTGCTTCCACTTCGGCGGGCGTCACCTCGCCCCTGGCCACCAGCTCGGCGAGCCCGACCGCGTCGAAACTCACGTACTCGGCAATCCTCACTGTCACTCCCGACGGAAAGAAGAGCGATACCCGTAGCGATACCGTTCAGTACCCAACGATACCCATCGGTATCACATGGAACGGACTGGTACCGTAGCAGACGGTGGGAGGCTCCTACCGACCGGACGTCACGGAGCAGTCATGGCATCGACCGTCAGCAGGCCGAGCAGGGTGGCGAAACTGCCGCCTCGTGAGCGCATCCTGGACGCGGCGGAGGAGCTCTTCCAGAGCGAGGGAATCCGGCGGGTGGGCGTCCAGGCGATCGCCGAGAAGGCCGAGACCACCAAGATGGCGATCTACCGGCACTTCGAAACCAAGGACGCGCTGGTCGCGGAGTGGCTGCGGATCGTCGCCGCCGACTACCAGGCGGCCTTCGACCGGGTCGAGGCCGCGCACCCCGGCCGGCCCCGGGAGCAGATCCTGGGCCTGGCCCGCTTCATCGCCGATGGACTGCCGGAGATCTCGCACCGGGGCTGCCCGTTCATCAACTCCATCGCCGAGCTGCCCGATCGCTCCCATCCGGCCCGGCAAGTGATCGAGGAGCACAAGGCCCGCCAGACCCGCAGGCTGGTCGGCATGTGCGCCGAGGCCGGGCTGACCGACCCCGAGCAGGCCGCGGCCGAGATCACCTTCGTACTCGAAGGCGCACAGGTCAGCACGCAGAACGGGAGCATCGATCAGGCGGGGGACCGACTGATGAGAATCGTCGAAGGGGTCGTTGACCGCCACCGCCCCTCCCCCGGCGCATCCGGGGCGAGCACCGACTGAGCGGTGGGCGGCCGGGCGGACGGCGATTTCCGCACCGCCGAGGACGCTCCGCCCCGCCGCGCACCGGCGCATATGAACTTCCGGAAATCCTGATCAACAGGCTGAGGTCATGAACACCGAACACGACACGATCACCACACCCGTCACCGCGGACCTCCTGCGCGGCTTCCTCGACGTGGAGGAGACCGCGCACGGCCTGCTGCCGCATCGGCTGCCCGCTCGGGCGCGTCGGCAGATCCCGGACGACCGGCTGTCCGTGGCCGAGGCCCAGCCCTCCGGTGTGCGGCTGGTCTTCCGCACCCGGGCGACCACGATCGAACTGGACACGCTGCCCACCAAGCGCGTCTACCGAGGATTCCCTGCCCCCGCGGACGGCGTGTACGACCTGCTGGTCGATGGCCGTCTCGCCGCCCGGGCCACGGTGGCCGGCGGAAACGTACGCACGATCACCGACATGGTCACCCAGTCCTCCGAGCTGTCGGAGGGGCCTTCCGGCACCGCCCGGTTCGTCGGTCTCCCGGAAGGTGACAAAGCTGTCGAGATCTGGCTCCCGCATACGGAGATCACCGAACTGATCGCCCTGCGCACCGACGCGCCCATCGAGAAGGCGCCGGACAGCGGGCGCAGGGTGTGGCTGCACCACGGCAGTTCCATCAGCCACGGCTCGAACGCCACTCGTCCGACCGCCATCTGGCCTGCCCTGGCAGCCGCCCAGGGTCAAGTGGAGCTCGTCAACCTGGGGTTCGGCGGCAGCGCGCTGCTCGACCCGTTCACCGCCCGAGCGATGCGGGACGCCCCCGCGGACCTGATCAGCGTCAAAATCGGCATCAATGTCGTCAACAGCGACGTCATGCGCCTGCGCGCCTTCATACCCGCGGTCCACGGCTTCCTCGACACCATCCGCGAGGGGCATCCGACCGCGCCGCTGCTGGTCGTCTCCCCCCTCCTGTGCCCGGTCCAGGAGGACACGCCCGGCCCCCTCGCGCCCGACTTCGACAAGGGGACCTTGCGGTTCAGGGCCACGGGCGATCCTGCCGAACGCGCCGCCGGGCGCCTGACCCTCAGCATCATCCGCGACGAACTCGCCCGGATCGTGGAGCAGCGGGCGGCCGACGACCCGAATCTGCACTACCTCGACGGCCGTGACCTGTACGGCGAGAAGGATTACGCCGAATTCCCGCTGCCCGACGAGGTCCATCCCGATCCGGCGGGACACCGCCGCATCGGCGAGAACTTCGGGCGGCTGGCGTTCGGCGAAGGCGGCCCTTTCGCAACCGGGAACGGCTGACCGGGACCGGCTGACCTGCTGGTGCCAGGTCGGTCGAGGGGCCCACCGGCGAGACACCGCATCGGTATCTCACCCGGCTCCGCATCGAGGCAACAGCCGGTACGTCATCCGGCCCCAGGCCCCGACCCGCAGGACGGGGCCGCCCGTTTGCCGGGCGGCCCCGTCCTCGATCCTGGCCGGCTCGGACAGGCTGCTGCTCGGCGCCCGACGGCCGAAGTGCAGCCTGCGCGGCCTCACGGGCCAGACTTGCTGAATCAGCAAACGGACTCGTTCCTTTTACGGTGTCTCGCGCATGATCGGTGCAGAGCCACGGCACGGCGCAGGGGCCGGTCCTGGCGTACAGCAGCGGTCCTGGAGGAGACGCATGGCACAGCATTCGGAGATCACGCAACGTTCTGTTTCTACGCCGGGAGGCCGGATCCACCTCGCCGAACAGGGAACCGGGCCACTGGTGTTGCTCATCCACGGCTTCCCGGAGTCCTGGTACTCCTGGCGCCATCAGTTGCCGGTCCTGGCAGCGGCGGGATACCGGGCGGTCGCCATCGACGTGCGCGGCTACGGCCGCTCCTCCAAGCCCACTGCGGCACACGCGTACCGGATGCTCGATCTCGTGGAGGACAACGTCGCGGTGGTGCACGCCATGGGCGAGGAGCCGGCGGTGGTCGTCGGCCACGACTGGGGCGCCACCATCGCCGCGCACTCCGCTCTGCTCAGGCCGGAGGTCTTCCGCGCGGTGGGATTGCTGAGCGTTCCCTACACCCCGCCCGGCGGCCCGCGCCCGACCAGCGTCTTCGCCGGGATGGGCGGGGACGAGGAGTTCTACGTCTCGTACTTCCAGGAGCCCGGCCGTGCCGAAGCCGAGATCGAACCCGATGTACGCGGCTGGCTCGCAGGCTTCTACGCGGCTCTGTCCGCCGACACCATGCCCGCGGCCGACGCTCCGGACCCGCACTTCGTGAGCAGGGGCGGGACCTTGCGCGACCGGTTTCCCGGCGGTCGACTGCCCGGCTGGCTCGGTGAGCAGCAACTCGACTTCTACGCCGCTGAGTTCGAACGCACCGGTCTGACCGGCGCGCTGAACCGCTACCGGAACATGGATCGCGACTGGGAGGATCTCGCCGCCTTCGACGGCGCCCCCGTCACCCAGCCCTCGCTGTTCGTCGGCGGCGGTCTGGACGCCTCCACGACCTGGCTGGCCGACGCGATCCACGCCTACCCGGTCACGCTGCCGGGTCTGGTCTCCTCCCACATCCTCGACGGCTGCGGCCACTGGATCCAGCAGGAGCGCCCCGCCGAGGTCAACCGGATCCTCACCGACTGGCTGGCCGCGCTGCCTTGCTGAGGCCACTCGTTCCGCTACCGTGACTCGCGCAGCTTGAGAACATATGTGGCAGTCAGCGCAACGGCACGGTCTTCGTCATGGGACAGATCCGCGAGGGCACGCGACGCCCGGATCCCGGGGATTTCCGCGAGCGCCTGTGTCAGCCGTCGACGTGCGGACGATCCCATGGTGCCGTGGACGAGGCAGTCGACGAGCCCGGTAGCGATCCGCTCCTCCAACGCGGGATCACTCGCCAGCGCGCTCAGTGCATCGGCTGCGTCGACGTCGTTGCTCCCCTCACTCTCCTCGACGATCATCTCGATGAGCATCGGCACCGCGTCAGCTGCTCCACGTGCCCCGAGCGCCAGAGCCGCGTGCCTGCGGACCACGATGTCGGAGTGCGTGAGGGCGTCCTTCAGCAGCGTGGTGGCCGCGTCGCCCGGAATCTCGGCGATGGACAGGACGGCACGCTTGCGCACCTCGGCCGCGGGTGAGCCGAGGCCCTCCGCCAGCAGTGCCGGCCCGTCCTCGCCCGATTGCGCCAGAGCCCAACGAAGGGCTCCGGCGACGTTCGGGTCCGACTCGCTCAGCACGGCCTCGACCAGTGCTTCCACCGGCACGGGGGCCTCGTCTGCCGCGGACAGGGCCGCGCGCTGCCGCGCTCCCGCGCTCTTCGACCCCAACGCCTGGAGGAGCGCGACGACTTGGAGGACGTCATCCCAGCCCGAGGGTTCCGCGGCACCGATCCGACGGAGCCGCGTGAGCAGCTCCGTCTCCGCCGCGATGCGCTCTCGCGTCTGACGGATGAGGTCGTCGACGAGCTCCGCGGGCGCGAAGCCGGGGTCATCGAGCGCGCGTCCGACGTCGCGCAGCGACAGCCCCAATGACCGCAGGCTCTCGATGTGGAAGATGCGCCCGATGTCCTTGCTGGAGTACTCCCGGTAGCCGGACTCGGTACGGCCCGTCGGCCGCACCAGGCCGAGCGATTCGTAGTGCCTGAGCATGCGGGCGCTGACCCCGGACCGCCGCGCGACATCACCGATCAACACGGCCTACCGCCCCTCCTCGCCTGCCCCGCCGAGGGCCACGATGCGCTTCGCCTCCTCGATCGCGAACTCGAATCCGGCATCCGGGTCGCGCCACAGCCGTTCCGTGGCGATCGCGTGCGCGCGCACGCGAGGGTCGAGATCCGTCGTCGCGGCGCCCAGTGCCGGCAACATCGCCTCCCCGAGTGCGATCAGCGCCCGGCTGAGGCTCAGCTGCGTCTCGCGTTCGCCGCGTCCGAGCTGCGTCGCCAACACTACGGCCAACTCGTACTCCTCACCTTCGGGCACCAGTACGACCGCTGCCCGCCAGGCGCTCCGGGCCACTTCGTCGTCGGCATCGGACAGCAGCGCCGGCGTGATCACCGGCCAGGCCTGCCGATCCCCGATCTTGGACAGCGTGTGCAACGCCTGGCTGCGTGCCTGCGCACGCTCCGAACGGACTTCGTCGAGAAGCACCGGGACCGTCATCGATGCCGCGTGGCGGGTCAGTGCCCACGTCAGCATTTCGCGCACGTAGAACTCGGGTTCGACAGCGCATCGCTCGATGAGCTTGCCGATGAACCCCGGGTCGGGGGTCGTGCCGACCGCCAGCGCCGCCTGCAGCCGGACCGACGAGCTGTTGTTCTCCAGCCCCTGGAGCGCTCGCGTCGTCCTCGTTTTCTCTTTCGGCATGATCATCAGGATCGCCTCCTCGGCCACAGTGAAGTGCTTGTCACTGTGTCAAGGTCAAGCGGAGCCAGGCCTTGAGACGGCCAGGCATCATCCTGCGGCCGACCGTTTCCGCGCCGCTCGCCGAATGTCGCGGAGACCTTCCCGGACGAGCCTGACCACCAGGAGCGGCATGAGGATCACCAGCGCCAGCCCGAGCAGGACCAGCATGCCGTACCCCACCCTGTTGCTCGTCACGGAGCCGGTGCTCGCCGTCTCGGGACGCCCCAGCTCGTAGTGGACGCGGATGGTGTCACCGACGTCCGCGTCGCCGCCTTCCCAGAACTGGTACGACCTCCCGTCGCCCGTGGTGAAACGGACTTCGATCCGCTTGAAGCGGCTTCCCTGGGGGCCGGCCACCTTTTCCTTCGCCACGACGACCCCGTCGACCGACCGTCCCCGCGCGGCGACCGCGGAGGCGTCGTTCAGCCCGTCGATTCCCCCACGGACGAACCCGTACCCCAGGACGACGAGAAACGCCGCCGCAGCCGCCAGGGCCACCCCGCCCACAGCCTTTCCGGTGAGACGCGCCCACGCACCGAACCGGCACGACCACCACCGCCCGCTCACCGTCCACCACCCGTCCCCTGGGCCACGGCCTCTCCTGGCGGCCGGGCCCCGCGCCCGCCACGTCCCTCGTGTCTGCTCACGAGAAGGAAGTCGGTTTGCGGGGCGGCGGGACGGCCCGCAGCAGTTCCCACAAGGGGCGTGAGCCGGACGCCCATGCTGCGAGGGTGTGGCGGTCGACCACGTGCAGCCGCTGCTGCTCGGCGAAGGCCACGGCCGGCGCGGTGACCCGGCCGTTCGTCACGATCACCGCGATGTCGGCGCCGTGGACCTGGCGGGCGGTGCCGTTGAGTACCTGAAGATCCGGCGTGCCGACCGCGGAGCCGGCCAGGCCGTTGCGGCGGTGCTTGCACTGGATCACCCAGCGCCGCCCGGCCGGATCGGTGGCCTTCACGTCCGCGCCCAGGTCCCCGCTGCCACCCACCCGGACGGCGTCCCGGCAGCCGTCACGGCGCATCAGGTCCCGAACCGCCTCCTCGAACCGGGAGTGGTGCAGGGCATCCAGTTGGGAGAGCCCGTACCGCAGGCCCTGCGCGCGGACCGCTTCCCACCGCGCTCTCTGCCGCTTCCGGTGGACCCAGCCACCGCCGGTCATCACCGCGAGTACGCCGATGACGATCAGGAACCACCAGTGGACCAGCAGCCAGTTGACGACGGCCACCACGAGGGCGACGGCCAGAACTGCGGCCCCGAGGAAGCCGATCAACCGGTCGACCGCGCGCTGCCGCCGCTTGTCCGGCCTCCGGGAACGGCGCCGAGCCGACGGGCGCCGGGTCGACGCCGCCCTCCCCTTGCGCGCGCGGGGGCTCATCGGCTGGCCTGCGTGACGCCGCTCGTCAGCTCTCCCAGGAAGTTCAGGATTCCCTGGCCTGCCGGGGTGGGTGCGATCAGGATGCCCAGCGCCAGGACGATGACGACGGTCAGCTTCTCGTCGAAGCGGCTGCGGGCCTCCGTACGCCGCCGCAGCCGCCAGACCACGACGACTGCGAGCAGCACCGCCACGTTGATGGTCAGCAACCGACCAGACCTCCCCAACGATCAGCCCTCACCGAGCAAGCACCGAGCCGGGAGGACAGCACGCCACCCCGGCCTTCTTGTGTAGCCGGGCTTCAGTGACGGTGGAGGGAAATTGCTGACGAATGGCACAAAGCCATCGAGCCTGGCCGAATACCGCGCGGGTCCACCGTGCGGTGGGGCACTGCACAGGGCTCTTGCGACGTCCGGTCCTCAGCCGGCTCGCTCGGCCATGATGACCACACCCGGACCGGTTTGCTCATCCGCCGGGAGCCGGAGTTCGGCGACCGGGCGCAGACCGGCCCGCTCGATCAGGTCCACGAGTTGTTCCGGCTGCCATTTGTGTGTCGTCCAACGGACGGGTACACCTCCGTAGGCCTCGGTGCGCACGAAGTCTTCGTCGCCCACGTGTGTTGCGGTGATGAAGTGCCCGCCCGGCTTCAACGCACGCGCGAACCGGGCGAGAACCTGAGGAAGGACGTCACGGGGGAGGTTGAACAGTGACCACCACCCGAGTACGCCGCCGAGGGACGCCTCACCGAGGTCGAGGTCGGTGGCAGAAGCGACGCCGAAACGGCATTGCGGATGAAGGCGGCGCGCGTTCTCGATCATGCGAGGAGAGAGATCGACCCCGGACACGTCGAGTCCGCGTTCGGCGAGGTAGGCGGTCACCGTTCCGGGTCCGCAGCCGACGTCCAGGACAGGCCCGAGCTCGCCCACGGTGTCGGCGAAGGCGTCGATCGATGCCTTGAGCCATGGGTGGCAACGGATGTCACCGACCCCCGTCGTCACCACCATGTGGGCGTAGTTGTCGGCCACCCGGTCGTAGGACTCACGTACCACGTCAAGATCGGCCGGGCGGTCAATGTGGTGTGTGTGCATCAGCCAACCATAGGACTTTTCAAGGGCCTTGGGGCTGGTACAGCGGTCGGCGCCAAGACGTTGTTCACGGCCCGACCGACCGCGCGGGCGGTTGCGCGGTGACCCGCCGTGCGTACACCTCGATCGCGATCTTCATGCGGGGTCGGCGAGGCCGCACATGAGCATCGTGGCGGCCGGACGCACCTCGCCGAAGGCGCGGCGAAGGGCCGACCGGCAGGGCTCGAACGTGCGCACAGCGTCGGGCAGTTCATCGGCATGATGCGGCGGAAGCGGTTGTCACCGGCTCCGAGAACGCGCCGAACGGATGTCGGCCACGGGGTCACTCGGGGGCCGGGATCACTCACGGGCCTCTGTGTCACGTCTTGATTTCTCGGAACGCCGGGACGCCGGCCACCAGGCGGACGGCTTCCCAGAGACGGACAGCGTCTGCCCGCGCGGGAACGGCGTCGAGGACGGGGCCGAAGAGGTACCGCTGATCGCCGTCGGGTGTGGTGACGGCCAGGACGGGGGTGCCGATCTCGGCGTCGATGCGGGCGACGCCGGCGTGGTGGGAGGCGCGAAGCGCATCGTCGTAGTCGGTGGAGGTGCCGGCCTCGGCGAGCGCGGTGGGCAGGCCGCTGCGGTGCAGCGCCTCGCCGATGTCCCCGATCCACTCCCGCTCGGCGCCGCCGGGCTCGGTCCACAGTGCGTCGTAGAACGCGCCGAGCGCGCCGTGCCCGTGCTCGGTCCGGACGGCTGCAGCGACGCGGGCGGGAACCCACAGGTAGCCGTGCGGGTCGTCCTCGGGGTCGTCGTCGCGGTGCTCGTTGAGCACCGCCAGGCTCATGACGTGCCGGCACACCCGAAGCGGTACCTCTTCGGCGATCTGCGCTGCCCATCGCGCGGTGTGGCGGGTGAGCGGGCAGGCCGGGTCGAGCCAGAGGTCGATGCTCCAACCCGTCACGGCACCGTCCTCTCGGTCATGACTGCGGACTCGTCCTTCCGGTCACAACTCCGGTTCCGATCCCGCCCGTTCGCCGGCTCGGGCGGTGATTCCCCGTTCCAGGGTCCGGGTCACGGTCGCGGTGAGGTCGAACTTGGCAAGGGTGCCCTGCTCGACCTGCTCGAAGGCGGTGTAGGACACCGCCCACAGAACCTGTTGAATCCACTCGGCGGAGAGCTGGTCGTCGAACACCCCCTCGGCCTGCCCGCGGCGGATGAGCTCGATCACCGGGTCGTGCGGTGTCGGCGGGTCGGGTTCGGCGGTCGGCACGACATCACGCAGGAGCGACTGGTCACCGAAGACGAACATGATCGCCTCGCTCACCGAGGCCAGGGCGGCCACCACACGGCGCATCGCGGCGAGCGGGTGCCCGTGGTCGGGTTCGGCTTCGGCGATCGCGCCCCCGATCGCTTCCAGGCCGTGCTCGACAGCGGCCCGTACCAGACCCTCGCGTTCGGGGAAGTAGCGGTGCAATGTCGTACGGCCGACCTCCGCGGCCTCCGCGATCTGCGGCAGCGTCGCCGCCCGGTCGCGCGCCCAGACACCCACCGCGGCGGTCACGATGGCCCGTTCGGTCCGGCCCCTGGCACTGGATGCCCGCTTCACACTCATACCCTGACGGTATCAGCAACACCCATGAGGAATGCTTCCAGATCCTTAATGGATGTTTGCAGTTCCACTCTGGGTGTCCTAGTGTCCAGGACATGGATGGAGAGCAGATGATCCGGGCCGTAGGCCTGAGACGGACCTTCAAGGTGGGCAAGGAAACGGTCGAGGCGGTCCGCGATGTCGGCTTCGATGTCGCGGCCGGTGAACTCCTGGCACTGCTGGGGCCGAACGGCGCAGGCAAGTCCACGACATTACGCATGCTGACCACGCTGCTGCCGCCCACAGCGGGCAGCGTGCACATCGCAGGCTTCGACGCGGCACGCGAACCGGGCAGGGTGCGTGAGGTGATCGGCTACGTGGGCCAGAAGAGCGCCTCCGGAGAGAACCACCGCATCCGCGACGAACTCGTCACCCAGGGCCGCTGTTTCGGCCTCAGCGCCCAGAAGGCGCGGCACCGGGCGGACGAGGTGCTGGACATCCTGGGCATCGGTGACCTCGCCACCCGCGTCCCGGGCACGCTCTCGGGCGGGCAACGGCGCCGCGTGGACATCGCTCTCGGCCTCATCCACCACCCGAGGGTGCTGTTTCTCGATGAGCCCACCACGGGCCTCGATCCCCACAGCCGAGCCGCACTGTGGGATCGGATCCAGCTCCTGCGACGCGAACACGGCATCACGATCCTGCTGACCACCCACTACCTCGACGAGGCCGACCGGATGGCCGATCGGATCGTCATCGTGGACCGGGGCCGGGTCATCGCCGACGGCACCGCGGGGGCGCTCAAGGCCGACCTGGCCGGCGACCTGATGCACATCACGACCTCGGACACCGACGCCGCCCGTGCCGCTGCCGATCTCGCCGGTGGGATGCCGGGGGTCTCCCGGGTCACGGCCGAAGGGCGGACGGTGAACGTACGGATCGCCGACGCCGACACCGCGCTGCCGGCCTGCCTGCGGTTGCTCGACCGCGCCGCACTCACGGTCACCCGCGCCGACGTCCGGCGTCCGTCTCTCGACGACGTCTTCATCAACCTCACCGGGCACCGCCTCGGGGAATCGGGCGACGCCTACGCGACCGTGCCCACCGACGAGCCGATCGGGGACACCCATGCCTAGCCTCGTCCGCAGCACCGCAACGGTCTTCTCCCGCGAGATCGCACCGGAGCTCCGCTCCCCGGTCGGCGTCGTCCTCGCGATGGGACAACCCTTGCTGTTCCTCGTCCTGTTCGGTTCGATGCTCGCCGGTACCGGGGCGAACCCGGGTGCCGGCACCGAGGACGTCTGGCAATGGTTCGTCCCCGGCATCCTCGTGATGATGTGCCTCATGGGGCCGCTCTCCGCCGGCCACAGCATGCTCGGCGAGCTCAACGGTGGACAGATGGAACGCTTCCTCGTCACCCCCATCAGCCGCACCGCGCTCGTGCTCGGACGCGCTGCCAAGGACGCCGTCACCTTGTTCGCCCAGGCGACCCTCATCACCGTCATCGCCATCCCGCTGGGCATGGACCTCCACCTGCCCGGCGCTCTCGCCACGATGATGCTGCTGGTCGTCCTGGCGGTCGGGCTCAGCGCCCTGTCCTGCGTCCTGGCCATCGCCTCGCGCCCGGGCGGCAATCTGTTCTGGATCGTCACCCAGGCGCTGGTCTTCCCCCTCATGCTGCTGTCGGGCATCCTCCTCCCCGTCGACGCCGGACCGGGCTGGCTGAGCACCGTTGCCGCGATCAACCCCGTCACGTACGTCGTCGACGCCGCCCGCGCCCTGTTCGCCGGAGACTTCCTCAACTCCTCCGTGCTCCACGGCCTCACCGCCGCCGTGGCGCTCGCCGCCACCGGGCTGGTCCTGTCCACCCGCGCCATGAAGCGCGGCATCTGAGGCGCCGGACGGTGGGACATCGCAGTGCACCGCTGTCGATCGACGGTCGTAGGCGGATCCCACGGGGCGAATCCCACCGGCCGGCCGCAGATCGGTCGAGGCCGCGGTCATGATGACCGAGGCGTGCGGCAGCCCGTGATCCGCCTCAGCACGGCAGGGCGTCCTTCCTTCAGCACGGCAGGGCGTCCTCAAGCCGTGTCAGCTCCACCGTGCTCAGCCTGAGTTCCGCGGCCTGGGCCGAGTCGGCGATGGAGGCCGGGCGGCTGGCTCCCGGTACCGGGATCACTGCCGGGGAGCGGGCCAACAACCGGGCCAGGGCGATCTGTTGCGGGCTGACGCCGCGGTCGGCCGCGACACGGTGGAAGGCAGTGCCGGCGGAAGCCGGACCGGAGGGGCCGTCGAGGGAGCTGCGTGTGATGACAGTCTTCGGGGGTGTCGGAGCTCAGGCAGTAGAGGGACGACACTCAGGCAACAGGTGACGGCGCGGTGGTGAGGGCTTCGGCGACGGCGCCGGGCAACCGGTCGGTGGTACGGGAGAAGGAGAAACCCAGCTCCTTTGCATGCCCTGATCCTGGACGCCTCCCGTCATCAGCAGAAGTGCCGACTTGCTGAAAGAGTGTTGAGGAAAACTGTTGATCGATGTGCAGCGGCTCCGCGTCCTGCGGGCAGTGGCGGTCCAGGCCCCGGCTCCGGCCTGGACTGGATCCCGCTCCTGGAGGACCCCCTGCACGTCGTCCTGCCGCAAGAGCATCGGCTCGCCGACCGCGACGCGCTCGACCTCGCCGAACTGGCAACAGAGCCCTGGGTACTCGGCTGTCTGAAGACCGAGGCATACCTGCGGCGCTACGCCGAGCGCGCCGGCTTCGACCCGGAAGTGCGCGGCACCACCACCGACTACTTCTTCGCCCGCTCCCTCGTCGTAGCCGGCATGGGAATCTCCCTGATCCCTTCCATCGCCCTCGATCCGGAGATCCCTGGCCTGCGCACCGTCCCGATCAGGCCACCGGGGCCGATCCGGCACATCGGTGTCGCCGCGATCAGCCGGAAGAACCGGCCCCACGCCACGACACTCGTCCAGGCCCTTCGCGAGCAGGCGGCGCGGCCGGTCATCGTCCGGCAGACGCCCACGACCGCAGCTTCTCCGGGTTGCGGACCGCCCAGATCCGGGTGACGCACCCGTCGGAGACGTCGAAGGAGGCCACGGTCATGACCACGCCGCCGCGCCGGGCCACCAGGCCAGGCACACCGTTGACCGACCGCTCCAGGAGTTCGAGCCCCGGAGCCTTGTCGGCGATGGCGACCATGTACTGGGCGATGCGCACGCCGCCCTCGACCGGGCGCAGGGCGGCACCGGCCATGCCTCCGCCGTCGGCGGTCATCACGGCGGCCGGGTCGAGCAGACCGACGAGGGCCTCGATGTCCTTGCGCTCCCACGCCGCCTTGACGCGCCGCACCACATCGGTCCGGCCGGTCGCCGTCATCGGAGCACGCGCGACGCCCACCCGCCGCCGGGCGGAGGCCGCCAACTGCTTGCAGGCCGTGGGGGTCCGGCCGAGCACCCCGGCGATTTCGGCGAACGGGTACCGGAACACGTCGTGCAGGACGAACGCCACCCGCTCCGCGGGCGTCATCGACTCCAGGACGACGAGGAAGGCCATGGCCACCGACTCGTCCAGCACGATCTGGTCGGCGGGGTCCGCGGGGCCGGTGGGGTCGGCGCCGCCCGCGCGGTCCCACTCGCCGCGGTCGGGCAGCGGCTCGGGCAGCCACGCGCCGACATAGCGCTCACGGCGGGCCCGCGCCGAGCCGAGCAGGTCCAGGCAGATGCGGCCGGTCACCGTCGTCAGCCAGGCCCCTGGCGACAGGATCTCCTCCTGCCGGCTGCGTGGCAGCCCGTACCAGCGTGCGTAGGCATCCTGTACGGCGTCCTCGGCCTCGGCCACCGATCCGAGCAACCGGTAGGCAACATTGATCAGTTGGCGTCGCTCGCCGGCTATCCCGTTCGTGCTGGTCCCGACATCCCCCACGCTTCCGGCCACCCCCTCGCCTTACCTTTCGCAGGCCCGTTTCGTCGGACCGGTGAGACCTTATCGATCCACTGCCCGCGGGCGGAAAAGGGGACTGTGACATGGCCACTCAGGTGACGGCGACGGCGCGTGCACGGCGCGGCTCCTCGTTCCTCCGGATCGCGATCGCCCTGCAGACCCTGACCATCTTCCTTCAGGCGGTCTCCGCCGGACTGCTGCTGACCGCGTCCTACGGAGAGACACTGCACAGTGTCGGAGCCCGGGTGATGTACGCGGCGTCGATGCTGTACGTGCTCGCGGCGGTGCTGGCGTGGAAGCCGGGCGGCGGCTCGCCCCGGCCGGTCCGGTACGCGTCGGGATTCCTCGTACTCGCCTCGGTCCAGGTCGTGCTCGGCATCGCGCACGTACCGTCGGTCCATCTCCCCCTGGGCGTCCTGATGTTCGGTCTGAGCGTGCTGGCGCTGTCCCGGCGCTGAAGTCCGCTACGGGAATGGTCATGGCTTCTCCAGGCGTGGCAGCGGCTCCATGGCCGACTCGGCCGTCAGCTCCGGGGGCGGCCTCGCGTCCGGTGCGGCTCCCCGCTCGTCCGGTTCGAGCGGTTCGAGTGCGGCGAGCTGCGAGCCGAGCAGGGCCTCCGGCATGCGTTCACCGGTCACCGTCACGGATCTGTTCGACGACGGAGGACGGCCGCACGGGCCCGCGGTCCGCCGCCACCGGGCGCCGGCCTCCAGCCTCAGGTCGACCGTATCGGCGGCGGTTGAGTACGCCGATGAGAGTGGCCAGGTCGGCCGCGCCCGCCGGGTCGTCCGCATAGCGGATGGTCTGGAGAGGGCCGACCTCCGGAAGGACGATGTCCTCGCGGGCCAGGACGTGGACCAAGGTCAGCAGGGCCGCGCGGGCATTGCCATCGGTGAAGGGGTGGAAGAACGCCACGTCGAGGTACACGCGGGCCGCACGGGCCGCCGGCGGGACCTCCGGGTCGGTCGCCTCGCGCAGGCAGGCGGCGAAGTCGGCCTGGGTGTGCGGGGTCAGGCCGTAGCGCTCACGGCCGGCCTTGGCGTAGGCGTCGTTCGCGCGGAACGGCACCTCCGTTCGGCCGAGGACCTCGCGCTGCCATGTGGCCAGCAGGGCGAAGTCCAGCGGGGCGCGGCGTACGGCATCGGCGCGGGCCAGGGTGTGGGCGGCGAGCAGACGCTTCGCCCGGACGGGGTCTCGTCGGCGGACCGGCCCGTCGCACCAGGCCCGGAACCCGTCGCTCGTAGGCGGAACCCGGCGCAGGACGGGTGCTTGGTGCCAGTCGATGTCACGGCGGACGCACAGCCAGATCGAAAGGCTGTCAGTAGCGGTCATGGAGATCCTCCAGGGCCGCCCGCTCGCTGTGATCCTGGTAGGGGGCATGGCCGGTGAGGCCGACGGCGAGGTCCTCACCGATGGATTCGATCAGCGACCGTCCAGGGGTGACCCAGCTCTTGAACCGGCCGCCGATCGCGCTTTCCACCGCCTGCTCCGCCTCGGCCCGGCCCATGCCGGTGGTAGTGAGGAACCAGTGCAGGACCCGCGCGGCCTGCCTGTGCCAGCCGCCCTCCGCGCCCGAGTCCAGCGAGTGGGTCACGAGCCGGACGCAGGCCCGCTCCAGATGCCAGCTGCGATCCTTGGGAGAGGCTTCCGGTGGCGGCGCCAGCTCCGCGAACCGCTGAGCCGTCCGCTCCAACCACTCGCGCCACTCCAACAACGCGGCCACGACGCGGGCCGCGGTCTCGTCAGGGGTTGTCACCGAGCTTGTCGCGGTGACCCAGCTGCCGACGGGCCCGCCGTAGCGGTAGCACCAGTTCCATCCCTGAGCCCAGTTCCCGTAGCGCCCCCGGATGATCGCGTCTATCTGGTGTTCGCACCAGTACTCGCACTCCCACCGGCCCGCCATGCCGGAAAGCACGGGTGGCACCCATTCACGGACCAGCGCGCGAAGACGGGCTTCCTCGTCCTCGTCCCAGCTGAACGGGTGGCGGGCCGGATCGAGATCCTCCCAGTTCTGCAGGCCTGTGGAGGGCGGCACGAGGTTTTCGGGGAAGGGCAGGGTGTCTCGGTTGTACGTCAGTGCCGGCCCGCGCTTTCTGTCCGGTGTGGTCGGCCCACCAGTCTCGGCTCGTGGACCCCGGGGTGGCGAACGATTTCCACGGAGCCGGTGGCATCGGCCTCGACCATACCGTCCGGGGTAACACTCGGACACAGTGTGTTCGGGCCATGCCATTCCGGGCCGGTGCGGCGCGGCGTCGTGCGACACCGCCTGCCCTCCCGCGGACTTGACGTCTGTGCACGGCGCAGATGCGCACCATGGAAGACGCACTGCGCGATCTCATCGACAACGCCCTGTGCCGCACCGCTTGAGCCTGCGCCACACGGAAGAACTGCTCGGTGAGCGGCGGGATTTGTCGGATGCCGCGTTCTGGATGCCGGGCAGCGGCGGTGAGGCCGGGAGAGTCGTCGACGAGACGTATCGGCAGTGGTACGGATTGCCCGGCGCCGGAGCCGGAACGGGCGACGACCGAGGAGCCGCGGGCGCCTGGCTGTCCGGCTGTCAGGGGTCGCGGGAGAACCCTTCTGGAGCGGCCGACACCCGTGGAGGCCGACGGACGCGGCGGCGTGATGTCCACCGGGACGGCCACCCCTCGACCTTCATGACGATTGCGGCATCGAGCGAAGGTATTCATCGGGTCATGTGGGTATTCAACCCGGACAAGATCGCCGCGTTCCTCAACTCACGTACCCGGTACGAGACCGCGCTCGGCGGCGGCCCACGTACCGTTTCTCCCGAAAGGACCGTCATGCGCAACCTGTCACGGCTGGGAGCGATCGGTGCCGTGCTCCTCGCCCTCTCCTTCCCTGCCGGCGCTGCCCGAGCGACCCCGGGCGGTCCCGGCGTCACCGCCAAGACCATCGCCCGGACCACCGTCGGCGACCGGGACTACATCCTGCGCGAGATCACCGTTCCGCCCGGCCAGGGAACGGGGTGGCACTACCACGATGGCACGCTGTACGGCCATGTCAGGCAGGGAACCCTCAGCCATTTCGATGCCACTTGTGCCTCGGACGGTGTGTACCCCGCAGGAAGCTCGCTCCGGGAACCGTCGGGCGCCGACCACGTACACATCGGTCAGAACCGCGGCAGCACCGACATCGTTCTGGAGGTCCTCTACGTTCTGCCGCACGGTGCCCCCTTCTCCCAGGACGCCCCCAATCCGGGCTGCGACTTCGAGTAGAGCCGCCGGCCGCCACGGTTTCGAGCGGGCGGGAAGCACCATGCCGAAGAAGCGGGCATCGGTCGTTGTGTACGGGAACGGCGGCATGGTCACGGTCTCCGAACCGGCTCCGCCGCCGACGCCGACGGCAGCAGGAAAGGAACAGCCGGGATCAGCCGTTGTCGGCTTCTCGTGCTGCGTGTTCCAGTCGGCGTCGGTGCTCCTCCCACGCTGCCCGATCCGCTGGTGGCATGCTGTCGTTGCCCTCCTGGTGTCCCACGGATCCGTCGATGAGCTCGCGCACGATGTCCGCGTGACCGGCGTGCCGCTGGGTATCGGAGATCACGCGCACCAGGATGTGGTGCAGTGTCACCTCTCGCCGTTCCTCCGGCCACCACGGGACGTGGCCGATCGCGTCGAGCTCCAGCTTCGCGATCGTGCTGTTGGAGTGCTCCCATGCCTGGTGGTACAGACCGACGATGTCTTCGCGCGACTCGTCAGCAGTGGCCCACATGTCCGCGTTGGGTTCTGCGTCCTGCGTGTACCACCAGGACGGTGGCTCCGCGTCGAAGAACGGTCGCCCGAACGTGTCGCCGAAGTACCCCAATTCCACGCCTGCGACGTGCTTGAGCAGTCCCAGCAGGTTGGTGCCCGTGGGGGTCAGCGGGCGACGGATGTCGTATTCGGAGAGCCCGTCGAGCTTCCATACCAGGGCGTCACGCCCGTCCTGCAGGTATCGGAGAAGGTCCGCTTTCGGATTCGGTTCGATCATGCCGGGCAGTCTGGCATCCGGCACTGACAATCGGCCTCGACGAAACAGAACACCGAGGTCCGTCAACGGTCACCGAACACCACGGAGATCGGCCGCCGTTGATCCCCGGCTGGTCGGGGCCCGCAGGAGAGCCCTCGTTGGTCATGGTTCCCACGGGGGACGCGTTCGAGACGGCTTTCGACGCGCTCTGAACGGAGAGGGGCGGAAACGCGGACGGGGCGGCGTACCCCGACCTGATGTCGGAGTACGCCGCCCTCGTGCGTCTCGGTTACTTCGGGTCGCGGTTGTAGACCGCCTTCGACCAGTAGTAGCCGAGCGCGGAGAGAGCCACGCACCAGGCGAGCGCGATCCATCCGTTGTTGCCGATCTCGGTGCCGAGCAGCAGGCCGCGGAGGGTTTCGATGGCGGGCGTGAACGGCTGGTACTCGGCGATCGGCTGGAACCAGCCCGGCATCGCGTCGACCGGGACGAAGGTGCTGGAGATGAGCGGGAGGAAGATCAGCGGCATCGCGTTGTTGCTGGCCGCCTCGGCGTTCGGGCTGACCATGCCCATCCCGACGGCGATCCAGGTGAGGGCCAGGGCGAACAACGTGAGCAGCCCGAACGCCGCCAGCCATTCCAGGGCGGTGGCGTCCGTGGAGCGGAAGCCGATGGCCACGCCGACCGCGCCCACGAGGACCACGCTGGCGATCGACTGCAGCACACTGCCGACGACGCGCCCGGTGATCACGGAGCTGCGGTGGATCGCCATTGTCCGGAATCGCGCGATGATGCCCTCGGACATGTCGTTGGAGACGGACACCGCGGTGCCGATCGTGGTGCTGCCGATGGTCATCAGCAGGAGGCCCGGGACGATGTAGGCGATGTATTCGGAGCGGTCCGCGCCACCGCCGCCGATGCCCGCGCTCATCACGTCGCCGAAGATGTAGACGAAGAGCAGCAGCAGCATGATCGGCGTGAGCAGCAGGTTCAGGGTGAGGGACGGATAGCGCCGCGCGTGCAGAAGGTTGCGGCGCAGCATCGTCGACGAGTCGCGTACGGCGAGGGAGAGGGAACTCATCGGACATCCTCCTTGGTCTGGCTCGGCATGCCGGAGCCGGTCAGGGCGAAGAACACGTCGTCGAGGTCGGGGGTGTGCACGGTCAGTTCGTCCGCCTCGATGCCGGCCGAGTCCAGCCAGTCGAGGACGGAGCGCAGTTCGCGCTGGCTGCCGTCGCTGGGGATCTGGAGTGAGAGGGCCTCGTCGTCCCGGGTGGCCTCGCGCAGTGCGAGGGCGGCGGACCGGTACGCGGTCGGGTCGGAGAAGCGGAGCCGGACGTGGCCGCCGGGGATGAGTCGTTTCAGCTCTTCGGCGGTGCCCTCGGCTGCGATCCTGCCGTTGTTGAGAACGGCGATGCGGTCGGCGAGTTCGTCGGCTTCCTCCAGGTACTGGGTGGTGAGGAAGACGGTGACGCCGCTGGTGACGAGCTCGCGGATGATGCCCCACATGTTGTGGCGGCTGCGCGGGTCGAGGCCGGTGGTGGGCTCGTCGAGGAAGATGATGCGCGGGTTGCCGACCAGGGTCATGGCGATGTCGAGGCGGCGTTTCATGCCGCCGGAGTAGGTGGAGGCGGGCTTCTTCGCGGCTTCGGTGAGGTCGAAGCGTTCCAGCAGCTCGGCGGTGACCTGCCGTCCCTCGTGCTTGGAGAGGTGCTGCAGGTCCGCCATGAGGAGCATGTTCTCCTCGCCGGTGATCAGGCCGTCGACGGCGGAGAACTGACCGGTGACACCGATCGCGGCCCGTACCGCCTGCGGGTCGGTGGCCAGGTCGTGGCCGCCGACGTGCAGATCGCCGGCGTCGGCGGTGATCAGGGTGGAGAGGATCTTCACGGCGGTGGTCTTGCCGGCGCCGTTCGGCCCGAGCAGCGCGAACACGGACCCGGCCGGGATGTGCAGATCGATGCCGTCGAGCACGGTCTTGTCGCCGTACGACTTGCGCAGACCGACAACGGAGACGGCGGCCGGCGGCTGCTGACCGACATCCTTCCTGGGCGTGGGCATGACAGATGAAGGCATGAGGGCCTCCCTTTCGAAGGCTGAAGTCACTGGGCTGGAGAGCGAGAACGAACTGGTGCGCAGAGCCGGGCGGGCCGGTGTTCAGGGACGGGCGCGGCGTACGTCGATGTTGCCGTGGCGGGTCCGTGCACGGACCTCGACGGTCTCCTCCGTCTTCTCCGGGGCCTCGGAGGAGGCGAGTGTGTTGCGTACCTGCCCGTGGCCGGAGTTGACATCGAGCCAGGCGGCGGTGCCCTCGCGGATACCCACCTCGATGGCACCGTAGGAGGTCTCCAACTGGACGCTGCCACGGGCGACTTCGGCGACTCGCAGGGTGCCGTGGGCGGTGGTGGCGACCACCGAGCCTCCGGCGCGCGTGATGTCGATGTCGCCGTTGGCACCGCTCACCCGAAGGTCGCCGGTCACGGTGCCGACGGTCGTGGTGCCGTGCGAGTTCTTCAGTACGGCGGGGCCGTCGACCGTGCCGACGCGCAGACTGCCGGAGCTGGTGGTGATCTCGGCCGTGCCCTCGACCCGGTCGACGGTGATCGAGCCGTGGGAGGCGGTCAGCTGGAGCGGCCCGGTCGTGTCGAGGCGGACGTCACCGGACGAGGTCTTCACACGGACCTCGCCGAGCCGGCCCTCGCCGAGCACCTGGGCCCAGGCACCGCTCACGTCGATGCGCGAACCTGCGGGCAGTTCGACCGTCACGTCGACGGTACCGGTGCGCCCGAAGAGATTGCGCTGCTTGGGTGTCCTGACGGTCAGGACGCCGTTCGCGTACGTGACCTCGGTCTGGTCGGCCGACCGCACGTCCTGGTCCCGCTTCGGGTCGCGGGGCCGCACCTCGACGAGCGTGTCGTGGCGGTCGCCCGCGCTGAACTGGATGGATCCGGCGTCCACGTGAGCGGTGGCCGAAATCGGCTCAGGGGTGTCGAAAGAAGGCATGGCTGTACCGTCCTCATGAGTCCTTGAGGCGTCCCCGCTGGTGGGACGTGGTGTGGGTGAAGTGCGGCGGGCGCGGGCGCGGCTAGCGCACCCAGCCCGTGAATCCTTGTCCGATGGTGCGGGTCCGCTCGGTCGTACGCGGAGCGGGCCCGCCGTCGACCGCGGCCGACACGGCCCGGACCAGCCAGGCGTTGACCGACAGACCCTCACGGCTCGCGGCCTCCTCGGCGCGCGTCTTGAGGTGGGCCGGCAGACGCAGATTGACGCGGGCGGTGCCACCCTCGTCCCCCTCGGCGGGGGCCTGCGCCTTGAGCGGTTCGACGGGTGCGGCCGGCTCCGCGGGGCCGTCACCGGCGGGCGGCAGCGTCACCACGAAGTCGGGGTCGAGCCCGCGCAGCCGTACGTCGACGGAACCAGGAGCGAGTTCGCGTGTGATCTCGTCCATCGCGGCGGAGAGCACATTGAGCATCGTCAGGCGGGTCGCCGACTCCAGCGGAGCGGTGAGTCGCTCGGCCAGCTCGCGAGCATTTTCCCCGCCGGCTTCGGCGGCCACCGCGAGTTCGCGGCGGAGGGTGTCGACATACGGGGTGAGGTCCATGGCGTCATCATGGCACCAATATGGCGCCATCCGCAAGCCTGAACGACACCCCCTGCGAAGCGAACACCCGCAAAGCTGCCTTGACCTGCGAAAATACTAACCGAGGCGATTTGAGCCACTGTGGCACCACACGCTTTCGCGTACCTCCCGTGGCACTGAATGGCGCCACATGGCACCACGAGGTGCCACGTGGTGCCACGTGATGGTGCGTGATGGCGCGGCCCAGCCACTCAGGAACTCAGAGCTCGCACCCTTGTGCGCTGCCTCACCGGCTGCCGTGCGGCGGACCGTACCGATGCTGTGCCGTTGTCGTGCACGACCGACACCGGTCCCCGTGCCTGTCCGGGTGGCCTCTCAGTTGAGCATCGACCATGCAGCAGAAAGTGTCGCTGCTGGTACGCCCCTTGCCCGTGACTCGCCCTGCTCATGACTCGCTGCCCACGCGAAAAGTGGGTTCCCTGGATGGCGAGGCATTCCCGGACCCACCGAAGGACTCACTGTGACCACGTTCGTTCTCGTCGGCGCCGGCCCCGGCCTGGGGCTGGCGACCGCCCGCCGCTTCGGAACCGCCGGCCACAGCGTCGCCCTGCTCTCCCGCAGCGCCGACCACTTGGACGCCCTGACGGCCGAGCTGGGCCGTGAGAGTATCCGGGCCCACGGCTTCACCGCCGATGTCCTCGACCCCGGCTCGCTCGCCTCGGCCCTCGGCGAGGCCGCGGCGGCCCTCGGGCCGATCGAGATCCTCCAGTTCAGTCCCGTGCCCCGCGCCGACTTCATGAAGCCGGTCCTCGACACCTGGGCCAGCGACCTCGACGACCCGCTGGCCTTCTCCGTCAAGGGGCCGGTCACCTGCGTGAACGCCGTCCTGCCCGACATGCGGGCGCTCGGACGAGGCACCCTGCTCTTCGTCAACGGCGCAGCGCCGTACGCCCGCACCCCGAGCGGGCCGGCACCTCGATCGCGTTCGCCGCCGAGAGCGCCTACGCACGCATGCTCCACGATGCGCTCGCCCCGGAGAACATCCACGTCACGCAGTTGATCGTCCCCGGGGCGATCAGCCCCGACGCCGAGCACAGCAGCCCCGAGATCCTCGCCGAGCGTCTGTACGCCCTCGACACCGGGCGGACCGGGTTCCGACACTACGCCGAGCCCATGCCCGACTGACCCACTGGACCACGGCGAGGGCCCCGCCCGCCCGCCGTCGGCATCGACGGCAACTGCGGCTACGGCTCTCCGGTCGGCAGCAGGACAACCATCCGGGTGCCGGGACGACTGTCCTCGATGTGCGTACTGACGTGGTGGGCCGTCACGATGTCGCGGACGATGGCGAGGCCGAGTCCGCTGCCGCCGGTGTCCCGGGTGCGGGCGTCGTCCAGGCGGGTGAACCGGCCGAAGACGCGCTCGCGGTCCGCCTCGGGGATGCCGGGGCCGTCGTCGGCGACGACCAGGCAGGCGGTGTCGTGCAGCGCACGGAGGCTGATGTCGATGCGGGTCGCGGCATGGCGCAGCGCGTTGTCGAGGAGGTTGCGTACGACGCGGGCGAGGGCGTCCTCGTCGCCGGTCAGCCGTGCCGCGCCGACGGCGTGCTGATCGATGACGAGTCGGGTGCGGCTGCGGGCCTCGCGTACCTCGGCGAAGACGATCTCGTCCAGGTCCACGGGCCGGGTCCGCAGTCGGGGCCGGGCGTCGAGCCGGGCGAGTTGAACGAGGTCGTCGACGAGGTGGTTGAGCCGTTCGGTCTCCCGGAGGAGGTCGGGGACGAGTGTCTTCCAGCGGGTGGATTCCGGGTGGTGGTGGGCGACTTCGAGGCGGGTGTGCAGGGTGCTGAGAGGGCTGCGCAGTTCGTGGGCGGCGTCCGCGACGAATCTGCGCTGCCGCCGGGCCGCGGCGTCCAGGCGGCCGAGCAGGTCGTTGAAGGTCGTGGCCAGCCGGCCGAGCGCGTCGTTGGCGGGTGGTACGTCGAGCCGGCGGCTCAGGTCGGTCCCGGTGATCTCGGCCGTCTGGGCGCGCATGGCGTCCACGGGCCGCAGCGCGCGTCCGGTGAGCAGCCACACGATTCCGGTGAGCAGGGCGACGACTGCGGGTACGCCGGTGGCCAGGCCCGCGGTGAGTTCTGACAAGCCGTGATCGATGCTCTCGGTGGGCAGGGCGACGTACACCGTCACGGGGTTGTCGGCCGTGCCCGCGGGTACCCCGACGGCGCGCCAGGTTGCGTCTTCGTGCTCGGGACTGCCCTGGACGGTGTGGGCGCGCGGGATCCCGGACCGGTCGGCCGGGAAGGTGAACACCCGTGGCAGGCCAAGCAGGTTGGCCGAGCCGGCGAGTACGTGCCCCTTGCGGTCGACGACCTGCACGGCGGCGTCCGCGTGGGAGGTGGCCGGTACTTCCACGCTGATCCGGTTGTTGTCCTCGTCCGCGGCCACGACTTGGGCGCGTTGCAGTGCGGTCTGGTCGAGGTCATGGATCAGGCTGGTGTGCAGCCAGACGACGAGCAGCACGGCGGCTCCGGCCAGTCCGGCCGCCATGACCAGGGCTGCGGCGGCGGTCAGTTTCAGCCGCAGCGACCGGCGGGCCCACCAGGTGCGGACGGCGGCGGCCATGGGTCATCTCGCAGTGCTGTGGAGCCGGTAGCCGGCACCGCGGACGGTTTCGATGGTCCGGCGGCCGAACGGGGTGTCGATCTTGCGCCTGAGGTAGCCGACGTACACCTCGACGATGTTGGTGTCGCCGTCGAAGTGTTCGTCCCGGACGTGGGTGAGGATGTCCGTCTTGCTCATCACCTCGCCGGCGTGCCTGAGCAGGTACTCCAGGAGGGCGAACTCCCTTGCTGTCAGGCTGATTTCGATTTCCCCGCGGCGGCAGCGGTGGGCAGCGGGGTCCACGGTGAGGTCGTCGGCGGTGAGGAGGGCGGGCCGGGCGGGTGCGCCCCGGCGCAGCAGGGCTCTCAGGTGGGCGACGAGCACCACGTAGGAGAACGGTTTGCTCAGGTAGTCGTCGGCGCCGAGGTCGAGGGCGTCCGCCTCGTCGTATTCGCCGTCCTTCGCCGTGAGCATCAGCACCGGCGTCCAGATCCTGGCCGCCCTCAGCCGTTTCAGGACTTCGTACCCGGACAGTTCGGGCAGCATGATGTCCAGTACGATCACGTCGTAGGGCTCGTGCAGGGCCCGCCACAGTCCGTCCGCTCCGTCATGCGCGATGTCGGCGACGGCCAGCGTGGCGCCCATGGTGAGCAGCGGGGACACCAGCAGTGGCACGAGCGGTCCGGTCCGGCGGGCGATGCCGGCCAGGGCCAGCAGGTACAGGCAGCCGCTGACGGCCAGTACCGAGGCGGGCATGGTGGTCCGCAGGAACTCGATGGCCAGGCGGCCGAGCACCGCCTTGCGGGAAGGGCAGAACGTCAGCTTCTCGGGGTACGTCCCGCTGTCCTGGCGTACGGGGAGCCGCAGTGCGGGCGAGCCCAGCCAGGTGCTGCCGGCCGGCACACGGTCCGTGGGCGGGACCGTGCCCACCCCGATCAGACAGCCCGGACCGAGCCGTGTTCCGGCGGGAACGAGCGCCGCGTTGCCGACGAAGGAACGGTCACCGACCGCGGTCGGCTCGAAGGTCATCCGGTCGGCCGCGAAGGTGGCGACGCCGATGCCCGCCATGTCGGCGACGAAGCTGCCGTCGCCGAGGGTGAGCAGGTCGGGTCCATGTGCGACACGGTCGACACCTCGGCGTTGCGGCCGATGCGGGCGCCGAGCAGCCTCAGCCACGGGACCGTGTAGAGGGTGGCGTAGAGGGAGTTGGTGAACAACAGGCTGTGTTCCAGCAGTTTGTCCGCGATCCACTTGCGTACGCCGAGCGCCGAGCGCGCCGGGTGGGTTCCCGGAGGTGTCCTCGGCAGGACCGCCCGCTTGCCCGCGGCGACGATCAGGCACACCGTGGTCACGAAGACCGCGCCGGACAGTGCGGCGGCGACCAGTCCGGCGACCGTTCCACCGCTCAGCCAGGCCCACCAGAGCAGGGCGATGCTCGGCAGGGTCATGACGAGTGCGGCGGTCTCCAGCAGCACCAGTGCGAGCCGGGCGGCGACCAGCTGCCGCGGCCGCCAGTGGTCCGTCGCCCCCGGGTCCGCAGCATCGCCTCGACGGATGGTGACAGGGAGGTGACAGGACGTGCGGGCGATCCGGCACGGCGCGCGCCGGCGGGTACCGCCTCGTCCGGGCCCGCCACGGACTGCTCGCCGAGCGCGGAGCCGGGTCCCAGGCGCGCGCCGGGTTCACAGACCGCGCCCGCGCCCACGAAGGCACGCTCGCCGATGGTGATCGGAGCGACCGTGACCCAGCCGTCGGCGACCTGCCAGGACCTCAGTACGGCGCCGTACCCGATCGCGGCGTCGCGGTCGATGCGCAGCAGCGCGGGCAGACCGATCAGGCTGGTGGCGATCGTGACGTCGGGTCCGACGCGGGCGCCGAGCAGCCGCAGGTAGGGCCCCATCAGAGGGGATCCGCTGAGCACCCGCAGGGGACTGAGGGGGAGCACGAGCATGTCAAGGGCCCACAGCCGCAAATAGGTTCCTCCCCACAGCGGGTACCGACCGGGGAGACGACGCGCAGGAAGTTGCAGATGCTCGACCGGGCGATCTCCACGCCCTTGGGCCTGCCGCTGGACCCGGACGTATACATGACGTACGCCAAGGGGTCGTCCCCGTCCCGGTCGTCCGTGCCCCGGTCCTCCGTGGGCGGGCGCGAGGACGGCAGCAGGGCGAACTCCCCGGCGCACGCGTCGACCTCGACCACCGGGCACGCCTTGCGCGGCCCGGCCCGGACGGCGCCTGAGGCGAGCGCGGACGTGGTCAGCATCACGGCGGCGCCCACGTCGCGCAGGATGAAATCGACCCGTTCGGGCGGCGCTGCGGGGTCGATCGGCACGAAGGCCGCCTCCGCCTTGCAGACGCCCAGCAGGCACACGTACATCTCCACGGACCGCGGCACCAGCAGGGCCACCGGCCTGCCCGGTCCGATGCCGATCCGGCGCAGGTGGCGGGCGACTCGATCGGCCCGGGTGTCGAGTTCGGCGTAGGTCAGCCGGTGTACGCCGCATTCGAGGGCGGTGGCCGACGGTGTGCGGTCGCAGGCGGCCTCGAAGAAGTCGTTCAGCCTGTCCGCGCTGCCCGTTCTCCAAGGTTCGGTGCGGTCACCGATCGCTGTGCCGGGCAGCGCGACGGTATGGGAGACCATGAGCTCCCCCTCATCCGGTTCGAAAGGTGCTCGGTCACCTCAAGACTGGGCGACACCGGCTGAGAAGAAGCTGAGCCCACCCGTTCAGATCGGCCTGGGTGTGCCGGGGGCCGCCGTGGAACATCGCCTTGCTCACCGGGATCCACATCAGCAGACCGGAGAAGCGGTCGGCGGCTGGCAGCGGTTCGTCGATCCGGAGCGGTCCGTCCTCGGTTAGGCGCTCGAAGGTGGCCGCCAGAGTGGCCAGGCCCCGCTCGAAGCCCTGCCGGATCAGCCCGCTCGGCAAGGTCAGCGACTCCCCCGCGGGCTGAGGCACGCGAGCTCGCCCGCGGCCGGGGAGGCACCCGGCCGCAGCGTGGGAGGAGGTGAGCCCCTCGCACCCCCGGTGGGCGTCGCGGCGGCCCGAGCCCCGGCACTCGCAGTAGTCGTACGTGGACACGTATCGATGCCGCGCCTGTTCGAAATCCGGGGTCCGACCACGCGCAAGCACCCCGCAACAGGGCACTCGCACCCCGAACCCCTCCCCAGGGCCCGCAACCCCTGCCAGACTGGCCCCGGCCTCACCGCACCCCGTCGGCGGGGCCACCCGGGGAGGTCTCCGATGACGTGCGGAAACTGTGGCGCAGCGGCCACCCAGGGCCCCGACGGGTCCTGGACCTGCAGCAACCAGTGCGGCTGGTCTTCCACCGCACCCGGCCCCGCCATGACCCCTGAGATCACCACCACCAGATGCCGCGGCTGCGACGCCGAGATCCACGGCCTCAACGGCAGGTACGCATGCGGCCTCTGCGGATGGTCCAACCACTGGGACGAAGGGCACCAACCGCTTCCCGCCGCGGGCAACCCCCCCATGGGCACCAACAACCTGCAGTAGAGCGGCAGCAGATTGCCCGCGTCGAAGAGGGCGTACGAGGTGGCCATCAGCCCCGGATGCCTCTCGTACGCGGTGAGTTGGGCGGGAAAGAAGAAGTCCGGAGCGGACCCGCAGCAGGGCCCCGGCCAGCATCAGCAGCGGGCCCAGGACCATGGCGACGCCGCCCACCCAGCGGCCGGGGAACGCCTCCATGCGCTCCACCGGCAGGATGCGGCCGAGGTTCGCCCGAAGGCAGGGGGCGGGGCGGTGAGCGGGGCGGACGCGGCATCGGACGCGGCTGCTGCGGGCGAGGGTTCGGGAGCGGTGGTCCGCGGCTGGAGGGTCGTACCCCTGACCCTGTCCTGGCCGCTCGGTCCGGGCATCGGACCGGGGCCCGGCTTTCGTTGTCAGACCTGGGTATGACACGCGGCGCCGGTCAAGTGTCAGGAGGTCCCGGTGTGATGGTCCAGCAAGCGGCCGAGCAACCGCACGAACTGGTCGCGCTCGGCCTGACTCAGCGGCGCGAGCACTTCGTCGTCGAGGCCGTCCAGGATCTTGTCGAGGAGGCGTAGGTGGCGGCGGCCCCGGGGGGAGATCGTGATGATGTTGCGGCGCCGGTCGGCGGGATCCGGCGCCCGCTCGACGAGATGGCGCTCGGCCAGTTCGTTGAGCACGCCGACGATGTCGCTGCGGTGGATGCCGGAGCGCCTGCTCAACTCCGCCTGGCTGCCCGGCCCGTACTCCTGCAGCGAGGCGAGCACGGCGTAGTGCCACTTGCGGGCGCCGGTCCGGGCCAGCCCCTCGGTGATCAGCCGGTCCGACCGCATGGTCAGCTGCGACAGCAGCCGGCTCGCCCGCCGACGCAGTCTGTCGGGCGTCCTGAGCGCGCTGTCGTCGGGTATGTCCGCGGCTTCGGCCCTGATCACGGCACCCATCCTACCGATTGCGTTAGTGCCACCAACGATGTACGTTCCCTCACGCCGAAAAAGTTAGCGAAGCTAACGTTGACTGAGTGAACTCCAAGGACGGAAGATCTTGCCCACCAAGACAGTGCAGATTCCCACGGCGGACGGCCGGGCCGACGCCTTCGCCGCCTTCCCCGACGGTGGCGGGCAGCACCCGGGGGTGCTGATGTACGCGGACGCCTTCGGCATCCGGCCCGTGCTGCGGGAGATGGCCCGCGAACTGGCCGGGCACGGCTACTACGTACTCGTTCCCAACTTCTTCTACCGGAACGGTCCGACACCGGTGATCGAACTTCCCGAACACATCGGGGAAGAGGTCCGGCCCGCGATCATCGCCCAGCTGATGCCCTTGATCCAGGCGCACACCGCCGAACGCGTCCGGAGCGACGCCGACGCCTACCTCGGTTTCCTCGCCTCCCAGCCCGAGGTCAGTGCCGGACCGGTCGCGGTGACCGGCTACTGCATCGGCGGCCTCCTGGCGGTACGTACCGCCGCGGCCCACCCCGGCCAGGTGGCCGCCGTCGCCGGATTCCACGGCCCCGTGGGCGCCGACGGCCCCGACCTCTTTTCCAAGATCACCGCCCAGGTCCACTTCGGCCACGCCGAGAACGACCTCACGCCCGAGGCCCTCGGTGAGCTCAACCAGGCCCTGGACGCCGCAGGTCTCGACTACACCTCCGAGATCTATCCCGGCACCGTCCACGGCTTCACCATGTCCGACACCGACGCCTTCAACCCCGCCGGGATGCAGCGCCACTGGGACCGCCTGCTCCCCCTCCTGGACCGCGCCCTGTCCAACAGCTGAGGCCCGTACCATGAATGGGAAGCGCCGCTGATTCGTGGAGCGGTTCCTCGCCCACCACCCGGCACCGGCTCCGGCCGGCCAGGGGCGGTTGGTGCGTCAGGATTACTTCCCGCCCTCGCCCAGGGCGGTGCGAAGCCAGTCGGTGCTCCCCTGCGACAGCAGTTCATCGGCCAGCCGTTCCCGCGGTTTCGGTGACGAGTCGCCCGCGGCTGTTGTCGATCCACCGCTGAGCATTTTCGTAACCCTGCGCCTTGTACTCGATGCCCTGGAGCAGGCACTCCAGCTTGTCCGCGGCACGGGCGCAGATCGCTTCCTGCGACTCCTTGGCCTCGTACTCCGCGACCAGGTCACGGACCGCCGAGGCCAGAACCTCGGGCATGCCTGCCGTCTGATCGGCGGTGACTGCCCGCTGCCCGGTCCGACGCAGCCGACGCCGTATCCGCGCAAGCAGCGGTACTGACGCCCGCCCGAGGCCGTCGGCGGCAGACGTCCGGCTGGGTGAGGCACCAGGGGCCTCGGGCGGGAGTCGCGGTCAGTGCGCGATGCCGTCGATCAGCTCGCGCGCTCCTTGGCGCAGCAGGCTGACGGCGACGGAGGTGCCGAGGGTGGCGGGGTCGAGGGGACCGGCCCATTCGTGGGCGTTGAGGACGGTCTTGCCGTCGGGGGTGAAGACCTTGGCCCGTAGCGACAGTTCGCCGTTGCCCTCGACCCGGGCATATCCGGCGATGGGGCTGTTGCAGTGGCCTTGGAGGACGTGGAGGAACATCCGCTCGGCGGTGGTCTCGCGGTACGTGGCGGGGTGGCCGAGTGGGCTGACGGCGTCGATCAGGGCGGTGTCGCCTTCGCGGCACTGCAGGGCGAGGACCCCGGCTCCGATCGGCGGGCACATCACCTCGATCGGCAGGACCTCGGTGATCACGTCGGTGCGGCCGATGCGTTCGAGCCCGGAGACGGCCAGGAGCAGGGCGTCGGCCTCGCCTGCGGCGAGCTTCTCCAGGCGGCGGTTGGCGTTGCCCCGCATCGGTACGCACTCCAGGTGCGGGTGAATCGCGGCCAGTTGGGCAATGCGCCGTACGGAAGAGGTGCCGATTCGGGTGCCGGCCGGGAGCTGGGCGAGCCGCAGGCCGTCCGGGTGGATGAGGGCGTCGCGGATGTCGTCGCGTTCGAGGAAGGCGGCGAAGGTGGTCCCGGCGGGCAGGGGTCGGTCGGCGGGGATGTCCTTGACGCAGTGCACCGCGAGGTCGGCTTCCCCGGCGAGCAGTGCCTGGTCGACCTCCTTGGTGAACGCGCCCTTTCCCTCGACCTGGGCGAGGTCGCCCATCCATTTGTCACCTGTCGTTCTGACCGGGACGACTTCGGTGGCGGTGGTGGGGTGGAGTGCGGCCAGCTCGGCACGGACGCGCTCCACCTGGGCGAGGGCCATGGGCGAGTCGCGGGAGACGATGCGGATCAGCTCAGGGGCGGACATACCGCTCACGATAGACCGTCAGGTACGGGTTCCGGCGAGCACCCCGGACGCCCATGTTGCCTGATCGATAGGCAAGTTGTCTTGATCAGACAGGTGCGCGAGGGAGGCTCGGCCCGGATACGCGTTACGTGTGTCAGGCAACGGTGATGGCGAGAACGAGAGATGCGACGGCCAGGCCCAGATAGGCGCCGGGAAATACGATGTTGTGGTGGACACGGGCACGGATGTGTGCGGCGATCGCACCGATGAAGAACAGGACGAGTCCCGTCGCGGCAGCCACGCCGATGACCGTGAAACCCATGAGCCCGAGCAGGAGGCCGGCCGCTCCAGCAGCCTTTAGCGCGGCGAGCCACGGGAGCCAGGTCCGCGGGAGGCCCACCTCGGTCGAGTTGGCGACGACGAACCCGGCCCGTGAGAAGTCCGCTGCGGCGATCCCGGCGTTGGCCAGGATCGTGATGCCGGTGATGATTGCGTAAGCGGTGAACATGTGCCGTTCCTTCTGCTGTGTCGCGCGTCAGACTTTGTGGCAGGGCTCGTTTCTTGCGGGTCCTGCTGATCTCGAAGGAGTCTGATCGTTCATGGTGAGGCCACCGGTGTTGCCGCCGGAGGAGAAGGTCCGGATCGTGCTGTCGATCCTGGCCGGTGAGATGACCGTCGCGGAGGCTGCGCGGCGGGCGAAGGTGTCCGAGCAGTCGGTCGGGAACTGGAAGCGCCAGTTCCTGGAGTCCGGCCGGGCCGGTCTGGCGGCGGGGAAGTCCGGCCCGAGCAGCCGGGAACAGCAGCTCGAAGCGCAGGTGGCCGATCTGACGCAGGCGCTGGGTGAGGCCGCGGTCGAGCTGCGGGTGTGGAAGAAGTCCGCGGAGGGCCGGCTGGGCCCTTCGAGGACCTCGAGGTGATCCGCGTCGACGCGGGCATGCCGACCGCGAGGTTCTGCCGGCTGATCGGCGTGCCCGAGCGGACCTGGCGCCGTCACCAGGCGCGTGCCCGTCAGGGCGTGCGGGCCCGGGGTCCGTGGCCGCCTCCGGCCCGGGAACGGGTCCGCGACGCGAAAATGCTGCGGAGTGTTCCTTCCGTCATTTCGTGCGGGATCCTTCCGCGGCTCGACGGCGGCGGTCAGCAGTGGCACGTCAGGGCGTGGGGGCCGGCGCAGCAGCCTCCCATGCGAATCCGTCCGGGTCGGTGAAGGGCTCGGCGGTGCCGCCGATCACGAGCCTGTGCGAGCCGGTGCCATCGGGAGAGACGCCGACGTCCTTGGCCAGGGCGCGGCGCTTGTACAGCGCCAGCTTGACGGGGCTCGTCCCGGCAGCGAATTCGACATACTTGCTGCCGAAGCTCTTCCCCACGGCCAGGCCCTGAGCGACGTAGAACCGCTTGCTCGCGGCCACGTCCGCGACTCCCAGCAGGAGCACGATCTCGTCGATCTCCCGGGTGGCGGGGCCGGTGTCCTTCTTCGCCGAGGTCGCGATCTTCCAGATCGCCCCGTCCGGGGCCTGTACGACGCCGCCGTAGCCCCAGAGGGACTTCGCGGCGGGCTTCAGCGAGGTGGCGCCCGCGTCGAGCGCCGCGTCGACGAGGCCGTTGACGGTGGCCGGCTGGGACACCGTGAGCGCGAGCGTGAACCCGCGGAAGCCGGTTGTGGGTGCCTCCGAGGCCCGCAGGCGCACCTGGGTGTCCAGGCCGAAGGCGGTGGTGTAGAAGCGGCGGGCGGCCGTGGGGTCGGCCACTTCCAGGGTGACGGTTTCGATGGATGCCATGTCCGTCACGCTAGTTGCGGCTCGACGACCGGTGCTTCTTGATTCCTGATCGGTCTTGCCCCGCCCCGGTCGCCCGATTCGAACGCTCAGCGCAGTTCCTGGAGGCGGACCAGGTTGCCCGCGGGGTCGCGGAAGGCGCAGTCGCGGATGCCGTACGGCTGCTCGGTCGGTTCCTGGACGACCTCGGCGCCGCCGGCCCGCAGCTGGTCGAAGGTGCCGTCGAGGTCCCGGGTGGCCAGCAGGATCCAGCCGTAGGTGCCCTTGGCCATCATCTCGGCGATGGTCCGACGCTCGTCCTCGGTGACCCCGGGGTCGGCTGCCGGCGGTGCCAGGAGGATGGACGTGCTGGGCTGGCCGACGGGGCCGACCGTGATCCAGCGCATCCTGCCCTGCCCGACATCACTGCGGACCTCGAAGCCGAGGACGTCGCGGTAGAAGACCAGGGACTCTTCCGGGTCGACGTGCGGGAGAAAGCTCGTGTGAATGGTGATGTCCATAACGATCAGGCTAAGGGCTGCCCCGCAATCCCTGGTGGATCAGCGTGCGGCGTCGGATGCGGTGCATCGCAGGGCCTGCTCATCGCCCTCTACGCACTGCACCGCACCCGCCTCTGGCGGAAACTGCGCGACGACGACAGTCTCGACGTCCAGTAGAAGTCGAGGCTGAGGTTGAGGGGCCGGGCGCCGTACGCCGATGGGCGCTGTGGAGCGGTGCTGTGGTGCCACCAGTTGTCGAGCACGGCGTGCTTGGCATGATCCAGGTCACACAGCCCTCCGTGTCACAGGAGGCCGGGCTGTCTCGTCCCAGGGGTGTAGTCACTGACAACGACGGAGGAGCACACCATGGACGCGCGACTGAACTACTTCGCCAGCCCGACCGCCGGCAAGGCCCTCAAGCACCTCATGTCGGCGGGGAAGGCGATCAAGGATTCGCCGCTGCCGGCCGCGACGCAGGAGCTGGTGGCGTTGCGGGTGAGCCAGATCAACGGCTGTGCGGTCTGCATCGACATGCACACCAAGGACGCCACCGCCGCCGGCGAGACCTCGGTGCGGCTGCATCTGGTGGCGGCGTGGCGGGAGGCCACCGTGTTCACCGAGGCCGAGCGGGCCGCGCTGGAGCTGGCGGAGCAGGGGACCCGGATCGCGGACGGGGCCGGCGGGATCACCGAAGAGGTGTGGGCCGCTGCCGCCAAGCACTACGACGAGGAGCAGCTCACCGCCCTGGTGGTGCTGGTCTCCTTCATGAACACGGCGAACCGGCTGAACGTCATTGCCCAGCAGCCGGCCGGTACCTACGAGCCCGGTCAGTTCCACTGAGCGGCATCCGTCACTGGGCCGGGCTCGGGGCACTGCTCGGCCCGCCAAACCCGGCCGGTCGCAGGAAGCAGCCTGCCTCGGTGTGTAAAGGGAGTTGAGTCGGTGTGAGCAAGGTCGAGGAATTCGAGGAGCTGCGGCCGCTGCTGTTCTCGATCGCCTACCGGATTCTGGGCAGTGTGAGCGAGGCCGAGGACGCGGTGCAGGAGACATGGCTGCGCTTCGACGGTTCGACGACCCGTCCCACGTCGACCAAGGCCTTTCTGTCGACCGCGGTGACACGGATCTCGATCGATGTGCTGCGCTCCGCGCGGGTCCGGCGGGAGGAGTACGTCGGGCCGTGGTTTCCCGAGCCGCTGCTGAGCGATCCGTACCAGGATCCGGCGCGGTCGGTGGAACTGGCCGACTCGGTGTCGATGGCGGCGCTGTTGCTGCTGGAGCGGCTCAGCCCGCTGGAGCGTGCGGTCTTCCTGCTGCGGGAGGTGTTCGCGTTCGGGTTCGACGAGGTCGCCTCGGCGGTGGGGCGTTCCGAGGCGGCGTGCCGGCAGTTGCTGGTACGGGCGCGGCAGCACATGGAGGCCGGGCGGCCGCGGTTCGCGGCGGACTCCCAGGAGCGGCGGGAGTTGGCGACGCGGTTCTTCGACGCGCTCAAAAGCGGCGATGTGGGCGGGTTGCGGAATCTGCTGGCCGCCGACGTGCAACTCGTCGGGGACGGCGGCGGCAAGGCCCCTCAGCTGGCCAAGGCCGTCGTGGGCGCGGAGAACGTGGCCCGGGTGCTGGGCACGGCCTTCCCCTGGCTGTTCCGGATCGATGCGACGTGCGAGCCGCACGAGGTCAACGGCCAGCCCGGCGCGGTCTTCCGCGACCGGGACGGCAAGATCCTGCACACCATGGTCCTTGAGGTGCTCGACGGAAGGGTCCAGACCGTCCGCGGGGTGATCAATCCCGACAAGCTCGGCCACCTCGGGCCGGTCGCCGATGCCTGGGCCGTCGACCGCGAGGTGAAACGGGTCCGTCGGCAGATGAGCTGACCTCGACAGCGACAGCGACAACGGCGGGCGCAATCGGTCGGTCTTCCGCGAGCAGCATTCGCACATGCCTATGTTCATTCGAACTCACGCGTGGTAGAAATTGGGGTATGGGTGTCGCCAATCGTTTGGACCTGACCCTGCGATTGGTGCAGGGCTCCGACCGGGTCTCCGTGTCGGAGCTCTCCCATCGTCTGGGTGTCTCCGAGATGACCGTGCGCAGGGACCTCGACGCGCTGGAGCAGCAGGGCCTGGTGCGCAGGGTGCACGGCGGCGCCGTCGCCGCCCGTCCACGTGACGAGGACGCAGGATTCTCCGCGCGGCAGCCGTGGCAGGCGGCCACCAAGGACCGTCTGGGCGCGGCCGTGGCCACGCTGGTGGAGCCGGGATCGCGTGTGCTGCTCGACGCGGGGACCACGACCGTGCACGTCGCCGAGCACCTGGCCGCCCGCGCCCCGCTGACGGTCGCCGTGCTCAGTCTGCAGGCGGCAATGAGCCTGGCCGACAGCCCCGGGATCGAGCTGCTGGTCGTGGGCGGCCGCTCCCGCCCCGCCGAACACTCCCTCGTCGGCCCGCTGGCACTGCGCACCCTGGAGTCCCTGGCCTTCGACTGCTTCGTGATGTCCATCGGCGGTGTGCACGCCGAGCACGGCTGGTCGGAGTTCTCGCTGGACGACGCGGCCGTCAAGCAGGTCGGGCTCACCCGGGCCACCCGCACGATCGCGGTGGCGGACGCGACCAAGCTGGGTGTGCGCGCGTTCAGCCGGGTCGCCCCGCTCGGTGCGGTGCACCGCTTCGTCACCGACAAGGCGGCCGAGGACGCCACCACGCACCCCAGCGGCCCGGAGACCCTGGACGCCCTGCGGGACGCGGGCGTCGACAGCCTTCTCGTCTGATTCCGCCCGAATCCAAGTCCATGCCCCACCGTGCCCCACCATGCCCCAGGAGTGAAACGGTCATGACCAGCGTTCCACGCGCGCAGATGATTCTCGTCGCGGGCCCTTACCGGTCGGGCACCGGCGACGCCCCCCTCGCACTCGAAGCCAACGTACGGGCGATGAACGAAGCCGCCCTCGTCCTGTTCCGCGCCGGGCACCTGCCCGTCACCGGCGAAGCCCTCGCCCTGCCTCTCCTGGAGACGGCGGGCAGCACCGGCCCCGGCGACACGCTCTTCCAGGAGATCTTCCATCCCGTCGCCGAGCGGCTGCTCTCCCGCTGCGACGCGGTTCTGCGGATCGGTGGCCCCTCCGAGGGGGCTGACCGGATGGTCGACCTGGCCCTGGCGCAGGGCAAGGACGTCTACAACGGTCTCGCCGCTGTTCCGGCCGTCCGGTGACCGCCGGCATCGACACCCCCGACCGGCGCGGCCGCACCGGCCTGGACCAGCACGGCCGCGGCCTCACCGGCAACCCGCGTGTGAGGATCCGCGAGGTGGAGTTGCTCTCCAGCGACTGGTACGTACTGCGGAAGACCACCTTCGACTACCAGCACAGTGACGGGCACTGGAGCCGCGAGCAGCGCGAGACCTACGACCGTGGTGACGGGGCGACCATCCTGCTCCACAACACCGACCGGCGCACCGTACTGCTGACCCGTCAGTTCCGCCTCCCCGCCTACGTCAACGGACATCCCGACGGGATGCTGCTCGAAACCGCTGCCGGTCTCCTGGACGGCGACAGTCCGGAGGAGGCGATCCGCCGCGAGGCCGCCGAAGAGACCGGGCACACCGTCGGCACCGTCGAGCACGTCTTCGACGTCTACATGAGTCCCGGATCGGTCACCGAGCGCCTGCACTTCTTCGCCGCCCCCTACGACGCGGCCGACACCCCTGCCGGTACCGGCGGAATCGCCGCCGAGGGCGAAGACATCACCATCGTCGAACTGCCCTTCACCGAGGCTCTCGACCGGATCCGCAACGGCGTGATCGCCGATGCCAAGACCATCATGCTGCTCCAATGGGCCGCCCTCGAAGGGCCGTTCGCACAGCGCGGGTGAGGGTGAGGGCGCGGATGCACCGCGACGGGTACGCCGGCCCCGGAACTCAACGCGGCGCCCCCGACCGCTGCGGCCGCGCGAGCGAAGCAAGGAAGCCGTCGAGCATGGCGATCTGCAGGTCCCCGGGGAACCGGCCGGGGTCGAAGAGGGCCTGGACGACGAGTCCGTGGGTGAACGCGACGGCGGTGGCGGCGAGTTGCTCCGGGTCGGCGGCCGCAGGGAGCTCACCCAAGCCGCGTGCGGCTTCGAGATGCGGGCGGAGCGCCGAGCGCATCCGGGTGTAGCGGTCGGCCTGGTCCGTGGCCAGCCCGTCGTCGGCGAGGGCCAGGTCCCACGAGCTGACCCAGATGCGGTTGCGGGCGGTGTCGTCGGCGGTCAGCGGCAGGATGTCCAGCAGCATGGCCCGTACGGTGGCCAGTCCCTCGGCGGGACGTTCGCGGCGGGGGCGTTCGGCGGTGCGCTTCTCCAGCAGGTCCAGCGCATGGGCGATCAGGGCGCGCTTGGCCGGGAAGTAGTGCATGAGCATCCCGGTCGAGACACCCATCTCGGCAGCGACGGCGCGCAGGGTCAGCCCTCCGAATCCCTTGTCGGCCAGTACGTTCCACACCGCCTCGGACACGTCCTCGCGGCGGGCTTCTCGGTCTCCAGGTGCGGGCGGCATGCTGCTACCTTACGTACCGAACGCTTGTTACGTACCCAGGGACGAGGTTTCCATGTTCACACTGCCGCTCGGCGACACAGCTCAGCTCCGCCCCCTGGAACCCCGGCACGCACAGGAGTTCCTCGCCCATATCGACCGCGCACGGCCGTATGTGGACCCCTGGATACCCTGGGCGACCCTCAGCACCGACCTCGCCTCCGCCACGGCCGTTCTCCGGCGTTACGCCGACAGACAGGCCGAGGACACCGCCCGGATCTACGGGATCTGGCTGGACGGCACACTGGTCGGCGGCGTCATGTTCACGCGCTTCGACAGCGTCTCCGGAGTGTGTGAGATCGGGTGCTGGCTGGAGGCCGCCGGGGAAGGCCGGGGGCTGGTGACGCGGGCGTGCCGGGTGTTGATCGACTGGGCCTTCACGGAGCGCGGGATGACCCGGGTCGAGTGGTGGGCCGCGGCGGGCAACACCCGCAGCATCGAGGTCGCGCGCCGACTCGGGATGACCCGTGACGGTGTGCTGCGGCAGCACACCCTGTACCGGGGTGTGCGGCGCGACATCGAGGTCTGGTCGGTGCTCTCCGGGGAGTGGCCGCCCGCGGACCGGACGACAGCTACGGGAGAAGTACCCGTACGAGAGGTGGCTGCGGGAGAAGCGGCGGCGGGAGCAGTGAGTGCCGGAGACGCGACCGCGGGAGACGTGCCCGTTCCCGACGTCAAAGCCGAGCTCGACCGGCTGATGCGCGCCTTCCTCGGCGCGTTCGCCAACACCGGCGGCAGCCGGCCGAACCTCGACGTCGTCCGCGAGGTGTTCATCCCGCAGGGGGTGATCATCTCGAACGTCGGGGACGAGCCCGTGGTCTACGACGTCGACTCATTCATCGAGCCCCGGGAGAAGCTGCTCACCGACGGGACGATGACGGAGTTCTCGGAATGGGAGGTCGCCGAGCGGACCGAGATCTTCGGGTCCGTCGCACACCGGTTCAGCGAGTACCGGAAGTCCGGGATCCTCGACGGCGAGCCCTTCGAGGGCGAGGGTCGCAAGACCATCCAGTTCGTCCGGACGCCGGTCGGCTGGAGGATGAGTTCGATGGCCTGGGACGACGTGTAGGTGGTGCGACCGGGGCGTCCGGATCGCACCGCCGGATCACACCGCGGGCAGTGCGTAGAGCCGCTTCCCGTGCATCGCGGCCAACCGGTCGCCCGCCGCCACGACGTACCACTGCTGGATGTCACCGGTGTGGTCGTTGTAGGTCCAGCGCAGCTTCCCGGTCGACGCGTCGAAGGCATGCACGCCGCCGTCCTCGTCGAACTCGGTCGCCCCGTACAGCGTTCCTTCCACCTTGGCGAACTGCCACGCCTGCGTGGCCGACTCCCGCAGGTCCTCGTTGTGCCAGATCTGCTTGCCCGTACCGGGGTCCACCGCCCACATGCCGCGCGCGCTGTCGGCCGCGTACAGCACCCCGTCCAGAACGTGCGGGTCGTTGAAGGAGCTGAACTCCTCCGTCCGGAGCGACCAGCGCTCCTTGCCGTCGGCCAGGGCGAACGCTCGCAGCCGTCGGCCGTCCGCCACGATCACCAGGCCCTCGTGCACCGCGAAGCGTCGGTTGTTGGACCGGCTGATCTTCCTCGTCCACAGCTGCCGGCCGGTCGCCGTGTCACGGACGGTCACGTTCTCGCGGTAGTCCGTGTAGACCAGGCGCCCGCCGACGGCCGCGGCGGTGATGCCGAACTCCTCGGTCCCCGCGTCGCGCTGCTCGCGCCAGGCGATCTTGCCGGACGCGGTGTCGATCGCGGCGATGACGTTGTTCGGCGTCGTGAAGTCCTTCTCCAGGATGCCGGCAAGGACGTACACATGGCGGTCGTCGGCCGCGATCGGGCGCGGCTGCTCGTACTTCTTGCCCAGGCGGCTGCGCCAGGTCTCCTTGCCCGTGGCCGGATCCAGGCCCACCACGTCACCGTCGTACTCGGCGCTGGCGAGGTAGAGCGTGCCGCCGCCGACGACGAGTGCGGCGCCGGGTGTGGTGACGCCCTTGCGCGACCACTTCTCCTTGCCGCTGACGATGTCCCGTCCCACCAGCGGATCGCCCGAGACCAGGACCACGTCCCCGACCGCCGCGAGCGCGTCGTTGCCGGCCAGACCGGTGTTGGCGGCATTCGCCTTCCACAGCGGCTCGGGCGCGGTGCCCGGCGGCGGGGTGGTGAAAGTGTCACCGCTCTTGTCACCGCTCTCGTCACCGCCCGGCGTCGCACTGCCGCCCGGTACATCCGTTTCCTCCTCGGGGCCGCACCCCACGACCCCGGCCCCGAACACAGCCAGCCCGAGCCCTGTTCCGGTCAGCCTGAGCATTTGCCTACGCGACATCATGCGCCCGGCGCGACTACCCATCTCTGTTCCCACTTCCGTCCGGCTGTTGCGACGTCCCCCAGGGACACCTTGAGCGCCATCAGGCTAGCCACCGATTTTCGACCTACCTCCGTCTGGCACACAGTCGGGACATGGCCGTGAAGATCCCGTCACAGGGAAGCCGTCGCGACCTCCCACCCGAGGAGGATGCATCTCAAAATGTGTGCGGATGCGAATTTCTGGCCACTTGGCGGAGTCGGCCCGGTGGGTCCGGTCACTGGGCGAGCACGGAGTGTTCGCGTGCGGTGAGCCGTTCCGGTCGTCGTTCGAGGAGGCAGTGGACGGCAGTTCGGCGATGACGACCGGGGCCGTGGCGGTGCGACCGGAGGCTGACATCCGTAGGCCTCAGGGTTGAGGTGCCTGGTCACGGGCCCCCACACTGCGACACTGACGGCGGTCATCACCGAGGTGGGGCCCGGCGGACCGCCCGACGTCGGGCGGCGGCTCGGATTCAGCGTCTACGACGGCGGCAAGGACAAGGGCCACTCCGACGACCACGTGGGCTTCTCCTGGAACGGTGTGAACCTGATGCCGGTCGACGACGCCGCTCCCGGGGAAGCCCCGGTCGGCACCTGCATGGCACCCGCGCCGTACGCCCCGGTGACCAAGGGCGGCTACACGGTCGAGCACGCCGAACTGCCCCCGGCACCGAAGTCCTGAGGCTCTGTGAAGGTGCCTTGGCATCAGCTGGATCGGCGCCGGACACCGGACCGGCGGGGCGACGTCTGATCGTTGGACCGACTCCCCCGTTCCGGGGCGCTGCGACGTCGTGGGCGGCGTCAGGCAACGCTGGTCCTGCCACTGTTGTTGCAGGCACTCGCCCCGGAGACCCGGAAGGCCCGGCTCGACAGGTCCTGCACCGGCTCGTGCGCGGCGACCTCGCGAAAGGAATGAAATAAGTGAAATGAGCGGAACGTTCTGATGCGGTCGGGCGCGCTCAGGCGCGGCGGGAGCAAAAACCCGGTGTCCGTGGCAGGCGCATCGGCGTTAACGTGCGCCGCATGACTGGAACCGATCTTCCGCCGCGCCTGACCCGGCTCACTTTCCACGGCCCCCTTTCCGAGGCGCGGGCCGCGCGGATCGTCGACCGGCTCGGCCGGGCCGCCCCCGCACGTGTGCTGGACATCGGTTGCGGCTGGGGGGAGTTGATGCTCCGGGTCCTCGACGCGGTGCCGGGGGCGACCGGGCTCGGCATCGATCTCAACGGCGAGGACATCGCCCGGGGACGTGCGAACGCCGAGGTCCGTGCGCTGACCGGACGCGTGGAGTTCGTCGAGGGGTCCGCCGGGGAGGCGTTGCCCGGATCCGCCGACCTCGTCCTGTGTCTCGGGGCCAGTCATGCCCTCAGCGACGCGGAACCGCCCGAGCACAGTGTGGGCGCACTGCGTGCGCTGCGCCGGATCGTGGCGCCCGGCGGGCGGGTCCTGCTCGCCGAGGGCTTCTGGCAGCGCTCCCCCACCACCGCCGAACTGGCCGCGATGTGGCCGGACGCCCGTGCCGACGAGTTCCATGATCTGGCCGGACTCGTCGACCTCGCCGTGTCCGCCGGTTTCCGGCCCGTCTGGATCGAGACGGCGGGCGACGACGAGTGGGAGGACTTCGAGTCCGGTTATCAGTCGGACGTGGAGGAGTGGCTGGCCGCTCACCCGGACCACCCGCTGGCACAGGAGACGCGCGAGCGCATCGACCAACACCGGGCGAGTTGGCTGAGGGGCTACCGGGGAGTGCTCGGGATGGCCTACCTCACGCTGGTCCCGGTGGACTGACCGGCACCGGCCTGCCGAACCCGGGCCGGAACGCGATCACTCCCACCTCGCGGAGTCCGGGTCGACGCCCCGTGCCCCGGCGTTCGCGGCGATCACCTCGCGCAGCCAGACGGTCAGGCCCGGCGCGAGCGCGTCGTAGTACTCGGCGTACGGCGGAGGAGCGAGCCGTTACGCGGCGAAGCCGATGTTGGTGACGTACTCGTACTGCCCCCACTGCGACCCCAGGTCGACGATGACGTCCTCCCAGGCGTCGTCCAGGCCCTGCTGGTCGCCGGATGCCCACGCCTCGACGATGCGGTCCCAGCGGCGGACGTTCATCGTGCGGTACTCCACCAGGCGTTGGAGCTGCCGTGGCACCTGCGACTGATTCAGAGGGTGGATCTCCACCCGGGTCCCGCCGTTGGCGTTCAGGCGTCGGAGCAGGTACGGGGCGACGTTCTGGCGGCGCACCTGGCGGTAGGCGGCGTCGATGCGTTCCAGGTTGGCGTTCGACGGCCGGCGTTTCTCTTCCAGCCACGCCTTGAGTGTGCGGTCGGTCACCGTCAGTCCGGCTTCCCTGGCCGCCCGGCGACTGTGCTCGGTCCGGGTCAGGTAGTGCAGGCGGGCCATCAGACCACGCCTCACGGTCACCGGGGTGACGATGCCGTCCGCCAGCTCGTCGAGTTTGCGTGCGACGGCGTCGCTGCCCTTGATGCCCCGGGCGCCGAACTTCCCGAAGTCGATGGTCCTCTCGGGCATCTACGCCTCCTCCCCCGGCATGTCCTCGGTGTCGTCGGTGCCCGCGGTGTAGGTGTCCTTCGTCTTGACCTCGGTCACGCCGCGACCCTCGGTGAAGACCCGGTGCCAGTCGCCGATGACGTGGAGTTCGTCGGTGCCCATCGCGCGTACGACGGTGAGGCCCTCGTCGTGGGCCTTGAGGGCTTTCATCCAGAGGTTGGCGAACGCCTGGCTGCGGATGATGTGCATCCAGTCCGGGCGGTAGAGCTCGCGGTTGTAGTTCGACTCCCCCATCGTGGAGACGAACTTCGAGTACATGGCCTTCACGTACTCCAGCGTCACCTCGTCGTCCTCGGCGATCGCCGTGTCCCGGGCGTCCTTGAGGGCGACGCGGAACTTCTCCAGCAGGTTCTCCGTGGCACCGGACGTGTAGGACTCATGGATCTCCGGGGGCGCACACAGGGCGTGCTTGGGGCCGGAGAGGCGCAGCAGGAGGCGCAGGGTCGGCTCGGTGACCCACAGCGGGCCGGGCTCGTCCCGGTTGCCGATGGGGTTGGGCAGCACCGCGCCGTGTTCCCACGCGGGCGGGGTGATCAGGTGGACACCGGCGCGGCGGCGGTCGTGGGCGAAGCCGGTGGTGTGTTCCAGCTGGCCGAGCGGGAGGTGTGTCTTCAGCGCGGAGAGGTAGGCGCCGTTGATGTCGAGTGCGGTCACCTCGTGGCGGCCGGGCGGCAGTTCGCGGCGGGTCCACTTCGGGCGCGCCTCCCAGATCTGGTCCGCGCCCCTGGAGGTCTGCTTGCGGAGGATGTCCGGGATCCACGGGTGCGCGACGATGTCGTACCGCGCTCCCTTGCGGGTCTCGTCCAGCAGCCGCATCGCGTCCGGAATCGCCCGCTTCAGCAGCGCCGCGAGGGCCGCGTCGACGTCGCCCCGGTGCTCGGCGAGCGCCGCCCGGACCGTCCGGCCGATCAGCTCCCCGGGCCCGGACAGCTCCTGGAACGCGCGCTTGGCCGGGCCCCGGGCGGGCCGGGTCACAGCCGGCGCGGCGGTGGGCGGTGCAGCGGTCGGCGGCACGGCAGTGCGCGCCGCGACGTCAGGCGGCGCGGCGGTGGCCGGCGTAGCGGGTCGGCAGTCGGCCGGGTCCAGGTGCTGGGCGAAGCCCGCCACCCGGTGTCCGGCAGGTGATCCGCACAGCACACACGGTTCGGCGGCAGCGAGGGACTCCACCTCGTCGTCGGCCTCGTCCCCGGCCTCCTCCTCGTCTTCCGCGGGCGCGGCTTCCTGCGACGTCCCGGTGGTGAACTTGGCGGCCAGTCCGTCCAGCAGATACGCGTATTTGGCGCGGATCTCGTCCGCCGGGTCGCGGCCGCTCTCCCACGCGCCGACCGTGCTGGGACTCACGCCGAGCGTGCGGGCCACCTGGGCCTTGGAGAGCCTGGCCTGCTCCCGCAGCTCCCGGCGGACCTCCGGCAGCGGGAGCTCGGCCTGCGGACCGACGGCCGCGAGCAGCGCGTCGATGGCATCGAAGTCACTCACCGGAGCGCTCCCTTCGCGGCGGCTGAAGTGTCATGGGGCCGTCAGATGTAGGTGACGGGGTTACGGGACAGATGCGGGCTGCTGGTCGGGCGGCCGACGCGGGGGTCGTCACGGAGGAGCTCGCCTTCGAGAGCGTAACGGTCACCGTGTTTGGAGATGCCGATGATCCTGGCGACCGCGAGGACCGTGCCCTCGGTGTTGATGATCTGCACCTCGTCCTGCGACAGGGCCCGGTCGGCGTTGAACTTCCAGATGCCCCGGCCGGCTTCCCACGCCTCGTCCTCGCTCATGCCCCGGCGCCAGCCGAGGGTGGTCCGCATCAGGCGGTCGCCCGGGTCCGCCGCGCGCTCGGGGCCGATCTGGATCTGCAGCACCCGTCCACCTCCCGGGGGCATACTGTTCAACTTGTTAAGAAGTTACCATGCACGCCGTCGGAGTGGGGCACGGCGGGCAGCGACGGGCCTTTCGGCGCGTCATGAAGGAGCCGGACCAGCACCCGGCGAAACTCTCGCCATGACCGACGCACCGAAAGCAGTCCTCGAAGGCGGCCCCGACGACCTCCCCGACCGGATCGTCCCCCTCACCGCCCCCGGGACCGACATCAAGATCCCGTTCCGTGGCGGGTACGAACACTTCAGGGCCACGGCACGCCACCAGGAGACAGCCGAGGGGCAGTTGCCCGTCTACGAATGGTGGGAGCGGACGGAAATCCCCGGGTAGGGGGCCGTCCGGCCGGGCGTGACACGAGCGGGCCGGACCGTCAGCCGCCCAGCACCACCGTCCGGGACGGTGTCGCCCGCGGCAGGACGATCGGCGAGGCGCCGCCCTTCCGGTACTCCTGCGGGCTGACCCCCCGCACCCTCTTGAAGGCCGAACTGAGCGCGAACGCACTGCTGTAGCCGACCTCGTGCGCCACCGCGGCCACCGTGACGTCCGGTTCACGCAGCAGGTCGGCGGCCAGAGCCAGACGCCAGTTGGCCAGGTAGGTCATCGGCGGTTCCCCGACGACCTCGGCGAAGCGGCGGGCGAGGCCCGCCCGGGAGACGCCGACCTTGCGGGCCAGCGACTCCACCGTCCACGCGTGGGCCGGCTGTTCGTGCAGAAGGCGCAGTGCGGGCCCCACCCTGGGGTCGGACCGGGCGTGGTACCAGGCCGGCGCACCGGCGTCCGGCTCGGCGAGCCAGGCGCGCAGCACACTGACGAAGAGCAGATCGAGAAGGCGGTCCAGGACCAGCTCCTGCCCCGGCTCGTCGCGGCCGATCTCCTCGGCGAGCAGGGGCACGAGCGGGGAGTCGTCGAGGGCGGCGGGCCGCACCAGGAGGGTGGGCAGGGCCCCCAGCAGCCGACGGCCGATCTCGCCGGGCGCCTGATACGTACCACTGAGCATGACGGACGAGCCCTGCTCGAGCGGAGCCCCCCAGGTCCGCACCCCCAGGGCCATGGTGTCGGTGACGTCCTCGCCGACGGTGGTACTGCAGCGCTGATCGGGGCCGACGGTGATCTGGACGGGGGTGTCCTGCGCGTCGGCGACCGTGTACGGGTCGGGGCCGCGCAGCACGGCGATGTCGCCGGGATTGATGAGGGCCGGTACACCGCCGTCGGGCATCACCCAGGCGCTGCCTTGGACCATGGTGGCCAGGGAGATCGGAGCGCGGTCCTCGACGCGGAGCGACCAGGGCGGGTCGAAGACGGACTTGAGCAGGAAGGCGCCGCGCGCCTTCGGCCCGTCCAGGAGTCCGGTGAGCACGTCCATGTGGTGATCCCCATTCGGCTTGAGGGCGTGGCGCCGGGCCGAATCCGTACCGGGCACTCTCAGATGTTGCCGGGTGCGGCCGGGCGTTGTCAGATGTTCCAGATGCCGGTGGCTGCGGCATCCTTCGCGAAGGCCGAGAAGTCGCGCGGCTTGCGGCCGAGTACCTCTTCCACACCGTTGACGACGTCGGCGTTGCGCCCGTCGAGGATCAGGGCGAACAGGTCGGCGAACTCGACGGGCAGCCCGTTCTCCCGCAGGCCCGCCCGGAAGTCGTCGAGGGTGACCGGGGTGTACGTGATCTCCCGGCCGGTGACCTGCGACAGTTCGGCGGCCACATCGCCGAAGCTCAGCGACCGGGGCCCGGACAGCTCGTACGTCCTGCCGATGTGCTTGTCGTCGGTGAGGGCGGCGGTGACGACGTCGGCGATGTCTTCGATGTCCACGAACGGCTCCACCGCGTCGGCGGTCGGCAGCGCGAGCTCACCGGCGAGGACGGGCTCCAGGAAGAAGCTCTCGCTGAAGTTCTGGTTGAACCAGCTGGCCCGTACGACGGTCCAGTCGGCGCCCGACTCCTTGAGCTTGTTCTCGCTGTTGACCGCGCCCTCTTCACCGCGTCCGGAGAGAAGTACCAGTCGGCGTGCGCCCTTCTTCACGGCGAGCTCGGAGAAGGCGCCGACGGCTTCCGCGGCTCCGGGGAATCCGAGATCCGGGTAGTAGGTGACGTAGACGGCTCCGACGCCGTCGAGCGCTGCCTCCCAGGTGTTGGGGTCCTCCCACACGAAGGGCGGTTCGGCGTTGCGGGATCCCACGCGCACCGGCAGCCCCTGCGCGGTGAGCCGCTCCGCCACACGGCTCCCGGTCTTTCCGGTGCCGCCGATCACCAGAATCGTCTTCGAGTCGGCCCGCTGAATGTTCTGCTGAATGTTCTGTTCGTTCGTCATGCGGATCAGTCAACGCCGCCCCCACGAGACGAACCATAGCCACAGCGCTCAACTCCATACGCGTGCGTCCAGAGTCAGGTGTCGGCAGTCAGGCATCGCCCCTGAGCCGGTCGCGCTGGATCCGGTGCGCGAGGGCGCGGCGCACGGAGGCCGATGCGGTGGTGGCGGCGGTCGTCTTCGGGGGGACGTCGAGGCCGCGGCTGATGCTGTCGTACGCGTCCCGGTAGCCGGTGGGCATCGTCGCCCGGTGCAGTCCGAGGTCCTCTTCGACGAGGCGTCGCAGCTCGTCGACGTTCTCGGGCGTGAAGCGCTTCTTCCCACGGGCGATGGCCTCGACGTAGCGGGTGCAGCGGGCGTTGTCGCAGAGGGTCTCCGAGATCTCCTCGGCGAGGGCCCACAGGCGTCCTTCGAGCCATGGGGTGTCGTGCTGGTCGAGGGAGAGTTCAAGCGGAGGCGGCGGTTCTTCCGTCCGGTACTTCGCCATGTGCTTGGACACGGCGGGCTGGCTCATGGCCGCGAGCCGGGCGATCCTGTCCTGCGTCCAGCCGAGGCCGGCGAACAGCTTGATCATTTCGGCGCGCAGCTTCCGCATCTCCTCGCCCGCCCGGATGACTTCGTTCATTTCGGCGAGCATCCGCCCGGCCTGTTCCTCGGTCAGCGCCTCGGGAATCCGGTGCGCACTCTCTTCGCCTGCCATGGCTCGGTTATATACCCCGATCCCCCCGGGCCCCACATCGTTATAACCGGGTTGTAAAACCTGGTTATCAATGGCAGGGTCCATGCCCATGCCCACCTTCTTCGCACCTGACGGAACCCGGCTCGCCTACCGCGTGCACGGCGACGGCCACGGCGACCCGGTCGTCTGCATCCCCGGCGGACCTGCGGACTCCCGCTACCTCGGCGACCTCGGCGGCCTGTCGGCGCACCGCCGGCTGATCGTCCCGGACCTTCGCGGCACCGGACGGTCCGCGATCCCCGAGGACCCCTCCTCCTACCGCTGCGACCGCCTCGTCGCGGACATCGAGGCCCTGCGCAGCCACCTCGGCCCCACCCGGGTCGATCTGCTCGGCCACTCCGCCGGAGCGAACGTCGCGACGCAGTACGCCGCGCGGCACCCGAAGAACGTCGGCAGGCTCGCCCTGATCGCCCCGGGCACCCGGGCCCTCGGCATCACGATCACCGGGGAGATGCGCCGTGAGCTCGCGCGGCTTCGCCGCGACGAGCCGTGGTTCCCGGCGGCGTTCGCCGCCCTGGAGGCAATCACCGAGGGCACCGGAACCGACAGCGACCTGGAGGCCATCAGCCCCTTCTTCTGCGGCCGGTGGGACGCCGCGGCGCAGCAGCACCGGGCGGCGAGCCGGCCGGACAACGAGGAGGCCGTCGCCCTCTTCGCGGCCGAAGGCGCCTTCACTCCGGATGCCACCCGCGCGGCACTCGCCGGCCTCCGGTCCCCCGTCCTGCTGCTGGCCGGGGAGCTCGATGTGAACAGTCCTCCCCGGTCGGTGGCCGAGGCGGCCGCACTGTTCCCCGATGCGGTACTCGCCGTGCAGCCGGGGGCAGGTCACTGCCCCTGGGTCGACGACGCGGACCGGTTCACGGCAACCGTTGCGGCGTTCCTGGAGTGAAAGCCCGCGCCGGCCGGTGCTACTGCTGCGCGAAGCGCTCGAACGCCCCGTACAGGGCTGCGCTCATGGCGGCACTTCCCTTGTGGCCCGAGTCCTCGATGACCACGAGTTCCGCACCGGGCCAGGCATGGGCGAGTTCCCAGGCCGTGTCGAGCGGCGCGCTGATGTCGAGGCGGCCGTGGATCAGGACGCCGGGGATGCCCGCCAGACGTCCCGCGTCGCGGATCAGCCGGCCCTCCTCCAGCCAGGCCCCGTGGGCGAAGTAGTGCGAGCAGATTCGTACGAGCCCCAGCATGGCCCGGGGCGGCCTGCTGCTGTACGGGTTGGGGGAGCCGTTCGGCTCCCCGGAGAGGACCGCGTCCTCCCAGGCGCACCAGGCGGTTGCGGCCTCGGCCCGTACGTCCGGATCGGGGTTCTCCATGAGGCGCGCGTACGCCCCGACGAGGTCGCCGTTCCGGTCGGCCTCGGGAACACCGTTGCGGAATCGCTCCCACGCCTCCGGGAAGAACCGCCCCGAGCCCCGGTAGAGCCAGTCGATCTCGCGGCGGCGGGTACTGGTGACCGCGGCGAGGACGATCTCGGACACCCGCTCCGGGTAACGCTCGGCGTACGCGAGGCTGAGCGTGGAGCCCCAGGAGCTGCCGAACAGCAACCACCGGTCGACACCGAGGTGTTCGCGCAGTCGCTCCATGTCGGCGATCAGATGCTCGGTGGTGTTGAGCTTCATGTCGGTGGTGGGGTCGGCGGCATGGGGTGTGCTCCGGCCGCATCCGCGCTGGTCGAAGAGAATGATCCGGTAGCGCTCCGGGTCGAAGGACCTGCGCGGACCCGTCGAGCAGCCCGAACCGGGGCCGCCGTGGACGACGAGGGCGGGCTTCCCGTCGGGATTTCCGCAGGTCTCCCAGTAGACGAGGTTTCCGTCGCCGGTATCGAGCGTGCCGTGGTCGTAGGGATCGATCAACGGATACGGGGCTGCCATCTCCGGTTCTCCTCCATCGAGTTGGTCGAATTCATCGAGGACACGAGCCGAGCACGATTACACACGAACCATCATCGTCACCTGTTTGACAGGTGACGCAATCGATGGGACGCTCGTATCAGCCCAGCGCCCCCTGGCGTGATCCGCGACCGACAACCGATCGAGCGGAGGTCGACCATGAACACCAGGCACATCGTGATCACCGAGAACGCGGCGGACAATGCCGCAGTGACCCGGCACGAGCGGTTCGGGAAGCTGCCCGAGCGCATTCCCTACCAGGACATGGTCGAGGTGAAGCCCGCCTCGCCGAGGGAGCCCGCGAGGGATGCATACGACCCGGAGGGCTCCTGGACGTCCTTCTCCTGCCTGGCCGCAGACCTCGGACTGTAGGACCTGCTAGGCTCGGAGGAGCTTTGATCATGGATTGAAGCTCTGATCACATATCGAGGAGACCAGACATGGTGGGTGACGACGACATCTCGGGGTGATACCCCGACCTGTCAGGCCGCCGGCCGATGCCCAGGAGCATCGCCGTCGTGGCCGCTCAGTCGTCCCCTTCTTCCATGTCCCGGGCACCAGTCTCTGCCTGCCCGTATCTCATTCGAGGTCTCTTCATGTCCGACGCCTTCGTCGTCTGCTCCAACCTGTCCTTCGCCTGGCCCGACGACACCCCGGTCTTCGAGGACCTGTCCTTCACCCTGGGCAGCGGCCGGACGGGCCTGGTCGCACCCAACGGCTCCGGCAAGAGCACCCTGCTCAAGCTCATCGCCGGTGAGCTGCACCCCGGCACCGGGTCCGTCTCCGTGGGCGGCACGCTCGGCTATCTCCCGCAGAACCTCCCCCTGACCCGCGACCTCACGGTCGCCGAGGTCCTGGGCATCGCCCCGGTGATCCGGGCCCTGGACGCCGTGGAGTCCGGGGACGTGAGCGAGGAACACTTCACAACCATCGGCGACGACTGGGACATCGAGGAACGCACCCGCGCCCAGCTGGACCGGCTCGGCCTCGCCGATCTCACCCTCGACCGGAGCCTGAACACACTCAGCGGCGGCCAGGTCGTCTCGCTCGGCCTGGCGGCCCAGCTGCTGAAGCGGCCCGACGTACTGCTGCTCGACGAGCCGACCAACAACCTCGACCTCGACGCCCGGCACAAGCTCTACGACGTACTGGAGGACTTCGGCGGCTGCCTCCTGCTGGTCAGCCACGACCGGGCGCTGCTCGACCGCATGGAACGCATCGCCGAACTCGAACGCGGTGAACTGCGCTTCTACGGCGGCAACTTCACCGAGTACGAGGAGGCCGTACGGGCCGAGCAGGAGGTCGCCGAGAAGAACATCCGCAACGCCGAACAGGAGCTGAAGCGGGAGAAGCGGGAGATGCAGCAGGCCCGCGAACGCGCCGAGCGCCGCGCGAGCAACGCCGCCCGCAACCTCAAGAACGCGGGCCTGCCCCGTATCTTCGCCGGGAACATGAAGCGGGGCGCCCAGGAGTCCGCGGGCCGGTCGGGGCAGCTGCACGCCTCCCGGGTCAGCGAGGCCAGGGCCCGGCTGGACGAGGCGGGGCGCGCCCTGCGCGACGAGCAGCGCATCACGCTGGATCTGCCGGACACCGATGTACCCGCCGGGCGCACCCTCGTTCTCGGTGAACACATGCAGGTCAGCCACGGCGGACGGACCGTGTTCGCCGGACCCGGTATCGACCTGACCGTCCGTGGCCCCGAACGCATCGCACTGACCGGTCCCAACGGCTCCGGCAAGACCACGCTGCTGCGTCTGCTCAACGGCGAACTCGACCTGGACGGCGGGCAGATCAAGCGGGCCGACGGCCGGATCGCCTATCTCTCGCAGCGGCTGGACCTGCTGGACCCGGACCGTACCGTCGCCGAGAACTTCACCGCTTTCGCGCCGCACCGGCCGGAGGCGGAGCGGATGAACCTGCTCGCCCGCTTCCTCTTCCGGGGCCCCCGGGCCCATCTGCCCGTCCGGGTGCTGTCCGGCGGCGAGCGGCTGCGCGCCACCCTGGCCTGCGTCCTGTGCGCCGAACCGGCTCCGCAGCTGCTGCTCCTGGACGAGCCGACGAACAACCTCGACCTGGTGAGCGCGGGCCAGTTGGAGAGCGCGCTGGGCTCGTACCGGGGAGCGTTCGTGGTGGTCAGCCACGACGAGCCGTTTCTGGCCCGGATCGGCGTGAGCCGGTGGCTGCGGCTGGCCGGCGGTGAGCTGACGGAGACGGGAGCGCCCGAGGCATGAGCCGCTGACGTGCCGACCGGGCCCGCGCCCGAGGTGGGTCACCACCCGGCGGGCCGAACACCGATCACGTCAGGTGGACCAACCATGTCTCGACCGGCCCTGCTCGCCCACGACGTCGTCCGCACCCTGGGGACCAAGCGGGTCCTCGACGGCGTCTCCCTCACCGCCTCCCCCGGCCACCGCATCGGGCTGATCGGGGAGAACGGCGTCGGCAAGTCGACGCTGCTGCGTCTGCTCGCCGGAGTGGACGAACCCGATGCCGGGACCGTCACGCGCCCGGCCGACCTGGGCTTCCTGCACCAGGAGATGCCGTTCGACGACGCGTCGACGATCGCCGACGTGCTGGACGAAGCCCTGCGCGAGGCCCGCGACGACCTGGCCGAGCTCGAACGTCTCACCGAGCGGCTCGCCCATGCCCCGCAGGACTCCCCCGGGTACACCGAGCTGCTCGACACGTACGGCCGACGGCTCGAACAGGCCCAGGAGCGGGAGGTCTGGGACGCGGACCGGCGTGCCGCGATCGTGCTCGACGGGCTCGGCCTCGGCACGTTCAGGCACGACCGGGCGCTCGGCTCCCTCTCCGGCGGGCAGCGCGGCCGTCTGGCGCTGGCCGCTCTGCTGGTCCGACGCCCCTCGGCACTGCTGCTGGACGAGCCGACCAACCATCTCGACGACGGCGCCGCCGCCTTCCTGGAGGAGCAGGTGCGCGGCCTGCCCGGGGTCGTCGTGGTGGCCAGCCACGACCGGGCCTTCCTCGACACCGTCTGCACGGATCTGATCGACCTCGACCCGTCCGTGGACGGCCCGGTCCGCTACGGCGGCAACTACAGCGCCTACCTGGCCGAGAAGCGTGCCGAGCGGGAACGCTGGGAGCGGCGGTACGCCGAGGAGCAGGAGGAGCTCGCGGCGCTGCGCCACTCGGCCGGTGTGACCGCGCACCGCCTGGCGCCCGACCGGGAGCGGCGCGACAACGAGAAGATGGGGTACGGCCACCGGGGCGGCCGGGTGCAGAGCCAGATCTCCCGGCGGGTGCGCAACGCCACCCGTCGGCTGGACGGGCTGGAGCGCAGGCAGGTCGGTGAGCCGCCGCAGCCGCTGCGGTTCCACGGGGCCGCGCTCGCCGTCGCCGTTTCGCCCGTCGAGGGGTTGGTGGACGATGCGCTGGTCTCCCTCCGCGATGTGCGGGTGCCGGGCCGGCTGGCCGTCGAGCGCCTGGACGTACCGGCGACCGAGCGCCTCCTCGTCACGGGAGGCAACGGAGCGGGCAAGTCGACACTGCTGTCCGTGCTCGCCGGGCGGCTCGCGGCCGAGGGCGAGGTGCGGCGGCGGCAGGGGCTGACGGTGGGTCTGCTGGCCCAGGACACGGTGTTCGGCCGGCCCGACCGGACCGGGCGTGAGACCTACGAGCGCCTGCTCGGCGCCGAGCGGGCAGAAGCCGTCCCGCTCGGCTCGCTGGGTCTGCTGCACAAGGCGGATCTGGACAAGCCGGTCGGCCGGCTGTCGGTCGGTCAGCGCCGCCGACTCGCGCTGGCGCTCCTGGTGGCGCGTCCACCGGAGCTGCTGCTGCTCGACGAGCCCACGAACCACTTGTCCCCGAGGCTGTGCGACGAGCTGGAGGCGGCCCTGGGCACGGGGCCCGGTGCGATCGTCCTGACCAGCCACGACCGCTGGCTGCGCGGGCGCTGGCAGGGCCGCGAGATCCGGCTGCGCTCCGACCGGGCGCACCGGGACGGAAGCACTCGGACGGCCACCGGTCCAGCAGGTGACGAGCCTTGCTGACGCGATAGTCACCTGCCAGAATGGTGATGTGAATCTGGATCACGTCTTCGTATGCGGAAATCCGGCGCTCGACTTCGCCGCGACACTCCGGGCACGGCGCTCGGTGCGGTTCGAGATGTTCGTGACGCCGGAGCGGCTGCGGGCGTGGTATCTGGAATCCGGCATCGTCGACGCGGTCTTCCCGGGCGACCAGGCCGACGTCGATCGCGCGAAGACCGTACGGGAGGCCGTCTACCAACTGGTCACGGCCCGTCGGCTCGGTGAGGAGTACGCCGACGAGGCACTGGACGTACTGAACGGTGCGGCGCGCAGGCCGCCCGCCGCACCGCAGCTCACCGCCTCGGGCCGCTGGACGGAAGCAACGCCGGACGAAGCCCTGTCCACCGTGGCGCGCCATGCGGTCGAGCTCCTGAGCGGGCCGGACGTACCGCTGCTCAAGGAGTGCGGCAATCCCGAGTGCACCCGTATCTACATCGACCGCTCCCGGGGCATGCGGCGGCAGTGGTGCGGCATGGAGTCCTGTGGCAACAAGATCAAGGCAGCCGCCTACCGCGCACGCAAGAAGGGCGCGCACACCGCCTCGGCCGCCGCGCGGTAGAGGCGGCGCGGAGGCGGCGCCGGTCCGTCGGGGCCTCGGACGACGAGGGCGGCCGGCTCCTCCCGGCGCCGAGCGATCAAAAGCACCCGGGGCGCGGCCAGGCGCAGGTGGTCGGCCGTGGCCAGGGCCGCCGAGCGGTCGCCCACACCCTGGAGGAACACCCCTCCGGCACGTCGCGGAGGTCCCGGAGAGCCTGCGCTGAGACAGCGCCGTTTCTGTGGGCCCGGTGCATCGTGCACCGGGCCCACCGTCATGTGGTGCGCGGACGGATCACTCATGTGCCGGTGAGCGTGGTGGTCACTCGGGTTCGGTGCAGAACTGCCGGGCACCGCGCAGTGTGGTCCGCAGGATCCTCCGGGCCGCCCGGCTGTCGAGGCGTACGTCGAGGGCTCCGGGGAGGGCGCTTTCGGCCCGTAGTCCCGTGGGCAGACGGGAGGCATCGAGACCGTCACGCCTGGCGATGAGGATGCCGAGCTCGTGACGGCTCAGCGCGTCGGCCCCCGCGAGATGGTGGATGCCCGCCACGTCCATCCACGCCAGTTCGAGGAGGGCGGCGGCCAGGTCGGCGACGTGCACCGGGCAGCGGATGTCGTCGGTGAACAGGGCGCCGTCGCCGCCGGAAGCGAGTCGGTGCACGATGCGCTCGTGCGTGGAACGCCCGTGGCCGATGATCAGCGACGTACGAGCGACAACGGCCGTCGGATGCACGGCGAGTACCCCGGTCTCTGCCGCGGCCTTGGCTGCGCCGTACGGGGTGACGGGGTCAGGGAGACACGACTCGTCGTAGTGGACCCGGGCACCGGAGAACACCGCGTCACTGGACACGTGGACCATGCGGGTTCCGTACCTCGCCGCAACCATCGCGAGCTGGATGGGTCCTTCTGCCGTGACCGCCCAGTCGGCTGCCCCGCTCGATACATTGAGGACGAGATGCGGGCTCACCTCGGCCATGACTGCTCCGAGGCTTCCCGTGTCCCGCAGATCGAGTGGATACCACGCGGCCGGTGAGGCGTCGCCCGGCCTGTTCGCGTACGTCGCGACCGTCCTGTGTCCCGCGGTTCTCGCCTGCCGGACCAGCTCGGCCCCCAGAAAGCCGCTGCCGCCGACGATCAGAACTGTCATGTGCCACACCGTAGACCGGGCCTCACACCGAAGGCGGCCACTCCGGAGTCCGCTGGGACGCCGTGCGAGCCCTGAACAATGAGCTGTCGGGGACGGCTGTCTGTCAGAGAAACGTGGAGGTGGGGTACGTAGCGGCTCGCGGCCGACCCGACCTGCGACGGTTACTGCGCAGGTGGACTACACGCATGCTGTTCGGTGCCGTTCTCCGATCCCGTTGAGCAGTTCGGGCCGGGAACCGGGGAAGTGTGCGAGTGCCAGCTGAGAATCCAGCCGGCGGTCAGCACCGCCGCGCCGCCTGCCAGGGCGATTGCGCCGCCTGTGCCGATGCCTGTGGCCACCGAGCCGAAGCAGGCCGGTCCGACACCCTGCAGCGTCATGTTGCCGGAGCCGAGCAGGCCGAAGGCCTGGCCCTGGCCATCCTGCGGGAGGGCGTCCAGGAACGGCCGTTGCAGGCCGAGACCGTAGGCGAATCCGAAGCCGCAGAGCAGCAGCAGACAGGACGAGACGCCCACTCCGGGCTCGGCTGCGAAACCGACCAGCGGCAGTCCCATCAGCGCAATCAGCGGGACCACCAGTCGTTCCCGGGTGAGTGGCCGTAGCAGTCGGCCCACCAGCAGGTCGCCGACAAGCATGCCGACCGGCAGACAAGACATCAGCACCGCGTACCAGCCGGGCGCGAAGTGGCGTCCTCCCGCGTAGGCGACGATCAGGCCTTCCGCGCCCGCTACGAACGCGGACGGTAGCCACTGGGCCAGCATCAGTCGTCGCACCGTGCGTCCGCGCAGCAGCAGGCCGGCACCGCGCAGGCTTGCCCGGACGGCCCCGCCATCGCCCCGATCGCTGCCGAACGCTCCCGGCTGCAGCCGGGGAAGCCGGAGGCGGACGGCGAGCGCGCAGCCGAGGTAGAGGACGGCGCTCACCGCGAGTGCCCGGCGTGGGCCGAGTACCGCGACGGCCACACCTCCCAGCGCCAGACCGAGCAATTGCGCGCCGGAGGAGGCGATGTTGTTCAGTGAACGGCCCAGTACATAGGCGTCGCCCTCCAGCCACTGCGCGACCAGCCGACTCGACGCGCCGCTGAACACCGGTGTGGCGAGGGCGACCAGCGCCACGACACCGAGGCTGACCGCGATCGGCATCCGCACCAGGGCGAGCAGCAGTGCGGCGGCGCACTCCAGGGCGTAGCCGCCGGCGATGAGCGCGCGGGGCGGCAGTCGGTCGGCCAGCGAGCCCAGCAACAGTGAGCCGAACAGCTGCGGGAGAAAGCCGATACCGAAGGCCAGTGCACTGAACAGCGCGGAGCCGGTGGCTGCGAAGACCAGCACCGAGAACGTGGTGATCCGCAGCGAGTCGGCGGTGACCGCGACGGTGCGGGTCGAGAAGAGCAACCGGAATCGCGGCTCGGCCAGCACCTCCCGGTAGGTGGCTCGATGGTTGCCCTGCTCGGGTTCGGCGGTTGTGGTCATGACGCCCAGCCTCACGGTGCGCACATGCCACCCACCAATGATTCGTCACTGGACGAATCGGAACAGGTGTTCCGCAGTAGCATGACAAGGTGCTCCGCTTCGAAGTCTCAGTCGAGGACCTGCTACGCAGCCGCTTCGCACTGTCGCCCGCGATGGAGCTCTGCGCACTGCTGCGTTCGCTCGCCGGCCAGGACCGGCCACTGCCGCGAACCTGGGCCACCCGACTCCTGCCGGTCTTTGAACGGCTTCGCTGCGAGACCGAACTGAACGCCGTCCTCGCCCTGCACACCCCGCGATCCGGCGCGGACTTCATCGCCCCGCCCCCGCGCGGCCTCAACCAGACCTGGGCAGACGACCTGGCCCTGATCCGGGCCACACCGCTGGAGACGGCCCGCCACGGATTCGCCACCACCGCGACCGGCCCGTCCGCCCGTGATCCCCTCGTACGCGCAGTGCTGGACTCGACGGACGCCGTCCCCAGGATCGCCGAGGCGATGGACCAGGCCTGGCACGAGCTGCTCGCCGCGGACTGGCCGCAACTGCGCGCGATCTGTGAGCGCGATGTCGTGCACCGGGTGGGTGTGATCGGCGAGCACGGCTGGGCCACGACCATCGAGAGCCTGCACCCAGGCATCGCCTGGCGCGCCGGCGGTATCGAACTCGGCTTCTTCCCCCGCGGCGGAACAGTCCGCCTCGCCGGGGACGGGCTACTGCTGATCCCTTCAGTCTTCGTCGGTCCCTCTGTCGCCGCCCACCTGGAAGACCCCTGGCCCAGGACCTTGGTCTACCCTGCCCGCGGCACCGCCGCCCTGTGGGGCGAACAGGAGACCGTCCTCCAACCGGACGCACTGACCGCTCTGGTCGGCCGGGCCCGAGCCCGGCTGCTGGTGGCGCTGGACGCCCCGGCCAGCACCAGCCACCTCGCCCGAAGCCTCGCCATGACACCCGGCGCGGTAGGAGACCACCTCGCCATCCTGCGAGGCGCGGGGCTGCTCGTCCGCGCCCGGTCCGGACGGTCGGTGCTCTACCGACGCACCCCGCTCGGCGAGGCACTGGTCGGCGGCTCGGGCTGAGGGATCGGGAGCGCCAGCGGCACACACCACTGCCAGCGTGTTGCACCGACTACTGGAAACCACCCTGCGGGCCGGCCGGGGGCGGTTTCGTGGCATACGGGGTCAGCCGTCCAATGGCTCAGCGCCGTGCGCAGCAGCAATTTTGATCGATGCGTGCGGCAAGATCGAAATCGGCGTCGGTCAGCTTGAACCCGGCGTCGTGCGTCGTAATCCCGAACCGAACGTGGTCCCACCGCAGATCGATGCTCCTGATCTCCCGCGCGGCTGCTCATCGCGCCGAGAGGCTGTCCGGCGGATCTTCATGGCATACCGGTCACCTATGCTGAGACGGTCACTGTCGACCACCTCACCCCCTCAAGGAAAGGTCAGTTGACCCCGCATTCCCTTGCGTTCTACATGGATGTGATCAGGTCCGGAACGGTGCTCGGCGCCAAGCCGACGGACAGCCCCGACCAGGTCACCGCGATCCTGGGTTCCGACTTCGCCGAGAACTCCTTTGACGACCAGAGCATGTGGCGTGACTACGGAATGGCCGAGTTCTTCTGGGGACGGAAATCGCGCGACCATCCGTGGGTGGGACATCACTTCACCCTGCAGGTGCATCGGCTTTCATCCTTGGGCGGCAGTATTGTCAACAGGGTGATTCGCGAGCGGTACGGCCGCTTCGACCGCCATCTCCGCTTCGACAAACTGGAGCGGCTGCTGGCCAAGCGCGGCGTGCGCATGGAGGACGTCCCGGATTCCAACGCTCCTGCCTACACCCTGCACTGGCAACCTGTCTCTCAGGTGTCCGTCCTGGCGTGCGGGGCTCATGAGAGGGGGAAGCATCGGCGCGGCGGCGAACGTATCGGTGACGTGAATGCCGTCTCTTCATCGATGAGTGCCGAGCAGGTGGCGTGGTACAGGGCGCGCTACGGCCGCCAGAACATCTAGTGTCCTGAGTCTTAAATTTCCATATAGTTGGGTCGTGACGCGCCCGGGACCGAAGCTTGCGCCGCTGGATCTGACCGATGCTGAGCGATCGGTGTTGGAGGGTTGGGTGCGG
>NZ_BMTF01000013.1 GCF_014649535.1 Streptomyces gelaticus
GAGAGTAGGACGCCGCCGAACTCCTTTTACGGGAAAGCCCCGTGCCCTTGTGGCACGGGGCTTTTTCGCGTTCACGGCGAGAGGAGAAGCCCCTTTCCTTACGGATGGCTCGATACTCCGTGGGCGGTGGGTCGGGTCAGAGCCGCCCCGCGCTTTTGAGAGCGAGGTAGGCGTCGGCGAGGGCAGGAGCGAGGTCGTCCGGAGTGGCGTCGACAACCACCGCGCCATGTCGCCGGAGCTGCTCGGCGGTGCGGAGTCGGCTTGCCTGGGCCTGCGCCCCCGCGGCTGCATCGTAGATCGCGTCCACTGTGCCTCTCGCATGCGTCATCTGCTCGACATGCGGATCCGCCACCGAAGCCACCAGCACGGTATGGCGCTTGGTCAGACGACCGAGTACAGGGAGCAGGCCTTCTTCCACGGGGGCTGCGTCCAAACCTGTCAGCAGCACGATGAGAGAGCGACGAGGCGCACCGGCGAGCACGGCGGCGGTGAGACCTCGGGCATCGGTTTCCACGAGTGCCGGCTCGACCGGCGCCAGCGCATTCACCATGGCCGAAAGCACTTCTCCCGCGGACCGGCCCTGAACCTGTGCGCGGATGCGGCGGTCGTAGGCAAGCAGATCCACGCGGTCGCCCGCTCGGGTGGCAAGGGCCGTGAGTAGGAGGGCCGCGTCCAGAGATGCATCCAGACGGGGAACGTCGCCGACACGCCCGGCCGAGGTACGGCCGGTGTCCAGAACGACAAGGATGTGGCGATCCCGCTCCGGGCGCCATGTGCGCACTGCGACGGCGGACTGACGTGCCGTGGCTCGCCAGTCGATGGACCGGGTGTCGTCGCCGGGCACGTACGCACGCAGGCTGTCGAATTCCGTGCCCTCGCCCCGGGTGAGGACACTGGTGCGGCCGTCGAGCTCGCGCAGTCTGGCGAGGCGGGACGGCAGATGCTTCCGGCTGGTGAAGGGAGGCAGGACCCGTACCGTCCAGGGAACCTGGTGATTCCCCTGTCGTGCGGCAAGCCCAAGAGGGCCCAACGAGCGGACGGTGATGCGTTCGGCTCGACGGTCACCCCGTCGTGTTGGTCTCAGGAAGGTGGTCAGCCGACGGCGTTCGCCTGCTGGGACCGCAAGTGTGTGTCGCGAGGAAGCCTGGTCCGTGCCGGTTGGCCAGCTGCTGGGTGGCCAGGCGTCGCGCAGGTGCGCACGCAGCCTGCGACGGGAAGGGTTGGTTACGGTGAGTTGCACTTCGGCGGTTTCGCCAAGTCGAACGCTTGTATCACCAGATCGGGTGAACTGTAGCGTTCGCACTGGTGCTGCCAGGGCATAGTCGCACAGAATTGCCAAAGAGAGCGGTGCGTTGACTGCCAGCATCCCAGTCCAGCTGGGGGCCAGGATGCCTACAGGGAGTGACCCCAGGGCGGCCAGTAGGGCGGTACGTCCGGTGAGGGCCACGGTCACCGCCTCATCGGGGTACGGGGACGTGGGCGAGGACGGCTGTGATGACGGAGTCGGGGGTGACACCCTCCATCTCCGCCTCGGGCCGCAACTGGATGCGATGACGAAGCGTGGGGAGTGCCAGGGCTTTCACATCATCCGGAATGACGTAGTCACGGCCGGTGAGCCAGGCCCAGGCACGGGCGGTCGACAGCAGAGCGGTGGCGCCTCGGGGAGAGACGCCGAGGGAGAGCGAGGGGGATTCACGCGTGGCACGACAGATATCGACGACGTAGCCGGCGATCTCGGGAGAGACCTTGGTCCGGGCGACTGCGTTTCGGGCGGCTTCCAGATCAGCCGCGCCGGCGACAGGGCGTATGCCGGCCGACTTCAGGTCACGCGGATTGAAGCCTTCGGAATGACGGGTGAGGACGTTGATCTCCTCTTCCCGCGAAGGCAGGGGCACGATCAGTTTGAGGAGGAACCGGTCCAGTTGGGCCTCTGGGAGAGGGTAGGTGCCCTCGTATTCGACGGGATTCTGTGTCGCGGCCACGAGGAAGGGGTCGGGCAGCTGTCGAGGGGTCCCATCGACGGTGACCTGGCGCTCTTCCATGGCTTCCAGGAGGGAGGACTGCGTCTTGGGAGGAGTGCGGTTGATCTCGTCGGCGAGAAGCAGATGGGTGAAGACGGGGCCGGGCTGGAACGAGAACTCGGCCGTGCGGGCGTCGTAGACCAGTGAGCCGGTGATGTCACTGGGCATCAGATCGGGGGTGAACTGGACGCGCTTGGTGTCGAGTTCGAGTGAGGCGGCGAGAGCCCGGACCAAGAGGGTTTTGGCCACTCCGGGGACACCTTCGAGGAGCACATGGCCCCGGCAGAGCAGTGCGACGACGAGTCCGGTGACGGCAGGGTCCTGACCGACCACGGCCTTGGCGATCTCTGAGCGCAGCGCTTCCAGGGATGCGCGGGCTGTGTCGCCGTTCCCGAGGGGCTCGGTGGTCCCGGCGGGCACTGGGGGCGGGGCGCTCATGACGTGCGTACCTCACTTTCGAGGGTGTCGAGTTGGTCTGCCAGTTGAACAAGAGCGGCATCGTCGGACGGGGCCGGTCCGAAGAGCAATGTCTGGACGCTGTCGTCAGTGCTGCTCAGGCGAGCGGAAACGGCAGGGACAAGGATTGAGGGGGAGTGGGCGTCGCGCAGTGAGATGCCGATGAGCGGGGCGATGCGGGCGCGGGTGGCGGAACGCAGCGAGTCGGCGGCCCGGTCGCGGGCGTTCGCCTTGCGGTAGAGGCGGGCCCGACCCTCGGTGGATTCCGAGGCGCGGACGGCCACGGGCAGTCGCTCGGTCACCAGGGGACCCAGACGGCGGGCGCGCCAGATGGCGGCGAGAACGGCGGCCAGTGCGAGTTGCAGCGTGCCCCACAACCAGCCCGGAGGGATCAGGTCGGCGAAGCTGCGGTCGTCAGGGGTGCCGTTGCCGCCGGTGTCCCCGTCCTCGGCAGCAGCCGATGAATCAGTGAGTGAGGGGAGGTACCAGACCAGATGAGGGCGGGAACCGAGAAGCTGTACGGCCAGGGACGCATTGCCCTGGTTGACGAGACTGCTGTTGTGAAGAAGATCGGGGGAGCCGAGGAGCACGGTGTCGCCCCCGCCCCGTTCGACCAGGAGCAAGGTGGGGAGGCCGCCGCTGGGGAAGCAGCCGACAGTGTCCAGTCCGTACGAGGCGTAACGGAAGCCTCCCGTCTCGACATCGCCGGCGCTGCGGGCGGCGGGCAGGGAACATTCGGGGGCCCGGGGGGCTACTGGTCCGGCGGGCTCTGCCGTGACTCCTGGAACCAACGTGCGCACAGAGGGCGGGCCAGCTGCGAGCAGGACGGTGCGGCCGGCCGAGCTGTCGGTCGCGGCACGGAGTTCGCGCTGCTGGCGCGGTACCAGCAGATTGGGGGAGGCGACGAGCAACGTGGTGTCGGGACCGAGTCTGGCGGTGGCGTCGTCGAGCGTGGTCACCACGTGGATGGAGACGCCGCGTTCCTTGAGAAGTTCGGCGACGGCCCGGCTTCCGTAGCGGTCGGCGGAGCGAGGATCGAGGCGGCCGTGCTGGTCGCCGGAGCGGACGGTGGCCAGGGCGATGCCGGCGGCGACGAGTACCAGGAGGGCGAGGAGGAGACCGCGGACGCGGACCCAGATCTGGTGAGGGGTGAGGGCTGCAGAGGTGGGGGCGGCGGTGACCTCGGTCATTCGGCTGCTCCCCGGGCCGCGGTTGTCAGGACAGGCTTGGCGGTTTCGAGATCGAGGTCCAGAGCGCGTACGGCGAGATATGCCTGCTGGTCGGCGGTGCGGCCGCCGTATGTGACGTCGTCGAATTCTCTGGCGGCTGCGTGGAGCCGCGCTGCGTGTGCGGGCAGCGGGCGGCCTGCTTCGGCGGCCGCCTCGTCGGCGGTGCGTCCGGGACGGGGGTCGAGCAGGGCGCGCTCTTCCAAGGAGCGGACGACGGCGCGCATCCGTTCCTGGACCGCCTCGTTCCAGCGTTGGGCGGCGGCGTGGGCCTCGGCGGCCCTACGGTGTTCGGTCGCGCTGCGGGGGCTGTCGTCGAAAAGGGCGTCCGCGGAGCGCACAGGGCGACTCGGAGTGCCCAGCCGCCACCAGAGTGCGGCGACCAGGCCCACGACGAGCAGCATGAGAGCGATCAGACCGAGCGGTCCACCCGGTGCGGCGCTGGAGGCCGTGTCCAGGAGTTCGCCGATCCAGTCCCAGAGCCGGTCGAGACCCTGCTGGAGAAGGTTGGGATCGTTCTCGTGGTACATCGGTTTGGACAGTTCGTGCTCTGCCGCCTCGCGGGCAGGGACACGTGGGGTGTCCACGGGTATGTCGCCGCTCGCGTGGATCAGTAGCCGTACTGCTGTGGTGCCCCCCACCCCCGGCACGGCATCAGCTCCCGGTGTCGTATCCCGGCAGGCCTGCTGCCCGGGCGAGTTCGAGGTCGAGTGCCTCGCGGCGGATGCGCTGATCGATGTAGAGCAGTGCCATCACGCCGGCGGAGAGCGGGTACGTGATCGTCGCGATGATCACCTCGCCGATACCGGAGACGATCAGGAAGGGCCAGCCGAAGTCCGCGTCGCCACTCGTGAGGGCGGAGCCGATTCCCTCGCCGTCCACGGCCATCGCGACGACACCGAACGGGATGGCGACGATCAGGGCCACGATGAAGGTCAGCAGCCAGGTCAGCGCCAGGACGCCGAAAGTCCGCCACCAGGCGCCCCGGACGAGCTTCGTGGAACGGCGCATGGAGGTCGTGATCGACTGCCGCTCCAGCATCAGGGCCGACGGAGCGAGGCTGAAGCGGACCATCAGCCAGATGACGACAACGACCGCGCCCATGAATCCGACGAGGACGAGTCCGGCACCGGCGGCGGAGCCGATGAGCATGCCCGGCAGCAGGCCCAGCGCCATGATGGCGGCACTGATCAGGGCCAGCAGCAGGGTCAGTCCCAGCAGTTGCGGAAGCCTGGGCCGGGCCTCGGCCCAGGCGTCGGAGAGGGTCACGGGACGGCCGAGCACCGAGCGGCTGATCACCACGGTCAGCACCGATGTCGTGATCAGCGTGGCGATCATGGTGATGAGCATGGAGGGCACGCTGTTGAACACGGCCGACTGGGCCGAGTCGGCGGCCTGTCGCAGTGCTTCCGCACCGGTGGCGTTCGGATCGACCTGCGGAGGCTTCGGCAGCAGGAAACGTTCCACGAGGATGATCGCGACCTGCGCGATCACGGACACGGCGAGTGTGATCCCGAGGACCGTGCGCCAGTGGGCGCGCATCGTGGAGACCGCACCGTCGAGGATCTCGCCGACGCCGAGAGGCCGGAGCGGGATGACACCGGGCTTGGCAGCGAGGGGCGGCTGTCCCCAGCCGGGTCCCTGAGGCCCGCGGCCCCAGCCCGCAGTAGGGGGCGGTGCGCCAGGTCCTGTGCCGGGAGCGCTCGGTGGGGACCACTGCCCTGCGGGCGGCTGCGTGGGGGACCAGTTCCCTGCCGGACCGCTGCCGTCGACGGGCTCGGAGGGCCGGGGGACATCGGCGCCCTGGCCCTCGGAGGGGGCAGATCCGGGCGAGGCCCAGCCCGGAGTGTCGTTCATTCTCGCTCCTTCATGGTCCTGTCCGCTCATCGGCGCGGCAGGTTGGCAGCCATCGTGCCACGCGTTGCTCCGGTATGGGCCGGGCGCTCCATCTCCTTCGTACCTTCATTTGTGGGCAGCTCGCCGGGCAGACTGGACGGATGGCTGATCAGGACGCGCAATCGCCGGAGGGCATCGGGCCTCCACCGCTTCCCGTACTTCGCTGGGCCGAGCCTCCCGAAGGTCCCGCACTGGTGCTCCTCGACCAGACGCAGCTGCCGGCGGAGGAAGCCGAGCTCGTGTGCACCGATGTGCCTGCTCTGGTGCGGGCGATCCGGACGCAGGCGGTGCGCGGCGCCCCGTTGCTGGGTATCGCGGGGGCCTATGGTGTGGCGCTCGCGGCTGTGCGGGGGGACGACGTGGCGAAGGCCGCGGAATTGCTGGAGCGGGCGCGGCCCACCGCGGTGAATCTCGGTTACGGGGTGCGGCGGGCTGCTGGGGCGTATCGGGAGGCCATCGGGAAAGGGACGGGTCCGGAGCAAGCCGCAGCGGTCGCCCTGGCCGAGGCCAGGGCGTTGCACCGGGAGGACGCCGAGGCCAGTGGGCGCATGGCGCGGTACGGCCTCGCCCTGTTGGGCGAACTGCTGCCCGGCGGCGGTGAGCATCGCTTGCTGACGCACTGCAATACCGGGTCGCTCGTCTCCGGCGGCGAGGGCACTGCCTTCGCCGTGGCGCTCGGGGCGCACCGGGAGGGGCGGCTGCGGCGGCTGTGGGTGGACGAGACGCGCCCGCTGCTCCAGGGAGCCCGGCTGACGGCGTACGAGGCGGCGCGCAACGGAATGCCGTACAGGCTGCTCACGGACAACGCCGCAGGGTCGCTGTTCGCCGCTGGGGAGGTGGATGCCGTACTCATCGGTGCCGACCGCATCGCCGCCGACGGGTCGGTGGCGAACAAGGTGGGGAGCTATCCGCTGGCAGTGCTCGCGAAGTACCACCACGTACCGTTCATCGTGGTCGCGCCGACCACGACCGTGGATCTGGGCACCGCGAACGGGGCATCGATCGTCGTTGAGCAGCGACCGGGCGCCGAAGTGACGGAGCTCACATTATCGCAGGCCGGGGCGATGGGCACGGATGTCGGCGGGCTGCTCGTGGCGCCGGTGGGAACCACCGCGTACAACCCCGCGTTCGATGTCACACCGCCGGAGCTGGTCACGGCGATCGTCACGGAAGAGGGCGCAATTTCCCCGGTCACGGGTGTAGGGCTGGCAGAGCTGTGTGCCAGATCATCGCAGGTAACGATTAGCTAATGGGATGATGTCGATTATGAAGGGACGCGTCCTTGTCGTCGACGACGACACCGCACTGGCCGAGATGCTCGGGATTGTGCTGCGTGGTGAAGGGTTCGAGCCGTCGTTCGTAGCGGACGGCGACAAGGCACTTGCCGCATTTCGTGAGGCCAAGCCGGACCTGGTACTGCTGGATCTCATGCTGCCCGGTAGGGACGGCATCGAGGTCTGCAGGTTGATCAGGGCTGAGTCGGGTGTGCCGATCGTCATGCTCACTGCCAAGAGCGACACGGTTGACGTGGTGGTGGGTCTGGAGTCCGGGGCCGACGACTACATCGTCAAACCGTTCAAACCTAAGGAGTTGGTCGCCCGGATCAGGGCACGTCTGCGGAGGTCCGAGGAACCGGCGCCGGAGCAGCTGGCCATCGGGGACCTGGTCATCGATGTGGCCGGTCACTCGGTGAAGCGGGAGGGGCAGTCGATCGCCCTCACCCCGCTGGAGTTCGACCTGCTGGTCGCGCTCGCCCGTAAGCCGTGGCAGGTCTTCACCCGCGAGGTGCTGCTCGAGCAGGTGTGGGGATACCGCCACGCCGCCGACACCCGGCTGGTGAATGTGCATGTCCAGCGACTGCGCTCCAAGGTCGAGAAGGACCCGGAGCGGCCGGAGATCGTGGTGACCGTCCGAGGGGTCGGCTACAAGGCCGGACCGAGCTGAGATGCCCCCGAGTAGCGCTGCTCCGCAGCCCGGGGAGCCGGGAGCCCGTGCGGAGCGGGCTGCCGGTCCGGGACACAAGGCGTTCCAGATCGGGCGCTTGCTGCAGGGCGGCCGGTTGTTCCACGACCGGGCGCCCGGCGGACCCGTGCCGCGATTGCTGATGCGTTGGGTGCGGCGTCCGCTGCTGCCCGCCGTGCGGCTCTGGCGACGCAACCTCCAGCTGCGGGTTGTCGCGGGCACGCTGCTCATGTCGCTCGGCGTGGTGCTGCTCCTCGGGCTGGTCGTGATCGGGCAGGTGCGCAACGGCCTGCTCGAGGCCAAGGGCAAGGCCGCCCAGACGCAGGCGGCCGGCGGTTTCGCCGCTGCGCAGGAAAAGGCGAACGCTCCGCTCGCCCCCGGTGGTCAGGGCGGTGACACGACGGACGGCACCACCGCCAACAACTCCTGGCGGACCGAGCTCGTCGACCAGCTCGCCAGCGGCGGAAAGAACGCCTTCAACGTGGTGGCGCTCAGCGCCGACGAGGGAACGCGTGCCCCACGCGGCTCCGGCAGCGTAGAGGCGGTGAGTATTCCGCAGCGTCTGCGGGATGCCGTGAACAAGGGGCCCGGGGCGTTCCAGACGTACTCCGAGATCCAGTACGCGAACGGGCAGGATCCGCAGCCCGGACTCGTCGTGGGCAAGCGGCTCTACGACATCGACCACAATCCGTATCAGCTCTACTACCTCTTCCCGCTGACGCAGGAGGAGAAGTCGCTGACGCTGATCAAGACCACGCTGGCCACCGCGGGGCTCTTCGTGGTCGTACTGCTCGGGGCCATCGCCTGGTTCGTGGTGAGGCAGGTCGTCACGCCCGTACGGATGGCGGCCGGCATTGCCGAGCGGCTGTCCGCCGGCAGGCTCCAGGAACGGATGAAGGTCACCGGCGAGGACGACATCGCCCGGCTCGGTGAGGCCTTCAACAAGATGGCGCAGAACCTGCAGCTGAAGATCCAGCAGCTCGAAGAGCTCTCCCGCATGCAGCGGCGCTTCGTCTCCGATGTCTCCCACGAGCTGAGGACACCGCTGACGACTGTACGGATGGCCGCGGATGTCATCCATGAGGCCCGCAGCGACTTCGATCCCGTGACGGCGCGCTCTGCGGAGCTGCTGGGGGACCAGCTCGACCGGTTCGAGTCACTGCTCTCCGATCTGCTGGAGATCAGCCGGTTCGACGCGGGTGCTGCGGCGCTGGAGGCGGAGCCGATAGATCTGCGTCAGGTCGTACGACGGGTGATCGGCGGGGCCGAGCCGCTGGCCGAGCGCAAGGGCACCCGGATCCGGGTGGTCGGCGACGAGCAGCCGGTGATTGCGGAGGCCGACGCGCGACGCGTCGAGCGAGTCCTGCGCAACCTCGTGGTCAACGCCGTGGAGCATGGCGAGGGCCGGGATGTCGTGGTGCGGATGGGGGTGGCCGGAGGCGCGGTCGCCGTGGCCGTCCGGGACTACGGAGTGGGCCTCAAGCCGGGCGAGGCGACGCGTGTGTTCAACCGTTTCTGGCGGGCGGACCCGGCTCGCGCGCGGACCACCGGCGGTACCGGTCTCGGGCTCTCCATCGCGGTGGAGGACGCCCGGCTGCACGGTGGGTGGCTGCAGGCATGGGGCGAGCCCGGTGGCGGTTCGCAGTTCCGGCTGACCCTGCCGCGTACGGCGGACGAGCCGCTGCGCGGATCGCCGATACCACTGGAACCCGAGGACTCCCGTCGCAACAAGGAGAGCCGTGAGCGGGCCGTGCCGAAGTCCGGGAGCGAGCACCGGCTGACGGCTGTGCCGGCCCAGCCGGGCGGCAGTGACCGGCCCGCGCTGCCCGTGCCGGCCCGTACCTCTGTGGCTCCGCGGACGGCGCCGGCCTCGGTGCATCCGGCGGCCCTTCCTGGAAGCGGCGCACGGGTGGTCGCCCGGCCTGCCGAGGACCGGCCGGGCGGCGAATTCGACACCGGGGCGCAGGGCCCGGAGCGGGGGGAAACGAATCGTGGGCACTGACCGTCGCAGGGACGGCCATGGGCGGGTGCTGGGGCTGTTCGCACTGCTCGGAAGCGGCATGGTGCTGCTGTCCGCGTGCGGCTCGATGCCCGTCACTGGGGACGTCAAAGCGGTCGACGCCTCGCAGCCCGGCGACTCCCAGGTGCAGGTGTACGCCGTCGCGCCGCGCGACAACGCCACGCCCAACGAGGTGGTCGACGGCTTCCTGGAGTCCATGACCAGTGATGACCCGCGCTTCAGGACGACCCGTCAGTACCTGACGAAGAAGGCTGCCGAGACGTGGAAGCCGAACGCATTCACCACCGTGCTCACCAAGGCGCCGAACAGGAACGACCGGTCTCTGCGTGAGAACGACCGCAACATCACCGAGGTCACCTACACCCTGACCGGTGAGAAGGTGGCGACGGTCGACGCCCAGAGCGCCTATCAGCCGCTCGCGCCCACCGACTACAACCAGACCCTGCACCTGGTGAAGGAGAACGGGCCGGACGGCAAGGAGTGGCGGATCGACCAGGTGCCGGACGGTCTTCTGCTCGGGCAGTCCGACTTCAAGCGCCTCTACCGTTCCGTCAACAAGTACTACTTCGCGACGGGGCGGCCCGAGGCGCAGTCGACCCTGGTCGCCGACCCCGTGTATCTGCGCAGCCGGACGGATCCCGTCACGGGGATGGACACCGTGACGCAGTCCGTGCGCAGCCTCCTCGCGGGGCCGACCAGTTGGCTGCGGCCGGTGGTCGCGTCCCGGTTCCCTCCCGGTACGGCGCTGAAGAAGGGGGTCACTTCGCTGGCGCCCGACGACCGCAACGTACTGAAGGTCCCGCTCGACAAGAAGGCGGACGGCGTCGGGCAGCGTTCCTGTCGCATGATGGCCTCGCAGATCCTCTACACCCTGAGGGATCTGACGTCCGCACGGGTCGAGCAGGTCGAGCTGCAGCGCTCCGACGGCTCCCCGCTGTGTCTGCTCGGGGCGGATCAGGCGGAGGAGTTCGCTCCTGACGGTTCGTCGAGCGGTCCGGACAGCCAGTACTTCATCGATGACAAGGGGCATGTGGAACGAATTCCCGGCAGCACCAAGGGAAGTGGAGCCCCGGAGGCGGTGACCGGCCCGTTCGGTGACGGACCGGTGCCGATGGGCGCGGTCGGTGTGGCCAGGGACGAGCAGTCGGCGGCGGCGGTCTCGAGCGACGGAGCGTCTCTCTACGTGTCGTCCATCATCACCGACGGCGAGCTTCCCGATGCCTCGGTGACCAGCAGGGCCCACGACGCGAAGAACCGTCTGTCGACACCGAGCTGGGACGGCCGGGGCGACCTGTGGGTGGCCGACCGGGATCCCGGCAACACCAGACTGCTGCGGCTGACCGGTGGCACCGGCCAGCCGCAGGAGGTCGCCGTGCCGGATCTGGGTGGCGGGCGGATCGAGGCGTTGCGCATGTCCGCGGACGGTGTGCGGATCGCCCTGCTGGTGAACCAGGACAACCGCAACACGCTGAAGATCGGCCGGATCGAGCGGCGCGGGCCGGCGTCGGAGCAGCAGGTGTCGGTGGTGGAGCTGCGTCAGGCGGCCCCGCAGCTGATGGACGTGACGGCGATGTCGTGGTCGGGCCGCAGCCGCCTCGTGGTGGTCGGCAAGGAGCAGGGCGGCGTGCAGCAGGTGCGCTATGTGCAGGCGGACGGCTCGACATCCGCGTCGGGCGTGCTGCCCGGCGTGAACCAGGTGTCGTCGGTCGCGGCGGCGGACGACGAGCAGCTTCCGCTGATGGCGGTCACGTCCAGCGACGGGATCGTGAAACTGTCGCCCGGCGACAACTGGCAGACGGTCGTCAAGAAAGGTTCGTCGCTGGTCTACCCGGGCTGAGCGTCGCAGGTCTCCCCGGGCTGAGAGGCGCGAGGCCAGTTCCGCGCTGTCCCGCTGCCCACAGAGGGTGGCCTGCTGTTTTCCACAGGGGTGGCTCGCTCGCGCCGGGAAGCGCACAGTGGAGTCATGCGGGGGTGGTGGCGGGAGATCTCCGGTTTGGTGCTGCCGGTTTCCTGCGGCGGTTGCGGCAGGCCGCGCGTGGAGCTGTGCGAGGAATGCCGTGCGGAGCTGCACGGCGGGGTTCCGCGCCGGGTGCGGCCCGTCCCGGAGCCCGTGGGCCTGCCGGTGGTGCACGCGGCCGCCGCGTACGAGAACGCGGTACGTGCCGTGCTGCTGGCCCACAAGGAGCGGGGTGAGCTGGGGCTGGCCGGGGCGCTCGGCAAGGCCCTGGCGGGGGCCGTACGGGCCGGGACGGGGCATACGGGTGCGGCCGGCCCGCTGCTGCTCGTACCTGTGCCGTCGGCGCGGCGGGCGGTGGCGGCACGGGGCCACGATCCGACGCGCAGGATCGCACTGGCCGCGGCGGGAGAGCTGAGGCGCGGCGGCACCCGGGCCCAGGTGGTCGCGGTGCTCCGGCAACGGCGCGCGGTGGCCGACCAGGCGGGGCTGGGCGCCCGGCAGCGGCAGGTGAATCTGGCAGGGGCGCTGGAGGTCGTGGCCGGGGGCGAGCGGCTGCTTGCGGCCGGACGGGTGGTGCTGGTGGACGACCTTCTGACGACGGGAGCCTCGCTCGCCGAGGCGGCTCGGGCGGTGGCAGCGGCGTGCGGGCACGTGCCCGCTCCCGGTGGCGGGCAGGCGGCCGTTGTCGCAGTCTCTCCCTCGGCCTTCGAAATAAACCGGAACTGTCAATGAACTTGCATCGTTGCAGGTAATGAGTAGGGAAAACAGCCCGAACGGAGGTACGCGCGAGTAGCGGGTGCCGACATCCGGCCAGGCAGGCTATGTTCAGTTGTGAGGAATGGTGAATGCCGGACCTCGATGAATGCACCACCAGGTTTCGGGCAGGCAACACACCAGTAGTCCAGGCGCTGGAAATTCGGCGGGGTGGAGACCTCGCCGATGGGGGAGGAGGAGGTGGAAGTCACCGAGTCCGCGGCTCCGGTTGTCACCGGGGCCTGGTGCAAAAGGGAGATGCTCCGCCCCTGAGCGGAGCGATCCGGGAACGGAGTTCTGCGTGGACATCGTCGTCAAGGGCCGCAAGACCGAGGTGCCCGAGCGGTTCCGCAAGCACGTGGCCGAGAAGCTGAAGCTGGACAAGATCCAGAAGTTCGACGGCAAGGTGATCAGCCTCGACGTCGAGGTGTCCAAGGAGCCGAACCCCCGTCAGGCCGACCGTTCCGACCGGGTGGAGATCACGCTCCGCTCGCGCGGTCCGGTCATCCGGGCGGAAGCGGCCGCAGGCGACCCGTACGCAGCGTTGGACCTGGCCACCGGCAAGCTGGAGGCGCGGCTGCGCAAGCAGCACGACAAGCGCTACAGCCGCCGCGGCAATGGCCGGATCCCTGCTGCCGAGGTCGCCGAGACCGTGCCGGGTGCGGCGTCGTTCAACGGCGAGGGCGACCTGGTCGCCAATGAGTCCGCCGAGTCGGTGCCCACCACCAGGTTCGGCTCGTTGGAGGTTCAGGGCGAGGGTCCGCTGGTGATGCGCGAGAAGACGCACGTCGCCGCACCGATGTCGCTCGACCAGGCGCTCTACGAGATGGAGCTGGTCGGGCACGACTTCTATCTGTTCGTCGACTCCGAGACCAAGGAACCCAGTGTCGTCTACCGACGGCATGCCTATGACTACGGTGTCATTCACCTGAGGACCGACCCGCTGGCCGCCGACGAGGCGGGCGGCGCAGGCGGTGCGCTCGGCGGCTGACGCCACGCTTTCGCGGTGCCCCTGGAGTGCCTGTGAGCTCCCAGGGGCACCCGCGTGCGACCACGGGATCACCGCTCTGTCGTCCAGGCATGGAATCATGGCGTCCCAAGCCAATCGGTGCTCTGTGAACTGCCGTTGGCGGACAGTGTGTGAACTTCAGGCCACGGCCTTCAGGGGGAGGAACGATGGCGGACACCTTCGGGCCCATGCGCGATGTGAACGATGCCGACGAGATCGCCGGAGCCGGCGCGGACATGGACAACGGTTTCCGCAAGGAGCCGATCAGAGTCCTCGTGGTCGACGACCACGCGCTCTTCCGCAGGGGCCTGGAGATCGTCCTCGCCCAGGAGGAGGACATCCAGGTCGTCGGCGAGGCGGGTGACGGGTCGGAGGCGGTCGACAAGGCCGCAGATCTGCTTCCCGACATCGTGCTGATGGATGTACGGATGCCCAAGCGCGGGGGCATCGAGGCCTGCACCTCCATCAAGGAGGTGGCCCCCAGCGCGAAGATCATCATGCTGACGATCAGTGACGAGGAGGCCGACCTCTACGACGCGATCAAGGCCGGCGCCACCGGCTATCTCCTCAAGGAGATCTCCACGGACGAAGTGGCCACGGCCATTCGCGCGGTCGCCGACGGGCAGTCCCAGATCAGCCCCTCCATGGCGTCCAAGCTGCTCACCGAGTTCAAGTCGATGATCCAGCGGACCGACGAGCGCCGGCTGGTACCCGCGCCGCGGCTCACCGACCGGGAACTCGAAGTCCTCAAACTCGTTGCGACCGGCATGAACAATCGCGATATCGCGAAGGAACTGTTCATTTCCGAGAACACCGTGAAGAACCACGTCCGCAACATTCTGGAGAAGCTGCAGCTGCACTCCCGGATGGAAGCTGTGGTCTATGCCATGCGGGAGAAGATCCTTGAGATCAGGTGAGGGCAGGGGAACACCGGCTCAGGCCAGGGCGCGGGCTATCTCCTGAGTGAGCGGCTCCCGCAGCTCCGGTGCGTCGACCCGCTCCAGCCGGACATCCGTACAGCCGACCCAGGACGCGGCTTCCACCAGCGCCTCGGCCATCGGCACCACGGCCTTCCTGCCGGCCAGCGACACCTGGCGGGCGACCAGCGTGCTGCCCTCGCGCGCCGGGTCGACGCGGCCCTGCAGCTTCCCGCCTGCCAGCAGCGGCATCGCGAAATATCCGTGGACCCGCTTGGGCTTGGGGACGTAGGCCTCCAGGCGGTGGGTGAAACCGAAGATCCGCTCGGTGCGCGCCCGCTCCCAGATCAGGGAGTCGAACGGCGACAGCAGCGTCGTACGATGCCGCCCGCGCGGCTCCGAGGCCAGCGCCGCCGGGTCCGCCCAGGCCGGTTTCGCCCAGCCCTGCACCGTCACCGGCACCAGTCCGGAGTCCTCCACCACCGCGTCGAACTGCTCGCCCCTCAGCCGGTGGTAGTCCGCGATGTCAGCGCGGGTGCCCACCCCCAGGGACTGCCCCGCGAGGGCGACCAGCCGTCGCAGGCACTCGGTGTCGTCCAGATCGTCGTGCAGCACGTCATCGGGCAGGGCCCGCTCGGCGAGGTCGTACACCCGCTTCCAGCTGCGGCGCTCGGTGCACACCACCTCGCCGTACATCAGGGCGCGCTCGACGGCGACCTTCGACGCCGACCAGTCCCACCACTCCCCGCCGTTCTTCGCGCCGCCCAGCTCCGTCGCCGTCAGTGGGCCCTCGGTGCGCAGCTGCTTGATCACCGTCTCGTACGCGCCGTCCGGCAGGTCGTGGTGCCAGTGCGGGCGCGCGCGGTAGGCGCGGCGGCGGAAGGCGAAGTGCGGCCACTCCTCGACCGGCAGGATGCAGGCCGCGTGCGACCAGTACTCGAAGGTGCGGCCGCCGGCCCAGTACGCCTCCTCCACGGTGCGCCGGCCGACCGCGCCGAGGCGCGCGTACGGAATCAGTTCGTGTGATCGCGCGAGCACCGAGATCGTGTCGAGCTGCACGGCGCCGAGATGCCGCAGCACGCCAGGAACCCCGGCCCGGCGGTCCGGAGCGCCGAGAAAGCCCTGGGCGCGCAGGGCGATTCTGCGGGCCTGGTCGGCGGAGAGTTCAGCGGCGGGAGGCGGCACAGACGTCATGCCTCGCACCCTAGAGGCAGCCACTGACATCCGGCCGGGGAGCTGTGGACTTCGTCAGGGGGCGGGCAGATAGGCGTGGGCGCCCGGCAGGCCGAGATCGGAAGGGAGCAGCGCACCGATCCAGGAGTCGCGCCGTACTCCCTTGTTGAGCAGGCCCGACCGCTGTTCGCCCTCCATCCGGAATCCAGCTCTCAGCGCTACGGCACGCGAGGGGAGGTTGCCCACCTCGGCACGCCACTCCAGCCGGTCACCGCCGAGTGCGGTGAAGGTCCAGCGGGCGGCGGTCAGCACCGCCTCCGTCGTATAGCCGCGGCCCCGGTGCTCCTCGGCGGTCCAGAAGCCCACCTCGTACGTGTTCGGGAGATTGCGGCGGTTGATACCGAGCGCACCGGTCAGGGCCCCGCTCTCGCGCAGGACCACCGCGAAGTTGTACATGGAGTCGTCGTGCCAGCCGCCGGGGCACAGCTTCTTCGCGAAGAGTTCCGCGTCGGCGCGGCTGTACGGGGAGGGCACCACCGTCCACCGCTGGATGTCCGGGTCCTGACAGGCGGCGTGGATCGCGTCCGTGTCACCGCCAGTGAAGGGGCGCAGCAGCAGACGGTCGCTGGCGAGGGTGATCGGCTCCATGTACGGATTCTGCGGAGGTGCCGCGTTCGAAGCGAACACTTTTCGGACTTCCCGGCACCTTCGGCGCTCGTCGGCCGTTGTCTCGGAAGGGACGGCGGGGCCGACGGCGCGGCAGCCCTCCCGGCGCGGCGGGGTCCTCGCTTACGATGGCCGTTGCGGTGGGGCCCACCTGCCGTGCCCGCGCCAGAGTCCATAACACGACCCAGTGCCAGGCCCGACCGGCAAGGAGACCAGCCTCAGTGTCCGTCTTCAACAAGCTCATGCGTGCAGGCGAAGGCAAGATCCTGCGCAAACTGCACCGCATCGCGGACCAGGTCAGCTCCATCGAAGAGGACTTCGTCACCCTCTCCGACGCCGAGCTGCGGGCGCTCACCGACGAGTACAAGGAACGGTACGCGGACGGCGAGAGCCTGGACGACCTGCTCCCCGAAGCATTCGCGACCGTCCGTGAGGCCGCCAAGCGGGTCCTCGGACAGCGCCACTACGACGTTCAGATGATGGGCGGCGCAGCCCTCCACCTCGGCTACGTGGCCGAGATGAAGACCGGCGAGGGCAAGACCCTGGTCGGCACCCTGCCCGCGTATCTCAACGCGCTCTCCGGCAAGGGCGTGCACCTGATCACGGTCAACGACTACCTGGCCGAGCGCGACTCCGAACTGACGGGCCGCGTCCACAAGTTCCTGGGCCTGACCGTCGGCTGCATCGTCGCCAACATGACGCCGGCCCAGCGTCGTGAGCAGTACGCCTGCGACATCACGTACGGCACGAACAACGAGTTCGGCTTCGACTACCTCCGCGACAACATGGCGTGGTCGGCCGACGAGCTCGTCCAGCGCGGCCACAACTTCGCCGTGGTCGACGAGGTCGACTCGATCCTCGTCGACGAGGCCCGTACGCCGCTGATCATCTCCGGCCCGGCCGACCAGGCCACCAAGTGGTACGGCGACTTCGCCAAGCTGGTCACGCGGCTGACCAAGGGCGAGGCGGGCAACCCGCTCAAGGGCATCGAGGAGACCGGCGACTACGAGGTCGACGAGAAGAAGCGGACCGTCGCCATCCATGAGTCCGGTGTCTCGAAGGTCGAGGACTGGCTCGGTATCGAGAACCTCTACGAGTCGGTGAACACCCCGCTCGTCGGGTACCTCAACAACGCGATCAAGGCCAAGGAACTCTTCAAGAAGGACAAGGACTACGTCGTCATCGACGGCGAAGTCATGATCGTCGACGAGCACACCGGCCGTATCCTCGCCGGCCGCCGCTACAACGAGGGCATGCATCAGGCGATCGAGGCGAAGGAAGGGGTGGACATCAAGGACGAGAACCAGACCCTCGCCACGATCACCCTGCAGAACTTCTTCCGCCTCTACGACAAGCTCTCCGGCATGACCGGTACCGCGATGACCGAGGCCGCCGAGTTCCACCAGATCTACAAGCTCGGCGTGGTGCCGATCCCGACCAACCGGCCGATGGTCCGGGCCGACCAGTCGGACCTGATCTACCGCACCGAGGTCGCGAAGTTCGCCGCGGTCGTCGACGACATCGCCGAGAAGCACGAGAAGGGCCAGCCGATCCTCGTCGGCACCACCTCGGTCGAGAAGTCCGAGTACCTCTCGCAGCAGCTCTCCAAGCGCGGTGTCCAGCACGAGGTCCTCAACGCCAAGCAGCACGACCGTGAGGCGACGATCGTCGCCCAGGCCGGCCGCAAGGGCGCGGTCACGGTCGCGACGAACATGGCCGGACGAGGCACCGACATCAAGCTCGGCGGCAACCCCGACGACCTCGCCGAGGCGGAGCTGCGCCAGCGCGGCCTCGACCCCGTCGAGCACGTCGAGGAGTGGGCGGCCGCGCTGCCCGCCGCGCTGGAGAAGGCCGAGCAGGCCGTGAGGGCGGAGTTCGAAGAGGTCAAGGAGCTCGGCGGGCTGTACGTCCTGGGCACCGAGCGGCATGAGTCGCGGCGTATCGACAATCAGCTGCGCGGTCGTTCCGGCCGTCAGGGTGACCCGGGCGAGTCCCGCTTCTACCTGTCGCTCGGCGACGACCTGATGCGGCTGTTCAAGGCGCAGATGGTCGAGCGCGTCATGTCGATGGCCAATGTGCCGGACGATGTGCCGATCGAGAACAAGATGGTGACGCGGGCGATCGCGTCGGCGCAGTCGCAGGTCGAGCAGCAGAACTTCGAGACGCGGAAGAACGTCCTGAAGTACGACGAGGTGCTCAACCGGCAGCGTGAGGTCATCTACGGCGAGCGCCGCCGGGTCCTGGAGGGCGAGGATCTGCAGGACCAGATCCGTCACTTCATGGACGACACGATCGACGACTACATCCGCCAGGAGACTGCCGAGGGCTTCGCGGAGGAGTGGGACCTGGACCGGCTGTGGGGCGCGTTCAAGCAGCTCTACCCGGTGAAGGTCACCGTCGACGAGCTGGAGGACGCGGCCGGCGACCGGGCCGGGATCACGGCCGAGTTCATCGGCGAGTCCATCAAGGACGACATTCACGAGCAGTACGACGCGCGCGAGAAGCAGCTCGGCTCGGACATCATGCGTGAGCTGGAGCGACGTGTGGTGCTGTCCGTCCTGGACCGCAAGTGGCGTGAGCACCTCTACGAGATGGACTACCTCCAGGAGGGCATCGGCCTCCGTGCCATGGCGCAGAAGGACCCGCTGGTCGAGTACCAGCGCGAGGGCTTCGACATGTTCAACGCCATGATGGAGGGCATCAAGGAGGAGTCCGTCGGCTACCTGTTCAACCTGGAGGTCCAGGTCGAGCAGCAGGTCGAGGAGGTGCCGGTGCAGGACGAGGCGGCCGGGCGGACCTCGCTGGCCAAGGAGGACGCCGTGCCGGCGGCGCGTCCGGAGATCCGGGCCAAGGGGCTCGATGCTCCGCAGCGTCCGGACCGGCTGCACTTCTCCGCTCCCACGGTGGACGGGGAGGGCGGGGTCGTCGAGGGCGACTTCTCCAACGGGGACGGTACGACCGGGTCCGGGTCGGACGGGTTGACCCGGGCGGAGCGGCGCAAGGCCCAGAAGAGTGGTGGGGGCGGGCGGCGTCGTAAGAAGTAGCCGGGGCGGTAGCGGCAGGCGGTAGAGGGCGCGGGTGCCGGTGACGTCTTTGGACGTCATTGCGGTGGTCGGGCTGTAGTGGGGTTGTAGCCGGGGTCGGACGCGTGGTTTGGGCGTCCGGCCCCGGTGCTTTGTTTTGTGGCGTGTGGCGTGTGGCGTGTGGGGGGCGTGGCCTGTGCGGTGTGGGGCTGGGGTGGCCGGCGTGGGTGGGGTCGAGGTGAAGATGGTGGGCTGAGGTGGGTTGGCGGAGGCCGGAGGGGCCGTTGCGACCTGAGGCGGGCGGGAGGGGCCCAAGGCGGGCGGGGAGGTCTATTGGGGGCGATGGGCCGATGGGGGCTGGGAGGGGCTTGGAGGGGGCTGAAGGGGCTGGAGCGTCGAGGACGGGAGGTTGCGGTGGCTGGTTGAGCTGGGAGGGCTGGAGTGGGCTCCCGTTCGTGCGCCGGCCGAGTTCCAGTTGGAGAGCATGGCGGCGGCGGTCCCTTTCCACTGTGTGGTGGTGACGACCCGGCGTACGCCCCCGGACCGACGGGCTTGGTGGACCTCTTCACGGTCCACACCCAGTGGATCAGGACCGAGTTCCGCCGCGCTGTCGCGCCCTTCGTCTCCGCGGCGGAGGGAGGAGACGACGGGGCGGGCCGGCCGCGAGACCCTGGCGGTCGAGGCCGTCGGCAGACGGGTCGAGGTCCGGGTCCCCGCGTCGCCGGGCGTGCGGCGGGTGTGACCGGAACCGGGAGGCGCGCGCGGGGTCAGGCGTCGCCCCGGCAGCCGCGGGGCGGGCTCCGTCGTCCCGGGCGACACGGCGGCCTCCCCGATGCGGGGCACGATCGTCAAGGTCGCCGTCGGGGAGGGCGCGACGGTCGCGGCGGGTGACCTCGTAGTCGTTCCGGCAGCGATGAAGAGGGAGCAGCCCTCGCCGCTCACAAGGCCGGAGCGGCCGTCGGTCTCCTGGTCCGGCCCGGTGCGGAGCTCACCGCCGACGCCGCGATCTTCGCCATCAAGGAGTGAGGCGGTGGGGTCGGGCGGCTGGAAAGGGCGGGGCTGGGGCTCGGGAACGGAGACGTGCTTCTGGGCCCGTTGGTCTGCGTTGCTTGAGAAGAAGAGCGGGAGCCCGGGGTCTCCGGTCCCGGGCTCCCGCTCTTCTCCTTGCGGCGGAAGGCCGGAAGCAATAGCGGTTGTGCGGTCGTTGTACAGCGAAGCTCGAGCGCGTGCCACCAAGGTTCGAGCGGGTGTGCAGGCGTCAGTCGGACAAGGCGAGAACGACCTCGTCAATCTCCTCGCCGCGAGCGTTCGCGAAGCCTCGCTCGTTGCGGGTCACCACGAATCCACACTTCTCCAGGACACGTATGGAACCGGCGTTGTCCGCAGCCGCACGGGCATACAGCGGGCGCTCCGGTAGGACACCGAGCAGCTCTCGCAACGCGGCGGTCGCCGCTCCACAGCCCCAGTACTCACGCCCGATCCAGTACGTGGTCTCGCGCTCCTCGGGCGGGCCGAACACCGCGACGTGGCCGACGACCTCCCCGTTCTCGCCGACGGCAGTGCGCATGATGACCCCCGGATCGTGGCGGACCCGCGCCCAGTGTGCGTCGAACGAGGCACGGTCCGACGGGTCGTCGGCAGTGAACGCGGCCATCCGCACCCCCTCAGGATCGTTCATCTGAGCGAAGAAGATCCCCAGGTCGCCGTCTTGCACTTCTCGCAGCGTGACGTCCATCAGAACCTCCAGGTAGTGAGCTTGAAAGATCGCGCCAGGGCGCTCGATGAGCATCGCGAACCGCTATCACCACGAACAGCGATGTGCCACCACAGACCGAGAGCTGCTCAGGCTTCGGTGGCACGCGGGCAAGTTCTGATGCCGCGGGACAACGCGTTCGGTGATCGTGGGCGATGAGTGAGCGCTTGACGGGCCGGCCGGCCTTGTCGTTGTGCCGGATTGCCGGGGTCAGGGCGAGGATGCGGGACAGAACCCGGACCATGACTCCGGCCGGGCTCTTGCCGCCGTGTCGCTCCAGGTCGAGCCGGCCTTCGAAGGTCTGGTTCATCAACTCGATGACCTGGCGCAGGGGCTCGAACAGGTGCGCTCCGGCCCGCTCGGGTTCGCCTCGCGTAGCGTTTCGCGTTCGTCGGCCTTCGCGCCGGTGAGCGCGAACAGCACGTGGTCTCACGCGCACAGCCGCAGCTGACCGGCGTGGAGTCGACCACCCCCACGTCGTCGCTGCACAGGCTTGTGTCCCCGGCGAGGATGCGGATCATGTTTGTGAGCAGGGACGATGCGGCCCGCAGACGCTTGTTGCAGCCGGACTGGCCGGCCGGGCAGACAAGGGAACAGGTGCCGGAAGTCCCGTCCTGCCCGGTGCAGTCGGCGCCGCTCGGAGGTGTGGCCGAGCAGTGCCGACAACACCGCGAGCGTGAGGAGCTCCGCGTCGCTGAGCGTGGGCACAGTCCCGGCCGCAGGCCGGGCGGGCAGCAGCCACGGCGAAGCCTGCAACGCATCGTCGATCCGGACCGTTGCGAGGGCGCCCAGGTTTGCCTTCACACACTGACCGTGGACGCCCTCGCGTCATGTCCGCAGGCGATGCCTCGGACTCGTTCATCCAGTGCCGCCCGTCTCGCTCTCCTGCCCGGACCTGTTCTGACCTGCCCGGTTCTGGGTCTAGCGGGTCGGGGTCGGTTGCGGGCGTTCGTTGCCGAGTTCCACTGCTGCGCAGCGCCAGCGGAGGTCGGTGCCCTGTTCCAGGCGGAAGGCCATGGCCCGTACCTGTTCGCCCGCCGCGATGCTGGCGCATGCCTCCACCACCCCGGGAGCCGGCTGGGCGCCGTGGCACATGCGGATGACGGGGCGGGCGCCGCGGGCCCGCAGTGGGGTGCGGGGGGCCAGTTCGGCCAGTTGGTCGTAGGCATCGCCGATGGTGTGGCCGAGCATCCAGTGCACCGGGCGCTGGCCGCTCAGGACCGCCAGGAGGCGCTCGGCGAACCAGTGGTGCGGGCGTACGCGCCGGGGAGTCCGTGTGCGCTGCGGCGGTACGGTTTCGGGCCTGCGCTGGTCGCGTCGTCCAGTGGGCCGGGTCCTGTTCGTGCTCATCGATCATCGCCCCCGTGCTTCAGAGGCCCGGCGAATACCGGGCGGTAACTTCTGCTGGGGACCTTCTACGGCGACGGCCGAGGCGGCCGCAAGGGGCGGCGGGTGCCCGAAGCGATCGGGAGGAATCACCTATCCGGGTGATGTGCCCGGTGCCGGGCGGGGCGTGCGGCGGGCGCAGGGAGGGTGAGGGGCGGTTGCCGGGTGGACGGAGCGGTGTCGGTGCACGTGACCCCAAAGGGGGACGTCACACGTATCCTGAGGGCGTCTCCGACTACGAAAGCGACCCGGCCATGCGCGTGTACGTCCCTCTGACCCTGTCCGGTCTCGCAGCGGCGCACCGGGCGGGCGAGATCGGCCCCGGACCGCTCACCGCCTACGCGGTGACCCCCGCGCTGCGCGAGTGGTACGTCTCGGACGACATCGAGGAGCTGGAGTACGCGGCGCTCAACCGGGCCGCCTCCGCCTCGCTCCGCATGATCGCGCAGAACCCCGACGCGGTCCGCAGGCGCGTCGTCGTGGCCGTCGAGGTGCCGGACGGGGCGGCCGTCGCGGACCCGGACCACGGCTTCGACCCGTCCTCGCTCGGCGAGGTGCGGATCGCCGCTCCCGTGGCGCTCGCCAAGGCCGCCGCGGTGCACGTCGACGCGGACGACGCGACGAAGGACGTCACGGCCGCGGCCGCGGCGCTGGGCGCGGCGGACCACGGTGACGACGACGCGCAGTTCACCGTGGACGGCGCCGAGGACCACGAGCTGCTGTGGTTCGGCATCCAGGAGATCCCGAATCTGCTCGGCTGAAGGGGCGAGTTCGAACGGGCGTCGTAGGCGGCGGGTACTTTCTACGCATGGGTACGCACCGGAAGCACCGCACTCATCTGGTCTGGGACTGGAACGGCACACTGCTCGACGACAACGAAGCGGTCGTCGGCGCGACGAACGCCGCGTTCGGCGAGGTCGGCCTGGAGCCGATCACGCTTGAGCAGTACCGCGAGATGTACTGCATCCCCATCCCCCGCTTCTACGAACGGCTGATGGGCAGGCTGCCCACGGAGGCCGAGTGGGAGCGGATGGACGGGATCTTCCACCGGTACTACACCGAGAAGCGGGCCGCCTGCGGGCTCACCCGAGGCGCCGAGGAGCTGCTTGCGCAGTGGCAGCTGGCCGGGCGCAGCCAGTCCCTCCTGAGCATGTACGGACACGACCAGCTGGTCCCCACGGTGCGGGGGTACGGCATCGAGCGGCGCTTCGTGCGGGTCGACGGGCGCACCGGGCCGTCCGGCGGCAGCAAGGCCCGGCACATGGAGCGGCACATCGCCGCGCTGGACGGGATATCCGCGGAGTACACGGTGGTCATCGGCGATGCGGTGGACGACGCCGTGGCCGCGGCCCATGTCGGTGCGAAGGCCGTGCTCTATACCGGGGGATCGCACAGCAGGGCCAGCCTGGAGGCGGCCGGGGTGCCGGTGGTGGACAGTCTGGCCGAGGCCGCGCAGCTCGCCGAGGAGATCGCCGGGTAGGGAACGCCGGACGGGGATCGCCGGGCAGAAGAGGCGCAGAAGGAGCAGGGGAGGGCCCGGCGCGGAGCGCCGCGTCAGGTGGTCACCGGGGCCTTCGTGCGGAGGACCTTCAGGAATTCGCGCATCCACGCCGAGTGGTCCGGCCATGCCCGGGACGAGACCAGGGTGCCGTCGACCACCACCTCGTGGTCCTCGAAGGTGGCGCCCGTCGACTGCATGTCGAGCTCCAGCGCGGGATAGGCGGTGACGTGCCGGCCGGCCAGCGCGCCGACCGCCGCCGTCATCAGCGGGCCGTGGCAGATCTGGGCCACCGGTCGGTCCGAGTCGAAGAAGGCCTTGAGGAGCTTGCGCAGCTCGGCGTCGTTGCGCAGATACTCGGGCGCCCGTCCTCCCGGGACGACCAGTGCCACGTAGTCCCCGGGGTCGACCTCGGAGAAGGCCAGGTCGGCGGGCCAGGTGTAGCCGGGCTTCTCGGTGTACGTGTCGAAGCCGGGCTCGAAGTCGTGGACCACGAAGCGGAGCGTCTTGCGGGCGGGGGCCGCGATATGGACGTCGTAGCCCTCCTCGCGCAGCCGCTGGTACGGATAGAGGACTTCCAGGGACTCGGCGGCGTCGCCGGTGACGATCAGGATCTTCGGTGCCATGGCGGGGCTCCCACGGTTCGTCGGCCTGTTCCGACTACCAGAGTGCGGCAATACGGACCCGCGCGCTGTCCAGAGTGTCAAAGTTCGGGCTCATCTTTTTACACAAACGGCTCGTGACGGTCACGGGGGCGGGCGATATAGCCTGGACCCCGTGATCAGCGCGATACGCCTTGGGGGCAGTGAAGCCCCCGGCCTGCGCCCGGAGTGCCACCGCACCCGGGCCTTCGCTGATTCCCGCAGCCCGGTCCGACTGCCGAAAATGGCCAATACGGCCCCGGGCGTCTCTCATAGCGGCATAGCGTCGACTCAGACCGGAAACCCCGTGTCGTGGCGGTACGTCGTCTTTTTCACCTACGTCTCGCAACGGCGCGCGACAGGAGCCAGAGGACATGCAGACCAAGCTGGACGAAGCCAAGGCCGAGCTGCTCGCACGGGCCGCCAAGGTAGCTGACAACAGCCCGGGCGGTGGTGTCGGTGGCCCGGGAGGTACCTCCCGGGTGCATGTTGCGGCCGCCCGGGCCGGGCAGGAGCGTCCCGGGCAGGACGTGCTCCTCTCCTACCTCCAGCGCTACTACCTGCACACCGCTCCCGAGGACATCACGGGCCGCGACCCGGTGGACGTCTTCGGTGCCGCCTCCTCCCACTACCGGCTCGCCGAGACGCGCCCGCAGGGCACGGCGAACGTCCGGGTGCACACCCCGACCGTCGAGGAGAACGGCTGGACGTGCAGCCACACCGTCGTCGAGGTCGTCACCGACGACATGCCGTTCCTGGTCGACTCCGTCACCAATGAGCTGTCCCGGCAGGGGCGCGGCATCCATGTCGTGATCCACCCGCAGGTCGTCGTACGCCGCGACGTCACCGGCAAGCTCATCGAGGTCCTCGCCGAGGGCAACGGCATCGCCGCGCGCCGCAAGGACACGGGCGCCAAGGACGAGAAGAACGAGCTGCCGCACGACGCGCTCGTCGAGTCCTGGATCCACGTCGAGATCGACCGTGAGACCGACCGCGCCGACCTCCAGCAGATCGCCGCCGACCTGCTGCGCGTGCTGTCCGACGTACGGGAGACCGTCGAGGACTGGGACAAGATGCGCGACGCCGCGCTGCGCATCGCCGACGACCTGCCCGGCGAGCCGCTCGACGGCCTCGGCGACGAAGAGGTGAACGAGGCCAGGGAGCTGCTGCGCTGGCTCGCCGCCGACCACTTCACCTTCCTCGGCTACCGCGAGTACGAGCTGAAGGACAGCGACTCGCTGGCCGCCGTCCCCGGCACCGGCCTCGGCATCCTGCGCTCCGACCCGCACCACAGCGTCGACGAGGCGCACCCCGTCAGCCCGTCCTTCGACCGGCTGCCCGCCGACGCGCGGGCGAAGGCCCGTGAGCGCAAGCTCCTCGTCCTCACCAAGGCCAACAGCCGCTCGACCGTCCACCGCCCCAGCTACCTCGACTACGTCGGCGTGAAGAAGTTCGACGCGGACGGCAACGTCATCGGTGAGCGCCGCTTCCTCGGACTGTTCTCCTCCGCCGCCTACACCGAGTCGGTGCGCCGGGTGCCGGTCATCCGCCGCAAGGTCGCCGAGGTGCTGGAGGGCGCGGGCTTCTCGCCCAACAGCCACGACGGCCGTGACCTGCTGCAGATCCTGGAGACGTACCCGCGCGACGAGCTCTTCCAGACTCGCGTCGACCAGCTGCGCTCCGTCGTCACCTCCGTGCTGTACCTCCAGGAACGCCGCCGGCTGCGGCTCTATCTGCGTCAGGACGAGTACGGGCGCTACTACTCCGCGATCGTCTACCTGCCGCGCGACCGCTACACCACCGGTGTGCGGCTGCGCCTGATCGACATCCTCAAGGAGGAGCTGGGCGGCACCAGCGTCGACTTCACCGCCTGGAACACCGAGTCGATCCTCTCCCGGCTGCACTTCGTCGTCCGCGTCGCGCCCGGCACCGAGCTGCCCGACCTCACCGACGCCGAGGCCGACCGCATCGAGGCCCGGCTCGTCGAGGCCGCCCGCTCCTGGGCCGACGGCTTCCAGGAGGCGCTGGGCGCCGAGTGCGGCGAGGAACGCGCCGCCGAGCTGCTGCGCCAGTACGGCCACTCCTTCCCCGAGGGCTACAAGGCCGACCACTCGCCGCGCTCCGCCGTGGCCGACCTGGTCCACCTCGAAGCGCTCAAGCAGGACGGGACCGACTTCGCCCTCAGCCTCTACGAGCCGGTCGGCGCCGCCCCCGGCGAGCGCCGCTTCAAGATCTACCGGACCGGCGAGCAGGTCTCCCTCTCCGCCGTGCTCCCGGCACTCCAGCGACTCGGTGTCGAGGTCGTCGACGAGCGTCCCTACGAGCTGCGCTGCGCGGACCGTACGCACGCCTGGATCTACGACTTCGGGCTCCGGATGCCGCAGGCCGGCGGCAACGGCAACTACCTCGCCGACGACGCCCGCGACCGCTTCCAGGACGCCTTCGCCGCCGTGTGGACCGGTGAGGCCGAGAACGACGGCTTCAACTCGCTCGTGCTGGGCGCCGGTCTCAGCTGGCGCCAGGCGATGGTGCTGCGCGCCTACGCGAAGTACCTGCGCCAGGCCGGGTCGACGTTCAGCCAGGACTACATGGAGAGCACGCTCCGCAACAACGTCCACACCACCCGGCTGCTGGTCTCGCTCTTCGAGGCCCGGATGTCCCCGGAGCGGCAGCACGCCGGCACCGAGCTGATCGACGGCCTCCTCGAAGAGCTCGACGGGGCCCTGGACCAGGTCGCCTCGCTCGACGAGGACCGCATCCTGCGGTCCTTCCTCACCGTCATCAAGGCCACCCTGCGCACCAACTTCTTCCAGCGCTCGGACGACGGCAAGCCGCACGGCTACGTCTCGATGAAGTTCGACCCGCAGTCCATCCCGGACCTGCCGGCGCCCCGCCCGGCCTTCGAGATCTGGGTCTACTCGCCGCGCGTCGAGGGTGTGCACCTGCGCTTCGGCAAGGTCGCCCGAGGCGGTCTGCGCTGGTCGGACCGGCGCGAGGACTTCCGTACGGAGATCCTCGGCCTGGTCAAGGCGCAGATGGTGAAGAACACCGTCATCGTGCCGGTCGGCGCCAAGGGCGGATTCGTCGCCAAGCAGCTCCCGGACCCGGCCGTCGACCGTGACGCCTGGATGGCCGAGGGCATCACCTCGTACCGCACCTTCATCTCGGCGCTGCTCGACATCACCGACAACATGGTGGCCGGCGAGGTCGTGCCGCCCAAGGACGTGGTCCGGCACGACGAGGACGACACCTACCTGGTCGTCGCCGCCGACAAGGGCACCGCGAGCTTCTCCGACATCGCCAACGAGGTCGCCGTCGGGTACGGCTTCTGGCTCGGCGACGCCTTCGCCTCCGGCGGCTCCGCGGGCTACGACCACAAGGGCATGGGCATCACCGCCCGCGGCGCCTGGGAGTCCGTCAAGCGGCACTTCCGCGAGCTGGGCCACGACACCCAGACCGAGGACTTCACCGTCGTCGGCGTCGGTGACATGTCCGGTGACGTGTTCGGCAACGGCATGCTGCTCTCCGAGCACATCCGGCTCGTCGCGGCCTTCGACCACCGGCACATCTTCATCGACCCCACCCCGGACGCCGCCACCTCGTACGCCGAGCGCCGCCGGCTGTTCGAGCTGCCGCGCAGCTCCTGGGCCGACTACAACAAGGACCTGCTCTCCGCGGGCGGCGGCATCCACCCGCGCAGCGCCAAGTCCATCCCGGTCAACGCGCACATCCGCGAGGCGCTCGGCATCGAGCCGGGTGTCACCAAGATGACGCCCGCCGAGCTGATGCAGACCGTCCTCAAGGCCCCCGTGGACCTGGTGTGGAACGGCGGCATCGGTACGTACATCAAGTCCTCCGCCGAGTCGAACGCGGATGTCGGTGACAAGGCCAACGACGCGATCCGGGTCAACGGCGAGGACCTGCGGGCCAAGGTCGTCGGCGAGGGCGGCAACCTCGGCGCCACCCAGCTCGGCCGGATCGAGTTCGCCCGGGGCGGCGGCCGGATCAACACAGACGCGATCGACAACAGCGCCGGTGTGGACACCTCCGACCACGAGGTGAACATCAAGATCTTGCTCAACGGCCTGGTCCGGGACGGCGACATGACCGTCAAGCAGCGCAACAAGCTGCTCGCCGAGATGACCGACGAGATCGGCCGGCTCGTGCTGCGCAACAATTACGCGCAGAACGTGGCACTCGCCAACGCCACGACCCAGTCGTCCTCCCTGCTCCACGCCCACCAGCGCTTCATGCGTCGGCTGGGCCGGGACGGGGACCTCGACCGCGGTCTGGAGTTCCTGCCCGCCGACCGCCAGATCCGTGAGCTGCTCAACTCCGGCAGGGGGCTCAGCCAGCCCGAGCTGGCTGTGCTGCTCGCGTACACGAAGATCACCGCGGCCCGGGAGCTGATCAGGACCAGCCTGCCGGACGACCCGCACCTGCAGAAGCTGCTGCACGCCTACTTCCCGGAGCAGCTGCGCGAGCAGTTCCCCGAGGCGGTCGACGGGCACGCGCTGCGGCGCGAGATCATCACCACGGTCCTGGTCAACGACACCGTGAACAGCGGTGGTTCGACCTTCCTGCACCGGCTGCGGGAAGAGACCGGCGCCTCGATCGAGGAGATCGTGCGGGCGCAGTTCGCGGCCCGCGAGATCTTCGGCCTCGGCCAGGTGTGGGACGCCGTCGAGGCGCTCGACAACAAGGTCGCCGCCGATGTGCAGACCCGGATCCGGCTGCACTCGCGCCGGCTCGTCGAGCGCGGTTCGCGCTGGCTGCTCGGCAACCGGCCGCAGCCGCTGGAGATCGCCGAGACGGTCGGTTTCTTCAAGGCGGGCGTCGACCAGGTCTGGGCCGAGCTGCCCAAGATGCTGATGGGCGCCGACCTGGACTGGTACCAGTCGATCCTGGACGAGCTCACCGAGGCGGGCGTGCCGGGCGAGCTGGCCCAGCGGGTCGCCGGATTCTCCTCCGCCTTCCCGGCGCTGGACATCGTGGCGATCGCGGAGCGCACGGGGAAGGACCCGCTCTCCGTCGCCGAGGTGTACTACGACCTCGCCGACCGGCTGGGCATCACCCAGCTGATGGACCGGATCATCGAGCTGCCGCGGGCCGACCGCTGGCAGTCCATGGCCCGTGCCTCCATCCGCGAGGACCTGTACGCCGCGCACGCCGCGCTCACCGCGGATGTGCTGTCGGTGGGCAACGGCACCTCGACACCGGAGGAGCGGTTCAAGGCCTGGGAGGAGAAGAACGCGGCGATCCTGACGCGGTCCCGCTCCACCCTTGAGGAGATCCAGGGGTCGGACGCGTTCGACCTGGCGAACCTGTCGGTGGCGATGCGGACGATGCGGACGCTGCTGCGCACGCACGCGTAACGCCCGAGGAGTGCGAGGCGGTCGCCGGACCGACCGGTCCGGCGACCGCCTCCGCCTTTCCCGAACGGTCCCGGAGTTCCGGCCGTACGAGCCTGTCCGTGCGGAACTCCGGGGCCGACGGGCGAGGGCCGGGACGACTGTCAGCCGATCTTCCAGAGGTCAGCGAACCCTCATAGGCCGGGGTCTCCTTGTCGGTGTTGAACACCACGTTGGAGATCTTCCACCGGGCCAGGTTGCCGTCGGAGGTCACGCTGCACGTCAGGTCGCCCGCCACGATGGTCTTCTCCTTGTTCAGGTCTCGCTGGAGACCGAGCTGGGGAGAGGGTTCTGCTTGGCGGCGGCGTGGCACGCCGCGGGGGAGTCACCGCTCGCCTTGCCCAGCGCCCGGTTGAGTGTCGTACGAGGCGTTGAGCTCGCGGTCGTCCGAGTCGATGTTCCTGGTGGGGTCCACGAGCGGGGCGTCCAGGTCCACATAGGTGTGGTCCAGGCCGGACGGCGTGCGCAGCGTCAGCGGCTTGTCCCGGAAGAGCTCGGTGTACGAGGCGGCCGGGGGCTTCTCCAGCGGCAGCCCGGGGACGTAGTGGGTGGCGAACCAGGGCCGAGGCCCCTCGGTGTCGTGGTCGACGACGGGCAGCAGGTGGTACCCGGAGGCCCGGCGGGCCGCGGCCACCTCACGGGCGAACCGCACCCGGAACTCCGCGTCCCGCGTACTCCCGGCGGATCACCTTCAGTGCGACGGGCTGCCCGCCCCGGGTGTGCGAGAGACAGACCGTGCCCATCCCGCTCGCGCCCACCCGGGCCCGCAGGACGTAGCCGGAGATCTCCCGCGGGTCGTCCGCCCGTAGCGGCCCCGGTACGCCGTCCTGCATGTGTCCCCCTGACCGGATCCAGGGGCTGGCGCAACCCCGTTCCGGCCGCCATGCCCCTACTTCTTGCCGGAGGTGAATCTCTCGTACGCCGCCACGACTTCGCCCGCCGGGCCGTCCATCCGCAGCGTTCCCGCCTCCAGCCAGATCGCCCGGTCGCAGGTCTCGGTGATCGACTTGTTGCTGTGGCTGACCAGGAAGACCGTGCCGGCCTCCTTGCGCAGCTCGATGATCCGTTCCTTGCTGCGCCGCTGGAACCTGGCGTCGCCGGTGGACAGGGCCTCGTCGATCAGGAGGACGTCGTGACTCTTGGCGGCCGCGATGGAGAAGCGCAGCCGGGCGCCCATGCCGGAGGAGTACGTGCGCATCGGCAGGGTGATGAAGTCGCCCTTCTCGTTGATCCCGGAGAAGTCGACGATGTCCTGGTAGCGCTCGCGGATCTGGGCGCGCGTCATGCCCATCGCGAGGCCGCCGAGCACCACGTTGCGCTCGCCGGTCAGATCGCTCATCAGCGCGGCGTTCACCCCGAGCAGCGAGGGCTGGCCCTGGGTGTGCACCCGGCCCCTCGTCGCGGGCAGCAGACCGGCGATGGCCTTGAGCAGGGTCGACTTCCCCGAGCCGTTGGAACCGATCAGGCCGATGGCCTCGCCCTTGTACGCGGCGAAGCTCACCCCCTTCACGGCGTGCACCTCGCGCACCCCGGGGGCCTGCCGGCGCGAGACGATCCGGCTGAGCGCCGAGGTGGCGCTGCCCTTTCCGGTGCGGGCGCCGTTGACCTTGTACGTGATGTGCACGTCGTCCACGACGACGGTCGGCACCCGCTCGTCGTTGTCAGCCATGTGGTCAGCCACGTCCGTACCGCTCCTCCGCCTGCCAGAAGTACACGAAGCCGCCGAGCCCGCACACCAGCGCCCAGCCCGCGGCGATCGCCCACACATGCGGCGGGAGATGGGACGCGCCGAAGCTGTCGATGAGCGCGAACCGCATCAGGTCGATGAAGACGGCGGCCGGATTGCACTCCAGCATCACCAGCACGAAGTGCGGAACCCGGTCGCCCTTGAGCATGGTGTCCACGCTCCACATGACCCCGGACGCGTACATCCAGGTGCGCAGGACGAACGGCATCAGCTGGGCGATGTCGGGTGTCCGGGCGGCCAGCCGCGCCACCACCATGGAGACACCGGTGTTGAACACGGCCTGGAGGAACAGCGCCGGGACCGCCAGCAGCCAGGACGGCTCGGGGAACTGCCCGAACGCCACCAGGATCAGCACCAGCGCGCCCAGCGAGAACGCCAGTTGCTGGAGCTGCTGCAGGGCCAGGGCGATCGGCAGCGAGGCGCGCGGGAAGTGCAGCGCCCGGACGAGTCCCAGATTGCCGCTGATCGCACGGGTGCCCGCGGTGATCGAGCTGCTGGTGAAGGTCCAGATGAAGACGCCGGTGACGAGGAAGGGCACGAAGTCCTCGACGTCGCGCTTGGTGTTCATCAGGACGCCGAAGATGAAGTAGTAGACCGTCGCGTTCAGCAGCGGCGTCATGATCTGCCAGATCTGGCCGAGCTTCGCCTGGCTGTACTGCGCGGTCAGCTTGGCGGTGGCGAACGCCGTGATGAAGTGCCGGCGCCCCCACAGCTGCCGGACGTACGCCACCAGCGAGGGCCGGGCCCCGCTCATCGTCAGTCCGTGCCGGGCGGCGAGCGCGGCGAGCTCGCCCGGCGCGTACACCGGGAGGGCCGCACCGGCTGGGGTGTCGGCCGGGGCCGGCGGGATTGCTGTCTGGCTCACCACGATCGCTTTCGACGGGAGGGCAGGAGAGCGACGACCGACGGAACGGGACCGTATCGTCGCAACGCCGAGGGTAGGACGCATTTACGTCGCAACGCAACCGTTCCGTCGTGACGGACTATGATTCGGTCATGACCACCGACCCGGGAACCCGCCGCCGTGCCCCCGCCGGAGCCGCCGTGCTGCGCGAGGACGTCACCGATGCGATTCGGGGCGCCGTCTTCGAGGAGCTGGCCGCGGTGGGCTTCGCCCGGATGTCGATGGAGGGGATCGCGCGGCGCGCGGGCGTCGGCAAGACCGCCGTCTACCGCCGCTGGAAGTCCAAGCTGGCCCTCGTCCTCGACCTGGTGTCCGCCGTTGCGGTCCAGGGCATGCCGGCCCCCGACACCGGTTCGCTGTACGGGGACGTCCGAGCCGTGCTCGAACTGGCCTCCTACGCCCTGCGTCACCCCGTCGCCTCGCAGGTCATCCCGGACCTGCTGGTCGAGGCGTCCCGCAATCCGGAGATCTCCGACACGATCAAGGCCGCCCTGCTGGACCCGCAGCAGGGCATCGCCGCCGTCGTCGTACGGGACGCGGTGGCCCGCGGCGAGCTGCCCGGGGGCAGCGATCCGGACCGGGCGCTGGACCTGATCGTCGGCCCGCTCTACTGGCGGCTCGCCGTCGTCCGGGGCCCGCTGCCCAAGGGCTACCTGGACGACCTGGCGGCCTCCGCGGTCGCCGCCCTCAGGGCGAGCCGCGACACGCCCTAACCCCCGGCGAGCAGCCGGTCCGCGACGCGGGCCGCCGCCCCGCCGTCGTCCAGGTCGCAGAAGTCCCGGCGGAAGCTCTCGTACGCCACCGCGTGCCGGGCCGCCGAGGCGGCCAGGGTGTCGGTGTCGCGCAGGAGCGCGGCGATCTCGTGCGCGCCGGAGAGCAGCGGGCCCGGCGCCCGGGTCTCGAAGTCCAGACAGAAACCGCGCACCGTGTCGCGGTAGTGCGCCAGGTCGTAGGTGTGGAAGAGCATCGGGCGGCCGGTGTGCGCGAAGTCGAACATCAGGCCCGCGTAGTCCGTGATCAGCACATCGGCGATCAGCAGCAGCTCCGCGGTGTCCGGGTGCGCCGACACGTCGCGTACGCCGGGCCGCTCGGGCACGCTCCCGGTCACCCGCGGATGGCGGCGCACCAGCACCGTGTGGGCCGCACCGGCGGACCGCGCCAGTGCGGCCGGGTCGAGCGCCGGATCCCAGCGGTAGCGGGGCCGCTCGCCGTCGGTGCCTGGAGGATGGGCCAGCTGGTCGCGGTAGGTCGGCGCGTACAGCGCGACCCGGCGGCCGTCCGGGATGCCGAGCCGGCGCCGTACCCGCTCCGCGGTCTTGGCGCGGTCGGCCGAGAAGAGCAGGTCGTTGGCGGGGGAGCCGGCCTCCAGGACCTCGCCCCCGTACCCGAGCGCGCGCCGCAGCAGCGGGGTGGAGTGGCGGCTGGGGGAGATCAGGACGGACCACTGGGCCGAGCGGTGCGCCAGCGTGGCGAGCTGCTGGTGGTCGGCGTACAGGGTGCCGTCCAGATCCGTGCCGAAGCGGCCGAGCGGGGTGCCGTGCCAGGTCTGCACGACGGTCTGGCCGGGCCGCCGCTCGAACCATTCGGGCAGCTGGTCGGCGGTGACGATGCGGCGGGACCGCGCCAGCGCCTCGTACCAGGCGGCGCTGTGCTCGATGACCGGGACGGCGGTGGGCGGGACGTGTCCGTGGACCCCGTCGGTGACCCAGAGGTGCTCCGATTCCACGCCCCGGCGCAGGAGTTCGGCGTGGACGGCGCGCGGTGAGTCGCCGCCCGTGTAGAGGACCGCGTCCCGCAGCGGCATCGCGCGCCGGGCCGGATAGTGCCTGCCGCGCAGTTCGGCCCGGCGGTACGCACCGCGCTCGGCGGGCGCGAGCACCGGCCCGGCCAGCACGGTCAGCCGGTCCCCGAACCGGCGGTCCAGGGCGAACTCCCGGCCGGGCACCGGCGCCGCGGCGACCTGGCGGCCCCGGCGCAGCGGCAGCCGGGCGGCGAGCGCGGTCAGCACCCGGACCGGCCGGCCGCCCAGATACGCCTCCCAGCGGCCCTCGTGCAGCCCGGCGGCCACCGAGGGCGCCAGGAAGGCGGAGAAGCGGCACCCCCCGTACGCCGTCCCACGCGCCCCGGTGTCCCTTCCCCGCCGCAGCCCCGCGCGCCGCTCGTCGTAGGTGACGGGCACCGACACCGTCTCGCGCAGCCCCTCGTGGCGCAGGACGAGGCGGTCCGGGCCCTCGTCCTGCCGTACGCCCGTACCGGCGCCGGCCACCCCCTCCACCCGCAGCGCACCGTCCGGCGTCCACACGGCCGAGTCCACGAACGGCTGCCCGCTCAGGTCCAGCACCAGCTCGCCCGCCGCGTCGGCCACCACCGGCGGAACCGACTCCCCGGCCGCCGCGAGCGGCACCCGCTCCCCGTCGGCCAGGACCAGCAGCGCCCGCCACCGCCCGCCGGGCTCCGGCTCGACCTCGCGCGGCGCCCGGTGCGGGGCCGGTGGCGCGGTCGCCATCCCGGCGAGGTCGGCGAGCGGGATCCGTACGGTGAAGCGGCCGTCCGGACGGCATTCGACGGGGTGGCCGAACTCCTGGTCCGCCACCCCGTCGCAGGTCAGGACCAGGGCCTTGGGCCGGGCGCCGCCGTACAGCCTGCCGGTCAGCTCCAGGTCCTCGCCGAAGCGGTGGGCCTCGCAACGGGCGGGCAGTTGCGCGAGGTCCAGCCGGAGCCGCCCGCCCCGGTAGTCGAGCACCGCCCGGCGTCCGTCGCCCAGGTCGTGGACGAGCGGCTGGACGGCCCCCGCCTCCACGGCGCGCACCGCCACCCGGCGGACCGTGCCCTGCGCGGCCACCATCATGCCCACCAGCCAGCCACCGGGCCGCAGCCGGCGCGGGTCGACGATCACCTCGAAGCCGGAGTGGTCGTAACCGTGCACCTGCTGGCCGGAGTCGACGGTCGCCTCGGGCGCGGGCACGCTGCGGACCGGCACCGTCCGCACCTGCTGCCCGTGGGTCGCGCGCATCATGCCCACCTTCAGCGCGTGGCGCGGTGCGGTGGCCGGCAGATTGCGGATGTACGCGTAACCGCGCAGCCGCAGCTTCCCGTCGTCGCCCCATCGCGCCTTCAACAGCCGTGCCACGGCCGGGAGATCGCTGCGGGACAGCCGGGCGGTGTCCGGGATGCCGGGGAAACCGGCCTGCCGCCGCCCCGGCACCCCGCCGACCACGAACGTGCCCGTGCCGTTGGCCCGTTCGAAGGCGAGCACCTCCAGCAGCTCCGGGAGCCGGCGCTCCTTCACCAGCTGCCACTTGATCCGCAGCTCCACCGGCAGCTCATGGGCCGCGGCCCGGTCCGCGCGGCCCGCCCCGTCCATCCGCTCCATCCGGTCCAGGAACGCCCCGGCGTCCGCCATGAACGCCTCCCGGTACCCGGACCCGCCCATCGCGAGCCCCTCCAGGAAGTACACGAAGTCGTCGCGCAGGCACGAGAGGTCGTAGCGGCGCCGCGCACCGCCGTTCGCCACCCCGCCCCGGCCCGCCAGGAACGCGCTGACCTGCTCGCACGCCGAGATCCGGTCCCGTACGCCCTGCACGTCCGTACGCCGCCGGGTGATCGAACCCTCCCGCTCCCGCCAGTAGTAGACGTGCTCGTGCAGCATGTCCACCGAGCCGGCGAGGTAGTGCGCCGGGATCGTCACCGGGGAGTCCCCGTGGAGCCTGCCCTCCGGGAAGGCGAAGGCGTGCCGGTCCCAGAAGGTGCGCCGGAAGACCTTGTTCCAGGCGGCCCGGTCGGCGAGCAGTCGCGGATCGCGGCTGATGTGCGTGCGCGCCCGGGTGCGGGTCAGCCACCGGTACGGCCCTGCCTGCTGCCGCCCCTGCTCGTCCAGCCGCCACACATTGCCGGTCGCGAGGTCCGAGCCGGTCGACTCCAGTGAGGCCAGCATCCGTGCGTAGGCGTCGTGGACGACGATGTCGTCGCTGTCGACGAACGCCAGGTAGGGCACGCCCGGCGTGGTGTGCCGCACGCCCGTGTTGCGGGCCGCGCCCGGCCCTCCGTTGGGGCGGCGTACGAGGCGGAAGCGGCGGTCGTGGGCGGCGAAGCCCTGGGCGATGGCCGTACTGCCGTCCGTCGAACCGTCGTCCACGAGGACCACCTCGATGTCGGTGACCGACTGCTCGGCCACCGAGTGCAGGCAGTCCGCCAGACAGTCCTCGACGTTGTGGACCGGGACGACGACACTGAGGCGCGGCTTCATGACCGGTCAACCGGGGCGGGCGCCCCGGGTCACCGGGACTGCCCCGAACGGATGAACACGGGACCCGGCGCGATGACGCTCGGCTGCCGGGCTTCTCGGTGTTGCCGGGCGGCGCGGAGGGGGCCGGACGGCAACCGGGGCGCGGCCGATCTCACCCGTTCGGGAGATACCCCTGCCGGTGACCCCCGGCCCGTACCGGGGTTGAGCCACAAGGACAACCAGGCCCCGATGAACGGACGTGCCCAACATGCCGCCACGGCTCAGTGTCGTCGTACCCGTCCACAACGTCGAGCTCTATCTGACGGACTGCCTGAAGTCCCTCGCTGAGCAGACCATGGCCGACCTGGAGGTGGTGATGGTCGACGACGGGTCCACCGACGACAGCGCGGCCCTGGCCGCCGCCTTCGCCGAACAGGACGGCAGGTTCCGGCTGGTGAGCCAGGAGAACGGCGGGCTCGGGCACGCCCGCAACACCGGGGTCCGCAACTGCGATCCGGGCGCCCGCCATCTCGCCTTCGTCGACAGCGACGACGTGCTCCCGCCCCGCGCGTACGAACTCCTCGTCGGCGCCCTGGACGAGACCGGCTCGGACCTCGCCTCCGGCAACGTGCTGCGGCTGCGGGCCTCCGGCAGGCTCCAGCAGTCACCCGACCTCCGCAGGCCCATGGCCACCACCCGGCTGCGGACCCACATCTCCCGGGACTGGGACCTGGCCGCCGACCGGATCGCCTGCAACAAGGTCTTCCGCAGGTCCTTCTGGGACGAGCACGCCTTCGCCTTCCCGGTCGGCGCCCTCTACGAGGACATCCCGGTCGTCCTGCCCGCCCACTTCCTGGCCCGCTCCGTCGACGTACTGAAGGACCCCGTCTACCACTGGCGCGACCGGCCCGGCTCGGTCACCACCCGCCGCGCCGTCGTCCGCGGCGTCCAGGACCGGGTCTCGCACCTGCTGGGCGTCTCCGCCTTCCTCGACGAGCACCGCGACGCCGCCGACAAACGGCAGTACGAAGCGCATGTGCTCGCCGACGACCTCTGGTCCTTCATGGAGGCGCTGCCCGACGGCGACGAGGAGTACCGGCGCGCCTTCCTCACCTACGCCAACGAGTTCACCGACCAGGTCGACCCGGCCGTCCTCGACGCGCTGCCGCTGCGGCTGCGGCTGATGTGGCACCTCGTGCGCGAACGGCGGACCGGAGAACTGCTGGACCTGCTCGCCTTCGACAAGGCCGAACCGGGTGCCTTCGAGGTGCGGGGCGTGCGCCGCCGCACCGCCTCCTTCCCCGCCCTCACCCGGCCGGTGCCGCGCCCGGTGCTCCGGGTGGGCGAACGGGACCTGCCGCTCACCGCCCGGCTGCGGGACGCACACTGGCGGGGCGGCAGGCTGCACCTCAAGGGGTACGCGTACATCCGCAATCTGCCCGCCGGCCCGCGCGCCGCCGAATTCCGGGCCGGCTGGCTGCGGGCCGGGCGCCGGCACGTGGTGCCGCTGCGACTGCGCACGGTCGACGAGCCGGAGGCCACCGCCCGGTCCCGGCAGAGCCTGCACGACTACGACCGGTCGGGCTTCGAGACCGTCGTCGACCCGGCCAGGCTCCGCATCGACCCGGGCGGCAGCCTCGAACGGCTCACCTGGCGCCCGGAGATCGGCATCGCCGGACACGGCATGCTGCGCCGTTCCGGGCTCTCCACCGACGAGGTGGCCGCGCCGCCGCCCGTGCACCGCCCCGACGGCGACCACCGGATCGTGCCCGCCTTCGACGGCGGCAGGCTGGTGCTGCACGCCGAGCGGATCGACGCCCGCTTCGAGACGCACCGCGCGGGCGGCACCGGCGACGGGACCGTCGCCGTGGTCATCGACGGCATGATCCGCGACCGCCTCGGCAAGGGGCCGCTGCGCCTCGTGCTCACCCACGGCCCCTCCGGCACCACCATCGACCGCCAGGTGACGGTGCACGGGGGGACCGTGCCCTCGGCGGCGGGATGGCGCCGGTTCACCGCGGACATCCCGCTCGGCGCCTTCGCCGACGCCCGGCCGGACACGGCACAGGGACCGGGGTGTGCCGAGATCCCGTACAGCCTGCATCTCGTCGGGCCGGACGGGCGCCGGACGCCGGTCGACGTGCCGGGGCCGGTCCTGCCCGGCCGCTACCCGCTGGCCGGGGCCGGCGGCGAGCGGCGCGAACTCGGCCTCACCACAGGCTCCCGCGGCGATCTGCTGATCAGCGACCGCACCGTGCAGCCCGCAGTCGACCTGGCGACCTGGACGCAGGACGGACAGCTCCTGCTGGAGGGCAGCTTCCCCGGCCTCCCGGAACGGCCCGTCGAGCTGGTGGCCAGGCACGGTGGCCACGGCGAGGAGGCCGTCCTCCCCCTCACCCTCCGTGGGCCCGCCGACGCCCGCCGGTTCAGGGCCGCGCTCCGGCCGGACGCCGTCGAGGGCCCCGGCGGGAAACTGCCGCTGGGCCAGGGCCACTGGCACCTCTTCCTGCGCGAGCGGGGCGCGCGGGACGAGACGGGCGACGTCCCGCTGCGCATCCCGGCCGCCTCCCACCGCACCCTCCCCGCCGCCCGCACCCTCGCCGGCCGGACGTACACCGTCGAGCGGCGTTTCCATGACCAGTTGCTGATCGACAGCGCCCCGGTGCTCACCGCCGGGGAGCGCGGGCCGCGCGGCAAGCGGCTGCTGCGCGAGGCGTACCGGACCCGGCGGACCGCACCGCTGCGCGACACGGTGCTGTACAGCAGCTTCGACGGCCGCCAGTACTCCGACTCGCCGCGCGCGATCCACGAGGAAGTGGCCCGGCGGGGCGCCGGACCGGAGCATCTGTGGGTGGTGCGCGACCAGCAGGCCCGGATCCCGGCGGGCGCCGCGGCCGTCGAACACGGTTCGGCCGCCTGGCACGAGGCGCTGGCCCGCAGCCGGTACGTCGTCACCAACACCCAGCTCCCGGAATGGTTCGAGCGGCGCGAGGGCCAGTGTGTCGTCCAGACCTGGCACGGCACCCCCCTCAAGCGCATCGGCCTCGACCTCGCGGGCACCGCGCGGGCCGACACCGCCCACCTCGCCACCATCGAGCGGCGTGCCCGTCAGTGGAGCCTCCTGGTCTCCCCGAACAGCTTCGCCACCCCCGTCCTGAGGCGCTCGCTCGGCTACCGGGGCGAGGTCCTGGAGTGCGGCTACCCCCGCAACGACCTCTTCCGCGCCCCGGACCGGACCAAGATCGCAGCTGCGGTGCGGGAGCGGCTCGCCCTCCCCGAGGGCAAGCGGGTCGTGCTGTACGCGCCGACCTGGCGCGAGGACCAGCCGCTCGGCGGCGGCCGCTACGCTTTCGGCCTGCGGCTCGACCTGGCCGCCGCCGAACGCGAACTCGGCGCGGACACCGTCCTGCTGGTGCGCCGCCACTACCTGGTGTCCGGCCGCCTCCCGGACAGCGGCAGCGGCTTCGTCCGTGACGTCTCGCGCTACGGGGACGTCGGCGAGCTGATGCTGATCAGCGACGCCCTGGTCACCGACTACTCCTCGCTGATGTTCGACTTCGCCCCGACCGGCCGCCCGATGCTCTTCCACACCTACGACCTGGCGCACTACCGCGACACCCTGCGCGGCTTCTGCTTCGACTTCGAGGCCCGCGCCCCCGGCCCGCTGATCCCCGGCTCCACCGGCCTGGTCGAGGCGCTGCGCGACCCGGAACGCTCCGTCGCGGGACACGCGCAGGCGTACAAGGCATTCCGCCGGGACTTCTGCGACCTGGACAACGGGCACGCGGCGGCGGCCGTGGTCGACCGAATGCTGTAATGCGCACCGCCCGGCCGGTACCGCCGCCGGCCGGGCGGAAACAGCGGAACCCCCACACCACCCCTGAACCGTTCGAGTGATTCAGGGGTGCGAATGTTTGCGCGAACGCGCGGCGCATTCAAGTAATGGTCCTTCTCGGTGTGGCCATCGGTGCGTTGCTCAACGTCTTCGGGTTGCTACGTTCTGCTTTCATGGGTATCCGAATGCGATGCGAAACCTGGGACGTGCCACGTGCAAGAGCGATGGTGCTCATCGCCGCGGTCGCGGGTCTTGTCACCCGAATGCTGATCGCGGCGAATATGCCGGGCCCGGCCGATGTGCGGATCTTTCATGGTTTCGCAACGGCGATCGTGCGTCACGGGCCCATTCGGATTTACGAACAGCCACTGCCGGGACTTCCCGTATACAACCATCCGCCACTGGCCGGCTGGATGCTTCTCGGTCTGAATGAACTCTCCGAACTGGGCATCCCGTTCGGAACACTGATCAGATTGCCCGCCTCGGTCGCCGACTTCTTCTGCGCGCTCCTCGTCTTCGAAATCGTGCGCCGGCGCGCCCGTCTCGGCGCCGCCGTCGCCTGCGGTGTGGGCGTGGCCGCCAGCCCCGTGCTGATCGCCACCTCCGGCTATCACGGCAACACCGACGCGGTCGCCATCACCTTCGCCCTGGCCGCCGCCCATCTGCTCGTGGACCGGAAGGCGCCGCTGGCCGCCGGGCTGGCCGCCGCGCTGTCGATCAGCGTCAAGTTCATCCCCGTGGTGGTGATCCCGGCCCTGTTCCTCGTCGCGCTGCGGGCCGGCCGGCCCGCGTTCGTCCGCTTCTCCGCCGGGTTCGCCGCGCTGGTCGCCCTCGTCTGGGGGCCGGTCCTGATGAGCGTGCCGGAGAACCTCAAGGAGAACGTCCTGGAGTACGCGGGCGGCGGCTACCGCCTCTGGGGGCTCGTCCGGTTCGCCGACCTGTTCGGCCTGCCGGAGTCCTTCATCACCTTCATCGAGGGCGACGGCCACTTCCTGTTCGTGCTGGTCTGTGTGGCGGCCGGGGTCTGGCTCGCGTGGCTGCGGCCCGCCCAGCTGCCCGTCGTCGTCGCCGTCACGATGAGCCTCCTGCTGCTGCTCTCCACCGCGTCCGCGCTCCAGTACCTGACCTGGGCCGCCGCCGGGCTGTTCGTCGTCGGGTTCTGGGAGGGCGCCGCGTACAGCTGCCTGCTCGGCCTGACGGCGGTCCTCGGCTACCAGGGACGCTCCGCGGTGCGCTGGAGCGAAACGGTGCTGCATCTCGGCGAGGCCGGCTGGGTGGTTCTCGCCGTGGGCCTCGCCGGGGGGATCCGCAAGATCCTCGCCACCCGGCCGGAGCCGCCGGGACAGCCGCCCGCCGGCGGGAGCACCCTCACGGCGCCCCGCGCCTCGCAGCCCACCGGATCCGCCGTCAACTGACCGCAAGCAAGCACCGAGCACCGAGCACCGAGCGCAACTGGAGAACGCCCCGTGAAGGAAAGCCCGAGCCCCAGGATCGGCATCCTGGTGGTCGCGTACAACGCCGAGACGACGCTGGAGAAGACCCTCGACCGCATTCCGGAGGACTTCCGGTCCAAGGTCGCCGAGATCCTCATTCTCGACGACGCGAGCCATGACGCGACCTTCACCGCGGGCTGCCGCTGGTCGCAGACGGAGGGAATGCCGCGGACCGTGGTGATGCGGCACACCAAGAACCTCGGATACGGCGGAAACCAGAAGGCCGGATACGCGCTGGCCGCCGAGCACGGACTCGACATCATCGTGCTGCTGCACGGCGATGGACAGTACGCCCCGGAATTCCTGCCGGACATGGTCGCACCCATCGAACGCGGCGAATGCGAGGCCGTCTTCGGATCCCGGATGATGAAATCCGGATCGGCACTCGACGGCGGCATGCCGATGTACAAATGGCTCGGCAACCGCATTCTCACCCGCGTGGAGAACGCCCTGCTCGGCTCGCAGCTCACCGAATTCCACTCCGGATACCGTGCCTACAGCGTCGCGGCACTCAAGAAGCTGCCGATCCACCGGAACACCGACGCGTTCGACTTCGACACCCAGATCATCGTCCAGCTGCTCAACGAGGGGATGCGGATCAAGGAGATCCCGGTCCCCACCTACTACGGCGACGAGATCTGCTACGTCAACGGCATGAAATACGCGAAGGACGTCGTCAAGGACGTCCTCGAATACCGGCTCGCCGTCAAGGGGTTCGGCACCTGCGGCTGGATCCCCAAGCCCGTCGAGTACGCCTTCAAGGAGGGGGACGGCTCCTCGCACGCCGTCATCCTGGAGAAGATGCGCAGCCTCCCGCCCGGCCGGGTCCTCGATCTCGGCTGCTCCGGCGGCCTGTTCGCCCAGCGCCTCGAAGCCCTGGGCCACGAGGTGACGGGCGTGGACTACATCGAGGTCCCCGGCGTGCGCGAGAAGTGCACCCACTTCCACCTCGCCAACCTGGAGGAGGGGCTGCCCGTCGAGATCGGCGTCGGCTACGACTACGTGGTCGCCGGCGACGTCATCGAGCACCTCTCCCGCCCCGAGCGGGTGCTCGCCGAGGTCGCCGGGGTGCTGCGGCCCGGCGGCCATGTGCTGCTCTCCGTACCGAACTTCAGCCACTGGTACTCACGGCTGCGGGTCGCGTTCGGCGTCTTCGGCTACGACCGGCGCGGCATCCTCGACGAAACGCATCTGCGCTTCTTCACCCGGGCCAGCCTGCGCCGCACGGTCAGGGACGCGGGCTACGACGTCCTCGGTATCGCGTCGACCGGGGCCCCGTTCTGGGCGCTGCTCGGCGGCGGACCGCTCCCCGCGGTCCTGGGCGGAATGTCGAAACTGCTCACCCGGATCCGGCCGACGCTGTTCGGCTATCAGCACGTCGCACTGCTCACCCCGCATGCGGCCGAGACGATCATCGCTGGAGAGCACGTCGATGTACAGGACATCCTCAACCGACAGCACGCCCCTGCCGACCGGGTCGGCGTCTGAGGCCGCCGTTCCCCGTCCCACCCCCGCCCCGGAGCCGCAGTCCCCGGGGGCCGCAGTCAGGAGCAAGGTCTTGACCCTCCCCAGTCTGATGCTGCTGCTGTTCGCCGTGTTCTCGTCGGCGGGCGGCCAGATCATGCTCAAGCACGGGATGAAGAGCGCCGCGGCCGCCGCGGGACACGGCGGCGGATCCGTCGCTCTGCGGGCCGCGACCAGCCCCTGGGTCGTGCTGGGCCTGGTGGTCTTCGCGGTCTCCGCCCTCGCCTGGATGGCGACCCTGGCCAAGGTGCCGCTGTCCATCGCGTACCCGTTCAATGCCCTCGGGTATCTGCTGATCGTGCTGGCCGGGGCGACCGTGCTGCACGAACGGACCTCGATGTGGACCTGGGGCGGCTCGCTGCTCGTGGTCATCGGCCTCGTCACGGTGATGGCGGGCCAGCAGCGCTGACCGCGCCGCCGTCGGACGGGCCGCCGCTCGGGCCCGTCCGACGGCCGGCTCCGGCCCTCGGGGCCTGTCCGGCAGCGCCTACTTCACCGCGCCCGCCATCACGCCGGAGACGAACTGGCGCTGGAAGGCGAAGAAGACCGCCAGCGGAATCACCATCGACACGAAGGCGCCGGGCGCCAGCACGTCGATGTTGTTGCCGAACTGCCGTACCTGCTGCTGGAGGGCGACCGTGATCGGCGGCGAGTCCGAGTCGGCGAAGATCAGCGCGACCAGCATGTCGTTCCACACCCAGAGGAACTGGAAGATCCCGAGCGAGGCGATCGCCGGACCGCCCAGCGGCATCACGACCCGGGTGAAGAGCCGGATCTCGCCCGCCCCGTCCAGCCGGGCCGCCTCCAGCAGCTCCCTCGGGATCTCCGCGAAGAAGTTCCGCAGCAGGAAGATCGCGAAGGGCAGACCGAAGGCCGTGTGGAAGATGATCACGCCGAAGGTCGTCTCGAAGATCCCGACCGCGCCGAAGAGCTTGGATACCGGGACCAGGGCGACCTGCACCGGGACCACCAGCAGCCCCACGACCACCAGGAACCACCAGTCCCGGCCGGGGAACTCCATCCAGGCGAAGGCGTATCCGGCCAGGGAACCGATCACCACGACCAGGACGGTCGCCGGGACGGTGATCACGACCGTGCTGAGGAGGGAGTGGGTGATCGTCGAATTGTCCAGCAGCGCGGCATAGTTGTCGAAGGTGAGCTGGGACGGGGCCGTGAAGACCTTCCACCAGCCGGTCGCCGCGATGTCGTCCGCGCCGCGCAGCGAGGACAGCAGCAGCCCGATCGTCGGCATCAGCCAGAACAGGCCCACCAGAACGAGGAAGATCCGCATCGCACCACCGCCGGCGCGGGCGGCGATGCGTGCGCCGAGGGACCGTCCGGCCTTCACCGGAACGTCTTCGGCCGCTGTGCTCGTGGCCGTGGTCGGCGCTGTCGTCATCGGCGCCCCTCCTTCCGGATCCGGCGGATGTTGACGTACATCACCGGGAGTACCAGCAGCAGCAGGAGTACGGCGATGGCGCTGCCGATCCCGAGGTCGGCGTCCGTGCCGAACGAGGAGCGGTAGAGCTGGAGCGCCAGCACGTTCGCGTCGGCCAGCGAGGAGCCAGGGGAGATGATGAAGACCAGGTCGAAGACCTTCAGGACGTTGATCATCAGCGTGACCAGCACCACAGAGAGGACGGGCGCGAGCATCGGCACCGTGATCCGGCGGAACACCTGCCACTCGTTCGCGCCGTCCACCCGGGCCGCTTCGAGGAGTTCACGGGGCAGCCCCGCGAGCCCCGCCGCGATCAGCACCATCGCGAACCCGGCCCACATCCAGACGTAGGAACCGATGATCCCGGGGGTGACGAGGGTCGGGCCGAGCCACTCGACCCCGTTGTACGGCTCCTCGAAGTTCGAGGCCGGCAGCCGGAGTCCGGCGCCGTCCGCCGACGCGGGCAGGGTGAACGTGCCGTCCGCACCCGCCGTCGCCGAGGCGACCACCTTGCCGTCCTTGACCGCCTCGACCTTGAGGCCCTTGAGCCCCAGCTCCTTGGCGTCGATGACATTGGGCCGGCCCCCGCCGCCCTTGGTGAAGTCCAGCCACGCGGTGCCGGCGATCTCGCCGTCCTTCGCCGCGGCGGCCTTCGCGGGCTTCGCGTCCTTCGGCATGTTCGCCGGGATCACACCGACCAGCGGCAGCTGCACCGGCTGCCCGGCCCGTACCGGCGCCTTGGTGACGAACGAACCGCCGGCGCCCGCCTTGAGCGGGTGGACGGGGAGCGGATGCGCCTTCGGATACCCCGACGACTCGGTGAAGGTGTCGTGCACACCCACCCATACGGCGTTGGCGACCCCACGCTCCGGAGCGGCGTCGTACACCAGCCGGAAGATGATGCCGGCGGCGAGCATGGAGATCGCCATCGGCATGAAGACGACCAGCTTGAAAGCCGTGCCCCAGCGGATCCGCTCCGTGAGCACCGCGAAGATCAGCCCGAGGGCCGTGGAGACCGTCGGCGCGAGCACGACCCAGATCGCGTTGTTCTTGACCGCCGTACGGATGGTGTCGTCCGTGAACAGCGCCTTGTAGTTGTCGAGCCCGGCGAAGCCCGTACCCGCCTGGTCGAGGAAGGACCGGTAGACGGAGTACACGATCGGATAGACCACGAGCGCGCCCAGCAGCACCAGCGCGGGTGCCAGGAAGAGCACCGCGATGAACCGGCGGGTGCCGGTCACGCTCCGGCGGCTGCGCCCCGGCCCGGCGGACGACGGGTCGGACGGCTTCCTGGGCGCGGGCACCGACGGCCCGGCGGACGATTGCTTGTCGGCGGGGGGCACCGCGTCGGCGCCCCCCGCAGTGGCTGTCGTCATCGCGTCAGCTCTTGTACGCCTTGGCCGCGTCGGACTCCAGCTTCGCTTGAGTCCCCGCGATGTCCTTCGGGTTCTTCAGGAAGTCCTGGAGGGTCTTCCACTCGCCCTTGCCCGGCGTCCCGCCGAAGGACTGCGGCGCCTGGTCGGACATGTCGAACCGGACGGAGTCACCGGCCGAGATCAGTGCCTTCGCCATCGTGCGCTGCACCTCGTTCGGGTACGCGGAGGCGTCCAGGGCCTTGTTCGGCGAGATGAACCCGCCCTGCTCGGCCATGATCTGCGCGGCGTCGGTCGAGCCCAGCCAGGTCAGCAGGGCCTGGGCGCCCTTGCCGTCCTTCAGTGCCACGGCTGCGTCGCCGCCGGTCACGACGGGGGACTCGGCGCCGACCGCCGGGAACGGGAACACCTTGGCGTCCGTCCCGATCTCCGCCTTCGTCTGCGCGATGTTGACACCCACGAAGTCGCCCTCGAAGACCATCGCGGCCTTGGGCTGGTCGCCACCGGTGAACGTCTGGGTGACCGAGGCGGGGAACTCCGTCTGCAGGGCGCCGTCGGCGCCGCCCGCGATCAGCGACGGCTTGCCGAAGAGCTGCGCGAGCGTGGTCAGCGCGTCCTTGACGGACGGGTCCGTCCACTTGATCTTGTGCTGGGCCAGCTGGTCGTACTTCTCCGGACCGGCCTGGGAGAGATAGATGTTCTCGAACCAGTCGGTGAGCGTCCAGCCGTCCGCACCGCCGACGGAGACCGGGGTGACACCCGAGGCGGAGACCGTCTCGGCCGTCTTCAGGAAGTCCTTCCAGGTCTTCGGCTCGGCCGCGCCCGCGTTCTCGAACGCCTTGGTGTTGTACCAGATCAGGGACTTGTTGGCGGCCTTGAAGTAGACGCCGTACTGGGTGCCGTCCACCGCGCCGAGGTCCTGCCAGACCTTCGAGTAGTTCTTGCTCAGCTGGGCCTTGGCCTCGGGGCCGACCGGCTTCGCCCACTTCTTCCGGGCGGCCTGCTGGATCGCTCCGACCTGCGGGATCATCGCGACGTCCGGCGGCTGACCTCCCGCGATCTTCGTACCGAGGAAGTTGACGATCGGGTCCTGCGCCGGGACGAAGGTGACCTTCGCGCCCGTGCGCTTCTCGAACTCCTTGAGGACCTTGACGAAGTTGGCCTGCTCGGCACCGGTCCAGACGGCCGCGACCGAGAGCTTCTCGCCGTCCAGCTTGGGCAGTACGACACTGGAGGGGCTTCCCTTGCCGCTCCCCGAGCTCTTGTCCGCCCCGTCCTTCTTGCCGTCGTCACTGCAACCGGTGAGGGCCAGGGCGCCGACGGCGGTGAAGACCGCGGCGGCCCTGCTGATCCGAAGGGTTGTGCGCATTGCTTCCCCGTCTCTCACATCGTTGTGTGCGCACAGTCCTATGCCCGGCGTGCGGGCGCCGCAATACCGCTTCTCGTGTCAACTCCTTGATCGTAATGGGCTCGTGACGTGATGTCAGTGGATGTCCGGACCCGGGTTCCGTCAGGTGTGCACGGGCCCGAACGGGGCTATCGGCTCGGCGTTCACCGAACGGGCCGCCCGCTCCAGCGCACTGGCGAGCAGCGCCAGGTCGGTCGGCCCGTTGCCCAGCTCGCGGACCGGGCGCCGGGCCGGCGGATCGCCCATCCGCTCCCACTCCAGCGGCACGACGGTGGGCCGCAGCGTGGCGGTACGCGGTATGCGCCCGGTCACCCGGCCGCCCTGGAACGGGGTCACCCGCCCGTCCGGATGCCCGAGCCTGCCCCGTCCGGGCGCCGGGTCCTCCGGCGACGGCGGGACCACCGGCGCGTCCAGCACGATGCGCAGCCGGGCCCCGTGGGCCAGGTCCGTGTCCTCCGTACGGTCCGGGCGGGCGGACGCCGCGACCAGGTGGACGCCCAGCCGGCCGCCCTCCCGTGCCACGGCCTCCAGGGCCCGCACCACCGAACCCGCGGCGGGGCGGCCGGGGCTGCCGAGCGCCGGAGCGACCAGCGCGTCGAAGTCGTCGACCAGGACGACGAGCCGGGGCAGCGGGGAGGGGCCGGGGTCCGAGGAGCGGGCGGTGGGGCGCAGCCGGAGCGTCCCGCTCATCGGGGCGTCCACGTCACCGCGCTGTTCCGCGGTGGCCGGCGGACGCTGGCCGACCATCCGCCGTGCCACCTCGTGCCGGTGGTGCCACTCGGTGAAGTCGCAGGGGCCGAGCAGCTCGGCGCGGCGCTTCAGCTCGCCGCCCAGCGCCTGGGCGAACTCCCTCATCCGCACCGGATCGGAGGCCACCAGGTGTGTGAACGCGTGCGGGAGTTCGGTACAGGGGCCAAGGCCCTCGCCGCGGTCGCCGCCCGCGCCGTCGACCAGCAGGATGCCCAGCAGGTCGGGCCGGGCGGCCGCGGCGAGCGAGGCGGCGACGGCCCGCAGCAGCTCCGTGCGCCCGCTGCCGGCCGGTCCCTCGATGAGGAGGTGGGGGCCCTCGTCCGCCAGATCCACGCTGACGGCGCCCCGGGGTCCGGCCCCGAGCACCACCACGGGACGCCCGACGGCCGCGGGGGTGCCGGTGCCCGCCCCTTCGCCCGCGTCCGCGGTCGGCGGCGCGGGCGTGCGTCCGGCCGGGGCGGCGCTTCCGGCGCCCCGTGCGGCGACCCGGGGCGTGTCACCGCCGCGCGGCCCGCTGACCCGGCTTCCGGAACCGCCGGGGTACGGGGTGCGGCCGGAGTCCGGGTAGGAGGTGCGGCCGGAGTCCGGGTACAAGGTGCGGCCCGAGTCGGGGGTGCCGTGGCCGTCGTCCTCGGGGGTGCGGCGGTGGACCGGGGCGCCGATGTGGGTGGCGTTCTCGCTGCCGGGGTACGGGGTGCGGCCCGAGCCGGGGGCGTATCCGCCCGGGCCCGGCGCGCCGCCCACGCGCTGGGCGCCCACGCGGTGGCCCGCGCCGCGCGGGTGCTCCGTACGGCCCGAACCGCGGCTCCCGGTATCGGCCCCCTCGTCCGCGCCGCCCGCCGGTCCGCCCGTCCAGCGGCCCGAGCCGCGCACCGTGGCGCCCGGCTGGTCGTCCGCGGTGGAGGCCCAGCGGGCCATCAGGGAGGCCGGGGTGGCACGGGCCAGACCCAGCTCGTCCAGCAGACGGGCGGTCGTCGGGAGCACGGCCGACGCCGACCGGCCGTGGCTCGTGGCCGGGCCCTCCGTGCGCAACGGGGCCAGCGCCCGGCCGAACCGCTCGGCCCAGTGCGCCGACACCGCGTCCACCGCGGCGACCGTGCCGCGGCCCGCGGCCCGGCCGTCCGCCGTCCGCAGCAGCCGCAGGGCCGTCGCCACATCGCCGCTGAGCATCGCCACCGCCCCGCACTCGCGGAACGCGATCGAGGCGTGGCAGGCGGCCTCGTACGTCGCCGCGACCGGTGAGGTGGGCGTGGCGGCCGGGGTCTCGGCCAGGCAGATCAGATGGATGCCGGCCGCGGCACCGGCGGCGGCCAGCCGGGCGGTGTTCTCGCGCAGCGCCGCCGAGCCCGGATCGCCGTCGACGACCACCACGGTGTACGGACCCGCGTACCGCTCCGCGGCCTCGGCGACCGTACTTCGGTCCTGGCTCGCCCAGCCGGGCCCGAGCGGGCCTTCGTCCAGCCGGCGCACCAGCTCCGTGACACGGGCGGTGGCCTGCTCGCGGTCGTACGCCAGAAGCAGCCGGCAGTCCTGGCCGTGCGTCGGCCGCAGATGGGGCAGCCAGCCGAGCCAGCCCCATTCGCGTCTGCGCTCGTCCGCGCCGCGGGCGCGGTCCGTGCTGATCAGCACGATCTCCAGATCGGCGGGGGAGTGCAGCGCGGCGAGCTGCGCCACCGCCGAGCGGGCGAGCCCGGCCAGCCGGGTCCGCGGCCCGGCGAGCCCGAGCGAACCGGCCTCCCGCAGCCCCACCGTCACCGGCACCGCGGGCAGCTCGGCCCGGTCCGTCGTCCCCAGGCGCACCACGAGCGCCTCGGGGTGGGCGGTGCCGCGCTCCCACAGCCGGGGTCCGGGGCCGAGCGCGGTCAGCAGCACGGCTGCCGGGTCGGGCCAGGCGCTCTGCGCGGCGGAACCCGACGACGCCGAAAGGGCGGCCGGGAACGGCGGCCCGGCGGCCCCCGCCCCGTCGGGCGCGGCCTCGTGCACGGGCTCGCCCCTGCTGCCCGTGAGCCTGCGTGCCCAGGCGCCTATCCCGCCCCGCCGGGGAGCCCCGTCGTCCGGGACGGGGGAGGGGGGTTTGCCGGTACGCCCGTCGTCCTCGTTCCCGTAGGCGCGACCGGGGCCGGAGTCCTCCTGCGCGGGGGGTGCGGGGGAGACCGGCGCCGCGTGACCGTGCCCGGCGCCGTCGTCGGCACCCGCCGTGCCGGACACCCGCAGATGGCCCTCGCCGTCGGGAGCCGTGGCCAGCGCAGGCGCGGGCGCGCCGGAGGTCAGCCGGAGCGTGGACTCGCCGAGCCGGAGCAGCGCACCGGGCTTCAGCCGGACCGGACGGTCGCGGACCTCCGTACCGTCCAGCAGGGTGCCGTTGGTGGAGCCGAGGTCCGCCACCGAGACCAGGCCGTGGGCGGAGACCGTCACCGTGCAGTGCAGCCGGGACACATCGGGGTCGTCGAGCGGGACGTCCGCGTCGGCGGAGCGGCCGATCCGGATCCGGCCGCCGTGCAGCAGATGGACCCCGCCCGCGTCCGGCCCCGCGACCACGTGCAGCCGGGCCGGGACGGCGTCGTCCACCGCCTCGTCCTCGCCCGGGACCTGGAGCGAGAGCACCGCGCCGTCCACCAGTGGCGGCTCGCCCAGCGCGCACCGCTGGGCGTCGAGCCGCTCACGCCCGGCGAACAGCACCACCGCGCCGCTGCCGAGCGAGCCGTCGGGCCCCAGGACGGCCGCGGCCAGGTTGGAGGCCACGGTGGCGAGCGCCGTTCCGGGCGGGGCGGTGACCAGCACGTCGCACGCGCGCGCCGGGGTCTGGCCGCTGCGCGGCGCGAGGACGGTCAGCCGGATCTGCATCGCCGTCGGCGGTCCCTTCTGCGCGGGGCGCCGGGCAGGGGAAACGCCCTGTGATTCCCCCCACCCGACACGGACGCGTCGTCCGGTACAGGTTCGTCACGTGCCGCAGGGCTCCCGACCCCACAGTCCGTGCTGGAGGCATCCTCGCACCTGCGACCGACAACGCGCCCGGCGGTCACCGCTAAGTGATCTTGAAACGTCGGCTGTGCGCCCATAAATGCCTGCTTGACACCTGCCGCTGAGGAAGGAACCGCTCCGGAAAGTGCGTCCGCGGCGGATCCTCGCACATGTGTACGGCAACCATCCGCCCGGTGTGAGCGTCTTGTTCCGCAACCGGCCGGTTCCTCCTCGGGGCGGCACCCGGCCACCGGCGGACAGGGCGGCGAAAGCAACCGGACGGAGCTGCCCGGCCCCGCCGGTCACCCCACTAGAGTGGGCGGAACTCCCGGGCGGACCCGGGAGCACCGCAATCACCACGATCTGCAGGGAGCGCATGACGTGCGGCCGGTAGGCAGCAAGTACCTCCTGGAGGAGCCGCTGGGACGCGGCGCCACGGGCACCGTCTGGCGTGCCCGCCAGCGGGAGACCGCGGGCGCCGAGGCGGCCGTCGCCGGCGAGCCCGGCGAGACCGTGGCCATCAAGGTTCTGAAGGAGGAGCTCGCCAACGACGCCGACGTCGTGATGCGGTTCCTGCGCGAGCGTTCCGTGCTGCTCCGGCTCACCCACGAGAACATCGTGCGCACCCGCGACCTGGTCGTCGAGGGCGACCTCCTCGCCCTCGTCATGGACCTGGTCGACGGCCCCGACCTGCACCGCTACCTCCGCGAGAACGGCCCGCTCACCCCGGTCGCCGCCGCACTGCTCACCGCGCAGATCGCCGACGCGCTCGCCGCCAGCCACGCCGACGGCGTCGTCCACCGCGACCTGAAGCCCGCCAACGTCCTGCTCGACGAGCGCGACGGCCGGATGCGCCCGATGCTCACCGACTTCGGCATTGCGCGCCTGGCCGACTCCCCGGGCCTCACCCGCACCCACGAGTTCGTCGGCACGCCCGCCTACGTGGCGCCCGAGTCCGCCGAGGGCCGCCCGCAGACCTCCGCCGTCGACATCTACGGCGCGGGCATCCTGCTGTACGAACTGGTCACCGGCCGCCCGCCGTTCGCCGGCGGCACCGCACTCGAAGTGCTGCAGCGGCACCTCAGCGAGGAGCCCCGCCGCCCCAGTACCGTCCCGGCCCCGCTGTGGACGGTGATAGAGCGCTGCCTGAGCAAGGACCCCGACCAACGGCCCAGCGCCGAGAACCTGGCCCGCGGCCTGCGCGTCGTCGCGGACGGGATCGGTGTGCACGCCAGTTCCGCCCAGATCGCCGCGGCCGACGGCGTGGGTGCCCTGCTCGCGCCGGACCCGGCGCCCGCGGCCGTGCCGCAGAACCCCGGCGCGGCGGACCCGACGCAGGTGCTGCCGAGCAACGCCGGCTCGTACGACCCGAACGCCGCCACCAGCGTCATGCAGCAGACCCCCGGCCGGAGCGGCGCCGCCGACCCGACCTCGGTCCTGCCGCCCGTGCCGCCGCGCCCGGACGGCCCCCCGCAGCCCGACGAGCCGCACCCCTGGCAGTCCCAGCTCCGGGCGGCCCGCGACCGCAACGAGCAGACCCAGGTCCAGTACCTCGACCCGGGCCAGGACCCGCTGCGCCGCCGCCCCCAGCGCCCCCAGCCCCAGCAGCAGCCGCAACAGCGGCGTCAGCCGCCGCCGCAGCACCAGCAGTACCAGCAGCCGCAGCACCAGCAGTACCCCCAGCACCGGCAGCAGCAATATCAGCCGCAGCCCCCGCAACAGCCCCAGCGCCAGCAGTACGCGCCCCCGCAGCAGCCGGTCGCACCCCAGCCGCCGGCCCCGCGTCAGCCCCGCGAGCCGAGGCAGCGCAGCGCCAACCCGATGCGGATCCCCGGCCTCGGCTGCCTCAAGGGCTGCCTGTTCACCCTGGTGCTGCTGTTCGTCGCGGGCTGGCTGATCTGGGAGCTGACCCCGCTGCAGGACTGGATCGGCCAGGGCAAGAGCTACTGGGACGCGATCAGCGACACGTTCTCGACCGTCACCGACTGGATCTCGAAACTGGGCGGCGGCAGCGACGGCGGCGGCAGCACCGGCAACAGCAGCCCCTGAGCGGTCGCAACACCATCAACTCTGTAGCTATATCGACTTCCGCGGGCCAGTTTCCACCGCATATCGCCCGCGGAAGTGAAGGTTGGCACCATCCCGGGCACTCAACCCCCCGGCCGACGCGTAACTTTGTCGACCGGGGGTCATGAGCGACGGTCCATCGCCAGCCGCTGAGGGAGCAGTCTTGGCACGGAATATCGGCAGCCGGTACACCGCACACCAGATCCTGGGGCGCGGCAGCGCCGGCACGGTCTGGCTCGGCGAAGGGCCCGAGGGCCCGGTGGCCATCAAGCTGCTCCGCGAGGACCTGGCGTCCGACCAGGAACTCGTCGGGCGCTTCGTCCAGGAGCGCACCGCCCTGCTCGGTCTCGACCATCCCCATGTCGTCGCCGTCCGCGACCTCGTGGTGGACGGCAACGACCTGGCCCTGGTCATGGACCTGGTGCGCGGCACCGACCTGCGCACCCGCCTCGACCGCGAACGCCGTCTCGCCCCCGAGGCCGCCGTGGCGATCATCGCGGACGTCGCCGACGGCCTCGCCGCCGCACACGCCGCCGGAGTGGTCCACCGCGACGTCAAGCCGGAGAACATCCTGCTCGACATGGAGGGCCCGCTCGGCCCCGGCGGTTCGCACCCGGCGCTGCTCACCGACTTCGGCGTGGCCAAGCTGATCGACACCCCACGCCGCACCAAGGCTTCCAAGATCATCGGAACGCCGGACTACCTGGCCCCCGAGATAGTCGAGGGGCTGCCGCCGCGCGCCGCCGTCGACATCTACGCCCTCGCCACCGTCCTGTACGAACTTCTCGCCGGCTTCACGCCCTTCGGCGGCGGACATCCCGGTGCCGTCCTGCGCCGCCACGTCACGGAGACGGTCGTACCGCTCCCCGGCATCCCCGACGAGCTCTGGCAGCTCCTGGTCCAGTGCCTGGCCAAGGGCCCGGCCTCGCGGCTGCGCGCCTCCGAGCTCGCGACCCGGCTGCGCGAGCAGCTCCCGCAACTGGCCGGCATCCCGCCGCTCGACGTGGACGAGCCGGACGCCGAGCCGGAACCCCAGGCGTACGACGAGCAGCAGTACACCCCCGCCGCCGAGGAACCCCGCCGCCGAGGCGCGGTCCCGCTGGTCCCCGGCTCGTCCGCCGACTCCAACCGCGACACCCACACCAGCATGCGTGTCCCGGCCCCCGACGAACTCTCCGGCGGCCCCCGCGGCACCGCCAGGGCCCCCCGCTCCCCGGGCACGCCCCGTCCCGGCTCGGCCCGCAACAAGTCCACGGCCGTCCGCAAGCGCCGCCTCACGCTGGGCGCCGCGGCTCTGGTGCTGGTGGCGGCGCTGGGCGTGGGCGGCGCGCTGGCGCTGGGCGACGACGACGAGGGCGCACCCGCCCGGGAAACGGGGAACTCGGCGCCGGGAACGCCCTGACCCGAGGCCGCGAGGCGATCTTGGGGGTGATCTCGGGCACCCCCAAGATCCCTGTCCCCGTACGGCCCGCGAGGGCCTGGCACACCGGGCCGCGGGGACGTGATCGAGACGGTCCGAGGAACGTCCGTCCCGACAGCCGTTACGCTGGACCCGTGGCAGTCGTCGATATTTCCGAAGAGCTGAAGTCCCTCTCCTCGACCATGGGGTCGATCGAGGCCGTCCTGGACCTGGATGCGCTGAGGGCGGACATCGCCGCGCTCGAGGAGCAGGCGGCCGCGCCCTCCCTCTGGGACGACCCCGAGGCGGCGCAGAAGATCACCAGCAAGCTTTCGCACCTCCAGGCCGAGGTCCGCAAGACCGAGGCGCTCCGCGGCCGGATCGACGACCTCGAAGTCCTCTTCGAGCTCGCCGAGGCCGAGGGCGACGCCGATGCCCGGGCCGAGGCGGAGTCCGAGCTGGAGTCCGTCCGCAAGGCGCTGGACGAGATGGAGGTCCGTACTCTCCTGTCCGGCGAGTACGACGCCCGCGAGGCCCTGGTCAACATCCGCGCAGAGGCCGGTGGCGTGGACGCCGCCGACTTCGCCGAGAAGCTCCAGCGCATGTACATCCGCTGGGCCGAGCGGCACGGTTACAAGACCGAGGTCTACGAGACGTCGTATGCGGAGGAGGCCGGCATCAAGTCGACCACCTTCGCAGTCCAGGCGCCGTACGCCTACGGGACGCTCTCCGTCGAGCAGGGCACCCACCGGCTCGTCCGGATCTCGCCCTTCGACAACCAGGGCCGCCGCCAGACGTCCTTCGCGGGTGTCGAGGTGCTGCCGGTGGTCGAGCAGACCGACCACATCGAGATCGACGAGTCCGAGCTGCGCGTGGACGTGTACCGCTCCTCCGGCCCCGGCGGCCAGGGCGTCAACACCACGGACTCCGCGGTCCGTCTGACCCACCTCCCGACCGGCATCGTCGTCTCCTGCCAGAACGAGCGCTCGCAGATCCAGAACAAGGCATCCGCGATGAACGTCCTCCAGGCGAAGCTCCTTGAGCGCCGCCGCCAGGAGGAGCAGGCCAAGATGGACGCCCTCAAGGGCGACGGCGGCAACTCCTGGGGCAACCAGATGCGGTCGTACGTCCTGCATCCGTACCAGATGGTCAAGGACCTGCGTACGGAGTTCGAGATGGGCAACCCGGAGGCGGTCTTCAACGGCGAGATCGACGGTTTCCTGGAGGCGGGCATCCGCTGGCGCAAGCAGCGGGAGAAGTAGGCAGAGCAAGCGTTCACCGGCGGTGCCGGAATCCCCGCGGGGTTTCCGGCACCGCCGTTTTCGTCGGCCGCATGAGGCCGTTCCCGAAGGGGAGTTGGGGCTCCGGGTTGCGTGGGTGCTGTGCTGAGTGCGTCACAGTCCTGACTCCGAATGGAGGTCAACTGCGCATAAAGCGGTGCATATTGCACGGAACGGCCTTGACGTAGTCCTTAACTGTGGACAGGGTGCTAGGGCAGCATGCGTATGTCTGGGACGGGTGTGAACGGGGGCGGGCGGCATGACCACGGCTCTGTGTGGCGCCGTTCGGAGCGAACCCCGGAGAACCGGGGCCCGCATATGGCTGCTCCACTGACGAGATCAGCTACTGGGGGTAGCAGCACATGACGAAGAAGACGCGAGTCCGCGTCGCGCGGATCGCCGCAGGTGCGGTCATCGCCGCAGGCGCCTCGCTCACCGCCGCCGGTGCGGCTTCGGCCGTCGGTATCGGTGTCGACCTCGGCGTCGTGTCCACGAAGGCCCAGGTCGACGAGGGCGGTCTGGGTGTCGACGCCGACATCAAGTCTCCCGCGAACGAGTCGGGCGGCGGTGACCTGGGCGGCGTCGACGCGGGTACGGACGCCGGTACCGATGCGGGTACGGACGCCGGTACGGACGCGGGCACCGACGCGGGTACGGACGCCGGGACCGATGCCGGGACCGATGCCGGTACCGATGCGGGTACGGACGCTGGTACGGACGCTGGTACGGACGCTGGTACGGACGCTGGTACGGACGCGGGCACCGATGCTGGCACCGACGCGGGTACGGATGCCGGCACCGATGCCGGTACGGACGCGGGTACGGACGCCGGGACCGACGCGGGCGCCAACAACGGCGGTAACGGCAACAACGGCGGTAACGGCAACAACGGCGGTAACGGCAACGGTGGCCACCAGTCCGGCGGCAACGGCAACAACGGCGGTAACGGAAACAGCGGCGGCAGCGACAACGGTGGTACCACCGGTAACGCCTCCTCCGGCTCCGTCACCGGCGGTGGCGACGACGCCGGCACCTGCACCGTCGACCTCGACGGCGCGAAGTGCGCGGACAACACCACCCCCGACTCCGTCGGCAACCAGCCGGTGGAGCAGGGCAAGGGCAAGGACGAGCTCGCCGAGACCGGTGCCGCCGAGACCACATTCCTGCTGCTCGGCGCCGCGACGATGATCGCCGGAGGCATCGGCTTCCGGTTCCTGCCGCGCCTCGTGAACGGCCGTACGGTCGCCTAAGGGGCACCCGCGGTAACGGATACACACGGATACACACAGAGGGGCCCGGGGCGCCGATCGGCATCCCGGGCCCCTCCACGTACACGTACCGGCGCCTGCCGGCCGGCCAGGCGGAGCGGGCGGCTACATGCTCTGGTGCGCCAGCAGTGCCAGCGCGCCCAGCAGCACCACCAGCAGGGCCACCAGCATCGCCGGGTTCAGCCCGGCGAACATTCCCTGCCCCTGTTCCTGCTGCAGCCGCGCACGGCTGGCCCGGCACACGGGGCAGCGGCCCTCGCTGACGGGCGCCGCGCAGTTCGCGCACACCAGTCGGTCATAGGTCATGCGCTTTCCTCCTCCCGCGCGGCGGAGCCGCATACGCCTTCTCTCCGCACAACGCTTCCGGAAACGCAACCGTTCCCCCTACCACTGTGCCAGCTCGCGCGGATTTCGGCGCGGCCCGCCGGACATCACCCGTTCCGTCGTACTTCGGACCCGCTCCCGGCCGGTACCGTTCCGCCATAAATCGCCCATCCTCGGACGCGCGCCTGCACGCCTCAGTCCGGTTCGCGTATGGTCACGCACACCTACTCCCGGCCGACCGTGGTGCATCCGTGATCCGATTCGACAACGTCTCCAAGACCTACCCGAAGCAGAGCCGTCCCGCTCTACGGGATGTGTCTCTCGATATCGAGAAGGGCGAGTTCGTCTTCCTGGTGGGCTCATCCGGCTCCGGCAAGTCCACCTTCATGCGACTCATCCTGCGCGAGGAGCGTGCCAGCCAGGGCGCGGTCCACGTCCTGGGCAAGGACCTCGCGCGCCTGTCCAACTGGAAGGTGCCGCACATGCGCCGCCAGCTGGGCACGGTGTTCCAGGACTTCAGGCTCCTTCCCAACAAGACCGTCGCGGAGAACGTGGCGTTCGCGCAGGAGGTCATCGGCAAGCCGCGCGGCGAGATCCGCAAGGCGGTGCCCCAGGTTCTCGACCTGGTCGGCCTCGGCGGCAAGGAGGACCGGATGCCCGGTGAGCTCTCCGGTGGTGAGCAGCAGCGCGTGGCGATCGCGCGGGCGTTCGTGAACCGCCCCATGCTGCTGATCGCGGACGAGCCGACCGGCAACCTCGACCCGCAGACCTCTGTCGGCATCATGAAGCTGCTGGACCGGATCAACCGGACCGGCACCACCGTGATCATGGCGACCCACGACCAGAACATCGTCGACCAGATGCGCAAGCGCGTCATCGAGCTGGAGCAGGGCCGTCTCGTACGCGACCAGGCCCGCGGCGTCTACGGCTACCAGCACTGAGCATCGAGCACTGAAAGGACGCCATGCGCGCCCAGTTCGTCCTGTCGGAGATCGGCGTCGGCCTCCGTCGCAACCTCACGATGACCTTCGCCGTCGTCGTCTCCGTCGCCCTCTCGCTCGCCCTGTTCGGCGGCGCGCTGCTCATGCGCGAGCAGGTCAGCACGATGAAGGACTACTGGTACGACAAGGTCAACGTCTCGATCTTCCTCTGCAGCAAGAGCGATGTGACCTCAACGCCCAAGTGCGCCAAGGGTGCTGTCACCGCGGAGCAGAAGAAGCAGATCGAGGACGACCTCCACAAGATGGACGTCGTCGACACGGTCACGTACGAGTCCGCCGACCAGGCGTACAAGCACTACCAGGACCAGTTCGGCGACTCGCCGATGGCGAGCAACATCACGCCGGACCAGATGCAGGAGTCGTTCCGGGTCAAGCTCCACGACCCGAAGAAGTACAAGGTCGTCGCCACCGCCTTCGCCGGCCGTGACGGGGTGCAGTCCGTCCAGGACCAGAGGAGCATCCTGGACAACCTCTTCCAGTTGATGAACGGCATGAACGTGGCCGCCCTCTTCGTGATGGCACTGATGTTGATCATCGCGCTGATGCTGATCGTGAACACCGTCCGGGTGTCCGCGTTCAGCCGACGGCGCGAGACGGGCATCATGCGGCTCGTCGGCGCCTCCGGCTTCTACATCCAGATGCCGTTCATCATGGAGGCCGCGTTCGCCGGGCTCATCGGCGGTGTCCTGGCCTGCGTGATGCTCCTGGCCGGCCGGTACTTCCTGATCGACGGCGGACTGGAACTCCAGAGCAAGCTGAATCTGATCGACTTCATCGGCTGGGACGCGGTCTTCACCAAGCTGCCCCTGGTCCTGGCAATCGGCCTGCTGATGCCTGCCGTTGCCGCTCTCTTCGCGCTCCGCAAGTACCTCAAGGTGTGACAAGCGCCCTCTGGGTGCGCGGCCAACCGGCCGTGCGCCCAGAGGGCGTTGTCCTAGACTCGGCGACATGTCGGGTCCCACACAGTGTTTCGGGCCCCGCGGCGTGCGCCGTGGGGTGGTCCTGACATTGGTTTTCGCGGGTGTGCTGGCCACCGCGGCGGCCACCGGCTCACTGCCGCGCGGCAGCGCGAAGTCCGAGGAGCTCGCGAGCCGTTCCGTGGCCTCCACCGTCGACCGTGACGAGGTGGCCGACGCCGCCGCCCGCGCCGTGGCCGACGGCAAGTCCGGCAAGGAGGCGGCCGAGGAGGTCGTCAGCCGCAGCGGCGACCGCTGGGGCGCGGTGTACGACGAGCGGCAGTACGAGGAGTTCGAGCAGGCCCTGGACGGCTCGTACACCGGCGTCGGGCTCTCCGCGAAGCGCTCCGCCGACGGGCAGGTCGAGGTGGCCCGGGTCCAGCCCGGCAGCCCCGCCGACCGGGCCGGTATCGAGCCGGGCGACCTGCTCCGCACGATCGACGGCCACCGGGTCGACAGACGCCCCGTCGCCGAGGTCGTCGCCCTGCTGCGCGGAGACCGTACGGAGGCCGCCGAGGGCAGCACCGTCGTCCTGGGCATCGGGCGCGGAACCGGCCTGCGGACCGAGACGCTGCGCCGCGCCAGACTGACCACCGAGGCCGTCACTGTGCGACGCATCGGAACACCCCCCTCCGCCTCGTCCGGTTCCTCCTCCGATCCCTCGCCCCGCTCCTCCTCCGGTTCCTCCTCCGGGGCTGTTCTGATCGAGGTCGACTCGTTCACCCGGGGCTCGGGCGCCAAGGTCCGTGAAGCGGTCCGGACCGCACCGTCGGACGCCGGAGTGCTCCTCGACCTCCGCGGCAACTCCGGCGGACTGGTCACCGAGGCCGTCACCGCCGCCTCCGCCTTCCTGGACGGCGGCCTGGTCGCCACGTACGACGTGCACGGCGAGCAGCGCGCCCTCTACGCACAGCCCGGCGGTGACACCGACCGCCCCCTCGTCGTCCTGGTCGACGGCGGCACGATGAGCGCCGCCGAACTCCTCACCGGCGCCCTCCAGGACCGGGGCCGCGCCGTCACCGTCGGCTCGCGGACCTTCGGCAAGGGTTCGGTCCAGATGCCCAGCAAGCTCCCGGGCGGCTCGGTGGCAGAGCTGACCGTCGGCCACTACCGCACCCCCGCGGGCCGGGGCGTCGACGGCCGGGGCATCACCCCGGACCTCACGGTCGGCTCCGGGGCCGAGCAGCGGGCCGAGACGGTATTGAGTGGCCTCGGGGGTGGGTCGTAGTGCGAAAATGGCCGCACTATGGCTAAGGAAAAGGACACAGGGCGCAAGCTCATCGCGCAGAACAAGAAGGCGCGGCACGACTACCACATCCTCGACACCTACGAGTGCGGCCTCGTGCTCATGGGCACCGAGGTCAAGTCGCTCCGGCTGGGCCGGGCCTCCCTGGTGGACGGCTTCGTCCAGATCGACGGCGGCGAGGCATGGCTGCACAACATCCATGTGCCCGAGTACGTGCAGGGGACCTGGACCAACCACTCGGCCAAGCGGAAGCGCAAGCTGCTGATGCACCGGGCCGAGATCGACAAGCTGGAGTCGAAGTCGGGCGAGACGGGCCACACGATCGTGCCGCTCGCGCTCTACTTCAAGGGCGGCCGGGTCAAGGTCGAGATCGCGCTCGCCAAGGGCAAGAAGGAGTACGACAAGCGGCAGACCCTGCGTGAGAAGCAGGACCTGCGGGAGACCAACCGCGCGATCTCGGCGGCGCGCAGGCGCCAGCGGAGCGCGTAGGACGGGGCCCTTCCCGGCGTCGCCGGGAATAGGCTGGCATCGTCGCGCGTCGGTCACGTACGATGGCACTGCACTCCACAGCGGGTGCGCGCATTTGAAAAAACAACATGGGGATGATCGGTTTCGACAGCGGATGTCGAAGCAGGGGAAGCGTGTCGAGGAAGCGGCAATGATCTCGTAAACCATATGTCGCAACCAATAATCGCCAACTCCAAGCGCGATTCCTTCGCCCTCGCTGCCTAAGTAGCGACTTGCGAAGTGTCAGCCCGGGGGTGATCCCGACCCGGATCCTGGCATCATCAAGGGATCTAAACTTCTAGACCCGGTCACGGGGCCTGGAAGGAAATCAAACAGTGACTGAGCCCGTCGGAGACTTGTTCGCGTGATCTCCGGGGCCGAGAAAATCGCAGCGAACTGCACACGGAGAAGCCCTGGTTCTGCACCGTTGGACGCGGGTTCGATTCCCGCCATCTCCACAATTCCCATGTGAAAGAGGACCCCGTCGCCCACCGGCGACGGGGTCCTCTTTCTTGTGCCGGTCAACGCCCCCGGGGAACCCGGACGCCGAGGGCCGCGACGGTCAGTGCCAGTGCCGCCGCGCAGACCGGGACGACGTAGCCCGTCACCTGTCCGGTGTGCTCCACCATCCAGCCGCCGGTCGCCGAACCCGCGGCGATGCCGCCCAGCAGCGCGGTCACGGCCAGCGTCATGCCCTCGTTCAACTGGCTCTCCGGGGTGAGGCGTTGCACCAGCGTCATGCCGGTCACCATGGTCGGGGCCGTGGCCGCGCCGGCCAACAGGAGCGCGCCGGCCAGCGCGGGCAGGGAATCGGCCGAGGCTGCCGCGAGCAGGGGCAGGGACATCAGCGTCGTCATCCCCGCCAGACAGATCAGCAGCCGGCGCCGGATGTCCGCGGCCGGGCGCAGCGATCCGTACAGCAGCCCGGCCACACACGAGCCTGCCGCCTGGAGTGCCAGGATCGCGCCTCCGGCGTGGGCGATCGTGACGACCTCCATGGCGCCGAAGACCGCGCCGGTGGCGAGGAAGGCGGCGAGCAGCGCCGGCATGCCCCGGGTGCGCAGCGGGGTGCCCGCGTGGGTGCGGGGTGCCACCGGGGGTTCGGTGGCGCGCTGGGCGGCGAAGATCAGTACGCCGGCCATCAGCAGAATCGCCCCGACGAGCGTTCCGGCCTCCGGGAAGAGCGCCGCGCACAGCAGTGCGGCGAGGGCCGGGCCGAGCATGAAGCAGAGTTCGTCCGCGGCCTGTTCGAAGGAGTTCGCGGTGTGCAGGGCGGCCGGGTCTCCCCGGTGCAGATGGGCCCAGCGGGCCCGGGACATCCCGCCGGTGTTGGGGGTGGTGGCGGTGGCGGCGTAGGAGGCGAAGAGGGTCCAGGACGGGGCTCCGAAGTGCACACAGAGCAGCAGGGCCAGCGAGCCGAGTGTGGCGATCGCGGTGGCGGGCACCGCGACCCTGGCCTGTCCGTACCGGTCGACGAGCCGGGCCGTCCAGGGGGCGACCACCGCCGTGGCGGCGAGGCCGGTCGCGGTGACGGCTCCGGCCAGGGCGTACGAGCCGCGTGAGCCGGCGATCATGATGACCGCGCTGACGCTGAACATCCCCATGGGCAGCCTGGCCAGGAGGTTGCCCGCGGTGAAGGCGCGGGCGCCCGGGGTCGCGAGCAGTCTGCGGTACGGGTTGGTGGACGCCCGCCGGGCGGGGGCGGTGCGCGGGGCGATGACCAGCAGGTCACCGGAGACGGCGAGCATGGGGCCGGTGGCGGGGGTTCTCTCGTACGGCATGGATCAAGCGTCGGGGCGCCGGGTGTCCGGGGTCCAACACCTTCTTCGCACCGATTGACGCATCTGTGTTGTAAATTCTGGTGTGGCCTCCTCCGCCGCCGATCCTGGCACCCAGATGCACACCGCCGGTATCCACACCGACCCCCGGCTGCTCCGCGCCTTCGTCGTGGTCGCCGAGGAACTGCACTTCACCCGCGCCGCCGCCCGGCTGTACATCGCCCAGCAGGCACTGAGCCGCGACATCCGCCGGCTGGAGTGCGAGCTGGGGACGGCGCTGTTCGTACGGACCACCCGGCAGGTCGCTCTCACCGCCGACGGCGAGCGGCTGCTGCCGTACGCGCGACGGGTGCTGGACGCGCACGCCGAGCTCGCCGCGGCCTTCGCCGACCCCGCGGCCCGGCCACTCCTCGTCGACCTCAATACCGACGGCATGGCGGCCGCCCGGGTGCTCGCCCGCGCACGTGAGCTGGCCCCGGCCTGCGAGCTCATGGCGCGCTTCGAGAGCGGCCTGACCTGGGCGGCGGACGAGATCCTCGCCGGGCGGCTCGATGTCTCCTTCGGCCGCGCCGCCGGACTCGACCCCGCGGTACGGGCACGGCTGGGCATGCAGCCGGTGCGGTACGAGCCGATGGCCGTGCTGCTCCCCGAGGACCACCCGCTCGCCGCGCGCGAGACCGTCGCGCTCGACGACCTGGCCGGGGAGACCGTCTACGCGGGCGCCGGGAATCCGCGTACGGAGGAGTGGACGGACTTCGCCCGGCTGCTCTTCGCCGACTGGGGCATCCAACTGGCTCCGCCCGCCCCGCTCGCGATAGGCGTGGCGGAATTCCAGCGGGTCATGGCCAAGACCCGGAACCCGGTGCTCGCCGTGGTCGACTTCCCTCCGATGCCGGGCACCGTGGTGCGTCCGCTGGTACGGCCTGTGCCGCTCTCGCCGCTCGTCCTGGTCTGGCGCAAGGGGCTGCGTCATCCCGGCCTCGACGCCCTGCGCCGGGCTGCGGATCGACTGGGTGCGGAGGAGGGCTGGATGGCGCGTCCGGGCGGCAGCTGGCTCCCCGGTCCGGACGCGGAGCTGATGATGCGGAAGCCCGGTTGACCGTGCGTATACCGTCCCGCCGGAGCGCATCCCGCCGCGCCGTCGCCGGGGCAGGATCGTGGCCGCCGGACGGCGGGTGACGCAACGGGCGGGGAAACGACCGTGAGGACGGCTGGGAACGCCGGAGCTCGCTGGTGATCTTGCCGGTGGTCCCGCTGGTGGTCCTGTTGCCGGTGCCCCGCTGTCAGTGCGCCTTGGTAGAACGGGAACAGGCAGGAGAGACCAGCGGAAGGGGGCCCCGTGGGTACCTGGGGCAGCGGGAATTTCGACAGTGACACGGCTGCGGACCATCTGTCGGGCGTCACGGGACGGCTCGTCTCGGAGATCGAGGAGGCGATGGCCGGCGACCCGGTCGGCCTGGAGCCCGACGAGTACGACGGCGTCGCCGTGCCGTGCAACATCGAGCTGCTGTGCCTGATCGCGGAGCAGAACCACGTCGGCGCGAGCGTGCCGGAGGTGGCGGTGGTCGAGGGCTGGAAGAAGACGTTCATGGACGTGTGGGAGCGGACCATCGACGGACTGGCGCCCAAGCAGGGGTACAAGGAGGACAGACGCGCGGAGCTGATCCGCACCTTCGACCGGCTGGTGGCCCTGGCGAAGGAGGAGCACCAGGCGCAGTGAGGGGGCGCGGGGCAGGCGCGTGGGCCGGACCGGCGCCGGGATAGCGTGCCGGGATGACCCGTGAAATCCACCGGCTCGACGCGGAGGTACGGCTCCGGCCGGCCGCCCCGGCCGACGCCGCCTCCCTCGCGGTCGCGCTGACCCGCAGCCGTGTGTACATGCAGCCCTGGGAGCCCGTGCGGCCCGATTTCTTCTACACCGAGCAGGGGCAGCAGGAGCGGCTGGCCGGGCTGTTCGCGGCCCGGGACGCGGGGCAGGGGATGCCCTGGGTGCTCGCCGACGAGGACGACCGCGCGATCGGCGGGTTCAACCTGAACGCCATCGTGCTCGGGCCGTTCCGCAGTGCCACGCTCGGCTACTGGGTCGACGTCGAGTACGCGGGCCGCGGCCTGGCCACGGCCGCCGTGCAGCGGATCTGCGAGGTGGCCAGGGACGGGCTGGGGCTGCACCGGATCGAGGCGGGGACGGTGACGGACAACTTCGCCTCGCAGCGGGTGCTCGCCAAGTGCGGCTTCGAGCAGTACGGGACGGCCCCGCGCTACCTCCACATCAACGGCGAGTGGCGCGACCACCGACTGTTCCAGCGGATCCTGCACGACAACCCGCCGACGGGCTGAACGACCGGGCCGGGTGGGCGGCCACGGCCCGAGACCCCCGGTGCGCCGACAGGCTGAACGAACGGCCTGCCGACCGGCTGAACGGCCGCGGCGGGCTACGGCCCGACATTCCCGGTGCGCCGTACATCCCCGGAGCGCAGCCGTACATGCCGGTGGTCCCGTGGCCGCGGCGGCCGCGCCGGAAGGACCTCCACCAAGCCGTATCCGCTCTTCTCCGCGACCCGGCAAGACGCCTCGTTGTCCATCCGGTGCAGCAGCTCCAGCCGCGTCAGCCCGTCCTCGGCGAATGCCTCGAACGCCCAGTCGCCGAGTGCCCCGAGCGCCAGTGGCGCGACCCCGCGGCCACGGGCGGGCGCTGCCGTCCAGTAGCCGACCTCCGCGCTGCCGGAGCCCGGTACGGGGTACTTGAGCGCGACGTTGCCGACCAGTTCACCGTCGCGATCGCGGTCCACCACCGCGAAACTGAAGCGGCTGCCGGACTCCCGGCCTTCCTGCTGCACCCGCAGCCACCGCTCCGCCGCCGCCTCGTTCGTGACCTGCGTCCGCAGCATGGCGCGCATCCCGGGATCGCGGTACGCCTCGATCAGTGCAGGGGCGTCCTCGGCCCGCCACGGCCGGAGCAGCAGCGGGCCGGCCGAAAGGGCGGTGGTACCGAGGGCATCGTCCATCCGGACACCGTACGGCCCGGCGTCCGACGACCCGTGAGGCGGCAGGGGTTCCGGGCCGGCCCCGTGAGGGGCACCCTGGGGGAGGCCCCACCGGTGACCCCGAGGCGGTGACATGCGCATGGCAGTCGGCAAGAGCTCGTGCGACTGGCGGTTCGACTCCGGCCGGCCCTGCCTCGACCTGGTGGCGACAGGGATCGGGACCACCGGCGCATGCGAACTGCTCGAAGGTGCCGAGCGGCTCGCCGACTGGCTGGTCGCCACCGGACTCGTACCGAGCGGCACCCGCCTCGACGCCGTGGACGAGACCTGGGTCGCGCGTTTCCGGCAGTTGAGGGCCGGTGTCGACCGGCTGCTCACGGCCGAGCTCGGCGGCCGCGGCGCCGGGAGCGCCCTGGACCGGGTCAACGAACTCGCCGCCGAGGCGCCACCGGGGCTGCGGGCCGTGCGCGGCAGGGGCGGCAAGCTGGTACGGACACTGAGCGCCGATGCCGAGTGCGGGGCGCTGCTGGCCGCCGTCGCCAGGGATGCCGTGGAACTGCTCACCGACCCCGTGGCGCGCGCCGGACTGCGCCGCTGCGAGGCCGACAGCTGCCGCCGCTTCTACCTGGACACCTCGCGCGGACATCGGCGGCGCTGGTGCTCCAGTGAGGTGTGCGGGAACCGCGAGCGGGTGGCCAGACACCGGCGCCGGGCGGCGGCGGTCCCGGTGACGGCCGCTGTTCCGGTGCCGGACGCGACCGCGTCGCGCGGGGCCCGGACGCGGCCCGTCGCGCAGAACCCGGACGCGACCGCGTCGTGAAGAATCCTCGGGCCGTTGAACGGAACGCGGTTCGCCCGCGTATTCGATGACCGAGGAGCTCCACAGGGCCGACCGGGAGGTGCCGGTGCGCAAGGATGCGGCCGTGGCCGATGACCGTCCGCACAGAGCTCGGCATCGCGGCGAGCCGCCCCCGTCGGCGTCCACGTCCCCGGCGCTCTCACCGGAGGCCTCCGGCGCCCCGGACGAGGAGTTGATGCGGGCGCTGTACCGCGAACATGCCGGGCCGCTGTTCGCGTACGTGCTCCGCCTGGTCGCCGGCGACCGGCAGCGTGCCGAGGACGTGGTGCAGGAGACGCTCATCCGCGCCTGGAAGAACGCCGGGCGGCTGGGCGGCGCCACCGGATCGGTCCGCCCCTGGCTGGTGACGGTCGCCCGGCGCATCGTCATCGACGGCCACCGCAGTCGGCGGGCCCGGCCGCCCGAGGTCGACCCGACACCGCTGGAGGCCATGCCCGCGGAGGACGAGATGGACAGGGCGCTGTGGCTGATGACGCTCTCCGACGCGCTCGACGAACTGACCCCCGCGCACCGGGAAGCCCTGGTCGAGACGTACTTCAAGGGCCGTACGGTCGGCGAGGCGGCCGATGTGCTGGGCATACCGAGCGGGACGGTGCGATCCCGGGTCTTCTACGCACTGCGTTCGATGAAACTCGCCCTGGAGGAGAGGGGGATCACGGCATGAACGACGACCACGAGTGGGAGCCCTTCGGCCTCAGGCCGACCAGCCCCTCAGGCCCCGGCAGCCTCAGCGACCCTGATCGCCCCCGCAGCCCCGGCGAACCCCGTCAGCCCCGCAGTCCCCACCGCTCGAACCGTCCCCGCAGCCTCCACCGCGCCGACGACCTCTCCGGGCACGACGCCGCCGGTGCGTACCTCCTCGGTGTTCTCGACGACGCCGAGGCCGCCGGCTTCGAGGCACACCTGGCCGAGTGCGAGCTGTGCGCGGCCCGGCTCGACGAGCTCGCCGGTCTGGAACCCGTGCTCGCGACGCTCGCCCGACCCCCGGCCGCCGTGCCTGCCGCCCGCCTGGTCCCGCACGTACCGGGCCAGCCCGGCCCCCGCGTGCTGGCGCGGCTGGTCGACGAGGTGGCGGCCGGGCGGGCCCGGCGCCGACGCCGGGCCGGGTATTTGGTGGCGGCGGCAGTGGCGCTGATCGTCGGCGGCCCGGTGTTCGCGGTCATGGCGAGCGGCGGCGACGGCCCGCCGCCGCGGGCGGCCGGCCCGTACCCCACCGGCTCCACCGAGGACGCCCTCCCCGACCGCATGCCGGAAGAAGTGCGGGCCACCGACCCCCTCACCGAGGTCGAGGCCACGATCGGCATGGCGAGAAAACCCTGGGGCACCAGCACCGTGCTGGAGCTCGGAAACGTCACGGGTCCGCAGAAATGCACCCTGATCGCGGTGTCGAAGACCGGCGAGGAGGAAGTCGTCACCTCCTGGTCCGTACCGGAGCGGGGATACGGCATCGAGGACTCCCCGTACCCGGGCGCGAACCATCCGCTCCGCGTCCAGGGCGGCACGGCCATGGACCGGGGCGACATCGACCACTTCGAGGTCCGTACGTCCGAGGGCCGGCGCCTGGTCGAGGTCGATGCCTGACCGAGACCGGCGGCGGACCATTTCGATATGCGTGGCGGATGCGCGGCGGGTCCCCCTTCGCATAGGGTTGACGGCTGCCCAATGCACGTCAGAAGGGGGCCTCGGTGGCCGCGCAGGATGCCGCTGTCGATTCGTTGCGGGACCGGGAAATCGGTGTCGAGCAGGAACATCTCGACCGTGTGTACCACCGCCTTGAGGAGAAGATCCACGAGGCGGAATTTCTCATGGACGACGCCGTCAAGCGCGGCCAGGTCGGTACCCCGGGAGCGCTCGCCGAGCGCGACGCCCAGGTGTTCCGGGCCGGAATCCACCTCAACCGGCTGAACAGCGAGTTCGAGGACTTCCTCTTCGGACGGATCGACCTGCTGCTCGGCAAGGACGGCGAACGCGGTCCGGACGGCGCGTACACCTCCGTCGAACCCGCCGACGACGCGGTACGCGGCGACAGCTCGGCCGATATCGCGGAGACGCTGCACATCGGCCGGATCGGGGTCCTCGACTCCGACTACGCGCCGCTGGTCATCGACTGGCGCGCCCCGGCCGCCGCACCCTTCTACCGGTCGACGCCGAAGGACCCCGGCAGGGTCGTACGCCGCCGGGTCATCCGCTCCAAGGGCCGCCGGGTCCTCGGCGTCGAGGACGACCTGATGCGCCCCGAGCTGACGGCGTACCTGGGCGGCGACAAGCTGCCCGTCATCGGCGACGGCGCCCTGATGGCGGCGCTCGGCCAGGCCCGCAGCCACACCATGCGGGACATCGTCTCCTCCATCCAGGCCGAACAGGACCTGGTGATCCGGGCCCCCGCCGCCTCCGTGACCGAGGTCTCCGGCGGCCCCGGCACCGGCAAGACGGCCGTCGCCCTGCACCGTGCCGCGTACCTCCTCTACCAGGACCGGCGGCGTTACGCGGGCGGCATCCTCGTCGTCTCGCCGACCCCGCTCCTGGTCGCGTACACCGAAGGCGTGCTGCCCTCGCTGGGCGAGGAGGGGCAGGTCGCGATCCGCGCCGTCGGCTCGCTCTCCGACGAGGCGGCCGGCGTCGAGGGCGCCACCACCTACGACGAGCCCGCCGTCGCCCGGATCAAGGGCTCCTCACGGATGCTCCAGGTGCTGCGCAAGGCCTCCCGCGGGGCGCTGGAACAGCCCGGCACCGCCCGCAGGACGGCGGACCCGGACGGCCAGCTGTCCTTCGGCGACGAAGCGGACGAAACCGCGGGCAGCGGGGAAGGAGCCCCGGCCACCCCGACCCGGTTGCGGGTCGTCGCCTTCGGCGCCCGTGTCGAGCTGAACGCCGACGAGCTGCACCGCATCCGGCAGTCCGTCCTCGGCGGCACCGCCCCGGTCAACCTGCTGCGCCCGCGCGCCCGCAGAATGCTCCTGGACGCCCTGTGGAACAAGTCCTCGGGCCGGGGCCGCTACACCGACCCCGAACTCGCCGCCGAACTGCGCTCCTCCTTCGACGAGGACGTCTCCACCGAGACGGTCTTCCTCGACTTCCTGAACGCCTGGTGGCCCGAGCTCACCCCGCGCGGGGTGCTCGCCGCGATGGCCGACGAGAAGCGGCTCGGCCGCTGGGCCCGCCGGGTCCTCAACCAGGGCGAGGTGCGCCGCCTCGCCCGCTCCCTGAAGCGGCTCGACCGCGAGGGGAACGGGCCGCTGTCCGTGCACGACGTGGCCGTCCTCGACGAGCTCCAGACGCTGCTCGGCACGCCGCACCGGCCGAAGAAGAAGCGCGAGTTCGACCCGCTGGACCAGCTCACCGGTCTGGAGGAGCTGATGCCGCAGCGCGAGGAGACCCAGCGCGAGCGCGCCGAACGGCTGGCCGCGGAGCGCACGGAGTACGCTCACGTCATCGTCGACGAGGCGCAGGACCTCACTCCCATGCAGTGGCGGATGGTCGGCCGCCGCGGCAGGCACGCCACCTGGACGATCGTCGGGGACCCGGCGCAGTCCTCCTGGTCCGATCCGGACGAGGCCGCCCGCGCGCGCGACGAGGCGCTCGGCAGCCGCCCGCGCCGCCGCTTCACCCTCACGGTCAACTACCGCAACCCGGCGGAGATCGCCGAGCTGGCCGCGAAGGTCCTGACGCTGGCGATGCCCGGAATGGAGTCGCCGTCCGCGGTCCGCTCCACGGGGGTCAAGCCGCGCTTCGAGACCGTGCGGGACGGCGATCTGGCCGCTTCGGTGCGCGAGGAGGCGCGTCGGCTGCTCGCCGAGGTCGACGGCACGGTGGGCGTGGTCGTCGCCATGAACCGCCGGGCACAGGCCCGCGAGTGGCTCGCGGAGCTCGGCGAACGGGTGGTGGCGCTGGGCAGCCTGGAGGCGAAGGGCCTGGAGTACGACGCCACGGTGGTCGTCTCGCCCGCGGAGATCGCCGACGAGTCCCCGGCCGGCCTGCGGGTGCTGTACGTGGCGTTGACGCGTGCGACGCAGCAGCTCACGGTGGTCTCGGGGGAGCGGGATCTGCCCGACGAGGGCGGTGTCCCGGACCTGTTGAGGGACTGAGGCGGCACCGGCGGAAGCGGCGAGGACCGCGGGGCGGACCGTTTTCGGGTCAACCTGTGCTTCCGGGAATCACTTCTTCGGGGTCTTTGTTAGCCTGGTGTCGGCACCGGCTCGATCCAAGCCCCCGGGCCCAACCTTCGTCGCTACGAGCGACCACTTGCCGCGAGGCGAGCATGGCGGGTCGGTGCCGTTCGACCAAGAAGACAGACCCGCGTCACCTCCAGGTGGCACGGGTCTGTTCTTGTTTGCGGAGTCGGAGTCGGAGTCGGAGTCGGAGTCGGAGTCGGCTTCCGCGTCCTGTTCGCGCAGTCCGCTCCCGCGCAGAAGGTGCTCCATCTCACGTACATGGCCGGGACCTGATGTGTCCGGGACCGGCTGGGGGTTCCGCCGAAGCGGCCATATCTCGTATGGTGGAAAGTGCTTTCCGAAATGTGGCAGTCATTACCGGCTACCGGCCGGTAGGTGCGACGATCGGGAGGCGTGTCCGAGGCGAGCGCCCCGGTCGCGCGGCAATGAAGCTAAGGAAAGCGAAGGACTCGGCCATGGCAACGGCGCCCAGCGTCTCGTACTCGATGACGGTCAGGCTGGAGGTGCCCGCGAGCGGCACAGCGGTCTCCCAGCTCACCACGGCCGTGGAGTCCTCCGGCGGATCGGTCACCGGCCTCGACGTGACCGCCTCCGGTCACGAGAAGCTGCGGATCGACGTCACCATCGCGGCCACCTCCACCTCGCACGCCGACGAGATCGTCGAGGGCCTGCGCGACATCGAGGGCGTCGTCCTGGGCAAGGTCTCCGACCGTACGTTCCTGATGCACCTCGGCGGCAAGATCGAGATGGCGTCCAAGCACCCCATCCGCAACCGTGACGACCTCTCGATGATCTACACCCCCGGCGTGGCCCGGGTCTGCATGGCCATCGCCGAGAACCCCGAGGACGCCCGCCGCCTCACCATCAAGCGCAACACCGTTGCGGTCGTGACGGACGGCTCCGCCGTGCTCGGCCTCGGCAACATCGGCCCGATGGCGGCCATGCCGGTCATGGAGGGCAAGGCGGCCCTCTTCAAGCGGTTCGCCGATATCGACGCCTGGCCGATCTGCCTGGACACCCAGGACAGCGACGCCATCGTCGAGATCGTGAAGGCGATCGCCCCCGGCTTCGCGGGCATCAACCTGGAGGACATCTCCGCACCCCGCTGCTTCGAGATCGAGGCACGGCTGCGCGAGGCCCTGGACATCCCGGTCTTCCACGACGACCAGCACGGCACCGCGATCGTCGTGCTGGCCGCGCTGACCAACGCACTGCGCGTGGTGGGCAAGGGAATCGGGGACGTGCGGGTCGTCATGTCCGGCGCCGGAGCGGCCGGTACGGCCATCCTGAAGCTCCTCATCGCCGCGGGCGTCAAGCACGCCGTCGTCGCCGACATCCACGGTGTGGTGCACGCCGGCCGCGAGGACCTGGTCTCCGCCGCCGCCGACTCGCCGCTGCGCTGGATCGCCGACAACACCAACCCGGAGTCCGTCACCGGCACCCTCAAGCAGGCCGTCGCGGGCGCCGACGTCTTCATCGGCGTCTCCGCCCCGAACGTGCTGGACGGCGCCGATGTCGCCGCCATGGCCGACGATGCGATCGTGTTCGCGCTCGCGAACCCGGACCCCGAGGTGGACCCGGCAATCGCGCGCCAGACGGCGGCAGTTGTCGCCACCGGACGCTCCGACTTCCCGAACCAGATCAACAACGTGCTGGTCTTCCCGGGCGTCTTCCGCGGTCTGCTGGACGCTCAGTCCCGCACCGTCAACACCGAGATGATGCTCGCCGCGGCGCGCGCCCTCGCCGACGTGGTCGCCGAGGACGAGCTGAACGCGAACTACATCATCCCGTCGGTTTTCAACGACCGGGTCGCGGGCGCGGTCGCCGGTGCCGTCCGGGACGCCGCGAAGGCGGCCGCCGGTGCCGTGAAGGCCTAGTGCCGCGACCGGCAAGGTTCACCCCGTCGCGGCGGCCGGCACTTCCCCAAGCTCTCAGCCTCGTTCGAGCAGGGGAGCCCCCATTGCTCGCGGCGTTGGTCAAAAGCCCAGGTAGCGCGGCTACCTGGGCTTCCGGCCGCCTTGCGATCACACGCACCGGCCGCCGCTCCTTGACGGGCAAACCCTGCCGGTCGCGGCACCAGCCGTCCGGCGGTCGTGGCTGGGCTCACGTGCTTCGGACCCGGGTTCGCGCACCCGGCCCGGTCCGGGCCGCAGACCCCAGGGCCGGTCCGGCCTACGGCGCGTCGCGGTTCGCCGCGCCCCAAACGCCCCTTTAGGGTAGGCGGGCGGCGCGTCCCGCCAAGGCCCGCATCCGCTGCGGAACGTTTTCGGGAAGTCGACGGAACGTCACCACGACGAGGCAGTGGCGCTCTTCGTGTGACTCCGGAGGGGTGCCGGATTGGCGTTACCGCCGCAGGTGGGGGCAGGATGCGTAATCGGGCGCGAGGGTCTGACGACAGACCCGGGTCCGGGGACTGTCCGAGGGCCCTGGCAGCATCGGCTTCGATCTCACGCCTCACAGGCAAGAAGAACACGGGAGTAACAACATGAACCGCAGTGAGCTGGTGGCCGCCCTGGCCGACCGCGCCGAGGTGACTCGCAAGGACGCCGACGCCGTGCTGGCCGCGCTCGCCGAGACCGTCGGTGAGATCGTCGCCAAGGGCGACGAGAAGGTCACCATCCCCGGCTTCCTGACCTTCGAGCGCACCCACCGTGCCGCTCGCACCGCTCGTAACCCGCAGACCGGCGACCCGATCAACATCCCGGCCGGCTACAGCGTGAAGGTCTCCGCGGGCTCCAAGCTCAAGGAAGCCGCCAAGGGCAAGTAAGCCCCACAGGCGCGACGAAGGGCGGTCACCCCACCAGGGTGTCCGCCCTTCGGCGTACCGGCCCGAGAGGCCCCGTTCTGGGCCTTTACGGCCCGGTAAGGAGGAACCGGGACCCGGGCCGACGGGGAACGGGGGCCCGGAAACGAGGAACGGGGGCCCGGGGCGGCGCCCCGAACCCCCGTCAGCAGCCGTCCGGCGCCCGGTCTCAGACCAGCGAACCGCCCGGCAGCTCCACCTTCGCGCCCAGCTTCTCCAGCTTCTCCATGAAGTTCTCGTAGCCGCGGTTGATCAGGTCGATGCCGTGCACCCGCGACGTGCCCTGGGCCGCCAGTGCGGCGATCAGATACGAGAAACCGCCGCGCAGGTCCGGGATGACCAGATCCGCGCCCTGCAGCCGCGTCGGCCCGGACACGACCGCCGAGTGCAGGAAGTTGCGCTGGCCGAAGCGGCAGTCGGAGCCGCCCAGGCACTCGCGGTAGAGCTGGATGTGCGCGCCCATCTGGTTCAGCGCGGAGGTGAAGCCGAGCCGGGACTCGTACACCGTCTCGTGGACGATGGACAGGCCCGTGGCCTGTGTCAGGGCCACCACCAGCGGCTGCTGCCAGTCGGTCTGGAAGCCGGGGTGCACGTCCGTCTCCAGGGCGATGGCGTTCAGCGCGCCGCCCGGGTGCCAGAAGCGGATGCCCTCGTCGTCGATCTCGAAGGCGCCGCCGACCCGGCGGAAGGTGTTGAGGAACGTCATCATCGAGCGCTGCTGCGCGCCCCGCACATAGATGTTGCCCTCGGTGGCCAGCGCCGCGGACGCCCAGGAGGCCGCCTCCAGGCGGTCCGGGATCGCCCGGTGCGTATAGCCGTCCAGCCGGTCGACACCGGTGATCCGGATCGTCCGGTCGGTGTCCATCGAGATGATCGCGCCCATCTTCTGCAGTACGCAGATGAGGTCCTCGATCTCCGGCTCCACGGCCGCGTTGGACAGCTCGGTGACGCCCTCGGCGAGCACCGCCGTCAGCAGCACCTGCTCGGTGGAGCCCACCGAGGGGTACGGCAGCCGGATCTTGGTGCCGCGCAGCCGCTGCGGGGCCTCCAGGTACTGTCCGTCCGCCCGCTTCTCGATCGTCGCGCCGAACTGCCGCAGCACGTCGAAGTGGAAGTCGATCGGCCGGCCGCCGATGTCGCAGCCGCCGAGCCCCGGGATGAACGCGTGGCCGAGCCGGTGCAGCAGCGGGCCGCAGAAGAGGATCGGGATGCGCGACGAGCCCGCGTGGGCATCGATGTCGGCGACGTTCGCGCTCTCCACATGGGTCGGGTCCAGGATCAGCTCGCCCGGCTCGTCACCGGGCCGGACCGTCACACCGTGCAGCTGGAGCAGCCCCCGGACCACCCGCACGTCGCGGATGTCGGGCACATTGCGCAGCCGGCTGGGCCCGCTGCCGAGCAGCGCGGCGACCATTGCCTTCGGCACCAGGTTCTTGGCGCCTCTGACGCGGATCTCGCCCTCCAGCGGGGTTCCGCCGTGGACAAGCAGGACATCGTCTGTGCCGGTCATGAATCTCGCGTTCCGGAGTGGTCGGGCAGGGGGCCAAACGAAAGAGTAATGGCCCACCGCCCCCATTCCGTAAGAGAACAGGGGGTGCGCGAACGTCATGAATCCGCCACAACACGCTCTGCTTCCCGGGTCTTGCGGAGGGTTACCGTCCGCATGGCCCTCCGCAATGCGCGCTCCCCGTGCACCCGTGCGCCCTGAGCTGCGCTGCGGCCCGTCCGGCGGCCGGGCGGCCCACTCGCTCCCCGCGGGGAGCGAAGATGCGGGATCATTTCTGCCATGACCGAGGTGTCCTCGCTCACAGGGCGACTGCTCGTGGCCACACCCGCGCTCGCGGACCCGAATTTCGACCGCGCGGTGGTGCTGCTCCTCGACCACGACGAGGAGGGCTCGCTCGGCGTGGTCCTGAACCGCCCGACCCCGGTCGGTGTCCGCGACATCCTCATGCCCTGGGCCGGCCTGGCCGGCGAACCGGACGTCGTCTTCCAGGGCGGCCCGGTCTCGCTCGACTCGGCGCTCGGTGTGGCCGTCATCCCCGGTGACGAGGGGCCGCTCGGCTGGCGCCGGGTGTACGGGGCGATCGGCCTGGTGGACCTGGAGGCGCCGCCGGAGCTGCTGGCCGCGGCGCTCGGCTCGCTGCGGATCTTCGCCGGGTACGCGGGCTGGGGCCCCGGCCAGCTGGAGGCCGAGCTGACGGAGGGTGCCTGGTACGTGGTCGAGTCCGAACCCGGGGACGTCTCCTCCCCGCGCCCGGAACACCTCTGGCGCGCGGTCCTGCGCCGCCAGCGCAGCGAACTGGCGATGATCGCCACGTATCCGGACGACCCTTCGCTGAACTGAAAGCTCCGGGCTGTCGGTACCCTTGGCGGTTATGAGCACTCTTGAGCCCGAGCGCGGGGCAGGTACCGGAACCCTCGTGGAGCCGACGCCGCAGGTGTCGAACGGCGACGGCGACCACGAGCGCTACGCCCACTACGTCCAGAAGGACAAGATCATGGCGAGTGCCCTGGAGGGCACCCCCGTGGTCGCACTGTGCGGAAAGGTCTGGGTACCGGGGCGCGACCCCAAGAAGTACCCGGTCTGTCCCATGTGCAAGGAGATCTACGAGTCCATGGGCGCCGGTGGCGACAAGGACAAGGGCAAGGGCGGCAAGGACAAGAAGTAGCGAGAAGCAGGCCGGAGCCGTCCGGCGACCCATGCTTCGGGCCCCCGGGGCGCGCGTACGACGCGCGCCCCGGGGGCCCTTTGCGTTGCACGGGCTGCTTCACCGGGTCACAGAGTGGTAGAGACCACTTGTCGGTGCCCGTGTGCGCATCTACTCTCCTGCCAGTTGTGCAATACGAAACGTACGTTGCGTATGCTGCAACGCCTACCGGTAGGGAATCCCGGATGAAGCTGTCTGCCCGAATTGCCGCCCCGGCCGCGGCGCTTGTGCTGGCGGGTCTCACCGCCACCGGCTGTGCGCCGCAGACCTCCGACACCGGAGCCAAGAGGGACGAGAAGACCGGCACGCTGCGGGTCTGGCTGTTCCAGGAGGTCGGCAACAAACCCAAGGAGCAGGTCGTCGACGCGGCGGTCGCCGACTTCGAGAAGGCCCACAAGGGCGCAAAGGTTGAGATCGAGTACATACCGGTCGACACCCGCGCGCAGCGCATCGAGGCGGCGTTCAACGACCCGAAGAGCGCCCCGGACCTCATCGAGTACGGCAACACCGACACCGCCGGATACGTCAGGGACGGCGGACTCGCCGATGTGAGCGCCGAGTTCGCCGCCTGGGACGAGGCCGAGGAGACCGACCCGGCCGCCGAGCAGTCCGTGACGGTCGGCGGCAAGGTCTACGGAGCCCCGCTCTTCGTCGGCGTACGGGCCCTGTACTACCGCACGGACGTCTTCGAGGAGCTGGGGATCGGCGCCCCCAAGACCCAGGCCGAGCTGATCTCCACCGCCAGGAAGATCCACAAGAAGAAGCCGGACCTGTACGGACTGGCGGTCGGCGGCGCGTACACCTACGGCGCGATGCCGTTCATCTGGGCGGCCGGCGGCGAACTCGCCGACGAGAACAGCGGTACGTACAAGGCGGCCGTCAACAGCGCCGAGGCCCGCAAGGGCATCGAGGCCTACACCTCGCTCTTCGGCGACGACAACTGCCCGGCCGCCAAGTGCGCGGCCATGGGCGGCAACGCGACCGTCACCGCCTTCGCCTCGGGCAAGGCCGCCATGGCGATCGGCGGCGACTTCAGCCACGCCGCCGTGGAGGCGGGTCCGGTGAAGGGCAAGTACGCCGTGGTGCCGCTGCCCGGCGTCGCCGAGGGCTCCGTCGCCCCCGCGTTCGCGGGCGGGAACAACATCGGCGTACTGAAGAGCAGTTCGCACCGCACCCTTGCCGTGGACCTGATGAAGTCGCTGGCCGGCAAGCAGACGCAGGCGAAGATGTTCGACGCGATGGGCTTCCTGCCGACGTACACCGACGTGCGGGCCGCGGCCGCGAAGAAGGAGCCGTTCGTCGAGCCGTTCGTCAAGACGCTCGGCGCGGGCGCGAAGTCCGTCCCGGCCTCACCGGGCTGGGGACGGATCGACTCCTCGCTGATCCTGCCGACGATGTTCCAGGAGATCGTCAGCGGCCGCAAGGACGTCGCCACGGCCTCGGACGACGCGGCGAAGAAAATGGACGCCGCGTTCGCGGACGCGGGCTGACCATGACCGCGAACAGTACGACGAACAAAGCGCCCGGCGCCTCCCGGGCGGGCGGCACCTTTGCCTGCCCGCCCCGGCGTCGCCCCCCGGCCCCGTCCGCGCGCCGCTCAGGCTGGACCCCCTGGCTCTACCTCCTGCCCGCACTCGTCCTCCTCGGCGGGCTGCTCGTCTACCCGATCTGCCAACTCGGCCTGATCTCCTTCCTGGAGTACACCCAGGCCCAGGTCAGCGGGGGCGAACCGACCACCTTCCAGGGCCTCGGGAACTACGCGGCGCTCTTCGGCGACAGCCAGTTCCGGCAGGTACTCCTGACGACCGTGGTCTTCGCCGCCGCCTGCGTACTGGCCACCCTGCTCGTCGGCTGCGCGCTCGCCGTCCTGCTGACCCGGGTCCGGGCCCTGCCGAGGCTCGTGCTGATGCTGGCCGCGCTCGGCGCCTGGGCGACCCCGGCCATCACCGGGTCCACCGTCTGGGTGTTTCTCTTCGACCCGGACTTCGGCCCGGTCAACCGGGCGCTGGGGCTCGGCGACTTCTCCTGGACGTACGGGCGCTACAGCGCCTTCGCGCTGGTGCTCCTGGAAGTCCTGTGGTGCTCGTTCCCGTTCGTCATGGTGACGGTGTACGCGGGCATCCGGGCGATCCCCACCGAGGTGCTGGAGGCGGCCGCGCTGGACGGTGCCTCGCAGTGGCAGATCTGGCGGTCGGTCATGGCGCCGATGCTGCGGCCGATCCTCGTCGTCGTCACCATCCAGTCGATCATCTGGGACTTCAAGGTCTTCACCCAGATCTACGTCATGACGAGCGGCGGCGGCATCGCCGGCCAGAACCTGGTGCTCAACGTGTACGCCTACCAGAAGGCGTTCGCGTCCTCGGAGTACGGCCTCGGCTCGGCGATCGGCGTCGTGATGCTGGTGATCCTGCTGGCCGTCACGCTCGTCCATCTGCGCCTCGTGCAGCGCCAGGGGGAGGACCTGTGAGCGCACGGACCATGCTGCGCATCCGCCGGCCCGGCCGGACGGCCGCCGAGGCCGCGGCCCTGCTGATCGCCGCCGCGGTCGCCTTCCCGCTCTATTGGATGGTGCTCTCCGCCCTCAAACCGGCAGGCGAGATCCAGTCCACCGAACCCCGCCCGTGGACGGCCTCGCCGTCCCTGGACTCGTTCCGCCGGGTCTTCGAACAGAACGACTTCGGGCGGTACTTCCTCAACAGCCTGCTCGTCGCCGGAACGGTCGTCGTCGCCTCCGCGCTGGTCGCCTTCCTGGCGGCGACGGCGGTGACCCGGTTCAGATTCCGCTTCCGCACCACTCTGCTGATCATGTTCCTGGTCGCGCAGATGGTGCCGGTCGAGGCGCTGACCATCCCGCTGTTCTTCCTGATGCGGGACTTCGGGCAGCTGAACACGCTCGGCTCGCTGATCCTGCCGCACCTCGCCTTCTCGCTGCCGTTCGCGATCTGGATGCTGCGCGGCTTCGTCAAGGCCGTCCCGGAGGCGCTGGAGGAGGCCGCGTACATCGACGGGGCGAGCCGCACCCGCTTCCTGTGGCAGATCCTTTTCCCGCTGGTCCTTCCCGGCCTCGTGGCGACCAGCGTCTTCTCGTTCATCTCGACCTGGAACGACTTCCTGTTCGCGAAGTCGTTCATCATCAGCGACACCTCCCGGTCGACGCTGCCCATGGCGTTGCTGGTCTTCTTCAAACCCGATGAGAACGACTGGGGAGGGATCATGGCAGCCTCGACGGTGATGACCATTCCCGTGCTGGTCTTCTTCGTACTCGTACAGCGCCGCCTGGTCTCGGGACTCGGTGGAGCGGTAAAGGACTGACGCCATGGACATGGACACGGACCCGACCACCGGCCTGAGCGCCACCCCGGCGACCGACCCGGCCTCCGCCCTGATTCCGGCGCCCGTGCGCGTCGGTGGTGAGGGGCGGCCCGGCTTCCGGCTCGGCCCGTCCACCACCATCACGGCGGCCCCCGGCACGGAGAACACCGAACGCTGGCTGCGTGCCAGGCTCGGCGCCGCCTACGGCCTGCCGCTCGCCCCGCGGCCGGCCGCGGGGACCGCCGGGACCGGCGAGAGCGCCGTGAACGGTGGGGAGCACGGGGACAGCGGGCAGACCGAGAGCGGTGGGCGGACCGTGAACGGTGGGCAGGCCGAGAGCGGTGGGCAGGCCGCGTATGCCGTGCCGGCCGAGAACACCATTCGGCTGGGCATCGATCCGGCGCTGGAGCCGGAGGGCTACCGGCTGAGCACCGGGACCGGCGGAAGCGTCGAGATCACCGGAGGCAGCCCTGCCGGGGTCTTCTGGGGCGCGCAGACCCTCCGTCAGCTCCTGGGCCCCGAAGCCTTCCGCCGGGCGCCCGTCGATCCCGGCGCGCGGCCCGCGATCCCCGGCGCGGACATCGAGGACAGCCCCCGCTTCGCCTGGCGCGGCATGATGCTCGACGTGGCGCGGCACTTCATGGCCAAGGACGACGTCCTGCGCTACCTCGACCTCCTCGCCGCGCACAAGCTGAACGTCTTCCACTTCCATCTCACCGACGACCAGGGCTGGCGCATCGAGATCAAGCGCTACCCGCGGCTCACCGAGATCGGCTCCTGGCGGTCCCGTACGAAGCACGGCCACCGGGCGTCCGAACTGTGGGACGAGACCCCGCACGGCGGCTACTACACGCAGGACGACATCCGCGAGATCGTCGCGTACGCCGCCGAGCGGCATATCCGTGTCGTCCCGGAGATCGACATCCCGGGCCACTCGCAGGCCGCCATCGCCGCGTACCCCGAACTGGGCAACACCGACGTCATCGACACCACCACCCTCTCCGTCTGGGACACCTGGGGCATCAACGCGAACGTACTCGCCCCCACTGACAACACCCTGCGCTTCTTCGAAGGCGTCCTCGAAGAAGTGCTCGGCCTCTTCCCCGCCGCCACCTCGCCGTTCATCCACATCGGCGGCGACGAATGCCGCAAGGACCAGTGGAAGGAGTCGCCGCTCGCCCAGACCCGGATCGACGAACTCGGCCTGGCCGACGAGGACGAACTCCAGTCCTGGATCATCCGGCACTTCGACACGTGGCTCACCGCGCGCGGACGCCGGCTGATCGGCTGGGACGAGATCCTGGAGGGCGGCCTTCCGACGGGCGCCGCCGTGTCCTCCTGGCGCGGCTACGGCGGAGGGATCGCCGCCGCGGGGGCCGGCCACGACGTCGTCATGTGCCCGGAGCAGCACGTGTACCTGGACCACCGTCAGGACGGCGGACCCGACGAGCCGATGCCCATCGGCTTCGTCCGCACCCTGGAGGACGTCTACCGCTTCGAACCCGTACCGGCGGGCCTCTCCGAGGAAGCGGCCCGTCACATCCTGGGCACCCAGGCCAATGTCTGGACCGAGGTGATGCAGAACCGGGCCCGCGTCGACTACCAGGTCTTCCCGCGCCTCGCGGCGTTCGCGGAGGTCGCCTGGTCACCGCTGCCCGCCTCCGCCGAGCGGGACTTCGCGGACTTCGAGCGCCGAATGACCCCGCACTACGCCCGACTTGACGCTCTCGGTGTCGACTACCGGCCCCCGGGCGGGCCGTTGCCCCGGCAGCTGCGCCCCGGCGTGCTGGGCAGGCCCATCGACGGAACGCCCCCGAACGTGTGACCCCGACCGCACCCGGACTCCGGCCGGCGCGCTCCGAAACGGGCGGGCCGGCCGGCGGTTTTTTGTCCGGAACTCGCCCTGTGGCAACGGCCCCCGCACCGGGGCTCCACGACGGGGCATCACGGCGGGGCTCCGCAACCGGCCTCGCGCCGGAGTGCTGCTGAGGAACAATCGGCAGCAGGACAGGGCGAAGATTCGCAATTCGCACTCGGCGCCGAAGCGGGTCGAAGCGGCCCGAAACGGGAACATTCCCCTGATCAGTGATGGATGCGCCCTTCGTGGACCCTCGCGTCGGTCCGATCCGAAGATGTGCCAGAGTTGCCACGTCCAGGCTTTGAGCACGTACCGTACGGCGAAACAGCCGGACAGCCGGGACACCGGGAAGGGGCAGCTGGGTTGACCACGCACGCACCGCAGGCGACGCAGTCCGTGACGTTGCCGGCCTCGCTCGACGAGGCCGTGGCGGCACTCGGCGCCATGCCCGCCGCCGTTCCTGTGGCAGGCGGCACAGACCTGATGTCGGCCGTCAACAAGGGGTTGCTGCGCCCCTCGGGTCTGGTCGGCCTCGGCCGGATCAGCGAGCTGCGCGGCTGGCACTACCAGGACGGCCACGCCCTGCTCGGCGCCGGACTCACCCATGCGCGCATGGGCCGGCCCGACTTCGCCGCCCTCATCCCCGCCCTGGCCGCGTCGGCACGCGCCGCGGGCCCGCCCCAGATCCGCAACGCCGGAACGCTCGGCGGCAACATCGCCACCGCGGCCCCGACCGGCGACGCCCTGCCGGTGCTCGCCGCGCTGGAGGCCGAGCTGGTCGTCGCCGGGCCGGGCGGCGCCCGCCGCGAGATCCCGGTCTCGCACCTGCTGGCCGGCCGCGCCATGCTCGAACCCGCCGAGCTCATCGGCTTCGTCCGGGTGCCCCTGCTGCACGCCCCCCAGGTCTTCCTGAAGGCCACTGGCCGCACCGGCCCCGGCCGCGCCACCGCGTCCGTGGCGATCGTCCTCGACCCGGCCCGGCGCGGGGTGCGCTGCGCGGTCGGCGCCATCGCGCCGATGCCGCTGCGGCCGCTGGAGGCCGAGCGCTGGATCGCCTCACTGATCGACTGGGACGGTGAACGGGGCCTGGCCCCCGACGCGCTGACCGCCTTCGGCGAGTACGTCGCCGCGGCCTGCATCCCGGACCAGGAACCGCCCGCCGACGGGGGAGAGGCGCCACCGCTGCCCCCCGCCGTACTGCACCTGCGGCGGACCGTCGCCGCGCTGGCCCGACGCGCGCTGGGGAGGGCACTGTCGTGAGCAACGAGGACCGCAACGATCAGTACGGGCAGCAGGAGCACCTGCAGCACGGGGGCTGGCAGCCGACGCCGCAGGGCAGCGAGTACGACGCCGATGCCACGGCCTTCGTCCACCTGCCGCCGGAGGACCTGGCGAACATCCCGCTGGCCGCGCCCGGTCACGGCTACGTACCGCCGATGATCCTGCCGCTGACGCCCGCGGCCGGGCTCGACCCGTCGGCCACGGGCAGCTGGGTCGTACAGACGCAGAACCCGCAGGAGCACGGTCCCGGCGCCGAGCAGTCGGCACCCGGGGCGGTGCACTGGCCGGACCCGAACCAGCAGCAGGGCCCGTACGACTACGGGTACCAGTACCCGCAGGCCCCTGACACCTCCCAGGTCCCGCAGGTCCCGCAGCTCCCCCACGACGCGTACTCGCAGGAGCAGTACGGAGAGACGCAGGGGACGGCCACGGGCCAGTGGAACTTCACCGAGTCCACGGAGTTCGGCATCCACACCGGCCAGGCCGGCCACGTGGATCAGGGCGACCACGCGGGTCAGACCGGCCACGTCGAGCACGGGGGGCCGACCGGCCACGTCGAGAACGCGGAGCCGACCGGCCACGTCGACCATGCGAGTCATGCCGGCCACGGTGGCCACACGGGGCAGTGGACGATCCCGGTCGCCGACGGTGATCTCCCGGAGGAGTCCGGCGAATTCGCCGCCTCGGCCCTGGCCGCCCAGTGGTACGGGGACCGGACCCCGCCGGCCACGCTGCCGGGCGGTGCGCCCGCACCGTGGGCGACGCAGCAGCAGACCCCCGAGCCGGAGCCCATCCCTGAGCCCGCGCCCGCTCCCGAACCCACTCCCGATCCCGAGGCACTGGCCCCTGAGGAGGCACTGGCCCCCGAGGTGGCTCCGGCACCCACGGAGGTACCGGCACCCGAGGTGGCACTGGCACCCGCGGAGGTACCGGCACCCGAGGTGGCTCCGGCCCCCGCTGAGGCACCGGAGACGGTCTCCGACCACGCTTCGGCTTCGGACGAGGCCCCCTCCGACTCCGAGCGTCCGACGGAGGCCGTGCCCGAGCAGCACTCGGCGGGCCGGCCACCGGAGCCGACCGCCGACGCCCCGCAGCCCGTGGTCGCCCACGACGCCGCACCGGACCCGTCGGCCGACACAGCACCGTCCGAAGCGCAGACCCCCGACGCCGAGTCTCCCGATTCCGAGCCGCTCGACGCCCTCCAACCGGCCGCCGACGCCCAACCGGCCGCCGACGCCCAGCCGACCACCGAGCTTCAGCCGGCCGCCGACGCCCAACCGGCCGCCGACGCCCAGCCGACCACCGAGCTTCAGCCGGCCGTCGACCCCCGGCCGGCCGTCGACCCCCAGCCGCTCGGCGTCCCGAACGAGCATCCCGCTGCCTCCTACGTCCTGCGTGTGAACGGCGCCGACCGCCCCGTCACCGACGCCTGGATCGGAGAGTCGCTCCTCTACGTGCTCCGTGAGCGCCTCGGCCTGGCCGGTGCCAAGGACGGCTGCTCGCAGGGCGAGTGCGGCGCGTGCAGCGTCCAGGTGGACGGCCGGCTGGTCGCCTCCTGCCTGGTCCCCGCGGCGACCGCGGCCGGCAGCGAGGTGCGTACGGTCGAGGGCCTCGCCGTGGACGGCGAGCCGTCCGACGTGCAGCGCGCCCTCGCCAAGTGCGGCGCCGTCCAGTGCGGCTTCTGCATTCCCGGTATGGCCATGACCGTCCACGACCTGCTGGAGGGCAACCACGCCCCCAGCGAGCTGGAGGCGCGCCAGGCGCTCTGCGGAAATCTCTGCCGCTGTTCCGGCTATCGCGGTGTCCTCGACGCCGTCAACGAGGTCATCGCAGGCCGCGAGGCCACCATCGACCCAGCCTCGTCGGACTCCACGTCCCCGGAGCCCGACGAGGTCCGCATCCCGCACCAGGCGGCCCCCGGGGCCGGTGGCGTCCAGTCGCACCCGCAGGACGGAGGCATGGCGTGAGCAACGACGCAGCCACCGCTGCCAACGCGACCAGCACAAGGATCACCACTCCGGTGACGGAGGGCCCCGACACCGAGCCGCCCGCACTCGGCCTCGGCGTCTCGCTGCCGCCAGCCGATGTGCGCGCCAAGACCGAGGGCACCTTCCCGTACGCCGCCGACCTCTGGGCCGAGGGCCTGCTCTGGGCGGCCGTCCTCCGCTCCCCGCATCCGCACGCCCGCATCCTGTCCATCGACACCTCGGCCGCCGCCGAGATGGCAGGCGTACGGGCCGTCATCACGCACGAGGACATCCCCGGGGAGGGCGCGTACGGCCGCAGGGTCGTCGACCGCCCGGTCTTCGCGTCCGACCTGGTCCGCCACCACGGCGAGCCGATCGCCGCGGTCGCCGCCGACCACCCCGACACCGCCAGGCTCGCCGCCGCGGCCATCGCCGTCGAGTACGAGGTCCTCGAACCGGTCACCGACCCGGAGAAGGCGTTCGCCGCCGAACCGCTCCACCCCGACGGCAATCTGATCCGCCACATCCCGCTGCGCTACGGGGACCCGGACGCCACCGGCGAGGTCGTCGTCGAGGGCCTGTACCGCATCGGCCGCCAGGACCCGGCCCCGATCGGCGCCGAGGCCGGACTCGCCGTGCCCCGCCCCGACGGCGGGGTGGAGATCTACACCGCATCCACCGACCCGCACACCGACCGCGATCTCGCCGCCGCCTGCTTCGGCCTCGAACCGGAACGGGTGAAGGTCGTCGTCACGGGCGTCCCCGGTGCGACCGGCGACCGCGAGGACCCCGGCTTCCAGCTCCCGCTCGGCCTGCTCGCCCTGCGCACCGGCTGTCCGGTCAAGCTGACCGCCACCCGCGAGGAGTCCTTTCTCGGCCACTCCCACCGACACCCGACACTGCTGCGCTACCGCCACCACGCGGACGCCGACGGGCGGCTGGTGAAGGTCGAGGCGCAGATCCTGCTCGACGCGGGCGCGTACGCCGACTCCTCGTCCGAGTCGCTGGCCGCGGCGGTGGCGTTCGCCTGCGGACCGTACGTCGTCCCGCACGCGTTCATCGAGGGCTGGGCCGTCCGCACCAACAACCCGCCGTCGGGCCATGTGCGCGGCGAGGGCGCGATGCAGGTCTGCGCGGCGTACGAGGGCCAGATGGACAAGCTGGCTGCCAAGCTCGGCATCGACCCGGCCGAACTGCGCCTGCGCAACGCCCTGTCCACCGGCGACATCCTGCCCACCGGCCAGACGGTCACCTGCCCCGCGCCCGTCTCCGAACTCCTCACCTCCGTACGGGACTTCCCCCTCCCCGCTCTCCCCAAGGACGCCCCGGAGGACGACTGGCTGCTCCCCGGCGGCCCCGAGGGCGCGGGCGAGCCCGGTGCGGTGCGCCGAGGGGTCGGCTACGCGCTCGGCATGGTCCACATGCTCGGCGCGGAGGGTGCCGACGAGGTCTCCACGGCGACGGTCAGGGTCCACGACGGCATCGCCACGGTCATCTGCGCGGCGGTCGAAACGGGCCAGGGTTTCTCGACCCTCGCCCGCCAGGTCGTCCAGGAGACCCTGGGCATCGAAGAGGTCCACGTGGCGTCCGTCGACACCGACCAGCCCCCGGCCGGTCCGGCGACGCACGGCCGCCACACCTGGGTGTCGGCCGGAGCGGTGGAGCGCGCCGCCAGAATGGTCCGCACCCAGCTCCTCCAGCCCCTGGCCCACAAGTTCGGCATGTCCACGGAGCTGCTGCAGATCGCCGACGGCAAGATCACCTCGTACGACGGTGTGCTGTCCACGACGGTCACGGAAGCGATGGACGGCAAGGAACTCTGGGCCACGGCCCAGTGCCGCCCCCACCCGACCGAACCCCTCGACGAATCCGGCCAGGGCGACGCCTTCGTCGGCCTCGCCTTCTGCGCGATCCGCGCGGTGGTGGACGTCGACATCGAACTCGGCTCCGTCCGGGTCGTGGAGATGGCGATCGCCCAGGACGTCGGCCGGGTCCTCAACCCGTCCCAGCTGGCGACGCGCATCGAGGCCGGCGTCACCCAGGGCATCGGCGCCGCCCTCACCGAGAACCTCCGCAGCGCCCGCGGCCTGATCCGCCACCCCGACCTCACCGGCTACGCGCTCCCGACCGCCCTGGACGCGCCCGAAATTCGCATCGTCAAACTCATCGAGGAACGCGACGTGGTGGCCCCCTTCGGCGCCAAGCCCGCCTCCGCGGTCCCCGTGGTGACGTCCCCGGCAGCAGTGGCCGCAGCAGTACGCGCGGCCACCGGCCGCCCGATAAACCGCCTCCCCATCAGACCCCAGGCGGCGGTGGCGTCCCCCAACTCCTGAGCCCTGCACGAATGGCGCGATCCGGGTTGCAGATGCAACCCGGAGATGCACAGTGTCACCACCGCTGACTAAGGTGAACCTCGAAGCGGCGAACGGCTGTTGCCAAACGGGGGAGGACGCTGTGGGACAGAGCGATCCGGGGACGGATTCACCGGCATACCCATGGGCCGTCATCGGTGCCGTAGGAGCGGCCGGGGCGATCTCCCCGGGCGCCGCGAACGAACTGGTCACCGAACTCACGTCGTTCACGAAGTTCCGCGACCGCATCGACGGGCTCCTCCGTGACCTCAAGGGATCTCCGGCCGGCCCCGGGAAGGTCGGCGAGGACACGATGGGACGGGAGCGCTTCGGTGGCGGCAAGGGCCAGTGGTCGGAAGCGGACGCTCTGCACGGCTCGTACTCCAAGGTCATCAAGGAGCTGGAGGAGCTGTCCCAACTGCTCTCCGACTCCATCGAGGGCATGAGCATCGCTGTCCTCGGGGCGCACAAGGGCTACGAGAACGTCGACTTGGACGTGCGAGACCGCATGCTCGCGATCCGCGGGCGCACGAATGCCCACCACAAGGCCGAGCAGAAGCATGTGTCCGAAGTCGGCATCTTCTGATGCTGACGTGATGTGCTCTGCAGGCGGATGACGGGGACGGGGAGAAGGACGGCGTCATGGGTACGGATTTCGACAACAAGACGCACGCGCAGATGCTGGAGTGGCTGGACCAGGCCAACAGCGGCGAGATGCAGGCAGCGGCGGATCGCCTTTTGAGCGCGGCATCGGAGATCCACAAGATCGGTGAGGACCTGAAGGTCCGCCCGCAGTTGGTGGATTGGAAGGGTCAAGGAGCCGATGCATTCCGTAGGTGGAGTGCAGATCTGGCCAACGCGACGTTGCGCCTCGGGGACTACAGCGAGGGGGTCTCCAAGTGGCTGAGTGAGGCGTCGAACGCGGTTGCGTCGGCCCAGGCCTCGATTCCGCGGACCGAGGCGGGTGCGCAGGCGAACATGGAGGCGGCTCTCGCGGCACGGAACGATCCGGATGCTTCGGAGGTGGCGAAGAAGTCCGCGGAGACGCTGATCGAGTCCGGAAAGAGGAACCGCGAGGAGGCGGCCGCGCAGATGCGGAGGCTGTCGCAGACGTACACCTTCTCGTCGTCGCAGATGACTTCTCTGGAGAAGCCGGTGTTTCCGGCGATGCCGAAGGTGATTGCTCCGCAGGCCATTGAGGGGCGTGGTGGGGGACAAGACGGACACGTCGGGTCTGGGCTCGGATCTGCCGCTGGAGCTGCCGGGTATGCCAGCGCACCCGGACACGGCACCGAAGCGTCGGCTGGTGTGATCGCGCCTGCTGAAGGCATGGGCGCCTTCCCACGCACCGGGTCGCCTTCAGCCTCGAGGCCGGTGGACATGGGGATCGATGGAGTGGCCGTACCACCGGATACTCCGGCGCCTCCGGTCGCGAGTCCTGTGCTGCCGCCAACCGGGCCAAGGCATGACGTGGTTCCCCCGCCGACCCTGGGTGCCATGCCTCCTGTTCCCAATCTCAGCCCTTCCGCACCGCGCAGCACGAGTGGAGGAGGTAGAACGACGGGACTGCCGCGCACGCCAGTGTCAGCCCCGGGGGTGACTCCGCTTGGTCCCGGGCCGACGGGCCGCGCCCCCGGGCCCAATGGGATCACCGGTGGTCGCGTTGTACCCCCAGGCCCAGGACGTTTCGCGGTTGGCATCCCGCGTGGCACGGTCATCGGCAGCGAGAACGTTCACGGCACTGCGCCTATGGGCCGTGCCCCGGGCATGGGCGGTGGAATGGGTCCCGTCGTCTCTCCGAACGCAATTGGCGGTGGTCGTCGATTGGCAGGGGAGGTGGGCGGTGTTGTTGGGGGACGCCAGCAGCAGGGGCAGGCGGGCACGCGCCCGTTCACGCCTGGCGGGTCGGGCCTGGTGAGAGGCGGCGCCGCGGGCGATCCCGAGCGCGGTGCGGGGCCGGTAGGACGGGGTGGTGGGAGTGCCCCTCAAGGCTCTCGAACGCGCGTGACGGGGCGCGACGGTGACGGTGAGAGGCCCGACTACCTGGTCGAAGACGATGAGACCTGGCAGCAAGGCAGCCGACGTGTTGCCCCGCCAGTCATCGACTGATCAAACAGTGAACTCACGAAGGATTCGCATGTACATCAGGAACAGGGGAGTCACACGAGGGCGAACCTTGGTGTCGGCCGTGTTGGGCGTACTCCTGATGGGCGGTTCTGCTGGGCCCGCGCTCGCCGACTCCACGCGTTCCATGCAGTGGCACCTCGACGCCATGAAGGCCGACGAGATGTGGAAGACAAGTACGGGCAAGGGCGTTGTTGTTGCTGTGCTCGACAGTGGTGTGGATCCGGAGAATCCCGATCTCGTGGGGCAGATTCTCAAGGGAAAGAATCTGGAGCCGGACGTCAAGGGTGACGAGCACACTGACTATGACGGTCACGGCACGAGCATGGCTGGACTGATTGCAGGGACCGGCCGGAGTAACGGAGGGAACGGTGCGTTCGGGCTTGCACCAGGAGCGAAGATTCTTCCGGTCCGTATGCCTGAATCCGGAGTGGGGGCAACCCAGGCAGAAGGGGATGAAAAGTTCAACAGGATTGCTCCCGTGGCAATTCGGTACGCGGTAGGGCGCGGTGCGAAAGTCATCAACATTTCCCTGGGCGCGCAGTCGGGATCGCAAGCGCTTACGGATGCGGTGAAATACGCCCTCGACAATGGGGCGTTGATCTTTGCTGCGGCGGGCAACAGTGGCGACGGGGCCAACCTGCTTGAGTACCCAGTCGGAACCCCTGGAGTCGTTGGCGTTGGCGCCATCGATCACGACGCTAAGAAAACTGACGAGTCCCAGTACGGGCCGCAGATTGATTTCACGGCCCCCGGAATCGACATGGTCCACCCCTGCACAGGTGGAACTCAGCTGTGCAAGACGAGTGGAACCAGCGACGCCACCGCCATCGCCTCAGCCTCAGCTGCCCTCATCTGGGCCAAGCATCCCGACTGGACCAACAACCAGGTCCTCCGCGTCATGCTGAACACCGCAGGTCGCTCGACCAGCGGCGCGAAGCGCAACGACTACATCGGATACGGCGCGGTCCGCCCCCGCATCGCCCTCAAGAACCCCGGCGACCCCGGCCCGCCCGACGTGTACCCGCTCCCCGACCTCGCGGCGGCCGAGAGCTCGAGCCCCAGCCCTTCCACCAAGCCTTCCAAGGCGACCGAGGGTTCAGCGGACGCCGACAAGTCGGCTGCTTCAGCCCCCGCTTCCGAGGACAGCAAAGGGAACACGGGGATCTGGATCGGGCTGGGCGTAGGCGCGGTCGCGCTCATCGGCGCAGTGGCGGCAGTCCTGGCCGTCCGCTCCCGCCGTCGCAAGTCCGGCCCCGCAACTGCCCCACCCGCGTACCCGTATCAACCCCTGTACCCCAACCCGTACCAGCAACCACAGCCTCAGCCCACACCCCCGTCCTTCGGACCTTCTTCCCCTGCGCTCCCCGGAAACAACTCACCCCATGGCGGACCCTCATATGGTGAAGTGCCGAGGAATTGAGTCCATATGTGGAATCCTCAGTCGTTCGGTTCCTATGAGTCTTGAGTCATCCGATGAAATCTGGCAGCAAGGTGGTCGACGTGTTGTTCCGCGGGCCTCGACTGATCGATGGGGAATAGGGTCACCCGTGGACCAGGGGCTTCATGAACTGTGAGAAGCTCACGTTCTTCTCCGGCCCCGAGAACGCGTGCTCAGGGCCAAGGGAGCCCCGGTGTTTAGCCTGTAGATTTTCAAATACTGAGGGGGTACGCATGTCCACACCGATTGGCGGCGGAACGCAGGGATTCTGGATCGAGCCGGGTGAGGTCGGGAAAGCGGGTGAGGCCGCACGCAAGGTTGCCCAGGACATACCGGAAGACATCAAGGTCCTGTTCGCGCCGACGGATGCGGCGGTCGCCGGTCTCACCGGTTTTCAGTCCGCTCAAGCGATCGATGACTGCCTGGAGGAGTGGACGAAGGCACTGCGTTCTTTGGCAGGCATGGTGGGGAACGCCGCGGACGCGGTCAGCAACTCCAGTAAGAGCTTCACCCAAGAGGACCAGGAGCGCCGCCATTCGTTCCTCGGTCTCGGCCCCTACGCCCCGGGTTCCGCTGGCCCGTATGCCCCTGGAATCACGACGTCCCCGCTGGCGAACGGAGGGCGCTGAGCATGCGAGTCTCGGAACTCCGTGACGCCAAGCCGCTTCTGCTGACCGATGCCGGAGATGTCTGGGACAGGCTGGCAGAGGGCTTCACCGCCCATGCCCGTGACTTCGGCAGGTATCTGCACCGTCCGATCACGCAGCAGGGCATCTGGGGTGGGGTGGCTGCCGAGTCCGCTGCTGATCGGCTCGCCCGGATGCAGCGTGATCTGAACGTTGCCAAGCAAGAACTAGACGGGGTGGGTACCGTGCTGAGGGCCTGTGGCGAGGAGTTGGCCACCCACCAGGTCCGGCTCAGGGAAGCCGTTGCAGACGCCACGGAGGCGGGTTACAAGGTCGCTGATGATGGTGCGGTCACCGCCCCGACTGTCGATGTCAAAAATCTGGCACCAGGTGATGTGGCGATGATGAACCGTGACCACGCGGCTCACGCTCAGGAGTACGCTGGCCGGATTGGTGATGCCCTGAGCGCGGCACAGGCAGCCGACAAGGAATACGCGGCGGCGATCAAGCTTTTCACCGACGCGGCCAAACGGTGTGCCAAGGGCGACTGGAGCGCCGGCCTGCTGGAGTTGGCGACCGCGAACGGACTCAACAGCGAGCTGTTGTCCGAGCTCGGCATGCCGCAAAAGGGGGCCTCGCCCGCGGCCGTACAGGCATGGTGGGCGGGGCTCTCCCCCAGCCTGCAGGCAGAGCTGATCCACGACTACCCGCAGCAGATCGGGAATCGCGACGGGATTCCGGCAGCCGACCGTGACAGAGCCAATCGGACTTACCTGCCACTGCTGTTGAGTAGTTTGGAGGCCGACTATGCCGGGGCGGTCGGGGACGAGGCGACAGTACTCAAAGACAAGATCGAGGGTGTGAAAGGCATCCAGCAGCAACTGGACCGGGGCCGAGAACCCCGTCCGTATCTGCTCGGAATGGGCTCAGAAGGCAACGGTCGGGCTATCGTTTCGTTCGGCAATCCGGACAGTTCGAAGAACGTTTCTGCATATGTGCCGGGCCTGAATACCAAGCTGAGCGGACACTTTGCGTCATCGGACGTGGACCGAGCCTGGAACGTGGCACACACCGCGAACAAGATGTACCCGGACACCACGACCGCCTCCATCGTCTGGCTCGGCTACGACGCACCCCAGTTGGACGGTTTCAAGTGGTCGGCTACCGACGTTATGCGGGAGGGTGACGCCAAGGCCGGGGCCCCTGCCTATGACAGCTTCTTGAACGGCATTCGGGCTACCCATGAATCCGGCTCACCGCATGTGACGGCCATCGGACACTCATACGGATCTCTGACCGTGGGGCAGGCCACTCAGCAGCCTGGCGGAATCCCCGCCGACGATGTGGTCCTTGTTGGTAGTCCGGGCGTCGGCGTCGATAAGGCGTCCGACCTCGGGGTGGGAACCGGCCACGTCTATGTCGGAGCGGCGGAGAACGACCAGGTAACCAACCTTCCCACGTCCAATCCTTTGGAGTACGTCGCTCCAGGGAGCGAGTACGGTCCTAAAAAGAACTGGTTCGGTACAGACCCCGCTGACAACCATTTCGGGGGCCATCACTTCAGCGTGGCCCCCGGCAAGGATACGGGCCTTGCTGGGCTCGCGACCGGAGACCTGCCCGCGCATTCGATCTACTTCGACCCGATCGAGGGCGGCGATTCCCTGAACAACATTGCGAGCGTCGTGGCCGGTCATGGTGACAAAATCCAGAATGCGGCACCGAGGTGAAGCCCGTGTTCGGACGGGTACGGCTGCTGGGTTGCGTGCTCATGGTTGCGGCGCTCGCCGCCTGTGGAACAGGCGATGGGCAGAACGGTACAGACATTCATGGAAAGAAGGAAAAGAAGGCACCCGCGATGGACATGCAGCAGGCTGGGCAGCGCTCGGAAGCACTACTCGACGGCACGCTAGCGGCCATCCGTCCGCCCGTGGAATGGACCTACGGTGCACCCGCGGAAGCGGCGTGCAGCACTGGTCTCAACGAACCGACCGGCACCACGACCGTCACCCGTAGCAGGAATATCCTCACCGTGGTCTCCGAGCAGCGACGCGGCAACCTGTTGGGACTCGTCCAGCGATACTGGGAACGTCAGGGCTTCCGGGTCGTCAGCGTCAACTCGGACAAGGACATGCCACGGATCCGGGCCAGGAATGCTGATGGATTCACCGTCTCCCTGGACGTCGGCAGCATCGGCAACGTCTCTGTCAGTGCGGGATTCAACTGTGCCGAGAACTCTGCGATGACTTATCCAACGGGGACTCCCGGCCACCCCGGCGGGCCGAAGGCGGAGGACCTGAGGCCGCGGGAGCGTTCTGACTTCTGGTCCTCCGACGAGCCACTTCGGCAGTAGTCGGGGACCGCAGGGGGCATGGGCCCCGAGGCGGAAATGACTGAAGTCAGGGAATGTGGCGTGCCGTGTCCCAGGAAGAAAGGTGGACGACGACGTGATGGTGTCTGTGCGTGGAGAAGGAGATCAGGACCCGGGGCACTGCGGGCCCGGACCCGCCGTTGTCCTCATCACCGGCGTGATGGCTTCCGGGAAGTCCACCGTGGCCCAGGCCCTCGCCGAGCGGTTGCCGCGGGCCGTTCATGTGCGCGGGGATGTCTTCCGGCGGATGGTGGTGTCGGGGCGGGCGGAGATGGTGCCGGGGGCGTACGAGGAGGCCGCGGCTCAACTCCGGCTCCGGTACCGGCTGTCCGCGATGACGGCCGACACCTACGCGGGTGAGGGTTGGACCGCTGTTGTGCAGGACGTAGTGCTGGGGGAGGAACTGGCCGGGTACGTCGAGCTCGTACGGACGCGGCCGCTGTTTGTCGTCGTGCTCGCTCCCGGGCCGCGTGCCGTTGCCGAGCGGGAGGCCGGGCGGGGCAAGAGCGGGTACGGGGCGGGGTGGACCGTGGAGTCGCTGGACCTGGCGCTGCGGGAGGAGACGCCGCGGATCGGACTCTGGCTGGACACGACCGGGCAGACCGTGGAGCAGTCTGTGGACGCGGTTCTCGCGGGGCTCGAACAGGCTCGGGTGATGGGTGCGTGAGAGGAGTCGGGCCATGGGCAGGCTTCACGCGGAGACCGTTCCGGCGGTCAGCGGTCTGCCGGGGCGGGATTCTGGATGCGCATGATGCCTGGACCGCGTGGCGGCCGGTGGGAGAGTGTCCCCCGGGGGACGTCAGCTGATACTGAGAGGTCGATGTGAGCGCCTGCGGAAATGGCTTCGTCGGCATCCGGGAATGGATCATGGGGGATTCATGACATTCGAGGCGGAGTGGGCGGCTCTTCGTGCAGAATCGACACAAAAGGTCGATATGCGACTCAATGGGGTCGAGAGTGGCTCAGGCGGTCAGGCTGGCCTCGTAAACGCTGACCTGGCGGTCAATCAGGATCATCTGGGTGCCATTGGCCACGATGCATATGGTTTGCGCAACCGGCTCTCCAAGGAGGGTGACCACGCCCGCCCCTCGACTTTCGATGCGGCGATCGCTCTCACCAATGGCAACTTCTCCAGTGGGTCTGCACTGTTGAAGGTCCATGATCGGTGGAACACGCACCTGAAGACACTTCTCGATGCCTGTGCGCAGATATCGAACCATCTCGACTACACCAAGTCCGCCCATGCGAAGGACGATGCCCAGATCGGCGGCGACCTGATTTCTGTCTCCAAGCTCAACGAATACCTGAAGTAGTACGTGGGGGAACAGGCGCATGCTGAAGTTCGAGGACATTGTCGACGCGCCCGTGGCCAAGCTGAAGGCGGTGGCCGACGACTGGTCGGAGATGGTCGCCAAACTGGACCGACTGGCCGAGGATGCCCGTGACGGTATGAAGGCCAAAGCGGACAAGGCCGAGTGGGAGGGCGTCAACGCGGGCGTCACGAAGGGGTTCATCGGCAAGACGGCCAAGGAGTTCAAGGATGCTGCTGCCGAGGCCAAGGGGGTCAAACAGATCCTCGAAGACGCTTGCACGGCCATCAAGAAGGCCAAGGATGAGCTGATCAGCATTCGCGACGACGAGGGGCCCGCGGCCGGTATCCATGTGGACGCCAAGGGCAAGGTCACGGCTCGGCACCCTTACGAAAAGTCAGGAGTCTCGCCCAACCGAGATCCCGACTATTTCGAAATTCTGGGCCAGCAGAAGAAGGCGATCGAGGCATGGCAGAAGAAGATCGACCTCATCGTCGACAACTGCAATGACACGGATGTCGCTTTCAAGAACGCCCTTGAGGCCAACGTCGCCGAGCGCCGCGACTTCACCGCGCCGAAGTACGAAAGCCTGGACCAGGAGGAAGCGGCCCGCGCTGCCGCACTCGCCGCCAAGGGGCGCGACATCACGCACACCGAGCTTCAGGCGCTCAACGAGCTGCTCCACGACAACAGTAATTCGTCGGAGTTCGCGAAGGGCTTCTACAAGAAGCTGACGCCGGAGAATTCGCTCGCTTTCTTCGGTCAGCTCTCGACCGATACGTACAAGTACGGCGAGGTCGACAAGGAGCGACTCAAGGACGTCCAGGCACTCCAGAAGAACCTGGGCCTCAATCTTGCCATGGCTTCCCGTGACAAGGATTTCAGCGCCGAGTGGGGTCCGGAGCTGCGCAAGCTCGGAACCGAGCGTATCCCGCTGACCAAGTACGACAGTGGCGGTCCGTTCGGATACCAACTGCTCGGCGGGATCATGCGGTACGGGAACTACGACGCGAAGTTCCTGAACCCGATTGCCGAACACGTAGCGCAGCTGCACCAGAAGGACCCGTACATGTTCGCCGACAGCAAGGTGGTGAACAGCTCGTTCAAGAACCCGTTCAACCCCTCCGGCGTCAACGGTTCCGGATACGACCCCACCGTCTCCATGCTGGAAGCCCTGGGGCACAGCCCGAACGCAGCCAAGCACTTCTTCTCCGACGACCCGACCATGTACAACGAGGACGGCACGGCCAACAAGGATGCTACGGCGGACCTCGGAAAGGCGGATGGCGCGGCCATCGACAACTACCTCGACTTCTTCGGGAATGAGAAGTGGGAGTCCTTCGGGGACGTCGACTCGCTTGACCCGAAGGAACAGAAGAGGTCACTCGGCTACATGCCGGACGCGCTCGGACATGCACTGGAGGCGGCGACCCTCGGGTACCCGTATGACAGTCCGGATGCCGGCGTCGTGCGGGACGCAGGCAACGCTGGCGTCATGCGGGACGTCATGGAGAAGTATGGCGCGGATGCCGGCCTGCTCAAAAAGCAGGAGGCGATGGCTGACAGCCTTGGGATCATGGGTGCCGGGTATATCGATGACATCAATTGGTCGCTCGAAAAGAATGGCTCGGACAGTGTATTTGCTCCGAGTAGGAACCCGGAAGGGCACCTTGACTTCTCCGTCGTGAATAGTGATGGAGTATCTGGCAACGGAAGAGATGTAGCGCGTCAATTTCTCAGTACTCTGGGCCAGCACCCAGACGCATACGCCACCCTTTCGAGCGCAGAACAGATCTATACCGCCGGAATGCTGGAGCGTCAGGTGGACTCGAGCGGTGAGATCAACCAGGGTGCTGCGCGGTCAGTAGTTGGTACAGGTGCCGAGGTTCAGGGCATGCTCGACCAATCGCGTGCGGATCAGGTCGTGGCGTCGGACATGAAGAAGCAAGAAGATTACGAGAAGGCCGTGGCCGCACGGTCCGGTTGGATCGAGTTCGGAGCAGGTGTGGGCGTCGCCGCGGGGGTCGCATTTCTGCCACCCGTCGCGGCCGTAGGCGCGGCGGCAACGCTCATCACGCTGGGCAGCGATACAGCCAGCGGAGCCGTGGAACATGTCATCGGTCAGTTCATCGGGAATGTCTCGGACCAGTCCGTGGATGAGCACAAGGAAAAGGTCGAGGAACTCACTCGTGAGGAGAAGACCAGAGTGTTCCGATCTGGCGAGTCCATGGCTGAGGCGCCCATGGATGGGTTCCTGGAGCGGCACACGACCGCTGCCGATTCTGTATTCCGCCAGGACATGAGGGAGTCGATGAGAATCGGATATGCAACAGGCAATGACCGTGAGGACCAGCAAGGCAGCGATCCCGAGACCGGAGATTGAGTCGGCGGATGGTGTAGGACGGCGTGCGGAGGTGAAGGCTGTGGAAGCTGTGCGCGTGAGGCGGGTGCTGTGCACATTCGGGTTGTTGATGGCTGTCGGGGCATCGGTTGCCGGGTGTGGCGAGGAGAAGAAGACGCCGGAGTACGTCGGGGCGGGGGAGGTGTGTGACGGTCTGTTCAAGGGGTCGCTGGCGAAGACGATTGAGTCCGTCACGGGTGCGACTTCGTTCGCCTGGACCAACCCGAATGCCATGGACCGCGTTGCCGACGCACTTGAGGCCGGGTACGAGTCCGGCCATCGCTGGGCTCAGGGCGACACCTTGTGTCGGATCGCGCCGGAAGGCGTGGGGAGAGAGGGGCGGGCGGGCATCGCATTTTCCATGTACGCGCCGCAGGACGTGGGAGATCTGCGGCTTCCGGCAGGGGGAAAGCTCTACACCATGGGAAAGCAGTCCGAGGCGACTCCGACATCCGCTGCTCTCTACTTCGAGTGCGTGAGCTCTCGGTTCGAAGGTTCGAAAAATCGTCCGATGCGCATACTCGGCAATTTTGGCCGACCGAGGGGCCATGAGCAGAATCTGTCTGATTCACGGGAACTGAACCTGACGGTTCTGCATGCGGCATCCCTCGCCGTGGCGAAGAAACTGCAGTGCGAGAACAACGGCGGGCTGCCCGAGAAGCCCGTGCTGGAGCCCCGGACTGCCAACTGAGTTTCTCTTGGTGGCGGAGTCGGGTCCTGGACCCGGAAAGCCGCCCGTCCCGGACCTTCACGGGGCGGGCGGCTTCGTCTGCGAGGCCGTGACCGGATTCGAACCGGTGTAACTCGAGTTGCAGTCGAGCCCCTGAACCACTCGGGCACACGGCCGTGTGTTCCTTGTCGTGGTTCGACCGTAGGGGCGGGTGTCCCGGCCGTTCAAGAGTGCGGGGCGGGGTGCAATACGACTGCCATGCCGCGTTCATGTTCGGCGTGGTGGACCTACGACCAACGGAGGACCGGAGGACCGCCTCGCGACAGGGCCCAAATGAAACCTTGCCCCTTACTCTTGGGCTCATGAGTGCCCTGGAACCGCGCGACGACGTCGATGCCCCGCCGCTTGCCGCCGAGGCTCCTGGCGTCGAAACCGGAGGGGTGCTCGGGCGGACCTACCGGGCGCTCAGTATCGGCATCGTCTCCGTCGTGTTCCTGATCGCCTTCGAGGCGACCGCTGTGGGGACCGCGATGCCGGTCGCCGCGCGTGAACTGCACGGCATCGGGCTGTACGCGTTCGCGTTCTCCGCGTACTTCACCACCAGCCTCTTCGCCATGGTGCTCTCCGGGCAGTGGGCGGACCGGCGCGGTCCGCTGGCGCCGCTCGCCACCGGGATCAGCGCGTTCGCGGCGGGGCTGCTGCTCTGCGGGACCGCCGGGAGCATGTGGGTCTTCGTCGCGGGGCGGGCCGTCCAGGGGCTCGGCGGCGGGCTGGTGATCGTGGCGTTGTACGTGGTGATCAGCCGGGCCTACCCGAAGCGGCTGCAGCCGTCGATCCTGGCCGCCTTCGCCGCGAGCTGGGTGATCCCGTCGGTCGTCGGGCCGCTCGCCGCCGGCAGCGTGACCGAGCACCTGGGGTGGCGGTGGGTCTTCGTCGGCATCCCCGTCCTCGTGGTGTTCCCGCTGGCGCTCGCGCTGCCCGCGATCCGGCGGCGGGCCTCCGGGCCGGCCGATCCCTCGGCGCCCGTCGAGCCGTACGACCGGCGACGCATCCTGCTCGCGCTCGGGATCTCGCTGGGCGCGGCGCTGCTCCAGTACGCGGGGCAGGAGCTGAACTGGTTCGCGCTGCTGCCGGCGGCCGTGGGTGTCGCCCTGCTCGTGCCCGCCGTGCGCGGGCTGCTGCCCCCGGGGACCGGGCGGGCGGCGCGCGGGCTGCCCTCGGTGGTGCTGCTGCGCGGGGTGGCGGCCGGGTCGTTCATCGCCGCCGAGTCGTTCGTACCGCTGATGCTGGTGACCCAGCGCGGGCTCAGCCCCACGATGGCCGGGTTCTCGCTCGCGGCCGGGGGCGGGACCTGGGCGCTCGGTTCGTATGTACAGTCCCGGCCGCGCCTGGAGCCGTACCGGGAGCGGATGATGGTGGGCGGCATGGTGCTGGTCGCCGCGGCGATTGCGGCCGCGCCGTCCGTGCTGATCGACTCGGTGCCGGTCTGGACCGTGGCCGTGGCCTGGGCCTTCGGGTGCTTCGGCATGGGCGTGGTGATCGCGTCGACGAGCGTGCTGCTGCTGAAGCTGTCGGCGCCGGAGGAGGCGGGGGCGAACTCGGCAGCCCTCCAGATCTCCGACGGACTGTCGAACGTGCTGCTGCTCGCCGCGGGCGGAGCGGCCTTCGCCGCGCTGGGCGGCGGTGCGGTGGGGGCCGTGCACGAAGCGGCTCAGGCGGGGGCCGCGGGGTCCCATCCGGCGGCGTTCGCGGCGGTCTTCCTGCCGATGGCGGGCGTGGCGCTGCTGGGGGCGTGGGTGGCGGCGCGGGTACGGACAAAGGCTTAGTGTCACGTGGTACCACGCGGTACCATCCACGCATGGCTGGTCTGAATCTGCGGTTCACCGAAGAAGAGCTGGACGCACTGCGTGCGCGCGCCGAGTCGGAGGGGCGGAGTATGCAGTCGTTCGCCCACGACGCGGTGATCACCGCCATAAACGAACATTCGCGCCTCTTCAACGAGGCTGCGGACCACGTGCTGAAGGTGAGCGAGGAGCTCAACCGGAGGCTCGCCTGATGAAGTACCTGACACTTCCCGAGCTGCTCAACCTCGCCGAGCGCCTCGGGGCTGCTGAGGTGCGCGATTACGGGCTGCTCGATTCGGCACTCGCCCGCCCGCAGGCGAGCGTGTTCGGCCAGGATGCCTATCCGGACGTGTGGCAGAAGGCCGCGGCGCTCATGGAGTCCCTGGCGCGCAATCATGCGCTCGTCGACGGGAACAAGCGCATCGCTTGGTATGCCACCTGGGTATTCCTGCACATCAACGGGCACCGGCTGAGCGCGGACTTCGATGTCGACGAGGCCGAGAAGTTCGTGCTGGACGTGTGCCAGGGGGCCATCGACATGCCCAGGATCGCGGAACGGCTCCCCGGGTTCGCCGCGTAGCACCGACCTGTGAAGAGGGTCTCAGCAGGCTCGAACCACCGCTCGTCCATACGGGGTTCCGGTCGGCCCCCCGGTAAGGTGGCCCGGTTGTCGTATCGCGTGCGGGTCCGTCCCGGCCGTGCGGACAGCGCCCCACGTACCCGAGAGACCCGAACCGGAGACCGTGACTACTACCGCCTCCCACCACCTCTCACCCGCCTTCCCCGGCCGCGCCCCCTGGGGCACGGCCGGCAAGCTGCGAGCCTGGCAGCAGGGCGCCATGGAGAAGTACATCCAGGAGCAGCCGCGCGACTTCCTCGCGGTCGCCACCCCCGGCGCGGGGAAGACCACCTTCGCGCTGACCCTCGCGTCATGGCTGCTGCACCACCACGTCGTGCAGCAGGTCACCGTCGTCGCGCCGACCGAGCACCTGAAGAAGCAGTGGGCCGAGGCAGCGGCCCGGATAGGGATCAAGCTCGACCCCGACTACAGCGCGGGTCCGCTGAGCAAGGAGTACGACGGCGTCGCGGTCACCTACGCGGGCGTCGGCGTACGGCCGATGCTGCACCGCAACCGCTGCGAGCAGCGCAAGACCCTCGTCATCCTCGACGAGATCCACCACGCCGGTGACTCGAAGTCCTGGGGCGAGGCGTGCCAGGAGGCGTTCGACCCGGCCACCCGGCGGCTCGCGCTCACCGGTACACCGTTCAGGTCCGACACCAATCCGATCCCCTTCGTCGTGTACGAGGAGGGCAATGACGGCATCCGCCGCTCCTCGGCCGACTACACCTACGGCTACGGCAACGCGCTCGCCGACGGCGTCGTCCGGCCCGTGATCTTCCTCAGCTACAGCGGCAACATGCGCTGGCGCACCAAGGCCGGTGACGAGATCGCCGCCCGGCTCGGCGAGCCGATGACCAAGGACGCCATCGGGCAGGCCTGGCGTACCGCCCTGGCGCCCACCGGCGAGTGGATCCCCAATGTGCTGAGCGCCGCCGACAAGCGGCTGACCGAGGTGCGCAAGGGCATTCCGGACGCGGGTGGCCTGGTCATCGCCACCGACCAGGAATCGGCGCGCGAGTACGCCAAGATCCTCAAGCGGGTCACCGGTGAGAAGGCCACCGTGGTCCTCTCCGACGAGAAGGCCGCTTCGAAGAAGATCGACCAGTTCAGCGGGGACGACTCCCGCTGGATGGTCGCGGTGCGCATGGTGTCGGAGGGCGTCGACGTGCCGCGCCTCGCCGTGGGCGTGTACGCCACCACCATCTCCACGCCGCTGTTCTTCGCGCAGGCCGTCGGGCGCTTCGTGCGCTCGCGCAGGCGCGGCGAGACCGCCTCGGTCTTCGTGCCGACCATTCCGATGCTGCTCGACTTCGCCAACGAGATGGAGGTCGAGCGGGACCACGTCCTCGACAAGCCCAAGAAGGGCAGCGACGAGGAGAACCCGTTCGCGGAGGAGGACAAGCTCCTCGCCGACGCCGAGAAGCTGGAGGACGAGGAGACCGAGGAGCAGCTGCCCTTCGAGGCCCTCGAATCCGACGCGGTCTTCGACCGGGTGCTGTACGACGGTGCCGAATTCGGCATGCAGGCGCACCCGGGCAGCGAGGAGGAACAGGACTACCTGGGGATTCCGGGGCTGCTGGAGCCCGACCAGGTGCAGCTGCTGCTCCAGAAGCGGCAGTCCCGGCAGATCGCGCACAGCCGCCAGAAGCCGGCCGCGGAAGCCGATCTGCTGGAGAAGCCGGCCGGGGCGCGACCGGTGGTCACGCACAAGCAGCTGCTCGGACTGCGCAAGCAGCTCAACACGATGGTCTCGGCGTACACGCACCAGAGCGGCAAGCCGCACGGGGTGATCCACACCGAGCTGCGACGGGTGTGCGGCGGGCCGCCGAGCGCGGAGGCCACGGCCGGGCAGATCCAGCAGCGGATCAAGAAGGTCCAGGAGTGGGCCACCCGGATGAACTGAGGGCGCTCTTCGCCGGCCCGGGGTGGGGGAATGCGGTCCTCGCCCCGGGCCGGTGTCGTGCGTGCTTGCGTGCGGATGAGGGTGGCGCGACTAACGGAGAAACGGCGTGACCACCGGAGAAACGGCGTGACCACCGGAGAAACGGCGCGGTCACCGGAGAGACGGCGCGGTCACCGGAGGGACGGCGCGGCTACCAGACGAGTGGCGCGGACTGGTTCGTCGTGGCCACACACGGAACCGTGGCCGAGGTCGGGGACGAGGCCACGATCTGCAGTGACCAGTTGGTGGCGCTCGGGGGAGCGGGCAGCACCACGGAGTTCGTGCTGTCACCCGCCGCCAGGGTGCCGGAGGTGAGCTTCAGCGGGCCCAGGGTGATCGGGTTGCCGCCGCTCATGCCGGGGTTGGTCTTCCCGGAGAACTGCACCTGACTGGTGACGCCGCCCGAGGTCTTGGTGAGCTTGAGCGTCGTCGTGATGCTGTTCGGGTCGGCGCTGGTACCGGCCGGCATGGTGATCGCGGTGGACGTGATCTTGATGGTCTTGGACGTGCCCGAGTCGGCGGCGGTCAGGGTGGCGAGACCGCTGCCCCAGGCGCCGCAGTTGTACGTGGCCGTCGCGGTGAGCGGGGTCACGGCCTGGGCCGTCGGGGCCAGGGCGAGTGCGCCGGCCACGGAACAGGCCGCGGCCAGCACCAGGGGGATGTGTCTTCGATTCGACGACATGACGGGGGGAACTCCTTCCGGTTCTGAATTCCGCAGATTCACCGAAGAACTGAAGAAGTGGATCTGCGTGCCGGGCCCGGCATGTCGGCAGCAGTGAAACGGTGATCTTCAGAGAAGTCAAGAGAAGTCCGCAGGGGCACTTGAAATTCCCATGGAAATGCTTTTCGGGCATTTCAGATAAGGATCAATCAGTTCTCTCTTGACTTCTTTGCACCCGGCCTCCTCAATGTGCGCAATCAATGGGCCATGGAGGGGTGTCTGGTGATACGACGACGAAGACCCGGCGTGACCGGGCTGCTCGCTGCCTGCTTCGTGATGTCGCTGAGCTGCGCCGGGGCGAGCGCCCAGGTCGTACCGGCGGCCGGCGCCCAGGGCGCCGGTACGGTCACCCCGACCGTCCACTGCACCCTGCCCGCCGGTCAGGGCGAGGCGACCGGACCGCAGCAGATGACCGTCGAGCTGTCGCCCGCAGTCGTCGCCCCGGGCGGCAAGGTTCACGCCAAGGTCACCCTCGGCCCGTCCCCCGCCACCAGCGCCCTCCCCCTGGAGGACGTGCCGACCATCCCCAGCCTCGACCTCGCCATGTCCGGCGGGGCGACCGGCACCGTCACGGTGCGCGGCGCCGAGTTCACCATGGACATCCCGTCCGGTACGCCCATCGAACTCCCGCCGTACGAGGGCGACTTCCTGGTCCCCGCGAATGCCTCCGGAGACATCTCGTTCGCCCCGGTCCGTACGCTGACGCAGACCAAGGTGCTCGGCTCGGTCTTCGAGACGCCGTGCGGCGTCGTCGACGGCGGCGGCAGCATCGGCACCGTCACGGTTCAGGGCACCGGCTCCGAGCCCTCCACCCTGAGCGCGCCCGCCGACCCCGTACGCCCCAACACCGCTGTGACGCTGGGTGGTTCGGGCTGGACGCCGGGTGGTGCGCCGGTGCCCTCGCTCTGCTCGGTGGGCGGTGGCGGCTGCGATCCGCTGAAGTTCAGAAGCCACACGCTCACCATCGGCGGTGACGGGACGCTGAGCGGCACCGCCACCCTCGCCGAGGCCGGTGCGGTGCCGGACGGCACGTACGAGGTGAAGGTCAACGACGGCACGAAGGAGGCCACGGCTCCGCTCACCGTCAGGGCCGTCGCGGCCGGCGACCGCGAGATCTCGCTGTCGCGGAGCAGCGGCCCGGTCGGCAGTGTGATCACGGTCAGCGGCAAGAACTACAACCCGGACCGCTGGATCAATGTCATCGGCCTCGACGCGTCGGGCACCGGGATCGACGACAGCGCGGTCTACGTCAAGAGCGGCCCGGACGGCACCTTCGCCGTCGAGTTCACCGTGGTCTCCGAGGCCGTCGTCGCAGTCCAGGCGGACGAGGGCAACGACCCGGCGACCGTACGGACCGCGCCGTTCACCGTCTCCACCGGCGGGGGAGGGGACGGCGGCAGCGCCGACCAGCGGCTGAACACCTCGGTCAGGGCCGGGACGCTGTCCATGGTCCAGGACGGTGACACCGTCGACTTCGGTACGACGGTCCTGGGCACCGGCAGCGGTGTGCAGCGCTCCCGGCTCAACCGGGTCGAGGTGGAGGACGCCCGCGGCGTCGACAGCGGATGGTCCCTGACCGCCACCCTCACCGGCTTCACCAGCGCCGACGGCGGCACCATTCCGGCCGGCGCCGTCCGCTGGACACCCAGGTGCGCGGCGCAGCACGGCAGCGTGGGGGTGCCGGTGGCCGGATCGCCCGCCGCGCTCGGGAGCGGGGCGGCGAGTCTCTGCCGGATGGATCCGGACGGCTCCCGTCCGTTCACCGGTGGCCGGTTCGACGCCGACGCCGATCTCACCCTCACCGTCCCCGGATTCACCCGGCCCGGAGATTACAGCGCCACTCTCACCCTCACGCTTCTCTGAGCAAGGAAACGAAAAGTACCTCCGGACGCCCGCCCGCTCCTTCTCGCATCGGAGCGGGCGGGCGTCGCCATTCCGCATTCGGAGAATTCCCGCAGCAGCGCACGACACCCATGGAGGAGCAGCATGCTTGCTGGACGATCGAGAAGAACGGAAAGACCGGGTGCGGTGTTACGCCGTGCCGTGGCCCTCACCGCCGGGGCCGTGCTCGTCTGGACCGGTGGCACCTTCGCTCTCGCGCCCGCCGCCGAGGCCGGCACCGTCACCCCGACCGTCCACTGCAGCCTGCCCGCCGGTCAGGGCGAGGCGACCGGGCCGCAGCAGATGAGCGTCGACCTCTCGCCGTCGATCGTCGATCCGGGCGGCAAGGTCCATGCCAAGGTCACCCTCGGCCCGTCGCCCGCCACCAGCGGCCTCAGCCTGAACGACGTACCCACCACCCCCAGCATCGACCTCGCCATGTCCGGTGGCGCCACCGGCACGGTCACCGTCACCGGCCCCCAGGTCAACCTCGACATCCCGTCCGGCAAGCCCATCGAAATCCCGCCGTACGAAGGGGACTTCATCATCCCCGCCGATGCGAGCGGCCCGATCTCCTTCACCCCGGTGCGCAATCTGACGCGTACGAAGGTGCTCGGCTCCACCTACGAGACCCCGTGCGACGTGGTGAGCGGAGGCGGCTCCATCGGCACGGTGACCGCCGAGGGCACCGCGGGCCATCCGGCCACCCTGACCGCGCCCGCCACCGCCGTCCGGCCGTCCACCGCCGTCACCCTGTCCGGCAGCCTGTGGACCGCGGGCGCCACCCCCGTACCGTCGCTGTGCGCGGCGGACGGCGGCGGCTGCGACCCCGCCAAGTTCGTCTCCGGCACGCTCGCGATCAGCGGCTCCGGGGAACTGTCCGGCAGCGCGGTGCTCGCCGCCGCGGGCGCCGTGCCCGACGGCTCGTACCTGGTGAAGGTCGGCGACGGTACGAAGGAGGCGACCGCGCCGCTGACCGTCAAGGCCTTCGTGCCCGCCGGGCCGCGGGCCATCGCGCTCTCCCGTGCCGGGGCGCCGCTCGGCAGCGTCATCTCCGTCACCGGCAGCAACTACTTCCAGGACCGGTGGATCAACATCGTCGGCCTGGACGCGGGCGGGGCGACGCTCGACGACACCGCCGTCTATGTGAAGAGCACCCCCGACGGCACGTTCGGCGCCGAGTTCACCGTCTCCGACCCGGCCATCGCCTCGATCCAGGTCGACGAGGGCAATGATCCGGCCACTGTGCTGACCACACCGTTCACCGTGACGGACGCCTCCGCGACGCTCTCCGCGGGCGCGGCGAAGGTCAAGCCGGGCGGCACGATCGCCCTCTCCGGCGGCGACTGGCCGACCGGCACCACGCCCGCCGCCGCGCTCTGCGGAGCCGACGGCGGCTCCTGCGACGGCGCCCGGATCAGCGGCTCCACCCTCAGGATCGGCGCCGAAGGCACGCTCGCCGGTACGGTCACCGTCGCCGGGTCCGTCCCGCGCGGCGTCTACACGCTCCAGGTCACCGCCGGCGGAGCGCAGGCCGTCACCCCGCTGACCGTCGCCCCGTCCTTCGTCGTGCTCAGCCCTTCGGCCGGTCCGAAGGGCACCGCGGTCACCGTCGTCGGGCAGGGCTTCGCGAAGGTCGCGACGGTGTCCGTCGTCGGGCTGCGGGCCGACGGATCGCAGACGTCCGACCCGGTGAGGACCAAGGTGGTCGGGCTGGACGGGGCGTTCTCGCAGACCTTCACGGTCAACGCCGCCGACACCGTCGCCATCCGGGTCCGGGAGGTCCTCGTCAACCCGCGTACCGAGACAGCGGCGTTCACCGTCCAGGACGGCACCGCCCCCGCCGGCCCGTCCTTCGCGCTCTCGCCGCCCGAGGGGCCCGTCGGCACGACGGTCCAGGTGACCGGCCGCTCCTTCGCCCCCGTCGCCACGGTCTCGGTGACCGGCCGCACCGCGGACGGGAAGCGGACCGCCGATCCGTACGTCACCCGGGTCGTCGGACTCGACGGCACCTTCGCCCTCGACTTCACCGTCCGCGACCCGGCGACGAAGTCGATCCGGGCCTGCGAGGTGCTCGTGAACGGAAAAATTGCGCAACAGTCGTTCACCGTGAGTTAACGACAGTTCAATTCCGGTGCGCGAAGTGCCGTGAAGGCGTCGGCCGACCTGGACGCGCGTAGACCTCCGGGCTTCGGCCGGCGCCGCGCTGACCGGCGCTTATGCTGCTTCAAGACAACCTTGCCCCGGGCGACGCCCGGATTCTGGACGAGGTCTTCCGCTGAGCGGACTCGCTCGCTACTGTCCAAAAAATGAACGCCCCGTGGCAGAGCCGCTCCGGGGCGCAGCCGGTGCCTGGTTAGGCCGGCGGCCTCTCCGTGCGTCGCCGCTGGGACCGGCGGCGCACATTCCGTGGGAACCGGCCGCTGCCGCTGATCAAAGAGGAGGGGGCGTCGTGACCGCGGAAACCTCCCAGACGCTCGACCGGGGCCTGAGGGTCCTCAAACTGCTTGCCGACACCGACCACGGCCTGACCGTCACCGAGTTGTCCAACAAACTGGGTGTCAACCGGACCGTGGTCTACCGTCTGCTCGCCACCCTGGAGCAACACGCCCTGGTGCGCCGCGACTTGGGCGGCCGGGCCAGGGTGGGCCTGGGTGTGCTGCGCCTGGGCCGCCAGGTGCATCCGCTCGTACGGGAAGCCGCGCTGCCCGCGCTGCGGTCGCTCGCCGAGGACATCGGGGCCACCGCCCATCTCACGCTGGTCGACGGCAGCGACGCGCTGGCCGTCGCGGTCGTCGAGCCGACCTGGACCGATTACCACGTGGCCTACCGGGCCGGATTCCGCCACCCGCTGGACCGGGGCGCCGCGGGCCGGGCGATCCTCGCCGCCCGCCAGAAGCCGGTCGGCGAGACCGCCTTCACCCTCACCCACGGCGAGCTGGAAGCCGGGGCGAGCGGGGCCGCCGCCGCGCTGATGGGGGTGACCGGGGTCGAGGGCAGCGTGGGCGTGGTGATGCTCACGGACTCCATACCCGAGCGCGTCGGCCCCCGCGTGGTGGACGCCGCCCGGGAAGTGGCGGACGCGCTCCGGTAGGGGGCGATGGGCCGGGGAACCGGTGGGCCCGGCGGGCGGACCGGCCGGAAGGGCCCTGCGGGGCCCGGCCGCGTACGGGGCGTCTGGCCCGTGCGTCCGGCCCGGCGGTTAGATTGGGCGGGTGCTCTCTCGTCTCTCGCGCCCCCGCGCCCTCGCTCTGTGCGCTCTGCCCGTCCTCGCCCTGTTCGGTGTGGCCGCGTTCGCACCGCTGCCGTTCACCCTGGCGCAGCCCGGCTCGACGGCGAATGTGCTCGGGAAGGATCACGGCACGCCCGTGATCAGCATCAAGGGCGCACCGACCCGCCCCACCGAGGGCGAGCTGCGGATGACGACGATCCTCGCGACCGGGCCGACCGCCGATGTCGGCCTCGGTGATGTGATCGACAGCTGGTTCCGTACGGACCGGGCGGTCCTGCCCCGTGAATCCGTCTACCCGAGCGGTGGCTCCGAGAAGGAGATCGAGAAGCACAACCTCGAGGACATGCAGAAGTCGCAGGACTCCGCGGTCGACGCCGCCCTGAACTACCTCGGGAAGAAGCCCGGCTCGGTCGATGTGACCCTGCACCTCGCCGATGTGGGCGGCCCCAGCGCCGGTCTGTTCTTCGCGCTCGGCATCGTCGACAAGCTCGACGGCGACGGTTCGGGCGGCGATCTCACCGGCGGCCGCACCGTCGCGGGCACCGGCACCATCCAGGCGAACGGCGCGGTCGGCGCGGTCGGCGGGGTGTCCCTGAAGACCCAGGCGGCACACCGCGACGGGGCGACCGTCTTCCTCGTGCCGAAGGCGGAGTGCAGGGAGGCGCGCGCCGAGCTCCCCAAGGGGATGCGGCTGATCCCGGTCACGACGCTGAAGAGCGCGGTGTCCTCGTTGAAGGCGCTGGAGCAGGGCCACAAGGTCCCGAGCTGCTGATCTCCCCGGCCGGTGACGGTACGGGCACGCGCTCGGCCCCCGCCCCCGCCCCGTCCATCGTGCGCCACACCGGGAAGACCAGCGGACCCAGCGTCGCCAGCAGGTACACCCCGCCCATCGCCAGCAGCGCGCCCCGTACACCCGTGCTCTCCACCAGCAGGCCGGCCGCCAGACCGCCCACCGGCAGGGCCAGCTCGCAGCCCGCCGTGATGACCCCGGAGACCCGGCTGCGCAGCTCGTCGGGGACCGTTCCGTAGATCACCGTCGTCAGGATCGGGTTCAGTACCCCGCCCGCGACACCGCTCAGCGCCATGGTCACGGCGAGCGGCAGTGTCGTCCCGGTCAGCGCCGCGACCACGTACCTGGGCGCGCCGCACAGCACCACGCACACCGTGAACACGGCCCACCGCGAGAAACGGTGCCCGACCGCCCCGTACAGCAGCGCCCCGGTCAGTCCGCCCGCGCCGAACAGTGCGGTGAGCAGCCCGATGTCCCCGGCCCCGCCCAGCTCGGCGGCGGCGTGCACCGGCAGCAGGACCGCGTTCCACCCCTGGTCGGTGCCGTTCATGAACAGGACCATCACCACGACCGCCAGCAGCAGCCGGTGGCCCAGCAAGTAGGCGAAACCCTCGCGCAGTTCGGTGCGGTACGCGCGCAGCGAGACCGGGACCGCGGCCTTGCGGGGCTCGGCCGCGCGCACCCCCCGTACGCCTGCCGCGATCAGCAGCGCGGAGGTCAGATACGTCACCGCGTCCAGCAGCAGTACGGTCTCCGCGCCGACGAACGCGATCAGTACGCCGGCCAGTGCCGCCCCCGCCATCCGGGCGCCGCGCGAGACGGCGTCGAAGAGGCTGGCGGCACGGGTGAGGGTGATGCCGGCGTGCTCGGCGAGATCCGGCACCAGGACGTAGCGTGCGGTGTCGCCCGGGGTGTGCACGAGCCCGCCGACCGCCATCAGCGCGCACAGCATCCAGAAGTCCAGGGCGTTCGCGTAGTGCAGCAGCGGGACGGCGGCGACGGAGAGGCCGCACACCAGGTCGGACGCGACGGAGACCCGGCGCCGTCCGATCCGGTCGATGACGGGGCCGCCGATCAGGGCGGACACGACGATCGGCAGCGTCGCGCAGAAGGCCACGACGCCGGCCCGGCCCGCGCTTCCCGTGGTCTCCAGCACGAACCAGGGAACGCCGATCAGGGTGAGTGAACTACCGGCCCTGGATATGGAGTTGGCGGTGAGTACGGCGGTGAGCGGAATGCGGCTGCGGTCCCCCCGGCCGTTCACGCCGAACCGGTTGCGACGGAGGCGTGACCGGGGTGGCGGGGCAGGACGCGCAGCCCCAGATCGACGAGGGCCCAGCCCAGCCGGGTGCGCAGCCCGGTGTGCGAGGCGGCCGGCGTGCGGCCGGACTCCGTGGCGCGGAGCCGCAGTTCGGCGGAGCGCAGCTGGTGCAGCAGCAGATGGGTGTCGGAGTGCATGACGGTGTCCTTCCGGTCGGGAGGGGCTCGTTGCCCGTCGGGCTGGTTACTCCGCGGGGCGCGGGAAGAGGTGCACATGGCTGCGGACGTTGGCCGATCCCTCGGTGCCCTCCGGGACGCGGCCCCGGTAGCTCTCGATGAGTTCGTGGATCTTCCCGATCAGCTCCTCGGAGAGTTCGGGGGTGAGGCGCACCTGGAAGTCGCTGATGTCCCAGCCCTCGCGCCATTCCTCGGGCCATTCGCGCATGGTGCCGATCCAGGTGTTCAGCTCCTGGGCGTGCGAGGTGGCCATCTCGTGGAGTACGACGTCGACCGCGCCGCGCACCTCGGGATCCGGGTGGGTCAGGAATCTGCCGCTGTCGAAGACGGTGCCCCGGTGCGCGGACCGCCACCAGCGCTCGCGGCCCTTGCCGAGCTCCGGGTCGTCCTCGACGAAGCCGTAGGCGGCCAGCTGCCGGAGGTGGTAACTGGTGGCGCCGCTGGACTCGCCGAGCCGGGCGGCGAGACCGGAGGCGGTGGCGGGACCGTACTCCCGCAGGGCGGCCAGCAGGCGCAGCCGCAGGGGGTGGGCCAGCCCGCGCAGGGTGCGGGCATCGACCTTGTGGAGGTTCTCGGCGTCGTCGTGTGGTGCGGGCATGGGTGAACCATAGAGTTGCAATGCTTTCTTTGCAACAGATTCTTTGCAAGGAAATCTCTGTAGGGCGTCACCCGGGGGAGGGCCGCGACAGAGACTCCCGGCTCAGCCCTGCTTGATGAACCCCTCCTGGATCAGCCAGTCCTTCGCCACCTTGTGCGGGTCCTGCCCGTCCACGTCCACCTTGGCGTTGAGCACCTGGGCGACCTCGGTGGTCAGCTTCTTGCTGACCGGGTCGAGCAGCGCGGCGATCTGCGGATACTTCTCGAAGGTCTTGGTGTGGATCACCGGCGCCGCGTTGTAGTTGGGGAAGAAGTGCTTGTCGTCCACGAGCACTTCGAGGTCCATCGCCTTGATCCGGCCGTCCGTGGTGAACACCTCGCCCAGCAGGCAGGAGTCGGACTTCGAGACCTGGGTGTAGATGATTCCGGCGTCCATCTTCTTGATGTTGGCGGCCGGGAGCGACATCCCGTAGGCCTTCTCCATGCCCGGCAGCCCGTCGTCACGGGAGGCGAACTCGTTCTCCACGCAGATCGTCACCGCCGACGGGTCCGTCTTCGACAGCGCCGCGACGTCGGAGAGCGTCTTCAGGTGGTACTTCGCGTTGTTCTCCCGGCTGATGGCGAGCGCGTAGGTGTTGTTGAGCGTGGACGGCGGCAGCCAGGTCACCCCCGTACCGCGGTCCTCGTCGCGGACCGCCTCCCACTGCTTCATCGGATCGGGGATCGGCTTCGCATGGCCCAGATAGGTGATCCAGCCGGTGCCGGTGTACTCGTACATCGCGTCCGCGCCGCCCTTGATGATCGCCTCGCGCGCACTGATCGAGCCGGGCAGGTTCGTCCGGTCCAGGACCTCCGCGCCGGCGGCCTTGAAGACCAGGCCGATCATCTGGCCCAGGATGATGTTCTCGCTGAAGTTCTTCGAGGTGACCGTCAGCGAGGCACCGGCCAGCGGCTTCCCCCGGCCGACCGAGCCCGGCTCCACGTCGTCCACCATCGGCGAGCCGCTCTTCAGCCCGCACCCCGAGAGCATCAGCGCCAGCGCCACCGCCCCCATCAGGCCGGTTCGTACCTTCCGCGGCCCCATCACCGCACCTCCAGTCCGCGCGGCGTCAGCAACACCTCGGCCAGCGAGGCCAGCCAGTCCACCAGCAGCGCCAGTACCACCGTCAGTACGGAACCGAGCACCAGCACCGGCATCCGCTGGGTCTGGATGCCCGAGGTGATCAGGTCGCCGAGGCCGCCGCCGCCGACGAAGGTGGCCAGCGTCGCCGTGCCCACGTTGAGCACCAGCGCCGTGCGCACACCGGCCAGGATCAGCGGGACGGCGAGCGGCAGTTCGACCTTGGTGAGCGTCCCCGTCGCCGACATGCCGATGCCGCGCGAGGCCTCGATCAGGTTCGGTTCGATGGCCTTGAGACCGGCCACCGTATTGGAGAAGACCGGCAGCACCGCGTAGATCACCATGCCGATGATCGCCGTCGAGGGACCGATGCCCAGCCAGATCACCAGCAGCGCCAGCAGACCGATCGCCGGTGTCGCCTGCCCGATGTTGGCGAACGCCGTGACCACCGGGGCACCCCTGCGCAGCCTGCGCCGGGTCATCGCGATCCCCAGCGGAATGGCGATGACCAGCACCCAGAACGTCGAGATCGCGGTCAGCCGCACATGCTGCCACCAGCGCAGCTGCACATTGCCGCCGCTCAGCGAATTCCGTGCGATCGAGTCGAGAGTGATGTTGGTGATCCACAGATACGTGACGACCAGCACGACCACCAGCGCGAGCGGCATCGTCACCAGCTTGCGCCAGGTGATCCGGCGCGGCGGACCGGCCGGCGGCGGGGCGGGCTCCTCCTCCTCGTCCCGGAAGGCATGGCCCTTGACGTCGTGTTCCCCGGGCGGGCGGTCCTTGTCGGAGGAGGGGAGGGGGCGCTCGGAGCGCGCCCGGCGGGAGGACTCGGGGTCCAACGGCGATTTGGGGGTCATGAGCCCGCACCGCCCTCCAGCTCCGCCTCGGTCTGATGGCTGCGCATCTCCTCCAGGTCGTGCTGGTGCTCGATGGCGGCGAGCCGGTCGGCCTCCAGCAGTTCATGGACGGAGTTCATCAGGGTCTGCATGTCGACGACCCCGATGAACTCGCCGCGCCGCCCGGTCACCGCGACCCGCCCGCCGCTGTCGGTCAGCACCGCCTCCAGCGCGTCGTGCAGCGTCGCGTCACGCGTCACCGTGTCGTGGACCAGCTGCCCGGCCCGCGCCAGCGACCCCCGGGCCCGCATCAGGTCGCCGCGCCGCAGCCACTTGTACGGACGGTTCCTGCGGTCCAGCATCAACAGCTCGTTGTGCAGGCTGGTACGCAGCTTGTTGAAGATCGACTGGAGCGGATCGTCGACCGTCACCGTCGGGAACGCAGCCATCTCCACATCCCGTACGCGGGTGAGGTTGAGCCGCTTCAGCGCCGCCCCGGCCCCCACGAAGCCCGAGACGAAGTCGTCCGTCGGATTGGTGAGGATCGCCTCCGGGGTGTCGAACTGCGCGATGTGCGAACGCTCCCGCAGCACGGCGATCCGGTCACCCAGCTTGATCGCCTCGTCGAAGTCGTGGGTGACGAAGACGATCGTCTTGTGCAGCTCGTGCTGGAGCCGGATCAGCTCGTCCTGGAGGTGGTCCCGGGTGATCGGGTCGACCGCGCCGAACGGTTCGTCCATCAGCAGCACCGGCGGGTCGGCCGCCAGCGCCCGCGCCACGCCCACCCGTTGCTGCTGCCCGCCGGAGAGCGCGCGGGGATAGCGGCCGTGGAACTCCCGCGGATCGAGCCCCACCAGATCGAGCATCTCCTCGACCCGGTCCTTCACCCTCGACTTCGGCCAGCCGACCATCTTCGGTACGAGGGCGATGTTCTCGGCGACCGTCATGTGCGGGAAGAGCCCGGACGACTGGATCGCGTAGCCGATCTTGCGGCGCAGCTTCACCGGGTCGATGTCGGTGACGTCCTCGTCGTCGATCCTGATCCGCCCGGACGACGGCTCGATCAGCCGGTTGATCATCTTCAGAGTGGTGGACTTCCCGCAGCCGGACGGGCCGACGAAGATCACCGTCTCACCGGCCTTGATCTCCATCGAGACGCTGTCCACCGCCGGGCTGGGATTGCCCGGATAGCGCTTGGTCAGGTCCTCCAGCTGGATGGTCGCACCGGACGCGGGCTTCCTCGTCCCGGCGCCGGCGGCGTCCGTGTTCCCGGTGGCGGTCTCAGACACGAATCCCCCTTGGAATGGTGAGCCGCCCGAGCAGTACGTACGCGGCGTCGAAGAGCAGAGCGAGGATGACGATGCCGAGCGTGCCCGCGAGCACCTGATTGAGCGCGTTGGCACTGCCCAGCGAGGCGATGCCGCGGAAGATCTCGTTGCCCAGGCCGGGGCCCGAGGCGTACGCGGCGATGGCGGCGATGCCCATCAGCATCTGTGTGGAGACCCGGATGCCGGTGAGGATCGGCGGCCAGGCGAGGGGGAGTTCCACCCGGCACAGCCGGGCCAGCCGTGACATCCCGATGCCCTTCGCCGCGTCGACCAGCGCCGGATCGACGCCGCGCAGCCCCACGATGGCGTTGCGGACGACGGGCAGCAGCCCGTACAGCGTCAGGGTGATCACCGTGGGCGCGACGCCGAGGCCGACGAGCGGGATGAGCAGACCGATCGCGGCGAGGGAGGGGATGGTGAGGATCGTCGCCGTCGAGGTGATGGCCAGTGAACCCGCCCAGCCGCTGCGGTAGGTGACGACTCCGATCAGGATGCCCAGCAGGGTGGCGATGACCATGCACTGGAACACGGCGCTGGCGTGCTGGTACGCGTCGGTGAGCAGCTGTTGGTGCTGGTTGCCCAGGTACTCCCAGAAGCTCACACGTCACCCCTCGGCTCAGTCGTTGTCCTCCGCGGCCTGCTCGACGAGCGGGATGATCCGCAGCGGGACCGGGTTCTCCATGACGATGGCCGTGGAGGCCCGGACAATGCCATCAAAACCGACAACCCGGTCGATCACCCGTTGGAGATCGGCGTTGGAACGCGCGACGAGACGGCAGAGCATGTCGCCGTGCCCGGTGGTGGTGTGCAGCTCCAGCACTTCCGGTACACCGGCCAAGTGGGCACGTACATCGGCTCCTTGGCCCTGTTTGATCTCCAGGGTGGCGAACGCGGTGACGGGATAGCCGAGGGCCGCGGGGTCGACCGCCGGGCCGAATCCGCGGATGACTCCATTCGACTGAAGCCGGTCGAGCCGGGCCTGCACCGTGCCCCGGGCCACGCCGAGCCTGCGCGATGCTTCGAGGACGCCGATGCGGGGCTCACGGGCCAGCAGCACGATGAGCCGCCCGTCCAGATGATCGATCGCCATGGTCTTCTCCGAAGGGCGGACGTGATGGTCATCATGTACAGATAGCCCGCTCATCATCCCCATCCGCTGTACAGATTGCCCAGCGGATTCGCAAACTGTTGCGCACCTTGCGAAGCGGAGAGAGCCTTCCGACATGACTGAGACTCTGCACACCACCCCCGAAACAGCCCGGCAGGCCGACCCCTTCCCGGTCAAGGGAATGGACGCGGTCGTCTTCGCCGTCGGCAACGCCAAGCAGGCCGCGCACTACTACTCGACGGCCTTCGGCATGAAGCTGGTCGCCTACTCCGGACCGGAGAACGGCAGCCGCGAGACGGCGAGTTACGTGCTGACCAACGGATCGGCGCGTTTCGTCTTCACCTCCGTCATCAAGGCCACCACCGACCACGGCCGCTTCCTCGCCAACCATGTGACCGAGCACGGCGACGGCGTCGTCGACCTGGCCATCGAGGTCCCGGACGCCCGCGCCGCCTACGCGTACGCGGTCGAGCACGGCGCCCTCGGCCTCGACGAGCCGCACGAGGTCAAGGACGAGCACGGCACCGTTGTGCTCGCCGCGATCGCCACGTACGGCCAGACCCGGCACACCCTCGTCGAGCGCTCCGGCTACGACGGCCCCTACCTCCCCGGCTACACCGCGGCCGACCCGATCGTCGAGCCCCCGGCCAAACGCACCTTCCAGGCCGTCGACCACTGCGTCGGCAATGTGGAACTCGGCCGGATGAACGAGTGGGTCGGCTTCTACAACAAGGTCATGGGCTTCACCAACATGAAGGAGTTCGTGGGCGACGACATCGCCACCGAGTACTCCGCGCTCATGTCGAAGGTCGTCGCCGACGGCACCCTCAAGGTCAAGTTCCCGATCAACGAGCCGGCGGTCGCCAAGAAGAAGTCCCAGATCGACGAGTACCTGGAGTTCTACGGCGGCGCCGGTGTCCAGCACATCGCGCTCGCCACGAACGACATCGTCGCCTCGGTACGGGCGATGCGCGCGGCCGGCGTGCAGTTCCTGGACACGCCCGACTCGTACTACGACACCCTCGGCGAGTGGGCGGGCGAGACCCGCGTGCCCGTGGAGACCCTGCGCGAGCTGAAGATCCTCGTCGACCGCGACGAGGACGGCTACCTGCTGCAGATCTTCACCAAGCCGGTCCAGGACCGCCCGACCGTCTTCTTCGAGATGATCGAGCGCCATGGCTCGATGGGCTTCGGCAAGGGCAACTTCAAGGCCCTGTTCGAGGCGATCGAGCGCGAGCAGGAGAAGCGCGGCAATCTCTGACCTCCGGGTCGGCGTACCACGGGCTCCGGGCTCCTCAGCGTTCGCCCGGGGCCCGTGGCGTTGTCACGGGCTCCCTCGCCACGGCCTGCTGCGGCTCCGATCGCTGCGGGGCAGGCCGCATGTCCGGTCAGCCGCCCGCCGGGGGAGCGGTCAGGTCGTCCAAGGCCTCCTGGGCGGCCGGACCGGCCAGGGGCGAGAACTGCGGGTTGGTGCGCAGCGCCTCCTCCAGATTGCGGCGCGCCGGACCGTAGTCCCGCACCGCCTTCTGGATCACGCCCAGGTGGTACGCGTACGAGGCGTTCCGGCCACCCGTGTCGACCGCGCGGGCCGCGTACTCCAGCGCGGCGGACGGGTCGCCGGAACGGTACCGGGCCCAGCCCAGCGCGTCCGCCACCGCCGCGCTGCGGTGCTGCCGCGCCCACTCGCCGTCCAGCAGCTCGACCGCCGTGTCCGGATCCCCGTGATCGGCCTCGAAACGGCCGCGCAGCAGCGCGTTGTCCACGCCCTGGACCGCTTCCTGGGCGAGCGTCTCGCGCAGCCGTGCGTACTGGCCGGCGGCCTCTCCGTCCTGCCCCAGCGACTCGTACAACTCGCCCAGCTCCAGCATGTATTCGGGCCGGGGAAGATACGCCAGCGCCGCCCGGTAGTCGCGCCGCGCCTCGTCCGTGCGGCCGAGCGCCACCAGCGCCCTGGCCCGGCCCGCGAGTGACGGATGGTGCGCCCGGTCGGTCCGCAGCGCCGCGCTGTGCTGCGCGACCGCCTCCTCCGGCTCGCCCCGCTCCCAGGCCAGTTCGCCGAGCAGGGCCAGGCACTCCGCCTTCTGCGCGGGGGTGCCCGCCAGGTCCGCCGCCTTCTGCGCGTTGGCCAGCGCGTCCTCGCGCCAGCCGCGCTCCCGGTACATCCCGGCCGTCTGCATGAGCGCGGGGACCCCGGCACGCAGCGCCGTGAACCGCTCCACCGCTGTTTTCACGGACTTGTGGTCCCCGAGACCGGCGTACGCCTCGATCAGCGCCGGGTAGACGGTCCACTGCTCCGGCTGCCGCGCCCGTACCGTCTCGCCCCACTTCTTCGCCGTGCCGAAGTCGTGCCGGGCACTGGCCAGCGCCGTGAGCCCCACCCAGGCCGCCGTGTTCCCGTTCTCACCCGGCCGCACGTCCAGCGAGCGCTTCAGTGCCTGCTCGGCCCGTTCGTAGTACGCCGCGTCCGCGGAACGCCGGGCCCACTCCACGTAGGCCGTACCCAGCACCGCCCAGGACCGCGCGTCGGACGGATGCGTGCCGACCCATTGCTGCCGGTCCCCGAGCAGCGCCGTCAGATCGGAGAGCGAGGCCGGGGAGCCGGCCGCCGTCGCCGCCAGCGCGCGAGAGACCGGACCGGGCAGGGGCGGCGGCGCGGCCTTCTTCCCGTCGTCCGGAACGGCCACCACCGCACCCGTCACCAGCACCGCCCCCGCCACCGCGCCCAGGACCGCCCGGCGCAGCGTCGTGCGCAGCGAGAGGGGCGGGAGACCGTCCTGCGACGCCGGGTCGGAGAACGTGGACAGCGCGGAGGCACCGGAAAAATCGGAGGCGTCAAGGGGAGGGCGGCTCGGCTCGGGAGACTGCGGAGGCTGCTGCGGCATGACATCCATGCCGATCACTCTGCGTCAGTAATAAGAGCACACTGCGCCTTGGGGAGGCCGCGGCAGACGGGTTCACACCAATGGGCCCGGGTGCCACGCTTGGATCATGAACGGTCTTCTCGAAGAACTGCGTGCGGGTCTGCCCGCCGAGGCCCTGATCACGGATCCCGACATCACCGCCTCGTACGCCCACGACATGGCGAGCTTCTGCGACGCGGGCACGCCCGCCGTCGTCGTGCTCCCGCGCACGGTCGAGCAGGTCCAGCACGTCATGCGCACGGCCACGGCGCTGCGCGTGCCGGTCGTCCCGCAGGGAGCCCGTACCGGCCTGTCGGGCGCGGCCAACGCCTCCGACGGCTGCATCGTGCTGTCCCTGGTGAAGATGGACCGGATCCTGGAGATCAGCCCGGTCGACCGGATCGCCGTCGTCGAACCGGGCGTCGTCAACGCGGCGTTGTCCCGGGCGGTCGACGAGCACGGCCTCTCCTACCCGCCGGACCCCTCCAGCTGGGAGACGTGCACCATCGGCGGCAACATCGGCACCGCGTCCGGCGGCCTGTGCTGCGTGAAGTACGGGGTCACCGCCGAATACGTACTCGGCCTGGAGGTCGTCCTCGCCGACGGGCGCCTGCTCAGCACCGGCCGCCGCACCGCGAAGGGCGTCGCCGGCTACGACCTCACCCGGCTCTTCGTCGGCTCGGAGGGCAGCCTCGGCATCGTCGTCAAGGCCGTGCTCGCGCTGAAGCCCCGGCCGCCGCAGCAGCTGGTCCTGGCCGCGGAGTTCCCGAGCGCGGCGACCGCCTGCGACGCGATCTGCCGGATCATGGAGCGTGGTCACACTCCGTCACTCCTCGAACTGATGGACCGTACAACGATCCAGGCTGTCAACAGGATGGCCAACATGGGCCTCCCCGACACCACCGAGGCGCTCCTGCTCGCCGCCTTCGACACCCCGGACCCGTCGGCCGACCTGGCCGCCGTCGCCGGGCTGTGCACCGCGGCCGGTGCCACCGACGTGGTCCCCGCCGAGGACGCCGCCGAGTCCGAAATGCTGCTCCGGGCCCGGCGGATGTCGCTCACCGCGCTGGAGACCGTCAAGTCGGCCACGATGATCGACGACGTCTGCGTACCCCGCTCGAAGCTCGGCGCCATGCTGGAGGGCACCGCGGCCGTGGCCGAGAAGTACGGCCTCACCATCGGCGTCTGCGCGCACGCGGGCGACGGCAACACCCACCCCGTCGTCTGCTTCGACCACACCGACGCCGACGAGTCCCGGCGGGCCCGTGAGTCCTTCGACGAGATCATGGCGCTCGGCCTGGAGCTCGGCGGCACGATCACCGGTGAACACGGCGTGGGCGTACTGAAGAAGGAGTGGCTCGCGCGCGAGCTCGGCGAGGTGAGCGTCGAACTGCACCGGGGCATCAAGCAGGCGTTCGACCCGCTGGGGCTCCTCAACCCCGGCAAGGTGTTCTGACGGCCGGGTGCGACCGAGCCCCCTCACGCCTCGCCGTCCTGCGACTCGTCCGACGGCCACGGGTCGCGCATCCACAGGTCGTCGGCCGGCAGCGGCGCGAGGAGCTCGGCGAGGCCCTCGTCGATCCCGAGCAGCTCGGCCTCCGTACCGGGCGGGACCACCCGCAGCGTCCGCTCCACCCAGGCGGCCACCGCGGCGGACGGCACCTCCAGGAGCGCGCTCCCGTCGGGCGAGCTCAGCGCGACGTAGATCACGCTGCGCTGGTCGACCTTGGTCGGCCAGATCCGGACGTCCCCGTGACCGCACGGCCGGAACACCCCCTCGACCAGCAGATCGCGGGCGAACGTCCAGTGGACCGGGAAGTCGGAGCCGATGTGAAAGGCGACGTGCACGGCGTACGGGTCCTCCGTGCGGTACGACAGACGGGCGGGTACGGGGATGCTGTGCTCGGGCGACAGGACCAGCTTGAGTTCCAGCTCGCGTTCCACGACGGTGTGCATGAGTGCGTCCTTCCGGTGCCTGTGGACCGGTCCCATGACCGGCCCGCACAAGGAGAGAGCGCCCTCCACGCCGTCCATTACGCGACTTCCGAAAAATTTTCCGGGCGACGGGAAAGCGGCCCAAACCCCTGGAGTGGCCCGGGGGTACGCGGGCGTCTGGTAGATGTGGACCCGTTGCATTCAGGCCTCGAAGAGATACGGGACCACGGTGATGAGCGCCCCAACCCCGGCACCCGGTGACGAAAGCCCCCGCGAGGGGTACTACCCCGACCCGTCCATTCCCGGCTACGTCCGGTACTGGAACGGCGCTTCGTGGGTGCCCGGCACGAGCCGCCCCGCCCCTCAGCAGGGCGAGTCGACGCCTGCGGCGCCTTCCGGCGCGGCGCCCTCCGAGCCGGTGGCCGAGTCGCAGCCGGAGCCGGAGTCGCGGCCCCGGTCGCCGTCGCAGCCGCAGTCCGCCGCCCCGGCGCCGGTGGACGAGACCGGTCCGGTCTTCCTGGACGAGGAGCCGTCCACGGGCAACCGCCCCGAACCGGCCACCGCCTGGCAGGCCGACGCCTCCCGGCAGACCGGATTCGGCGGGGAACGCGACCGACGGGTCTCCTGGGGCGGCACCGGCCGGTCCGATGAACAGGGCGGCCCGATCGGCCAGGGCGGCCAGGGCGGCCGGCGTGGGCAGGGCGATCAGGATCGGCTTCCGGGGGCCACGGAGCCCGGCCCCGATCCGCGTACGCCCTCCGATCGCGCCCCTGCCGACCCTGTTCCCGCCGACCCTGTTCCCGCCGACCGAGCTCCGGCGGACCCGCGACAGCCCGCAGCCGCTCCTCCCGAGAACACTGTGGCGATCCGGGTCGGCCGCCAGGGCCGTCCCGGCAGCAGCGGGACGGGCGACGGCGGGACGGGCGAGGGCGCAGGCGAAGCGGGGCGCCCGCCCGCCGACGGTACGGTCACGATCCGGGCCGTGGGTCAGGGCGGTGGCCCGCCCGCTCACCGCACGGCGGAACCGGCGGCCTCGGAGGGGACGATGGCGATCCGCGCACTCGCCCCCGGTGCCGACACCCAGAACCCCGCCCCGGCCCCCGCGCAGAACCGGACTCCCGCCCCGGCGCAGAACTCCGCCCCGGCCCCGGCCCCCGGACAGAACCCGGCCCCGGCCCCCGCCCCCTGGGCGCAACTCCCGGCCCAGCAACAACCCCAGCAGCCCCAGCCCCTGGCCCAGCAGCATCAACTCCAGCCCCCGGCCCGGCCCCTGCCCCAGCAGCCCCGACAATTCCAGCAGCCCCGTCCGCAGGCCGGTGCGCAAGGCGCTCAGCCGGATCAGCCCGTCGTGCCCTGGAAGCCGCCGGTCAACGACCCCTTCCAGCAGCTCGCGCAGGCCCAGGCGGCGGCCAGGCCGGCCGGGCTCGGCAAGCGGTTCGCCGCCCGGCTGATCGACACCGTCGTACTGATGGCACTCGTCGGTGCCATCGGCGTCCCGCTCGTCTCACAGGCGCTGGACCACATCGACGAGAAGATCAACGCGGCGAAGCTGTCCGGTGAGACGGTCACCGTCTGGCTGGTGGACTCCACCACGGCCGGTCTGTTCGGTGCGGTGCTGGGCGCGTTCCTCGTGCTCGGCGTACTGCTGGAGGCACTGCCGACGGCCAAGTGGGGACGAACGCTCGGCAAGAAGCTCTGCGGACTCGAAGTACGGGACATCGAGTCCCACGAGGCCCCGGCCTTCGGCGCCGCGCTGCGTCGGTGGCTGGTCTACGGCGTGCTGGGCGTCCTTGTCATCGGCGTGGTCAACGTGCTGTGGTGTCTGATCGACCGGCCGTGGCGCCAGTGCTGGCACGACAAGGCGGCACACACCTTCGTGGCGGCCTGAGCGCACCCGTCCGGCTGACGGTCCATCGGGTGAGCGGCCGTCGGTACCGCCCGTTCCCCCGAACGCACCTGAGCCGTTGCGGGGGCTCCGGGGCCGGGGTGCACTGCCCCCATGAGCAACGATCAGCCGACGTCCGGTCAGCCGCCCGAGGACGACCCGTTCCGCAAGAAGCCGCACGAGCCGCCGCCGTCATCGGGTTCGCCGTACGACAGTGCTCCGCCCCCGCCGCCGTACGATCCGGGGCCCTACGGCGGCGGACCGTACGGTGCGGACCCACTGGCCGGAATGCCGCCGCTCGGGGAGCCGGGCAAGCGCATCCTGGCCCGGCTGATCGACCTGCTGATCATCTCGATCCCGCTCTTTCTGATCTCGCTGCCGTGGGGCGGCGCGGTCGAGGTCTCGGAGAACAACCGCAACGGCAACGGCGTCGGTGATGTCTTCAGCCAGACGTACAGCGGGCGCCAGCTGGCGTGGTCGCTGATCGGTCTGGTCGCCTACGTCGCGTACGACACGTACTTCACGCACAAGGACGGCCGGACCGTCGGCAAGCGGCTGCTGAAGCTGCGGGTCGCCATGCTCAACGACGGCCGGGTGCCCGACACCGGCGCGGCTTTCCTGCGGGCCGTGGTGCTGTGGCTGCCGGCGCTGCTGTGCTGTCCGTGCCTGTGGTGGCTGATCAACATCGTGCTCATGTTCACGGACAAGCCGTACCGGCAGGGCCTCCAGGACAAGGCGGCGAAGACGGTGGTCGTGCAGACCGACTGAGCCGGACCGGCCGGACAGGACCGGCTAGGGGCGCAGCGAGTGGCGGCTCATGTGCCCGTCCGCCGGAGCCGCGGGGCGCGGCGCGGCCTCGCGGGGGGCGGGGACCGGGGACCGGGCCCCGTCGCGGGCGAGGCCCTCGGCCTCGACGGCCGCGGAGACGGCGTCCTGGTTCACCCGGACCGCGGAGCGGGCCCTTGCCTGCTTCGCGGTTTTCACGCGTGACGGCTGGGGTACGGTCACGGCCACCAGCAGACCGAGCGCGAGCGCCGCGGTTCCGATGACGGCGATTCCGATGCCCGATTCCGTACGGGAGAGCAGCAGCATCGCGAGGGTCGAGAAGACGACGGTGACCGAACCGTAGGAGAGCTGTGCGGCAGTGGGATGCGGCATGGCGGTATCCGTCCTCGGGGCATCGGATGGGCAGTCTCTCAACACGGTCGCACTGTCAATCGACTCTACGACGGTGGATGCCCGAGAGAGGCCACTGGTAAGCGTGACCTAACCCACGGTGCCGGTGCACAGGGGGGCGCACGGAGTCATTTCACGCGCCAACCGCGGCCCATGACGCGCCGGTTATCCGCATTGTGAACGTCCGGATAACGGAAGCGTTCTCCTGCATAGTGCACTTGGCCTGTGCAAGTCAAGATCTGTCTTTTCTCGCGTATCTCCGGTCGAATGTCGTCACTTGTGACGCGTATTCGCGCGCGGCCCCACCTCACTCCTGGCCGCAGCGGCGAGTGCCGGGGAGGACTGCATCAAGTGACCACAAACAGAAGGGCGCTTCGCGCCGCAGCGGTTGTCGTGGCCATGGCCGCCACTGCCGCCACGGCGTCAGCCTTCGCCACGGCCCAGGCAGATGACAGGACGCCGGGGGCCAAGAGCGCCACCGTCGACCGCCGTGACCCGGGGTCGGCGAAGGGCGGCGAGCACGACCTGAAGGGCCCGTTCACCGAGCAGCAGGACGCGCAGCGTCAGGCCGCCCTGGAGCAGGTCATCTCGGGCGACAAGAAGATCACGAAGCGCGGCGGCTCCCAGGTCGTCAAGCTCGACGACAAGAAGTACGTCGAGCTCGGCCGTGAGAAGACCGACAAGATCTTCACGGTTCTGGTGGAGTTCGGCGACCAGGTCGACAACACCACCATGTTCGACCCGGACGGCGACGGCCCGAAGCCGGCCGTTCCGAAGTACGGGGGCACGCCCGGCCCGCTGCACAACAAGATAGCCAAGCCGGACCCCAAGAAGGACAACAGCACTGCCTGGCAGGCCGATTACAGCCAGGCCCACTTCCAGGACCTCTACTTCGGTGAGGGCGCCGGCAAGGACTCGCTGAAGACGTACTACGAGAAGACGTCCTCCGGGCGCTACTCGGTCGAGGGCGAGGTCTCCGACTGGGTCAAGGTTCCGTACAACGAGGCCCGTTACGGCTCCAACTACTGCGGCTCGACCAACTGCGCCAACGTCTGGGACATGGTCCGGGACGGCGTGAACGCCTGGGCCGCCGACCAGAAGGCCAAGGGTCGTACGCCCGAGCAGATCAAGGCGGATCTCGCCCAGTACGACCAGTGGGACCGTTACGACCACGACAACGACGGCAACTTCAACGAGCCCGACGGCTACATCGACCACTTCCAGATCGTCCACGCCGGCGAGGACGAGTCCGCGGGTGGCGGCGTCGAGGGCAAGAACGCCGTCTGGGCCCACCGCTGGTACGCCTACGGCACCAACGCCGGTGCGACCGGCCCGGCCGGCAACAAGGCCGGTGGCACCGAGATCGGTGACACCGGTATCTGGGTCGGCGACTACACCGCGCAGCCCGAGAACGGCGGCCTGGGTGTCTTCGCCCACGAGTACGGCCACGACCTGGGTCTGCCGGACCTCTACGACACCACCAACACCGCCGAGAACTCGGTCGGTTTCTGGTCCCTGATGTCGGCCGGCTCCTGGCTCGGCACCGGCAAGGACTCGATCGGTGACCTGCCCGGCGACATGACCGCCTGGGACAAGCTCCAGCTGGGCTGGCTCGACTACGCCGAGGCCAAGGCCTCGACGAAGTCCACCCACAAGCTGGGTGTCTCCGAGTACAACACCAAGAACAAGCAGGCGCTCGTCGTCACGCTGCCCGAGAAGCCCGTCACCACCGCCGTCACCAAGCCGGCGGAGGGCTCCAAGCAGTGGTGGAGCGACATGGGCGACAACCTCAACAACACCCTCTCCCGTTCGGTCGACCTGACCGGCAAGTCCAAGGCCTCCCTGGAGCTTTCGGGCTGGTGGGACATCGAGAAGGACTACGACTTCCTCTACACCGAGGTGTCGGAGAACGGCGGTACCAGCTGGACCGCGATCGACGGCACGGCCGACGGCAAGGCGATCCCGCGCGACGCCAGTGACAAGCCGGCCCTGACCGACGTCTCCGGCGCGTACAAGAAGCTCTCCTACTCGCTGGACGCCTACGCGGGCAAGAAGATCGACATCCGCTTCCGCTACACCACCGACGGCGGCGCGGGCGGCATCGGCTTCGCGGCCGACACCATCTCCGTCAACGCCGACGGTGCCGCGCTCTTCACGGACAACGCCGAGGGCGACGACAACGGCTGGACCGCCAAGGGCTTCTCCCGCGTCGGCGAGTCGTTCACCAAGGACTACCCGCAGTACTACATCGCGGAGAACCGCCAGTACGTCAGCTACGACAAGACACTTGAGGTCGGCCCGTACAACTTCGGCTTCTCCAAGACCCGTCCGGACTGGGTCGAGCACTACCCGTACCAGAACGGTCTGCTCGTCTGGCTCTGGGACAAGTCCCAGAAGGACAACAACGTCTCGCAGCACCCGGGCCAGGGTCTGATCCTGCCGGTCGACTCGCACGCCAAGCCCCTGAAGTGGGCCGACGGCTCGGTCATCCGCAACAAGATCCAGCCGTTCGACGCGCCGTTCAGCTGGTACGCGACCGACGCCTTCACGCTGCACAACGCGGACGTACCGGTCCGGATCAACTCGCAGCGCGGCATCCCGGTCTTCGACGACCACAAGGGGACCTACTGGTACAAGGAGAACCCGACCGGAAGTGTTCAGGTTCCTGACACGAACACCCGGATCTCGATCGTCAAGGAGCCCCGCAGCGGTCGGACGATCACCGTCAAGGTTGGTCCTTCGCACAAGTAGTTCCACATAACCGCAGGTCAAAGCATGATCGGCCGTCGCCCTCTAGCGGGGCGGCGGCCGGTCGTGTTTAGGTGCGTCTTGTCCAGAGGCTTATTGACACGATGTCTCACGGGGGAGCGCGGAGTATGGCAGGCGGAGGGTTCTGCAAGTTGCCGAACGGCAGTGTGGTGGTGGCGATCACCCTGCTCAGTCCGACCGACGGAGCGGGTTCCGGCACCCCGGTCCGGGTCCTGGTGCACGCGGCCAACCGGGCCCGGGCACTGACCCGGCTGCGCAACGCGGGCCTGCGCGCGGTCTACCTCCGCGGCAACGCCGAGCCGCCCACGCCCGACGAGATCACCGCCGTGCTGCATCACCCCGACGGGCTGCTGTGGCGGGCGAGGCCGGGGCAGGCGCAGGAGCTCTGGCACCCGATCCGGGCCCTGCTCCGCCCCGCCGTCCCCGTACGGCGGCCGGCCTGAGGCGTGCGCGGCCCGTGCGGACCGGCGGCCGTGGCCGGGGTCAGGGATCCCGGGTCCTGGTCCTGTCCGACCCCGATCCGCCGGACAGGCCTACACCACCGGCTTGCCGGACAGCTTCACGCCGGCCCTGCGGAGCTCCTCCAGGGCCCGCTCCGTGGTCGTCTCGGCGACTCCCGCGGTCAGGTCGAGCAGCACATGCGTCGAGAAGCCGGCCCGGACGGCGTCCAGTGCCGTGGCCCGTACGCAATGGTCGGTCGCGATGCCGACGACGTCGACCTCGGTGATCCGGTGGTCCCGCAGCCAGTCGGCCAGCCCCACGCCGTTCTCGTCGAGACCCTCGAAGCCGCTGTACGCCGCGGCGTAGGCGCCCTTGTCGAACACCGCGTCGATCGCCCCCGAGGCGACTGCGGGGGCGAAATTCGGGTGGAAGCCCACGCCCTCGGTGCCGGCCACGCAGTGCGCCGGCCAGGAGTGCTCGAAGTCCGGCTCGGCGGAGAAATGGCTGCCGGGGTCGATGTGGTGGTCACGGGTGGCCACCACGTGCTGGTAACCGGCCTGGGCCTCCCCGATCAGGTCGGTGATGGCGGCGGCGACATCGGCGCCCCCCGCCACGGCGAGGCTGCCGCCCTCGCAGAAGTCGTTCTGAACGTCGACGACGATCAAGGCGCGGTGCATGGCGGGTGTCCTTCGGTGGGGGACGGTCGGCGGTCGTGTGGGGTGTGTTTCGAGCCTAGAGACTCCGGCGACGGATAGGGAGGGGACGGAATGGAGCCCTTGCGGCGTCCGGGGACACGGCGGTGAGCGAGCGCGCCCGCCCGCCACCGTGTTCCTCGGTCACACGTACTCCGTGGGAATCACCGGCTCTCCGCGGGACAGCTGCACCGCCGACATCGGCAGCCCCGCCCGCGCCGCGATGTGTCGCTCACGCGCCGTGTCCAGGGGCTCGCGGGCGATCACCTCACCGTCCCTGACCAGCTCGACCAGCAGCTGCCGGTCGGCCAGCTCCGGCGGTACGGCACCGGTGCCGACCACCTCGGCCTCGGCCACGCCGTTCTCGTCCAGCCGGCGCGCGGCCCACTTGCGACCGCCCACCGACGACTTCGAGCCGAGCGACTTCTTGGCCACCGGACGCAGCGGCTCCGCCGGATCGGCCGACCCGGCACGGGCGACGAGCTTGTAGACCATCGAGCAGGTGGGCTGCCCGCTGCCGGTCACCAGCTGCGTGCCCACCCCGTACGCGTCGACCGGCGCCGCGGCCAGCGAGGCGATGGCGTACTCGTCCAGGTCCGACGTCACCACGATCTTCGTCTCCGTGGCGCCCAGCTCGTCCAGCTGCTGGCGGACCCGGTGCGCGACCAGCAGCAGGTCGCCGGAGTCGATCCGTACCGCGCCCAGCCCGGTCCCGGCGACCTCGACCGCCGTACGCACCGCCTCCGCGACGTCGTACGTGTCGACCAGCAGGGTCGTGCCCCGGCCCAGCGAGTCGATCTGGGCCCGGAACGCGTCGCGCTCGGTGTCGTGGAGCAGCGTGAAGGCGTGCGCGCTCGTCCCGACGGTCGGGATGTTGTAGCGGAAGCCCGCCGCCAGGTCGGAGGTGGTGTGGAAGCCGCCGATGTACGCGGCGCGCGCCGACGCCACCGCCGACAGCTCATGGGTGCGTCGTGCACCCATCTCGATCAGGCCACGCCCGCCCGCCGCGGCGGACATCCGTGACGCCGCGGCGGCTATCGCCGAGTCGTGGTTGAGGATCGAAAGGATCACCGTCTCCAGCAGCACGCACTCGGCGAAGGAGCCCTCGACGCGCAGGACCGGCGAGCCGGGGAAGTACACCTCGCCCTCCGGGTAGCCCCAGATGTCACCGCTGAAGCGGTAGTCGGCCAGCCAGGCGAGCGTGGGCCCGTCCACGACGTTCTGTTCGCGCAGGAAGGTGAGCATCTCGTCGTCGAAGTGGAAGTTCTCCACCGCGTCCAGCACCCGTCCGATGCCCGCGACGACGCCGTAGCGCCGCCCCTCGGGCAGCCGGCGCGTGAAGGCCTCGAAGACCGAGCGCCGGTCCGCCGTGCCCGCCTTCAGCGCGGCCTGCACCATCGTGAGCTCGTACTGGTCGGTGAAGAGCGCGGTCGACGGCACACCGACCCGTCGCCCAAGGTCCGCAGAGTTCATGGTCCGGATGCTACCCCTATTTCGTCAGAGTGACGAGATCTCGGGTCGTTTGTGCGATGAACCCTCCCGAGTGGCAGCATGGGGTGGGTGAGCGTCGCACCCACAGAGATCGAGCGTCCCGAATCGGCCGAGGAGAGCGCCGTCGTCCCCGAGCCGGACGTCCCCTGGGTGACGCTGGTCCACAACGACCCGGTCAACCTCATGAGCTATGTGACCTATGTCTTCCAGGCCTACTTCGGCTACCCCAAGGACAAGGCGCACAAGCTGATGCTGGACGTCCACCGGAAGGGGCGCGCGGTCGTCTCCAGCGGCAGCCGCGAGGAGATGGAGCGCGACGTCCAGGCCATGCACGGCTACGGACTGTGGGCCACCCTCACGCAGGACCGCAACTAGACCGTCCTGCCGCCCCCCGCCCGAATCCTGCCCCGCCCGAACCACCATCGGAGAAAACCCATGGCCGGCCACTTCGAGGCCACCCCAGGCGGCGGCGCGGCCGTCGCGCTCGACGAGGTGGAGATCGCGATCCTGCGCTCCCTCGCCGTCCAGCTGCTGGAACTGATCGGTCCCGGCGACGAACCCGCCGAGGGCGCGGACCCGCTCGCCGCCCTCTTCGCGGAGGGGCCCAGTGAACCGCCCGCCGACCCCGCCCTGGCCCGCCTCTTCCCCGAGGCGTACGGCGACGACGACAGCGAACTGCGGGCCGCCTCCGCCGAGTTCCGCCGCTTCACCGAGAACGACCTGCGCGCCCGCAAGCGCGACGATGCCCTCGTCGTCGTACGCACCCTGGACGCCCTCACGGTCGCCGGGAACGGCTCCGCCGTGCTCGAACTCACCGGCGACGAATGCCGCCACTGGCTCGGCGCCCTCAATGACCTCCGGCTCACCATCGGCACCCGTCTGGAGGTCTCCGACGAGGACGAGGGCGAGTCCGGCTCCTCGCTCTACCGGCTCCCCGACAGCGACCCGCGCAAACCGATGGTCATGGCCTATCTCTGGCTCGGCGCGCTCCAGGAAACACTCGTGGAAACGCTGATGCCGTAGCCGTAGCCGTAGCCGTAGCCGTAGCCGTAGCCGTAGCCGGGGCGGCGTGCCCCGGCCGGGCGCCCGGCCGTTCGCTCAACAGGTGCTCAAATCCGGATAACAATCCCGTCACCTGAATGGTCTCTTTTGATACGACAAGAAACCCTTGTCCGCTTTTCCTTGTGATGTGCACCACATAATTCCCGGTGGATCACCCGGGTGCCCGTGATAAATCTTCACGACCACTCGGGGGCGCCACCCCTGTTCCCGAGGGCGCCACGAGCCGGCCACCACCGGCGGCACTCCATCCATATCCGGGGGGATCAGGACATGGTCCGCGGCCTCGACGGCGCGGATCGGCGTGGAGAAAGGCGCAGCACATGACATCGGCACAGGTCGACAATGGGCAGGGCGGCCGGCAGGCGACGGAAGTCACGGATGCCGGCCCGGCGGGTGAGGGATACCAGAGGGCGCTCGGCGCCCGCCAGATCCAGATGATCGCCATCGGCGGAGCCATCGGCACCGGACTCTTCCTCGGCGCGGGAAAGGCGATCGCCAAGGCCGGACCCAGCCTCGTCCTGGCCTACGCCGTCGCGGGTCTGGTGATCTTCTTCATCATGCGGGCGCTGGGTGAACTCCTTATGTACCGCCCGGTCTCGGGCTCCTTCTCCGAGTACGCCCGCGAATTCATCGGCCCCTTCGCCGGATTCGTCACCGGCTGGACCTACTGGCTGTTCTGGGTCGTCACCGGAATCACCGAAGTCACCGCGGCCGCCCAGTACATGACGTTCTGGTTCAGCATTCCCCAATGGGTTTCGGCGCTGATCTTCACCATCATTCTGTACGGCGTGAACCTGATCTCCGTGAAACTCTTCGGAGAACTCGAATTCTGGTTCTCCATGGTCAAGGTGACCGCCATCATCGGCATGATCCTCATCTGCGCCGGAATCCTCACCCTCGGCTTCTCCGACGCCGGGGACACCGCATCCGTCACCCACCTCTGGTCCGACGGCGGATTCTTCCCGCACGGCATCAAGGGCACCCTGATGACCCTGCAGATCGTGATGTTCGCCTTCCTCGCCGTCGAGCTCGTCGGCGTCACCGCGGGCGAGTCCAAGGATCCGAAGACCGTCCTGCCCAAGGCCATCAATGCCGTGCCGTGGCGCATCGCCGTCTTCTACGTCGGCGCCCTCGTCATGATCCTCTCCGTGGTCCCGTGGACCGAGTTCGAGCCCGGCATCCCGCCGTTCGTCGCCGCCTTCAGCAAGATGGGACTCGGCATCGGCGCCGGCATCGTCAACTTCGTCGTGCTGACCGCGGCGCTCTCCTCCTGCAACTCCGGCATGTACTCCACCGGCCGCATGCTGCGCGACCTCGCGCTCAGCGGGCAGGGCCCGAAGTTCTTCACCCGGCTCACCAGGAGCGGCACGCCGCTCGTCGGCACCACCTTCTCCGCCGCACTGATGCTCGTCGGCGTCTGGGTCAACTACCAGTGGCCCGGTGACGCCTTCACCTACGTCGTCTCGTTCGCCACCATCTCCGGCATGTGGGCCTGGATCATGATCCTGATCAGCCAGATCCGCTACCGGCGCCTCGCCGACCGCGGAGCACTCCCGCAGTCCACCTTCCGGGCCCCCGGCGCCCCGTACAGCAGCGTCTTCGCGCTGGCCTTCATCGCCGTGGTCGTCGTGATGATGGGCATCGACAAGGACACCAGGATCTCGCTGTACTGCGCCCCGCTCTGGGCCGCCCTCCTCGGCATCTCGTACGCGGTCCTCAAGGCCCGCAACCCCGAGAACAAGGCCTTCGCGAAGAACTGAGCCGCCGACCTGCCGCTTCAGCGAACTCGTCCACCATGCGGGCCCTTCCGTACCACACTTCGGTACCGAAGGGCCCGCCCGCCTATCCTGGCGCCATGCTGACCATCACCCAGGCGCTCCACGACCAGATCGTCGCGCACGCCCGCGCCGACCACCCCGACGAGGCGTGCGGCGTGGTCGCGGGACCGGCCGGTACCGGCCGCGCCGAACGGTTCATCCCGATGCTCAACGCCGCCCGCTCGCCCACCTTCTACGAGTTCGACTCGGCCGACCTCCTCAAGCTCTACCGCGAGATGGACGACCGCGACGAGGAGCCGGTGATCATCTACCACTCCCACACCGCGACCGAGGCCTACCCCTCCCGCACCGACGTCACCTACGCCAACGAACCCGGCGCCCACTACGTCCTCGTCTCCACGGCCGACACCGACGACGCGGGCCCCTTCCAGTTCCGCTCGTACCGCATCGTGGACGGCGAGATCACCGAGGAGGACGTCGAGGTCGTCGAGGCGTACGTACCCGCCTGACCGCACCGCTCCGCCGCACCCGGCAGGCCGCCCACCGGCCGGACGGGACCGGGCTCACCACGGTCCCGTCCACCTGCCGAACGCCAGACATCCACCAGGTGAGATCACACTCGGGATTACGGACCGGGAATCGATACGATGACCGCATGGTTCCCCATGACGTGAGCAACAAGACGCCGGGCACACTGCTCGTCGCGCGGCTGCACGTCGACCTGTGCAGGCTCTCCAGCGCGATCTGTACCCGCCGCCTGCCCGCCGGCCCCCAGGCCTGAGCCGGGCCCGCGGCCCGAGCACCACACGTATCGCAACCACCCCCGCGCGGGGGCAGAGCCGCGCGCCCCACGCCACCTCCCCGCTTCCGACAGGAGCCCACGCCATGGCCATCGAGGTCCGCATCCCGACCATCCTCCGCACCTACACCGACGGCGCCAAGGCCGTCGAGGGCAACGGAGCGACCCTCGCCGACCTCCTCACGGACCTGGAAAGCCGCCACAACGGCATCCGCGAGCGCATCGTCGACGGCGACGAACTCCGCCGCTTCGTGAACGTCTACCTCAACGACGAGGACGTCCGCTTCCTCGACGGCATCGCCACCAAGCTCAGCGACGGCGACAACGTCACGATCCTTCCGGCCGTCGCCGGCGGCATGAACTGATGCGGTACGACAGCCCGCTCGCCGCGGTGGGCAACACCCCGCTCGTCCGCCTGCCGCGGCTGTCACCCTCGGACGAGGTCCGCATCTGGGCCAAGCTGGAGGACCGCAACCCCACCGGCTCGATCAAGGACCGCCCCGCGCTCCACATGGTCGAACAGGCGGAGAAGGACGGCCGGTTGACCCCCGGCTGCACCATCCTGGAACCCACCAGCGGCAACACCGGCATCTCGCTCGCCATGGCGGCCAAGCTCAAGGGCTACCGCATCGTGTGCGTCATGCCGGAGAACACCTCCCAGGAACGACGCGACCTGCTCACCATGTGGGGTGCCGAGATCATCTCCTCCCCAGCGGCGGGCGGCTCCAACACGGCCGTGCGCGTGGCCAAGGAACTGGCCGCCGAGCACCCCGACTGGGTCATGCTCTACCAATACGGAAACCCGGACAACGCGGGCGCCCACTACGCCACCACCGGCCCCGAGATCCTCACCGACCTCCCGTCCGTCACCCACTTCGTGGCCGGCCTCGGCACCACGGGGACCCTCATGGGCGTCGGCCGCTACCTGCGCGAACACAAGCCGGACGTCAAGATCGTCGCCGCCGAGCCGCGCTACGACGACCTGGTCTACGGGCTCCGCAACCTCGACGAAGGCTTCGTCCCCGAGCTCTACGACGCCTCCGTCCTCACCACCCGCTACTCCGTCGGCTCGGCGGACGCGGTCACCCGCACCCGCGAACTCCTCCAGCAGGAGGGCATCTTCGCGGGCGTCTCCACCGGCGCCGCGCTCCACGCGGCGATCGGAGTGGGAAAGAAGGCCGTGAAGGCGGGAGAGACGGCCGACATCGTCTTCGTCGTCGCGGACGGCGGCTGGAAGTACCTGTCCACCGGCGTCTACACGGCCCCGACCACGGAAGCGGCCATCGAGACGCTGCACGGCCAGCTCTGGGCATAGCAGCACAGAGGGACAGGGGCGCACGGCCCCGGCGCGGGCGCGGGGACACCTCCGCCCGCGCCCTCGCTCACCCCGCCCCGCCCCGGCCGAGCCCGCGCACCCGCTCCCACACCCCCGCGTCCACGACGCCCACCCGGCGCCGGAACCCCCGTACGGCCACCTCCCGCAACTCGTCCGTCTCCAGGAAGCTCGCCCGGCCCCGCGCGTCCCCCACCGCCCCGGCGGGCAGCGCGATCACTCCGGGCCGGCCCTCGTGATGCCTGCTGGTGATCTTCGCGACGAGCACCGAGTCACCCCGCACCGACAGCACCAGACACGGCCGGTCCTTCGCCCCCGGCCCGTCCTCGTACGGCACCTCCGCCCACCAGACCTCACCCGCCCGCGGACCGCGCTCCGCACCGCGCCCGGGCCCCGCCGGCGGACGGGTCCGCCCACCCGGACGCCCACCGAAGCGCGCCCCCGCCGACCTGCGGGCACCCCCACGGGGCCGACGCCCGCCCCGCCCCCGCCCGTCGGCGACCGCCGCGACGAGCGCGAGCAGCACGACAAGAACGAGCGCGATCCACCACCAGGACATGTCCATGCTCCGACCGTACCGGCGTCCCCACCGCTTCCATCGAACCGGTGACAGCGCAGGTGAGTTCCCCCACAACGGACGGCCGTGGAGGAGCGACCGGCTGTTTCGCGCCTTACGCTCGACAAACCGCTCAACAGACCGCACGAACCCTCCCCGTTCCCACGTCTCGGAGGTTCACGCTCCATGAAGCTCACCGTCGTCGGCTGCTCCGGCTCGTTCCCGTCCGCGGGATCAGCGTGTTCGAGCTACCTCGTAGAGGCCGACGGCTTCAGGCTGCTCCTCGACATGGGCAACGGCGCCCTCGGCGAGTTGCAGCGCCATGTCGGTCTCTACGACCTCGACGCCATCTTCCTCAGCCACCTCCATGCCGATCACTGCATCGACATGTGCGCGTACTTCGTCGTCCGCTACTACCGGCACGACGGGGGGCGCCCCGCCCCCATCCCGGTCCACGGACCCGAAGGCACCGAGCAGCGGCTGACCACCGCCCACGCCGACACCCCGTCCGAGCACGCGATGAGCGAGGTCTTCGACTTCCACACACTGAAGCCGGGATCGTTCGAGATCGGCCCCTTCTCGGTCCGTACGGAGAAGGTCTGCCACCCCGTCGACACCTTCGCGATCCGGATCGAGCACGGCGGCCGCTCGCTGGCCTACTCCGGCGACACGGGGACCTGCGAGGCCCTGGACGAACTCGCCGAGGGCGTCGACCTGTTCCTGTGCGAAGCATCGTTCGTCCACGGCAAGGAGGACATCCCGGACCTCCACCTCAACGGCCGCGAGGCGGGCGAGACCGCCGCCCGCGCCGGAGTGGGGCGCCTCGTCCTGACCCACATCCCGCCGTGGACCGACGCCGACCGCAACCTGGCCGACGCCCGCACGGTCTTCCACGGACCGGCGGAAGTGGCGGTGCCGGGGGCGGTGTACGAGGTCTGAGGGGGCCCGTCCGACCTGCTATTTCGTGAGGTTCCTCTCGATCTCCTCCTCCAGCTCGTCGGGTTCGCGGCCCGGCGTCTGGAGATTGAATCTGGTGATCGCGAACCGGAAGATCGCGTAGTACACGGCGGCGAAGACCAGTCCGATCGGGATGATCAGCCAGGGTTTGGTCGCCAGACTCCAGTTGATGACGTAGTCGATCAGTCCCGCCGAGAAGCTGAAGCCGTCCTTGACCCCGAGCCCCCATGTCACCGCCATCGAGACGCCCGTGAGCACCGCGTGGATTCCGTACAGCAGGGGTGCGACGAAGAGGAACGAGTACTCGATCGGCTCGGTGATGCCCGTCACCAACGACGTCAGGCCGACCGAGAGCATCATGCCGCCGACCACCTTGCGGCTATGCGGTTTGGCGCAGTGGTAGATCGCCAGCGCCGCGGCGGGGAGGGCGAACATCATGATCGGGAAGAAACCCGAAGTGAACTGGCCCGCCGTCGGGTCACCCGCCAGGAACCGGTTGATGTCACCGTGCACGACCGTGCCGTCCGGCTTGGTGAAGTCGCCGAACTGGAACCAGACGAAGGTGTTCAGGAACTGGTGGAGGCCGACGACCAGCAGTGCGCGGTTGGCGATACCGAAGACGCCGGAGCCCACCCAGTCCAGATCCACCAGCCACTTGGAGAAGCTGGTCAGACCGTCACCGATCGGCTGCCACAACCAGGCGCACAGCCCGGCGAACAGGAGACCGACGAACGCCATGATGATCGGGACGAGCCGGCGGCCGTTGAAGAAGCCCAGCCAGTCCACCAGCTTGACCCGGTGGTACCGCTGCCAGAACCAGGCGGACAGCAACCCCATCACGATGCCGCCGAACACCCCCGGATTCTGATACTCGGCCGCCGTGACCTTGGCGTCCTTGCTCACGCAGGTACCGAACCAGGTGCCGCCCGAAGTGAAGGTCTCGCCTGGGGCGCAGTTCACCGGGAAGGCGTGCAGCACCGCGTAGTAGACGAGGAAGCCGGCCACCGCGGCGAGCGCGGTGGAGCCGTCAGACTTCTTCGCCATGCCGATCGCGACACCGACGCAGAACAGCAGGGGAAGGCCGAGCCCCGAGTCGAGCAGCGCACCGCCCGCGGCCGCGAAAACCTTGGCGATGTTGTCCCAGCCCAGGCCCTCGTCGCCGAACACGTCCGGCTGGCCCAGCCGGTTGAGAATGCCGGCCGCCGGCAGTACGGCGATCGGGAGCTGGAGGCTGCGGCCCATCTTCTGGAGGCCTTGGAAGAAGCCGTTCCACCATGTCTTCCGTGGCACTGCGGCGCTGCTTGAGCTCATCGGCATCCTCTCGGAACACGGCACGTTCGGCGGTCGTCGCTGATTAGTGTAGACCAATTGAGGTACGGTGCGTAACCCGTCTGGAAGACAGAGCACCGGTGATCGTCATCATTGGCGACCGCCCAGCCGCCCGCCCGCGAAGCTGGGCCAAACGTGCGTTACGGTGACGAAACGGACCCAGGGTGGGCCGTCGCACGCATGTGAAGAACCAGGGAGAAGGTCATGGCCAGCAAGGCTGAGAAGATCGTCGCCGGGCTCGGCGGTATCGAGAACATCGACGAGATCGAAGGCTGCATCACCCGCCTCCGCACCGAGGTCCACGACCCGAGCAAGGTCGACGAAACCGCGCTCAAGGCCGCCGGAGCCCACGGCGTCGTGAAGATGGGCACCGCGATCCAGGTCGTCATCGGCACCGACGCCGACCCCATCGCCGCCGACATCGAAGACATGATGTGACCGGCCGCCCGACCCCCCGCTGAGCCGACCGCTCGGCACCGTGCAGGCCCCGCCCGGCCGGACGGGGCCTGTGCCGCACCCGAACGGACGCCACCCCGGCACCCGATAGGGTCGACGCCATGTCTCGTATCGACGGCCGCACCCCCGAACAGCTCCGCCCCGTCACCATCGAACGCGGATGGAGCAAGCACGCCGAAGGCTCCGTACTCATCTCCTTCGGCGACACCAAGGTCTTCTGCACCGCCTCCGTCACCGAAGGCGTCCCGCGCTGGCGCAAGGGCAGCGGCGAAGGCTGGGTCACCGCCGAATACTCCATGCTGCCCCGCTCCACCAACACCCGCGGCGACCGCGAATCCGTACGCGGCAAGATCGGCGGCCGCACCCACGAGATCAGCCGCCTCATCGGCCGCTCCCTGCGCGCCGTCATCGACTACAAGGCCCTCGGCGAGAACACCATCGTCCTCGACTGCGACGTCCTCCAGGCCGACGGCGGCACCCGCACCGCCGCCATCACCGGCGCCTACGTCGCCCTCGCCGACGCCGTCACCTGGGCCCAGCGCAAGAAGATCGTCAAGCACGGCCGCAAGCCGCTGACCGACACCGTCTCCGCGATCAGCGTCGGCATCGTCGACAGCACCCCCCTCCTCGACCTCTGCTACGAGGAGGACGTCCGCGCCGAGACCGACATGAACGTCGTCTGCACCGGCGACGGCCGCTTCGTCGAAGTCCAGGGCACCGCCGAGGCCACCCCCTTCGACCGCAAGGAACTGGGCGCCCTCCTCGACCTCGCCACAGCCGGCTGCGCGGACCTGACCGTCATCCAGCACGAGGCCCTCGCCCGCACCCTGGGCGAGTAAAGAAGCAACCAAGTACGCACCGCACCGCGTCGTTGCGAATACGGGCGCACGGGTCGAACCGTGCGCCCGTCCGCGTATCCGCATCCGGGGAGGAACCGCACCATGGCCAAGGCCACCCGCCACCGCAGCACCACCGTCGCGCTGACCCTGACCGCCCTCGCCCTCACCGCCGCGACCGGCTGCGGCGCCGTCGACAAGGCGATGGACTGCGTCCGCACCGCCGACGCCATCGCCACCAGCGTCGACAACCTCCAGCAGGCCGTCTCCAACGCCGCCGGCGACCCCACCCAGGCCGCCGAAGCCCTCGACGAGATCGAGAAGTCACTCGGCGAGCTCGGCGACAAGACCGACAACGCCGACCTCGGCAAGGCCGTCGACGACCTCCAGGCCGGCGTCGGCAACGTCCGCGACTCCATCGACAAGGGCGACGCCACCCCCGACATCACCCCGGTCACCGACGCAGCCGCGGAGATCGGCAAGGTCTGCACGCCCTGACCACCCCCGATACTGGGTGACATGACCCGCCTCATCCTCGCCACCCGCAACGCCGGGAAGATCACCGAACTCCACGCGATCCTCGCCGACGCCGGCCTCAGCCATGAGCTCGTCGGCGCGGACGCGTACCCCCACATCCCCGACGTCAAGGAGACCGGCGTCACCTTCGCCGAGAACGCCCTGCTCAAGGCACACGCCCTCGCCAAGGCCACCGGCCTCCCCGCCGTCGCCGACGACTCCGGCCTCTGCGTGGACGTGCTCGGCGGCGCCCCCGGCATCTTCTCCGCCCGCTGGGCCGGCACCCACGGCGACGACAAGGCCAACCTGGACCTGCTCCTGGCCCAGCTCTCCGACATCGACGCACCCCACCGCGGCGCCCACTTCGCCTGCGCGGCCGCCCTCGCCCTCCCCGACGGCACGGAACGCGTGGTCGAGGGCCGCCTGACGGGCACCCTGCGCCACACCCCGTCCGGCACCAACGGCTTCGGCTACGACCCGATCCTCCAGCCCGAGGGCGACACCCGCACCTGCGCGGAACTGACCCCGGCGGAGAAGAACGCGATCAGCCACCGGGGCAAGGCGTTCCGGGCACTGGTGCCGGTGGTGCGGGAGCTGATGGGGTGAGACGGCGAGTGGCCGTCACCTTCGAAACGAAAGTGACGGCCACTCTGTGCCTGTGGGCCCGGTGGGACTCGAACCCACGACACACCGGACCTAAACCGGCGCCCTCTTGGCCAGCTGGGGTACGGACCCATCGACCCCACTCTACTGTGCGATGCTGCGCCGCTTCGCGAAGGTTGCGGTTTGGCTGTGGCAGGACGGGCACAAGTACCGCAGGTTCTCCATGCGGTTGTCGAGCGGGTCACCGCTGATGTGGTCGACCTCCAGAACCAAGCGCTTGCCCTGCCACGCTTCTCCCAGACCGCATTCGGCACAGGCACGCGGTATGCCGGTCTCGTCGAGAGCACGTCGCAGCAGGGGCGTCTTGGTCCTTGGCGCCCCTGCAGGGAGCCGTTGCAGAATGTCCTGCGCTGTGCGGCGAGTGGAGGAAGGTCGACCGGCGTTGTGCCCCTGTCCCACGAAATGGGCTGTCGACAGCGCGTGCAGCGCGATGCTGCGCCTGGCCTTCTCTCTCCCCGCGCCGTTGAAGGGATGTTTCCCGAGCGCGCGCATCACTTCGGCCATGCTGCGCGATTCCGCGACGGCCCGAGTGATTTCTTCGCGAGAGAAGTGGGGCTGGTTGCCCTGACGGCTGGAGCCGGTGAAATGCGCGGTATCGATGCCGAACTTCTCAAGCCTTCGGTTGATGTGGGCGTAGAGGCTGTCGTACGGCACGACGCCCATGAACTCAAGCATCTCGCGGATGCTGTACGAATGGGCCGCTGCCTCCCGCAGGCGTTCTCTGGTGTACGAATCGGCGGGCCGAGGAGGCAACGGCTCATCTATGAAGTGCGACGTGTCGATGTCGTAGTGCGCCAGCCTGATGCGGAGGTATCGGCGAGGTCCGCTGGCAAGGGGGGTGTCGAGTCGACGCATGAGATCCACAAGGCTTGTCGCTGCAGCTGCCGCCTGCGCGAGTAACTCGGGTGTGTACCGCGGCCTGCTCAAGACCTTGCCCGTCGCTTGCGTCCGCGGTAAGTGTCCGTCACCGCATGGCAGTTGGGGCACAGCAATCTCAGGTTGTCCGGACGATTGTCCCACCAGTCGCCATTGATGTGGTCTACCTCAAGCCGGAGTGGCCTGTTGTTCCACTCGGTGCCCGTACCGCACGATACGCAGCGTTCCGGCACCCCTGTGCGGATGAGCTCCCGGCGGAGCCGGTCGCCGGGGGTCCTGCCGTCCAGTGGCGATTTCAGGGTGAGCAGATCGTCTTGCGGGCCCTTCGGGCGGCGCGGGGACGTGGAGAAGTGTGATGTGTCGATGCCCAGCGCTGCGATTCGACGGCTGATGTGAGTGTGGTTGCCCCCAACCGGGCTGATGCCAAGGCGCCGGAGGACATCTTTCATGTTGCTGGACTCGGCGACCACCTCGCGCAGTCGTGCTTCCTGGTGGCGGATCCGCCCTGTCGTGAAATGGGATGTGTCCACCCCCGCCTCGGTCATCTTCCGGCGCAGATAACTCCGGCTCCCCGGCGTCGGTGTTCCCCCGCACCAGCGGACCGCATCGTTCGCGTTCGTGGTTTTCCGCGCTGCCTCTTCGAGTAGCTCGCGGGTGTATCGAGCTGCCACGTTCCCCTCCGCATCCGGCCGCATGTTCGCGGCCTCGTACGGATCAACGAGTCGTTTATCGGAGAGTCACGTCCGATATCCGACAAGATGTGGAATGCCCTGTACCGCTTCGGTCGGGGCTGAAGCGGTACAGGGCATTCCGGGGCCGGGCGGACCCCCGCCTCAGATGCCGAGGTCCTTGATGATCTTGGCGACGTGGCCGGTGGCCTTGACGTTGTAGAGGGCGCGTTCGACCTTGCCCTCCTCGTCCACGACGACCGTGGAGCGGATGACGCCCGTCACCGTTTTGCCGTAGAGCTTCTTCTCGCCGAAGGCGCCGTACGCCTCAAGGGTCTCCTTGGACGGGTCGCCGACCAGCGTGACCTCGAGGTTCTCCTGCTCGCGGAACTTGGCGAGCTTCTCGGGCTTGTCGGGGGAGACGCCGATCACGTCGTATCCGGCGCCGGCGAGCAGCTCCAGGTTGTCGGTGAAGTCGCAGGCCTGCTTGGTGCAGCCGGGGGTGAGGGCGGCCGGGTAGAAGTAGACGATGACCTTGCGGCCCTTGTGGTCGGCGAGCGAGATCTCGTTGCCGTCGGCGTCGGGCAGGGTGAAGGCGGGGGCGGTGTCGCCGGGCTGGAGTCGCTCGCTCATGGTTCTCCTCGGGTGGCACGTGGGGTGTACGGGACCGAGCGTAATAGGGGTGCCGCCGGGTGGGCGGTCGGTCGAGCTGACAGACTGTCGACGAAGGTTTACCGGACGAGGACCATGGAGGCGGCGCAGTGTCGGATGCCAGGACCCCTGCGCAGATCGAGGCGGACATCATCAGCAGGCGTGAGCAGCTTGCGGTGGTGCTCGATGAGATCGGGGTGCGGGTGCACCCGGATACGATCATGGGTGATGTGAAGGCCAAGGCGGTCGAGGCCCTGGACCGGACGGCCGGGCGGGCTTTCGTCGCGGTGAACCGGACGGTGTCGGACGTGAAGGCGCAGTTCGTGGCCGAGGACGGGACCCCGCGGATGGAGCGGGTGATTCCGGCGGCGCTGTTCGCGGTGGGTGTCGTGGGTCTGGTGGTGGCGTCGAAGCGGCGCCGAAAGGGCTGATGTCGCGGTCCGCGCACCCCGGAGGGGCGTGTGGGCGCGGCGGGCAGGTAGGTTGCGGGGCGTGAGCGAGAACACCGACGACAAGCTGCCCATCCGCATGCTGCACGACCGTGTGCTGGTCCGGTCCGATACGCCCGAGGGCGAGCGGCGTTCCGGTGGCGGCATTCTGATTCCGGCGACGGCTGCGGTCGGCCGTCGGCTGTCCTGGGCCGTGGTGGTTGCGGTCGGCCAGAACGTGCGGACGGTGGAGCCGGGTGACCGGGTGCTGTACGACCCCGAGGACCGTGCGGAGGTGGAGGTGCGTGGTGTGGCGTATGTGCTGATGCGTGAGCGCGATCTGCATGCGGTGGCGGCGGACCGGTTCGAGGGGTCGGTGGATTCGACCGGGCTGTACCTGTAGCTCCTGCCCGGTCCGTATCCCTGATCCCTGCCGTGGTTGTGGGTGCTTGGCCTGGTGACCGATGTCACCAGGCCTTTTACATGTTCTTTGCTACGGTGGGGGCACCCGACGAGACGCGCCGTACCGGGCTTCGAAAAGACGACGCACCCGTGTTGTCCGCGTGTTCTGTTTCGTCGGAGGTGCCGTCATGGCGTGGGTTCTGCTGGTGGTCGCCGGTCTGCTGGAAGTGGCCTGGTCGATAGGGATGAAGTACACCGAGGGGTTCACCCGGCTGTGGCCGAGCGTGTTCACGGGTCTCGGGATCGTGGCGAGCATGGTGATGCTGTCCCATGCGGCCAGGACGCTGCCGATCGGTACGGCGTACGGCGTGTGGGTGGGGATCGGTGCGGCCGGTGCGGCGGTGCTGGGCATGGTCGTGCTGAACGAGCCGGTGACCGCCGCCCGGATCTTCTTCGTCTGTCTGTTGCTGGTTGCCGTCGTGGGGCTGAAGGCGACGTCGGGTCACTGACTCGGGGCGGGGGTGCCCCGGGGGCCGGGGAGGAATCCGTTGCTGTCCCCGCCGGTGTTGTCGTCGTGGGGGTCGCCGTTGTCGCCGCCGCCGTTGTTCGTGCTGCCTTGGGCCGGGGTGTTGGTGTTCGTGCCGCCGGTGGCCGGTTCGTTGGATCCGGGGGTCGAGGGTTCGCCGGGCGGGGTGGTTCCGGGGCTGTTCGGTGGGGTGCCGGAGCTGGTTTCGGAGGGTGTTGTGGTGTTCTGCGGGCCGGTTTCCTCGTCGGTGGGCGGGGTGGGTTCCTCGGCGCCGCTTTCGAGTTCGAGGTCGAAGTTCCTGGCCGGGGTGGATCGCAGGGCGGCTTCGGTGTACTGGGCCCAGGTCTGGGCGGGTGCGCCGCTGCCGTTGATGCGGGCGAGTCCGAGTGCCCCGTACAGCGGTTTCTGTACGCCGGTCTCGGGGTCCTGGCCCATGACCGCGATCACGGTGGCGAGGTCGGGGGTGTAGCCGGCGAACCAGGCCGCCTTGTCCTCCTCGGCGGTGCCGGTCTTGCCTGCGGCGGGGCGCCCCGCGCCCTGGGCGGCGGTGCCGCTGCCGTCCTCGACGACGCTCTGGAGGATCGAGGTCGTGGTGTCGGCGGCCGTGCGGTGGACTGTCTGTTCGGTGTGCCGGCTGTCGGGGAGCTCGATGTCCTCGCCGCCCTTGCTGATCCGTTCGACGAGGGTGTACGCGCCGTGCCGGCCGTGGTTGGCGAGGGTGGCGTACGCCTCGGTCATGTCCAGGACGCTGGCGGTGGAGACGCCGAGGGCGATGGAGGGGTATGCGGTGAGGTCGGGGGTGTTCTTCGGGAGGCCGAGGTCGATGGCGGTCTGTTTGACCTTGTCCGGGCCGACGTCCTCGGCCATCTGGGCGTAGACGGCGTTGACGGACTTGTCGGTGGCGGTGGTGACGGTGATGGGCCCGTAGTCGATGTCGTCCTCGTTGGCGGGGGCGTATCCGGTGGGTCCGTCGGGGCCCTGGACCATGCGTTTGTCGGTGCCGTCGTAGATGGTGCGGGGGGTGATGCGACGGCCGTCCTGGGTGGTGGAGCTGTTGACGACGGCGGCGGTGAAGACGAAGGGCTTGAAGGTGGAGCCGACCTGGTAGTCGCGCCGGGTCGCGTTGTTCACGTACTGCTTGGTGTAGTCGATGCCGCCGTACATGGCGACGACCCGGCCGGTGCCGGGGTCGATGGAGGCGCCGCCGACGCGGACGTTGCGGTCGGCCGGGCGGTCGGGGCTGGTGTAGGTCATGACGTTGTCGTCGACGGCCTTGACGAGCGCGTTCTGCTTCTTCTTCGCCAGGGTGGTGGTGATGCGGTAGCCGCCGGTGGCGAGGGTGTTCTCGTCGATGATGTCGTTGCCGGTGAGGTAGTCCTCGACGGCCTGGACGATGTAGCCGCGTTGTCCGGAGAGTCCGGTGGGCGGCTTGATCCTGCCGGGCTGGGGGAACTTCATCGTGGCGCGTTCGTCCGCGCCGAGCCATTTCTCCTTGACCATGCCGTCGAGTACGTAGTTCCAGCGTCCGAGGGCGGCGGCCTTGTTCTCGGGGTGGGCGACGACGTCGTATTTGCTGGGGGCGTTGAGCAGGGAGGCGAGGTAGGCGCCCTCGGCGGTGGTGATGTCGCCGATGTCCTTGGAGTAGTAGGCCTGGGCGGCGGCCTGGATGCCGTAGGCGTTGCGGCCGAAGTAGCTGGTGTTGAGGTAGCCCTTGAGGATCTGCTCCTTGGACTCCTCGCGGTTGAGTTTGACCGCGATGAAGAACTCCTTGATCTTGCGGACGACGGTCTGTTCCTGGCCGAGGTAGTAGTTCTTGACGTACTGCTGGGTGATCGTCGAGCCGCCCTGCTTGCCCTTGCCGGTGAGTGTGTTGAAGGCGGCGCGGGTCATGGCCTTGAGGTCGACGGCCCGTTCGGAGTAGAAGTCGCGGTCCTCCGCGGCGAGGACGGCGTGCTGGACGGTGAGCGGTACCTGGGCGAGCTTGACGTTCTCCCGGTTGACCTCGCCGGAGCGGGCGAGGACGCTGCCGTCCTCGTAGAGGTAGACGTTGGACTGTGCGGTGGCGCTGGTGTTGGCGGCCGGGATGTCGACGAGTGCGTACCCGGCGATGAAGCCGCCGATCAGGAGTGCGGCGACGAAGAGGACGGAGCCGAGGACCATCCGCCAGGTGGGGACGGCGCGGCGCCATCCGGTGCGCTTGGCCTTCTTCGTCCTGCCGCTTTCGTTTCCGTCGCCGGGTTCGCCGGACGTTGCGCCGGACGCACCGGCGCTGCCGTGGGCGGCCGGATCCCTGGGGGCCCGTCCCCGGGGATAGTGTTCCCCGCTCGGCTGCTGTGGCTCGTCGCTCATTTACGTGCAGACTCCTCGGCCGCGGTCAGTTCCCCCATAGTGCCCTTTTCTGCGGAATAAGCACCGGATCGACCCCGGATAGGCCCCCGAAAAGCGGTCGCGGTGGCCGTCCCCGCTGGACTAGGGTCGTGCGCTTTGGTGTCCGAAGCCGTTGGGCACCTGGCGATGGGGGGTGTGTGCGGTGCGGCTTTACGCGGTGGTGGCGGCGGGACAGTTCCGGCGCTTCGCCACCTACCGGACCGCCACGGCGGCCGGAGTCTTCACCAACACCGTCTTCGGGTTCATCCTCGCGTACACCTATGTGGCGTTGTGGGACGAGCGGCCGCAGCTCGGTGGTTACGACATGTCCCAGGCGCTCAGCTATGTCTGGCTGGGGCAGGCGCTGCTGATGACCTGTTCCATGATGGGCGGCGGTTTCGAGGACGAGCTGATCGAGCGGATCCGCACCGGCGACATCGCGGTCGACCTCTACCGGCCCGCCGATCTCCAACTGTGGTGGCTCGCGGGTGATCTGGGCCGTGCCGCTTTCCATCTGCTGGGGCGCGGCATCGTGCCGATGCTGGTGGGATCGCTCGCCTTCGATCTGGCGCTGCCCTCCTCGCCGGGGATCTGGATGGCTTTCCTTCTGTCGGTGGCGCTCGGTGTCGTGGTCAGTTTCGCGATCCGTTTTCTGGTGGCGCTCTCCGCGTTCTGGCTGCTGGACGGGGCGGGGGTGGCGCAGATGGCCTGGCTGGCGGGGATGTTCTTCTCCGGGATGCTGCTTCCGCTGACGTTGTTCCCCGGGGTGTTGGGGGACGTCGCGCGGGCGTTGCCGTGGTCGTCGCTGCTCCAGGTGCCGGTCGATGTGTTCCTCGGCAAGTACCCGGGGTGGGAGCTGGTGCGGGCGTACGCCTTCCAGGCGGGCTGGGCGGTGGCGCTGCTGCTGGTGGGGCGGATGGTGCAGTCGGTGGCGACGCGGAGGGTGGTGGTCCAGGGTGGCTGACACGACCGGTGCGGTGGAGGTGGCGGGGGCGGCGGACGCTTCCGGGGGCCGGCCCGCGCAGTGGCCCGAGGAGGTGTTCGTCCGCCGGCCGAGGTTCGTCGAGGGTGTCCGGGCGTACGGGCTGATCGCGATGATGTGGCTGCGTTCGACGATGGCGTACCGTGCCTCGTTCGCCTTGACGGTGTTCGGGAACTTCGCGGCGACCGCCTTCGACTTCGTTGCGATCCTGCTGATGTTTTCGCACGTGGACCGGCTGGGCGGCTACACACTGCCCGAGATCGCGCTGCTGTACGGGGTGTCGGGCACCGCGTTCGGTCTCGCCGATCTGTTGCTGGGCTCGATGGACCGGCTGGGCGCGCGGGTGCGCGACGGCACGCTGGACACCCTGCTGGTGCGGCCGGTCCCGGTGCTCGCCCAGGTGGCGGCGGACCGGTTCGCGCTGCGCAGGCTGGGGCGGGTGTTCCAGGGGGTGCTGGTGCTGGGGTATGCGCTGGTGGTGCTGGACATCGAGTGGACGCCGCTGAAGGCGGCGATGGTGCCGATGATGCTGTTGAGCGGGGCGGCGGTCTTCGGGGCGCTGTTCGTGGCCGGGGCGGCGTTCCAGTTCGTCGCGCAGGACGCCGCACAGGTGCAGAACGCCTTCACGTACGGCGGGAACACACTGCTCCAGTACCCGCCGTCGGTCTTCGCGAAGGATCTGGTGCGCGGGGTGACGTTCGTGGTGCCGCTGGCCTTCGTGAACTGGCTGCCGGCGCTGTACGTGCTGGGCCGGGAGTATCCGTTGGGTCTGCCGGACTGGGTGGCGTTCCTGCCCCCGGTGGTGGCGGGCCTGTTCTGGTTGCCGGCCGGTCTGGGCTGGCGTGCGGGGCTGCGCGCGTACCGCAGCACAGGAAGCTGATCCACAAAGAACGGGACAGGGCATCGGACATGGAAGCGCAAACCCCTACCGGCTTCATCGAGCTCGATCAGGTGGAGAAGGTCTTCGACGTGCGTCGCAAGACCGGTTTCATGCGCGGTGAGCGCCATCGGGTGCGGGCGGTCGACTCGATCAGCTTCCGTGTCGCACGCGGCGAGATGGTCGGTTACATCGGCCCGAACGGTGCCGGGAAGTCGACCACGATCAAGATGCTGACCGGCATCCTCACGCCGAGCGGTGGCCGGCTGCGGGTGGCGGGGATCGATCCTTCGCGGGAGCGTACGAGGCTGGCGCACCGGATCGGTGTGGTGTTCGGCCAGCGCACCACGCTGTGGTGGGATCTGCCGCTGCGCGACTCGTACCGGCTGATGCACCGGATGTACCGGATTCCCGACGCGCGTTACCGGGAGAATCTGGAGCGTTGTGTCGAACTCCTCGATCTGGGTGAGCTGTTGGACGTTCCCGTGCGGCAGTTGTCGTTGGGGCAGCGGATGCGTGGTGACATCGCGGCGGCGCTGTTGCACGATCCCGAGGTGCTGTATCTGGACGAGCCGACGATCGGGCTGGATGTCGTCTCCAAGTCCAGGGTGCGTGGCTTCCTGCGGGATCTGAACGCCGAGCGCGGTACGACGGTGCTGCTCACGACCCATGATCTGACGGACATCGAGCAGCTCTGCAAGCGTGTGATGGTGATCGACCACGGCCGGCTGATGTATGACGGTGCCCTTGCCGGGCTGCACGAGGTGGGGGAGAGCGAGCGGACGCTGGTGGTCGATCTGGAGCGTCAACTGCCGCCGATCCGGCTTGAGTCGGCGCCCTCGGTGCGTACGGTGAAGGTGGAGGGGCCGCGGCAGTGGCTGGCCTTCCCGGCTTCGGAGTCGGCCGCTCCGCTGGTGGCCCGGATCGCCGCGGACTACCCGTTGGTCGACCTGTCGGTGCGGGAGCCGGACATCGAGGCCGTGATCGCGAAGATGTATGAGTCCGCCGGCGGCATGTAGGGCTGTGACGGCGGCACGGACGTTCCATAGGCTGCGCGGTATGACAAGTGACCTTCCGGAGATGCGTGCCTCCGATGCCGAGCGCGAGCGCGTCGCCGAGACCCTGCGCGAGGCGGTTGCCGAGGGCCGGCTGGAGATGGCGGAGTTCGAGCAGCGGCTCGAAGCGGCCTACACGGCGCGTACGCACGGGGAGCTGGAGCCGCTGGTGCGGGACCTTCCGGCGCCGGGCGCGGCGGTGGCCCCGGTGGGTGCGGCTGTGGCGCGGACCGGATCGCAGAAGCGGTGGGCGGACCGGATCGGCAAGCCCGCCACGTCGAGCGGCGCGTTCGCGATCTGGGGCGGCTTCGGCCGCCGGGGGAACTGGACGGTGGGCAGGAAGTTCACCGCGTTCGCGATGTGGGGCGGCGGTGAGATCGATCTGCGCGAGGCGAACTTCGAGGACCGCGAGGTGGTCGTCCGCTGTTTCGCGGTCATGGGCGGTATGCAGGTGACGGTTCCGCCGGAGCTGAATGTCGAGGTCAAGGGCATCGGCATCATGGGCGGCTTCGGGGAGCGTCCGAAGGACGACGGCATTCCGTCGCCGGACGCCCCGCGGGTGCGGATCACCGGGCTGGCGTTGCTGGGTGGCGTCGGGGTGGAGCGCAAGCGGAGCAAGGCGGAGAGGCAGCGGATGAAGGACGCGGAGCTGGAGCGGCTGCGGGAGCTGGACCGGGAGCGCGGGCGCGGACGGCTGGAGAAGGGGTTGTCGGACTGAGCGGCGCGGCGCCCCGGGAGCATCCCGGGCGCCACGCGTCAGAGCCACGCGTCAGAGCCACGCGTCAGAGCCACGCGTCAGAGCCACGCGTCAGAGCCACGCGTCAGACCTGCCCGTCAGAGCTGGTCGGAACCGGGCTGTTCGGGCGCCAGCTCCGTCAGGTCCGCCAGTGAGCCCAGGAGCCGGTAGCCCGCGTCGTTCAGATGGAGGTGGTCGCCGCTGTCCCAGGCCGGGTGGAGCCGGGTCGGGCGGTGGGGGTCACGGGCCGCCGCGTCGAAGTCGATGACGTGGTCGAAGATCCCGCCGGTCCGGATCAGCGTGTTGACCTGTTCCCGTACGGCGTCGCGTGCGGGTGTCCAGGTGCGGTACCCCTCGTACGGCATCAGCGTCGCTCCGACGACCCGCAGCCCGTCCGCGTGGGCGCGCTGTGTCAGGGACCGCAGGGCGTCCGCGATGCGCCGGGGGTCGGTCTCCTGGGGGGACTGCTGCACATCGTTGATGCCGAGTGCGATGACGACGGTCTGCACTCCGGCGATGTCCAGTACGTCGCGGTCGAAGCGGGCACCGGCCCGTACGCCGCTTCCGTCGCGCAGGATCCGGTTGCCGGCGATGCCCGCGTTGGCCACCCCGTACCGGCCGTGCAGCCGGTCGGCGAGCACGTCGGGCCAGCGGCTGTTCGTGTCGAGGGTGGAGCCGGTGCCCGCGGTGAGCGAGTCGCCGATCACGGCGATCGTTCCGGCGGCGGTCCGGGTGTGCACGTCGACGGCGGTGAGGTAGCGCCAGTCCTCGGTCCGCCGGGTGCCCCACGCGGTGTCCACGTACGACGTCTGGTGGCTGCGCCCGTGGAGGGTGACGGGTCCCTCGGCGGTGGGGGTGCGCAGGGTGACCACCAGATCGGAATCGGCGGCGACCGGGACGGCGACGGGGTCGCTGACGACCTGCCCGCCGGCCGCGACGGTCACGCGGTCGGCGCCCCGGAAGGTCACGGGACGGCTGCTCACGGTGGCGCGCTCCACGACCAGGGGACGGGTGCCGAAGACATTGGAGAGGGTGATGCGGGCCGCGTCGCCGCCGATGCTGGTGTGTACGACGTTACGGATGGTGCGCCGGTGCAGAGCGCTGCCGTCGGAGGAGTCGGTCACCCCGGCGACGGGTGCGGCAGCCCAGGTGGCGGCCCAGAGGCCGGTGGAGTGGGCGGGGGCGGCGGGCGTTCGGGCCACGGAGCGCGGGTCGGGTGCGGTGACCGACTGCGGCCGGGAGCCGGAGAACAGCAGGGGGCCGGCGAACGCCACCGCGGCGGCGAGCGCGGCGGTGCCCGCCACGAGGGCGATGAGCAGGGCGTACCCCTGGCGCCTGGGCATGGGCGGTGTTCTCCTCATGATCAATCGGACTGATCCCATGATGGGGCAGGGCCCGGGGAACTCGAGACGTGGCCCGGGAGTAGGTCAGGCAGGGACAATGCGTACGGGACACCGGGGGCGAGGCGTACGCGGACGGGTGGAGCGGATGGAACGGATCGATCGGACCGGCCCCGGGGAGCCGGGGGCGCGGCAGCAGGAGCGTGCCGGGGAGCAGGCGGTGGGTGCGGCCCGCCCCGTACCCGGTGGCCGGTCTGCCCCGCTCGCCTCGTTCGCGTACACCGCGGCCGACGAGGAGAAGCGGCGCGGGGTGCGCCGGATGAAGACCACGGCCACGGGTCTCCTCCTGCTGGTCGCGCTGGTGTACGTCCTCGCCACCTGGGCGAAGAGTGCGGGTGTGGGCGGCTGGCCGGGCTTCGTCGCCGCGGCCGCCGAGGCGGGGATGGTGGGTGCGCTGGCCGACTGGTTCGCCGTCACGGCGCTGTTCAAGCGTCCGCTCGGCCTGCCGATTCCGCACACCGCCATCATTCCCACCAAGAAGGACCAGCTCGGGGCCTCCCTGGGTTCCTTCGTCGGCGAGAATTTTCTCTCCGGCGACGTCGTACGGGGCCGGATCCACGCGCTCGGTGTCGGTGGCCGTCTCGGTTCCTGGCTGGCCGAGCCGGAGCACGCGGACCGGGTCACCGCCGAGCTGTCGACCGCGTTGCGCGGTGCGCTGAGGGTGCTGCGGGATTCCGATGTGCAGGCCGTGGTGGGTGAGGCGATCACCCGGCGGGCCAATGCGGCGGAGATCGGGCCCGGTCTCGGCAAGATGCTGGAGAAGATCGTCGCCGACGGCGGCCACCGCAAGATGGTGGACCTGATCTGTGTACGCGCCCACGACTGGCTGGTGCTGCACGGCGATTCGGTGATGGAAGCGGTGCAGGGCGGGGCTCCGGGCTGGACGCCGAGGTTCGTCGACAAGCGGGTGGGGGAGCGGGTCTACAAGGAGCTGCTGCGCTTCGTCACGGAGATGCGGGACATGCCGGGACACCCGGCGCGCGCTTCGATCGACACCTTCCTGACGGACTTCGCGGCCGACCTCCAGACGGACTCGGACACCCGGGCGCGGGTGGAGCGGCTGAAGGCGGAGATCCTGGGACGCGGCGAGGTCCAGGACGTCATCGCCTCGGCCTGGTCCTCCGTACGCACGATGATCATCGCGGCGGCGGAGGACGAGCAGAGCGAGCTGCGGCTGCGGGCGCGCGCCTCGCTGATGGCGCTGGGGGCGCGCCTGGCGTCCGACAGCCGGCTCCGGGCGAAGCTGGACGGCTGGCTGGAGGACGCGGCGGTCTACGTCGTCACGACGTACCGCGCGGAGATCACCTCGCTGATCAGTGACACGGTCGCGAGCTGGGACGCGGATCAGACGTCGAGGAAGATCGAGGCGCACATCGGCCGCGACCTGCAGTTCATCCGGATCAACGGCACGGTCGTGGGTGCGCTGGCGGGGCTGCTGATCTACACGGTGTCGTGGGCGCTGGGGGCGTAGCGGGGCCTGGGGCGGAGAATGGGGCGGGGCTCTCGGAGCCCCGCCCCTTCCGTGTTTGCGGTTCAGGCCGCCCGGCGGGTGACCGCCCACGACGCGGCGGCCATGCCGCCCGCCACGGCGAAGACGGCGGGCCAGGCGCCGATCTTCTTGGCCAGCGGGTGCGAACCGGCGAACGCGGCGAGATACGCCGTGGTCAGCCCGGCGGCGGCGCGCGGCCCGGCCTGCCGGTTCCATTCGTACGCGGCGACGGTGCCCGCGGCGGCGAGGGCGGCCCCGCCCAGCGGTCGCTTCCTGGTCCACCGCGCCACGGCGTACCCGCCGATCAGCCCGCTCGCTGCCACTGCCGCTGCCGGAACCTTCGCCATCGCAGCCACCTTCGCCTTCTCGTTCATGTGGTCCGGGCGGAGCCCGGGTCTTCGAGGCTAACCCGGCGCCCGGCATTACGGTCGCCGAGGGGGTGCACAAGCGTTTACCCTGTGGGGGGTGAACGCGCGTGCACCCCTGCGTCGCTTCGCTCCCGCACCACGCCCCGGCCGCCGAGCACCGTACGGAGAGTCATGCCCGCGGACATACCCGCCCCGACCAGTGCCACCGACCAGGCCCCGCACCCCCGCTTCGCCGTCGGTGTGCTGGCGTTCTGCGGTGTCGTGGTCGCGGTGATGCAGACGATCGTCGTCCCGCTGCTCCCGCACATCCCGGCCCTCACCGGCGCGACCCCGGCCGCCGCGAGCTGGCTGGTCACCGTCACGCTGCTCACCGGCGCCGTCTTCACACCCGTCCTGGGCCGGGTCGGCGACATGTACGGCAAGCGGCGGGTGCTCGTCGCCTCGCTCATGGTGCTGGTGCTGGGTTCGGTCCTGTGCGCGGTCAGCTCCCGCATCGGAGTGCTGATCACCGGCCGCGCCCTCCAGGGCGCCGCCCTCGCCGTCCTGCCGCTGGGCATCAGCATCCTGCGTGACGAACTCCCGCCCGAGCGGGTGCTGTCCGCCGTGGCACTGATGAGCTCGACGCTCGGCATCGGCGCCGCGGTCGGGCTGCCGGTCGCGGCCCTCGTCGTCGAGCACTTCGACTGGCACACGATGTTCTGGGTCTCGGGCGCGATCGGTGTCATCGACATCGTGCTGGTGTTGTGGTGCGTTCCCCGATCGCCGGTGCGCGCCCGTGGCCGCTTCGACGCCCTCGGCGCGCTGGGGCTCTCCGGGGCCCTGGTCTGTCTGCTGCTCGCGGTCACCCAGGGCGCCGACTGGGGGTGGACCTCGGCCCGGACGGCCGGCCTGCTGGTGGCGGCCGTCGTCGTGGCGCTGTTCTGGGGTGCGTACGAACTCCGGGTGGCGTCGCCCATGGTCGACCTGCGGGTCTCGGCCCGCCCGGCGGTCCTGCTCACCAACGTCGCCGCCCTGCTGATCGGCTTCGCCTTCTACGCGAACTCCCTGGTCACCGCGCAGATGGTGCAGGAGCCGAAGGAGACGGGGTACGGGCTCGGCGCCTCGCTCGTCGTCAGCGGCCTCTGTCTGCTGCCGGGCGGCGTGATGATGGTGGCGCTCTCCCCGGTCTCGGCGCGGATCTCCGCGAAGTACGGCCCGAAGGTCAGCCTGGCGCTGGCCGCCGGGGTGATCGGCACCGGTTACGTGGTGCGGTACTTCACCAGCCACAACCTCTGGCTGATCATCGCCGGTGCGACGGTCGTCGCCTCGGGCACGGCCATCGCGTACTCGGCGCTCCCGGCACTGGTCATGCGCGGCGTCCCGGTGAGCGAGACGGGCGCGGCCAACGGCCTCAACACACTGATGAGGTCGATCGGACAGGCCTTCTGCAGTGCGGCGGTGGCCGCGGTCCTCGCCAACATCACCTTCCGGGTGGGCGGCCGAACGGCCCCGACGCTCCATGCGTACCAGCTGGTCTTCCTGATCGCGGCGGGCGCGGCGTTCGCGGCGCTGCTGGTCACCCTGTTCCTGCCGGGCGGCCGGACACCTGCGACGGGTACGGTCGAAGAGCACCACGACGTCCCCGCCGACCGGGAGGACGGTGTGCCGACGATGCCGATCCAGGAGGGCGCATGACCAGTGGCCAGGCCACCGTACCGGCTCCGGCCCGGCCCGCCGCCGATCCGGGCACCGGCCGGGACGCGATCCTGCGCGCGGCCCGCCGGGCGTTCACCCAGCGCCCGTACGCCGAGGTCACCATCAGGGGGATAGCGGCCGACGCCGGGGTGAGCCCGTCCCTGGTGGTCAAGCACTTCGGCCGCAAGGAAGAACTCTTCAACACCGTCGCCGACTTCGGGCCCGCCGCCGCGGAACTCTTCGACGCACCGCTCGGCGTGCTGGGCCGCCACATGGTGGTGACGCTGGTGAGGCGCCGCCGCGAACTGCAGTCCGACCCGCTGCTGCGCGTCGTCTTCTCGCTCGGCAACCGCGACGAGCGCTCCCTCCTGCGCGACCGCTTCCAGGAACAGGTCACCGACGCCCTGGCGGCCCGCCTCCCCGGCCGCGAACGCGCCCTGCGCGCCGAGCTGATCGCCGGCCATCTCCTCGGCCTCGGCGCCACCCTCAGCCTCCACCGCGGGGGTGCCGGCGCGGACGCCGGCCCCGAACACATCGCGGACCTGTACGCGCCCGCGCTGCAGTCCTTGATCGACCGCCCTTGACCGGCAGTCCGTGACCGGCAGCCTCGACCGACGGGTGTCCCGGGGCCGGAGCACCCGGAGGACTACCGCTGACCCGCGGGCACCGTCACGGACGGTGGAGCCCCGGCACCGGACGGGTGGGGCGGCACCGTGCGCAGCGCGGCCTCCGCGCCCTGGCCGCGACCGGGAGCCGCGGCGTCCACCCGGGCGGCCGGGGCGACCGGGCCCCGTTCCCCGCCTCCGTTCCCCCTTTCCGGCTCCCGCACATGACACCACCCCGGTACGAGGCGGGGCGGCTCGTACCGGGGTGGGGCTCGCGGGGCGCGGCGGGATCAGCTGAAGAGGACCGAGCGCAGCTTCAGCCGCTCGGAGGCGTGGCCGCCGAGGGGCCGGAGGGTGAAGTAGTCGCCCTCGCAGTCGGGGTCGGTGAAGACCGTCGCGCTGGAGTCGGTGAAGTTCCACGGGGTGTGGGCGGGGTTGGTCGAAGAGGGGTCGGCCACATCGGGCAGGGTGATGCACATCCGGCTCGGCGGGTCGACGAGGAAGCCGAACTGCGGCGAGCCGTCGAGGCCGGTGTAGGTGTACCTGAAGTCTCCGGTGGCCGCGCCGGCCGAGGTCGGCACGGCGGCAATGAGCGCGAGCGCGCCGAGGGCGGCAGCCACGGTGGAGCGAAGACGCATGGGAGGAACTCCTTGTACGAGATCGGAAACGCCGCAAGTCTCCGCTTCTGAGCTGCGGTTACTGCCGAAGAAGGAGTTCCGTCACCCGGACGGGAGCCGCTGAAACGGTTCTGCCGACGGCCAAGTGGGTCACGAGGCGGTCCCACCATGTTGACCGCGCCACCGCACCGGCCCGTCGCCAGGTTTTAGTGTGGCCCGGTGAAGACACAGATGATCGTGCTCAACGGTGGCTCCAGCTCGGGGAAGTCCGGGATCGCCCGGTGCCTTCAGGCGGTGTTGCCGGACCCGTGGCTGACCCTCGGCGTCGACACACTGGTCGAGGCGATGCCCGCGTCCATGCGTGCGTCGGACGCGGGCATCGAGTTCGCTCCGGACGGTGAAGTGGTTGTCGGCCCCGAGTTCCGTACGCTGGAGACGGCATGGATCGAGGGGGTCGTCACGATGGCCCGCACGGGTGCCGGGGTCATCGTCGACGAAGTGTTCCTCGGCGGCGCGGAGTCCCAGCAGCGGTGGCAGAAGGCGCTCGGCGGGATCCGGGTGCTGTGGGTCGGCGTCCGGTGCGAGAGCGCCGTCGCCGTCGCCCGTGAGATCGCACGGGGCGACCGCATCCCGGGCATGGCGGCCGCACAGGCGGACCTGGTCCATCAGGGCGTGACGTACGACGTCGAGGTGGACACGACGCGGAGCGAGTCCATGGAGTGCGCGCGGATCATCGCAGCCCACATCGGCTGACCGGGCCCGCCCCCAGCGGCGTACGCACCCGCCGCGCCCACTGACGTACACACCTGCCGCCCCCCCCACCGACGTACGCACCCGCCATCCCCACCGACGTGCGCTCTCGCCCCCCACTGATCGTTTCCGGCCACAGCACTGCACATCGCGGCAGGTCGCGGCACCTCGCGGGCCTGCTGCGCCACCTCGCGGCACCCCGCGGCATCGTGCCGCACGCACTACGCGTCGCCCAGCTCCAGCTCGCCGACGACCTGATCCCCGCTCGTCTCCCCGGTCAGCCGGAACCCGAGCCTGAAGTAGAACTGCTCGGGCCCGTGTTCACCGGGGACCCAGCTCACGGTCGCACGCGTCTGCCCGCGCCGCCGGATCTCCTCGCACACCGCCTCCACCGCGAAGCGGCCGTATCCCCGCCCCTGTTGATCGGCGGTGATGTTCAGCCGCCAGAGCCCGGAGCGCAGCCGGTCGTCGTTCGGGTCGTCCGGGTAGAACCGGACGCCGAAGAAGGCCATGACGAAGCCGACGAGCCGTTCGCCGTCGAAGATCAGCCGGGGCCAGGCGATGTCGGGGGTCGCGTAGGCCTGGGCCAGCGACCAGGCGACCGGCTTCACGAGCCCGTCCTGGTCGGGCCGTACTTTCAGTTGGCAGGCGGCCTCGACGTTGTCCGACGTGACCTCTTCCAGGCGCAGTGCTGAAGACATGCGGGCAACCTACAGACGGACACCCTGCCGCAACGAACGAATACCCGGTGCCGCCAAGGTGGTGGCACCGGGTATTCGGTGAACTCCCCTTGTTTGAGGGTCAGTTCGCGGGAGCCTGGTAGAGGCCGCGGCCGGCGCGGTGGGCCCGCGAGGTGGCGACGAGCCGGTCGAGGGTGCTGCGGACGGTGTTGATGCCGTTGGGGGTGAGCTCACGCCCCAGGGCCTTTGTCACGTCGCGGGCGCGGACGGGAGTGTTGCCGGACTCGGCGAGCACCTTCATCGTCAGCTCGGTGAGGCTGCCGCTGTCGTCGACGGCCGGTGCGGCGGCCGCGGCCTTCTTCGGTGCCTTGGCCTTCGCGGGCTTGGCGGCCTTGGCCGTTGCCTTGCTCGTCGCCCTGGCCGGCCTGGTCGCCTTCGCCGTCTTCGTCGGTGCGGCGGACTTGCTGTCCTTGGCCTCCTTGGCGTCCTTGGCCTCCTCGACGGACTCGGCGGCGACGGCCTTCTTGGCCTGGCCGCGCTGGGCCCGCGGCTTGGCGGCAGCCTGCTTGCGTCCCTTGGGCGCAGCGGGCGCCTTGCGGGCGGCGCGGCGCGCGGGGGTGGCCGCGGCCTCCTGCGGGGCTTCCGCCTGGTCGGCGGAGTCGATGGAGTCCTGCGCCTGCTGCGGAATCCTGGCAGCGGGAATGCTCGCCGCGCCGGCCTCGGCATCCTCCGTCTCGCCCGCCTCTGCCGCCTTCGGCTCCGCCACCGCGCTCGCGGAGGGGGCAGGGGCGGGAGTGGGGACGGCCGACAGCGCACGCAGTGCTGTCAGCGCGGTCCGCACCGACTCCAGGCGTTCGGTGACAGCCGCGAGTTCCTTCTCCAGGCTCTGCTGGTGCTGTTCAAGGAGCGGAAGTTCCGCCTCCAGCAAGGTAGTTGTGGCATCGATGGTGACCAGTGTGCTGGTCTCGGAGGTCATGGTGTCGCCCTTCTGTCCCGGCCGACCGTTGGTGACCGATGTATCGCAGGGTAAGGGGTGTTGTGTTGTGGCCGGAAATCGTCCGTCCACTACGGCGTTCCGCGAAGCACCGTCAACACCGGCCGCCAGTCTCCTGAACGGCGCCCCGGTGTGCCCCGGAGTTGGTACGGGAGACACTCGTTTGGCCGTACCCGGCACCCGGAGCGGCTTCCTCCGGCGGCCCCTCGACGCGATCGGCACGGAAGGCCGGGTGCTGTGGACACCCCCTCGCCTCCACGGTCGTGTCAGGCCCCCACCTCCCCGAGCGCCTGCCCACTCCGTTCGGGCGAAACGGCCTGCCGCCCACCGCTCCGATCAGACCCCCGCTCCAGACCCAGTCGCAGCGCAATCACGATCAGGGCGACGACCGCGAACCCGGCCCCGGCCCAGGTGAGTTGACGGGCTCCGTACTCGGCCATGACCCAGCCGCCGACGGCGGTGCCGACGGTGATACCGAGGTTGGAGAACGAGATGAAGAGGCTGTTCCCGAACTCGGGCGCGTCACTCGCGTCCCGTGCCAGCCAGCTCTGGCTCACGATGAGCCCGCCCGAATGCACGGCACCCCAGACCAGGACCACCGGAACCATCGGCGCGAACAACGGGCCGACGGCGTACAGAAGGACGTAGACCAGCAGGCACAGCACCGGATAGGCGACCACCGTGCGGACGGGGCCGCGTCGCAACAGGCTGCCGAAGGCGAAGTTCCCGAGGATCATCACGATGCCGAACGCCATCAGCATGGCGCTGACCCACGTACCGTCCATGTGCGTGACCTGCCCCAGGTACTCGGCCGAGTAGCCGTAGACCGAGAACATCGCCGCGAAGACGAGAACGAGGGAGGTGATGGTCAGCCACGTCCGGGGCCGCTTGAGGATGCCCAACTGTGCACCGTAGGAGGCTCGTTCATCGACCGGCATCGACGGAACGAACCGCAGGATGCCCAGGAAGGCGATCAGGTTGACGAGCGCGCCGAACCAGAAGGCCGAAGCCAGCGACACATGCTCGGCGAGGTACGAGGTCAACGGCACGCCGAGCGCGAAGCCGACGGTGACTCCGGCGAACACGGTCGTCGTGGCCCGGGTCGCGTCCTTCGCCGGTACCAGCCGCGCGGCGGTGGCGAGCGCGACCGCGAAGAACACGGGATGGAAGAGGGCGGGGACGACGCGGAAGGCAAGCATCACCTCGTACTGCGTGGTGAGCGCGTAGACGGCGTTGGAGAGCGCGAACACCGCGATCGCAGCGGCGAGCACCTTTTTGCGGTCGACACCGGACGCAAGCAGCGTTGTGAACGGCCCGGACACCGCGATGACCAGAGCGAACACCCCCACGAGCCAGCCTGCGGCGGACGGTGTGACACCGAGTTCGGCCGAGACCCGGGGCAGCACACCGACCATCCCCATCTCGGTGGTGATGATTCCGAACACGCCCAGGGCGAGCACCAGAACGGTGAGGGAGGTCTTTCTCATCGGAACAGTCGTCACCTTTCGTCAAATCGAGAAAAGTAGATGTATTGGAAGAGATGTCGAGGGTGCGCGTGAGGCAGGTGTCGATCTACAGCTCGTCGCGGACGTGCGCGGCGAACTCCGCGATCACCGGCTCGTTGCGCCGGTAGTACGTCCACTTGCCGATGCGTTCCGAGGTGAGCAGCCCTGCGTCCTTGAGGGTCTGCAGATACCCGGACACCACCGACTGTGCCAGCCCGGACCGCTTCTGGATGTCGCCGACGCACACTCCGATGTGGAAGCCGAGCCCCTGCTGTCGGTAGGAGTTCTCGTCGAAATGCTTCTCGGGCTCCCTCAGCCACTGCATGAACTGCAGGCGTGCGGGATTGGCGAGCGCCTTGTGCACGGCAAGCGGGTCCATCGCGTCACCTCTCCGGGTTCCTGCGGTACGCATCTAGCTTTCGCGATATGTAGTGTCGAGTCAAATCGCGTGCCCGGCCCTGAGGGTTCGCCCCTGATCGGACAGGAAGGTGCCCGCCGCCCGGAAGCGGGCAGGCGGGCACCGGTGCTGGTCGGCGGTCACCTGCCTCGGCGGTCGAGGTGGCAGCCCGTGTCGCCGGCCGACCGTGAACCGCGCGGGTCGGCGGAGGTGGTCGACTCGGTTGCGGAAGCGGCCGACTCAGTTGATGACGATGGAGAACCAGGCATCGGCGACATTGCCGTCGGTGTCCGTGGCCCACACCCTTGCGGACTGCTTGTTCCTGTCGCAGGTGTTACCGGCGGCTCCCCACGAGTAGGCGACGATCTTGCCGCGGCTGAGCGAAGTGACGCTGGGGAGGACCTTCGACGGCTCGAAGTCGTTGTCGCTGAAGGTGATGCAGTAGTCGCCGGGTCCCAGGTGCTTGACCTCTTTGATCCCCTTGTTGCGGAGCAGCTCGCCATTGCTCTTGACGATCGCTCCGGCCTGCGCGTACGGGGCCTTCACGTTGTCGGACACGGCGACGGCCACTCCGGCGGTTGCCGCGACGACGGCCACACCCGCGGCGCCGAGGGTGAGGGAGCGGGTATGCCTGTTTCGGAACATGCACGTTCTCCTTGGGGGCAGGTCGAGGGCTCATGGGCGAGCCTTCGATGCGCTCCGCATTCAAACAGCAGCTGTGCGTGACAATCCAGATATGGGCCACCCACTCCACCCGTAAGCCTGATCTGCATCGGGTAATCGTTCCGGGAGCCCGTGAGCTGCGGTGGCGGCAGGTCATCGGCAGGCGGGCAGGCACCGTCCGTCGGCCACGGTCAGCTCTCGCCCAGATCGGTGCAGTGCGCGATCGTGGCATCGTCCGCCGCCACCGCATGACGGACCTCCGCCTCCCGGACACGACGGATGACCTCGGCGGGTCCGCTCGATGTCAGGAGGGCCATGGCCCCCGGCCAGTCGACGAGCCCGAACCGGTCCACGATACGGCTGGCTCCGTTGCTGAGCAGAGCGGCGCCGGCCAGCCCGGAGAGCGGACAGCTTCCGGTGATCGCTTCGTCCGCCGCCCCGGGCTCGTCCTTGGCCACCCAGAACCCGCCCGGCCGGTTCCGGTTGGCGCGCAGGTCCCGCAGGACCCGGTGGTACTCGTCGCTCCCCTCGGCGGCGGCCGTGAGAGCTGACGCGTACGGGCGGCTGATGATCACTTCCCGCGGATCGGACACGACCAGAGGCGTGGCGCCCGCCCGGTCGAGCACGAGGAACGAGTCACCGAGCACCAGGTACTCGACGAAGCCGCCGGAGAGGCGCAGGACGGCCACGGCCGCCGACGGGCTGATCGGGGAGGCGACGTCGCAGGTGTCCCGGTGATCGTCCGTCACCCGCTCGATGGCTTCGCCGAGCAGCTCCGGGAGACTGCGCTCCCGTGCGAGGGACAGGAGACCGAGGAGATCGCCTCCCAGGCGGTTGGCATACCAGGCCACGCCGTGCCGGCAGACCGACGCGGCGCCGGGGATGCCCGCACCGTCGATCAGCACCGCTGCCATCGGCAGGGCACCGGTGAAGTCCTCGTTCGCGCGATCGGTCCGCGCCGCAGAGCTCGTCGACGTCACCCGCAAGCCCTGTCCCCTCCCTCCAGGTGCCCGGCGGCGCAGGGCAGCGCCCCCAGAGCGGGACTCACGGGAGCGCATCGGCTCCGCCGACGGGATCGTTCGCAGCGACGGGCGCTGTCCGTGCCGGCCGGGCAGGGGCGGGATCGACGGCACGGTCCGGTACCTGGCAGACGGCCCGCTGGAGACGGAGCTGGCCGATCTCTGCGGCATTCTTCATCAGTTCGGCATTGACCCAGGCAATCATGTGGGCGACGGTGTGCCGGGGATCATCCGGCCACGGGAACGGGGCGGTGGCGTCCAGACCGGCAGGGGTGAGTCGGTCCAGCGCCTCCAGCCAGTCCTCACGCAGGCCGCGCAACCACTCGACGGCCGGCTTCCCCGGGCCGGGCCAGGCGATGTTCTCCCGCTCCCGGGGCGTTCTCCCATGGGCGTGATCCGCGGCCACGCTCCACCACCAGCCGATGTGCCAGCTCAGCCAGCCGATGGTCGGCACAGGGACAGGTTCGGGCTCGGTCTCCGCCCAGTCCACTGCCCATGTCCCGTCGTCGGCCCGGTGCACCGTCCAGCAATTCACAGCGGGTTCCCACAGGAAGTCGTCGGGGTCGAGCCGCTCCAGGTGGTACTCGAACAGCGACCACGTCAGGCCGAACTGCCAGCGCAGCAGGTCAAGTGCGCGGCCGGAACCACTGGGGGAGTCAGTCACCGTACGACTCTCGCACGGGGCGGTTCAGGTGAGAAGCGAATACCCGGCCGGCGGGCCCCGCCCCGTTGTCCTGCGGAGCCGGGGAATTGACGGGGCAGCAGCCGGACCGGCCCGGTTCACCGGAGTCGCACCGGCTCGCCGCCTACGAGCGCGGCGCTCACCCCTCGGCCGGAGCCACCCCGATCGGGCACGAGACCCCCGTGCCGCCGATGCCGCAGTACCCCGCCGGGTTCTTGTCCAGGTACTGCTGGTGGTATCCCTCGGCAGGCCAGAACGTGCGGCCCTCCGCCGGGAGGATCTCCGTGGTGATCGCGCTGTGGCCGGCGGCCGTCAGGACCTTCTGGTACGCCTCGCGGGAGGCGGCCACCGCGGCCTCCTGCTCGGGGGAGTGGGTGTAGATCGCCGAGCGGTACTGGGTGCCCACGTCGTTGCCCTGGCGGAAGCCCTGGGTCGGGTCGTGGGACTCCCAGAAGAGCTTCAGCAGCTCCGGGTACGAGACGGTCCTCGGGTCGAAGACGACGCGGACGGCCTCGGTGTGGCCGGTCAGGCCCGAGCAGACCTCCTCGTACGCGGGGTTCTCGGTGTAGCCGCCCTGGTAGCCGACGAGCGTCGTCCAGACGCCGTCCGTCTGCCAGAACTTGCGCTCGGCGCCCCAGAAACAGCCCAGCCCGAAGTCCGCGACCTCCAGACCCTCCGGGTACGGGCCCAGCAGCGGGTTGCCGAGGACCGTGTGGTGGGACGGAACGGTGAATTCGGGGGTGGGGCGGCCCTTCAGTGCCTCTTCCGGGGTGGGGAGCTGAGGGGTGCGGCGTTGCAGGAACATGCGGGGGCTCCTCCTGGGGTGGGTGTGCAGTGCGTACAACGCGGCGGGCGTGCCACGGATTCCGCGCTAGCGCGGCAGCGTCGCCGGACTGCCGCCGTTCGCCTCATAGCCGGCCACCGCCAGCGCCCGGTACACCGTGTACTCGGCGGCCGGGTCGGCGTCCTGTGTCCACGGCAGCGCGCCCACGTGGCCGTCGATGTGGACGAGCTGGGTCATCGCCTCCGACCAGCGTTCCATCCGGACGAGGAAGAGCACCAGCAGATGGCGTACGTGCGCGAGCATCGGGTCGTCGGGGCGGGCCGCGTGCACCGCGAACAGGGCGCCCTCGACCGCCTTGGTCACCACCAGGCTGCGGTAGAAGCCCTGCACCAGATTGACCTCGGGCAGATGCTCGTACACCGCGAAGAGCGGCAGTGCGGCCAGCAGCGAGCCCTGCGGGGCGCGGGCGGCGGCCGAGGTGGCGAAGCGGTCGGCCTCCTCGCGCGAGCCGTGCCACTTCTCGCACCAGTAGTGCAGCGCGGCGATGTGCGCGCCCATGTGGGCCGGCGCCCGGTCCATCACCTTCGCCCAGAGCCGGTCGAACTCCTCGTGGGAGTAGCCGAGTCCGCGGGAGACCGCGAGCTCGACGATGTACGGAACGGGGTCGCCCGGCGCCAGCAGCGCCGCCTCGCCGCAGACCGTACGGGCCTCCTCCAGGATGATCCGGAAGTCGTCCGTCCCCGCGGTCGACGAGCGCCACGCCTGCTGCACCAGGAACTCCGCGTGCACCGCCGCACCGCCCGCGTCCTTCGGCGCCTCGGCCCGCCACCTGCGCAGCCACGCGCCACCGACCCCGGGCTGCTGCGCCAGCTCCAGCGAGGCGGCACCGGCGAAGGCCTGCACCCGCTGCCACCGCACCTCGCCCTCCTTGGGCGTACCGGCCAGCAACTGCGAGGCCGCCCGCCAGTCCTGGGAACGCTGCACGACATCGAGCACATCGAGAAGATCCTGATCCGGGCCCGGCAGCCGGATGTCCAGCTCCTCCTGGCGCACGAAGCCGTAGGCGTCCGGGTCCGCGGCGTCCGGGGAACCCGGCGCGACCTGGCGGATTCCGGCCCGGCGGCGCAGCACGAAGGGGCCGACGACCGCGGTGAGCATGCACAGGGCGATCAGGAACCAGAGAATCTCCATGCCCCCATTGTCACCGGACGGCCCGGTAGCCCGGTGGGCGCCCTCGCGACGAACTACGCTCGGGCCCCATGAGCGACCAGCACAGCTTCGAGACCCTCGCGATCCACGCGGGAAACACCGCCGATCCCCTCACCGGCGCCGTTGTTCCGCCCATTTACCAGGTGTCCACGTACAAACAGGACGGCGTGGGCGGACTGCGCGGCGGCTACGAGTACAGCCGCAGCGCCAACCCGACCCGTACCGCCCTGGAGGAGAACCTCGCGGCCCTGGAGGGCGGCCGCCGCGGGCTCGCCTTCGCCTCCGGCCTGGCCGCCGAGGACTGCCTGCTCCGTACGCTGCTGACCCCCGGCGACCACGTGGTCATCCCGAACGACGCCTACGGCGGCACGTTCCGGCTGTTCGCGAAGGTCGTCTCGCGCTGGGGCGTCGAGTTCTCCGTCGCCGACACCTCGGACGTGGCGGCGGTACGGGCGGCGATCACCCCGCGCACCAAGGCGATCTGGGTGGAGACCCCGTCCAACCCGCTGCTCGGCATCACCGACATCGCCGCGATCGCCGGTGTGGCCCGCGCCGCGGGTGCGCGCCTGGTCGTCGACAACACCTTCGCCAGCCCCTACCTTCAGCAGCCCCTCTCCCTGGGTGCCGATGTGGTGGTCCACTCCACCACGAAGTACATGGGCGGTCACTCGGACGTCGTCGGCGGCGCGTTGATCGTCAACGACCTCGATCTGGCCGAGGAGTTGGCGTACCACCAGAACGCGATGGGTGCGGTCGCCGGACCGTTCGACGCCTGGCTGGTGCTGCGCGGCATCAAGACCCTGGCGGTCCGCATGGACCGGCACAGCGAGAACGCCACCAAGGTCACCGATCTGCTCACCCGGCACCCCAAGGTGACCCAGGTCCTCTACCCGGGGCTGCCCGAGCACCCCGGACACGAGATCGCCGCCAAGCAGATGAAGGCGTTCGGCGGCATGGTGTCCTTCCGCGTCGAGGGCGGCGAGGAGGCGGCGGTCCAGGTCTGCAACCGGGCGAAGCTGTTCACCCTCGGTGAGTCGCTGGGCGGCGTCGAGTCGCTCGTGGAGCACCCGGGCCGCATGACGCATGCCTCGGCGGCGGGCTCCCCGCTGGAGGTGCCGGCCGACCTCGTACGCGTCTCCGTCGGCATCGAGAACGCCGACGACCTGCTGGCCGACCTGACGCAGGCGCTCGGCTAGGGTCCTGCGAAGAATCCGGGCGGGCCCGAACGACCGGGCCCGCCCGTACGTACACGGCGGGGTCGGGCCGAGCGCCGTCGGCCGTACGCGGCGGGGTCAGGTGCCGGACCACGGGGCGGGGTCAGGTGCCGGACCACGGGGCGGCGTCAGGCATCGGCCTTCTCGTCCTCCAGCATCGCCCGGATCTGTTCGCGCAGTTCCGGGCTGTCGGTGTGCTCGTGGACCGAGACCGCGTGCTCCGTCGCGGCCCGTACGACTTCCTCCTCCTCACCGGAGATGGTGAGCGAGCAGTGCGACACGCTCGGATGCTTGCGGCAGTCAGCGATCTTCCTGGTCATTGCAGCCTCCTCGGCCGATTGCGCGTGCCGCCCATTCCAGGGTAGTTCGGCCGCCCGCCCCGTGATCGCCGCTCACCAGCCCTCCGACGGCGTCGTCTCGGCGGGAGGCACCTGCCAGGGATGCGCCGCCATCGCCCAGACCGTGAAGGCCACCACCGCGGCGCACGCCACCAGCAGCATCAGCCGGCGGGCGAACAGCCGCCGGCGCAGCATCCCGCTGCCGCGCTCCGCCGCCCACCGCGCCAGATCGGCGGGCACCTGCGGATGCGGACCGTCCAGCATCCGCCGGACCTCGTCCTCCCGGTCGCCGCCGCGGCTCACCGCGCCACCCCCAGCGGCGGACCCGGTGTGCCGCGCCGCGCCGTGGGCCGGCGGGTGCCGCGCATCGTGGCCACCGAGCGGTTGCAGACCGCCCGCACCCGCTCCACCGGAAGGCCGATCAGCGCCGCGGTCTGCTCCTCCGCGACCCCCTCGTACAGCCGCAGCACGAGGACGAGGCGCTCCTGCGGTGTCAGGGGGTCCAGCAGCCCGCCGCGCGGCCGGTGGTGCCGCCAGACCTCGTGGGCGAACCGGGTGGCGAGTTCGCGCCGGGTGCGGTCGTAGGGGTCCTCGCCGCGCAGCCGGTCCCACTGCGCGTAGGTGTGCGCCAGGGCGGCCGTGAGCAGCCGCTGGGCGCGGGGGTTGGCTCCCGGCGGACGCATGGGCTCGGCGGTGAGCAGCGTGGCGGTGTGCAGCAGGCGGCCGGCCGCGCCCGCGACGAAGGTCTCGAATTCCTGGGCGCGGCCCCGCTCCCGGCCCGTCTGGCGCTCTCGCACAGTCCACATACGAGCCGCTGCGGGGCTCCCGGTCAAGAGGTGTGCAGCAAGTCCGTCCCGGGCCCGGCGACCGCGTCAGCCGGCGGGGGGTGCGTGGTGCGCGGCCTGGCGGGCGGCGAGGGAGGCGTTGAACCGGGTGAGCAGCGCGCAGAACGTCTCGCGCTCCTCGGCCGTCCAGTCGTCCGTCACCTGGGTCATGAGCTCGCGCCGGGAGCTGCGGACCTCTTCCAGCCGTGCCTGGCCGCGCGGGGAGAGCTGGAGCACGACGGCCCGGCCGTCCTCGGGGTGCGAGGTGCGTTTGACCAGGCCGGTGTCGACGAGCGGTGCGACCTGCCGGGTCACGGTCGAGGAGTCGATTCCCATGCCCGCGGCGAGTGCCTTGACGCCCATCGGACCTTCCCGGTCCAGCCGGTTGAGCAGCAGATAGGCGGCCCGGTCCATGGAATTGCGCACCTGACCGACCCCGCCGAGGCGGGTCTGCTCGGCACGGCGGGCGAATACCGCGACCTGGTGCTGCAGAGCGTCGAGGACGTGTTCGGAACCCGTGGGTTCGGGGGCGGCGCCCCCGGAAGGAGACGCAGCTGTCGTCATGTCCTGAGGGGGCATGGCCGGGGGCTCTCTTCGTGCGGTGTCGGATGGGTGGGGGACAGAGTACGCGGCCACGGGGCAACGCGTACCAGCGCTGCACAAACCTGTGGACAACGGCCCAGGAGGGTGCCGGACACGGCGGCCGGCGCCGCGTCGGGCGGCGGGAACCCGCGGGCCGAGCTGCAAGACTTACGGTATGAACTTCCGTACGACCGGCCACTTTCCCCCAGTGATCCTCGACGACGTCCGCGGGGCGCAGAAGATGCTCTCCGGTGTGGCCAGGGTGACCGCCATGGAAGGCAGCCGCCACCTGAGCGAGCTCGTGGGCGCGCCGGTCCATCTCAAGTGCGAGAACCTCCAGCGGACCGGCTCGTTCAAACTGCGTGGTGCGTATGTACGGATCGCGGGCCTGTCCCCGGTGGAGCGGGCGGCCGGAGTCGTCGCCGCGAGCGCCGGAAACCATGCGCAGGGTGTCGCACTCGCGTCTGCGCTGCTCGGCGTACGGTCGACGGTCTTCATGCCGGTCGGGGCACCGCTGCCGAAGGTGGCCGCCACCCGCCAGTACGGGGCCGAGGTCCGGCTGCACGGACATGTCGTCGACGAGACGCTGGCCGCCGCGCAGGAGTACGCGCAGGAGACGGGTGCGGTCTTCATCCACCCCTTCGACCACCCGGACATCATCGCCGGACAGGGCACGGTGGGCCTGGAGATCCTCGAACAGTGCCCCGAGGTGCGCACCGTCGTCGTGGGGATCGGCGGCGGCGGTCTCGCGGCGGGCATCGCGGTGGCGGTCAAGGCGGTCCGGCCCGATGTGCGGATCGTCGGGGTGCAGGCGGCGGGTGCGGCCTGCTATCCGCCTTCGCTGGCCGTGGGGCATCCGGTGTCGGTCGGTTCGCTGAACACGATGGCGGACGGCATCAAGGTGGGGCGCCCCGGTGATGTGCCGTTCGAGCTGGTCAGGGAGCTGGTCGACGAGGTCCGTACGGTCTCCGAGGACGAGCTGTCCAGTGCGCTGCTGCTCTGTCTGGAGCGGGCGAAGCTGGTGGTGGAGCCGGCCGGTGCGAGCCCGGTCGCGGCCCTGTTGAGCGATCCGAAGTCGTTCCGCGGGCCGGTGGTCGCGCTGCTCTCGGGCGGCAATGTGGACCCGCTGCTGATGCAGCGCATCCTGACCCACGGCATGGTGGCGGCCGGCCGCTATCTGAGTCTGCGGCTGCGTCTGAGCGACCGTCCCGGTGCGCTGGCCACCCTGCTGGGCGTGCTTTCCGTGGTCGACGCCAATGTGCTCGACATCGGTCATGTGCGGACCGATCCCCGGCTCGGGCTCACCGAGGTCGAGGTGGAGCTCCAGTTGGAGACGAAGGGGCCGGAGCACTGCACGGAGGTCTCGGCGGCACTGCGTGACGCGGGCTATCTGGTGATGGACTGACCCGTACCGGGACGGACCGGCCCGTCCCGGCGCTGCGCGGGTCGTTGTCGGCGACGCGATGCTCCAGCCGATCGCCGAATGGAATCCGTTCAGCGCCACCGTCCAGGCGTGCCGGGTGCTCTTCGGCAACCCGGGCGTGTCGCCGTCGGACGCCTGGAGCCAGCCGGCCATGTTCTCGGTGGGCACGAAGGCGAACGGCGCCGCGCAGGCGAGGAGCCCCCGGCCCGTCGGGCCGGGGGCTCCTCGCACCGGTGCGGGATCAGCCGGTGTACGGCTTCGCCGCGAGGATCTTCACGGTGGCCGTCTTGCCGTTCGGCAGCTCGTACTCGGCGTCGTCGCCCATCCGCTTGCCGTTCACGCCGGTGCCGAGCGGCGACTGCGGGGAGTACGTCTCGATGTCCGAGCTCGCGTACTCGCGGGAGGCGAGCAGGAAGGTCATCGTGTCGTCCGGGTCGCCGTCGAAGGCGATCGTCACGACCATGCCGGGCTCGACCACACCGTCGTCGGCAGGTGCCTCGCCGACCTTCGCGTGCTCCAGGAGCTGGGTCAGCTGGCGCACCCGGAGCTCCATCTTGCCCTGCTCCTCCTTGGCCGCGTGGTACCCGCCGTTCTCTCGCAGGTCGCCCTCCTCACGGGCCGCCGCGATCTTTACGGCGATCTCCGTGCGCGCGGGACCAGACAGGTACTCCAGCTCGGCCTTGAGCTGGTTGTACGCCTCCTGCGTGAGCCAGGTGACGTTTTCGCTGGTCTGGGTCACAGGGTGCTCCTCGTCGGTACTGGGAATACAAAGCATCGCCCTACCCGTAAGCATGTGCCACCACGGGTGGGCGAAACCACGAGCCTAACAATTCCCCAGGAAAAGGGGGAGAAGGTAAATCACCGGGACCGCGTTTGCGCAGGTCGGGCCGGGAAACAGTGGGTCAGGGACGGCGTGCGCCGGTCAGTGGGAAGCCCCGTCGTCGACGGTGCAGCCCAGCAGCTCGACGCCGGTCGCCCTGGATGTCGTGCGCAGCGTCACGATGCGGTCGATCCGGTCGGTGCGCTCGTCGAAGCGGAAGTCCTTGCGGGCCACGTCGCGGCCGTCCTCGTGCTGCGCGCGCAGGGTGCAGTAGCCCTTGGCGTCCTTGTCCTTGCGCACTTCGAGGTGGATGTCGACCCGCTGGTCGGAGACGACCTTGCGCTTGATCACCTCGGCGCTGATTCCCTGACCGGTGACGTAGTCGTAACCGATCCAGCCGACCACACCCAGGAGCACGACGCCCAGCACCGAGCCGACCATCTTGAGCCGGCGGTCCGCGCGCTCGTCCGCGGAGCGGCCGTAGCGGTTCTCCGGAGGCGCTTCACGCACCGCGGTCATGATCGTTCCTCCCGTGCCGGGGATCGAGGAATTTTTCCACCCCCCGGTTCGGTCACTATAGAAGCCTGCCTACATGCCGAATCACTGAGGATCGAGTCTTGACCGAGCAGCTGCGACTGATGGCCGTCCACGCCCACCCCGACGACGAGTCGAGCAAGGGCGCGGCCACCATGGCGAAGTACGTGTCCGAGGGGGTGGACGTGCTGGTGGTGACCTGCACGGGGGGCGAGCGCGGCTCCATCCTCAATCCGAAGCTCCAGGGAGACCCGTACATCGAGGAGAACATCCACGAGGTGCGCAGGAAGGAGATGGACGAGGCCCGGGAGATCCTGGGCGTCGGCCAGGAGTGGCTCGGCTTCGTCGACTCGGGCCTGCCCGAGGGCGACCCGCTGCCCCCGCTGCCCGAGGGCTGCTTCGCCCTGGAGGACGAGGAGAAGGCCGCGGGCCGGCTCGTCCGCAGCATCCGCGCCTTCCGGCCGCAGGTCGTCACCACGTACGACGAGAACGGCGGGTACCCGCACCCCGACCACATCATGACCCACAAGATCACGATGATCGCCTTCGACGGTGCGGCGGACACCGAGACGTTCCCCGAGTCGGAGTTCGGCCCGGCCTGGCAGCCGCAGAAGCTCTACTACAACCAGGGCTTCAACCGGCCGCGCACGGTGGCGCTGCACGAGGCGCTGCTGGCCCGCGGTCTGGAGTCGCCGTACGGTGAATGGCTCAAGCGCTGGAAGGAGTTCGAGCGCGACGAGCGCACGCTGACCACGCACGTTCCGTGTGCGGACTTCTTCGAGATCCGTGACAAGGCGCTGATCGCGCACGCCACGCAGATCGACCCGGACGGCGGCTGGTTCCGCGTTCCGATGGATATCCAGAAGGAGGTCTGGCCGACCGAGGAGTACGAGCTGGCGAAGTCTCTCGTCGATACCTCCCTCCCCGAGAGCGACCTCTTCGCGGGCATCCGCGACAATGCCTGATATGTACGCGACCCAGGCACTGACCGATCTCGTTCCGCTCGCCGAAGAGTTCGACAAGAACAAGGTGACCCCCGGCGTTCTCGGCTTCATCGTCTTCGCGGCGCTCGCCGTAGGCGTGTGGCTGCTGATGAAGTCCATGAACCGGCACATGGGCAAGGTCGACTTCGAGGAGGCCCCGGACCCGGACGCGGAGGCGGTCGACGCCACCGCCGGGGCGGGCTCCGCGAAGCGGAAGTAGCAGCAGAGGCAGACGCGGAAGCGGGCGGGCCGGCCCCGGAACGTACGGGGACGGCCCGGCGCTCGGCGTCGGTCGGTGTCGGATCCGGCCTGTGCCGGCCCGCCCGGCGTCGGTCCGGCCGGGCCCGGCGCCGGCCTCAGCCGCCGGACGGGCCGTACCCGGCCGGGACCGGTACGCCCATGACCTCCCGGGCATGACGTGTGGGCGTCATGCCCAGGCGCCACGCCTGCCAGCCGTCCTCCAGGTCCACGCCGCGGTTCAGCACCACCGTGTACGCCTCCGCGCAGTCCTCCAGCTTGCCGTCGCGCGCCGGATGCCCGGCCCCCAGCAGCTCGGCCAGCTCCTGCTGCGCCACCGCCGTTCCCACCTCGCTGCCGCCCGGCGACGCGTAGGGCAGCAGCGTGCAGCGCAGGAAGCGGGCCCAGTCCGCGCCCCGCGCGTCCCCGTACGAGCCGAACAGCTCCACCGCCTCACCGCACAGCTCCAGCGCCTGCGGGGCCCGGTTGTTGCCCGCGTCGATCAGGGCCAGCTCCAGGCACGTCCACGCCTCGCCGTGGGCCACCCCGATGCGCCGGAAGTCGGCGCGGGCGTCCACCAGGAGCTGGCGGGCGAAGCCCGAGTTGCGCAGGTTCCCGGTCCGGGCCGCCCGCTGGTCACGGGTGACCCGGCCCGAGTGGTGGCGGGCACAGGCCAGCCCGTACACGTCCCGCATCCGGGAGAACATCGTGCGGGCCCGCTCCAGCTGCCGGACCGCCCGGTCGGTGTCGCCGCTCTCCTCCAGGGCCTGGCCCAGATAGAACAGCGTCCACGCCTCGCCGCGCGCGTCCTCGTTGTCCCGGTGGCGGGCCAGCGCCCGGTCCAGCTGCTCCACCGCCGGGGCCGGGTCGCCGTCCAGGAGCCGGGCGCGGGCCAGCTGGGTCAGCGCCCACGCCTCGCCCCGCTCGTCACGGGTACGGCCGTACAGATCCAGGGCCTGACGCAGCGCGTCCTCGGCCCGCTCCACCTCGCCCATCCGCAGCAGGGTCTGACCGAGCTGGAACCGGGTCCACGCCTCGCCGTGCAGCGACTCGCCCTCCCGGTGCAGGGCCAGCGCGGTGTCCAGCAGGGTCAGCGCCTCCGCGATCCGGGCCCGGTCGCGTTCGACGGCCGCCAGCGCGTGCATCGACCAGGCCCGGTCCTCCGCCTGCTCCTCGGAGGCCTGGAGCTCGATCGCCTCGCGCAGCCGCGCCGACGCCTCGGTCAGATTGCCCTGGTGGTGCAGGGTGATGCCGAGCGAGCAGAGCGCCAGCGCCGTACCCGGCCCGTTCTGCGCCTCGCGGTACAGGCCGACGACCGACGACAGAGTGGTCCTGGCCTTGTCCAGCTCACCGAGCTGACGGGCCGCGATGCCGGTACGCCACTGCACCGACCGCTCCAGCAGCCCCTGGTCCACCGCCTGCGTCAGCTCGCTGATCTCGCCCAGCCGGTAGAGGTCGCCGCGCAGCAGACAGTAGTCGCACAGGGCGCCCAGCAGGTCCAGCACGGCGCTCTGGTCGACGCCCTCGGCGTGCCGCAGTGCGGAGGTGATGAAGCTCGACTCGTCGTCCAGCCAGCGCAGCGCCGAGTCCAGCGAACCGAAGCCGTGCGAGCCGAACTGCCCGGCCCGGGTGGACATCTTGCCGTCCACCATGCGGATCACGGCACCGGCCAGGTCCGCGTAGTTCCGGATCAGCCGCTCCTGCGCCGTGCCACGGTCCGCCGCCTCCTCCTCGTCCAGCAGCCGGGCCAGGGCGAAACCCCGCGCGAGATCGTGCAGCCGGTAGCGCGAGCCCCGTACACGGGTCAGCAGCCCGGCGCCCGCCAAAGCCTTCAGCAGCCGCTCGGCCTCCTGCTCGTCGGCGGAGAGCAGCGCCGCCGCCGCGGCGGCGCCCAGGCTCGCCCGCCCGGCCAGCGCCAGCCGGCGCAGCAGCCGCCGCGCCTGCTCGGACTGGTCGGTGTAGCGCAGCCACAGAGCCCGCTCGACCGGGGCGACCGGTCCGTACTCCGCGAGGCCGGCGGCCAGCGCGCCGCGGGTGCGTGCCCCGAGCGAGGAGCCCGCGATCCGCAGCGCGAGCGGCAGACCGCCGCACAGCTCGACGACGGTGTCCGTGGCCCGCGCGTCGTACGGCCCCTCCTCCTCGGCCTGAGCCGCCTCGCGCAGCAGTTCCTCCGCGCCGGCCGCGTCCAGCGCCCCGACCGGCAGCAGATGGACCCGGGCCGGGAGGTCGGCCGGCAGCTCCAGGGGCTCGCGGGCGGTGACCAGGACGAGACTGTCGGAACGCTCGGGGACCAGGGTGCGGATCTGCTCCGCGTCGCCCGCGTCGTCCAGGACGATCGTCACCGGGGTGCCGGTCAGATGCTGGTGGTACAGCTCGCTCAGCCGCCGCACCTGGTGCTCGGCGGACGCCCCTTCCCGGAACAGCAGCTGCTCACGGGGCGCGCCCAGCCGGTTCAGCAGGTGCAGCAGCGCGTCCCGGGTCGGCAGCGGCGCCTCTTTGGCCACATCGCCGCGCAGATCCACCACGCAGGCACCCCGGAACAGGTCCTTCAGGCTGTGTGCGGCCCGCACCGCGAGCGTGGTGCGGCCCGAGCCGGGCGTGCCGTGCAGGACGACGACGACCGGCTTGGTCTCCGTCGACGCGCGGGCCTCCCGCACCCACCGGGCGATCTGCTCCAGCTCGGCCCGCCGTCCCGCGAACGGCCCGTCGGAGGCGGGCAGATGGCCGAACGACTGCTCCAGCAGCGAGCGCGTACGGGCTGCCGCGCTGCGGTCCGTGCGGCGCGGCGACGGAGCGGTCCGCGACTGCGCCGGAACCTTCTTCGCCGGGGTGCGGGACGAGGCGGTGAGTATCCGCTGCTGGTCGATGAAGGGGCGGATGCCCCGCACCTCCAGCGCCGCCAGCCACTGGAGCCGCAGCTGTTCGGCACCGCCGGGCTGCCCGAGCGCGCCGGCCCGCCGGTGGGCGGCGGGCCAGTGGGACGCGGTGACCTTGGCGACGGTGGCGGTGGCCCCCGCGACCGCGACGACGGCGCCCGCGCCGAGCGCCGGACCGGTCGCCGTACCGAAGGTGACATCCGCACCGAAGGCGGCGATAGCGGCAACTCCGGTGACCAGCAGGGGAGTTCCCATCGCCGCCCGGCTGAACCGCTGCGACAACGGCCGCGCCTCGGCCTCCGCCGCGTCCAGCGCCTGGAGATACGCGGCGTACTCGTCCGCCGCGGCGGACGCCAGCGAATCCAGCGCGGCCCGCCCGCGCGCCGTCAGTGTGGCGGCGTCGGCCCGGCCGCCCGAGCGGCGCACCTCCTCCTCCACGGCCCGTACCAACAGCCCTTCGGCTTCGGCCCGATGGCTGTCCCGCATGTGTGTCCCCCTCCGGATGCGACGCTTGCGACGGCATCGGCCGACATCGCCGCCCGGTCTCCCGCGTACGGCGCGTCAGCGCGGGAGAGTGATGCGATCAACCGGGGTTGAGAGAGGATGAGGCCATGCCGAATCGCCTGGACCGTGAGACTTCCCCGTACCTCCTCCAGCATGCCGACAATCCTGTCGACTGGTGGCCCTGGTCGCCCGAGGCGTTCGAGGAGGCCCGCAGGCGGGACGTGCCCGTGCTGCTCAGTGTCGGCTACGCGAGCTGCCACTGGTGTCATGTGATGGCGCACGAGTCCTTCGAGGACGACCGGGTCGCGGCCTATCTGAACGAGCACTTCGTTCCGGTGAAGGTCGACCGCGAGGAACGGCCCGACGTCGACGCCGTGTACATGGAGGCCGTGCAGGCGGCGACCGGCCAGGGCGGCTGGCCGATGACCGTCTTCCTGACCGCCGACGCCGAACCCTTCTACTTCGGTACGTACTTCCCGCCCGAGCCCCGGCACGGCATGCCCTCCTTCCAGCAGGTTCTCGAAGGGGTCTCGGTCGCCTGGACCGAACGGCGCGACGAGGTCACCGAGGTCGCCGGGAGCATCGTCCGCGACCTCACCCGGCGCACCCTCGCCCACGGCGACGAGGGCCTGCCGGGCGAGGCGGAGCTGGCGCAGGCGCTGCTCGGACTCACCCGCGAGTACGACGAGAAGCACGGCGGATTCGGCGGGGCGCCCAAGTTCCCGCCGTCCATGACCATCGAGTTCCTGCTGCGGCACCACGCCCGCACCGGGGCGGAGGGCGCACTCCAGATGGCCGTCGACACCTGCGTGGCGATGGCCCGGGGCGGGATGTACGACCAGCTCGGCGGGGGCTTCGCCCGTTACTCGGTGGACCGGGAGTGGGCAGTTCCCCACTTCGAGAAGATGCTCTATGACAACGCGCTGCTCTGTCGCGTGTACGCGCATCTGTGGCGGGCCACCGGATCGGAGCAGGCCCGCCGGGTCGCGCTGGAGACCGCCGACTTCATGGTGCGCGAACTGCGCACCGCCGAGGGCGGTTTCGCTTCCGCGCTCGACGCGGACAGCGAGGACGGGACCGGGCGGCATGTCGAGGGCGCGTATTACGTGTGGACGCCCGAACAGCTGCGGGAGGTCCTCGGGGAGGAGGACGCCGCCTTCGCCGAGGAGTACTTCGGGGTGACGCGGGAGGGCACCTTCGAGGAGGGCTCCTCGGTCCTCCAGCTGCCGCTCGCGGGCGCCGTGGCGGACGCGGACCGGGTCGCCCGGGTGCGGGCCGCGCTGCTGGCCGCCCGTGAGCTGCGCCCGCGTCCCGGCCGGGACGACAAGGTGGTCGCCGCCTGGAACGGGCTGGCGATCGCCGCGCTCGCCGAGGCCGGGGCGTACTTCGAGCGGCCCGACCTCGTCGAGCGCGCCACCGAGGCGGCGGACCTGCTGGTGCGGGTGCACATGGGTGACGTCGCCCGGCTGGACCGCACGTCCAGGGACGGGCGGGCCGGCGGGCACGCCGGGGTCCTGGAGGACTACGGCGACGTGGCCGAGGGCTTCCTCGCCCTGGCCTCGGTCACCGGCGAGGGCGTCTGGCTGGAGTTCGCCGGCTTCCTGCTCGACATCGTGCTCCAGCACTTCACCGGGGAGGGCGGCCGGCTCTACGACACGGCGGACGACGCCGAGCAGCTCATCCGCCGCCCGCAGGACCCCACCGACAACGCGACCCCGGCGGGCTGGACGGCGGCGGCCGGGGCGCTGCTCTCGTACGCCGCGCACACCGGCTCCGAGGCCCATCGCACCGCCGGGGAGGGCGCGCTGGGTGTGGTGAAGGCGCTCGGGCCGCGGGTTCCCCGGTTCACCGGCTGGGGGCTCGCCGTCGCGGAGGCCCTGCTCGACGGCCCCCGCGAGGTCGCGGTCGCCGGGCCGGTCGGCGGCGAGCTGCACCGTACGGCGTTGCTGGGCACCGCGCCGGGTGCCGTGGTGGCGGTGGGGGAGACGGGCGGGGCCGAGTTCCCGCTGCTGGCGGACCGGCCGATGGTGGGCGGGGCTCCGACGGCGTACGTGTGCAGGCACTTCGTGTGCGACGCGCCGACCACCGACGCGCAGGAGCTGGCGCGCACCCTCGGGGGCGGCGGGGCCTGACGCGGGGTCACAGCGCCGGGCCGCCCTCCAGGGTGTCCAGCGCCTGGCCCACCATCGCGACCAGGTCGCCCTGCTGGCCGTGCTCGCCCCAGTACAGCGTCACCTCGCGCACTGCGCCCAGCACCGCCGCGACGAACACCCGGACCGCCAGGTCGTCGGGGGCGCGCCCGCCGCGGGCGGCGAGCACACCGGCCAGCTCCTTCGCCGTGTCCGCCATGCTCTGCGCCATCCGGACCCGGAGCGCGGGGACCTCCACCATCAGCCGGGCGCGCTGCCGCAGCTCCTGTTCCCCGGTGGCCAGGAAGGCGGCGAGCGTGCCGGTCAGCACCTGCCGGAGCGACTCCAGCGGCGGTTCACCGGCCGGGCGGGCGCGCAGAGCGGCGGCCAGGGCCCGGTCGTACTCGTCGGAGAGGACGATGTCCTCCTTGGCCGGGAAGTACCGGAAGACGGTGCTGGGTGACACCTCGGCCGCCTCCGCGATCTGCTCGACCGTCGTCGCGTCGTACCCCTGCTCCGCGATCAGCCGGTAGGTGGCCCGGCGGATCTCGGTCCGGGTCCTGAGCTTCTTCCGCTCGCGCAGCCCCGGCTGCGGAGGAATTCCCGGAACGGAAACGGAAGGGGTACGGGAGGTGGCGGCCATGGTCGTCATTGTCGGGCATCGGCGCGCCGCCGGCACCGGTCGGGAGCGGTGCTCAGTGGTGGTTGTAGGCCACCAGGGAGATGCCGACGTAGTGCACCACGAAGGCCGCCAGGGTCAGCGAGTGGAACACCTCGTGGAAGCCGAACCACCGCGGTGAGGGGTTGGGCCGCTTGATGCCGTAGATGACGCCCCCGGCGCTGTAGAGCAGCCCGCCGACCACGACCAGCACCAGTACGGCGATCCCGCCGGTCCGCATGAAGTCCGGCAGGAAGAAGACCGCGGCCCAGCCCATCGCCAGGTAGCAGGGCGTGTAGAGCCAGCGCGGGGCGCCGACCCAGAACACCCGGAAGGCGATCCCCGCCGCGGCGGCGGCCCAGACAGCCCACAGCAGCGGGGTCCCGGTGGACTCGGGGAGCAGCAGCAGGGTCAGCGGGGTGTAGGTGCCCGCGATGATCAGGAAGATGTTGGCGTGGTCGAGCCGACGGAGCACCGCCTCGCCGCGCGGACCCCAGGTGCCCCGGTGGTAGAGCGCGCTCACTCCGAACAGCAGGCACGCGGTCAGGGTGTAGATGCCACAGGCGATCCGCCCGAGGGCGCTGTCCGTGAACGCGATCAGCGCCACCCCCGCGACGATCACGGCGGGGAACATTCCGGCGTGCAGCCAGCCACGCATCCGCGGCTTCACCGGGGCGGGGTCGGACTCGGCTGGTTCCAGCCCGGCGGACCCGGGCGCGGCGGCGGCAGCAGTCATTCCCGCATCGTACCTACGCGACCGTAGGTAACCGGCACGAGTGGCAATGCTCACGTGGGCGTCCCCCTGGACATATGGGCGAAACGGTCGGATGATCAAATGAGTGCGGTCGGCACCGGATGAGCGCCAACGGGATTCGAAGGGGTAGAAGCATCCGGGTCGCAGCCCCCACGGGGCAACTACCAAACAGACACCCTCATCAAGGAGCGATCGTGGCGCGCGACATCGCGGCTCCCCTCACTGTCCCCACCGATCACCAGGAGCTCATTTCCTGGGTGAACGAGATCGCAGCGATAACCGAGCCGGACCGGGTGGTCTGGTGCGACGGATCCGAGGCCGAGTACGAGCGCCTGTGCGGGGAGCTCGTGGCCAAGGGCACGTTCACGAAGCTGGACGAGACCAAGCGCCCGAACTCGTACTACGCCGCGTCCGACCCGAGCGATGTCGCCCGTGTCGAGGACCGCACGTTCATCTGCTCCGAGAAGGAGGAGGACGCCGGTCCGACGAACCACTGGAAGGCGCCCGCCGAGATGCGGGCCATCTTCACTGGTGAGCAGGGTGTCTTCCGCGGCTCGATGCGCGGTCGCACGATGTACGTCGTCCCGTTCTGCATGGGCCCGGTCGGTTCCCCGCTCTCCGCGATCGGTGTCGAGATCACCGACTCCGCGTACGTCGCCGTCTCGATGCGCACCATGACCCGCATGGGACAGGCCGTCCTGGACGAGCTCGGCACCGACGGCTTCTTCGTCAAGGCCGTCCACACGCTGGGCGCACCCCTGGAGGAGGGCCAGGAGGACGTTCCGTGGCCGTGCAACTCCACCAAGTACATCTCGCACTTCCCCGAGGACCGCGAGATCTGGTCCTACGGCTCCGGCTACGGCGGCAACGCCCTGCTCGGCAAGAAGTGCTACGCGCTGCGCATCGCCTCCGTCATGGCGCGTGACGAGGGCTGGCTCGCCGAGCACATGCTGATCCTCAAGCTCACCCCGCCGCAGGGTGAGGCGAAGTATGTCGCGGCCGCGTTCCCGTCCGCCTGTGGCAAGACCAACCTCGCCATGCTGGAGCCGACGATCCCCGGCTGGACCGTGGAGACCATCGGCGACGACATCGCCTGGATGCGTTTCGGCGAGGACGGCCGGCTGTACGCGATCAACCCGGAGGCGGGCTTCTTCGGCGTCGCGCCCGGCACCGGCGAGCACACCAACGCCAACGCCATGAAGACCATGTGGGGCAACTCCGTCTTCACCAACGTCGCGCTCACCGACGACGGCGACGTGTGGTGGGAGGGCATGACGGAGACCGCTCCGGCCCACCTCACCGACTGGAAGGGCAACGACTGGACGCCCGCGTCCGACACCCCGGCCGCCCACCCCAACGCCCGCTTCACCGTTCCGGCCGGCCAGTGCCCGATCATCGCGCCCGAGTGGGAGGACCCGAAGGGCGTGCCGATCTCGGCCATCCTCTTCGGCGGCCGCCGCGCCTCGGCCGTCCCGCTGGTCACCGAGTCCTTCACCTGGCAGCACGGCGTCTTCCTCGGGGCCAACGTGGCCTCCGAGAAGACCGCCGCCGCCGAGGGCAAGGTCGGCGAGCTGCGCCGCGACCCGTTCGCCATGCTGCCGTTCTGCGGCTACAACATGGGCGACTACATGAACCACTGGATCAAGGTCGGTGCCGACAAGGACCAGGCCAAGCTCCCGAAGATCTACTACGTGAACTGGTTCCGCAAGAACGACGCGGGCAAGTTCGTGTGGCCCGGCTTCGGTGAGAACAGCCGTGTCCTGAAGTGGATCGTCGAGCGCCTCGACGGCAAGGCCGAGGGCGTCGAGTCCCCGATCGGCATCCTGCCGGCCAAGGACTCCCTCGACACCGACGGCCTGGACCTCTCCGAGTCCGACCTGGACTTCCTGCTCGACGTCGACAAGGAGGTCTGGCGCGAGGAGGCGGCGCTGGTTCCCGAGCACCTCAACACCTTCGGTGACCACACGCCGAAGGAGCTGTGGGACGAGTACCGCGCGCTGGTCGAGCGCCTGGGCTGACGCCCCCGGGCGCACCCCGCGGGGTGCGCCCCGCACGCCCCGCGGCCGGGCTCTCGGACATCCGCCCTGACCTGTGGGGTCAACAGCCCGCCGCGGTACGGCCCCCGGAATCCCCTCACGATTCCGGGGGCTGCCCCATGTTTCGGCCTGTTCCTGCATCTTCGTGGAGAACGGCCCAAAATCGCCTTGCTCTTGCGCACGGCACCTCCACAAGATTCGATGTTCCTTCACATGTCTCCGGCTCGGTCGGCCGGGGACCAACCGAGCCTGTGGGGGACTCAGTTGAGAAGGAATCAGCACCGCATACGCGGCGTGGCGACGATCGTCGCGCTGACGCTCGGCACCGCCGGGATCACCGCACTCGCTCCACCCGCCGCCCTCGCGGCCGACGGCACGGCTCCCGGTGACACCGTGGCCAAGCTGCCGATCTCCTCGTACTCGGCGATGGTCGTCGACTCGGTGCACGAGCGGGTCTACGTCACGGACGACCGCCGGAACGGTTACGCGAACCAGGTGCACGTCTACAACTTCCAGGGCCAGAAGGTGGGTTCGCTGCCCACCGCCTCCGCGCCGTCCGGGATGGCCCTGAGCACGGACAGCGGCACGCTCTACGTCTCGCAGTCCTCGGGCATCCTCGCGTACGACACCGTCACGCAGGAGTACACCGGTATCACGTACCCCGCGTACGACGTGCCCTGCCCGCGCGACGTCGCCTTCGCGGGCGGTAAGCAGTGGCACACCGAGACGCCGTACCTCACCACCGAATGCGACAACCGCCAGACCTGGCTGTACGGCACGACGGGCAACCAGAGCACCAACACCGGATGGAACGCGGCGGGCCGGCTGCGGCTGACGAGCGGCCCCGAGGTCCCGGACCGCATCGTGATGGCGCAGAGCCGCAGCACCGGCGAGGCCAACCCCTTCCTCACCACGCTCGACGCCAGCGGCGACACGCTCGTGCGCGGCCCGGAGCGCCGGTTCGCGGATGCCGAGGGCAAAGGCGCCCTCGACATGAAGGACGTGGCGCAGTCCCCCGACGGCCGGCGGATCGCCGTAGCCGACGCCGCGTACGGCACCCGGCTCCTGGACGCCGCCGACCTGTCCGACGCGCCGGCCGCGTACCAGCCGCTGCCCGAGGGGGCGAAGGCGTCCGCGGTCGCCTTCAGCGGCGACGGCACCTACATAGCGCGGGGCGCCGCCGCGACCGGGAGCACGGTCGATCTGCTCGTGCAGCCGGCCGACCCGGCCGTCGGCAGGGCCCCGCTGGAGTTCGCCTTCGAGGGCGCGCTCGACGGGGACCGGATCGCGCCGCGCGGGCTCGGCTGGTCGAAGGACGGCTCGCGTCTGTTCGCCGTCACCACCAACACCTACGGCAACGAGTTCTGGCTGCATGTCATCCAGCCGCCGGCCGCCCAGTACGACTCCCGCTTCACCGGCACGCTCACCACCACCCCGGGCCGGCCCGTCGTCGGCGAACCGGTCGGGATCAGGGGCCGGCTGGAGCTGGACGGGCCCGCGCCCGCCGAACCGGTCAGGGTGACGGCGGTACGGCACGACGCGAACGGCGACCGCAAGCTCGCCCCCGTCGAGGTCGATGCCGACGGATCGTTCACCGTCCTCGATGTCCCGTCGCTGGTCGGCGACGCCACCTACACCGTCTCGTTCACCGGTGACGTCACCCACCGCCCGGCCGAGGACACCACGCTCACCGTCACGGTCGACAAGGCCCCGACGGCCATCGCCCTCACGGCTCCGGCGGAGGCGACGAAGAGCGCCGGGCTGACGATCACCGGCACCCTGACCGGCCAGGGGCGGGCGCTGCCCGCCGGGATCACGCTGTCCGTGGTGCGCACCGACCGGAAGGGCACCGGCACCCTGACATCGGCCGCCGTCGCCGCGGACGGCACGTTCACCATCAACGACCTGCCCCGGGCCACCGGTGAGGTGACGTACGAGGTCGGCTACGCCGGCGACGCCCTGCACAGCGGATCGACGGCGTCGGCGACGGTGCGGGTGCGCAGCTGACGGTAGCCGCAGGCACTTCGGCCCGCGGGCCGGGACGGGTCCTGCCCGTTCCGGCCCCGGTCCTCCGGACAGCGGGTGTGGGTCTGCCGACGCCGGGCCTCCGCCTCCCTCCCGCGGCGCGGTGGCCGACCCCTCGACCTCCCACTGCAACGGGGACCGGAACAGTGGCCCATGGGCCGGAGCGATGAGTGGCACCCGGTCCACGCGCCTCGACGGCCCGCGGACCGGGGCCGTCAGTGTGCGCCGACCAGCGGGGCGGCGGGGGCGGCGGCGAGCGCCGCGGTGTGGGCGTCCATGCGCTCGGCCGCGAGAATCGCGACGGCCGTGTCGGCGCGGGACGCGGCCACCACCAGGGCGCGGCCCGCGAGGGCGTGGGCGCGGCGGTGCAGCGCCGGTGCGGATGCGCCGGTCCGGCCGGCGTGCCGGGCGGGCGGCGCGCCGCGCAGCCTGGCGACCTGTTCGGCGACGCGGTCGCCCGCCTCGCCGAGGCCCAGCTCGTCGGTGACCGCGAGGAGCGCGGCCAGGTGTCCGGCGAGCTGGATGTCCAGCTCTTCCTCGCGTGAGCGGTGCGGGAAGTCGTCGGCGTGGTCGTCCGGTGTGTGGACCGATTTGGTGCGGATCGGTTCGTACATGGATGGCCTCCTGGTGTTGCAGTGGAACCATCCTACATTGGATTCAGTCTAAAGTTATCCGCGATCGATTCCGGTCTCCGTGGAATCGGCGGGGAGCGTGCGGGCCCGGTCCTACGGCTGGCCGTACCCGTCCAGGAAGTGGGCGATCCGGTTCACCGCGTCCGTCAGATCCTCGGTCGACGGCAGCGTCACGACCCGGAAGTGATCGGGCTCCGGCCAGTTGAACCCCGTACCGTGCACGACCATGATCTTCTCGGCACGCAGCAGATCGAGCACCATCTGCCGGTCGTCCTTGATCTTGTAGACCTTGGGATCGAGACGCGGGAAGAGATACAGCGCCCCCTTCGGCTTCACGCAGCTCACACCCGGGATCCGCGTCAGCAGCTCGTACGCCGCGTCCCGCTGCTCCAGGATCCGCCCGCCCGGCAGTACCAGGTCGTCGATCGACTGCCGCCCGCCCAGTGCGGTGGCCACGGCGTACTGCGAGGGCATATTGGCGCACAGCCGCATATTGGCGAGGATCGTCAGCCCCTCGATGTACGAGGAGGCATGCGCCTTCGGACCGCAGACCGCCAGCCACCCCGACCGGTAGCCGGCCACCCGGTAGTTCTTGGAGAGCCCGTTGAAGGTCAGCACCATCAGATCGGGTGCGATCGTCGCGGTCGGGGTGTGGGTCGCGCCGTCGTACAGGATCCGGTCGTAGATCTCGTCGGAGCAGACCACCAGATTGTGGCGCCGGGCGATCTCCGTCAGCCCGCGCAGCATCTCGTCGTCGTACACCGCACCCGTCGGGTTGTTCGGGTTGATGATCACGAGGGCCTTGGTGCGGTCGGTGATCTTCCGCTCGACATCGGCGAGGTCCGGCATCCAGTCGGACTGCTCGTCGCACCGGTAGTGCACGGCCGTGCCGCCGGCCAGTGAGACCGAAGCGGTCCACAGCGGGTAGTCCGGGGCCGGTACGAGGACCTCGTCGCCGTCGTCGAGCAGCGCCTGCATCGACATCTGGATCAGCTCGGAGACACCGTTGCCCAGGTAGATGTCCTCGACGTCGAGGTCGATCCCCTTGGTCTGGTAGTGCTGCATCACCGCCCGCCGCGCGGACAGCAGCCCCTTCGCGTCGCCGTAGCCGTGCGCCCCCGAGAGGTTGCGCAGTATGTCCTCGAGAATCTCGGGCGGGCACTCGAACCCGAACGCGGCAGGGTTGCCGGTGTTCAGCTTGAGGATGCGGTGACCGGCCGCCTCCAGCCGCATCGCCTCCTCGAGCACGGGGCCCCGGATTTCGTAACAGACGTTGGCGAGCTTCGTGGACTGGATCACCTGCATGTCTGGGAGCTTACGACCGTGCCTCGCGCGCTGCCCGGTCCTTCCCCTCCGCTTGCCCCACCCGGGTGCCGTCCCCGTCTTCCATCGCCATGCCCCCACCGCCCGGCACCGTGGGAACGCCGGGCGGGGACGGCGAGGGGGCTTCGAATGCGGTGGAACAGGGGCGTGACGGACACGGAAGGGTGAGATGCGCCACGACGTGGCTGACCGAGGGACGTGCGGGCGCGGAGGCGGGATGAGTGTCCGCGCCCCGCAGTGTCCGAGGCCCGGCTTCCGTCGCTGCGGCAGCCGGGTGCCCGGGGGAAGGCGGATGCCGAAGTCTGCCGCAGCTGTCGAGGGAGGCGGCCGCGGCGGAGACCGCGCAGCCCGGCGGCTGCCGGTCGGCCGGGTTACGTCCCCGGCGGAACTCGCATGACGTGCTCGACGCGCCCGTCGTAGGGTCCCGGCCATGGACTGGCAGGCGTGGCACGACGCATTCGACGTCCCCGAGTCATGGCTGGCGCGGCGGCTGCGGGCCGTCCAGGACCGGATCCGGGACGCCCTGGACACCGCACCTTCCGGCCCGCTGCGGGCGATCAGCCTGTGCGCCGGCCAGGGTCGCGACCTGACCGCGGACACCCTCCCGCGTGCCACCTTCTGCTACCCGGACAGCGCGGCCGAGCCGGTGGACTTCGGTGTCGCGTCCGGGATGCATCTCATCGAGCTGGCCGAAGACGACGACCGGGACGCGCTCGACGACTACATCGAGGCGCAGATCCACGGCCCGGTCGTCCTCGACCGCCATGTGGAGGCCCTGGTGCTCGACCCCTGCTACCGGTCCACCCCGGTCGAGGAGGCGGCCCGCCGGCTTCCCTGCCGTACGGAGTGGCACACGGGATTCCGGCTGACCGTCGAGCAGTTGCGGCGTCACTCCGACTACCGGGGAGCGGAGTTCGTCGAGCTCGGCGCCGAGATCGCCGAGGACGGCCTCCTCGACCCGCGGATCATCGGTGGCGCCGCCCGCTCCGGCCGCCACGACCTCCAGTCGCTGAAGAAGGTCTGGCACTGCCTGGCCCGCTTCGGAGCGCCGCTGTACCCGACCCGACCGCACTGGGCACAGGATGTCGGGCCCGCAGGGGTGCGTGGTTCCTAGCGTGGGTGCTCGCAAGGGAAGGAGGCCGGGGTGCTGGAGGAGCTGAACCAGGCCATGGAGTACATCGAGAGCCGCCTCGATCAGGAGATCGAGGCGGCCGAGCTGGCCCGGATCGCCATGACATCGGAGTACCACTTCCGGCGGATGTTCTCCGCGCTGGCCGGGATGCCGCTGTCGGAGTACGTACGGCGCAGGCGGCTGACGCTCGCGGGCGCAGAAGTGCTCAGCGGGGAGCGGACGTTGCTGGAGGTCGCCGTGCGCCACGGCTACTCCTCGGGCGAGGCGTTCGCGCGGGCATTCCGTGCCATGCACGGTGTCGGTCCGGGCGAGGCCCGGCGGGCCGGTGCGGTTCTGCGGTCGCAGCCCCGGATGTCCTTCCGTCTCGTGGTCGAAGGGAGCAGCAGTATGGAGTACCGGATCGTGAAGAAGGGCGAGTTCCGGGTGGCCGGCAGGAAGGCACGGGTTCCCCTGGTGCACGAGGGGGTCAACCCGGCCATCGCCGAGTTCATCCGGAGTATCGGCAAGGAGACCGTGGCGCGCATCGCGACGCTGTCCGACCAGCAGCCGGAGGGCATCGTCCAGGTCAGCGACGACCTCGCGCCGAGCCGTGCGGAGGGGACCGAATTCGACTACTACCACGCTGTGGTGACGGGTATTCGGGACGTGTCCGACGACCTCGACGTGCTGGTGGTCGCGGCGGGCACCTGGGCCGTCTTCGAGAACTCCGGGCCCTACCCGGAGGCGCTCCAGTACCTGTGGCGGGACGTGTTCACCCAGTGGTTCCCGTCCAATCCGTACCGGAGCAGGCCCGGTCCCGAGATCCTGCGCGTCGGGCCGTCCCCGGTCGCGGGGGAGGCCTCGGCCGAGCTGTGGATTCCGGTGGAGTCCGACGCCAACTGACGAGCCCCGGGGTTCGGGTGGCTTGAAACCGCCCCTTGTGGGGGTCCTCTCCGTGCGCCAACATGCGCATGTCAAATCCGAAGGAAACTTCGGTGGGCGGGGGCCATCAGGACCCTGCCCAGGTCACTGGAGGGGACCCCCACATGAAGAAGCCTCTCGTCGGTGCGCTGTTCGCCGTTCTGCTCCTCGGGGCAGGTGTCGCGCCCGCAACCGCGGCAACCGGCCATGAAGCGGCGGCGCCCACCGCGGTCAAGGAGAAGGTCCGGCCCAAGGCGGTCAACTTCGCCGGGACCGTGGCGCTCAGCAACTGTTCCGGCTCCGTCGTCCGCACCCCGGACTCCCAGCCCGGCGACCCCGCGCTCGTGCTCTCCAACGGGCACTGCATGGAGACGGGATTCCCGGGCCCCGGCGAGGTCGTGTTCAACCAGCCGTCCACCCGCAGCTTCACCCTGCTGAACGCATCGGGCACCGGTGTCGGCACCCTCCGGGCGAGCAAGATCGCGTACGGGACGATGACCGACACCGACATATCGGTGTACCAACTCACCAGCACCTACGCCCAGATCGAGAGCAAGTACGGCATCAAGGCGCTGGAGCTCAACACCGCGCACCCGGTCCAGGGCACCGCGATCACCGTCGTGTCGGGGTACTGGAAGCGCACGTACTCCTGCAATGTCGACGGCTTCGTCTACCGCCTCAAGGAAGGGGAGTGGACCTGGAAGGACTCGGTCCGCTACACCTCCGCCTGCCAGACCATCGGCGGTACGTCCGGCTCCCCGGTGATCGACAACGCGACCGGCAAGGTCGTCGCCGTCAACAACACCGGCAATGAGGACGGCCAGGAGTGCACGGACAACAACCCGTGCGAGGTCGACGAGAACGGCAATGTGACGGTGCGCGAGGGCATCAACTACGCCCAGCAGACGTACGGCATCGTGCCGTGCATCGGCACCGGCAACAAGTTCGACCTCGATCGTGCGGGGTGTGCACTGCCCAAGCCGTGACCGTGTGAGAGGTCCCGTCGCCGCCGTGATGCCCGCCACTGGGTGCCGCGGCGGCGGTTCACGTTTCGCGATTTACGGTTCGTGTTCCACCGTTCGCGGTTCACGGCGTCGTCGTGCGGCCGATCGCCGCCTCGATCCCGTCGAGCAGCACCCCGAGCCCGACCTCGAACGTCTCCCTCGCCTCCCGCTCCAGGTACGGCGCCGCATCCTCTCCGGGTGTGGGCTCGGGGGCCGGTGGATGCGGGGCGGAACCGGTCTCCATCGCCATCAGGCTCGGATAGCGCTCCGCGAAGTCCGGGGCCACCTCGCCCAGTAGCGCCGAGCGGGCGAACCACCACTCCTCGTCCGACTCGCCCGTCGCCGCCGCGGCCTGCCGGGCCTCGGCGACCGTGCCGGCGCAGCCGCGGACGAAGTGGGACAGTGTGCCGACCAGCCGCCGCAGCAGGTGCGCTTCGAGGCCGGTCGCGTCCAGCAGGCGTACGAGGGTGTCCAGTGCCGCGTACTCGTGCGGGCCGAGGACCGGACGGGCCTGGGAGACCTGGAGCACCCAGGGGTGGCGGAGGTGGAATTCCAGCGTGTCGCGCGCCCAATCGGTCAGCCCCGCACGCCAGTTGCCGGAGTGGTCGTACTCCATGGGCAGCTCGGCGTGGACCGCGTCGTACATCAGGTCCAGCAGCTCGCTCTTGCTCGGGACGTAGGTGTAGAGCGCCATCGCCGTGCGCCCGAGCCGCTCGCCCACCGCGCGCATCGACAGCGAGGCCATGCCCGCCTCGTCCGCGACGGCGATCGCGGCGGTCACGATCGCGTCGACGCTCAGCCCCGGCCTGGGGCCGGGACCGGGGCGCCGGTCCTGCTGCTCCGGCAGGTCGGAGCGCCAGAGCAGGGACATCGAACGGCGGGCGTCGCCCTGTCCGGCAAAGACCACCACTGGTGACTCCTTACGTCGTAAAGTATTGTCGTCCAGGTAATTCCTTACGGCGTAAATTATCAGTCGGAGAGGGCGGGAACCGCGATGGGGCAGGCGTTGACCGTTTCGTATGTGCGGGTCGTCGGTGTGGACCGGATCACTCCGCGGACGGCGCGCGTCACCTTCGCCGGGGACGCGCTGGCGGAGCTGATGGAGGACCGGCCCGACCAGCAGATGAAGCTCTGCTTCCCGAGGGAGGGGCAGAGAGTGCCCCGGCTGCCGGAGCCGGACGCCGACGATACGTACGGCATGCGGTGGTACGAGGCGTACCTCGCGATCCCCGAGGCCGAACGGCCGCTGATGCGGAGCTTCACCGTTCGCGGGTACGACCGCCGACGGGACGTCATGGCGGTCGACTTCGTCCTTCATGGCGACGACGGGCCCGCCGCCCGCTGGGGACGGGACGCGCGCCTGGGCGATGTGCTCGGCATGGTCGGCCCGTCCTCGCTGTACGCCCGGCCGCTGCCCGTCGCCGACTGGCTGCTGCTGGCCGGTGACGAGACGGCGCTCCCCGCGATCGCGACCCTGCTGGAGTCCCTGCCGGCCGGGACGCGGGCGCTCGTCTGGGCCGAGGTCGCCGACGCGGCGGAGGAGCAGCCGCTCGGCCCGCCCGGTGACGTGACCGTCCACTGGGTGCACCGGGACCGGGGCGGGTCGTTGCCGGACGCGGTGCGCGCGGCCCGGCTGCCCGCCGGGTCCGGGGCCGCGTGGCTGGCCGGTGAGGCGGGGGCGGTACGGGCCCTGCGCCGCCATCTGGTCGAGGAGCGCGGGCTGCCCCGGGAGGCCGTGCAGTTCAGCGGGTACTGGCGGCGCAGCCTCACCCAGGACGACGCCCCGACCGAGGAGGACCTGGCCTGGGCGAAGGAGCAGGCGGGGGAGGGGGCCTCATAGGCCGCCCCGGGCGGGCCCCGTTCCCCGGACGGCCCGGCCCGCCAGTGTCTGGGTGCGGCGGCCGTCCTCGATGACGAACCGGCCGTCGATCAGTACGTGCGGGATGCCGGCCGGCAGCGTGCGCGGCTCCTCGAACGTGGAGCCCGCCGCCACCGTCGCCGGATCGAAGAGGACCAGGTCGGCGCGGTAGCCCTCGCGGACGTACCCCCGGTCGGTCAGACGCAGCCGCCGGGCCGGGCGCGAGGTGAGGTGGGCGACGCACTCCTCCAGCGACAGGGTGCCCAACTCCCGTACGTACCGGCCGAGATACTGCGGGAACGTGCCGTAGGCGCGCGGGTGCGGCTTGTCGCCCTGGAGGATGCCGTCGCTGCCCCCGGTGTGCACCCGGTGGCGCATGATCTGCCGGACGTTCTCCTCGTGGCCCACGTGCTGGAGGATCGTCGATCCGAGCCGGTCCTCGACGAGCAGCCTGCGCGCGGTCACCCACGGCGCCTCGCCGCGCAGCCGGGCTGACTCGGCGACCGTGCGCCCGACGTGGTCGGCGAGTGCGGGCGTGCCGACCCCCGAGATCTCGATGGTGTCCCACTCGATCGGCACGCCGTGGCAGCCGTCCGAGCCCAGCACCTCCAAGTGGTGCCGGATCCGTTCCGCCGTCGCGTCGTCCGCGAGCCGGGCGAGGACCGGCTCGGGCCCGCCCTCGCTCGCCCAGCCCGGCAGCATCGCGACGAGGGTCGTGCAGCCGGGGGTGTACGGGTAGGTGTCGAGGGAGATGTCGGCGCCCGCGTCGAGGGCCCGGTCGAGCAGGGCCAGCAGCTCGGGTGCCCTGTCCTTGTTCACGCCGAAGTTCATGGTGGCGTGGGCGAGGTGGAGGGCGCAGCCCGCGTTCCCGGTGAGCTGCACCATCTCCTCGTACGCGCCGAGCGCGCCCGCCCCGTACGAGCGGTGGTGCGGGCAGTAGTAGCCGTCGTACTCGGCCACCACCCGGCACAGCTCGGTGAGTTCGGCGTCGTCGGCGTACATGCCGGGGGTGTACGTGAGGCCGGAGGACATGCCGACCGCGCCTTCCGCCATGCCCTGGGCGACGAGTTCCTTCATCCGGGCCAGTTCGGCCCCGGTGGCGGGGCGGTCCTCCCAGCCCACCGCGTACATCCGGACCGTGCCCTGCGGGATCAGGTAGGCGGCGTTGACCGCGATGCCCCGGCCGTCGAAGTTGCGGTCCAGGCGGTCCAGGTACTCGCCGACCGTGCGCCAGTCGAAGTCGATGTCGTCGCCGTTGCCGTTCCAGCCGGTGATGGAGCGGCGGACCTCGGCGAGCGTCCGGTCGTCGACCGGGGCGTACGAAAGTCCGTCCTGGCCGAGGACTTCGAGGGTGACGCCCTGCGCGGCCTTGGCGCTGTGGTCCGGGTCGCGGAGCAGCGCGAGGTCGCTGTGCGCGTGCATGTCGATGAAGCCGGGCGAGAGGGCCAGCCCGTCGGCGTCGAGGACACGGCGGCCGGAGGGGCGCGGCCCGGAGCCGTTCTCGGGGCGGATCTCCGCGATCCGGCCGTCCCGGATGCCCACGTCGGCGAGGCGGCCGGGGGTGCCGGTGCCGTCGACGACGTGGGCGTTGCGGATGACCAGGTCCATGGAGGCTCCAGTTCAGGCCCCTGCGGCGGCCGAGGAGCAAAATCAAGCCTCTCCGGCGATTGAGGAGCGGGGGGTCCGGGGGCGGAGCCCCCGGTTACGGGAAGGGGCGGGCAGGGGGGAACACCCCGCAGGGCAGCTCCCCCTCCCGCGACTGCCGGACGCAGGTGTCAGAAGAACGTGCGGATGTAGTCCGTGACCGTCCCGTCCGCCGCGACCAGCGGAATCAGCTGCCACTTGTCGAAGCTGGTGCACGGATGCGACAGGCCCATCCCCACCCAGTCGCCGACCTCCAGCTCCGCACCCGGCTCCGTACGCACCCAGGTGTGCTGGTCCGACAGACCGGTGACCGAGAGACCCGCCGCGGGCCGGACCGCGCCGTCCCGGCCGGACCGTACGACCTGCGCCTCGGGAAGGTCGAGGTCGTACGCGGCGTCCCGCTTGCCCGCGTTGAGGAACGCCTGATCGGCGGACGGGCGCGACACGACCTGCGCCCACAACCGGAAGGCGGGCTGCAGCTCACCCTCCTCCGGCACCCGGTTGAACGGGGTCAGACGGCGGTAACGGCCGTCGTCGTGCGAGACATAGGCGCCCGAGCGCAGCAGCTTCAGCACCGGCGCGGACAGCTCCGGGATCTGTGCGAACACATCCGCCACCGCGTCGAACCACGCACTGCCGCCCGCACTGATCACGATCTCCTCGTCGGCCGCGAAGCGCCCCGCGCGGTCGAAGCCGACGGCCAGCGCGACGAGCCGGCGCAGCCAGTCCCGTACCCGCTCGCCGGACGCGTCCGGCACCTCGGCCTCGTAACCGGCCACGCCCACCAGGCGCAGCGTCCCGGTCGCCGCCACCGCGTCGGCCACCGCCGCGCACTCGGCCTCGGTGCGGACACCGGTGCGCGCACCCTCGCCCGCGCCCAGTTCCACCACGACGTCGACGGGGCGGGAGGCGCCCGCCGCGCGCAGCGCACCGTCCATCAGCTCCACGCCGCGCACGGAGTCGACGTAGCAGACGAAGCGGAACTCCGGGTCGGCGTCCAGCTCGGCGGCCAGCCAGCGCAGGGCCGCGGCGTCGACGAGTTCGTTGGCGAGGAAGATCCGCCGGATTCCGTACGCCCGGTAGACCCGCGCCTGGTGCGGCACGGCCGCGGTGATGCCCCAGGCGCCGTGCTCCAACTGGCGGGCGAAGAGCTGCGGGGACATGGAGGTCTTGCCGTGCGGGGCGAACGCGAGCCCGTGGCGCTGCGCGTATGTCTCCAGGAGGGCCAGGTTGTGCTCGACCGACTCGGCGGACAGGGCGAGCACCGGGGTGGTGAAGCCGCCGGTGAAGAGGTTGCGCCGCTCGGCGGCGAGGGCGCCGACGGTCAGGCCCTCCGCGTCGGGCGGGAGTGCCTTGAAGCGGTGGTCGACCGGCTCGTCGGCGAGTCCGGACACAGGACGGTCGGCGGCCAAGGGGGCCTCCTCGATCGAAGTCGTTGTTGCATCATATGCAACACCCATTGCGTATGTCGCTCAGGGGTGTCTAACATCCGAGCCGACGCCGGGTCAATGGCGTGCCACCCCCGCCACGCCCCGAACCGCAGCACCGAACCCGCGAGGAGCCCCGAGTGTCCGGAACCCAGACCAGGACCGCCGACGCCGCCGCGGCCGCCGAAGTCGTGTGCCTCGGCGAGTCCATGGTGACGTTCCTGCCGTCGCAGCCCGGACGCCTCGCCGACGTACCCTCCTTCGGTCGCGGCATCGGCGGCGCCGAGTCCAATGTTGCCTGCGCGCTGGCCGCCGCCGGACACCGGGCGGCCTGGGTCAGCCGGGTCGGCGCCGACGGGTTCGGCGACCACCTCGTCGAGGCGATCGCCGGATACGGCGTCGACACCTCCGGAGTGCGGCGCGACCCCTCGCGGCCCACCGGGATCTACTTCCGCACCGCGACCGACCGGGCCACCGATGTGCACGAGGTCGCCTACTACCGGGCCGGCTCCGCCGCCTCCGCGATGTCGCCGCGGAACACCCCGTACGAGACGCTCCCCGTGGCCAGGGTCCTGCACCTGTCCGGTATCACCGCGGCGCTCTCCGCCGACTGCCTGGACCTGCTCCACGACCTGACCGCGCCCCGGCCCGGCCGCCCGCTGGTCTCCTTCGACGTCAACCACCGGCCCGGCCTGTGGCGCGACGCCGACGCGTCCCCCCAGGTGCTTCTCGAACTGGCCCGCCGCAGCGACCTGGTCTTCGTCGGCGAGGACGAGGCGGAGGAGGCATGGGGGGTGACGGGCGCGGAGGCGATCCGCGCGGCGCTGCCGGAGCCGTCCGTACTGGTCGTGAAGCGGGGCGCGGAGGGCGCGACGGTCTTCTCCGGCGCCGACGGCGTCACCACCGTCCCCGCCCTGCGCGTGGACGTCGTCGCACCCGTCGGCGCCGGCGACGCCTTCGCCGCCGGGTTCCTCTCCGCGACCCTCCGCGGCCTCCCCGTACGCGACCGCGTCCGGCACGGCCACCTCATGGCCGCCGCCGTCCTCACCGTCCCCGGCGACCTCACCGGCCCGCCGGCCCGCGCGCACGCCGACGCCCTTGCCGCACTGGACGACGAGGCCTGGGGGAGACTTCGTCTCGGCCCCGGGTGGACGGGGGACGACCAGGAGGTACGTACGACATGAGCCAGACCGTCGACCGGGCGCTGAGCATCCTGCCGCTGCTCGCCCAGGGACCCGCCGACCTCGGCCAGGTCGCCGAGCGGCTCGGCGTCCACAAGTCCACGGCGCTGCGTCTGCTCCGTACGCTCCACGAGCACGGACTCGTCTACCGCCAGCAGGACCAGCGCTACCGCCTAGGCGCCCGCCTCTTCGCCCTCGCGCAGGAGGCCGTCGAGAACCTCGACGTACGGGAGATCGCCCACCCCCACCTCGTCGAACTCAACGAGAGCTGCGGTCACACCGTGCATCTCGCGGTGTACGAGGAGCAGGAGGTCCTCTACATCGACAAGGTCGAGAGCCGCTACCCGGTCAGGATGTACTCGCGGATCGGCAAGCCCGTCGCGATCACCGTCGCCGCCGTCGCCAAGCTGCTCCTCGCCGACCTCTCCGAGCCGGAGCGGCGCGCCGTCGCGGAGAAGCTCGACTACCCCATGTACACGTCCCGTTCGACCCCGAACGCCGGTGCCTTCCTCAAGGAGCTCACCGTCGTCCGCGAACAGGGCTGGGCCACCGACCTCGGCGGCCACGAGGAGTCCATCAACTGCATCGGCGCCCCCATCCGAGGGGCGGACGGGCGGGTCGTCGCCGCGATGTCGGTCTCCGCGCCCAACGTCGTCGTCACGGCCGAGGAACTCCTCACCCTGCTCCCGCTGGTGCGCCGCACCGCCGACTCCATCAGCCGGGAGTACTCCGGCACCACCCGACCCGAGAAAGCCTGAAGAGCCATGACCGAGAAGATCGCCCTCACCCCGAGCACCCACACCACGCCCCCCGCGAAGTTCTCGCACGGGGTGAAGAAGGGGAACATCCTCCAGGTCGCCGGCCAGGTCGGCTTCCTGCCCGCGGTCGAGGGCCAGGCCCCGACCCCCGCCGGTCCGACACTCCGCGAGCAGACCCTCCAGACCTTCGCCAACGTCAAGGCGATCTTGGAGGAGGGCGGCGCGAGCTGGGACGACGTGATGATGATGCGCGTCTACCTCACGGACGTGGACCACTTCGCCGAGATGAACGAGATCTACAACTCCTACTTCGCCGAGCAGAACCTCAAGGCGGCCCCCGCCGCCCGCACGACGGTCTACGTCGGCCTGCCCAAGGGCCTGCTGATCGAGATCGACGCGCTCGCGGTCCTCGGCTGAACCAGCTGACCCCGAGCGCGACACCCTGAAGTCCTGGACGGTCCTGTCGGTCGCGGGGTTCGCGGTGGCGGCGCTGCTCAGCCCGGTGATCCAGGAGCTGTCGCCCGGATCGGTCCGGATCAGGCCGGGCTGACGCAGACGATGTTCTTGCCGTCGTCCACCTTCCAGTACCAGTAGCGCTGCCCGCCGCTGGTCGGACAGATCTGGCCGCTGTACGACCCGGGCGCCCGGAAGTAGCCGGTGATCTGCGCGATCGACTGGCCCGCGACAGGCACCTTGTCGGCGTTGCAGCTCCAGACCACCAGCAGATCGGCGTCTCCGTTGCCCTTCAGATCGGCGGGGAAGCACTGGCCCTTGCGGAACTGACGCGTCACACACAGCGTCGTGTTCATGCCGTCCTTCGCCGGGTGATACCACCTGCCGCGGCCGTTCCCGGAAGGGCAGGGATCGGGGGTACCGCCGGTCGAGTAGGCCTGGGTGACGAAGACATACGCGTTGGCGGAGTCGCAGTCGACCGGGAGGGGCACCGTGGAATTCCAGTTCCCGTGCCCGTCGGCGTAGGCGTTGAGGCAGTGGCCGCTGCGTACGACCCGGAAGGCCCGGTCCGTGGCGTCGGCGGTCGGGGTGGGGGTGGGCACCGTGGTCCGGCTCGACGGAGAGCCGTACGCGCTGCCGGTGCTCGATGTGCTGCTGGTGCTCGCCGTGCCGGGCACCTCCCAGGGGCGCCAGACCACGAACACGAAGAAGAGGAGCGGGACGAGCAGCCAGCCCGCCGAGGTGGACGACTTCTTCGGCGGCACGGGCGCCGGTGCGGGTGCGGGCCGGGGCCTCGACGGGGCCGGGGCCGGGCGCGCCGAAGAGGCACGGGCGCGCCGCGCGGCCCGCTCCCGCGCGGCGCGCTCCTGCGCGGCCTTCTCCCGCTGCATCCGCTCCCGCTCCCGTTCCCGCTGCATCCGCTCCCGCGCGGCCCGCTTCCCCGCGCGTTCGCGCTCCGCCGTGTACATCCGGGTGGGACCCGGCGGCGGCACCGCGCCCGTGCGCTGGTCCACGGTGGGAGCTTCCCGGGCGGTCCGGCTCGTGCGGGCGAGTTCCCGGCCCTGGGCCGCGTACTCCCCGATCAGCGTCGTCCAGGCCGGCGGCAGCCAGCGGCTCCCGCTCCGCGTGGACGGCATCCCGGTCTGGTCCCGGCGGAAGCGGGCGAGCAGTTCGGCGGGCTCGGGGCGTTGGG
>NZ_BMTF01000014.1 GCF_014649535.1 Streptomyces gelaticus
CTCGGCCAGCCGTTCCACGGCCGCCTGCAGCAGCGCCTGCCGCGTCCTGAAGTAGTAGGAGCAGGAGCCTTCCGCCAACCCCGCCCGCTGGTCGACGGCCCGATGGGTCAGCCCCCGCATGCCCTCCGCGGCCAGCGTCCCGATCGCCGCGTCGGCCAGTTGTTTCCGTCGTGTCGAGCTCTCCGCCACAACCGTTCCCTCTTCACCTACCCAATCCCTCTACGCAAGTAGAGTACCATTGGCACTACAGGTGTAGAGGCCCGGGTGAAGGGAAGGCTGGGTGCGGTGAAAGCATCGGCCCCGTCCGGGGTGTTCGGGTTCCACCGCGGGCGCGGACCGAAGGCGAGTCCACTGGCATCGGATCTTGGCCGGAGCGCACCAGACCGAGAATCTCCCGGGCACGGCCATCCGCCGGCCTCCTGTGACTGAGGGCCGCTGCACAACGATCGGCGACCGTCAAGCCGCCGTATGAAACATTCTGAACTGCGGAAATTCTGTTGTGACACCGGATGCGGAACTGCAGAATGCCCGCGCTGAGGCACAAGCGATCTTTCAAGGATGAAGAGTGACTGAGAACGATGAGCAGCGCCAGACCCTGACCAACGGGCAGGGTGTGCCGGTACTGACATATCTGGAGGGTGTTCGGGAGGGGCACCCATGGGCGGACCTGGCCGAAGTGGTCGGCCCCGACCCCGTGGATTCCATCATCGCCGGCATGTCCGGATGGGCGGTCTCGGGGTCCGTGGAGCTCGGTGAGCAACTGCTGGGCCGTGGTGCCCGGGTGATGCGGCATGCCCATGAAATGCGGAGAGACCTGGTCGCGTGTCCGCCGCCGGTCGACTGGTCATCACAGGACCTGGGCAACGGACTTCGGGCAGTTCCTTGCGACCTAGATGCCGATGCGGTGTTCCCGGCATGGCGAGCCGCCTTTTCTGCCGACCATCCCGACCATCACTCCGGCAGCGACGAAGAAGCGCTCAACGAGCTCCTGGCGCCGATGCTGGCGGGCTCCGTCCTCGGGCCGGTCCTTCCGTGCAGCGCCTTGGTGGTGGACGAAACGGACCGCGTGGTCGCCGGGGCGATCCTCACCGATCGCGACGGCCTGCCGTGGATCGCGGACGTGTTCCGCCGGCCCGAAGCCCGCTACGCGGGCCTTGGCGCAAATCTGCTGCGTCGAGTACTCAGCGATGCTGCGGCCCACGGGCTCACCGACGTCTCGCTCGTCGTGAGCGACGCGAATCCCGCCCGCCACGTCTACGAGAAGCTCGGTTTCCAACTGACCGGCACATCACTGACTGTCGTAGTGCCGTAGGCCAGGGAACGCTTCCCCGCCCCGCGGCCGGTACCACACAGAACTCGTGGACGACGGCCTTGTAGAAGGGCGGTCGCATGCGGCACTTGCTGTCCGCCGCGGAGACGGATGGGAGAAGAGCTCCATTGTATCCAGGACGATTAATGGATCGTCCTGGATGACGGCTCATAGCCTAGGTGAGTCCGAACCCCGGCGAAACGGAGTATCCCGGCATGACCGTGCGCATCGAGCGAGACGACCAGGTCGTAGTGATCACCATCGACCGGGAGCAGAAGCTCAACGCCCTGGACTATCCGACGATCGACGCGCTGCTCGCGCAGCTCGACCTCATCGACTCCGACGACAGCATCCGGGCGGTCGTCCTGACCGGCGCCGGGCGCAGGGCGTTCAGTGCGGGCGCGGACATCCCTTCGCTTGCGGGCAGCATCGCCGGCGGGCCCGAACGTGCGCTGCGCGAGTTCGTCCGCCGGGGCCACGCGCTGACCCGGCGGATCGAGGAGTTTCCCAAGCCGTTGATCGTCGCGGTCAACGGCCTCGCCTACGGTGGTGGCTGCGAGATCACCGAGGCCGCTCCGCTCGCGATCGCCGCCGAACACGCGACCTTAGCCAAACCCGAGGTCTCCCTCGGTTTTCCGCCCCCCCTTCGGCGGCTCCCAGCGCCTGCCGCGGCACTCGGCCGCAAGCGCGGCTCGGAGATGATCCTGACCGGCGACCCGATCCCGGCCGCCCGAGCCGCCGAGCTGGGTCTGGTCAACACCGTCGTACCGGCCGACGAGCTCATGGACGCCGCGCGGGACATGGCCGCACGGATCATCAGGCATGCACCGACGGCCGTAACGGCCTGTCTGCGCGCGGTCACCCGTGGCATCAACCTGCCGATCGAAGAGGCCCTGGCAATCGAAGCGGCGTACTTCGCAGCCGCCGTCCCCACAGACGGCGTACGGACCGGCCTGCGACGGTTCCTCGACCGGACGGCCGCAGCCGACTGAACCTGACCTGCTCGACCGCGGCCGCCTCGGGCGCGCCCGCCCGAGGCGGAACGGGCGAGGACCTGCCGGCCTTCGGAAGGGCCAGCGGTTGCCGACAGGAGACCGGGGAGCAGCAGTTGCGGGTGCCGTACGAGTGCGTCACCCCGGGTGGCTGGTTTCCGGCGGGGTTCCCATGGTTTGGCGGAGGCATGCAGTCCGGCGGATTGGCCGCGCTTCCTGGCTGCGGCCCCATCTGGTGCTCAGGGTCGGGGTGGTCACGAAGGATCAGACCTCTCCGGCGGTAACGGTGTCGGGCGCCGTGACGACGGTCGTGTGGGCGATGTCCGCCACCGAGGTGCCGATTCGCAGCTCGAACGCCCCGGCCTCGACGTCCCAGGCGTGCGTCTGCTCGTCCCAGTGGCGGAAGGCCCGCTCGGGGAGCTCGATGCGGGCGCGTACGGATTCGCCGGGGGCGGCCCGTACGACGGCGAATCCGGCGAGCCACGCGGCCGGCCGCTCCACCGATGAGCCGGGCCGCGCGAGGTATGCCTGCACGACCTGCTTGCCGGCACGGCTCCCGGTGTTGGTGACGTCGAGCTCGACGACGCGCGTACGGCCGTCCTCCCGCACGCCCGGCTCATCCAGCTCCCACGTCGTGTAGCCGAGGCCCGAGCCGAAGGGGAGGGCCGGTGCGGCCCCGCCGTGCTCGGCCTGCCGCAGCCACGCGCGGTAGCCGATGTGGATGCCCTCCGTGTAGTCGAGACGGCCCTCGACCGGGTCGACGTTCCATACGGGGACATCCTCCTCCCGCGCCGCCCACGTGGTGGGCAGCCGCCCGCCGGGCTCACGGGCGCCGGTGAGGACATCGGCGAGCGCGTGCCCGAACTCCTGCCCCGGGAACCACGAAAGGACCACCGCGGACACCTCGTCCAGCCACGGCATCGTGACCGGCGCGCCGGAGTTCACCACGACGACCGTACGGGGGTTCGCGGCGCGGACCCGGCGGACCAGCTCGTCCTGCCCCGAGGGGAGGGAGAGGCCGGGCCGGTCGGAGCCCTCCGACTCGATCGCCTCGGTCGTGCCCACGACCACCACAGCGACATCGCTCTCCGCCGCGAGCGCCACGGCTCGCTCCAGTTCCTCGACGGGGTCACCGAGGATGTCCTTCTCACCGAGGCTGATCAGCGCGAACGCGGCGCTCTCCGGGGAGGAGAGGGTGAACACCAGGCGCATGTCGACGCCCTGCCCCTCCTGGAGGTCGAGCTCGAAGACGCGGTTCGGGGGGTTGAGGACGGCCACCATGGTGTCCTGCTGGTCCGGGAGCACCGGGTCGGTGTGCACCGTCCGCCCGTCGAGCTCGAAGCGCAGCAGGCCGAGCCCTGCGAAGCCGAGTGCGTGCCGCCCGTCGCGCGCGGCGACGAAGCGGGTCGTGATCTCCACCTCCGCAGCCGCCAACAGCTTGGCGTCGAACAGCCAGGCGAGACGGCCGCTGGGGAACACCTCCTCGTCGAAGACGTTCCCGTCGGCGTCGAAGTAGCGCACGCGCACGCCGTTCTCGCCCGTCACCTGGTCGACGATCGAGGCGCGGCCGAACGGCCACAGCTCGTCCGTCGGCGGTAGCCCGGGCGCGTACGACACGGCGCCGTCGCCCAGCGCCTCGCGGAGCCCGTCGAGGGGAGTGACGAGGGAGGCGGGGAAGACGGTGGCCGATCCGCCGCCCTGGTTACGGGAGCGGAGGGCGTGCTGCCCGATCAGCGCGACGCGCGGGCGCACACCGTCGCCGTCGCCGTCGCTCGCGAGGGGCAGCAGCCCGTCGTTGCGGGCGAGGACCATGCCGTCGGCGGCGGTCTCGCGCAGCAGGGCCGCGATCTCGGCGTCCTCCCAGGGGGCGACCGGCTGGTGCTCCTCGGTGAGGGCTCCGACGCGCTCGGCGAGGAGCAGCAGCCGGGCCACCTTCTCGTCGATCACCGCCTCGGGGACGCGGCCGGCGCGGACCGCCTCGACGAGGAGGTCTCCCCACGGCCCCTGCGGGCCGGGCATGACGAGATCCTGACCGGACCGTGCCGAGGGCTCCGTGTCGCGCACCGCGGTCCAGTCCGAGACGACGACGCCGTCGAAGCCCCACTCGTCCTTCAGCGGCGAGCGGAGCAGCGGGTTCGCGGACATGGTCACGCCGTCCACGGAGTTGTACGAGGACATCACCAGCCACGCGCCCTCCTCGACCATCCGCTCGAACGGGGCGAGGTAGAGCTCGCGGAGGGTCTTCTCGTCGGCGCGCACGTCGACGGTCATCCGGTCCGTCTCGCTGTCGTTGGCGATGTAGTGCTTCGCGGTCGTCGCGACACCGTGCGCCTGGACGCCGTTGACGTACGCGGCGCCGAACTCACCGGTGAGGAAGGGGTCCTCGCTGAACGCCTCGAAGTGGCGCCCGCCCCGCGGGGAGCGGTGGAGGTTGACGGTGGGGCCGAGGACGACGTCGACGTCCTTGCGGCGGGCCTCGGCCGCGATCAACGCGCCGAGGCGTCGTACCCGGTCGAGGTCCCAGGTCGCGGCGATGGACGAGGCCGAGGGAAGGCTCGAGGACGGGTCGCGGTCGTCCATGGCCGTGCCGCGGACGCCGCTGGGGCCGTCGGAGACGACGATGGAGCGGAGCCCGACCGCGGGCTCGTCGTGCAGCGACCACACCGAGGCGCCGGTGAGCAGGCGGACCTTCTGCTCCAGGCTGAGCCTGCCGACCAGATCGGTGAAGCGGGGCGAGGTGAATGTCATGTCTCGTCTGTGCTTTCTGTCGAAGCGAGGCGGAGAAGAGGGAGGAACAGGTCAGCGGACGCTGCGGATGGGGAGGATGCAGAGGGCTCCGAGTACGGAGATGACGCCGATGACGGGGTAGAGCGCGCCGTAGCTGTCGAACACCGTCACGACGGCCCCCGCCGCGACCGGCGCGACCGTGCCGGGGAGCGTCGCGGCCAGGTTGAGGACCCCGAGGTCCTTGCCGTGGTCGTCGGCGTTGGGCAGGACCGAGCTCATCAGCGCCTGGTCCACCGCGACGAACGCCCCGAATCCGGCGCCGACGACCGCGCCGGAGACCGCGAGGCCCGCGACCGTCGGCATGGCGAGCGGGACGGCCGCGCCGACCGCGATGAGCAGCCCGGCGACCAGGGCCGGCGGCTTGCGGCGGCCGATCCGGTCGGACAGCGGCCCGGCGATCGCCGTGGCCACAAGGATCCCGGGCAACGCGACGAGGCCGAGCAGCGGAACGACGTCGGTCGCTTCGTCGAGCGAGAGCCCGACGTACTGCTGCGCGAGATACAGGTTGTACGTGCTGAGCATGTAGTAGCCGCCGAACAGCAGCAGTCGGCCCAGGAAGCCCCAGAAGAAGTCGGGGTGACGCACGGGGTTCACCCAGAAGGCGGTGGCGAAGGCACGGAGCGAGAACGGCTCGCGCGGCTCGCCTCGGTTGTCACGATCGGGAACGAGGACGACGAACAGCACGATGCCGAGGAAGACGACACCGCCGAGCACCTGGTAGCCGAGGGCGATCCGGTCGGCGAACAGCGATCCGACGAGCGGTCCGACGACCGCGCCGAGGATCATGCCGAGGCCGGCACCGGTGGAGTACCGGCCGCGGAACTGCTCGGGCACACGGTCCGGCAGTACCGCGGCGAGCGGTCCCTGGAAGGCGTTGAAGCCGAACTGAATGACCATCACGCAGCCGGTCAGCGTCGCGAGGTTCGAAGCCAGGCCGGTGGTGAGCAGTGCGACGGAGCCGATGAGCCCGCCGACGAGCATCCACGGTCGGCGGGCACCGAACCGCGAACGGGTCCGGTCGGAGAGGACACCGATGACGGGCTGGGCGATCATCGCCGCCCCGGCCGAGAGGGCGCTCACCACGGCAAGCCCGGCGACCTTCCCCTTGTCGCCTTCCATCAGCTGCACCTGGAGGGCGAAGAAGAAGGCGGACGCTCCGTAGACGATCGGTGCGAGCGCCGAGGCCCAGGGTGCGGCGAAGAACAGCCTGCGCAGATCGCGAGGCAGTTTCCTGTCCGCGGGCGAGGCCACCCCGGTGCCCGCGTCCTCGGCCGGGAGGGATTCGGGAGGGGCGGAAACAGAAGGAGGGGAGTCAGGAGAAAGGGAACCGGCGGCGAGCGAATCCGGTGGCAGCGGCATCGTTGACCCCAGGGAAGTGGGTGAGTGAGGCGCGGTCAGGCGAGACCGTTGCGGCGGGCGCAGGCGCCGAGCCAGGCGAGGCTCGGCTTGGGCGTACGGACGAAGGTCTCGCGGTCGACCGCGATGAGGCCGAAGGTCGGTGCGTACCGGCCCCACTCGTAGTTGTCGAGCGCGGACCAGTGCAGGTAGCCGCGTACATCGATGCCCTCGTCCACTGCGGCCTGGAGGTGGCGCAGCGCTTCCCCGGTGTAGGCGATGCGGCGGGAGTCGTCGGCGGTGGCGATGCCGTTCTCGGTGACGAGGAGGGGTACCCCGCCGGCCTCCTCCCAGGCGCGCCGGAGCGAGATGCCGAGCGCGTCCGGGCGGTAGGCCCAGCCGGTGATGGTGTTGTCGGGGTGCTCCGGGTGGGGCACGGGGCCGTTCGCGGCGACGGGCTGGCTCGTGTACGCCTGCACCCCGACGAAGTCGTCGTCGCGGGAGGCCTCCAGGTAGAACCCCTCCCAGTCCCGGTGCACGCGCCGGAACACCTCCTCGTTGCCGGGGGTGGGCTCGAACGACTGCTGGGCGATGGTCCAGCCCGCCTCCGCGCCCGCCGTCCCGCGTACGACCTCGACGGCCCGGCGGTGTACGGCGGCGAGGGCCTCGGCGACGGCGGCGTCCGGCCGGATGTCCGCCATGAGCCCGCCGAGTTCGGTGGCGGCCTGCCCGGTGTCGGCCGAAACGGCGGCCATGGCCGCCTCCCGGACGCTCGCGAACACCGCGAGCATGTTGGGCTCATTGATGGTGCACACCCACCCGACATCGCGCAGGGCCGGGGCGACGAACTCGATGTAGCGGGCGAACCGGTCCGCGGCATCGGGGACGAGCCAGCCGCCGGACTCGGCGAACCATCGGGGAAGCGTGAAGTGCTGGAGGGTGACGACCGGCGCGAGGCCGAGGTCGTGCGCGGTGTCCACCATCTGCCGGTAGTGGTCGAGCGCGGCACGGGAGAACTCCCCGTCGGCGGGTTCGATGCGCGCCCACTCGAACCCGAAGCGGTAGGCGTTGAGCCCGGCGTCGGCGAGCAGCCGCATGTCCTCGGGGTAGCGGTGGTAGCTGTCCACGGCATCGCCGCTCCGCTCCGGGAGGGGGGAGCCGGGGGCGTGCTCCATCGCCCACCAGTCCGAGTTGACGTTGTTCCCCTCGATCTGGTGCGGCGAGGTCGCCGCGCCCCAGAGGAAGTCGTCCCGCAGGTTCGTCATGGTGCTGTCCGTTCTGTTGTCGTCGCCAGCGACGAAAAGTTACCAACGTGGTGGTAAATTTTGGGTGAGGCTAGCACACTGGGATACTGGGATCATGGGAAGTTCACGAGGTCCGTACCGCACGGGGCGGGAGCGCGCGGCGCGCATCCTCGACGCCGCACACGTCCTGTTCATCGAGAACGGGTACCGGGCGACGTCACTGCGCGACGTAGCCGCGGCATCCGGCATCTCGCACCCCGCGCTGCTGCGCCACTTCGGATCCCGCGAGGAGATCCTCACGGCCCTGATCGAACGGCTCGACACCGCATACGGCGACTGGCCCATGGAGCAGGCCGATGGCACCGTCCTCACGGCGGCCGCGATCGCGCGGAGGAACGAGACGGTCCCCGGCTGGATCGAGCTGTTCACCGCCCTGCTGGGGGAAGCGACCAGCCCCGAGCACCCCGGCCATGAACTCATGCGCCGCCGCCGCGCGACCGGCCTGACCCTCGCGACACGGTTCCTGCTGCCGCTGAGCCCCGACGAACGCTCCGCATCACTCGCAGCACTGCGCCTCGGCGCACTCTGGGAAGGCCTTCAGATCCTCTCCCTCTACTTCCCCGGTGAGATCGACATCCCCGGTCAACTAGCCGCCTACGAAATGGGATTGACGCACAGTGGCGCCCCGGAGGCCCCGGCGGAGACCGGCGGACAGATCACCGACCCGGCCCCGCCCGTGATCGAACCCGAGAGCCGCCGCCGCGCCCTCGAAGCCGCCGCGCGCCGCTACGCCCAGCAGGGCTACCACGAGGCCTCGATACAGTCGATCGCCGACGACGCCGGCCTGACGAAGGCAGCCCTGGTCCACATCGCCCGGACCAAGCGCGACCTGCTCGACGCCGTGCTCACGGAGGTCATCGACGCCCCGAGGCCGGAAGGCGAAGACCCGGCCCAGTGGCTCTACTCCCTGCCGCAGCGCCCCCGTTGGGTCACCGCCGCGCACGTGGTCCTGTTGTGCGAGGCGACGGTCCCGGCGCATCCCGCACACGCCTTCATGACCAGGTGCCTCGCCGAGGCCAGACAGAGCGTCGTGTCCGCCCTGGCCGCGGCGGACCACCCCCCGGCCCAGGCGGCACCCGAAGCGGACCGCATCATCTCCATCGCACTGGGCGTCGTCATCTCCTGGCTCTACGACTCGGACCGAGTCGACCCCCGGGCGCTCCTCGACGGCGCCCTCGCCCACCTCCCTGAGCCGTTTCCAACCTCAGGCTGATCCGAGGTGAAGGGGTTGGGCAGCAACATGCCGTCCAGAACGAACGCCTCGGGGCCCGGCAGATGGGAGTCTCCAGGCGACTGTCACGGCCGGGTGGTGAAGGTGCCGTTCGGCAGCTTGCGCAGCCGGCCCCGATCGGCCGGCTTCGACAGCTTCCCGCGCAACGGCTCCAGCCGACCGGCAATCGTAGCGTCGATCCCCAGCTCGGCGCCGACCTCCTCGACCATCACCGGCCCGCCCGCCGCCTCCACGATGCCCAGCATCCGCTGGTAGCCGCCCGGCAGCGCAGACGCATCGGGCACCTCGGCCCGGTACGGCACCTTCAACACCGACCGGCCCTCGACCTGCACCCGCTGCGGTGTCCCGGCGGCAGCCTCGGCTTCCTGCTCATACAGACGGCGCAGCTACCCGCTTCGCGACCGCGAGTTCCTCACGCTCGGCGTCCGCCTCGGCCAATTGCTTGGCCAGCGCCTGGGCGAGCTCATCCAGCTCGGCACGACGACCTGCGATCTTCTCCAGCGGCGACACAACCTCCCTCCCGAACACCCAGGCCCCCGCCCGGATATAGCCCGGCCGCAACCCACGCAGACATCGCCGGAAACCTCATCCCCGACGTGTCAGATGATCTACGCTCCGGACTCCCGTCCCCCGACCAGCGCGAGTACGCCACCGCCCTCCCACGCCAGCACCGCTGACCGGAAGCGATTCAGGTTGGGCGCAGTTCAATGATCACCGGAGTCACCAGGGAGCCCGCAACATGACCGGCACCACAGAGGCCCTTAGCGGGTCGGCTGCAGTCGACAATGCAGCACGAAGCGTCACGCGCCCGTTCTACATATACGCTGTGCTCACCAACACGCTATTCCAGCGCGGCGTATTCGTCCTCTTCCTTCAGCAGCGAGGCTTCTCCGCCGCGCAAGTGGCCCTACTGCAGACACTGCTCTACCTGGTCAGCGCACTTGCGGAGTTGCCGACGGGAGTCATCGCCGACCGAGTCGGCAGGCGTGCCAGCATCGTGATCGGCCAGATGCTGATAGCAGGATGCCTGCTCGGTCAGGTGGCGTTCTCCAACTACTGGGTGTTCCTGGCGCTGTTCATCGGGCAGGGCGTGGGCATGGCATGTGTGTCCGGTTCGGACACCGCCCTGCTGTACGACCTGCTCGTGCGTCGCGGTGCAACGGCCAGCTACGTCAAGGTCAAGTCCCGGTTCACCATGCTCGGGACGGTCACCTCGGGAGCCGCCATCGTCCTCGGCGGCCAACTGCAGCAGATTTCCTGGGGAGTCGTCTACATCGGTTCGGCGGCGTGCCTCGCCCTGGCTGTGGTGGTGCTGATGTCACGGGTACCCGAGATCCGCGGCGCGGACGCGGTAGACGAGCAGGACGGAGCCGAGGAGAAGCACAGCGACGCCACAGCATGGCGGGCGATGCTTCGGGTCGCCACACCGGCGCTCGTGACGCTTGTCGTGGTGTCCGGATTGATGCATGCGACTTTGACGCCGTACATCATTTTTACGCAGAAGACCCTCTCCGATCAGGGAGCAGGCACCGCATTGGTCAGCGTGGTCATATCGGCGGGATTCTTCGCTGGCGGGCTCACTCCGCTGCTGTCGGACCGCGCGGATCGGCGCATCGGGTATCGGGTCATCGTCCCGGTGTCTCTCCTGACGCTCGCCGCGGCACTCGGCCTGAGCGGCCTCGGCCTTGTCTGGGTCACCATCGCCGCCTTCCTGGCCCTGGTCGGGATTCCCGAGATCACCGCCGTGATCGTGGACAACGTGTTCAACGAGGCCGTGCCGTCGCGCCACCGGGCGAGCCTGCTGTCGATGATCGCATTCGTGGAGTCGGCGCTCATCGGCATCGGCTATCTCGTCCTCGGCGCGCTCATGGACGGGCTGGGCTCCAGTGTGGGCATGGCCACCTACGCCGCGGTCCCCCTGCTGGCATGTCTCCTGTGGTTCCCGGTGCTCTTCCGAGGGGCACGGGTGACCACCGAGATCGAGAAGCCCGCCGACCAAAAGGCATCCTGAAACAGACCATCTCGAGCAACGCCCTGCCCGAGGGCAGGGGCATTGCTCGTTGACATCTCGCTCCCAGTCGGCGACGGAGCTACCGTCGCGACGACCTGAAAAACTGGCGCGTGCTGACCAAGCCCCGCCTCGACGAGAAGTGGGCCACCCGCCTCGTCCGGACCCTGATGATCCTCACCCAGCACGAAATCGCCCGCTGCCCAACACACCAGACAGGCCCCGACGACCAGCACCAGTACGACATCACCCGCCCACGCCACCCCCGTGACCTGCACGTTCATGATGAACACACACCCGATGTGAACAGATCCGCACGGTGTGGACAGCAGCCGGGATCCACCGACTACCGCTCCCCCGTCCCGGCCGACCGTCATGCTGCGTGAGGGGGCGGCGGGGACGTCACAGGCAGAGCCGCCGTCCTCCAGGTCCTGCGCCGCGCGCAGACGGGCGAGCCGGGCACCAACGACCTGCTCAGCCTGCTCCAGGACCTCCAGGAGGGTTTGCTGCATTGCAGCATCGACCAGTGCGTCGCCGATCTGCAACGGGCGGTGGCCGTGCTGACCCTGGACGACCCCGCCGTACGCGCACTGGCCACCGCCCTCGCCTCGACCTGCCGCACGATCTCGCCGTCCGCGAGGCGTACGACCGGGCCAACGCCGGATGGGCGGCAGCCGACGTGCACTGCTGACACAGTGTGACCGAGCGTCCCGGTTGGCCGGGCCGGGCACCGCAGTCGGCCGCTGGATGGCCGCGCTGGGTGCAGCTGCACACCTACCGGAAGCCGAGGTGCGGATCGGCGCCGACCAGCTCACTGCTGGCCGCCCAGAGGCGAGCGGCGGCGGCCGGGTCGGTCATATGAGAGGGGACGGGCTCGCGCCGTGGTGTGCCACGCAGCCCGAAGACCTTCGGCCCCCAGAGCTGCCCTCCCTGCACCTCCGAGTCGAGGACAGCACGGACAACGGGCCATGCCCCGGCGTCCTTGCCCTGCACCAGGAGTCCGGCGGGCAAAGCGAGCAGCCGCTCGCCGGGGGTGGTCACGCGTACCGGCGGGCGGGACGGGGTGAGGGAGTCCAGTGCGCCGCCGGGGTGGGCCACCACGCTGAGCACCGCGCTGCCGACTGCGCGCAGGCGGCGATCGAGTTCGAAGCCGAAGCACATCTGCGCCAGCTTCGACCGGCCGTAGGTGCGCTTGGGCCGATAATCCTGGGTCGACTGCAGATCGCCGAGATCCAGTCGCTCGGACCGTGCCGCGAAGCTTCCCACCGTCACGATGCGGCCCGTCGGCGCCGCGGACAGCAATGGGGCCAGCCATTGAGTGAGAGCGAAGTGGCCGAGGTGGTTGGTGCCGAACATCAGCTCGTGGCCGTCCTCGGTCTCTCGACGCGGCGGGTCATCGAGCGCGACCCCTGCGTTGTAGACCGCCGCGTCGAGATGCTCGAGGCCCAGCCTGTCCACGGCGGTCTTCAGGGATGACAGGTCGGCGAGGTCCAGTTGAAGGTGCCGCAGGTGCGCGCCTGGGAAGCGCGAGCGGATCGAGGCCATGGCGGCGGCGGCCTTCGCGGTGTCCCGGCTGCCGAGTACGACGACGGCACCGGTGGCGGCGAGCTGCTCCGCGACGAAGTAGCCGATCCCGGCGTTACCTCCGGTTACCAGGAAGATTCTGCCCTCGGCAGGCGGCAGCCACTGAACGTTCCACGGTCGGCTCTGGGACGCGGAAGACACGATGACAGGCTCCTTGCACTCGGGTCAGCGTGCTCATGGGGAGCACCAACCCGCCCAAGGTCGCAGCCTCCACCGACACACCGCCGACAGCTCACGTTCACCGCCGACAGGCATCCGACAGCCCTCCGGAGAACTACGGAGAGCAAGGAGGCTGCTGCGTCATACCGGCACAGAACTGACTGACTATGCCCACAAGGAGAACGGGTCCCGGCCCACTTTCTGGGCTCTTTCGCTATTTTGGAGGTAGTTGGGGGTCTGTTGCCCAGGTGTGGGGGTTCAGGTCGAGGAAGTGGCGGTCGCGCTCCGGTTGAAGGAGCTTTTGTTCCCGTCGATCGCGGATGTCGCGGTGCTCAAGAAGCATCGATCATGCTCGGGTTACGAGCTGGTAGGGAGCTGCCCCGGGCCTGGCGGACTCATTCCGGCCTCCAGCCATAGGCTCAGCACGGAGCGGGCTTCGGCGTATGGGACGGGGAGTGCGGCAAGGGAGGGATCGGCGGCGCTTGTTCTGCGAGGGCGCCGGGGTGAGTGGTGCTCAGGGATGAACACAACTGAGTCCTGCGGCTCTCGGACTACGCCGGACCGGTCATCTCCTGGCCGCGTCGCTCAGCCCGCCGCTCGGCAGCTTCCACGTCAAGCCGTCCTGCTGGGTCCCCGCCACGGCGGATGACCGCTCCGCGCACCAGCGCCAGGTAGAGCAGCACGGGTGCGCAAGGCGCCCACGCATCCACCGTCTGCTCCAGGATGAAGTCGAGGACGGAGTCCGGGTCGGCCGGCACGAAGGCATGGCGGTCGTGCTCCCACTTGTCCCTCACACCTCGGGCCCAGCGCCTTCTGAGATCCTCCTCGCCGAGGTCGGGTAGCACAGCCCGGAAGAAGGCGGCCCACTGATGCCGGCGGAGGTCCAGTCCGAAGCCGAGCAGTTCAAGATCCGTCCTGTCCTCGGGGAAGACTCCGAGCTCTTCCTCCAACGCCCGGCGCGCTGTGGCGTGCAGGCTGATCGGCGAGCCGTCTTCGGGGATGTCGTGCCTGGACAGACCTTCACTGGCAGACGCATTCCACCGCTCGGGATTGCCTGCGACGCCGGCGCTGCGGTGGCTGAAGAGCATCTTGCCGTCGGCCCCGGTCTCCACTGCCACATGCACCCCGAAACTGCAGGACAGGAATGGCGGAGCCCAAACGGGGTCCTGCTCCACCAGGTACTCGTGGCGAAGCGTGGTGCCATGGTCTGGGCGAGGACGGTCGAGGTTGAGAGACACAGCCAGAAAGTCGTAGTAGTCCGCAGCGCACAGACGCAGTTGGACGATGGGGTCCTCACCGAGATGGGTGCGGGTGGTGGTGATGCTTTCGACAGCGAACCTCGGGCGGTTCCAACGGTGCGGCAGACCGGCGGCTGCCTTGCGGCTTTCCTCGGCTTCGATCTCGGCACGCCACTGTTGGACCACGGGAGGCTGGGCAACGCGTTGAGCCCGGTGAAGGATCTGGACGTTCTCCTCGTGGATGGGCCGTGTGCCGTCACCTTCGAAGACGTGGCAGTCGGTCATATGACCCAGCAGAGTGAATCTGTCCCGAAAGCGCTGGGACTGACCGGGTGCCGCACCGGCGGCGGCCCGAGTCCTGGCGCGCTCGCCCCCACTCCCATGGGGGTGGCCGTCGGTCTGCGCGGCGAATGCCGCGACCAGCTCGGCAGCTGAGGGCCGGGCCGCCGGATTCGAGTCCAGACAGTCCAGCAGGACCCTGCCGAGCGATCTGTTCATGCCCGAGTGCTCCCAGGCGTCGCGCAGCGTGTGGGGAGTGAAGCCCCCTCCCCACTGTCCCGTCGCGGCGGTGAGCAGAATGGCCCCCACGGAGTACACGTCGCCCGCCGTGGTGACACCGAACGGACCGCCGAAGCCCTCCAGTTCATGGGGGGGGTCGTAGGCAGGATCCTGCGGGAACGAATCGCGCCGGCGATGCGGCACACCGTCCACGCTGGCCGTCATCCAGCCGACGAGCTGCACGTCCTGATCGGTGATCAGCACACGGTCGGGCGTCAGCGAGCCGTGGACGAGCCCCACGCTGTGGGCGTGCCGCGCGGCCTGGGCCAGGTCCCGTCCCAAGCGCCGGAAGTGCGCGGTGTCCCCCAGCGGTCCCCCGTCCTCCAGGAGGGCACGGAGGTTGTGCGCGGGACGGGATCGCGCGTCGTCGCTCTGCTCGCGGGCGCATTCCGTCGCCAGCCAGGGCGGGGAGTCCTCCACGCTGTGGCCGAGCAGCTTGGGCGCTCCGGTCCCGGCCATGCGGATCAGGGCCTCCGCCTCGGTGCGGAGCAGTTCTGCTGCCTCCTCGGGGCTCGTACGGAGCGGCACCCGCACCGTCACCGTGTCGCCCGTTTCGTCGCGCCCCAGGAACATGACCACCCGCTGCCATCCGCCGACGTTGCGGGCGTGCAGACGGTAGGGCCCGGCTCTACGGGGGTCCTCCGTGAGCAGCGGCGACCAGGAAGCACCGAGGTCAAGGGTTTGGAAGGAGACGTCTTCGGGACCGTCCGGCGCCGCCGTCGGGGCCGTCTCCCGCCCGGTCGGGGCGGGCGGACGCTCCTCGCGATCCGTGGACGGCCGCACGGGCTCCGACAGGGGCGAGAATTCCTGCCGTCCGGTGGGATGCCGCTGCGGTTCGTTCTCGAAGGCGTCTTCGGCCCGAGCTACCAGGGGCTGTACCCCCAGCAGCGTCATCAGCCGGTTGTCCAGCCGGCTGATGGGATGGCTCTCGTCGTTCAGCCTGTCCGGTCCGTCGGGGTGGCTGAGCCATGCGGGGAAGTCCGGCGAACGGCCGACCAGCCGGCCGATCTCGTCCGTGATCGTGCGGGTAGTGCGCAGGAGTTCGTGTGCGGGCACCGTCCCGAGGAGGATGTCCCGGGCCTCCTCTGAGAAGTCGAACGCGCGGTGCCGGACCGGCAGGGCCGGGTCGGCCGGATCTGTGCTCTGCATCAACCCACCGAGGAAGACCTCCGCCAGGTGCCCGGCGTCCGTGGTCGGGCCCAAGGCAGCCTGCACCAGGCGCATAGCAGGCACCGACATCGGTGCGACCGCCGCAAGGTGGGCCGCTAGGCGATATGCGGCCGGCGATGCTGCGTGGCGGAATCGCAGCACGGCTTCCCGCGTATCGCTCTGCCGCGTGTGGGCGTAGGGGCGTGAAGGGGGTGTTCCGCTGTCCGCCAGGAGGGGCAGTACGGCCGTGGTGCCCGGGGACGCGACAACGCTTGCCCAGCGCCCCACCGCCGTGGGCTCAGGTGCCAGTACCGGCACCGGAACTCCGTCGAAGGCCACGATGTCCGCAGGCAGCACCGGATCCGTCACGTGCCAGGCGCTGGACGGCCCGCCTCGCCGCCGCGTGGTCACCAGCCACTGCTGTGCCCGGATGCCCGACCCTTGCCACATGCGGGTGGGCAGGGCATGGACGATCGCGGTGGGTCCCTGTCGCGCCCACGTCTCGAGCGCCGTCTGCATCCGGCCGTCCCGCCAGGCCGCACCGACGCCGTCGCTCACGACGAGGACCAGCGTGTTCCCCGTCGGATCGCGCACAACGGACGGCGGCAGGGGTACACCGCCGTCCTCGTAGGGACGGCTATGGAGCATCGGGGCCTGCTGGCCTCGGCTGTCCAGCCCGTAGACGCGAAGGCCGCGGAATGCTCCGCTGCGCTCCAGCAGAACCCGCATTTCCGAGGCTAGGCGCTGCCAAAGCAGCATGGAGACGCCGTCGTCCACCAGCAGGACGAGAGTGAGCCAGCGTGCGCGTGCCGGTCGCATCACGGCGTCGGGCAGCCCCGTCTCGGCCATGGCGGCGACGGTCCTTGCCTCGTCGAGCTCTTGCTTCCAGGGATCTGGGAGCCGCTGCTTCAGCGGCCGAAGTGCTTTGCCGAGGTGGAGCTCGTGTGCCGCGAGGGATTTTCCTTCCGGTGTCCGCACAGGCAGACCCGAACGCTGCTGTGCTCCGGAACCGGGCGCAGCAGGGCCTGCGTGCAGTGGGGCCCCCGGCTCCCGCGCTCCGTCTGTCAACGAGGATGCGGGTGGCGGCGCCGTCGTGCCGGCCTCGTCCGCATCAGGCCGTGGATGCTCCTCCCCGGGTGCGGAGGGCGGAGTGACCCGAGGCCGCACCGCACGCGCCAGCGGGGCACCGTCACTGTGCGGCAGACGTTCGGCCAGCCACAGAACGTCGAGCAGCTCCTCGCCAGAGAGATCCACTCCGCTGTCGGCCAGCACGCGCCGCAGACGGTCGGGCACGTTGCTACACCGTCCTGCCGAGCCGGTGCAGTACGGCGTTCAGCAGTCCGCCGGCGTCGAGATCCACCCCTCCTTTGCGGAGGAACACCGCGTTGAGCAGCTGGTCCGTGGCCAGCTCGCCGGGCGCACGGCGCCCGAGGAACTCCCGGAGCAGGTCGTCGACGTCCTGCAGGGTGCCGGCTCCGAGATGGGCCTCGACGATGCCGCGCAGTGTCTGTTCGTCCGGCTCGGGCAGATCGAGTCGGATACATCGCCGGAGAAATGCGGGAGGAAACTCCCGCTCGCCGTTGCTAGTGATGATCACGACGGGGAACTCCGCGCAGCGGATCCGGCCGCGTACGACGGGGATCCGTTCGTCGGGGTCATCGGTCAGCACCTTGACCACGGACTCGTGGTCTGTCAGCCGGGCGAGTTCCGGCACCTCGAACTCGCCTTCCTCAAAGACGTTCAGCAGGTCGTTCGGCAGGTCCACATCGCCTTTGTCCAGCTCATCGACAAGCAGGACCCGGGGCCGGGCGCGCGGTACAAGTGCCGTGCCCAGCGGACCCAACCGGACGTAGCTGCCGATCCCGGGCTCGGTGGCGCTGGGGTCACGGCTGTCATGCCTGTCACGGTGCAGGTTCGCTTCGCGCAGCCGGCCGACGGCGTCATACCGGTACAGGGCCTCCTGCAGGGTCGAGCGGCTGTTGATCGGCCAGTGCAAGACGCGGCCGAGGTCCAGTTCGTGGGCGACGGCGTGTGCCAGGGAGGATTTGCCGGTGCCCGGATACCCCGACACCAGCAATGGTCGGCGCAGGAGGATAGCCGCGTTCACGACATCTGCCTCGGCGGAGCCGATGAGATAGGGCCTCGGCGGAGCGAAGACCTCGGCGGGCGGATTGAACCGACGCCATGGCGGTGCTTCGGGGAACTCTACTCGGCGGGTTGTTCCGTCGCCGCGGAAGAGCCGCCACCCGTCGTTCGGAGTACTCCTTGTGATGTCTTCCGTTGTCATGAGGGAGCGGTTCCTTCCAAGGCGGCTGGATCGAGCAACTGCAGGCCACTCAACGGGAACGAGTCCATGTCCTCCCACACGAGTGACGGCCGGGCCGGATGCCCTACAGGGTCGCCGTAGGCATTCCCCCGGTAACCCCAGACACGTTCGGGTAGACCGGTCACTGGCCCATTGGGTTGCAACGGGTCGAGCTGGGAGGCGTGCCCGAACGTTTGGGCTGCTCGGTCCCAGAGCACCACGGGGACGCCCAGCGCGAGGCACACGTCGAGCAGCCGGGCGCATTGTTCAGGAGGCCCGTGCAGCACGACCTGGCGGGTGTTGCGGTGACTGGTCTTCAGCAGCAGAGCGACCTGCTGCTCGGTGCCGCAGTCGCTGTCGACGACGAGGGGCGTCCCGTGCCCGCTCTGCCAGCGACGGCGCTGCGCGTCGTCTCGATTCCTCACCAGGGTGCTCATCTCAGGGCAGCTGAGCGTGAGCTGGAACTCGGCACCGAGCGGCACACCTTGATCGAACATGTTCTCGGGTCCCGGGTTCCACTCGTCCACGGGCAAGTGCAGTCCCGCCCGGTCCACGACGACGCTGACGAGGGGGACGCGGTCTTGGCCGTCACTGGACTGGACGTCGTGGACGGCGTCGCGGACGACCCGTGCCACCTCCTCCGCCGTCAGCGGGCGGTCCGTGACAGAGGGGAGCGGGGCCGGCGGGCTGTCCGTACGGAGGAGCCAGACCTTGCATCGGTACCAGCCCTCGGGATCACCGTAGCTGCGGCTCGCCTCCACCAGTACGCGGGACACGGGTGCGGGGCGGTGCGCTGCCCATCGGCCGGCATCGGAGCGACGTTCCGCGAGTGCCGAGGGATGGATTCCGAGCCGTTCGGCAACACGGTTGTTCCACTCCCGCAGCGTGGTCAATTGCCGCTCGTCCACGGCTGCGGCGACGTACTCGACGAGATGCAACAGGGCAGGAACCTGCGGTGTGCCGTCGGGCACTGGAGCGCTGTCTGAAAGGGCCTCCAACTTCTCGACAGCACATTCGAGATCGTCGGAAGACAACCGGACCGGACGCAACACCTCGGGCAGCGGCGTGAACCGCAGTGCCGACCGCGCCGCGCGTGGCACCAAGGCGGGATCGTCTTCCACGATCCCGCGTAACTCGGCCATCAGCCGCTCGTGTTCGCCAACCGACAGCAGCGCACTGCTGCCCAAGACCCGGCCGCGCGCGAGGAGGCCGGTGAGTTCCGCCCGCACAGCCTCGTTCTTGACGCCAGACGTCGAAGCGAGCGACTCGCTGAGGGTAGCCAGCGCCCGCGGGTGCTCCGACAGAAGGGGGATGAGATCCGGAACGGACGGTGAGTAGCCGTCGGGCACAGAAAAACCGAGCCGCTGCACGAGCGTCCGCGCATGGGCCACACACAGAGAAGGGTCCTCGAGCAATGCCCATAGCGGGCGCAGGAGGTCTTCCTCTGCCTGCGTAAGTGTCTGCGGGGCGGGCGGCCTGCTGAAGAGGACGGCTTGTCCGGAATATGCGCTCAACTTCGACGACAGTGCCGCACTGATGTCGATCAGCCGAGGCGAGCAATCGCCGTATCTCTGCAGGAGATCCACGAAATGCGGGTCGTCGGCGAAGGAGCGAACCGGGCAGGCGTGCAGACGGCGGTTCTCGAAGGCGTCGTCATCGTGTATGACCACTCCGACGAGATGGCCCTCGCAGAAAACCGCGCTGCCGGATGCTCCAGACCACGCCTGCTTGCCGTCCGCGCGCTTCCCCGGCGCCGGGTCCTGGTCCAGGACGTACAGATCCCGGGCGTCGGCACCACCGGCCAGCGGAGGTAACACTCCCCTCAGATGCTCGACGCTGCGTTGCCCCTCTTTGACAGTTGCCAGGGGATACCCCAGTGCCTCGTAGCGCAGTGGAGCGCTGCCGACTGGGCGGCCCCACTGCACCGTCCCGGAAACCTCGACCGGGTCCCCCAACCGCAGCAGAGCGACGTCACGACCTTGGTCAGGCGCCCACAGCACGGTCGCCCTGCGGGGCGATGCGTCGGAATCCCGAGGGTGTCCAACTTGAACATTGATCTTCGACCACGGCTCACCACTGCTCTTGTCCACCAGGACATGCCGGGCAGTGAGCACCAGACGAGGCGCGATCAGATAGCCAGTTCCGACGCAGTGATACTTGTCGACATCACCACTGCGGATGAGTGCCAGCCTCCGCTGGTCCAACTCAATCCTCGTCGGCCCAGGACCCTGACACGTCCTGGCTGATCTCGGGGTTTGAGCCCCCTGCGGCACGGTCCTTGACCTGCAGTTTCAAAGTCAGTTTGTGCGTGCGAGCGGTGGAGTGCTCGCCGCTCGCGCCTATCGTCGCCACGCCGAAATTCAACTTGCCGTCGCCCTTGAGCCCGTCCCTGAGCTCGAGAAGCAGCTCCAGATGGACTTCCTCGACCTGAAAGGCGAACTGCTGCCCGGCGCTCTGAACCTGGGCCTGGTACAACTCCTCCCGCAGCTCTTCGATGGCCGCGGCCAGCCCGATGGTCGACATTCCCGCCCCCGTAACCACTCTTGCTCCGCTCGCGCCGATCCGCGACAGCACTGCCACGTATCGGCAACGCGTGGGCGGCAACACAAGCGTGTTGAGCTGCCAACGGCATACCCAGCGGATGATAGCGATTTGTCTGGCGATCAGTCCATACAGCTCGTAACCCAGCATGATCGATGCTTCTTGAGCCGTCGCCGGCAGCTGAGGCCGCAGCCAGGGGGCGTTCTTCCCATTCCCCGGGCACGCACCTCGATGTCGGGCTCGACCTGAAGGAGCTCACATACCGACTCGGTGTCGCCAATGCTGCTCACACGCAACAGGGTTGTAGCTCTCATGCGAACGCTAGCAATCGGGCACGTCAACCTCGGTCATGGGGCGCTGCTGCCGCTCGATGTACTGCTTCACGACGGTCGGCGGCGCCGGACTCGGCGAAGGCCTGAACCTCTTCGGCGTCGCCGGAAGCACGCTCAAGCGGGCCGTCCAAGACGGTCTGCCCCTCCAGGCCGAGCATGCGATCCCGCCCTCAACCGCCGGATTCCGCACCCCGACGGACGCGGCCCCCCACCTCGACACGTACAGCAGCTTGCCCCCAAGGAGATCAAACCCGCATGTTGATTCTCTGCGAGCCCCTGGACACAACAACAATGCCATATCTGTTCGATTTTCGGATGGAGTGCCGCGCCGACCCCCCGCGTAAACCACGAGAAGGAGCAAATCGAGAACGTGATCCCTCAGTGCCATCCACGCCCGCGACGCATAGACCGTCCTGAGAAGGATCTTCGCTGTGCGAGGCTACGAGTCTGCCGCACGTACAGGGCGAGTTCACCGATTTTCGCCCCCTGTGCCGCATACGCTGGGCCCGCCACGATGGCAGACGGCGCGTGGCGGCCAGGGACGCGAAAGCGGGAGGGAGAACGGGATGACCGAGGTTGCGGGGAGCGAACTGGATGAGCGGGTGCCGGGACGCCGGTGGACGGTGCGTCTGGACGCCGTCGGCCGGGGCAGTACGGCGGTGCGCATCTCGTGCAGCCGACCCGCCTGTACCGATCAGCGTCTGCCGTCCGCGGCCGCCGGCCGTGCGGCCGCGGTCGCCCACCTCAAGGCCCACCTTCGCGCAGCCCCCGCTCCCAGGGCCGGGGCGTACTGCGCGTGCAGGGCCGAGGGCTGCCACACTCATCTGCCCGACACCGGCCGGGATGCGCGTGCCGAACCCTGGCGGTGCGGCGGGCCAGTCGTCCTGGCCGTGGTCACCGACCGGGAAGGACGCTGGTGGCAGGCCACGGAGTGCTGCTCACGGTGCGCAGCCGCCACCCCCGGAGCGAGGACCGCAGCCACCTCCCAGGCCCCCGCCTCCCCACACTCCGAACCTCGGGTTTCCGTAGCCCCGCGCGCGGGCGCGCCGCAGTTCTCCGACCGGCAGGTCGCGGCCGGGACGGGGGTGCCGGCTCCCCGTTCCGCACCGGTGCGGCGTCGTCCACGGCAGGCGAAGATTGCGCAGCGCGTCATCCCGCACGATCTGCGGCCCGTCGCCCTGCGGGACGAACTCGTCGAACTCGGTGACCTCTTCCGTGACTACCAGAAGCGCAGCGAGCCCGATCTGGCGCTCCTGGCCGATCTCCACACCCGCAAGGCGAGCGCCTTCGCGGCGTGGGCCGAGGCCACTGGCGACACCCGCCTGCGACTGGACGCCCAGCGTGCTGAGCAGGCCGCCGCAGCCGCCCGCCTCCAGCACCAGCAGCGCACCGGCCACACGGCGAGCGGCACCGAGCCGGACGGCAGCGGCCCGGCCGTGGCCCGCCTGTTGATCGGCCCCGCCCAGTGGGACCACGCCCGGTCCGTCCTGGCCCACGCCACCGACACTGCCCCGTTGCCCGGTCCGGAGGTACGCCTGCTGGTGGTGATGCTGACTCTGCGCGCCGCGCGCACCGGCACGGGCAACCTCGTCGGCCAGGACCTCACCGGACTGGGCCTGAGCGAGCCGGAAGCCCTGATCACGCAGCTGGCCGACTCCGACTGGCTGCGCCTTCCCGGAACCCCGGCCGAACTGCTCGCTTCCCGGCCCGAAAACCCCACCCCCATCACCATCCCCTCCCTGGTTCCTGACGAGGACAAGCCGGGACCGTTCACGTTCGGCAGGAAACTGCGGCCCAAGCTCAGCGGATGGGCCCAGAGAGTCGTCCTGGACAAGAAGCTCCGCAAGGCCAAGACCACCGCCGGCACCCGGCTGCTCGCCCTCGTCCTGGCCACCCACAGCTCCCCTGACGGACGACTTGGCTCCGGCGACCAGGGCATCGACCTGGACCACCTCGCCTCCTGGTGCGCCGTCGACCCCGGCGAACTGGCTTCTCTGGCCGACCGGCTGGCCGCAGCGGACTGGCTCACCGAACCCGCCCTCACCACCACCTCTCTCACTGGCCGACTGACCGAACGGGTTCTCCCGCTCACCTGCCCCCTCACCTGGCCGGGCCGGACCGAGGCTCGAGGTACAGCACTCGTCCGAGTGAACCCGTGACGGTGTCATCCGCGTTGGCCCGTGGGCCCGCTGGATGACGGGCGGCATGGCCCGAGGCAAGCCACGTTCCAGCCGCCGCCCGATCCGGCGTACTGGAACGCAAGGAGCATGGCATTGCACCGGCCCGCACCGCCGAGATCACTCTCAGCAGCTCGTCGGTGTTCGTTGGCGTGCCGGGATCGGGACGGGGCACGTCAGGAAGGCACTGGCGTGAGCAGCCGCTCCACGTGGGAGTCCCTCAAACTCCCCTACTGGGCCGAGTACAGTGCAGAGTCCCGCCGCGCCCGCCTTAGAACCAGCTGCCCATGCCAACTGGCTTGGCGAGGTTGGCGCCGTCGTCAGCCACGGTGAACTGCGCATCATCAACCACTCCTGAGGGTGACGGCGCCCCTGGTGGGCGGCAGCGCCGGGCCAGTACTTGCCCCGCCGGCCTGGTGATCGAGGAGGAGGGCCAGTCGATGAGTGAGTGGGCACGTTACGGGAACCACGGGAACTACGGTTCTTGATGTGGCTGGTGATCGCGGTCGAGGTGTCGGTGTACCTGATGTGGCTGGCCAAGGTCGGCCACCGAACCGAACAGCAGCTCCCCCGCGGCGACGTCGCGCAGTGGGCACCGCCGGTCCTGCTGCCACTGGCGACCGCGCTGTTCTGCGTGGCGGCGGGCTGGGCGTGGTGGGAATCCGTGGTGGCCCATATCGCATGGACCATGCCTACACCTCGACGTCAACTCTGGGCAGCGCCACCGGAATTCGGCCGGTGGCCACCCAGGACCTGATGATCGGCTCCGCGGGCGATCCGAAGGCGCCCGCCAGCAGGATGTGCAGCAGGAGCTCGGCGGCCGTTGCGAACAGCACCAAGGAGGAATCCTGGTCGTAGCCCGCCCGGTCGATCACCAGCCGTCCGGCCGGCAGCGCCCCACTGTTGAGGTCTGCATGCAGACCGGCCTCCGCAGCGTGATCCAGCCCTTCGGGTAGGCCCGGCAGCAGCGTACCGTGCAGCATCCCCTGCTGTGGCGTAGGCCGGACCGTCTCCCAGTGCCTGACCCGCCAGGCCAGTCGGTCCCCTTCTCCCGGCACGAACTCACCACCCACCAGAGCCCTGAACTGCGCACCACCGTGGTCTTGTTGGAGCTCCAGAACCGAGCGGGACCGGACGCCTGTGGTGACAGGGCGCGCGAGGGCCAGCCCGCTGACCTGGCGCTTGCCCAGAAGGCTGAACTCACGGCGGTCGTCGTCGACTGCCGCGCTTCGGGCGGACATCCTCACCACAAGCACGCAGAACTCCTCCGTTTCACGCAAGACCCGAATCAGCGACGCGAGCGCGCGTTGCGCTCACGTGATCCGCCGGACAGAACCTAGCCCGGTGGCGTTCTCATCTCCAAGCCAATGCCACCGCTGGGCATACTCAGCGACGCAGTCGCCCGCCGAATAAAGAGAATCGCTGAGAAGCCGACGCAGGAAATGATCAAGGCGAGAAAATAGGGAACAAGTTCCCACGCGATGGTCTACATCAAGCCTTTTTGAAAACGCCGGAAATTAGCAGTCTGAGGGGGGCCACCGCGACATGCCGCTTACTTCCGTTCACTTTCCTGCTGACGTCCCAGCCGCGGTCAGTCATGCCGACCCTCCCGACCGCCCGCATCGACAGCGACTGGAATACGCCAGGGCAGACTCGTAACCCTGATCACCTATGTCTCCTTTGCCCACCCGAGCACCAGCAAAGCGAGGGCTCCGCGATCAGCGCACCCACCGTCACCAGCTCTGGGGCCGGGCTCACGTCATGGGCATGAATTCGGGCAGGGTGAGGGCCGAATGGGCCGGTCGTCCCTGCGTGGAGGGCATGGCACTGAGATTGCGCAGCATGTCGTTGCGCCGCTCCAGGGCCTGAGCGGTGGTCGGGAAGAGTACGGCATCGCCCTCTCCGACCTGATCCTGGTTCAGGGTCACAAACTCACGGGTGTTGTGTTCGTAGGCAGCGAAACCTGCGGCGTGGTCCCGGTCTGCCAGGGAACCGGCGAGCATGTACGCGCCGACGAGCGCGAGACTGGAACCCTGTCCGGTAAGGAACGAGGGCGAGTACGCGGCGTCGCCCACCAGCGCGACCCTGCCGCTGGACCAGCGGGGCACGCGGATCTGGCTGACCACGTCGAAGAACAGGTCGTCCGCGTCGCGCATGGCGGCAACCATGCCCGGGACCTCCCATCCCGCGTCGGCGAAGACCGCGGCGACCAGGTCCCGTTGGGCTTCCGGGTTCCGGAACGCGTGGAACGGCGGTTCCGGGTGGGCGAAGTTCAGGAAGGCGTGCACCTCGTCGTCGTCCCCGACGGCGTAGAGTGCCGCGGCCCTGCCCGGGGTGTTCCACAACGTGGTCTCGCGGCAGAGCCCGAAGGTGTTGCGCATGGTGAATCCGGCGAAGCAGTAGCCGAGGTACCGGTGGAACTGCGCTTCGGGGCCGAACAGGAGCTCGCGGGTACGTGAGTGCAGGCCGTCCGCGCCGAACACCATGTCGAACGTACGCCTGCTGCCCCCGCGTAAGGTGACGTCGACCCCGTGACCGGACTGTTCGAGGGTGTCGATGGAGTCGTTGTACAAGAACTCCACGTCGTCACGGACCGCCGTGTGGAGAGCGTCGGTCAGATCCCCGCGTCGCACCTCCAGGTCCCGTCCCGCGACGCCGCCGGTGACGGTATGCGGGTTGACCGAAGCCACCTGACTGCCGTCCCCTTCGAGGAAGGTCAGCCGGCGCAGGTCGATGTGCATGTCCTGCAACCGCGGCAGGATTCCCATCCTCCGGACGACCTCCAGTGCGGTGCCGCGCACGTCGATGGGATAGCCGCCGTCACGCAGTGTGCGCGCCTTCTCGACCACCGTGACCGCGAATCCGTAGCGGTTCAGCCAGAACGCGAGGGCGGGCCCCGCGATGCCGGCCCCGGATATCAGGACCTTGCGCCTCGGCGTGGTACGGATATCCCTCAACACATCGGTGTGGGTCATTCCTTGACTCCATTGCTCATGGTTCGGGCGACAAGCAGGGACAGCGCCGTAACGGCACCGGCCATGACAAAGCCTGTGACGAAGGCCGATTCGGCCGGGACATCCGACCCGGCAGGGGTTTTGGCGGTGAGGATCGCACCGCTGACCTGCGCACCCACGGCGTAGCCGAGCACACGCGTCACCAGGACCAGACTGGTGGCGATGCCCGTGTCACTTCGATCGACGGATATGGCGGTGCTGGTCACCATCGCCGTGACGCACAGGCCGTTGGCGAGCGCGATCATCATCTTGCCGATGACGAGGTGCCAGACCTCGGTGTGCAAGGCTGCCAGGGCGATCAGGGCGGCGACCATGATGACGATCCCGGTGGTGACCACGGCGCGCGAGCCGAAACGCCGCGCCCCGATCCCACTGATCGGCCCGGCCAGCGACGCGGCCACGGCGCCGGGCAGCAGGAAGAAACCGATCTCGGTGGCCCCGGCCCCGAATCCGTACTCGTCGGCGGGCACCGCGAACAGTTGCGGGACGAGATAGACCGCCACCGAGGTGCCGGCGCAGATCACGAACGTCAGCACACACGACTTCCACACCGCAGGCCGGGCCAGCATGCGCAGGTCGACCATCGGCGAGGCCGCACGACGCTCGACGGCTGTCCATCCGGTCACGAAGGCGGCCAGGACCACGATGAGGGCGCCGAGCACGCGTGGCTGCGAGCCGATGTCGGGCGCCAGGGCGAGCACGAGCATGAGCGTGACCAGCATCCCGCTCAGAAGAAGCAGGCCGGGCCAGTCGACCCCGGCGTCGTCCGACCGGCCCGGCGGATCGTGCGGCATCAGCCTGTTGACGAGCATGGTGGCCCCGATGACCGCGATCGTCGGCAGTGCGAACATCCAGTGCCGGGACAGCCCTTCCGCCACCGGCCCGGCCGACAGCGTTCCCGCCATCCCGCCCCCGACGAACAACCCGCTGACCACCCCGATCGCCACCTTCGACTCTCCTGCAGGGAGGTGTTCGCGCACCAGGATGAACGACAGGGGCAGCGCGCCCACCATTGCTCCCTGCAGTACCTGACCGAGCAGCAGCACCGGCAGGTTCGGCGCCAGGGCGGACACCAGACCACCGGCACTCACCACCGCCATCAGCCGGATCAGGACCCGTTTTCCGCCGTAGCGGTCGCCTAATCTGCCTGCGACGGGGGTGACGAGCGCGCCGGTGATGAGGAGCACGATGCTGAGTAACGCCCCTTCGGCGGGACTCATGTCCAGCTCGCGTTGCAGGAGCGGGAGCGTCGGGGTCACCACCGATTCCAAGGCACCGGTGGCGACTGCCAGCATGCCGAGAGCCCCGACAGCGGCCTTCCCGATGCGAACCGGGGGAGCCAGAGTTGCGGTCATGGACGTCCTTTCCGTCATTGCCGGGCGAGCAAGGGGTCGGCCGTAGGCGTAGTGCTGCCGCTTTGCCGGGCCCGGCGGCCATCACGCGGGGCGCAGTGTGCATGGTGCTTTGTGGACAGGTCCGAGGTCGTCCGGAGAGGTGAACCCGGGGAAGCGGCACCCGAGGTGACGCATGCATGGCTCCCCCAGGAGGGGCAGGTGCACGACTGCGACACCCTCCGAGCCATTATTACACTACACCGTGCAGTGTAGAACCGTTACGATGTTCCCATGCCGACCACGAAGACACCGACGACGAAGACACTGCGCGAAGGGTCCGCACGGAAACGGGCCGCCATCCTCTCGGCGGCCCGGGAACTGTTCCTCGCCGACGGCTTCGACCGGTCCAGCGTCGACGCGGTAGCCGCCCGGGCCGAGGTGTCCAAGCGGACGGTCTACGACTACTTCGGCGACAAGCAGACACTGCTGCGAGCAGTCGTCGATGCCATCGGCCAGTCACTGATCACCACGATCCGACGCACCCTCGACGACACCCTCACCGACCTCACCGAGACACCCGACCTCGAGAACGCCCTGGTCACGTTCTCGATGCGCATCTCGACCGACATGCTCGGCTCAGCGGAGTACGCAACGCTGCAACGACTGGTCCGGGCTGAATCCGGCCACCTGCCGCACCGGGGATACAACTCCATGGCCGACACCCCCGACGAGGCCCTTGCCGAACGGTTCGCCGCCTTCGCCGCGGCCGGGCTGCTCGACGTCCCCGACCCCCGACTCGCGGCCGACCAGTTCATCGCGCTGACCTTCGGCGTCGCGCTGGACAGGCTCGGTTCCGCGAATGCCGAGGAGGACACCCGCGTCCGGCCACTCGTCGTCGAGGGAGTGCGGACCTTTCTCCGGGCGTACCGAACCGTGTAGGGCTGGGGCAGCACGAAAGCCGGTTCAATCTCGGGGACACAACGAAGCGCCTCACAGCGCACCCTGGGTCAAGACCTTCACCGACCGTTGCCTCTGCTCGGCCATCGTCGACCATCTCACCTTCACTGGCACGATCATCGAGACCGGAACCGATTCCTACCGCCTCCCCGGCACGCGGGCCCGAGCCGAAGAGCCTGCCGCCGCGGTCGGTTGAGCCCTGCGGGTTCCATCTCAACGGCTCGCCGCCCGCGAGGGCGGCGAGCCCGGCCTGTCCGGCGCGAGGCCCTCACCTCACATGCATTCCTCTAACGGCTGCGGGCGGCATCGACGTCCAGGGCGAGGACCTCGGCCGGGGCGGTGGGTGCGCAAAGGCACGGGCGGGAGCAGTTGGTGTCCGTGCAGCAGTGGCTGCTGGAGAACACCTTCGGGATCCAGGCGGCCAGCGAGGAGAAGCGGCGGGTGGCAGGGCTCGGCAACCGCCTGCGGCTGCCGGTGAGCGCCATGCTTCACGCGCCCGCCGTGATGCGGCCGCGGAAGGTCTTGACCACGTCACCTTCGAGCAGGGCGACGCGCAGGTGCACGCGTTCCCCGACCGCGGGTTCGATGTCCTCATCAGCCGTGGCGGTGTCATGTTCTTCGCCGACCACGTTGCAGCCTTCACCCATCTCGGGCGCGCGCTCGTACCGGCCGGCCGCCTCGCGTTCCTCGGCCCGCAGCCGGCGGGCCCGGACAGCGCCTACGCCCGGGCAACCGCCGCACTCTCGCCGTTCCTGCGCGAGGCATCCCCCGCTTCCAGGGGTATGGGGGTCGCTCCTCGACCCCGACGTTCCTGCCGATCGGCTCGGGTGCGAGTCCGGCATCCGGGATCGGCCGGAGCGCGTGCGGAATCCGTGCGAGTTCGGCGGGCGGCTCAACCGCGCTGAGCGCGGATGAGGTCGCGGTACCACGCGAAGGATGCCTTCGGGGTGCGGACCTGGGTGTCGTGGTCGACGTAGACGAGACCGAAGCGCTGGTGGAAGCCCTCGGCCCATTCGAAGTTGTCCATCAGGGTCCAGGTGAAGTAGCCGCGCACGTCCACGCCCTGGGCCACCGCGGCGTCGACGGCCTGGAGGTGGGTGTCCAAGTAGTCGATGCGGTCGAGGTCGGGAACGGTGCCGTCCGCGGTGATGACGTCCTCGACCGAACAGCCGTTCTCGGTGATGTAGACCGGCGGGAGTGCCGGGTAGCGCTCCTTGAGGCCGACGAGCAGTTCCCGCAGGCCGTCGGGGACGACGGGCCAGTCGAAGGCGGTGCGGCGGTAGCCCTCGATGGGGGCCTCTTCGAAGGGCAGCCCCTCGGACGCCGGCGCCTGGATCCGGGTCGGGTTGTAGTAGTTGATGCCGAGCGCGTCCAGGGGGGCCGAGATCAGTTCGAGATCGCCGTCCTGGACGGAGCCGCCGAGAGTGGCGTCCGCGCCGAAGGCCGACAGGTCGGGGTAGGCGCCCGTGAGGATCGGGTCGTTGAACAGGCGGTTGTGCAGGTTGTCATAGGCCTGCGCGGCGGCGCGGTCGGCGGGAGCGTCCGAGGCGGCCCAGACCGGGGTGCAGTTGTTGGCGATCATCGCCTGAAGGCCGCGTGCCCGCAGCTCTCTCAGCGCCAGGCCGTGGCCGAGCAGCTGATGGTGGGCGACCGGCAGACAATCCAGGAACAGGGTGCGGCCCGGCGCGTGGATCCCGAGGCCGTAGCCCCAGACCATGTGGATGAACGGCTCGTTGAGTGTGATCCACTTCTGGACGCGGTCGCCCAGCTTGTCGGCCATGATGGCGGCGTACTCGGCGAAGCGGTGCGCGGTGTCGCGGTTCAGCCAGCCGCCACCGTCTTCGAGGCCCTGCGGGAGGTCCCAGTGGAACAGGGTCGGGACGGGTTCGACGCCGCGTGCGAGCAGGCCGTCGACCAGGCGGTCGTAGAAGTCCAGGCCCTGGGGGTTGACCTCACCTTCACCGGTCGGCTGGATCCGGGGCCAGGCGATGGAGAAGCGGTAGCCGGTGAGGCCCGCCTCGGCCATCAGCGCGAGGTCCTCCTCGTACCGGTGGTAGTGGTCGCAGGCCACGTCACCGGTGTGCCCGTCGCGGACCGTACCGGGTCGGGCGGTGAAGGTGTCCCATACCGACGGTCCGCGGCCGTCCTCCTTGGTGGCGCCCTCGATCTGATACGACGCCGTCGAGGCGCCCCAGATGAAGTCCGCGGGCAGATGGTCCAGTGTCACACCCAACCTCCTAAAACATGAGTGGGGCTCATGTTAGTCCTTCCGATGGGATGATGGAAGCGTGAATCAAGATCGCACCGCAGGGACGCTGCGCCGGCTGCCGGTCCAGAAGCGCAGCGTCGAACGCTTCGAACGGCTGCTGGACGCCTGCGCCGAACTCCTGGACGAGGTCGGCTATGCCGCGCTGACCACCAAGGAGGTGGCCCGCAGAGCCGAGGTGCCCATCGGCACCCTTTACCAGTTCTTCTCCGACAAGGAGGGGCTGATCGGCGCGCTCGCCGCCCGCAATCTGGAGACCTTCTTGGAGCGGGTCGCGGCCCGGCTGGAACACGAGGAACCCGAAGACATCTCGGGCATCGTGGATATGACCGTCGACGAGTTCGTCACCATGCGCCGGACGATCACCGGTTTCGGCGTGGTCGACTTCGGCGCGGCGGGACAGGACCACACTTTGGAGCCCGCCCTGGACAACAACACCGCGGTCGCCGAACGGCTGCGCGCACTGACCGCCACCCTGACCGGCGCCCAGGGCAACGCCGAACTCGAGATCGCTGTGCGGGTGGCCCTGGAGTGCGCGGACAGCGTGCTGAAACTGGCCTTCCGTACCGATCCGCAGGGCGACTCGCAGCTGATCGCCGAGTGCAAGCGAGTCCTCAACAGCTATCTGAACGATCGAATCCGGCCCCTTGGCAACTAGTGCCGCATCAGACTGCGTTCGCCCCGTCGTGACGCATCGTCCGAAAGCGCGAACGACTGGGGCCGCCCGGGCGTTGTCGTGGTCACATCGAGCGAATCACCGACGTGCTGCCGGAAGGCACCGCCACCCTCCTGAGCGCTAATGGACGCTCTTGACCTTCCATACCAATACCGCGCCCAGCGCGGACATGGCAGCGGAGCAGAGGAAGAGCGAGCGGTAGCCCCCGGGACTGCCGAGCACGATCGAGGCGATCGGCGGAGCCAGAACGTAGGGCAGGGAGGTCATCAGGTTGGCCAGGGCCATGTCCTTGCCGCGGTCCGCCGAGGCAGGGAGCACCTCGGTGACCAGGGCGGTGTCGACGGCCAGGTACACGCCGTAGCCCAGGCCCAGGATGACGGCTGCGACCAGCGTCATGGTCCACGTGGGCGACAGCGCGAGTGGGATCGCGGCGACGGCCATCGTGACGCCGCCGAGGAAGACCAGCATGCGGCGCTTGCCCAGCTTGTCGGACAGCCAGCCGCTGAGGACGACCGTCGAGATCGTGGCCAGGCAGTTGACGCCGATCACGATGAGCAGGCCGTCCTCGGTGGACTGGCCGGGGAACAACTGCTCGTAGTGCAGGACGTCGTCCAGGAAGTACGGCATGTAGAGCGTGCCCAGGCCGTAGCCCAGCCCCATGATGAACCGGGAACTCATCGCCCAGACGAAGCCGGGGTGCTCGCGCGGGCTTATGCGGTAGCCGTCCAGGAAGGTACGCAGCGAGAACGGCTCGCGGTGCCGGCGGGGAAGCGGCGGGTCCTTCATGGCGGTCGCGAACAGCAGGATCAGCAGCGGCAACGAGGCCATCAGCAGGTACTGCGCGGGGAAGCCCGTGACCAGCCCGAGCAGCAGCCCGCCCGCGATCATGCTGCCGGCCTGCGGGGCCATGGCCCAGCCCAGCACCACACCGCGCTGTCCGACCGGGACCCGGTCGGGCACCACCGGGGAGAGCCCGGCACCGATGACCATGAAGGAGGCGGACAGCACGAGAGAGCCGAGCGCGACTCCGGCGACCGTCGTCTGGACGCCGATGCAGGCCAGCGCCGCCATGCAGACCAGCGAGCCCGCGATCAGCCACGGTCGGCGGCGGCCGAGCCGGCTGGTGGTGCGGTCGCTGAGCGCGCCGGCCAGTGGCGCGATGACGATTCCCGAGATCGCGCCCATCATGCTGACCCAGGCGTAACTGCCGACCTTCCCCGCCGGGTCGATCTGGGCGATCTGCGCGGGTATCAGGAACGTGGTCGGCGCCTGCATCGGGACGAACATCCCGATGTTGGCCAGGACGTACAGGGCGATCCAGCCGGAGCCGACCTTGCGGGTCGGCTCGGCGAGAGCCTCGGGCCGTTCGGGGGCGAGGGTCATCGGGGCACTCTCTTGAGGTGGATGAGCTCGCTCGTCCAGTCGAAGGACAGCAGCGGCGGGAGACCGTGGCTGAGCAGGACGGCGCCCTCGTACACGGCGCCGGTGGCCTCGTCCTGGTAGCGGGCATCGGGGTCAAGGCCCTTCAGGCGGGTACGGGCAGCCGTGCGGGTCAGCGCAGACGGCTGGAACTGGAAGACGACGACCTCGTCCTCGGTGAGGTACTGCACGGCGTGGTGCTCCAAGCGGTACTGAACGCCGCCGTGCACCACGGGCCGGATCCTCTTGTACTGCTCGACCAGCATCCGGGACCACGCCAGATCCTCCTCGCTCCAGTTCCGCAGGTCGCCGCCGATGCCCATCGCCCCGGCCATCGAGACATGGAAGCGGTACCGGACCGAGGTCGGGCGGGCGGTGAAGCTGTTCGGGCTGTCGGTGACCCAGGCACCCATGGTCCGGGCGGGCAGCAGCTGGCAGTGTCCGTGCTGGATCGCGACCCGGTCGGCGGCGTCGGTGTTGTCGGACGTCCAGACCTGGTCCGCGTAGGCCAGCACGCCCAGGTCGGCCCGGCCGCCGCCGCTCGCGCACGACTCCAGGTACAGGCCGGGACGCGCGGCGCGCAGCTGGTCCATCACCTCGTAGACGCCTCGCGTGTGCCCGATCCAGACCCGGTCGGGATCGGAGGCCCCGGGCTGCCCTGCCTCACTGAAGGGCCGGTTCATGTCCCATTTGAGGAAGACGACGTCCAGCTCGGTGACGGTCCTGACCAGCCATTCGACCGCCCATTCGCGGACATCGCGGCGAGCGAAGTTGAGCACGTGCTGGTTGCGACGCTGCGTGCGTGTACGGCCGTCCTGGCAGAGGATCCAGTCAGGGTGCTCACGGAAGAGGTCGCTGTCGGGGTTGACCGCCTCGGGCTCGACCCACAGGCCGAAGCCCATGCCCAGCGCGCGGACACGGTCGGCGAGCGGGCCCAGGCCGTCCGGGAAGCGGTCGGGGCTGGGCCACCAGTCGCCGAGCCCGGCCATGTCGCTGGTGCGGGCGCCGAACCAGGCGTCGTCCACGACGAAGACCTCGACGCCGAGACCCGCGGCCAGCTCGGCCAGCTCGGTCTGCTGCTGCTCGGTGATGTCGAACTCGGTCGCCTCCCACGAGTTGAAGATCAGCGGGCGTTCGGCCGGCCGGGCGGGCAGCACCTGGTCTTCGACGTAGGCGTGCCAGCGGCGGCTGGTGCCGCCGAAGCCGTCGGGGGCATACAGCCCGGTGAAGACGGGGGTCTCCAGACGCTCGCCGGGGAGCAGCTTCCAGACCAGACCCTCGTGGCCGAACCCGCCTGTCCAGGAGGCGCGGCCGTAGGGGTCGCGGCGCAGCGTGATCCGGCGGCTGCCGCTCCAGGCCAGGGCCGCGCTCCAGACCTCGCCGTGCTCCTCGGCGGCGTCATGGGCGTCGAGCATCAGCCAGGGTCCGGCGTGCTGTCCCGTGATGCCGAGGCGGCTGGTGAACACGGTCTCCCCGACGGGCACCCGGTCGCGCTGGAGCTGGAACTCCCGGCCCCACTCCCCCACCACATGGCTGACCCGGTAGTCGTCGCGGGCGGGTAGCGTCCAGGCGGCGGAGTCGAACCGCAGGACGTCCACCGGCTCCTCCGCATTGAGGACGGCCCAGCGCTCGATCTGGTCATGGCCGTCCCGGATCCGGTAGTGCAGGTCGAGACCGAGGGAGCGTACACGGTCGGTGAAGGAGAGCGTGAGCCGGTCGTCCTCGACCGTGTGCGAGACGAACCGCCACTCGAAGCCGCGGACGGCGTCGTCGAACCGGACGGTCAGCGACGGCGCCCCGAAGCGCAGGCCGCCCTCGACCGCGTACTCCTCACCGCCGGGGTCGTCGCTGCCGGGGTCCTCGGTCGGCAGGTCGGCCGCGATCGCGACGGCCTGCTCCAGGGTCAGCGGCCGGCCCCAGTGCACGTGCCGGGGGACGTCGTCGGCGTCCAGCTGGAAGGCGTAGGAGGTGCCGGGGGTACTCAGCAGCCACAGGCGGGCTTCGGAGTGGTGAGTGATCACGCGGATCCTTAAATGTGAGCTCGGCTCATGTTCTGCTCATACGTTAGGCAAGCGAGCCCGCAACGCCAACCCCCTGACGGGGCCTATCGAAGATCGCTCCAGCGTGGCCCTCGCACGTCCGGAAGGAGGGACGCCGATTCCGGCTGTCGGGCGCGAGGGTCTCCCGGGGATGGACGGTGACCGGGTTCGCGGCGCGTGAATCCCTGCGCGCCGCGCGGCGCGGGCGGCGAACGCGCCGGGAAGCCGCCCGGGGCCGGTCGGATCAGGAGAGCTGATCCGGCCGGCCCCGGCCCCGGACACCGCCGCACCGGTGCCGTCAGTCGCTGTAGACGCCGGCCTCTCGGAGCGAGTAGCCCCACTCGGTGCCGCGCTCCAGCCCTTGGATCCGTACATAGCGCGCGCGAGTTCCGGCGAACCGCGCCGTGTCCAGGCCGCCGTCACCGGCGGCCGTGGACCACACCGTCTTCCAGTTCGTGCCGTCTTCCGACAGCTCGACACGGTACGACTTCGCGTACGCCGCCTCCCAGTCGAGGGTGACGCGCTTGACCGGCTTCGTGGATCCGAGGTCGATCCGCAGCCACTGGTCGTTGTTCCACTCGCTGGCCCAGCGGGTGCCCGTGTCGCCGTCCACGGCCCGGCCGGGCGCGAAGCTGACGAACGGGTTCCACCACTCCGACGAGGACGCCGAGGCCGCCGCGCCCGAGGCCAGGTTCTCCCCGGACTTGTACTTCTCGGAGTTCCCCCAGGTACGGAGGTAGGACTCGGCGCCCGCGAAGAGGTCGTCCACGACCTTCTGGCCGCCGACGATCCGGATGTCCTCGATCCAGTCCGGGACCATGCCGTAGTGCGCGGCGCCCGTGGTGTTGAAGTCCCACGTGCGCTCACCGGTGGTCTGCTTGTCGATCACCGAGCCGCCGTCCGTACTGCGGAAGGGGTACTTCACCGGGTTCGGGGTGTCCCCGCCCCGCGGGCCCGGCCAGCCGCCGACACCGTTCATGTCGGTGCCGTAGCCGTAGCCGACCCCGTACTTCTCGCGCAGCGCGTCCGTGCGCCTGGCCTCCGCGCTGAACGCCTCGGAGCCGCTCATGTACTGGCCGGCGAATCCGCCGAGCTTGTAGAGCCGCTCGGTCCAGCCCATGTCCATCCAGCTGTGCGAGGAGATGACACCCGGGTACGACTCGGATTCCAGGATGTCCAAGGCCCGACCCGCGGCCTTGACGCTCATGTGGTCGAGCTCCAGCATCATGCCGCGTTTCATCATGCCGCGTACCGCGTACTCACCCAGGTCGGTCAGCCCACGGGTGTTGCACTGCGCGTCCGAAGCGTACGTGGGGACGGACACCCCCGCCGGCAGCAGCTTCTCCGCCTGGGGCGCCGCTGCGTTTCCGATGGGGTTGTCGTGCTGCGGGCCGCGGCAGGTCTCCGTCTTCCAGAAGGTGCCGGTCGACAGGAACTGGCCCGCGTTGATGGCCGTACCGAGTGCACCGGAGTCGTAGCGCACCCCGCACAGGGCATTGTCGAACTTGTGGCACAGGAACATGCTGCGCACGCCCAATTTGTGCAGCTCGTCCAGGCCGCGGTCGATGTCCTCCTTGCCGCACTGCGCGACATCCAGGACCTGCTTGCAGCCGAACGGCTCGGAGGTCTCGACCCCCAGGACGACGGCCAGCTTGCCCTGCTCGATGACCTCGCGGGCCTGCGCGCTGTCGGTGACGATCCGGAACCAGCCCTTGCCCGGACCGCCGTACATCTTGTCGATGAAGGCCTGCATGTCGTACGACTTCTGCGCCTCGAGACGGATGGCGGTCATCTCGTCGCACCCGCGGTCCTTGAAGAAGTAGACCGAGCAGATCACGCCGTTGGTGACCAGGTCGTTGACCAGCACCCGCTGGCCACCGCGCCACGCCCGCTCGATCCAGGCGTAGTAGTTCTGCTGGTGCGTCAGCGAGTCATGGGCGGGCCAGTCCTTGAACGTGGGCCACCCGTCGGGATCGTGCTTGCCGTCGCCCTTGGTGATGAAGTCGAAGACGGCGAGCGTGCCGTCCGGGTAGTGCTCGGGGCAGTCCTTGAGGGCGTCGGCGACACCCTGTTCCGAAAACGGCTTGCCGCAGATCAGCCGGCCGCCGAAGCCCTCGTTGGACATGATGTGGTCGTGGACGTCGGCGAAGCCCCTGACACGCCCCTGGGCATCGGTGCCCTTGAAGGGCTCGCCCGTGACGTTGATCTGCGAGTCGGGCGCGGGCCGCGCGGCCGGGTTCCACCAGCCGGTCTCCGCCGCGGAGCTGGGCATCGGACCGAGCACCAGGGCCATCACGGTGAGGAGCAGTGACACCACCGCGAGGGATCTGAGTCTGTGGCGCAGAGATTGAACCGTGATCATCACATGAATCCTTAAATGTGAGTTGGGCTCATGTTCCGCTCATACGTTAGGCACCCGAGCCCGCAACGCCAACCCCTCGACGAGGGCTATCGCCGGGAACCAGGGAAGAACTCGCCACCGGAGACGCGGTGCTCGCACACCCGGGAGCAGGGGCACCGATTCCGGCTGCCGAGATCACGGAGTGCGCGGCGGACATCTGAACCCCGCCGTCACCGTGGCACTGTGGCGTCTGGGGACATTTCCCGGGCGGGCCGTCGTCCTGTACACGGCCCGACCGTGAACGGCCGCTGTGGTTGCGGCACTTCACTGCCGTACCGCCTCACGCCTCGCGAAGAGCGGCCGCCGACGACCGAGACTTGAACATGTTCAAACTCCGTGCCAGGGTACGGCGTGGGTTCTTGATTCCACTGGTCGCGCACGCGGCCTGCGGACCCCGCTAGGGGTGGAGTGTCTTGCGATACTGTCGTACTGCGCTGATCTTGCTCGCCATGGCCCTTGCCCTCACGGCCTGCGGCAGGCTCACCGTCATGCCGCCGCCCGAGGGTGAACCGGTCGTTCTGAAGCCTGCCGAACTTGCGACCACGTGGACCGATGCCGAAGGCGGCACCCTCACGCTGAAGCAGGGCGGAACGTTCATCGCCGATAAAGTCTGCGTCGCCGTCAGCTGGTACGACGGCTTGACCTGGTCCGGAACAGGCACCTGGGAGCAAGGCTCCAACAAGAAGCAAAGCCTCGTCGGTCTGTCCTTCGACGCCGATCACTCCGTCGACCCCTATCACCCCGAAAGGGGTGAGCGGGAGCCTGCCCCCTACGCCGCCTTGAGGCAAGGCAAGGTCCTGAAGCTCTGGGTCGCCATCGGCGATCCGGACAACGATTATCCGAACTGTGTCCTGACCAGCCCGGCGAGTTGACTCGGTTGCCGCGTGGCCGGGCGAGCTGCACACGGTCCGGCATCGCACATGAGCGGTTTTAGTCGATCGTGTCCCCCTGCCGTGATCAAGGGAATCAGCCTTCGGTAGTGCCGGGGAGGGCCTCGGTGTCGACGGTGGCGTAGATGGTGGCCATGCTCTCTTCGGTGCGTCGGCTGGCGACGAGGCTGATCAACGGGGAAATCGCTCCCGCCGGCCTGGTGACGGTTGACTATGGTATCCGTGTCATGCGCCCCGAAGGCCCCGAGGACCACGACCCAGTTCCTTCACGCGGATACTCAATCCGGTAGGGACGGCGTGGCGGGGAGGCGGAGCGTGGCGACGGCTCCGCCGTCGGGCGCGTTCGAGAACTCCAGGCCGGCACCGAGCACGCGGGCCTGCCCGAGTGCGATGGTCAGGCCCAGGCCGTGCCCGAGCTTCCTGCCGTTCTGCGACTGGCTCCGGAACCGTTGCGGACCGTGGTCGAGGAGATGGTCGGGGTAACCGTCCCCGTGGTCCCGTACGGTCACGACCGGGCCGTCAACGGTCAGCGTCACGGGTGGCCGGCCGTGCTCGTGGGCGTTGCCCACGAGGTTGCCCACTACGCGTTCGAGCCTGCGCCGGTCGGTTTGCACGCTGACGTCCCGGACGACTTGGACCTTTGTCTCAAGACCGGTGGCCCGTGCCGCGCGCTCGACCATTGGCCCCAGTCTGTGGGTGTCGTGCTCGGCGCGCTCCACCTGAGCGTCGAGGCGGGAGATCTCCAAGAGGTCCTCGGTCAGCCGACGCAGCGTCTGGATGCGGTCGCGCACCATGTCCGTGGGGCGGCCGGGCTCCAGCAGTTCGGACGCCATGAGCAGTCCGGCGAGAGGGGTGCGCAGTTCGTGGGAGACATCAGCGGTGAAGCGTTGCTCGCTGTGCAGCTTGTACTGCAAGGTGGCGGCCATCGCGTCGAGCGCGGCCGCCACGGCGGCCGCCTCGTCCCCGTCCCGGCCGGAGCCCGGGGTGTGGGGGGCGTTCACACGGGCGTCGAGATCCCCGGCGCTGATCCGGCGGGCTACCTGGGCGGTGCGGCGCAGCCTTCTGGTGAGTCGCGACACCGAGATCAGCCCGGCGAGCAGGGTGATGCCGGTCGCGGCGACCGAGGAGACAAGGATGGCCCGGTCCAGTCTGCGGATGGTGGCGGCCCGGCTGCTGTAGTCCTGGCGTACCGCCAGGACCTTGCCCCCGGAAACGGGGGTGGCGGCCCACATCGTCGGGCGGCCGCGATGGTCGGCGAGCTGACTGGCGCGTTCCTGGTCCTTGAGGACGATGCGGCGGAGAGCGGCGGGGAGGCCCGGCGGATCCACCGCGGTGTTGGGACCGAGCGGCTGGCCCGCGGTGAACGCGGGTAGGGTCCGCTCCAGTTCGTCCAGGGCCGCTCGGCGGGCGCGGCTCTGACTGTCCGCACTGACCTGGACGTGCACCAGAGTTCCGAGGAGTACGGCCAGCAGGCAGCAGACGGCGGTGAGGAAAGCCGCGAACTTCCAGTGCAGTGTCCTCGTCCAGGAGGGCATCCGCAAACGGTTCTTCAGGGGCGGTGTGCTCACTGCCCGGGCTCCGGGGAGGGAGCGAGGGTCTTTCGGTCGTACTCCATCTCTTTGCTCATCATGATCTGATGGGCGCTGTCCCACGAGAAGACTGTGCGTGCTTCGTATCCGGCGGAGTCCGAGGACTCCCGCATGACCAGATCGCCGTCCGCCACCTCGACGGACAGCACCCTTCCCACGGTATTCAGGATCTGGGTCACTGCCCCGTTCCGAATCCTGTAGACCCACAGGACCAGCGCGTGCTGCCTCTCCTCGATGCCGATGATCAACTCGTCCTTCCCGTCTCCTGTCAGGTCCTTGTACTCGGGGGTCCGCACGGGGCACTGGTCTGGTTCGGCGGAGCAGCGGCTGATCCGTTTCTGCATGTTCTCGTCGAATGCGGGCCGCTGGCGCCGGGCATCGGCTGCAATCTGCGCCGCGACGACGGAGTCGGCGTCGAGCTGCCGGATGTCTCCGGAGGGCACCTCGGGCAACCCGGGAAGAGGTGTCGGTTCCTCAGGTCCGTACCAGTCCGGCGCGGGGCGCGGCGCCGGGGGCTTCTCGGGCCACAGTCGAACCGGGGCGGGCGCGACCGAGGCGTGTCCGGCGGACTGGGGCTCCCCGGCTTCCACGCACCCGCCCAGGAGCGCTGACGCGCCCGTCACCGCGAGAACACCCGACATGGTCCGCAACGGACGGGCGGCAGGCAGGCGACGGAGAAGAGACACAGAGCGTCCAGGGGCAGGGCGAAGACATACAGAAGAGATGATAAGCCCCACCCATGGCGACGGCGAAAGCACAGCAGCAGGACTCGGGCGGCGATCTGGAGTTGTACGGGCTTATACGGACACCTCGGTGTCCGGGGTGGTACGGCAGCCAAAGGTCTGGAGCAACTCCAGTGCCTGCGGCCATTCCCCGTAGCCCGATGCGGGATTGAGGTGTCCCACCGGGCCGATGTTCACCAGGCGGCTGCCCCAGGCGCGGGCCAGTTCGGCGACCCGGTCGAGGCGGGCCAGGGGGTCGTTCGTGCTCGCTGCGACGACGCTGGGGAACGGCAGCGGGTTACGGCGGACCGGCAGCCATCCGTTCTCGCGCAGGGTCTGCGGTCCGGGGTGACCGTCGGGCAGCGGGGTGTCGAAGTCCGGCGGTGTCGCGAGCAGCGCGCCGTGCACCGGGCGGCGGTGCCGGGCCGCCCAGTGCACGGTGGTGAGCACTCCGGCACTGTGCGCGACGAGCACCACCGGCCCTTGGATCCGGGACAGCGTGTCGTTCAAGGCCATCACCCGTGCGTCGCGGCTGAGTCCGGCGTCCGTCGGGGACGGCACGGTGACGGCGCCGGCGATCCGGGCGGCGAGCACCGTCTGCCAGTGGTCGGGGACGTGGTCGCGCAGTCCGGGCACCAGCACGACCGTGGGGGTGGGATTCATGTCGGGAGCTCCGATCTTCTGAGGGCCCAGGCCGAGACCGAGACGAGGCCCCTGTCGTAGTGGCGTCTGCCGAGAGCGAAGGCCAGGCCGGCCACGAGCGAGACGAGCGGGATCACCTGGAGTGCGGCGCGCAGGCCCATGCGGTCGGCGAGCATCCCGGTCACCGCGGGTCCGGGTGCCAGGCCCAGCAGGCTGTTGGCGAGGGTGAGCGTGGCCATGGCCGTCGCCGCGACGGCGGCCGGGGTCAGGCTCACCACCATGGCGGCGGCAGGTCCCGCGGTGGCATTGGACAGCAGTATGCCCGCGCCGACGAGAACGAGTTGCGGTGCGCCGGGAGGGAGTTGGAACCCTGCCGTGAGCAGTGTCAGCGATCCGGTACTGCAGATGACGGCGACGGTCCATTTGAGATGCGGATTCCCGCGTCCGAGCCGGTCGCAGACCATACCGCCGCCGATCATGCCGATCCCGGTGATCAGTGCGAAGACCCCCGCGGCGAGTCCGGCCTCGGCGGTTGCCAGGCCGTAGGAGCGATCGAGGAAACTGGGCATCCAGGCCAGCAGCGCCATCGCGATGAACATCTGCAGCCCACTGCCCACATAGGCGCACAGTACGGAGACGGAGGAGAACAGCCTCGGCAGGAGCGTCCGCACCGGCCACCCGGCGGCGTCCGGTGCGCCGCCGAGTCCGACGTCTGCCGCTGCCAGTTTCCGCTCCGTAACGACGATGCCGTAGACCGCTGCCAGGACCAGTCCGAACAGGCCCATGACCGCGAAGGTCCAGCGCCAGCCGAGGTATTGGGCCACGACACCGCCGATCGACACCCCGAGTACGGATCCGAAGGCGCCGCCCGCGATGAACGCTCCTGAAAGGGTGGCCCGCAGGCCCGCCGGGAAGACGCTCAGCACCACCGCGATGCCGACGCTCCCGTACGCCGCCTCGCCCACGCCGACCATGAAGCGGCCCAGGAACATCTGTCCGTAGCTCGCGGAAACGGCGCAGCCCAGGGTCGCCAGGCTCCACACCACCGCCGCCAGGACAAGGCTCCTGACCCGACCCCACCGGTCGGCGAGCAGCGACAGCGGGAAGGTCAGCAGCCCGACCATCAGGGCGACGATGCCGCTCAGGGAGCCCAACTGGGCGTCGGACAGCAGCCATTGGGCCTTCAGCAGCGGGAACACCGCGTTCAGGACCTGCCGCGACATGTAGTCGGACAGAAGCAGGCCGAAGCTGAGGGCGAACACCAGCCACGCGTATCGGCGGGTCACCGGCTCAGCAGGGCCGGTCACCGGCGATCCCGGCGCGCTCCATCTTGCGGACGGCCGGCCAGTAGTCCTGGACGGCGTAGTGCTGGGTCGAGCGGTTGTCCCAGATGGCCACGCTGTTCGTGGTCCAGCGCCAGCGGACCTGGTACTCGGGGATCGCGGCCTGGCTGATCAGGTAGTTCAGCAGGAGGTTGGCGCCGGGGGCGTGGTCCTGACCGTACCGAACGTTCTCGGGGGTGTGGTGGTTGACGAAATGGGTGGTGAAGGCGTTGACGAAGAGGATCTTCTCCCCGGTCTCCGGGTGGGTGCGGACCACCGGGTGCTCCGGGTCCGGGTAGCGGGCCTTGAGCCGGTGGCGCTGTTCCATCGGCAGGACCGCGCCGAAGCTCGCTTCGATGCTGTGCCGGGCTCGCAGGCCGTCGATCTGTGTGCGGATGTGCTCGGGGAGCCTGCGGTACGCCTCGGCCATGTTCACCCAGATCGTGTCGCCACCCACCTCGGGGGTCTCGACGCAGCGCAGCACGGCACCCATGGGCGGGCAGTCGCGCCATGTCGCATCACAGTGCAGGGCGTTCTCGTAGTGCTCGGGCTTGCTGTCCAGGTCCTTGTAGATGCGGACGAGGCCCGGGTGGTCCGGGTCGCTGCCGAGGACCGGGTGGTCCTCCAACGGGCCGAGGCGGGAAGCGAAGGCGACGTGCTCGGCGCGGGTCATGTCCTGGTCACGCAGGAACAACACTTTGTGGCGGAGCAGAAGTTGTTTGATCTCGGCGTGGAGGGCGGAGTCGTGGGCGGCATCGCTGAGCTGGACACCGTGCAGTTCGGCACCGATGGTGCAGGTCAGCGGTTCGACCTGGATCCGGGTACGGGTGGAGGTCTGCGTCATTGCACTCTCCTGGGGCGGTTGAGGAAATGAGGGGTTCAGGGGATGAGGACGGACGAACCAGTGGTACGGCCCGCTTCCAGTGCGCGGTGCGCCGCCACCGCGTCGTCGAGGGCGTATCGCTGGTTGACACGGATCGCGATCCGGCCGGCGGCGACGTGTCCGAACAGTTCGTCGGCCAGACCGTCCCGTTCGGCGGGCTCGGCGATGTAGTCGGCCAGGGCGGGTCGGGTGACGAACAACGAGCCGTGGACGGCGAGTTGCATCGCGTCGAGGGGCGGCACACCGGACGCCGTGCCGAAGCAGACCAGTAGGCCGCGGCGGCGAAGCGAGGCCATGGACCCGGCGACGGTGTCCTTGCCGATGCTGTCGAGGACGAGGGGCACGCCTACCCCGTCGGTCAACTCCCGTACCCGCTCGGCGACATCCTCCCTGCGGTACAGGATGGTGTGGTCGCAACCATGGGCACGGGCGAGTTCGGCCTTCGCCTCCGTGGAGACCGTGCCGATCACGGTGAGGCCGAGCAGCTTCGCCCACTGGCAGATGATCAGCCCGACCCCGCCCGCGGCGGCGTGCAGCAGGATCGTGTCGCCGTGCTTGAGCGGATGGATCCGGCGCAGCAGGTAGGCGGCAGTGAGACCGCGCATGGTCATCGCGGCAGCGGTCTCGCAGTCGATGCCGTCGGGCAGCCGGATCAGGGGGTCGGCGGGCATGATCCGTTCGGTACTGTAGGCGCCGAGCGGGCTGCCGGTGTACGTGACGCGGTCGCCCTCGGCGACGTGGGTGACTCCCGCGCCGACGGCCTCGACGATGCCGGCGCCCTCGACACCGAGACCGGCGGGCAGCGGCGCCGGGTAGAGTCCGGTGCGGAAGTAGGTGTCGGCGAAGTTGAGGCCGATGGCCTCGTGCCGAACGCGGACCTCTCCGGGGCCCGGGTCGCCCACGGTGACCTGCTCCAGTCGCAGGACATCGGGGCCGCCGGTCTCGTGGAAGCGGATGGCGTGTGCCATGGGATGCTCTCTTCGTTCGGCGGTGGTCAGCGGGTCGTGTCGCGGAGCATGAAACCGCGCTGTCCGGGACGCCGGTTGGGCACCATGCCGAGCCGGGCCAGCGTCTGGTCGGTGTCGGCGTAGTACTCGCCGATGTGGTAGATCTCCTTGGCCTCCGCGCCAGTCGCGATGTCGCGACCGAGGGCGTCGGCGATGCGCACCATCTGCTCGACCTGTCGGACGGAGCTCATGCGCTCGCCCTTCCGCGCCCACAGGTTGTCCTCGTTGCCGACGCGGACGTGCACACCGAGGGCGATGGCGATGGCGTTCATGGGGGCGACGGCGCGCATCGAGGACTCGATGGTGAGGACGGCACCGTCGGGAACGCGGCGGACGAACTCGATCAGGTCGGCGGGGTGGCGTCCCGCGAACCCGCCGCCGATGGCCACGTAGTTCAGGACCAGGGGACCTGTGTACACGCCGCTGCGGATGAGGCGCTCGACGGTCTCCAGCTGTGCCATGGTGGCGAGTTGGAAGTGGGGCTGAATGTCGTTGGCGTGCAGGCGCTTCAGGTGCTCGAGGTAGAAGTCGGGACCGGCCTCGACAACCATGTCCCGATAGGCCTTGTAGTAGTCGGGCTTGGCGATGGAGGTGCCGGCCAGATCGTCGTCCGTCATGATCTCGACGATGTTCATCTGGCTGGTGTTGATGGCGATCGTCACCTGGTCGGGGCGCGGGGTGAGTTCGGCCAACAGGTGGCGGGTGTCGTAGCTCAGCCATTTCGCATCGGCGCCCTCGTCCCCGGGAGCGAACGAGATGGATCCCCCGATCTGCAGGACCATGTCCGGAACGGCCTCGCGCAGCCGTCCGAGCAGTTCGTTGAACATGGACATGCGCTTGGAGCCATGACCGTCCAGTTCGCGTACGTGGATGTGGAGCACGGTGGCGCCGGCGTTGTAGCAGTCGACGGCGGCCTGGACGTGCTCGTCCATGGTCAGGGGGAGGTCGTCGGCGTCGCCGGGGAGCCACTCCGGGCCGTAGGGAGCGGCCTGGATCACCAGCTTCTCCTGGTTCTCGGGCAGCAGGGAGTCGTCGAGGAAGTGCATGGGTCATCTCCTGACAAGCAGACGCGGAGGCGGATGGCCGTCGAGCACCATCCGTACCAACTCGGTTTGTTCACAAGGGCGTTGCCAGACGAAGCGGCGGTTTCCCTTGCGGTACGGCCACGTTAGGAGCGGGTTACGCGCCGCGCTTCACCGGAGGTGACAGAAGACTTGTCACTTGGGGACAGAGCCAGTGGCCGCCCGGCGGGCGCGCCACTCGCGTGCACTGGTGCCGAACTGGTCGCGGAACCAGCGGGAGAAGGCACTGGGGGCGGAGAAGCCGAGCAGGCCGGAGATCTCCGTCAGGGAGCGGCGCGGGTTCGCCACCAGTTGCCCGGCCAGCTGTGTACGCGCGGTGTTCACGAGCGAGGAGAATGTCTCACCGGACGTCGCCAGATGCCGGTGGACAGTCCTGCGGTCGACACCGAGGCTCCCCGCGACCTGTTCGATCGAGCAGCGTCCGGTCGGCAGCAGGACCTCGATCAGCTCGCGCACCCGGTCCAGTTCGGTGATCTCCGAGGTCACCGCGATGGACTCAAAATACTGGCGGGCGTAGCCGCGCAAATGGGGATCCGACATCGAATTGGGGGTGTCCAGATCGGTTGCGTAGAAGACGAGGCCGTTGAATTCCTGGTCGAATTCCACCACTGGACCGAAGTGGCGACGGTGCGCGGCGATGTCGCGGGGGGCTCCGTGGGTGAAACACACGGAAACCGGCCTCCAATGGGCACCGAGGAAGACCCGCACGAATCCGTGGAAGGCACCCACGGCCAGCTCGACGGCCTGCCGGGCCCGCCGCACCTCACCGAGCTCCAGGCTCACCTTGATGGTGGCGAGCCCGTTCACCTCGGTGAGCCGGCTGCGCAGCAGCTCGTTGTACATGCGCTCGTGGCGGATCAGGAGCTGGATGGCGCTGCGGACATCGGGCTCCTCACGCAGGACGAGGCTGATGGGCCCGAGATTCGAGAAACGGCGGCGCTCGGCGAGAAGCAGGCCGAACTCCTCGCGGTGGGCAGCCGCGGCGGAGAGCTCGAGGAGTTCGGTGACCGCGGCGCCCGAGATCCACCGGTCCTGGACGGCGAGCCCGACCGGATCGAGACCCACGCGCTTCATCAGGGTGCGCGGATCGATGCCGAGGGACTGGCTGAGCTCTATGTAGCTGCTGAGTGCTGCGTTGCGGACCAGTGGTTTCATCGGGGCGCTCCAAGGCTCTGTCCCAAACTGATAAGCCATCTGTCCCGTCAGGTCAAGCGATGCGCCGGGCCGTGACCTAGCGTGGCACCACCGCGGAGTCCTCACAGAATTCCGGCACAAAAACCTTGGCAAATTCTCGGCCTGTTGAAAAGACCTCGCTATCGGCTCGGCTTGGCGAACGAATCCAGGATTCTGTCTCTCGGTGTCAAGGAATGCACCGACGACGAGTGGAGAAAACATGGTGCGCGGGCCACCCGCTACTGAGAACAACCGCCGGCTGCTTCTCCGCGCCGAGCATTATTCCCAACGCTTCTATCTTGTCGCTGAGTTGGAGAGCGGCCGGGGATTCGTCCTGGTCCGCATGTCCCGGTCGACAGGTACGGCTCGCGGCGGGCCGCCGGTCTCGTCCGACCTGGGCCGGCACCTCGGCATCCCGGTGTCGCAGAACGCGACGGGGCACACGCTCGGCCATATCGAGGACACGCACGAGCTCCGGGCACCTCAAGGCATCGACGGACAACAACGAGCCCGAACGACGGTTTCACACACTCCGGTTGTGGCTCACCCCGCATCGCCTTCACAAGCTGCCCCGACGTTCTGGGGCGATGCGCACCCCCTGCCGGTGGCCGCGACGGAGTCGCGCCACGCGATGTGATCACCGCAATTCCCGACGACAAGGAAGCCGCATGACCGACCTGTTCGCACTCCTGGCCCGATCCGTCCGGTCCCACCCTGACCGGACGGCCGTGCGGCAGGGCGGAGACCTGCTCACGTATGCCCAACTCGACGACATGACCGCCCGGTTCGCTGCGCTCCTGCGCACCAAAGGGCTGCGGGCGGGCGACCGCGTGGCGGTGGCCCTCCCCAACGTCATCCACTTCCCCGTCGTGTACTACGGCATCCTGCGCGCCGGTGGCGTGGTGGTTCCGATGAATCCACTGCTGAAGTCCGGCGAGATGGCTTTCGTGCTCCGTGACTGCGGTGCCCGTCTGGTGGTGGCCGCTCCTTCCTGCTCGAACGAGGCCATACCGGCGGCGGCGCAGGCCGGTACGGAATGCCTGGTCGCGGATCCGGCGGTGTTCGCCGCGCTGCTGCGCTCGATTCCGGCGATGACCGGGGCGGCCTGCTGTGCCGACGACGACACCGCGGTGATTCTGTACACGTCCGGCACCACGGGGACTCCGAAAGGTGCGGAGCTGACGCACCGCAACCTCGTCAGCAACGCGCTGACAACGGCGCAGACGCTGCTGCGCGTGGGACCGGACGACGTCCTGTTCGGAGGCCTCCCGTTGTTCCACGCATTCGGGCAGACCTGCGCACTCAACACCGCTATTGCGACGGGCTGTTGCCTTACCCTGCTCCCCCGCTTCGACGCGGCCGAAGCCCTGGAGACATTGCGCCGGGATGAGGTGACCGTCTTCCTGGGGGTGCCCACGATGTACAACGCGCTCCTCCGGAACGGACTCGGGCAGCCCCTGCCTCGGCTGCGCCTCGCTGTCTCGGGCGGTGCCTCGCTGCCCGTCGAGCTGTTGCACGCCGCCGAACGTGAACTGGGCGTCACCGTCCTGGAGGGCTACGGCCTCTCCGAGACGTCTCCGGTGGCCTGCTTCAACCCGCCGGACAGGCCCCGCAAGGCCGGCTCCATCGGGCTTCCTGTGCGCGGGGTCGAGCTGCGGCTCGTCGCAGAAGACGGTTCCCCGGTCGGCCCCGGGGAGGTCGGTGAATTGGCGATCCGGGGCACGAACGTCATGAAGGGATACTGGAACCGCCCGGACGCCACCGCGGGCGCCTTCCGCAACGGGTGGTTCCACAGCGGCGATCTCGCCCGCGTCGACGAGGACGGCTACTACTTCGTCGTCGACCGCAGGAAGGACCTGATCATCCGCAGCGGCTACAACGTGTATCCGCGCGAGGTCGAGGAGATCCTGTACCAGCACCCGGACGTCACGGAGGCCGCGGTGGTAGGTGTTCCCGACCCCGCGCACGGCGAGGAGATCGCCGCCGTGCTGGTGCTGCGGCCCGGCGCGCGCACGACGCCGGACGAACTGCGCGACTACGTCAGACAGCGGGTGGCGGCCTACAAGTACCCGCGGATGGTGCAGTTCGTCGACGCACTGCCCAAGGGGGCGACCGGCAAGATCCTCAAGCGGGACATCGTGGTCGCTCCGCCGGATCCCATGGACGCCTGACCCTCACGACCGGTGATCCGAGGGCCTCTGCGACACCTGCTAGGCGCGGGCGCTGCAGCCCGAGCAGCGTAGGACGATCCTCGGCTGGACCTGCCCGGAGATCCGCCCCCGGAAGCGGCCGACCGCTGGACCCGGTCCACCCCACGACGTGCGCGCAGCCCGCACAACAGACACCGCGAAGCCGAGGACCAAGAAGGCCACCACGCCATGGCCCCACCGCACAGGTTGAAGATCAAGGAACCTGTTTCGGAAGCCGGGGAGAGTTTCGGTTCTGGAAGGAGGGGTTCGTCGTAGGGTGAGAGGGAGCCGAAGGAGGCCGAAGGCCGAGGGAGCCATGGATGACGCGGTACCTGATCTCGTTCGATGACGGCACGATGACCTTCCCCGAGGAGGAGTTGCCCGAGGTGGCCGAGGCCTCGCTCGAGGTGGTGCGTAAGGCTCGGGACGCCGGTGTGTGGGTCTTCGGTGGTGGACTGGAAAGGCAGCAGGCGAGTGTCGTGGCCACCGACGGGACCGTCACCGACGGCCCGTACCCGGAGACCAAGGCGGTGCTCGGCGGGTTCTCGATCATCGATGTGCCCTCACATGAGGACGCACTGGAGTGGGCTGCCAAGATCGCTGCCGCGTGCCGCTGTGCCCAAGAGGTCCGGGAGATCATGCCCGACCCGACCGTCTGATCGAAGACGACCCGCCGCGGCTGGGGCCTGGTTGGGAAGTGGCTTGTGACCTGCGGGATCGGCATGCTGCGGGCCTGTGGGCGACGCGCGAAGCCGTCAGAGGCCGAGTCGGCCGATCGCGGGCCGGGTCGTTCCCGGGGCGGGTGGACCGTGAAGATCCACGCAGCATGCGAGCAGGGGCAGAAGCCCATGAGGGATGGTTGTCACCGCAGGGCAGCGGGGCGACAGCCCGCAGTTCGCCGCGGTGCTCGACGAGGTCCGGGTGAAGTGTCCCTGCGGGGCGTGTCGACTGTACGAGACCAGGCCGAGCCGGACGCATGATGCCACGGCGAGACATGCGATTGAGACATTCGTAGCCCATGCTTCGCCACTGATCCGCAGAACTGTCGACAGACGCCCGAGACACTTGTCCAGCCGTCGGCCCAACCCACGGCTCGGGCACCAGAACGGCCCCGCACGTGCTGTACGGGGCCGTTGTGGTGAACACCGCACCCTCCGCCAGGTCGACCGTGCGGCCGGTGCAGGCCGAACACTCACCGCACTCCAGAACGGGACTGCGGCCGGTCTTGCAGCCGAGGCACTTCGCAGCCCCGTCAGCGTCGGCATCCCATCCCTCTCGGCAGCCGGGGGGCGACGCTGTCGCGCGGTCGGGCCCGCTGTGGAGGGGAGATCAGCCCCACGCGCCGAGGGTGAACTCGGCGATCACTACCGAGAGCAGGAACGAAGCGGTGATCGCTACGAGCCCGACCGGGATGATTTTCCAGCCGATACGGCGCAGCAACGGCAGATCCTTGCCCAGCGACAGTCCCGCGAGGGTCAGCATGATCGTGGCGATGGACAGGAAGTCCACCGAGCCGACCAGGCTGTTGAAGCTGTCGGAGGCGAAGAACCACGGGCTGGACACGTACGCGCCCACCGTGGTGATCCATACGATCGCGGAGATCTTCCGGCTGACCTTGGCGAGGAACAGACCGAGCAGTACCAGGCCCAGCAGCACGGCGTAGCCTCCGACGATGTCCCAGGCGATCGTGCCGGCCGCGACGGAGGCGGTGCCGAGGCCGAGCACCGTCAGGACGCCGAGCGAAAGCCAGAGCGGGATCCTGATCTCGCCCGAGGCGGCGGCGACTTCCTCCCGGAAGGCGCGGTTCGCGGCGGCGTCGTCCGTCGGGCCGTCCGGGGCGGATAGTGCGTCGGGCGTCGTCGTCTCCGGCCTGTGGGTGCCCTGACGGCGGGTGAGGAAGCGATAGAACCGGTCCGCCAACGGCAGTGCTACGTAGATGCCCACGTAGACCCCGAGGATGGTGGTGATGAGGTTCGACACCGCCGCCATGCCGAGGACGGCCTCCTCGTGCGCCGGGTACGCGGCCACGATGCTGGCCGAGGACGCGGCCATCATCGATCCCGAACCGACGCCGGCGCCCATGGCGAGGGCCAGTGGGTCGAAGATGTTCCAGTTCGACACCAACGAGGTCAGGAGCGTGATGAACACCGCTCCGAACATCGTGCCGAACACATACATGGCCAGGACGCCGCGGTACTGGTCGGAGTCCGGCCCGTACTTCTCCGAGACCATCGCGAAGGACGGCTCGCGGTCCAGCGAGAAGGTGGCTCCGACCGTGGCCCTGCCCAGGCGCAGTACGACGGCGAGCGGCAGGGCGACGGCCACCGTGCCCAGCAGATGGCCGATCTCCTGGAGCAGCAGTGCGGGCCCGGCCTTGACGAGCGTCGGCAGGCTGGGGCCGATGTTGAAGGCGAGACGGGCGACCAGGAGCATCACGGCCACCCCGACGAGCGCGGACGCCACTTTCTGGAGACGGATGCCGAGGGGCCGGACCTTCTGGACCGACACCAGCAGGCCCAGGATCAGACCCCACACCATGGGGAAGACGATGACGGAGCCGACACCCAGGTCGATGTCGAGCTGCCCGACGGCCTGCACGACCAGGGCGATGACCAGGGCGAGGGCGGCGATCGGCAGGGTCTGACGCGACCCGGCGACGTGGTCCTTGCCCGCAGCGGTGAGGTTGCTCATCTCGCCACCGCCTCTCTACGGACGTCACGGTGGTAGGCCGCGGCGATGAAACGGGCCCGGTGCTCGTCATGGCCCGCGGCGTCGACAACGGTCCAGGCGAGCGCGCGTGCCGCCTCGAACATCATGTCGTACGCCTGGGATGTGTCGGCGACGGCCGCGAAGGCATGGGAGTGGATGGGGGCGTCGGCTCCCGGAATGCTCAGCCATGGATGCAGGCTGGGGATGACCTGGCTGACGTTGCCCATGTCGGTCGAACCGCCTGCGAGCCGGTCACCGGAGGTGACGTCCCGCCCGAAGGCAGCCATGGCCGATGTCCAGAAGCCTGCCAGCGCGTCGTCCTGCACGAGCGGCTCGTAGAGCGGCTCGGTGGCCTCGACGGTAAGCTCGGCGCCGGTCGCCAGGGCCGCGCCCTCGAAGCACCTCCGGACACGTTCCAGCAGCGCCTCGTACTCGGGCAGGGTGAACGCCCGGCACTCGAAGTCGACGACGGCCCGTTCGGGGATGATGTTGGTGGCGACGCCGCCTTCGGAGACGAACAACGCCACCCGCTGGTCGCCCGGCAGTTGCTGGCGCAGCAGGCCGACTGCCACCTGGGAGAGCGTGGCGGCGTCGGCGGCGTTCACTCCTTGGTGCGGTGCGGCCGCGGCGTGCGCCGCACGTCCCCGGAACACGGCCCGGTACCGGCCGACCGCCTGCGCGGTGCTCCCTGCGGGGTTGTAGCCGACCCCGTCCTGCACCGGGTGGACCATCAGGGCCAGGCCCACTCCGTCGAACGCGCCGGCCTCCAGCAGCAGCGCCTTGCCGCCGCCGTGCTCCTCGGCCGGGGTGCCTATCGCCTTCAGCGTGATGCCGAGTTCGTCGACGTACGGGGCCAGGGCCAGCGCGGCGGCCACCGAGGCGCCGGCGATGAGGTTGTGGCCACAGGCATGACCGACCTCGGGCAGCGCGTCGTACTCGACACAGAGGGCGACCGTCAGCTCGCCGCTGCCCGCGGTGGCCGTGAACGCGGTCGGCAGACCGCCCGTGCCGCGCTCGATGGTGAACCCGCCCTCGGTGAGCAGCTCGCTGATCGCCGCGGCGGACTCGGTTTCCTGGAAGGCGATTTCGGGACGCGCGTGCAGGGCGCGTGCCAGCTCGAGCACGCGGTCCTGCCAGTCCGACACGCCCGTGGAGGTGTCGGACTTGAGCCGGCTGCCGGAGCCGGCGGGATTCTTCGTGGTCACGGGTGCCTCCTAGTAGCTCAGTGAGGGGAACGGGGCGCCGGCGGCCCGGGTGGGGGTCCAGACGGCCTTGGTCTGCGTGTACTCGTCCAGCACTCCGGGACCGGAGGAGCGGCCGTGTCCGGAGTCCCCGAAGCCGCCGAAGGGCACCGCGACGTGGATGGTCTTGTAGGCGTTGATCCAGAAGGTGCCGGATTTCACGGCGCGCGCCACGTGGTGGGCGCGGGCGACGTCCTGGGTCCATACCGCCCCGGCGAGACCGAAGTTCGTGGCGTTGGCGCGGGCGATGGCCTCCGCCTCGGTGTCGAAGGCGTCGGCGCCGACCACCGGTCCGAAGACCTCGGTGGTCTCCAGCGGGTTGGCGGGCGTGACCCCGTCCAGCAGGGTGGGCGGCACCCAGTGTCCGCTCGCCAGCGCGGAGTCGGTGAACCGGGCGGGCAGCTGTGTGCCGGTCACACGGCGGGCGCCGCCCCCGAGCCCGGCCTCGATCAGCGAGGTGACCGTGCCGAACTGGGGCCGGGTGATGATGGGGCCGACCTCGGTGGTGGGATCGAGTGGGTCGCCCAGCCGCAGCCGGGACGCCCGCTCGGCCACGCGTGCGATGAACTCCGCGTGCACGGAACGCTCGACAAGCAGTCTGGAGCCGGCCACGCACGACTGGCCCGCTCCGGAGAAGACGGCCGACACGGCGCCGTCGGCCGCCCGGTCCAGGTCGGCGTCGGCGAAGACGATGTTGGCGCTCTTGCCGCCGAGTTCGAGTACGGTCGGGATACCGGCGCCCGCCGCGGCGACCGCAACCCGGCGGCCGGTGGCGACCGAGCCTATGAAGGAAACCTTGCCGACCCGGGAGTCGGAGGTGAGGGCGGCGCCGACAGTGGCGCCGAGGCCGGTGGCGACGTTGAACACACCGTCCGGCAGCCCCGCCCGGTGGGCCAGCTGGGCCAGCCGCAGTGTGGAGGCCGGGGTGAACTCGCTTGGTTTGACGACGACGGCGTTGCCGGCCGCGAGCGGTGCGGCCGAGTTCCAGCCGCCCGTGAACAGGGGTGCGTTCCACGGGGTGACGGCCACCACTACGCCCCAGGGGACCCTTTCGGTGTAGGTGTGCCAGTTGCCCGGTACGGGGATCGTGTGGCCCAGCAGCTTGTCCGCCCACCCTGCGTAGTAGCCGAACATCTCGGCGACCTTGGCGGCCTCGGCGCGGGTGTCGCGGACGGGCTTGCCGGTGGTGGCGGATTCCAGGAGGGCGAGTTCCTCGGTGTGCTCGCCGATCGTCCGGGAGACCTCGCGCAGGATCGCGGCCCGTTCGAACGGGTCGGTCGCGGCCCAGACCTCGGCCCCGCGGACCGCGGAGGCCAGCACGGCGTCGGCGCCTTCGGTCCCGGCGTCGGCGTAGTCGGCGAAGCCCTCTCCGGTCGCTGCGGCGGTGAGGCGCACCGTCTCGCCACCGCCGGTGACGACCTGACCGTCGACGAACGAGCCCAGGCCGTCCGGGAAGGCGGCGTCGAGAGCGGCACGGGCGCTGGCGGCGCCGGACGTGCTGAGATCCGTCGGGAAGGTGGTGGGGCTCATGCTGCGCTGGCTCCTTCGGAGGTGAGGGAGGGGGCTACGGTGCGGGCGATCTCGGTGAAGTCGGCGTCGGGACCGAGCGCGGCCAGGGCCTCCTGCCAGACGCGGCTGGCGGCGGTCAGGAGTTGCGGGTTCGCACCGCGCTGCCCGGCGGTCTCGACGGCGAGTGCGGCGTCCCGGGCCATGAGTCCCAGCGCGAAGCCGGAGTCGTAGGTGCCGGTGAGCACCCAGTCCGGGTACATGGCCGCGGACGCCTTGCTGGCGCCGGACGCGCCGCTGATGCCCGCTGCCGCGGAGGAGGGGTCGACGCCGTACGCCTTCGCCACGGCGAGGGCCTCGCCGACCGCGACCAGGTTGACCGCTGCAAGGGCGTTGTTGAGGAGCTTGACCACGTTTCCGGAGCCGGGGGCGCCTAGGTGGCGGTACTGGCCGCCGGTGAGCGCGTCCAGCACGGGCCGCGCCACGTCGAGCGCGTCGAGGTCGGCACCGACGAACGCGGCGAGCCGGCCATCGGCCGCGCCGTCACGTCCGCCCGAGACAGGTGCGTCCACGAAGGCGGCGCCCTTGTCCGCCGCGAGGGCCGCGCACTCGGCGGACGTGCCCGGCTCCGATGTCGTGGTGTCGACAATGGCGAGCGTGCCAGGCCGCGCCAGCAGAGCGGGCACGGTCGCCTCGACCACGCGAGCCGAGGGCAGCGACAGGACCGCATACGGCGTGCCGGCCAACCGGTCGAGGTCCTCGACGACCTCCACACCCTCCTTTGCGGCGGCGGACCGGGCGGCGGGCGCCGGATCGAATCCGCGCACCTGCCACCCCGCCCGCAGCAGAGCGGAAGCCATGGCACCACCCATCGAGCCGAGGCCGACAACGGCGATGTGCTTGCTCATCAGTGCTCCTGTCATGAGGGGACGTGCGTACGGACACGAACGAGGCCGGGAAAACGGGCCTCGCCGGTCGGGGGGAGACGGTTTTCAGTGGGCCCGACAGACCCCGGGCAGGGGCAGCCGGGGCAAGCCCGTCGGCGCGGTCGGCGCTCACACGCGGCAGTGAAAGGGGTGTGTTGAAAGGCGCGTAGGCCACCCGCGCTCCGAAGGCAACGCCGGTCGGGCGGCGAGGGAGCATGTGCGGTACGGCGGCGACAGCCGGTGGGGCGCGCCGCCCGGTACGGGCTGTGTCGCGGTGCGTTGCCGACCGCGCGGACAGGATCGAACGTCCACACGGCGCGACAGGGAGAGCGGTTCAGTCGAGGTAGACGTCCAGGTCCTTCCAGAGCTGCTGGGTGCGGCGGATAGCGGCACGGCTGCGCTCGGGCCGAGCCGTCTGCATGCCGGCGAGAAGTCCGTAGACCACCGAGGTGGCGGCCGTGACGGACTGGAAGAAGGAGATGCCCTCCGACGGCACGATCAGCAGATGGTGGGCGATGGAGGTGGCGAGCCGGCCGCGCCGCATGTCGGTGATCGCCACCACCGTGGCACCTGCTGCACGGGCTGCGTCGGCTGCGACGATGATCTGTTTCGCGGACCGCCACATGTTGACGACCACGAGCACGTCGCCCGGACCGAGGCAGTTGACGGCGGTCGCCAGATGGACGCCGGCCCGGCTCTCCAGCGTGACGGGGTAGCCCATGGTGGAGCCGAGGTGCGCCATGACACTGGCCGGACCGGCGAAGGAGCCGACCCCGACCACCAGGATCGACCGGGCCGAGGCCAGCGTGGCGATGGCCGCCTCCGCGTCGGCGGCGGAGTTGCTCTCCAGGGTCTGACGCAGATTCTCGATGTCGTGCGTGAGCGCGTCGTGCAGCGGGCTGCGGTGCTCGCCGTGTTCGGTCAGGGTCTCCTCGGTGGAGATGTGCACCAAGTAGCGGGCCCGCAACTCGCGTTGCAGATCCGGCCAGCCCCGGTAGCCCAGCGTCTGGGCTGCCCGCACCACCGTCGAACTGTTCACGTCCGCCCGCTCGGCGATCTCCGCGATCTCCGCGTACGAGGACAGCTGTGGATTGCGGACGATGACGTCGACGACCCGGGCCTGTGCCTTGGACAGCGGCACGTCGGGCAGGGCGTCACCCAGCCACTGACCGTCACCGTCGGCAGGGATGTGGTTCTGCAATGCGGACACAGGTCTTGCTCCCTGGTACGAGACGCAGCACGCTGCAAGCGCGATTGCAGGGATCGTACATCGCAATTCCAATTGCAGGAACCCCTCTGCGCTCCAAGCAGGCCGATCTGCGCACTGGGGTTCGCCCCGTTTCTCTTTTCGCGGTCGGGCCCGGTACGACCGTTACCCCTGCCGAAGGCATGACCTGTCGCTTCCCGGCACTGCGCAGCCAGAGCCAGATCCCGCTCGCCCACCTCGGACGAGTCGGTCATGGCGCCGCGCTCTAGCGGTACTCACCGCCGCCGAGGCGAACCGTCGGATCGCCCCGAAGCGCCGGTACCGGTGGGTGCGGATCCGCGTGCAGGTCCCCCGCCGGCGGTTCGCGCGGGCCTGGCATCGCTCTCACCGTAGGCGGCGAGCGTCGACCTCTTGGTCGAGCCGCCAGGTGCGTCCGCCGTCGGTCGATCGTTCGTTTCGCCAGTGAAAGGTGCCGGCGGTGATGTCCGCGAAGGTCCAGCGAACGAGGTCGCCGCCCGCGGCGCGTTCCATGACGATCTCGTCATCGATCTGGCGGGCGTACATGTGCACCTGGTCGCCGTGGGCGGTGCCGTGGAAGGTGAAACGCCACAGGTGCAGGCGCGGGTCCCAGATGCGCACACACAGGCCGCACTCCTGGTCGGGCGAGCGCCCCGTGACGGGGAGTTCCTCGCGCCCGGGCCACTGCCAGACGTCCAGGACTGCCCGACCTTCCAGTGCGTAGCCGAACTCCCATTCACCGCTGACTCGTCGAGCCGGTGAGCCGTCGGCGGGGTAGTAGGTGATCGTGGTTGCCCAGTGTCCGGCCAGGCGCCCGAACTGCTCCATCTCGGTCGCGTACAGGGCGCTGGGGCCGTCGGCGAGCAACGTCTTCATGCGTGTGCCTCCACGGTCGCGAGCGGGGTCAGGGCAGCGGCGAGGCAGTCGACGATGGGGGCGGCGTACACGCCGTCCGGGTCGCGTTCCGGGTCGTAGATGGCGAGGTCGAGCCCCACCACCCGGCCGGTGCCGACCAGGGTCGCAACGAGTTCGGCGAGCTGGGGGAAGTCCAGGCCCGGGCGGCCCGGGGAGTCCACTGCGGGCAGGACGTGTTCATCGAGCACGTCGAGGTCGAGGTGGAGCCAGACGCGGTCCAGCCCGCGCTGCTCGAGGCGGCTGATGACCCGCTCGCCCAGGTCGGCGACGCCGAGCTGTTGGATCTCCTGGGCGGTGAACCGGGTGAGCGGGGGCGCTTCCCCGTCCTCCCGGTCGCCGATCTGGATCACGTCCTCGTCGGCGACCAGCGGTCGGCCCACCGTCGGCCAGTGGGTGAGCAGCAGCTCGCCACGGCCGGTGGCCAGGGCCAGGTCCATCCCGGCCGCCGAGCCGAGGGACGAACCGGCGTCATAGTTGCCGGGGTGCCGGAAGTCGCTGTGCCCGTCGAGATGAACCAGGCCGCAGCGCCCGTCGCGCCGGGCCCCCAGCAGGCACCCCAGCACAATGCTGCAGTCGCCGCCCAGCACCACCGCGAACCGGGAGGCGGCGAGCGCGGCCTGGACCGCCTCGCCGAGCCGCAGCGTTTGCTCGCGGAGGGTCACCCCGTTGCGAATGCGGGTCGCCGGCTGCGCGTCGAAGGCGTACGGCGGACGGTCGAGCTCCACCACGCGGTCCGGCCGCAACCGCGCTTCCAACCCCGCCGACAGCAGCGCTTGCGGGGCCCGCCACGTTCCGGGCTCACGCCCCGGCGCGGGCGGTCGCAGGCCGAGATTCCAGGGGGCCGCGATGAGCTCAACGGTGGCAGCCATGACTGTCTCCCTTCACGTTCTAACCGGATAACATCTCTACACTGGTTGGATGAAGCGAGGCAAGCCCAAGAAAGGCGGTCGTGCGTGACGGGAACCATCCGGGCTCACACCTTCAAACCCCGTGACCTGGTCGGCGGGCACATCGTCATCGACCTGGTGAATACGGTCACTGCTCGTGACGCGGAGCCGATCGACTGGCTCGACGGCTACCCGCGCCTGCTGGAATGGGCAGCCCTCACCGGCCAGTTCGACGCCGCCGCCCTCACGGACCTGCAACGGCTGGCCGAGGCCGAACCCTGCAGAGCTGCGCCGGCTCTGGACCGCACCCGCGAGCTGCGTGAGGCTCTGCACGACCTCATCACGGCACTGCTCCACCAAGACGCTCCGACCCCCGCGACGGCGGTCGACCAGGTCGAGGATCACTGGAAGCACGCAGTCGCCCGTGCGCGCCTCACCGTCCGCGGGAACACGCCGCAGCTCCGCGTCGGCGTCGAGACCTCGGGGCTCGAATACCTCAACCACGAACTCGCCCTGCAGGCCTTCGACCTGCTTCGGGCACTGCCGCTGGAACGCACCCGCATCTGCCCCGGTCTGCGATGCGGCTGGGTGTTCATCGACAGCTCCCGAGCCGGCCGCCGCCGCTGGTGCTCCATGGCCACCTGCGGGAACGCCTCGAAAGGCCGAACCCACTACCAGCGGAATCGACAAGCAACCAGCCGACAGGGCCGCCATCAGCCGCCCGACGACCAGTAGATCCAGGCTTCCCGATACCGAGCCATCCGCCGGGGCCCGTGCCGGACGAGTCCGGCCGGGCCGAGCTTCAGCCCGGCCACCGGGTCGTCCGTGGCCCACAGTCCGCAGCCGGGCGGTGGCCCTGCTCGCCGAGAGGGGCCAGAAGCTCGTTCAGGACTTCTTCGTCGCTGCGACTGTGATGGCCGGGATGGCCGGTTGTACAGGGTGCCTTCGTCGCCCAGGTTCGTCCTCGCGTCACTGTCCCTGCCGAACTGGGCGAGCAGGACCGACCGTTCAGCTTCCTGATCGAGAGGTCGGCCCTCCCACGGATGCATGCTGCCCAGCGTCGCGTTCGCGATCTCGTACGCCACCGGGCCCTGTACAGGCACGGCGTGGCCGCCGATCTGGTGGTCGGTCCGGGTATGCAGGTGCCCGAAGGCGCGGACGAGCGGTTTGAGCTCGGCCGGGGTGTTGCGGGGGTGAGGCCAGTGCCGGGTGTCGCCGAGCGGGGCTTGCCGGGCCTGGGGCAGCCACAACGCGGGGGGCACTTTGCTCGGTGCTGCAGTGAGGTCCACCGCAGCCCCGATCGTGGCCCCTGCCGATCACCGCAACTGGTGCGCGAGGACGGACCCGGTGCACAGGTGCCGGCCGTGGAGCCCCCAGAGCTATTCGCTGGACCAAGATTCATTTTGTGCTAAAGTACCGGCATGCTTATCGAGGTTGACAGACCGTAACCGCCGGGCGTCGAAGACGCCATCGGCCCGCGCCACTGACTCCGGTCCGCAATGGCCAGGATGTGGATTACGCGCACGGTTGCACACTGCCGCACGTAGGTGCATACCCTGGCTTTGGCGCCAGCGCTCCTCACATTCCTCCTTGCCTCCTGCCGGAGTTCCCCGAATCAGCCTCCCCTCGCGGCGCTTTCACAGCATGCACTGACTCCTTGCAGCGACGTAGAAATTCTCTTCAGTCGGCGATTCCTCCGGTCCTGAACAGCTGACGTCGTTCGAGGGACGCAATGTGCACTCCGTCCTGTGTTCCCGTCGCCATGCGTCGGACGGCGCCCATTCCCTTCGAGGGCTTTCTCTCTTCAGCACCATGCCTGTTCCGCCGGGAGAGAGATCACGTGGAAGATTGCGAGCATCACCTCATGACGAACCAGCAGCATGCGAACGCATCGAGCGACCGGGCCCGTCGGTCCCGCATCGCACTTGCCAACCCTCCCCCTGGTACCCGACTCGCACGCATTCGAGAGCATCTCGAATCAATGGGCGCGCCCGACTTCCGCTACCGGCAGTTCGTGAGTGCCCTTCGCCGCGCGGAAGCCGAGACGTTCGACACCGTGCGCGAGTTGCCCGCCGAACTCAGGGCGGGGCTCACCGAGAAGTTCGGGCCGCGCATACTTCCCATCGCGCCGGTCGCCCGCCAATCGGATGACCAGGTCGAAAAGGTCGTCTTCGAGTCGGACCCGGGAACCCGTTTCGAGACCGTTCTCTCCCGCTACAGAGCCGGCTGGACTTCTCTCTGTATCTCGTCACAGGCTGGATGCGGACTGGGCTGCACTTTCTGCGCCACGGCCGCCGTCGGCCTCGCAAGAAACCTGACGGCCGACGAGATCTACGCGCAGGTCATGCATCCGCATTGGCGGCTTCCGGACAGATCCGTGCCGGAGAGCGTGGCGTTCATGGGCATGGGCGAGGCACTGGCCAACCCGCATGTTTTCGATGCGCTGCACCTGCTTTCGGGAGCCGGTTACGGGGAACTGTCGCAACGACGTATCACCGTTTCCACTGTGGGATTCGCACCCAATCTGTCCAGACTCACCAACGAATACCCGCAGGTCACGATCACGCTGTCCGTGCATTCACCGTTCACGGACGAACGTGCGCGACTGATTCCACTGGAGAAGAGATTTCCCCTCACCGAGAACCTGGCGATTCTGGATGAGCACGCGGTCACGGCACGCCGCAAGATCTACCTCGCTTATCTGCTGATCGCCGGCGTCAACGACACCGAAGAACACTTGCATCAGCTTGCCCGACTGGTGGCGTCGCGATCCCGGCCGGAACTTTTCCACGTGAGCGTGATCCGGTACAACCAGGCCCTGGGAGCACATCCCGCCTACCAGGCGCCCTCGAAGACTCATGTCAGTCAGTTCGTCGCAGGCTTGCGCGAACGCGGTGTCCACGCCACCAGACGACGCCAACTCGGCTCGTCCATCGATGCCGCCTGCGGCCAACTCCACGCCCGTTACGCCGCCTCAGCCCCTCCCTACGATCCCCTCACCGTTCTTCCGCCGATGAGTCCCGCCGATGACCGGCTGCTGCAGATCGGACGGCCGAGTCGGTCGGAGTCTCGTCGGAAGGCAACCGGCTGAAGCGCGCTACGGGGCATCGGCACGACGACCGGAGGCTCGCTGCCGTCCCGCCGTCCGCCGTCCGCCGTCCGCCGTCCGCATCATGCAAGCACAACGGCCCGTCGGTGGTCCATGCCCCGCCCCCGGCAGCCTTGATACCCGCCCTCAGTCCTGGAGGACGTATGAACAACCATCGTGACCGAGGTCAGCACACGGCCCCGCCCGTACCCTTCGACCCGGAACTGAACCCCACCCTGGAGACACTGGGGCCCCCGCACGAGAACGCGCCCGCGTCGGCCGACCAGATTCCCCGGTGGCGCGCGCTCCTCGCGAAAGCGGACCCGACACTCGACGAGTTGCGCGACCGGGGCAGGTTCGAAGTCCACGAACGATTGGTGCCCGGCCCGTCCGGCGCGCCGGACGTTTCCCTGCTCGTCGCACGGCCCGCCGGGTTGTACGAAGGCGCACCGGTCATTTACCACATGCACGGCGGAGGCATGATCAGCGGAACCAGCCGGACAGGGATGGAGACAATCCTGCGGGAGTGGGCCGAACCCCTCGAACTCGTCGTAGTCTCCGTCGACTACCGACTGGCCCCGGAGTTCCCGTACCCGGCGTCCATCGAGGACTGCTACGCCGGACTCATGTGGATCTCCCGCCACGCCGCAGCCGTCGGCGGGGACCCGCAGCGCATTGTCATCGTGGGTGGTAGTGCCGGCGGGGGTCTTACCGCCTCACTCGCGCTGATGGCACGAGACCGTCAAGGTCCCCGGCTCATAGGTCAGCTGATGATGTGTCCGATGCTCGACGACCGCAACGACAGCCCTTCCGCCCACCAGATGGCGGGCCTCGGAGTATGGGATCGGCATGCCAACGATCTGGGCTGGGTCTCTCTCCTCGGTGCGGCCCGAGGCAGCGCACACCTCTCCATGTACGCCGCTGCGGCCCGCGCGGCGGACCTCTCGGGTCTGCCACCTGCCTATGTCGATGTCGGTGCCGCGGAGACCTTTCGCGACGAGAACGTCCTCTACGCGACGCGCATCTGGCAAGCGGGCGGTGACGCCGAACTGCACGTCTGGGCGGGCGGGTTCCACGGCTTCGATCAGCTGGCACCTCACACCGACATCGCGAGGGATGCCCGTCACACCCGGTTCCGCTGGCTGTGCCGCGTTCTGAAACGCTGAACGCACGGCGTACGGGCGAGCGGGCCCAGCCCGTACGTGCCCCGGGGGACCGTCCGCCCGGATCGGTCCCCCGGCCGATCGGTCGTGCGGGCTGACGGCTGCGAATGCTGGGGGACGTACGGCTGGGCCACGCTCCGGCAGCGAGTCGACGACCGGCCCACCGAACTGCATGACGAAGCACTCCGGTACGCCAGGGGCCCGGCCATCGATCCCCGCGAGTCACGCCTCAGCCGGTCGGCTTCCGGAGAGGGGTCGGTCCGCTGGTGAGCAGTGCGGTGATCTCCTGGGCGAGCTCCGGGCCGAGTTCGCCCCAGCCGTCCTTGTAGCCGTAAACGCTCGCCAGGGTGCGGGCGTCATAGTCGCCGTTCATGATCTCGATGTCGGTGGTGGTGATGAGTGCCGGGTGGACGACGCCGACGGCTCCCGAGACCTTCAGCAGCTCCTTGCGCAGGGTGCGCAGGTAGACAGCGGCCCGGGTGGCCTTCGAGGGTGCGTCGACGCCGCGCACCAGCCACGGGTTCTGGGTGGCGATGCCGGTGGGGCACTTGTCGGTGTGGCATTTCTGTGCCTGGATGCAGCCGATGGACAGCATTGCCTCACGGGCGACGTTGATCATGTCGGCACCGAGGGCGAAGGCGACGGCGGCGTTCTCGGGCAGGCCGAGCTTGCCGGAGCCGATGAAGGTGAGGTCGTCGGTCAGACCCCGCTCGGCGAACGTGCCGTAGACGCGGGAGAAGCCCATCCGGAACGGCAGCGACACCGAGTCGGTGAAGATCAGGGGAGCCGCCCCCGTGCCGCCCTCGCCCCCGTCGATGGTCACGAAGTCGACCCCTCGATCACCACGCGCCATCAGCGTGGCCAGCTCCTGCCAGAAGCTCATCTCCCCCACAGCGCTCTTGATCCCGACTGGCAGACCGGTCTCGGTGGCGAGCAGCTCCACGAAGTCGAGCATCGAGTCGACGTCGTGGAACGCGGTGTGCCGAGAGGGGGAGGCGCAGTCCTTGCCGGCCGGGATGCCGCGGATCTCGGCGATCTCGGGGGTCACCTTCGCACCCGGCAGCATCCCGCCCAGCCCCGGCTTGGCGCCCTGGGAGAGCTTGATCTCGATCGCCTTGACCGGGGCGCCGGCGACCACGTCCTTGAGCTTGTCGAGGTTGAAGGTGCCGTCCTCGTTGCGGCAACCGAAGTAGGACGTCCCGATCTGGAGGACGAGATCACCGCCGTTGCGGTGGAACGGCGAGAGGCCGCCCTCGCCCGTGTTCTGCATGGTGCCGGCCAGCGCCGCGCCCTTGTTGAGCGCCGTGATGGCCGCGCCGGACAGCGATCCGAAGCTCATGGCCGAGATATTCACGACACTTGCCGGCCGGAATGCCTTGGCGCGCCCGCGCGGGCCGCCCAGCACCTTGGCCGAAGGCAGTGGGGCCTGCGGGTCGTGCAGGTCGGGCAGCGTGCCGGCGAACGTACGCTGCTTCACGTACGCGTGGCCTTGCACGTGCTCGACGTCCACGTCGGTTCCGAACCCGAAGTAGTTGTTCTCCTCCTTCGCCGACGCATAGATCCAGGTGCGCTGGTCACGGCTGAACGGGCGCTCTTCCTCGTTGGACGTCACGACGTACTGCCGCAGCTCCGGCCCGATCGTCTCCAGCAGGTACCGGGCGTGCCCGATCACGGGGAAGTTTCTGAGCAGCGCGTGCTTCTTCTGGACGAGGTCGCGGGCAGCCACCAGAGCCAATGCTGTTGCGGCGGCCGCGCCGATGCTCCGAGCGCGCATAAACGTTCCTCTCCTCGACTGCTCGATACCCGACTGCCGCTGTGCGGCGGACGTCGTGGGCGTTGGGCGGCGGACACGGCCAGGCAGGCACCGGCATCCGGCGACGAAACGCCACATGATATTAGATGTCGCACGCATGAGCAGGCGGGTCAGGGTGCGTGAGTCCGGCCGCGCCGTCGGCATCCCCCGGTGAAGTCGGGGCGTATCGACGAACGAACGATGGAGGTGCTCAGCGACGGGGTCGTTGTCGTGCCGGAGTTCCGTTCGCCGGCCCGGAAGCGCCAGCCTGACAGTTGGTGCCACATGATGGACTACGACCTGTCCTTCGAACGGCCGGCGACGCCGTCGAACCGCCGCTGAGGCGCAGCAGGGCGCCCGCTCCGAGGGGTGGCTACAATCCCGGCCATGCGTCTTGAAGAACAGCTGGACCGGCTGGCGGAACTGGGGCTGCCGCTCGCGGCCGGCCGGACCGTGGACGAGCTGCTGTACTCGTGGCCGCGGGAGGCGTACGAGCGCGAGCCATTCGATCTGGTGCTGTTCGCGTTGGGCTGCGCGGTCGAGGCCGAGCCGTGGGGGCGATGGTTCTGCGACCGAGCGTGGCACTTCGACACCGAGTGTGTCCGCGGCCGGGGCTCGTACGTGTCGATCGCCCGGCAGCTGTGCCGGATCACCGGCCGGCCGGACGCCCTGTCCGACCTGCGGGACCACGTCGACCTCGGCGCCGAGGAAGCGTGGATCGAGTACACGGTCGGCGACCGGCGGGTCAACTGGCCCATCGAGGTCAGGGACGACTGGGCCGACCTGATGCTGGTCGGCTATCTCATCGACGAGCTGGAATGCGGGGGCCGGCGCTTCCACGTCCGGCACAACGGCCAGGCCATGACGCTCTTCTTCCTCGACGACGACGCGGCCGGACGGCTCAACGCATGGGCCGGCAGGCAGGCGGTCGCCCCGTTCCCGGGGTAGCGGCCCCGCTCACGCCTCGGCTTTCTTGCTCTCCCCCGGCACTCCGGTCCGCTTCCCGGCCACACCGACCAGGGGTTCTGGAGGACGAATGCCGCGGCACTCGACACGAGAAGCACCGCTCCGGCCTGGTGCTGCGCGAACGCGACCGGCATGTCGTCCGCTACCGGCGCAGCATGGAGGGGGACACGCTCCTCGGACAGCAGCAGCCTGCGGGCGGGCCAAGGACGTAGGCATGCTTGTCGGTGCGGGGACGGGGGCCTCGGCGCACCCGTACCGTTACGGCCCGGGAAGCAACTGGCTTGCGATGCTGGGCTGTTCGCAAGGTGATTGTTCCTCACCTTCTCAGAAATGGCGGTGCCAGGACTTGTTGGCAGTGCGCCAACTGTCGTAGACGCGCGCGCATCCGCAGCGAGAAGGGCGCCCGCCGGGGCGGACGCCCACTCGGGGTCTGAACAACCCCGCTCTATGCGGCCGGTTGATCGCATCGCAGCCGCTCGGCTGCCAGACCTACTGCACGCGGTCCACGTGCTGCGACTCCGCCAACCTCCCCGGCACCAGGACTGCAAGGGTGCTGCGCGCTTCACGCCGCAGTGTCCGGCGCCGAGCAAAGGTCGCGGTCAGAGCAAGGATCGAGATCGTGCCCCCGTAGAACACAGCAGCAACCGTGGAGAGGAGCCCGATCGCCATCGGGCACGCACCTTTCTCCCCCTGTTCGGCCACCTGGCTCACTGCCTGGGGTGGGCTCGTTGATGCGTTTCCTCTCCACCATACACGCAGACACGCTCCGTCAACTCCCCCTTTGTTCAAGCTCATCACTGCCCGGGAGCCACCTGTGGCTACGGTCGCGTGCCGATTCCCGCCCGATGCCGCTGAGGCACCGATCCGGTCCGAGGTGGCCGTCGCCGTGCGGTGTGCGGATCGCTACGGTCGGTCGTCGCCGTGACCGCAGGCGCGGTGTCGTCCGCCGTGCACCGCCGCGTACGCCGACGGGCGCGGCGCGGCAGCGGCCCGGTCAAGCCGCGCGGTTGCGGCCCGTCCCGCCGATGAGCCCGCGTCGTGGACGACCCGGCCGCCCACCAGGGTCAGCTCGACACGGGTGTCACTGATGTCCGCCACCGGGCATTCCGTTACATCACGGTCGAGAACAATCAGATCCGCCGCCAGACCGGGCCGGACTGTTCCCGTCAGCCGGTCCATGCGCAGCTGCCACGCCGTCCCGTGCGTGTGCATCCGCAGCGCCGACGCACGGCTCAACCCCTCCAACTCCCGGTAGAGCGGACCCTCGCCCTCCGCACCCGTGCGGTCGATCGCCGTACGGATCTGGTTCCATACCTGGAGCGGGTCCACCGGCCAGTCCGAACCGCCCGAGAGCCGGGCCCCGTGCCGCTCCAGGGAGCGGGCCGGGTACATCCATCGGTGCCGCTCGGGCCCGATGTACGGCAGCAGCGCCTCCATCGTCCACGTGTCCTGTTTCGCCCACTGGAGCTGCATGCAGGCCACCACGTCCAGCGCGGCAAACCGCCCCAGATCCGCCGGATCCACCAGCTGGAGGTGACCGACGCTGTTTCGGGCACCGCGCAGCCCGGTCGCGCGCCGGGCGTACGCGTACCCGTCGAGCGCCGTGCGCACAGCACGGTCACCGAGCCCATGGGCATGCATCTGCCAGCCAGCCCGGTTGAAGACCGCGGTCAGCCGCCCGTAATCCTGTCCAGAGACATACAACTCACCGCGGTTGTCCGTCGGGTTCCCCAAGCCGTCCAGATACGGCGCCAGGAGCGCCGCCGTGTTCGCCGGGTACTCGATCACCCCGTCGAGGAACACCTTGATCGTCCCGAACCGCAGCCCCGGTATGTCACGGAAAGAGCGCTGCAGCCCGCGCGCATACGCGAGCGCCGCCTTCGGGTCTTTCGCCAGGTCTGCGTCGATCTTGATCGCGGGGACGATCCGCTGCGGCAGCATCCCAGCGTTCGCCAGGGCCCGATACCTCGCCAAGTCGCTCTGCCCGACCATCGCGTCCATCATCGTGGTTACGCCGGAGGCCGCCGCCTGGGCGAGGACCCGGGAGCAGGCGGCGATCAGATCGGCCTCGCTCGGCTTCGGGATATGGCGTGTCACCAGGGACTGGGCGTCGTCCTTGAGCACCCCGCTGGGCCGCCCGTCCGGCCCCTTCACGATCTTTCCACCCACCGGATCGGGGGTCGCCGCGGTGATGCCGGCGATCTCCAGAGCGCGAGCGTTGACCCAGATGTTGTGGCCGTCGCCCCCGAGCAGGGCGACCGGGCGGCGGGTGGGAAGAGCGTCGAGCAGGGAGTGGTGGGGGAGGGTGCCCTGCGGCAGCAACCCGCTCGGGTTCCAGTCCGAGACCACCAGCCAGCCGTCGGGCTCCTGGCCGGGCGTGTCCTGGAGGAAACCGGTGAGGATCGCCAGGAGTTCCTCGGCAGTCGTCTCGGCGCCCCCCAGGGAGGGGCGCAGTGAGTGGCCGCCCGCGCCGAGCGGGTGCACATGGCCGTCGTGGATGCCGCTCATCACGGTCGCCCCGCGCGCGTCGACGATTTCGGTGCCCCGCCCGGCGAGGCGGCGCATTTCGCTGCCCCGGCCCGTGGCGAGAATCCGGCCGTCGTGCCCGACGGCCACGGCCTCGACGGGGCGAGCGCCGGGGAGCCCGGTGAACACCCGTGCGTTGTGGACGACCAGGGCCGCGGCACTCCGATTTGCGGCGGCCGCGGCGGGGCCGGCCGCCGCACTTACCAGTCCGGCCGCGCCGGCGGCGAGCATGGTCCGCCGGGCGAGAGAAGAAGTCATAGCCACTCCCAGGGTTGAGCTGCATTCGCTGTGGCTGGACCCTCTTTGAGTAACGCCGTAACCAGAACCCGCCCGGAACGACGGAATCCGTAGGATGACGACATGCCAGGGACCACTCTCGCCGATGTGGCACGCGCCGCGGAGGTCTCCACCGCCACCGTCTCGCACGCTCTCAACGGCACGGGCCGGCTCTCCGACTCCACGCGCCGCCGGGTCCGCGAGGTGGCCACCTCGCTCGGCTACGGCTCGCAGCGAGCCACGCGGACCGGGAAGACCCTGGGCGTGGCCGTCACCACCTATGCCGGTTCGGCCTGGAACTTCCTCGACGTCCCGTACTTCGCCCGGCTCCTCACCGCCGCCACTGCCACCGCGCACGCCCACGGCTACGCCCTGACGATCCTCCCCGCCACCTGCGGGGCGGAGACGCCCTGGCACACACTGACCGTGGACGGAATGCTGCTCCTCGACAGCCCCACGGACGACCCGGTGCTGCGTGCGCTGCGCGCCCGGGGCATCCCGCTCGTCTTCGACGGCCGACCCGTCGATCCGAAACCCGGGGACATCTGGGTCGACAACGACCATACGGCCACTACCCGCGAGGTTCTCGGCCACCTGGCGGCCTCGGGAGCCCAAGGGATCGCTCTGCACGCCGGATACGGCGACGAGCACTACACCCGGACCGTGACCCGCGCCTACCACCAGTGGTGCCACGAACACGCCCGGACTCCCCTGGTCCTCACCTTCGACCCGTACGACACCTCGGGCCACGGCTTCGACGCCGTCTTCACCGCCCGTGCGTGCGACGCGGTCTACACGGTCTACGACCCCGGCGGCCGCCAGGTCCTGGCCTCAGCGGCCCGTCATGGCCTGCGGATCCCCGACGACCTCCTCCTCGTCTGCGCCAGCGAGGACCAGACCTACGCCGAGAACGATCCGCCGGTGAGCACCGTGTCTCTGCACCCCGCCACGATCGCCGAGACCGCGGTGACGGCCCTGGTCTCCCGCCTGTCGCCCACCTTCCCGCCACCACGGCCCGGCCCCCTGACGATCCCGGCACTTCTCCACCCCCGCCGCTCCTCACTCCGGAGCCCGTCCGGCGAAACCCGGCCGGGAGGTTGATGCCGGGTTTCTGCTCGCCCCGCCCGCCGAGACCGCCACGCTCCTGGCCCAGGGGTCCGCCACACCCGACGAAGCGGGACCTCAGGAGCGGCAGCTCAGGCGTGGCAGCTCCGTAGTGGCCGCCGCCTTTTTCCCGGTCGGACGCCGTTGCAGATCCTTTCGGCCTCAGCTCGGTCCTCGGCCCACTCGACGTCCTCGTCGGCCAGTGCTCGGCCTTGAGAGGCGTCCGGCTGTCCGCCGTCGGCAACCACGGGCGTCTTGGTCAGGACATCAGGATGACCCGTCGACCGGAGCCGTCTGCTTCGACGCATTCTTGGTACGGATTCAGCGTGCCGGGCTGTTCCCGGCAGCTCCAGACGGATCCTGCGGCCCGGACGGTCGTAGCTGCTTCGCCGCCGCTGTTCCAGCTCCGCGTGTAGGCGCTCGCGACCCGGAGTGCCGTGGTGCAGTCGCCGGCTCGAGCCGCCCCCACCATGAGCCCCGATGCGCCATCGGTCCCGCACATGACACCGGTGGCCTCGCCCGTGTTCTCGCCGACGGCCCTCGCTGCGGGTGCCGTCAGGGCCAGCACGGCGATGCCGACCGCACCTGCGGCTGCAGTTCTCATCGACGCCTTCATCTTCTTGTCTCCTTGCATGTCATGGAGGCCGGGTCTGTCCATCGGCCGTGGGAATGCGGGGGCGCCCGGTCGCAGAGCTTGTGCACCGGGCGCCGGGAAGCGGGTGACCAGGCCCATCGGCCGATTTCTGCGCAATCCACGCCGTTCACGCAGCCGTTCGCCTCGGCCCGAAGGGTTTGGCTGGACGGAGGAGACGGGACTACCAGGTCGGACGGTCGGGGGGTGTGTCCTCGCTCCATCACCATCCCCGAAGGGGACCGTGGCCGCCATTCAAACGGTCCGTCAGCGCCTTCTCGTGCTCCGCTGCCGCGGTGTCTCGTGCTGCGCTACCGAGGAACTCGTGGGACGACGACAGCGCCACAGGCAGGCCGTGGATCCGGCCAGGCCCGTGGCACGGCCGGATGCGCCGACCCCACAACCACCTCGCGACCACCTCACGCCGTCGCGCGCCGGGGAAGCGTCCGTCCTCGCCCGAATCATGCGCCGGTAGAGTGACCGGCCGAACCACCGGGAGGGCCCGATGCGGACGCTGTCAGGGATACGGAGACGGAACGGGACGTTCAGGGCCCGCCCGGGCACAGCGCCGAACGCCACAGCAACGTCCATGGCGACCACCACCGCCTCGCCAGGTCAACCCGGTGACGACGCAACCCAGTCCGAGCGCCTGGCCGAGGAGCTGCGCAAGAACCCGGTCTACGTCTCGGCCGACCGTCCACGCCGACTGCCCCGCTCGCTCGCCCCTGACATCGCGGCCCTCGCCGAGCGCACGGGCGTGCCCACCTATGTGCTGGCGCTGCCCGCGGGCGACGCCACACTGCTCGCCCTGGTGCACGACCGGCTCGGCGCGAAGGGCCTCTACGTGCTGATCGGCGACCACAGCAGCGTCACCGCCTCCGCTTTCGGCGTCGACGTACCGGTCGAGGAGGCCCGCCGCATCGCCCTGTACGGCACGCCGTACGGGGCCGGTCCACTCACCGCGTTCGAGTCCTTCGTCGACGCGATCGCCTCCGGCCACGACCGGACCGCCTGGCACGAGGCCGGGCACGTCCTGCCGGCCGCCCGTGAAGGGCTCGAAGCACTCATCCTCAAGGCCAGGGAGTCCGCAAGTGTCCCAGTGACCGCCCGACCGGCACCTCGCACGGTCTCGCCGCCGGTCTGCTCGCCGCCCTGCTGCTGGCCTGCACGGCGCTGCTCGGCGCCGGTGCCCCCGCCCGTGCGGAGACCGCGGGGACCGGGCCGACCGCCACGACGATCGCCACGACGATCGCCGAGGCGCCGGCCGCCGGTCCGGTCTACGTCGACCCGTCCTACGCGGCCGCAGTCAACCCCGCCCAGCAGCAGGCCCTGGTCGACCAGATCGCCGCGACCGGCCTGCCGATCAACGTGGTGCTGGTGCCGCTGAACAAGGGTGACGCCTTCGACGGCGACTCCCGCACTCTCGCCGCGGTGCTCAGGGAACGGCTCGGCCGGCAGCAGCTGATCCTGATCACCAACAATGAGTACGGGAAGTGGCTCACCGGCACCGAGTGGCCCACCGACGCCCATCAGACCCGCGACGCAGCCTCCGCCGTCGGCTTTCTCAAGGAACTCGACGACGCCGGGCTGGCCGCCCGGATCGGCAGGGCCGTGGAGCTGATCAAGGCCGGCAACGGCACCGAGGTGTACAAGGCCGAGACCGCCAGGATCGACAAGGAGTACTCGGCCCGGCCCGAGGCCGAGGAGCACGTCTCCGGCTCTTCCTCCGACAGCGGCCCGGGGACACTGATCGCGATCGCCGCGGGGCTGGTCCTCGCCGTCGTCGGCGCGGTTCTCCTGGTGCGCCACCGCCTGCCCCGGCACACCTCCTTCGCCTTCCCGGACGCCGTCTTCGCCGCCGAGGAGGCCGCCGACGAAGCCGGGCTGCGCCGACAGGCGGCTGCCGAGATGCTCGCGCTGGGCGAGGCCGTGGAGCACGCTGACGGCGCTGCTTCGGGCCTGAGCCGGGCCCTGGACGCCTACGACGCCGCCGGAAGGGTGCTGGACGCCGCACGGGGCCTGCCCGACCTGGTCGGAGTGCTGGCCCTGGCGGCCGAGGGACGTTCCGCCCTGGCCCCGACCCCCGGACTCCCGCTGTGCTTCTTCGATCCGCGGCACGGCACCGCCGTCCGCCGGACCACCTGGCGGCCGCTCGGCCGCCGGGAACGAGCCGATGTCGCGGTCTGCGACGACTGCGGCCAGGCCCTGCGGGCCCGCCGCTCGCCGCAGGTGATGGCGGTCCGGCACCGGGGCCGCACCGTCCCCTACTTCGAGGTGCCCGCCGAACACAGTCTGTGGGCCGCCACCGGCTACGGCTCCCTGCTGTCCGGCCCCGACGACACCCTCGCCGCCCGGGTCGGCACCGGCGAGTTCAGCCGGGCCCGGCTGCTGTCCGATGACCACGGCGGCGCGGTCGGGGACTGACCGGGCGCGCCTCCGCTGACGGGGTGCCGGCTCCCGACGGGCCCGGCATTCCGCCGTTCCGTCGCGCGTCCGGTTCACAAGCCCCGCACGGGCGCCACGCCGGGACAGCTGTGGGGCTACGGGCCGTGAGCGGTGCCGGGCGGTCGGTACGCACCTGGACGGGTGATCGCGAACGGTGCCGTCGGACCGTCCACCCGAGGGGGCGTCGGGAGGCCGGCCGTCGACCTGCCCTCGCGAGTGTGCGTATCGGTGGGATGACCGATGTGCGGGGGGCGGGCGCACGGTCATAGTCCTCGGGAGATCGTTCGCGGGCAGCCGTGGTGCGCCCGTTTCCTGAAAGGACCTGCTGTGGGCACGTATGCGGATCTGGTTTTTCTCGACGGGCAGGTGGTCACGGTCGACGCGGAGTTCTCCGTCGCCTCGGCCCTGGCGGTGACCGGTGGGATCATCACCGCCGTCGGTGGGCGGGACGACGTCGCGCCGCTCGTCGGCCCCGACACCCGTGTCGTCGACCTGCGGGGAGCGACGCTGCTTCCCGGCATCAACGATTCCCATCTGCACGCGTGCGCCTTCGGCATGTCGACGCCGCCGCTCTCCCTGGAGCTCGGCCATCCCGCTGTTTCCTCCCTCGCGGACGTGGCCGAGGCGGTACGGGAAGCCGTCGGCCGGGTTCCCGGCGGGCAGTGGATCACGGGGCACGGCTGGGACACCGGTTACCTCGACGAGTGCGTCGCCGATCCGTCGCGGCTGCCCTCGCGGCGCGACCTCGACGCCGTGAGCCCGGATCACCCCGTCGTCCTGTACTCCTTCTCCGGGCACGCCACCTGGGTCAACTCCAAGGCCCTGGAGCTCATCGGGATCGACCGGCACACTGTCGCGCCGCCCGGCGGAGCCATCGTCGCGGACGAGTCCGGGGAGCCGACCGGGCTGCTCCACGAGGGGGCCCAGGCCCTCGTCCAGAACGCGCTGCCGCCGCTCAGCCGGCAGGAGCGGACCGACGCGGTCAAGTCGGCCCTCGACACGCTGGCCCGGCTCGGCGTGACCAGCTACACCGAGCCCGGCCTCGGCCCCGGCGGCGACGGCATCATGCGGGGTGCGCTCGGTGCGGAGACCCTCGACGTCTACCGCCGGCTGCTGGCCGACGGCGAACTGACCGCCCGCGTCGGCGTCCTGCTCCTGCCCACCGGAATGGCGAGCACCGCGGAGGAGTTCGCCCGCGCCCTCGCCGCCCCAGGCGAGACCGGAGACGCCGATCCGCGCCGCCTCGCGATCCACGGGGTCAAGATCTTCGCCGACGGCATCGTCCCCAACAAGACGGCCTGGATGCACGAGCCGTACGTCGGCGGTGGCTGTGGCTCCCTGTGCGTCGGCGGCGAGACCGACGCCGAGCGGACCGCCGAGATCGGCGCCATGATCCGGCATGCCCACGCCGCCGGGCACCAGCTGGGCGTCCACGTCACCGGCGACCGGGCGTGCGACACCGTTGCGGACGCCTTCGCCGCTGCCGTGGCCGAGCACCCGAGGCCCGACGCCCGCCACTACGTCATCCATGGCGACTTCCTCACCGCGCACAGCATGAAGGTGCTGGCCGCGCACGGCTTCGGCGTCAACATGAACCCCACCATCAAGTGGACCGTCGCCGACATGGAGGAGGAATTCGTCGGTTCCGAACGGGCCGCGTACGCGTGGCCCTACCGCGATGCCATCGACGCCGGTGTACGGGTCGCGAGCGGGTCCGACGCGCCCGTCACATACCCGGACTGGCGCCAGGGCGTCGCGACCATGGTGCTGCGTGAATCGAAGGCCGCCGGTCGGGTCAGCGGCCCCGAGCAGCGCATCGCCCTGGCCGAGGCGATCCGTACGTACACGATCGGCGCGGCCTGGCAGGACTTCGCCGACGACTGGAAGGGCTCCCTGGAGCCGGGCAAGGCCGCCGACCTCTGCGTACTGGACGGGGACCTGCTCACCGCCGACCCCCACGACATCCCGGAAATGCCCGTCGTCCTCACCGTCATGGACGGCCAGGTCGTGCACGACACCCTTCGCGATTGACGTAATCCGGACGCTTGATCATCCTTGGACCATGGCAGCGCAGCAGAGCACGGCGGACATCCTGGACGCGGCGGTGCAGGTCCGTGAGGCCGCCAGGAGCGGCGCGACCGGCATCGGCACGGTCCTGGCGGCGCTGTCGGAGGTGGTGGAGTACGACCACGCCTCCCTCACCCGGTGGGATCCGCTGCGGCGGCGCCACATCACCCTGGCCGGGAGCTACCCGGACGATGCCACGGCGTACATCGAGACCCATCTCCACCACGACCCGGTGTTCCCCGTGCTCCGCAGCCCGGCCCGGGGCGGCCTCTGGCTCAGGGACGTCCCCCGGCACCTCCTGGCGGCATCCCCCGGCTTCCAGGAGGTGCTGTCCCCCCTCGGTATCGAGGACGGCGTGGCCCAGTGCCTGTTCGCCGCCGACGGCCGGTACGTCGGCATGCTGAACGTCAGCACCCGTCGGCCGCGGCACGGACCCGATCCGGCACGCGCCGCGATCACCCTGCTCACCGAGGCACTCGCCGCGGCCGTCGACCCCCGCACGGGCCTGTCGCCCGAGGAGCTCGCCGCGTTCGGCCCCGAGGCGGACACGCAACGCCCGGACGCGCGGCGGCCCGGCGGACTCTCGCCGCGGGAGCTCCAGGTGCTGGCCGAACTGACGGCCGGCCGTACCAACCGGGAGATCGCCGAGCGGCTGTACATCACGCCGCGGACGGTGGGGACCCACATCGAGCACATCCTCGCCAAGCTCGCCCTCCCCAACCGCGCGGCCGCCGCCGCCCGGGCCGCTGCCTGGGGAATCGATCCCGCCCGCTGACCTGGTCCGGTCCGCCACGACGCCGACCGGACGCTGCGAGCACTCCAGCATCGGCCCGGACGTCGCGTCGCCCGGTTCTCGGATCTCTTCGTCGAAGCCCGGTAACCCTCCGCCGCGCGAACCTTTGCGCAGGCCGTCCGCCACGGCCGTGCCCGCGCCGGAGACAGCGGCGAACCACGGGCCGCACTCCAGTTCTTCGGCCGCCGAAGCAGCGGCTGCGGGGGCGCCCTCGGGGCCGGGCCTGCCAGGGAGGACCGAAGGCCGGCTGGGGTTCACCGCCGGGGTCGCTGTCTCAGGCAGGGTCGACCAGGCGGTAGCCGATCCCTCGGACGGCTTGAATCAGGTCCGGGGGGCCGAGCCGAATGCGAAGTCGGCCGATCAGCGCGTCGACCGCGTGGGATTCCGGCTGGTGCTGTTCGTCGGCGCAGTCCTTGGCCAGTCGTTCGCGGGTGACCAGCGCGCCACCTGCCAGCATCAGGGTCTGAAGGACCGCTGCCTCTGTGACGGTCAAGAACAGCGGTACCCCGGCGCGGGTGAACCGGCCGCCGCGTCGGCCCTGTTCCAGGTCGCCGACGCATAGCCGGGATGCCGGGTCGGGGATCACCGGGGCGCGGCAGAGATTGCGCATCCGGCTGGCCAGTTCGGCGGTGTTGAAGGGCTTGACCAGGTAGTCGTCCGCTCCGTGCTCGACGAGGACCACGCGTTCGGCATGCGAATCGAGTGCGGTGAGCATCAGGACCGGGCGGGTCCAGCCCGCCCGGCGGTGGGCGGCCACCAGGCGGAGAACGTCTCCGTCGGGCTGCGCCCGGTCGGCCACGAGGGCGTGATAGACGGTGCCGCCCAGCTCGAGGTCGGCGTCGGTGAGGTTGTCGGCCACGACGACGTCGTAACCGATCCGGCGCAGACACCCGGAAATCACGGCCGCAAGTTCCGAGTCGTGCTGCACGACGAGTATGCGCATGTCGTCCGACTCTAGACGGTGAATGCCGGGGCACAGGCCCCGCTGTGCTGTGGGTCCTAGCGATAACCGGGCCGGACGATCTCCAGCACGCGCAGGTGGTGTCTCCGACGATGCCGCCCACATCACCGGCGAATCCATCCACCGACGCGGTGGGGCGGACCGGTCGGAGCCGGGCCCGGAGCCCCCTCCGGTCTGCGGCCGGAGGGGGTTGGCACGGGATCGGCCGGTGATGCCGTGTGCCGGTCAGCCCACGCCGATGGCTTCCAGCATCGCCGCTGCGACGTGGTCGGCGGCGTTGCGGTGGCCGCGGGCATTGGGGTGAACCAAGGCCGGCTGGTCAGGGACGCGGGTGAAGATGCCCTCCACCCACTTGCCGGTGTCGCAGACGCTGTGGTTCCGGGAGGAGTCGTAGAGGTCGACGAAGCGGGCGGCGTCGTGTGCACCGGCCGACTTCTCGATGATCTGATTGAGGGGTTCCATGACGTCCTGGCGCAGCCAGTCCAGGTCGCCCTGGGTGATCGAGCCGAACTGCTCCAGGTTGTTGTACTGGCACTTGGAGGTGTCCTTGGGGATGACCGTGGGGTAGCCGACGGTCAGGATCTTCGCGTGCGGGGCGCGCTCGTGGAGCACGGTGAGCATCTCGTCGTAGTCCCTGCCGACCTTGTTCAGCCGGCTGGGGATGTCGTCGGCGAGGTCGTCCCGGCACGGGGTGCCCACGCCTCCGCTGCCCCCGCCCAGTTGCAGACACTGGAAGAGGATGTCGGCGAAGCCGAGGGTGTTGCCACCCACGCCGACGGTGACCACGTCGGTGCCGGGACCCACTGCTGCTGACTGGGGAGGCACGGCGGGGAAGGGGTAGTCCGGGTCTTCGGAGACGGGCGGCAGGTGACGGCCGATCGGCTCCTGGGCCCTGAAGGTGACGTTCTCGATGGTGGCGGCGCCGCAGCTGACATTGGCCAGGTCGAAGTGCGAGCCGAGGTCGCGGTCGATGACCTGCGGATAGGACTGGTCGGTACGCTCACAGCCGTCACGGGGCACCTCGAAGGTGTCACCCGCGGCCGGAATGACGCCGGCAGCGTACGAGTCACCCAGTGCGACCCACTGATGAGCCGCCGCGGCTGCCGCCGGGTGCGCTCCTGCGAGTTGCGCGGGCGCGAGCGCGCCTGCCGCCAGAGCTGCGGCCGAGCCCAGCACGGCCAGACGCTTACGGGTATTTTCCATGAATCCTCCAGAGATGTGACGGTCGGGTCGCCTGAACCGTAGATCCGGAGGACTCGCACTGGACTCAATGCGGACAGTCACTGTCGGTACGGGGCGCCTCCCGACAGGAGCGGGCGGGATCGGTGTATGACCGGTCGCGCCTGTCATTTGACCGGGCAGCCGTGCCATCTGCGCGAGCGGAGACGGTCCATGACCAATGCTCATCGTCCCGATCCGGCCCAGGCGTCTCGGCGGCTGTCTCCTTTTCGATCACCTACATGCTCGCCCCCTGCTGATGCCCTCCTGAGGCAGGTGCGGTTGGTGCGGTTGCAGGGGAGTTTCCCGAGCAGGGTGGCCATGGCGCAGCTGTTGGAGAGGGGGGAGTGGACCAGACCGCCGGCGATGCCGGCGGAGAGCAGCTGGAAGGCGGGACGGACCGTCCTTTGGTTCGGGTGGGGCCGGGTCGGACAAGTGGGTGAGGGTGGATCAGATCAGGCTGTCGAGGAGCATGAAGGCAGCCACTGCGAGCAGGACGTAGGCGAAGACGTGCTGCAGGCGGTTGCCGGAGATCTTCGCGGCGAGGCGTTTGCCGTCCCAGGCACCGAGAATCGCGGCTCCGGCAAAGGGGGTGATGACGGCCCAGTCGAGACCGTCCGCGGTACCGGTGCGGGTGGCGAGCGCGGCGAGCGAGTTGATGATGATGACCAGGAGGCTGGTGCCGACGGCTGCCTTCATGCGCAGACCGACGACGCCGACGAGGGCGGGCACGGCGAGGAAGCCACCGCCGACGCCGAGCACGCCGGTGACGGCGCCCAGTCCGGCCCCGGCCCCTGCGGCCCTGGCCGGCCGCACCGGGGAATCGGTGGGACGACTGGGACGTAGCATCCGCCAAGCCGCGAGTGCGGCGATCACCGAGAACGCGACCGTGAGAACCGGGGCCGGGATCCGGCCGGCAGCGAGGCCGCCGAGCATGGCGGGGACGATGCCCGCAGCAGCGAACAGCAGCCCGGCCCGCCAACGGACGTTACCGTCCCGGGCGTGGGCGACCAGAGAGCTGATGGAGGTCGCAGCAACGATGATCAGGCTCGCGGTGGTGGCCGCAACGGGGCTGAAGCCGAGCAGGTAGATCAGTGGGGGCACGGCCAGCACGCTGCCGCCCCCGCCGAGTCCGCCCAGGGCCAGCCCGACTCCCCCTCCCGCCAGCAGGGCGAGGACGAGCTCGCTCATATGACGGTTCCCGCTCCCCCGGCAGTGCCCTGGACCGGCAGCCCCTGCCGGCCCCATGCCTGCATGCCGCCGGTGACATCGACTGCGTCCGCGCCCCGTGCGCGCAGTAGGCGGGCGGCGTCCTGGGACCGGCGTCCGGAGCGGCAGATCAGTACGAGGCGCGAGTCGGCGTACGCGGTGGGCACCTCGGCTCCGGCCGTCAGCCGGGACAGCGGCAGATGCTGTGCGCCGGGAATGTGACCGGCCCGCCACTCGTCGGTCTCGCGCACGTCCAGCAGAACGGCGGTGGCTTCCTGAAGCATGCGGTGGGCCTCCACGACGCCGAGGCGTGCGGTGCCGGAGCGGAAGATGGGCATGGTGGGAATCCTCTCGGTGTCGACAAGGGCTCGGACGGCGGCGCGGACGGTCAGGCCGGCCTCTGGCGCCCGGCGAAGACCGTGCGGCGGAACGAGGCCGGGGCCTCACCCGGGCGCAGCCAGCCGGACGGGGCGCCGGTCGCGGCGGGCGGCACCAGGCAGGCGGCGTCGGTGAACCGGGTCGGCTCCGGGCCGCCGGTCACGCAGTCGTTGCGGAGGTGCGTCTCCACCACGTATGTGATGCGCACCCCGCGCCGCGCGGCCGCCCCGATCACTCGGTCGCTGTCGCACGGCGCGTCCACCGCCACCGCGGCCTGCGCTCCCCCGGCCAGGCCGTGCCGGTTGCCCAGACTCTCGATCTCGATGGTGTCGATGAAGAACATGTGCCGCTCACCTCCTTGGATTGATACCCCCCAGGGTATTAAACCCACCGTAGCAGATTACCCCCGGGGGTATATCGAACGGGAAATCACCCTCATACCCCACATCCGCACTCAGGAAGGAAGACCACGGGATAGGACCGGACCGTACGCGTCGACGGCCGTGGGCGTGGAGGAACCAGAATCCGCTCGCCGAACGCGCGGATGTGACCCCGTTCACTACCCCCGAGCACTCCCGGCGCCCCTTGACCCAGGCCCTGCCTCTCCGATCACGATCGGGCTCTTCGGCAGTGAATCTCTGTTGCCCGGGTGTGGGGCGCACAGCGACAATTCCCGGATGTCTGACACTGCGTCTGCGGGTTCCGCATTGCGGCCGTATCCCAAGATCTCCGCGAGGGAGCGGCTCGGCCTGTCCGGGGCCCGGGAGTGGATCGCGGCGGAGAAGGTGCACGGGGCACACTTCGCGGTGGTCTGCGACGACACCGGGGCCCATCCGGCGAAGCGGCGTGAGTTGCTGGGTGATGAGGCGTTGGACGACTTCTTCGGCGTGAGCCGAATCTGGCCGACGCTGTCGGTGGCTGCTGCACGTTTCGCCTCGGCCACGCGCAGCGCGTGGGGCGAAGCTGCCGTGGTGACGATCTACGGCGAGCTCGCCGGCGGACGCTACCCGCACCCGGATGTCCCTGGTGTCGCAGGAACCGAGCCGGTGCAGACCGGCGTGTGGTACGCGCCGAACCTGGACTGGCTGCCGTTCGATGCCTCGGTCGAGAACGACGAAGGCCGGTGGTGGATCTCCGACCGTGCTCTGCGCGAATCGGCGGCCGCCGCAGGGCTCACCTGCGTTCCCGTTGTCGCGTACGGCGCGCTGAACAGGCTTCAGGAGTTGCCCTGCGCCTTCCCCACCAAGGTGCCGGCCCTTTTCGGGCTGCCCGAGCTGGTGGACAACCTCGCCGAGGGCTACGTCCTCAAGCCGGCCGGCGAATGGCAGGAGGTGGGTCCTGCGGGCATCGGCATCCGCCCGGTGGTGAAAGTGAAGCAGAAGGCATTCGCCGAGGACGAGCGCTTCGACGGCGCACGTCCCTATCTGGCGCCGCCGCAGGGTGCGGCGGGCGTTCCCGCCTGGCTCCTGGTCCAGGCATCGGCTCTGCTCACCCCCGCCCGCGCTGCCGCCGCGGTGAGCAAGCTCGGACCCCATGCCCCCGCGGACGCTGTTGCAGAGGAGATCACACGGGACGTGACGGAAGAACTCTCCGAAGCCCTGGGAGGAATGGAGGAGTCACTCCTGCATGCTCTGGGACAGGCTCTCCGGCCCGGAGTGCACTCGTTGGCCGCGTTCGACGCCGAGGACCGGCGCCCCTCTCGTACCGACCGGAGAGGAAGGAACCGTGGACGGTGACGGCACCCAACGGCCGATGTCCGGAACGGGCCGGAACGTCTAACGTCGTTCCAGGAGCTACGAGCTGGGAGGACGACATCATGCGGATCACCGTGCTGACCGTACCGGAGTGCCCCAACGGCCCGGTCGTGCGGGAGCGGATCGCAGCCGCGCTGGCCGGGCGGCAGGCCGAAGTGCAGCTGGTCGAGGTGTCCGACCAGGCGGAGGCAGAGCGCGTCGGGATGACCGGCTCACCCACCGTCCTCCTCGACGGTGTTGATCCGTTCGCGCGGGCCGGGGCGGTGCCGAGCGTGTCATGCCGCATCTATCGGGAGGCCGACGGCAGGGCGGACGGTGCGCCGAGCGTGGAGGCACTGAGCAAGGCCCTTGCTGCGGCGGGCCCGGCCGCACCGGCGGACGCGGACTGCTGAGGTCCGGAGCCTCCGCCCTGGTGGGCCAGGGCGGGCAAGGCCGTGTCGCCCCGGTGGAGGGCGGGCTGCGGGCGGTGCAGCAGGCAGTACAGCCTCACCTCGCCGCCAACGGCCGGTCCCGTTCCGAATCGGCCGGCACCGCCACTTCACCCGCGGCACCCATCCCACAACCGTGACCGCGACGGCGATGCAGTGGTTGTCCGGGTGGGACAGGGATTCGCGTCGCCCTTCGCCGCCGAGGTACTCGGTGAGCGGCGGCGAGCCGCAGCCGGCCGGGCCCGGACCCGAGGGTCATCGGTTGTCCGGCCGGGGCGGGGCGTGGACCGCCTACGGGTAGCCGATGCCCCTGATCTCGGCCGCCAACTGTTCCAGTGTCACATCGGGGTTGAGCGCCGTGACGACCTCTGGGGTCAGCGGACGCATCGCGTAGATGTGGCGTACGCAGTCGGTGTCCACCGGGGTGTCGAAGTAACTCCGGGCCCAGTCGGCAAACGTCTCGGGCGTACCGTCCACGAGGAACGAGAACAAGTACGACGCACCATCGGGGTCACCGCCTTCGCCGTCGTAATCGATCTCTCCCGTTCGCCACCGGTCGTCGCCGCTCTCGCGCCACAGGCAGGCCGTCACATGCGGAATCCCGCCCGCGGCGAAGCACGGCTCGTCGACGCAGGACCGGAACACCTCCGGCACCGAGTCCACGACTCCAGGCCAGACGCTCCCGTCGCCCGCGTACGGGCTCATGGGCGACTCGTGATCGAACCCGCGGATGTACACGCCCTCGGGCGAGAAGATCACCGAGTACTCGTCGCCTGCTCCGCTGTTCATCCAGCCCAGTTCGCGTCCTGGGGACCAGTGGGCATCGAATCCGTGTCTGCGGTACGGACTACCGGGCGCGAGGATCGCCTCCACCATTGCCATGGAGCGGCACAGATCACGCAGGGTCGGAATGTCGGGAAGTCGCCGTGCGATGTCATGAACGGTCATGCCCTCACTTCAGCAGACGCCTCTGACAAGCGAACACCGCCGCCATGACGGAAAGACGCACCCGGACCGCCTCGCCACAACATCAACTCTGATACGCGCGGCTGCCGTTACGCATCCCTATGCGGTCCCGGAAGGCGCGTTGCCGACCCCTTCCGCTCGGAGGACCAGGCAGCTCCATCGGACGTCGTCACGACCATGAAGATCGGGACGCTCGCCGCAATGGACGATGCGCAATCCGTGCACGCTCCCCAACTCGGCTGTCTCAGCCGCAGACACGTCGAACATGTGGCGGCCCTCGGGCACAGGGCCGTGACGGAGATTCACGAAGAAACGTCCGCCGGAAACCAGCAACGCGGTGATCCTGGCCATCGCCCGTCGACGTTCCTCGGCGTCCAGATGCATCCACACCGCGGTGACGAAGACCGCGTCGAACCGGTCCAGGAGCCCGCTCAGTGTCAGGTCCGGGAGGGCGTCATCGACCCATTCGATGCCACTGCCCGGGTGAAGTCGCTGGGCGTGATGCCGGAGTTCCGGCGTCGGCTCGACAGCCACGACCCTGTGTCCGCGAGCCGCCAACGCGGCGGCATCGCGCCCGGTTCCCGCGCCCACGTCCAGAATCCGGCCCGGGTTCACAGGGACGAACCGCAGCACGTCGCGGTGGACTTCGTCGAAGGTGACTTCCTCGTACTGAACCGCGAGCGCATCCGCCGCCTCGGCATACCCGGCGGTTCCGCGTCGCGGATACCGACCGGCCGCGGCTGGAGCTGGATGATCACTCATGGCCGAAGGGTACCGGCACCGCCTCCTCACCGTGGTGAAGTCGAGCACGCACTCCGAGCCGGGCGAATGCCGGTGAGCCGGGCGGAGTTGGTGAGGCGCGCCCGACGACCGGAGTCACGCCGACCGGCGAGGGCCATGAGGACCGTGAGATCGATGACGGTCCCGTCACAACCCTCAGGGATGCAGGTCGGCGCGGATACGGGCCTGGCCTGCGATGCCGGCTGCGCCCTCGGCTTCTGCCTCGGCCTCGCCTCGGCAGCCTTCGGACGCGCAGTGGACGGTACCTCCCGACGGACCTTCTCGAGGCCCGCTCCCTGCGGAGCGATCATCCGCGATTCCTCGGACGACCACCCCAGCAGCAGCTACCGTATGAACTCGCCACATTACCCAAAGTCACTCCGGAAGGAATCCTGTGTCATCACCCTGCGACCCCGCATACGCTCCTGCCGGCGATGTGGGTGTAGCGCTCATGGCGATCGACTCCCGGCTCAAGGCCATCTACGACGGCCGGACCGGTACAGACTCCGAACAGCAGCAGCTGATGGACCAGTTCACCGCGTCACTGGGACCCGAGGAAGCCAATGACGTACTGGACGGCGCGTGCACACTCATCTACATGTTCATGCAGTGGCTCCGGATGGCCTACGAAGAACACGACAAGGACGTCATCGAATACGTGGTGCCCGGCTTCGTGACCTCGCTGCGCATGATGCCCAGGAGCATCCGTCCGGAAGTCATCCCCACCATGACCGGCCTGGTGGTCGCGGCCGGCACCGGCCTGAGCCCCAGCCTGTGGCGCAAGCAGTACGGAGACTGGACCGGGGACGAGATGAATTCGCTGGAAGCCACTGCCTTGCTGCTCGCGGAGCACATCAATCGGCTCACTGACGACCGCGACTTCGCCGCCCGCATGATCACCGAAGCTCTTTCCGCAACGACCCAGGACTGACGCGTCCGTCCACGTCTGCGCTCCATGCTCACCGATCCGTCAGCAGCCGATCACGTCCGCGCCGCCCTCGTCCGACAGATCGACAGATCGGCGCCGCCATGCCCACGGCCGAGGACGCCGAGCTGCACGCGGCGCTGATCGTCACCACCTTGCTGCGCGTCCCCCTCGGCCCGACCGGCCTTCGTGACGCCACGGGCGGCCGAGGGCGGACTTCGGGCTACGTGCGGGGGGCCCTGCTGAGGCCCCTTGTGAACCGGAGCAGTCAATTGATGGAATGTCCACCGGCGTACGCAGCGGGTGCTCGGGGACGCCGCGACAGACACAGAACGGGAATGGCGGGGCCGGGACGAGCGTGCACGAGAACCAGGGGGCGGCCTTGAATGCCCGGGCACTGCCGTCGCGAGCCCTGGCCCGTGAGGCCGATCGGGCGCGGCGGCTCCTGACCAGTGGAGAGTGGCGCCCAGTCACGGCGGACTCCGAGGCAGCAACGGCCGTCCTGGCCCGCCTCGCGGCCCCGCTTCCGGCCAGGCGTGCAACGGCTGCACGGATACTGGCCACGGACCGGGACCGGCGCCTCCAACGCATCCTGCGCACCGCCCTCCACCACCTCGACGCAGGCGTCGTCAGCCCGCCCGCAGTGGCCCTTCTGGCAGCCGTCGCACGCGCCTTCCTGCCCTGGCACGCCGCCCCGAACCCGCCGCGCGCAGCGGCGGCACCGAGATACGGGACCCCGGCAGGGACAGCGAACGGCCTGGTCGTGCCGCCGACAGAGGCCGGCGAGGCCCTGCTCCCCGAGCTGATCACGCTGTTCACCATGCTGGCCTCGGCAAGCAGGGCCGGTACCACCCCGCTCGCTCCCCCGGTCGAGCCCTGGCAGGTCCGGTACGCGGGCCGCTTCCGTCGTTACGGCAGGCCCGCTTTCGGGGTGTGGACGGCCGAGACCGTGAGCTGCCCGGCGTGCGGCGGTGAGGACGGCCCGTGGACGGTGACCTGTGATGGGCGCCTGATCTCGCTGGGCTGTCCGTGCGGGGTGGTGACCCACGATCACGGCCTCGCCTTCTCCGAGGTCTGGCTTCTCCTGCCGGACGCGTGACCCCGGGGCTACTTGTCCGTGGATGAGCGCCCGCTCCGCTTGTTCCAAGGGATGTGGGTGGCGAGCAGGTCACCCACCGCGCCGACCACGTTGACCGCGAGCCAGCCCACGCCCTTCAGGACTCGCACGACCGCGGAACCCGCGACCTCCTCCATGTTCCTGTCCCCTCATGCCTGCCCCCGTGGCTCGCTTCGATCTTGGAGACGCGTGCTGTCACCCCTCGGTTGCCCGGAGGAACACGCTTCCGTGTCGCCTTGCAGTGATCGCGGACCATGCAGGCCCGAGATCTTGCCCGCCCTGCGCAGGGTGTGTCAGGTGGCCATGCCGTCGGGCCGGCCTCGATCATTCGATCCGGGCCGGCCCGACGACATGGATGTGATCAGCCTGCGACGGTGGCGAGATCGCCGGGCTCGTAGGCGCCGCCCCGGTTGTTGAGGATCACGCCGAGCCGGTTGGTCGCGTTGATCACGGCGATCAGGGAGACCAGCGCGATGGTCCGGTCGTCGTCATAGTGCTGGCGCACCTGGGCCCAGGTCTCGTCGGAGACGCCCTCGTGGCCGTCGATGATGCGGGTGCCCTCCTCGGTGAGAGCGAGCGCGGCCCGCTCGGCCTCGGTGAAAACGGTGGAGTGGCGCCAGGCGGCGACCAGGTTCAGCCGGGCCGAGGTCTCGCCGGAGGCGGCGGCGTCCTTGGTGTGGATGTCGACGCAGAAACCGCAGCCATTGATCTGGCTGGCGCGCAGCTGCACCAGCTCCTGGGTCGATTTGGGCAGAGGCGACTCCTGGATCACTTGGCTGACGGCAAAGATCCGCTTGCCGATCCTGGCGCCGATCTCGTGGGCGAACAGGTTCATACGGGGTTCCATCACAACGTCCTCGCTCGTGGAATCGTGTGCCGCGCGGATCGTCCGCGCAGCATCCTGACGCACACAAGGCGCCGGTCGCCGCGGCCCTGTGACAGCACGGCGATGTGACGAAAGCCACCGCCGCGCTCCGTCACAGGAGAGCGATGGGCGGCGTCTTGTGCGCGACACGGACAAGAGGCGCGACAGTCAGGAGCCGACGATGGACGAGCGCACCGAGCGGGCGACCGGCACGACCGGGCCCAGCACTCACGCCGGGCGGACGGATTCCCCCACCGAGGCGTTCATCGCCCACCGCAACCTGCTCTTCACCGTTGCCTACGAGATGCTCGGCTCCGCCACCGACGCCGAGGACGTCCTTCAGGAGACCTGGCTGCGCTGGGCGGACATCGACCACGACACGGTGCGGGACCCTCGCGCCTTCCTGGTCCGCATCACCACCCGCCAGGCCTTGACCCGGCTGCGTACGCTGCGCCGGCGCAAGGAGTCCTACGTCGGCCCGTGGCTGCCCGAACCCCTGCTGACCGCGCCCGATGTCGCCGAGGACATCGAGTTGGCCGACAACGTCTCCATGGCGATGCTGCTCGTGCTGGAGACGCTCGCGCCGACCGAGCGGGCCGTGTTCGTGCTGCGCGAGGTGTTCGAGCTCGGGTACGACGAGATCGCGCAGGCGGTCGACAAGTCCCCGGCCGCCGTCCGGCAGATCGCCCACCGCGCGCGGGCCCACGTCACGGCGCGCCGACCGCGTGAGGCGGTCTCCCCGGCCGAGACGCGCAGTGTGATCGCCGCTTTTCAACAGGCTGTCGAAACCGGCGACTTGCAGCGCCTGCTCGACATGATCGCTCCGGATGTCGTGCTGCTGACCGACGGCGGTGGAGTCGTACGGGCCGCACTGGAGCCCGTCGTGGGCGCCGAGACAGTGGTCGACGTGCTGAGCAGGCTCATGTCCGCAACCTTGCAGCCGACCAGGGTCAACGGCCGCCCTGCACTGATCCTGCGCAAGGAAGGCCGGATCGACACCGTCCTGGCGGTGCGCGTCGAAGACGGCCTCATCGCCGGCCTCTACGCAGTCCGCAATCCCGAGAAGCTGTCACGCCTCGACCGGGAGACTGCGATCGGCCGCTGAACCGGAAGGGAAGGCGCGCCCACGCGTCGGTCACCGTGTTGTCGTACCGGCCCTACTCCCCGTCGGTCGTCGGACCGTAGCAGTGGGCGAGATCCGTCCAGGGGATCCGGCCCTGGTCGACGAGGGACCACGTGGCCGGTCGCACATGCGAGCCGGACATCGTCTGTCGCCGCCGAGGATCTGGATGACGCGCTGGGCCCGCCGCCATCGCTGGAACTCCGGCCCGCAGTACGGACGGAGATCGAGCCATCGTCGCCTTCGGCAATTCAAGGGCGCCCGAATGCGGGTGAGTTGTATGATCAGCAGCGGGATGGGGCTCGTAGCGCAGTGGTCGTCGCGCCTTCACCGCGTGTGGGAGGACGCCGGTTCGAATCCGGCCGGCCCCATCCCGTCCCAGCAGGTCACCCGTTGATGTCCAGGTGGCTGTCGGTTGAATTCCTGCACGCGTGGTGCCGCAGCGCGGTCGCCGGGCAGTTGACCGGGCTCGGTGTGAGCGTACTCAACGGCCCCGGCACGAAAGCGACGGCGGTGACCCGCGATGCGGTGCGGCTCAGCGACGGGCTTCGGTCGCCGAGCAAATTGACCATCCGGCACGCCGGATCCGGCGTGCCGGACCTGGCCGCACGCAGCGCACCGAGCACCGGCGCCCTGGGCCGCTTGCTCATGGACGAGACGTTGACCAGTACGCATCGTCGCTGCCGGGGACTCGGCGGCACCGTCGGCGGCCTGCCGCCGCGGATGAGCTGTCGGCCCGCGGTGCCGCTGGGCGCACGGGCCGTCGACGGCGGAGCAGCCACTTGGCCGGCCCCGCGCCGGAAGCGAGTCGGCCGCTGATTACGTTCCCGGGCCGGGCAGCGGCTACCGTGCTGTTGTGCTGATCAACGGGGAGGACATGGGATCCGGGACCGCGCTGCTGATCGCGGCGGCCCCGGCCGGCAAGGGCTGTCTCATCGACGCGACCAGTGCTCTGCCCACGCTCGCCGCGGTCCCGCCCGGCGTCCTGGCCGGCGCGGCGGCGGCCACCCTCGTGGAACTCGCCGACCCGACCGACCCGCAGACCGTCCTCACCCGCATCCGCGCGGCAGCAGCCGCGCCCGGCCCGCTCACCCTTTACATAGCCGGTCAGCTCCACCTCGACCACAAGCAGCGCCTGATCCATCTCGCACTCGCCCGGACGACCACGCCGGCCACGCTGCGCTACACCGCACTGCCCTGGCACTGGCTGGCCAGCGAACTCAAGCTGCGCCGACCGGGTTCCACCACCGTCGTCATCGACATGGTCGCCGCCCAGGACGCCTGGCAGCAGCTCCGTGCCGAGGGCCTTGTTCTCGGTTACGGGATCCGCCTGTACGGCCGGATCGTCCCGCCACCGCCCCGCCGTCAGATCGCGGAGCCGGCCTATTTGAAGGCCTTCGCCACCACCTGGCGCAGTGGCCTCAACCCGCCGCTCGCCCGGCTCCACGAACAGGCCGCCGCCCAGGTCGGCCCCGACGACGCACTCTTCCTGTCCATCGGCGACCCGGCCACGCTCTCCGTCCCCTCCCCTGTGGCGCCGGCTGCCCAGGCAGCGCAGCAGCCCCACCAGGCGCCTGTTCCGGTCGCGGAGACGACCGGGGCGACGGCCGAAGAGGATCCGCTGCCCGCGATTCTTGCCGCGGCCCAGGCGGGGCGGCACGGCGAGGCCGCGTCGCTCGCGGCGATATGGGAGGGGTGGGCTCTGCGTACCCACGGCGTGGGCTCCGTGCAGGCCATCCACTGGCTGGAGGTCCGGGCCGACCTCGCTCGTCTGGCCGACGATCCGGCGCGCAGCTGCGAGCTGTGGATGGCTGCCGCCGACGCCCGCCTGGCCCGGCAGCAGCCGCCGGACGACCCGGCCGTGGAGAGCGCCGTGGACCGCGCCCACCACCAGTGGCAGCAACTTCGCGACCCGCAGCGGGCCCGGGAACTCGGCCCGCCCCTGGACGCCTTGCGCCACCACGTGCCCGGCCGGCGCCCCGGAGCGGTCGATGCCGTCCGGCACCGGCTGGACCTGCTGGACACCCAGCCCACGGCGACAGCCCGAGGCGCGGCGCCTTGACGAAACAAGGCGGCCCTCGGACCGTCCCCGGGGCGCACGCCGAGCATCCTCACTCCTTGACCGCGCCCGCGTTGGCGCCACTGACGAAGTAGCGCTGGAAGCAGAAGAAGAGCGCGGCCACCGGAAGGGTGGACAGCAGGGCCGCCGCGAGTTTCAGCGGGTACTGCGTTCCACCGCCGAGCCCGCCCGAGACGAAGCGGGCCAAACCCGTGGTCAGCGTCTCGTACTGACCCGACTGCGTGCTGACGAGGAAGTGCGTGAACTCGTTCCACGACCCCTGGAACGACAGGATCGTCAGGGTGATCAATGCCGGTCTGGCCATCGGCAGGACGACGGACCAGAAGATCCGGAACACCCCGGCCCCGTCGACCCGTGCCGCTTCCTCGACCTCGCGCGGCACCGACTCGAAGAACTGCTTCATGATGAAGATGCCCGCCGCGTCCACCAGCAACGGCAGGATCATGCCGGTGTAGGTGTCGAAGAGGCCGAAGGTGTTCAGCACCAGGAACTTCGGGATGAGCAGGGCCACACCGGGCACCGCCATCACGGCGAGCACGAAGCCGAACAGTATCGAGCGGCCCCGGAACCGCAGCCGTGCCAGCGCATATCCCGCCATGGAGTCGAACAGCACCCGGCCCGCCGTCACCAGCACCGCGATCAGAGCCGAGTTGCCCAGCCAGCGCAGGAAGGGCACCCCGTCCGCGGCCTGGCTGAGCCCGAACAGCCGCTGGTACGCGGCCGTGGTCGGAGTGGTCGGCAGCAGGGCCAACGGGTGCGCTGCGGCGTCCGGGTCCGTCTTGAAGCCGGTCACCAACTGAAGGGCGAACGGCAGCAGGTAGAGCAGGCCCAGCCCGGCCACCGCGGCGTACCCCACCAGCCGCCAGGGCAGGCGGAATCGGCTCAGGACGGGTCGGCCCCGGTCCTGCGGAGTGCGGCGGGCCCGGTCGCTCACGGCCGTGGCGGCGGTCATCGGTTTCTCCCGGTACGTACGCCGCGCTCCCGCAGCACCCAGCGCTGGAACGCGGTCAGGACGAGGATCAGGGCGAGCAGGATGAACGCGATCGCCGAGCCCTGCCCGAAGTCCGCGTTGTCGAAGCCCGCCGAGTACGACAGGAAGGCGGGCGTGAGCGTCGTATTGCCCGGGGCGCCCTGGCCCATCACGTACACCTGGTCGAACACCTGCCAGGTGGAGATCAGCCCGAGTGTCAGAACGAGGAACAGCACGGGCCGCAGGGCGGGCAGCGTCACGTGCCACAGCATCTGCCGGCGGTTGACGCCCTCCATCGCCGCCGACTCCTCCAGCTCGCGCGGGATGTTCTGGAGCGCCGCGAGGAAGATCAGCATGAAGGTGCCGGAGGTCGTCCACACGGCAAGCAGGATGAGCGTGCACATCGCGACCGAGGGGCCCGAGAGCCACTCGAACCACGACAGCCCCAGCGTGGAGTGATCGGCCAGCATGCCGGTGGGGCGTTGGGGGTCGACGGCTCCCAGCCCTCCCAGGACCAGGGAGAGCACCCCGCGCGGGTCCGCGAACCAGTTCGGTCCCTTGATCCCGATCCAGGACAGCAGGGAGTTGACGGCTCCACTGCCCTGGAAGAGGAAGAGGAAGACCGTGGAGACGGCGATGGAGCTGGTGACGGACGGGAAGTAGAACGTCGTGCGCAGGGCCCCGCGCCCCCGCAGCAGTCTCTGGTTGACGATCAGGGCCAGGACCAGTGCCAGCAAGGTCTGCAGGGGGACGGTCAGCAGGACGTAATAGAGGTTGTTGCGCAGGGACGTGGCGAACAGGGTGCGGTCGAGCCCGTCCTGTGTGAGCAGCGACCGGTAGTTGTCCAGGCCGACGAAATCGGCCTGCCCGGAGAACGGGTTGGACTGGCCGTCCCAGTGCAGCAGGCTCACCCACAGCGCCATCAGGATGGGCAGCACCATGAACAGTCCGAGGACGAGCACCATGGGGCTGACGAACAGCCAGCCCCAGGTGCCCTCCCCGCGAAGGCCCGCGCGCCGGGTGCGGGCCTTCGCGGTCGTGCCGGCCTCGCCGGGCGCGCTGTCAGGTGCGCCGGGCGAGCCGGTGGTACGGGAGACTCCGCGCACGCGCGTCGTGCGGATGGGCATGGGGCTCAGTTGCCCTTCGCGATCGCCTGTTCGCCGTTGCGCTGGAGGTCGGCGAGGATCCTCTTCGGGTCGGCGGTGCGCAGCGACTGCAGATCGGTGTTGAACTGGCTCAGGACCTTGTCGAAGCCGGCGATCGTCACCGGGCCCTGGGCGTGGGCGCTGCCGTCCACCCAGGCCTTGGCGGCGGGCCGCTTCTCGGCGTACGTCTTGAGTGCGCTCGTCCGCGACGGCATGACTCCGAACGCGTCGGCGAAGGCGAGTTGCTGCTTGGCCGAGGTCAGGTGCTTCACGAGGTCGACGCCCGCATCGCGGTGCGCGCTGTCGGCGGCAACGCCCCAGCAGTTGCTGAAGGCGAGCGTGCCCTGGCCGGCCGGCCCCGCGGGCAGCGGCGCGACGGCGTACTTCACCTCGGGGTAGTCGAGCTTCATGCCGCCTTCGAGCCAGTTGCCCTCGATGGTCATCGCGGCCTTGCCCTTGCCGAGCGCCTCACCGCCCCAGCTGGTGTCCACCTGCTTGGCGAACTTCATCGAGCCCGACTTGAGCAGGGACTGGACGAAGGCGAGCCCCTTGGCGTTCTCCGCGGTGTCCGCGGTCATCTTCTTCTGGTCCGGGTCGGTGAGCCAGCCGCCCGCCTGCTGCATGAAGACGCCGAGCCGCTGGTACTCGTCGCTGGTGACCAGGCCGGTGACACCGTTCCTGGTGAGCTCGGCCGCGACGGTCCTCAGCTCTTCCCAGCTCTTGGGGTAGTCCTTCTCCGTCAGCCCGGCCTTCTTCCACAGGTCGGTGTTGATGGCCAGTCCGAGGGTGGAGGTGTCCTTGGGCAGACAGACCAGCTTCCCGTCGTACGAGAAGGAGTTGCGCAACTGCTCGGAGAAGTCGGCGGCGTCGGATATCCGGTCCCCGTACGGGTACAGCGAGCCGCCCTTCGCGTAGTTCGCGAACTGGTCGGAGTTGACGTAGAAGACGTCCGGCGGCTTGTGCCCGGCGAAGGACTGGGCGAGCTGCTGGTTCATGTCCTTGGCGATCTCGACGGAGACCGTGTTGCCCGACTGCTTCGCGTACGCGGCGGCGGCGGCCTTGACCGCCCGGGTCTCGGCGTCCCCGGAGGTGGCGATCAGTACGGTCAGCTTCTGCTTGGCCGCCTTGTCCTGTTCCGGCTCCTTGTCGTTGCCGAAGTTGGACGAGCAGCCGGTCGCGGCCAGCAGCGTCGCGCAGGTGGCGAGCGCGGCGACGGCCATACGGGTTCCCATGAGTTCCTCCAGGAGGGGTGGGGCTTGCGGCTCAGCGGCCCGGAAAGGGCACGCTGTGAATCGGTGGCCCGTGGAACGGGCGCGCGGGGGTGGTGGTTCGGTGGAACGGGCGCCGGGGGGTGGTTCGGGGGGACGGCGCGCGAGGGTGACGGGTCAGCAGATCGGCGCGAGGGGGCTCAGTCGTCCGACGCGGACGTGCTGTCACGTACGACGAGGGCCGGTTCGAGCAGGACACGCTCGGGTGGGGCTCCGGCCCGTGACATCCGGGCCAGCAGGAGCCGGACGCATTCGCGGCCCACGGCTTCCAGCGGCTGGGCGATGCTGGAGAGTCCGGGAGACAGGAGCTCCGCCATGGGGTTGTCGTCGAAACCGACGACGGCGACGTCGGTGCCCGGCAGGAGCCGTCGCTCGCGCAGAGCGTGATAGCAGCCCAGCGCGAGCATGTCGCTGGCGGCGACCACGGCCGTCGCGCCCGCGTCCAGCAGTGGTCCGACGGCGGCCTGTGCCGAGCCGATGTCGTCGACGCTCTGCGCCCGCCGGCCACGCACCGGAAGACCGTGCCGTTGCATGGCGCGCTGCCAGCCCTCGGCGCGGTCGTCGCCGGCGCCCGAACCGCGCGGCCAGCCGAGGAACGCGATTCTGCGATGGCCCAGACCCACCAGGTGCTCGACCGCGGCGTCCGTGCCCGAGGCGCCGTCCACATCGACCCAGTCGCCGATCTGCCGGCCGGACCACATCCGGCCGAAGGCCACGAACGGCACACCGCGCTTCTCCAGCCAGGCCTGTCGCCGGTCGCCCCGTTCGGTGCCGCTCAGCACGAAACCGTCCACGCTGTGGAGGTCGAGGAGCTCCTCGTAGCCGTCGAGCCCCGCGCTGTCGGGAGGTGTGGCGAAGAGCAGGATCCGGTAGCCGGCCTCGGCGGCGGTCTGGGACAGGGCGTGCAGGAACCGGTCCATGACCGGGGCCGAGACGCCCGGGGCGGTGGGGCGGATGCCGTAGCCGATGAGCTTGCTGGAGCGGGTACGCAGGGTCTGCGCCGCCCGGTGCGGACGGTAGCCCAGTTCGTCGATGGTGCGCAGGACGCGGTCCAGGGTCTCCGGACGCAGCAGTTCGGGCGAGTTGAGCGCATTCGACACCGTCTGCGGAGATACTCCGGCCCGCTGCGCGACCGTGGCCAGGGTCACCGAAGCGGCCTTGGTCGTGGGGGTGTTGGAGGAGCGGGGCATGAGGGTCTCCGGAACCGGTTGTGCGAATGGACGAGTTCATTGGAGCGTTCCAAAATCGTTGTCAACGCCCTGAGGTCGTCGTTAGGGTTCTTGGAACGCTCCAATGCCTGAGAGGTTCTGCTCTTTTGGACACCACTGTCAAGACCCACGACATAACGAACTCCGAGACGGGGGCAGGCCCGTCGGCGGGAGGTCTCCAGCCGTTCCTGCATGACGCCTGTGTGACGCTGTACGCGCCGAGCTTCGTGATCTCGCGCGCGGACGGGCAGATCGACGGTGCCGCCGACGGCTTCTACCACGGCGACAGCAGAGCGCTCGCCCGCCTGACCGTCGCGGCGGACGGCGTCGTCCTCGCCCCGGTGGCCGGAGGGCCGGAGGGAGCGGACCGGGCGGCCTTCCGCGGTGTGCTGCGCGGCCTCGGCGAGGACACGCCGGACCCGGCGGTCACCCTGCACCGGCGCCGGCACCTGGCTCCCGGGCGCCTGGAGGAGGTCATCGAAGTCGCCAACGCGGGGCGGCAGCACGTCGGTGTCCGGTTGATCGTCACCGCGGGGACGGACCTCGCCCCGATCGAGCGCGTCAAGTCCGGGCACGCGCAGAGCCCGGTGGCCGCCACCGCCGCCGGGCGCGGCCTCTGCTGGTCCCGGGACACCTTCGCCGTACGTCTCACCGGTTCACCGGAGCCCGCTGCCGTCGACCCGGCCACCGGACGGCTGGAGTACGAGATCGAGCTCGCTCCCGGCGCCTCGTGGACCGCCGAACTGCGCTGCGAGGCGGCGCATGAGGACGGTGACCAGTTCCCCGCGCCTGCTGCGGACAGCCTGCCCTGGCGCACGCCTCGGCTGCGCAGCGCGGACCGGCGCTTCGACCACTGGCTGAGCCGGTCCGCGGCCGACCTCGACCGGTTGCGGCTCACCGATCCGGCGAACCCGGCCGATCAGTTCCTGGCTGCCGGAGCCCCGTGGTTCCTCACCCTCTTCGGCCGCGACTCCCTCTGGGCGGCCCGCATGCTGCTGCCGCTGGGCACCGGGCTCGCCGCCGGTACGCTGCGCGTCCTGGCCCGCAGACAGGGCACGAAGTCCGACCCGGGCACCGAGGAACAGCCGGGCAAGATCCTGCACGAAGTGCGCCGCGCCACCCAGGACTTCAACGAGAACTTCTCCCTGCCTCCCTGCTACTACGGCACGGTCGACGCCACCCCGCTCTGGATCACCCTGCTGCACGATTCCTGGCGCTGGGGTCTGGCGCCCGAACAGGTCGAGCAACTCCTGCCGCACGCGGAGTCCGCCCTCGCCTGGATGCGCGACCACGGCGACGCGGACGGGGACGGGTTCCTGAAGTACATCGACCACACCGGCCGGGGCCTGGCCAACCAGGGCTGGAAGGACTCGGGCGACTCCATCCGCTACGGCGACGGGCGCATCGCGGCTTCCCCGATCGCGCTCTGCGAGGTCCAGGCGTACGCGTACGAGGCTGCCCGGGGCGGTGCCGATCTGCTGCGCGCCTTCGACCGCCCCGGCGCCGACCGGTGGGAGGAGTGGGCCGAGCGGCTCCGCGAACGGTTCCGCCGCCACTTCTGGGTGGAGGACGAGCGGGGACCGTACCCGGCCGTGGCACTCGACGGGGACGGGAGGCCGGTGGACTCGGTCACGTCGGGCTTCGGACACCTGCTGGGCACGGGGCTGCTCGACCATGAGGAAAGCGCCTTGCTGGCCGCCAGGCTCAGCGCACCCGACCTCGACTCGGGCCATGGTCTGCGGACGCTGAGCAGCCACTCCGTGGCGTACAACCCGTACGGCTACCACATCGGTTCCATCTGGCCGCACGACACGGCCATCGCCGTGCACGGCCTGGTCAGGGCCGGGTTCCCGCAAGAGGCCGCGTCGCTGTCCGAGGGACTGCTGACCTCGTCGGCGGCCTTCGACGGCAGGCTTCCCGAACTGTTCGCCGGCCATGGATCGGCGACCGGCACCCGTCCGTCGCCCTATCCCGCGTCCTGCCGCCCGCAGGCGTGGGCGGCGGCCTCGTCCGTGATGGTCCTCCAGTCGGTACTGGGGCTCTCGGCCGATGTCCCCGGCGGAACGCTCACGGTCGCGCCCGGATTCGCGGAGGCATACCGGCCGCTGAAGGTCGAGAGGTTGGACATCGCGGGCGAGCGACTGGACATCACCGTCGATGCCGACGGCTCGGCGCACGTCGAGGCACCGAAGGGCCTGCTGGTGAGGAGGCAGCACCTGACACCTCGCTGACGCAAGCCGGTGCGCCCGCTCCGCAGTACCCCGGCGGGACCGGAGCGGGCAGGGCGGTGTCCCGCCTCTCCTCTGCACAGGCCACTCATCCCTGCGCGGGCACTGTTTCACCTGCCCGGCGCAGTGCCTGACGGACCGACCAGAGGACTGACACCAGTGGTACGGCCACCACCGCTCCGAGCACTCCCGCCGCGATCGCGCCGCCGATCACCGAGAGCGCGACCACGACCGGGTGGAGCCGGACCGCCCAGCCCATCACGAGCGGGTGGAGCAGATGGCCTTCGATCTGGCCGATGACCACGACCAGGACGAGGACGACGGCCGCCACGACCGGGCCTTTCGCCGCCAGCGCTACCACGGCCGCGATCGCGAGGGCGATCGGCGATCCGATCAACGGGACGAAGGCGGCGAAGAACTCCAGCAGCGCCAGTGGCAGAGCCAGCGGCACTCCGAGGGCGAACAGTCCCAGTCCCACGAATACGGCGTTGGTCCCCGCCACCAGGATGATGCCGCGGGTGTAGCCGGTGAAGGTACGCCAGGCGGCCCGGCCCGCGATCGCCACCCGGTCCTGGACCTTTTCCGGAAGCTGTTCGCAGAACCAGTCCCACTGCCGGTCGCCCGAGTGCATGAAGAAGACCGAGCAGAACAGCGCCAGTACGAGCACCGTCACCGCCTCGACCAGTCGGCCCACTCCGCTGACGGCCGTGCTGATGAGGGTGGAGCGATGGCTCGACAGGTACTGCCCGATCTTCGTCTGGAGGTCGTCGAGGGTCTTCGGGTCCAGCCGGAACGGCGGCCCTTCGAGCCAGTGCTCGATTCTGCCCAGGCCGTCACTGAACTCCCGTTCCAGCCCGGCACGTTCTCCGGCGACCGCCTCGCCGACGAGTGTCAGTACGCCCAGGACGAGCGCGATACTGCCGAGCAGTGCCACGGCGACGGCGAGCGGACGCGGCATCGGACGGGCCAGCAGATCCGCGATCGGGCGCAGCACCGCGGTCGTGACCAGGCCGAGGAAGACGGCTACCGCCAGCTCGTGGAACCGCCCCAGCGCCGCGAAGAGCGCGTACACGACGGCCCCCACCGCGAGGATCCGCCAGGCATAGGCGGCGGCCGTCTGGAGCGTGGGGTTGACGTGTGGCGTGTACTGCGGGCCGGGCGGCGGCTGTCGCGCACCCGGGTCTCGGGCCGCGGGGCCGGTCATACCGCGCAGCGCCCGGCGTGACGCGGCGCGGATCCGGTGCCGTCGCCCTTCGGGTGGTGCGCCGGGGTCCGTGTGGTCGCGCTGCGGATACGAGGGCCTGGGCATTCCCTGCTGGTACCAGGAGATTCCACATCTTTCCGGGCACTCGGGCCGACATGCGCAGGATGTCACCCCACGGGCGGAGCCTCCGGTCGCCGGAAGCCCCGCCCCGCGAGTTTCCGGCTTGCTTCCTGCCGCGGCCCCGGCGTCGTCACCGGGAGAAATCCGCTTGCGACATCCGGCAAGGGTTTTCGAGGCAAGCCATTCCCCCTTGCCCTGGCCGCCGGTTCACGGCCTCCGCACTCATCTCCGAGCCGCCGGGCCGCTCATGACGCCTTCAATGCCGCCGGGCGTTCAAGGGCTCGACGGCCATTGCCGAGGCGCTGAACAACAGGGGTCGGGCCGACGGACCTTCGCACCATCCATGACCAGCAAACCCACTCACACCACTCCGATAGCATGTTCGAACTCACGACGAGCACCCTAATCGCCCGTCATTCACCGGAAATCCATGCGATCCGGCACGAAGAGTGACCCATTCAGCCAACATCTAACAAATCGGCCAGACAATTGATACCTAGAGCATCGCGGGTGTTTTCGCGAATAGACCGCAAAACCATCTTCGCCGCGTGGCGTCAACCACGGGCGATACTGTGGACCGCGGCGGCGGTGGTGACCCTCGGATTCCTGGTCGCACTGGAAATCGCCGCGCGTCACTACGGCCTACCGGGGCCGATGACCACCCAGGCACAAGAGGTGATAGTCGCCCCCAAATCGGGTTTCCTGCTGTACGCCAGCATGGGCCTGACGATGGTGGTGCTCACCTGGCGGCAACGGTTCATCGCGACCGGTGTCGCGATCGGCATCGACCTCGTCATCTTTCTGGTGCGATGGGCGACTGACACCCGGGTGACCGAAGGCCACCCCTTCGGCAACGGTGCGCTGTGGGTGATTCTGGGCTGTGCCGTCATCGCCGTCACGCGCCGCACGGGCTCGGAGCGCCTCCTGCTCCTGAAGGGTGTCGGCCTGGGCCTGCTGCTGGTGGCCGGCCGCAAGACCGGCGACACCTGGCTCCTCATCACATCGAAGACCCGCACCCAGGTGCTCGACCAGTACGTGGCGACCGCCGATCACGCGCTGGGCAATCCGTCGTGGCTGGTGGGCCGGCTCGTCAATTCCACCGGTCCGATCGGCGCCCATCTCCTCGACTACGTCTACGCCCAGCTCGCGGTGGCCGCGGTCGTCGTCACGGTCTACCAGCTGCGCAAGGTGGCGGTGGAGCGCCGCTTCCCGGGCCATCACCTGGTGCGCACCTTCCTGGTCATCGGCCTGCTCGGGCCGGGCATCTACATGATCTTCCCGGTGGTCGGGCCGATCTTCGCCTACGGCGCCGACGGCGGGCATTGGGCGGTGGCCGACCTGTGGCCGAACACGCCGCCGCCGATCGGCACCCCGCACCACATGCCGTTCGACGAGATCACCCCGCGCAACTGCATGCCCAGCCTGCACACCGCATGGGCCACCGCGATCTTCATCCATTCCCGCAAGGGGCCGCGGTTCCTGCAAATCGCCGGCGCGTTCTGGCTGATCGCCACACTCGCCGCGACGCTGGGCTTCGGCTACCACTACGGCGCGGACATCGTCGCCGGAGTGGTGTTCACGCTCACGATCGAGACGGCACTGCGCTCGTTCGATCGCGACTGGGACCGGGCAGGAATCCAGCTGGTCGCCTACGGCACAGTGGTCTTCGCCGCACTCCTGGTGTCCTACCGCTATCTGTCGGTGCAGATGGCCGAATATCCGTGGGTGTTCGGACCACTGGTCATTCTGGCGATGGTCTCGGTGATCTACGGCTACGTACGCACCACCAGGCGGTGGGAACCGAAGGACGCACCGGCGCAGCAGCCTGAGCCGCAACCCGAACTGGTCTGAATCGTGTGGCACCAGGAGGGACACGCATCCCCGGCGCGAACCGGGTGAGCCCCTCCCGTCCTGATCGATCCGGCCCCCGCAGGCCGCAGCGTCGGCCTGCGGGGGCCGGATCGACGGGGACGCCGCGCCACCGGCCAGCGGCTCATTCGGGCCGGGGACGTTCGGGACTGCTGCGACGCCGCGATCACGCGAGGCCGCGCCGGGCCACGCCGGGATGCTCCCGCCTGCGCACTCCGGTCCCGTTGCCCCGGCCCAGCCGGGCAGGTCGCCGTCGCCGCCGAGGCCGACAGCCATGCGACGCAGGACGTTGATCCTCCCCGGGTCACCGGCGATGTGGTTCAGCGTCCACCATGAGGCTGTGTGAGATCCTCGACCGCCAACTGCGCGCGGCAAGGCACCGACGACCAGGCGGCACGCCTCACCGGTCCACGCACCGACCAGCTGGGCCGCCGGCTCTTCCCGTGAGTACTCCCTTCAACGTCACGTTCATGCACCTCCCGTGAACGACAACGATCCACAGAACGCGATCAACGCAGAGCCTCAAGTCGACTTCACATCAAGGAGGGTTGGTCGACCGGCTCGCGGCCGAACCCCTCGGGGGCCCGGCCGCATCAGCCGGTGTGCGAGACCAAAGCGTCGATGATCTCGCCCCACACTTCGCGGGGGCGGTCGTGCCCCATGTCGGCGATCAGCAAGAGCTTCGCTCCGGGTACGAGTTGGGCGGTACGCCTCCCACCACTGGGGTCGGTCAGGATGTCGTCCAGACCATGAATCACCAGCGTCGGAACGCGCAGCTCGCGAAGCGCGTCGGCGCGCGAGCCGCTGAGGATCACCGCTGCGAGCTGCCGCCCGCTTCCGGCCGGGTAGTAGGCACGGTCGTAACTCTCGGCAGCCAGCCCACGAAGGAGCGCCGCACTGCCGTACCGCTTCGAGCCCCACACCAGGTCCTTTTCCGCTGCTGCGATGTACCCCTCGCGATCCGCCGGCTTCGGGCTGAGGAGCACTGCTTGGGCCTCGGGGCTGCTCCGGCCGTATTCCGGCTCACCGGTCGAGGACATCATCGACGTCAGGGTCAGTACACGAGCCGGATGGCTGATGGCCATCGTCTGAGCGATCACGCCACCCATCGAGGACCCGACCACGTGGGCCCGTTCGATCCCGAGCGCGGTGAGCAGACCGAGGCCGTCGTCGGCCATGTCCTGCAGGGTGTAGGGCGCCATCGCGAGGGCGGACGAGATGTCCCCCGAACTCACGGCGCTGGTGAACCGGTCCACGTCGACGGGGTGATCGTCAAATTTGGTGGACAGCCCGCAGTCGCGGTTGTCGTACCGGATCACATGGCGTCCACGTTCTGCGAGTGCACGGCAGAAGTCCTCGTGCCAGGCGATCAGCTGAGCGCCGAAACCCGTCACGAGCAGGACAGCCGGATCAGACGGATCACCGAACGTCTCGTACTCGATAAACACTCCGGGCGAGGCTTCGGCAATCGGCATGCTGAGAGTGTCCCAGCAACGGCCGTCCTCCCGCATCGGGATTGTCGACGCTTGACCTTCGCGTTCGGCAGCGGCAGGTGCGACCCGCCACTGCTGAGCCCGGATCCGCGGGACGACACAAGGAGTGCGAGCCTCACTCGGAGCACTTGCCCCGTGTGCGGAGCGCCGCCTCCAGGCGGGCAATGTCCGCGGCATCCTTGGTTCGTCGCCCGCCCACCGCGAAGCCCCACCGGGGCTCCAAGGGCCCCGGAAATCTCCACCGGCTCGGCGATCAGGCGGAGTTGTCGATCCGCACGTCCCGTATCCACATCCACGGCAATGCGGTCTCTCCGCAACGACCGTGCCCAGCACATCATTTACCCCCGCGGAGAAGAGAGCGGGTCTGCGGGCGCGTCCGCCTGGATGACGAGACTCGGCTCCGCCGCGCGGCGGAGGTGGACGCTCCCGGTGGCCGACGCACCCGGGCGGGTCGACGTCCCATGCTGGGGTCGCTGCCGAAGAGGGGACATCCAAGTGACGCGCCGGGACAGGGTCGGGCGATACGGAGGGTACGGAGCAGCGCTCGCGCTGACGCCCTATTTGCTGATCAAGGTGTCGTGGGTCGTCGGCTCGCTGCTCGGCCTCGCGCCGGTCGGGAAGGGATTCGGTCTGGCCGGTTGGGTACTGCTCAATGCGGTGACCATCGGCATGGCGGGGGTCGGGATCGCGATGTCGCTCGCCCTGGTGCGTCCCTGGGGCATGCGGATTCCGGGGTGGTTGGTGGCCTTCTGTACATGGACGGGGGCAGGGTTCCTCGTCTCGGTCCTGCCGTACGCCGTGCTCAGCACGGTGCTCGATGCCGGGCAAGGGGGCGCGGCCGGCGGCGGGGGCGACGACCCTGCCATGCCCGGCTGGGAGAGTGCGCTGGTCCAGTTCGGCTTCATCGGGACGGGGTTGGGCCTGGCACTCGCGCTCCCCGCCTACCTGCGGCGGCGTCGGCCGGATGCCTTCACGGGACGGACCGGGGGTGGCGAAGCAACCGCCGCACCATGGGCGGCCGTCGTCGCGGCGGTCGTCGGCCTTGTCCGGCTGTACTGGGCAGTCGGTGGCACCGCCGGACTCTCGAACCCGTCCGAACGGGACATCGATTGGCATCTGCTGACGGGACTGGGAGCGCTCTGGGCGCTCGCCGGTGCCGCCGCTCTCCGGATGCTCGGCCGCAAGCATTCTGCCCCCGTGTGCAGACGAATCCTGTCGGCACTCGTCTGGCTCGGGTCGGGCTCGCTCTTCGCGTGGAGCGCCTGGAAGCTGCCCCTCACCCTGTTCGTCGCCCTCGCTCACCCTGCCGACACCACCCTGCCGGAAAGCCTCGCGGTTGCCGCGGTGTTGCATCTCGCAGCCGTCGTGGCGGGGGTCGGCATGCTGGGACCGCTCATCGGCTCACACCGACGCGGATCCACCGAGCCCGGCGCTGCCCGCCCTCATCCCTAGCAGTCGAAGGGCGGCTACGCCGCTGTGGTGATACGGGTGACGGCCAGGCGCGTCAGCTCGCGATCGAGGGGGGTGTCGTCGAGGGCTCGATGCAGGGTCAACCCCTCGATCAGCGCGTCGACTTGGCGCGCGGTGACGGCGTCGAAGTGCCGTTCGAGGATGCCACGGCTTCGCCGCATCCACGTCTGGCACAGCTGCCGGTACTCCGGGCGACGGGCGGCGAGGGTATAGAGCTCCTGGGTGAGGATGAGGTCGCGGCGGGGTCCCTCGGAGAGCGTATGGATGACGTCGGTGACGGCTTCACGGGCTTCTTCGAGGCTGTCGGCTTGGCCGAGACGGACGTCGAAAGCGGCCACGATCTGGTCGACGAACCCGGTGAAGGCCTCGCGCAGCAGCTCGTCGATGCCGGAGAAGTGGTACGTCATCGAGCCGAGCGGCACACCCGCGCGCACGGCGATCTTGCGGTGGGAGACTCCTGCGACGCCTTCGTCGGCGATGAGGTCGAGCGTGGCGGCGAGAATCCGTTCGCGTCGCTGCGGGTCGGTACGTCCGGTGGCCATGCGAGCGCCGTCAGAGTTCGCGGACGACGCGGGCGGGGTTGCCGACGGCGACGGCGTTCGCAGGGATGTCCTTGACGACCACCGCGCCGGCACCGATCACCGAGTTGTCGCCGATCGTCACCCCCGGGCACACGATGACGCCGCCGCCGAGCCAGACGTTGTCACCGATGATGGGGAGCGCCGCCTCCAGCTTGTCCCGGCGCGGCTGCGGCTCCACGGGATGGGTGGGCGTGAGCAACTGGACGTTCGGGCCGATCTGGCAGTGCTCGCCGATGACGATCTGCGCGACGTCCAGGGCGGTCAGGTTGAAGTTGATGAAGGTTTCGGACCCGATGGTGATGTTGCTGCCGTAGTCGACAAAGAGCGGTGGCCGCACGTCGACGCCGTCCCCCACGGAGCCGAGCAGCTCGGCGAGGAGCGGCCGGGCCGTTTCGGCGTCCTCGATGTAGGCCGTCTGGTAGCGGAAGGTGAGCTGCATCGCCTGCCGCTGGCGCCGGGCGATCTCCGGGTCATCGGCGATGTAGAGGTCGCCCGCGAGCATCCGCTCCAGGTTGGTGCGCGAATCGTCAGCGAAGTAGTCCGTCGGCATGCGTACGCTGAAGCGTACGATCGTACGCTCCTGGGAGTGCATGCGCGCGAGCGCGGGGCTCTTCGGCCCTCGCGGTAGAGACTCGCAGCAAGGGCGATCACTGCGTAAGTTGCGGGGTGGGTGGTGTGGGCGCGCCAGATGAGACGGACGGGTACCGGCTCGGCGCCACGGAGAGGGCGGTAGGTGATGCCGTCGCGACGGTACTGGGCGGCGGTGGCCCGGGGGTCAGTCCGATGCAGCGGCCGGTGGTGATCGCGGCCAGCCAGTCGTCGATGTCGTGGGTGTACTCGACGGCGGGCCGGTCCTCCTCGGGCCAGAGGTCCAAGGCGGTGGTGCCGGTTAGGCGGTCGATGGCCAGGGTGCGGGCGGGGATCTCACTTCCCCGGGCGAGGGGCGCGGGGCCGGGGTGGCACTGATGCTGGGCAGTGGCCTGGCCAACCAGACGGGGGCCTCGATCGCGGCGCTGGCGTTCCCGGTGATCGGGCCCGTCGGGGTCGTGGCGGTCCGCCAGTGGGTGGCCGCCGTCGTGCTCGGAACCGTCGGCCGGCCGCGGCTGCGGCGGTTGACCGCGGCACAGTGGCGTCCTGTGCTGGGCCTCGCGCTGGTGTTCGCGGGGATGAACCTGTCCCTGTACACGGCGATCGAGCGGATCGGGCTCGGGCTGGCCGTCACGCTGGAGTTCCTGGGCCCGCTGACCGTGGCCCTGGCAGGTTCGCGGCGCCGTATCGACCTGGTTGCCGCGGTGGCGGCTGCGGGTGCGGTGGCGGTGCTCACGCGTCCCGCGCCGTCCACCGACTGTCCGGGCATCGGCCTGGCTCTGCTGGCCGCGACGTGCTGGGCGTGCTACATCCTGCTCAACCGGACTGTCGGGGCCCGGCTGCCCGGCCTGGTGGCTCGGCCGCCGCGGCGGCGGTGTCCGGCACCCTGTACCTGCCGGTCGGCGCGTGGGTGCTGTGGCACCACCCGCCCACGGCCGCGGCGCTGAGCTGTGCGCTGGCGGCCGGGGTGCTCTCCTCCGCAGTGCCGTCCCTGGCCGACCTGCTGGCCCTGCGCCGCGTTCCGGCGCACTTCTTCGGTGTGTTCATGAGCGTGAACCCGGTCTTCGCGGCCCTGGCCGGTATCGCCGTCCTCGGGCAACGGCTCGACGCGCTTTCCTGGCTCGCCATCGCCGTGATCGTCGGTGCGAACACCGCCGTGGTCTCCGCCTCATGGCGGCCGGCGACGTGAAGGGCCTCATCGGGTGTCCGACGGGAGCGCCCCGGCCCCGCACGGCCCGGCCGCGTCCCGGCCGAGCCGTGCGGGCGGCGTCGCGGCCCGGGGCAGTTGTGGCGCCCCGACGGCCCGCGACCGCCGGATCCGCGGTGTCAGACGCAGGTGTTGCCGTCCGACCACGTCTTCGTCGCCCCTCCGGGAAGAGCCTTGAAGTGAACCACCGCGCACTCGAAGTTCTGACGGATCTCGTCGCCCACCGTGTACTCGTAGGAGGTGGGGTAGCGCGGCCAGCCCGCCTCGCAGCCCTCGTCGCACCACCAGACACCGATCTCTCCCCAGACCGGGAAGGCTCCGCTGCGCGGAGACCAGTAGATCGTCCCGTGCTCGAACTGCATGCGCCGGCCCACCCCGTCGGGGTTCACCAACTCGTCGGTGAGGGAGCACCCGAGAGCCCCACCGGGACCGCCCATGTGGCTGTAGGTCCGGCCGATCTCACCTCCGACCTCGCGGTCGCACTGCGGGACGGCCCCCGCGGGCGACGCCGCCGACACGATGACCACGCTCACCAACAGGGCCAGCACGCCCAGTACGGCGGTGATCCGGCCTTGAATCTCTCGCCGGACGACTGCACCAGCATTCATTTCGCGTCCGCCTTCCTTCTTCCGGAGACTGATTGAGCAGTCGGCAGCCACCGGACATTCACCGGACGTCACAAGTGAACGGCGGGCCCGGGACGATGCCGGACCCGCCCCCGGCTCCGGACGGCAGCCTCCTACGCCACGATCAACGCCCTGGACACCGAAGGGTGACGGCCCATCCGCCGGACATACAAGATCAACTACTATCGCCCCCAGCGACTCCTCGCCGACAACGATGGGAGCCCGCATCGGCTTGCACTGCTGACAGGTCGTACACACTGCTGGCCACTCGGCCGAGTCCGGGTGTCGCCACAGGGGTATGGAACTCCTATGAACCGGACGTCACCGCAACCCGCCGCTCATGCAGGCGGAAGGCGGCGAACGGTACGAAGTACAAGGTGTCGAAGGCGGACAGCATGCGGCGCAGTCCGGAGTCGTGGGTGGAAGCGGTCGAGTCGATCGACGGCGGCACGAACAACGGTTTCCCCGGCAAGGGCCGCCGCAACGCCTCGTACACCTCGGGCTGAAAGGGAAACGAATGGCTACTCCTCTGTCCGCCTCTGCGGTCCTCAAGGCGCTGCGCGCCGAGGGCGTGCGCGTGGTCGAGGTCGGCAACTGGCGTACCCACAACCGCAACTCGAAGGGCCCCTGGGGCCCGGTCAACGGCAGCATCGTGCATCACACCGTGACCAAGGGCACCGCAGCGACGGTCCGGATCGTCCGCGACGGCTATCCCGAGCTGCCCGGTCCGCTGTGCCACGGGATGATCGCGAAGAACGGTCAGGTGCACATGGTCGGCTGGGGCCGCGCGAATCACGCCGGTGGTGGTGACCCCAAGGTGCTGGAGCAGGTCATAGCCGAGTCGTACGGCACGCGGCCGACTCCGCCCACTCGCGGCAACAGCAACGGGGTCGACGGCAACGCGCGGTTCTACGGGTGGGAGTGCGAGAACCTCGGCGACGGCAAAGATCCCTGGCCGGCCGCGCAGTACGACGCGATCGTCCGCGTCCAGGCAGCGCTGTGCCGGGCGCACAAATGGTCGGCGAAGTCCGTGATCGGGCACCTGGAGTGGTCGAACGACAAGATCGACCCCCGTGGTTTCACCATGGCCAAGCTCCGTGCCGACATATCCGAGCGACTCAAGCACCCCGCGAGCTGGAACCCCGGCTCCGACCACGAGGAGGACCCCATGGCTGGAATCACCAAGCGCGACATCTTCGACGCCGTGTGGAAGACCGACGCGATCGGCGGCCCGACGGACGCGGCGGACCATGCGACGAACCCGACATGGCAGCCGCAGTCCATCCTGAAGGACATGCAGGCCCGTATCCGGTCCATGGACAAGCGGATGGCCGCTCAGACCGCCGCGATCACCGCGCTCGCCGGTCACGTCGGCACGGGCGCCGACTCCGAGACCATCGTCGCCGCGGTCAAGGCCGCGATCGACCGGGCCGTCGCCGACGGCGGTACCGAAGGGGCCTGACGCTCACCACGACGCTCCAGCCGGGCCTCGGTTCGACGAACTCTCGTCGAACCGGGGCCCGGTGGCGTGTCCGGGACCCCAGGGCTGGCGCCCGCGATCACGGCGGCCCTACCTGCCCCGCTGGGCTCGGTGCGAGGCCACCCGGACCCGGGTTGCGCAGCGGGGGGTGCAGTAGCGCTGGGGGGTGCGACGGCCGGTGTCGATGAAGTAGTGGTCGCAGTCGGGTGCGGCACACTGCCCCCAGGCGCACCGGCCCCGTTCGCTGAGCCAGAGCCCGAGGGCCAGGGCGGTGGTGGACAGCAGCCAGTGAACCGGGTCGGCGCCCTGGGGCGCCCTGTTGTGCAGGGACCAGGGGCGCCCGGGGAGGCGCACCAAGCGGGGCCGGGCAGGGTGTTCGTCGAGGAGGGCGTTGATCGCCTCGGCGGCCCGGTCCTCGTCGTGCATGGCCAGGATGCCGGTCAGTCGGGCGGTCGCTTCGCGCAGCCGTCGCGCGTCGGCCTCGGTGAGAGAGAACAATGGCCCGCCATGCCGCTCCAGGAGGGCTTGGAGCGCTGCCGCGTTCACTTCGGCGTCGTCCTGGACGGTGTTGGCCAGTTCGGCGATGAAGTGGAGGCCGCGGGGGTTGGCCCCGGCCAGGTCCTCGGTCATGGGCTTCGCCCTCTCCAGGTGGCTTCGTTCCGCGGGTGACACTCCCTCCATGGTAACGTCAAAATAAGAAAATGAGCGTTACGGCTGGTGGTTGCCGGATCCGGCCGCTCCCGATCCACGACGCCGAGCAGTCGGCCGGTCCGTCTCGCAGCAGGCCGCTCCGACATCGGCCGCGTACCGCCCCATGGAGAGCACATGCATTTTCCGACGACTACTTCCGTACTCATCGTGGGTGGTGGACCAGGGGGTCTGACCCTGTCGAACCTGTTGTCGCGGTACGGCGTGGACCACCTGCTGATCGAAGCCCGTCCGGACACCTCCCGACATCCCAAGGCCCGCGGGGTCTCCGCCCGCTCGATGGAGATCTTCCGGCGCTGCGGGCTCGAAGGCGCGGTCCGCGCCGCCGGACTTCCGGCCTCCCAGGTCTTCTTCTACCGGGGCAGGGATCTGGTCGACCCGGACTTCGTGCGCAGCGGCGTCACCCACGACGCGTCGGGCGGCGCCGTGAACACACCCTCGCCGGGGGTGATCTGTTCCCAGGACGCGCTGGAGCCGGTCCTGTTGCGGCGGGCCCGTGAGTCGGCGGCCGACCGGATCCGGTTCGGCGTGCGTCTGCTGTCCTTCACCGAGGACGACGAAGGCGTGCGCGCCGTACTGGAGGACAGCGCCGGCGGCGAGCAGCACACGGTGCGTGCCGGGTGGCTCGTCGGCTGCGACGGTGCCGCGAGTACGGTCCGTTCGGGTGCGGGCGTAGGGATGGAGGGCCCGACGGGCCTGGGCCACTTTCTGAGTGTGCGCTTCGAGGCGCCGCTCGGTGAGGTGGTGGCCGACCGGGCGAGCGCCTCCTACTTCCTCGCCCCACCCGGCCGGGGCGGCTTCATGGCGGTGGACAACGACCGTCACTGGATCTACCAGTACCCCTTCGACCCCGATCACCGGCGCGGGGACGAGGACCTCACCGACCAGCGGTACCTTGAGGACCTCGTCCGGGCCGCGGCCGGCATCCCGGACCTGGAGGTGGCTGTCCGTGACACCATGGTCTGGCGCATGGACGCCCGACTGGCGTCCGCCTACCGCAGCGGACGCATCCTGCTGGCCGGAGACGCCGCCCACGTCATCCCTCCGACCGGCGGGCACGGCATGAACACGGGGATCGGCGACGTGGACAACCTTGCCTGGAAACTCGCCGCCGTCACGGCCGGCCGCGCCACCGCGGCACTGTTGGACACCTACCAGGCCGAACGCCGCCCGGTGGCCCGGCAGGTCATCGATCTGTCCGCCGAGAACGCCCGTGCCCGCGCCGGCTACCGCATCGACGACGAACTGCTGCTCACCGCCGCCTACAGCTCCGCTGCGGTCGTCCCCGGCCCCGACGACCCCGACGCGCCCACCCGGCCACCGCTGGACATCTCCGGCTACCACCCGAACGGCGCCCCGGGACGCCGCGTCCCGCACACACCGCTCGGCGGACCGCCCGGGATCACTTCCACCCTGGATCTCATCGGCCCCGGCTTCACCCTCATCACCGCAGCGGACACCCCGGCCTGGCGGCAGCAGGCCGACGCCGCGGCAGCAGCAGGCTTCCCCATGACCGTCCACCGACTCGGCAGCGGCCGGCTGCGCGAGGAACACCCCGGATCCTTCAACCGTTTGTGCGCCCTGTCCGCAGCCGGAGCCGTTCTGGTCCGCCCCGACGGACACATCGCCTGGCGCGCCGCCTCCCCGTCCGCCGAACCGGATCTCCTTCGCGCCGTCCGGAGCATCCTCACCGGCGTCCGGTAGACCCGACCACGCAAGGAAGTCAGGGCGAGGCGGCGTGGGCAGTCATGACGCGTCAACCCTGTGAACATCCGGCCCGCGGCACCGACGAAGTCTATGAGGCGCCCGACGAACGGCTGCCCGATCGCAGTGGCGACCCAGAGCAGGTGAGCCGGCCGCCGCCGATAGGATCGGCCCCACTCACGGATCAGCGGCATCGTCGGTTGCGCATCGGGTCGGGCATTGAGGAGTCGTTCATGGATCATTCGGGCCCGCAGCATGCCGCACGTCTGGCCGCCTACGGATCCGTTTCCACGCACCTGTCGTTGCTGAGCGACCGCCGACTCGGCGAGGCCGTGGCCGCGGCCACCCCTCTCGGATCCGGCATCGGAGGCCGGTCCGCCGAGCTGGAGGTCGGTGGGACCCGGGTCTTCGTCAAACGGATCCCCCTGACGGATGTCGAGATGCGGCCGGAGAACGTACGGTCGACGGCCAATGTCTTCGGGCTGCCGACGTTCTATCAGTACGGGGCGGGTTCAACCGGCTTCGGGGCCTGGCGCGAGCTGGCCGCGCACACGATGACCACGGGCTGGGTCATCGGCGGCGAGCACGAAAGCTTTCCGATGATGTTTCACTGGCGAGTCCTGCCGGACTCCCCTCCCCCGGGTGTCGCCGACGAGTTCGGGGGCGTCGACGGGGCGGTCGCGTACTGGGAAGGCTCGTCGGCCGTGCGTGGGCGGCTGGAGGCCATCGGCCGCTCCTCCTCCAGTCTCGTGGTGTTCCTGGAACACCTGCCGCAGACGCTCGCCGCGTGGCTCGGCGACCGGAGGGAGGCCGCGGCCGAAGGCGGGTACGGCCCGGGGTACGCGTGGGCGGAGGAAACCCTGCTGCGCGGAGCCGACTTCATGAGATCCCGAGGGCTCGTCCACTTCGACGCCCACTTCGACAACGTGTTGACCGACGGCAGACTGGTCTACTTCGCGGACTTCGGTCTCGCCCTGAGCTCGGAGTTCGAACTCTCGCGGATCGAGGCCGGGTTCCTCTCCGACCATCTCGCGTACGACCGCCACTACATCGCCAGCCATCTGCTCCGCCACCATCTGCCCGACGGTCTGCGCGGCAACGTGGACCACGAGTCGTTCCTGCACAACTGGATCGCGGGCGAAAGGCCCGAGAGGACACCGCCCGCGATCGCCGCGATCACCGACCGGCATGCCCGGACCTCCGTGGTCCTCGACGGGTTCCACCGCCGCCTGCTCTCCGAGAGCAAGCGGACACCGTATCCGGCCGACCAGATCGAGCAGGCCGGGCAAGGAGGCCGTTCGGCGGATTAGAACCTGTCCGGAGGGCGGGACCTGCTTTCACGGCCCTGCGAAACGCATCGGCCCGCACTGCACCGTGCGGGCCGATGCGCGTTCCTCACCTGGGTTCGTCGCTTCGTCCTGGTCCTCACGGAGGAGGACGAACCCTACGACCCGCTCATCAAGGGCTAGTTCGGGCTCACCTCAGCGACAGCCCTTCCGTCACGAGTCGCTCCCGCCCCGTGTCGGCGCGGCTCCGACATCGTCCGGCCGCGCGGACGGCGGACGCGCAGCGACCCGGCCGCGACCGGGATGTGGTGAGCGTCGGCGTGCTGGACGATCGAGCCGTTTCCGAGCATGGTCATGACCGGGCTGCTGCCCGTGCAACAGGACGATGCGGGCCTCGGGGGAAGGAGCTCGCTGCAACCATCTCGTCCAGGCCGGCAGCGACGGCTGCGGGGTCACTCCGCGGGCCTGTTCACCCGGAACAAAGTCTGCTGCCCGTTGGCGACGAGCTGCCGTTCGCCGTCGTCCCGAACTCCGTACACCTCCAACTGGCATACGGTCAGGGTGCGTCCGGGCTTCAGGACGGTCCCGATCGCTTCGATGCGGTCGCCGACGGCGGGCGCAAGGAGGTTGATCTTGTACTCGACGGTGAGGACGTCGGACTCCTCGGGGAACAGGGTGAGCGCCGCGTAGCCGCCGGCACTGTCCGCGACGGCGCTGGTGGCACCCGCGTGGACATAGCCGTTCTGCTGGGTCACCTCGGGGCGGGCCGGGAGCTCGATGTGCACCCGGCCGGGGCCGATGCGGGTTATACGTGCGCCGAGGTGGGTCATGAGGCCCTGACGGTCGAAGCTCTCCCGGACGCGCTTGCAGACCTCGGGGCTCGCCTGTTCCTGCTGTGTCCGGTCTCCCATGTGCTCTCCTTCATGGCGTACGGGGTGAAGCGGGTCCGCCAGCCGGCCAGACGTTCCACCAGCAGGAACCCGCCGATGACGATCATCATGGCACCGGAGGCCCGGGGGACGGCCCGGGCAGCCGAGGGTCTGGTCCTGAGGACCGTACGGGCCAGGGCGCCGACGGTAGACCAGGGCGCAGGCCGTCATGTGGAGGGTGCCGAACAGTCCGGTCTGGGCGGCGACGGGCCAGCCGTGAGCGGTGTCGATGAACTGCGGGAACAACGAGAAGTACAGCAGCAGCGCCTTGGGGTTCAGGCCGCTGATACCGGCTCCCTTGAGCGTGATCTGCAAGCGGGAGGAGCCCATGGCCTCCTCCGAGGCCGCCGGCGCACCGGCTGCCTCAGCACGCCCCAGCCCAGCCGGACCAAGTAGCCGGCACCGGCGACGGTCAGGACGGTGAGCACGGTGGGCGAGCTCGCCACGATCACCACCAGGCCCGCGACAGCGAGGAGCGTGTACCCGGCGTATCCGGTTATCAGCCCGGCGACCGCCGGGACGACCGACCGGTCCCGCAGTCCGGCGGAGATCGCATAGGCCCAGTCCGCGCCGGGGGTGAACACCAGCAGCAGGTCCACAGCCAGGGAGGCCGCCAGTGTCATGGTGAATGGGGGAGCGGCCGTACTGCCGGCGAACAGCAGCAGTGGAAGGGCGGCACAGGGGTGCCAAGTCGTCGAGGATGCCGGGTGTTTAGGGTCGACCCCATGACGAGGACCACACCGCCGCGCCCGCTGGACGTCGAAGCGCTCTTCCCGGAGCTCGCCGCGTACCGGGGCACCACCACCCGGCTGCACCCGAGGCCGGGGACTCCGGGCGTGTCGGCCAGTTCCGTGGGTGGGCCGATGCTGTGGCCGGCGGACGAGCCGTGGCCAGTGTGCACCGACGCCCACGGTCGCGGGCATGGCCGCCGTCCTGCGGACGTACACCGGGAACGAGAGGTCCTGGCACGCGCGTGGGCCCGCGAACCGCTCTCGGGCCCCACCGAGGAGGATCTGCGGCTCCTGGACGAGCTGGGCCGCGAACACCGGGTCCTGGGCATCCACGAGACCGATCCGCTGCCGCTGATCGGCCTGGCGCAGCTCTACCGGCGCGACGTCCCCGACCTGCCGGCCGGCCCGGACGGATGCGACCTCCTCCAGTTGTTCTGGTGCCCGTTCGATGCGCACGGCCCGAGCGGGCACGGCCTGCTGCTCCACCCGCGCTGGCGCAGGTCGGCGGAGGTCGGCGAAGTACTGGAGATACCCCCGCAGCCGCAGGTCGTCGGCTTCGTGGGCTATGTACCGGAGCCTTGTGTGCTGCGACCGGAGCAGGTGGTCACGTACCCGTTCGCCGGTCTCCTGTCCGAGGAGCTGTGCGCACGGATCGACGCCTGGGAGGAAGCCCTTGAGGAGGCGGCCGAGCAGCAGGAGGGCGACGGGGACGCGGACGAGCCGATCTGCTACCAGTACGACCTGTCCATCCCGCCCGGCTGGCGCGTCGGCGGATTCGCGTCCTGGCACGCGACCGACCCCTTCCCCATGGACTGCCCGGCCTGCGCGACGCCCATGCGGCTGCTGCTGACCATCGACAGCTCCGAGTGGGACGGCGGCAGCGGGAGCTGGAAACCACTGGAAGAAGGAGACTTGCCCGCGTTCCTGTCCGCCAGGCCCACCGAGGTCGTCGTGGGCCGCGCCGGCGAACTCAACGTCTTCGCCTGCCCCACCGATCCCGGCCACCCGCACCGCTGGAGCATCCAGTAACCCGTCACGCCGATCCGGATCCGGTTCGGTTCCGCCGTTCGCTCGGTGATGCACTCGGTTCCGGGCTGCGGCACGCACACCGGCCACCCGGCCACCCGCCGATTTGCCACCACTGCCGCTCGATCAACGAAAGGTCATCCATGCGCAAGCTCGTGTACTACATCGCGTCCACCCTCGACGGATTCATCGCCGGACCGGACGGTTCCGACCCCACCGGCCCGGACGGCTTCTGGCCGATCCCCGAGGAGTACGTTCAGCACCTCATCACCGAGTACCCGGAGACCCTGCCCGGCCCGGCCCGGGCCGCGCTGTCCGTCACTGCCGACGGTACGCATTTCGACACCGTCCTCGAAGGACGGCGCTCCTACGAGATCGGCCTCCGGGCCGGAGTGACCGATGCCTACCCGCACCTGCGCCACCTGGTGTTCTCGCGGACACTGAGCGAGAGCCCGGACCCGGCCGTGGAAATGGTTGCCGACGATCCGGTGTCGACCGTACGGGAGTTGAAGCAGCAGGACGGCAAGGACATCTGGCTGATCGGCGGGGCCGAGCTCGCCGGCGCGCTGTACTCCGAGATCGACGGACTGATCGTCAAGCTGAGCCCGATGACCATCGGCACCGGGATCCCGCTCTTCTCCGACAAGGCGGCATTCGACCCGCGCGGCTGGGACCTCACCGACCACACCGTCCTGAAGTGCGGGGCCGCCTTCCTCACGTACTCCCGCAAGGCCGCCACCCCGCCTCGGCCCAGCACGTCGTGACGAGCGGCACGAATCCGCGCCGCCCTGGCCGGGACGCCACCATGTAGCCCGTTGTCCTTCCCCCGGAGGCAGACGCCGCAGGCGGCTCGGGCCGCACACCGGCGAACAGGTCGTCCTCGGGGAGACTTCCACCTGGGAGCGAGCCAGGTGGAAGTCCTCGGTGGGCCCGGACCTCGCGTTCGGCGCCGCGGTCGTCAAGCATGATTCGGGCGTCGAATGCGGCGTTCGGGTCGCTCTGCGTGGCATGGGTGAGCACGGCCCAGCGACGGTTACGCCATCTGCGGGGACGCGAAGTCGGACTCAGCAGGCACACGCCGTACCCGCCCGCCGGTCCGGGTGCCGCTGCCGGGTACGCAAACGCCGTGGCCCGCAGACGTACCGTGCGGGTATCGTCCACTCCTCCAACCAGCCGCTACGGCGGCCTTCTCCGACATTCAGCGAGCGATTCCATGACCAGCCGGCAAGCGACGACAACCCTGTGGCGCCCGACCGGCCCCGAGGAGCTGGATCTGGTTCGGGAACTGAACTGGCGTGCCTGGCCGCCTCGCCTTCCCGAGCAGCCCATCTTCTATCCGGTCCTCAACGAGGACTACGCAATCAGGATCGCGAGGGACTGGAACGTGAAGCACGACGGCGCCGGGTTCGTCACGCGATTCGAGGTCGAATCGGAGTTCCTGCGCCGCTACCCCGTCCAGCAGGCCGGCGGGCGCACGATCCTCGAACTCTGGGTTCCGGCCGAGGAGCTCGACGATTTCAACGCCCATATCGTCGGTGAGATCCAGGTGGTCCACACATTCCGCTGAGCAGCACCGGTCCGGGTGCGATGCCCCTGCACGGTTCGTCAGGTCGGCGACAGTACATGGGCCGTGCAAGGATCACGGCGTGAAAGACGTGAACGATCTGCGCTTCCGCCTCGCCGACGAAACCGACCTCTCCGCTCTCGTCCGCCTGCGCGACGAGGCAGCCCGCTGGATGCTCGCCCAGGGCGTCACCGGCCAGTGGCGGCCGGGCGAGTTGGGCGAGGACCACTTCCGCCGGGTCATGGCGAGCGGCGAGGTCTGGATCGCCGAGACCCATGGCCGCGTGGCCGGGGCCTGGGAGCTGTGGTGGGCGGACGAGGACGCCTGGGGTCCGCAGCCGCCGGTGGCCGGATATGTGCACCGGCTGATGGTGGACCGCGGCACCGCCCGGCCGGGGGCGGGGCGGCTGCTGCTCCGGGCTGCGGAGCGCCGTGTGGCCGCGGCGGGACGGGCGTTCGTCCGGCTGGACTGCCTGGCCGGGAACACACGGCTGAACGCCTACTACGCGGACGACGGCTACCGGCTCGTCAGCCACAAGACAGGCAAGCAACAGCCGGGCGGTGTACCCAAGTCGTTCGCGCTCCTCGAGAAGTCCCTGCGGACCGGTCTCGAGGGCTGAGCGACCACGCTCTCGCACGCCGGTCAGCGGCGGAGTGCATAACGGGTCAGACGGGAGCGGGCGGTCCGCCTGCTGACGCCGAGCCCCTGGGCGACGGTGTCCCACTCCGGCCCGTCCACGCCGTCGACGTTGTACACGGCATCCGCCGCCAGGCGCTGGGTGAGGCGTTCCAAGGTGGCGGCGGCCCGGAGCGCGGCCAGTGGTTCGTCTTCGATCAGGACGGTGAAGCGTGTTTCGAGCTGGTCGAAGAGAGCATTGACGTCTGCGGGTACGGGGACGGCGCGGGCCTGCACATCGGCCATGTGGGCGTCCCAGTCGCCCTCCGGGCCGCTGGTGTCGTACAGAAACGGGCGCCGCCGGTCGACGGCCTCCCAGTCCACTGGGTATCGCGGGGTGCCGCGCCAGCCGCACGAGCACGCAGCGCGCATCTCGGTGGCGAGCGGCGCTCTGAGGGTCCCGTCGTAGATCCACCAATCAGTGCTCTGGTGCACCGTCGGGCCGCTCCCGGCGTCGAAGTACACCGGGCCCGGCTCGGTGCCGTCGGCCAGGAGGACACCGGGCCGGCCCTCGTGGTCGGCGCCGAACTCCTCGAACTCCCACATGCCGAACTCCTCCCCCACCGGGACTCCGGTGAGTCTCGAAGGCCGGCCCGGACGACGCATCCGAAGCGCCGCTCCGCTCGCGGACCGGCCGTCAGGCCACCACCCTGCCCGAGCGCGGTGAGGCCTGGCGGGCGAATACCCGAATCGGTGAATATGCCGAGTGGAATTGACGCCGGGCGAAGAGTCGCGTCCCGGGTCAATCCGTGGCCGAGGGCTTGTCCGCACGGTCCGTGCGGGACCAGATGAACCCCTCCCGCTGTTCGATGCTCAGCACTCACCTGGGCGCCCGGCGCGGTGCCCCATGTGATCCGCGCCGGTGGCGGCCCCGTCATCAACACGGCGTCCGTGGCCGTACTCGTCGGCGACGTCGTGCAGACCTCCTACGGCGCCGTCAAGCCGCGGTGGCCGGCATCACGAAGTCGATCGCCTTCCGATAAGGGCTGCAGAACGGGCGCTGCAACGCCGTCGCACCCGGTGCGGTCATGACGCCCGCTCCGGGGAACGACATCCCGGGTCCCACTACCTCACCGGCCAACTCCTCGTCGCCGACGGCAGCATGAGTATGCAGTCCTCCGCCGCCCCCGGGCGGCGCGCCACGCGTCCCGGAACGGCTCGATAGAATCGCAGCCGGTCGTGCTGCTGTGCCCTGTCGTTTGTGGCCGTTCGTTGCTGTTGAAGGATGCTGCTGGGGAATGGGATGGCTGTCGAGATAGACCTGCCGCTCGGCGAGAACGCCGGTGCCGGTTCCGGTGGCGATTCCGATCCCCATGCCCATGCCCATGCCCATGCCCATGCCACCAGGCTCGCCGCCGAGCTGACCGAGCTGGGGAACGCACGCTTCCTGCGGGCGGCACTGCCCGATGCGGCACGCTTCCACCACCGCAGCACCGACCGGCTCACCGGTTGGCCGACAGCCTCTCGGGAAGGCGGCGAGCCCGCCTCCAGCCTCCTGTAGCGCGCCATCCACCTGTGTTTCACGGCCCACTTGCCCCTGAGCCTGTCACCCGACCTGCTCTGGTACGCCGTCGTGCACGAGACGGCCGTCCATATCCGTCTGAACTCCCGTACGTACGAAGGGGTGTTCACCGGAACATCTGGGGAGCAGCAGCTCATCACCGTCCGCGACGACCTGGCGGCGCTGGACTGGGAGCGCTCGATCAACCTGGTCCAGCAGCCATTGCGCGCCCGGATCGGCGACGACGTGGCCGATCTGTTCCAGCCCGCATTCTCCACCACCACCCCCGGCGACGCCACGGCCGCACTGGTGGCGCTGATGGATGTGGTCAGCCCGTACTACCGCTTCCAGTGGGTCTCGCTCTGCGGAATCCCCCGGATCAGGCTGGAGGGCTCGGGCCGCGACTGGCGTCTTCTGGCCGCCCGCGTACGTGAACTGGAAGGGTGGTTCGAAGGACTGCGGCCGTGGTTCAAGGCCCTGCATCCCGTACTGGACATGATCTGCGCGACAGCCTCGGGGTGGGGAGCCGACCGGAACTTCTGGCGTTCGCTGTACAAGTGGGAGTCGGCGTCCGGCGGCGATCGTGTCACCGGCTGGATCACCACCTTCTTCGCCCACCGGTACACCGACGACGGCCCCCTTCCCAAGCAGTCGTTCGGCCCCGGTACCACCGTGGAGGATGACTTCCCCTCGCACCTCTCGCGTGTCCCGTTCCACTGGGAGACTCCGGCCGGCGTCTTCCCGATGGCCTTTCTGGGTGGTGTGCTCGGCATCACCCGCGACGGTGAGTGGATCCGCCCCCAGCTCGGGCATGCCGTGGTGGAACTGGCCTCGGAGCACCCAGTGTGATCCGTGTGCGGTCAGAGCCGGCCGGTCAACGGTCCAGCGAAAGCGCCAGGAGCTCGGCGAAGGTGCCTCCGGCGTGGACCAGGTCCTCGTACCGGCCCTGTTCGGTGATGCGGCCGTGCTCCATCACCACGATGTGATCGGCGATCTTGGTGTTCTCCAGCCGATGGGTGACCACCACCGTGATGCGGTCGCCTGCGATGGCCTTGATCTGCTCGAAGATGCCGTGTTCGCCGCGCGGGTCCATCTGTGAGGTGGGCTCGTCGAGGATCAGCAGCGACGGTTGGCGGTACAGCGCGCGCGAACAGGCCAGCCTCTGCCACTGTCCGCCGGACAGCTCCGCTCCGCCGAAGAGCTCGCGAGCGAGGAGGGTGTCCAGGCAGTCCGGCAGTTCCTCCACCGCCTCGCGCATCCCGACCGCGTCGACGGCCTCCCAAACAGGTCTGTCGTCCACGGTGCGGGGCTGGCCGAGGGTGACGTTCTCCCGCACCCGCAGCGGCCATTGGGCGAAGATCTGCGGGACCAGGCCCGTGTGGCGCCAGACGGTGGCCGGGTCGACCCCGGCGAGATCCGCTCCGTTCCAGGTCACCTTGCCCTTGTCGGGCAGGTTGATTCCGGTGAGCAGCCGGGTCAGGGTCGACTTCCCGGAGCCGTTCGTCCCGACGATCGCGAGGATCTGACCGCGCCGCAGTGTCAGGGAGACGCCTGCGACCGCCGGTGCCTCCTTTCCCGGGTACTGATAGACGACTTCGTCGAGCCGGATCTCGTCGACCGGACCGGTGACGGCGTGTTTCCCGCGCTTGGGCGCCCGCTCGGCGGCGGCGTCGAGGAAGGCCTGCATATCGCCGAGGTAGAGGCTGGTGTGGAAGACCGCGGCTCCGTTGAGGACGACCTGCGACAGGGCGGCCAGCATGGTCTGCACGGCGAGGACCGCGGTCGCGGCGATCGCGAGCCCGATCCGGCCGGTCACGGCGAGCCAGGCCAGGACGGCCCACGTGAGGACGAGGAAGACGCCGCCGGCCAGCGAGGAGAGCAGGGCGATGCGCAGGGTGCGTGGGGCGGCGGCCAGAGTCCGCCGGTCGCACCGCTCGGACAGCGACCGGTACCAGAACAGCAGGTAGTCGGTCATTCCGTTGGCGCGGACCTCGTCACCGTACTTGGGCGTGGTGGACCACCAGCGCATCATGCCGCGTACGTTGCGGTCGGCGACGTTGGCATAGTGGATCTCGTAGTCCACACGCGCGGTCAGGACGGCGCCGATCCCAGCGGGCAGAACGGCGAGCAGCAGCAATGGCAGCATCGCGGGGTTCAGTACCGACAGGACGCCGCCGGCGGTGGTCATGCGGATCAGTGCGGACATGAGTCTCTGGGCATCGGTGACCATCACCTGGGTACGCAGCACGCCCATCTCCGCGGCCTCCTGCCGGTCCGCGAAGCCGTGTTCCGAGTAGGCCGCGGCCTCGACCCGGCAGACCGCCTCGACCAGGGCGGTGTCCGTCTCGGTGGTCAGCCTCGGAGTGATGCGCCGCTCGGCGTACGTGGCCGTCGCACCCGTCGCCCGTGCGAGAGCGGCCGCGACGGCCACGAGGAGGAGCGCCGGCAAGGCGTCGCGCAGCCGTTCGGCCACGGCACCGGTCCCGAGGATGGGCTTCATCGCCCGCGCTGTCGCCGTCAGGAGCACGGCCGCGGACAGGCCCGTCAGCAATTGGCACCCGACCAGCAGGCGCACCGCCCTGCGGTCCGTCTGCCACGACAGCCGGGCGATCCGGTGCAGGACCTTCGGGATCTGCCCGCACATCTTCCGGAAGGAAACCTCGGCGAGCGGGTTGACCGCGTACTGCCCGCTGTAGCTGAACTCCGCCGGCGGCGGCGGTGGGAGTGGCGCCGTGAGCTGCTGTTTCTCCGTGTCGGTCGAGGTCAACTGAGCTCCCTGAAAGGTCATTCGGGCATGTCATGGAGCTCAACGACCGGGCAGAGCCTTCGAACGCATGTGTTTGAGACGAGATGAGATCCGCATGGCAGAGCGAGAAACGGAGCATGCGGGGTGCACCGACCGTTGCCGCGAACGGAGGTCACTCGGAGCGATCTTGGCCGAAACGCCGCTGACTCCGCCACCGCCCTTGCCTCCGGCGATCAAAACTCGGCTCCCCCACAGCGGTCGGCCGCCGAGGTTCGACAAGACCGACTACCACGGGTCCACGCGGTCGATGCGGCATTGATCGTCTCAAGATGCGCCGGGGCGGTTGCCACGAGGTATGACAAGCTCGCGGTCCGCCACGAGACGACCGTTCTCGTCGCGGCCGTCAACGAGTGGTTGTGACCAGGACCGTTGTGAAAGTGGGCAGGTGGCTTGTGGGGTTCGGGATGTTCAGAGGCTGATGGTGTGTTCGGTGAACTGGCCGCAGGAACGGAATCCCAGGCGGCGGTAGATGGGCTCGCCGTCGGTGGACGCCTGCAGGACGGCGATGCGGTGGTCCCGGTCGCGGGCCGTGTGGAGTGCGGCGAGCGTGATGGCACCGCCGTAGCCGCGTCGGCGGTGGGCGGCCAGGGTGCTGATGTTGTAGATGCCGGCAACTCCCGCGTGATGAAACACTTCCGCCGAGCAGACCGGACGGCCGTCCACGTAGCCGACCAGGTAACGGGCCGGGCATTGTGTATCGAGGGCCTGCGGGGCGGCCTGGGCGAAGAAGCGACGGACGGTGTCAGCGGGCGGGGTCCAGTTCGCGGCGAGAACCCCGGCGTAGTCGGCGAGTTGTTCGGGCGTGGCGACCGTCTGGATGTCCAGTCCGGGGGCGGCGGGCAACGGCAGGGTGTCGTCCAGTTCGGCCCACATCGCCGTCTCGCGTTCGGATGCCGGCAGACCAGCCGCCGTCAGGCGGGCGGTGAGGTCCGGTGGCATCGAGGCGGGCCCGACCCACCAGGAGAAGGGGCGGCCGGTGCGAGCCAGTGTCCGGGCGGTCTCGGTGATACGTGTCGCAGCGGTGGTGGCGGTGAAGCGGGCCGCGGCAACGATGTTGAAGGTGTCGTCGTCCAGGCTGCTGTCGGCGATCAGGAGGTCATCAGTCTCTGTAACGGTCGCACCGCTCATCCTCCGATGCAGATGACAGGCATGTTCCGCCAGATTCCGCTCCATCCTGTCTGTCAAGTCGGCTTCATTGAAAGAACGGACATCCATAACGAGTGATCTCAGCATGACCGGGCGCAAATTGCACGTGCTTTTCGGATCGCTCACCGACGGTGTCACACCGGTGACCAGCACATTCGACACACGCCCCAACGGCCACGACTCACCGCTGCTCGCCCCCGACCCTGGACCTGCTGAACACCCTCGGACCGCTGCCCGACCAGGCCATCGTCCACCTTGACACCGGCTACGACGACGCCAACGCCCGTGCTCCAGGCGATGTCCGGGCCCTGCACCGAGACAATCACCGCGCTCCTCGCAGCGGGCACCCGTCGCAACCACAGCCAAGCCATCTGAGTATTTTGCTCGGCGGTGAAGCTACTGGATCTCGATCCAATAGTGTCGTACGGCACCGAGCTCGGTGTCCCGCAGGCGTTCCGGGACACCGTCATGACGCTCGATCGTCCTTGCCGAGGCGATGTTGTCGATCGCGCACATCAGCAGTACCCGATCCATCCCGAGCACCCGGGCCTCGTCAAGCATCCGGCCCAGCGCCCAGGTGGCCAGTCCGCGCCGGCGCGCGGAGGGCCGGATGCCATAGCCGATGTGGCCGGTCTCCGGCACGACGTCCGTCCCATGTCTCAGCGCGATCCCACCGAGCACCCTGTCGTCCTCGACGATCCATCGGTACATGCAGCTCGTCCGCCGGGCCTGCAGCGGCCTCGCCGGATGCGACTCGGCAGCCAGCCGTGCCACCCAGGCCGCGAACCCTGCCGACGAGTCGACCTCGTCGCAGGACATCAGTCCGAACCCGTCCTCGTGCACACCAGGCCCCACTCTTCATGTGCCTCGAGCCAGGCGGTGCGGAGGCGGACAGTCGGCGCGATCAGTTCAGGCACATGACGACGCTACCTGTGCAGGCGAGCAAGATCTACAGCCGAACGCGCCCGGCGGGCGCCCTCACCGGCGAATCAGCGAACTCCTCTCCGTGGAGGATGATGTACCCGGCCTCGGCGCACGGGACGCTCTGAGCGGCCCACCGGTCGGAGCGGGAAGCGGGTCGGTCCCCCGTCGCGGCAGAATTTTGCACAACACGCAAACTTGCATAGCATGCACTTCATGAGTACCGCCGATCCGCCTCTCGGGCTGCGTGAACGCAAGAAGCGCGCGACGCGCGACGCCCTCGCGGACACGGCGCTGCGCATGGCCGCGGACCGCGGTTTCGAGAACGTGACCGTGGAAGCGGTCACCGACGCAGTCGGCGTATCCGTGCGCACCTTCTTCAACTACTTCCCGTGCCTTGAGGACGCGATCACTCGTCCCGCCCAGGACCACGCCGAGCGGACCCGTCGGGCTGTACTCGACGCACCGGCCGAACTCACGGCACTCATCGCCCTGCGCGAGGCGATCGGCCAGGAGCTCGCCCACATCGAGGAGGACCACGAACGCTGGGAACTCCAGATGACGGTGCTCAGGACGAGTCCCTCGCTGCTGTCCGGCTTCCTGGCCGCCCGGGGCGCGGACGAACGCGCGCTGATCGCTGCCGTGGCCGAGCGTACCGACCAGGATCCCGAGTCCGATCTCCACCCCAGGCTTCTCGCACATGTGGCGATCGCCGCCGCGCGCGCCGCCGTCGAGCTCTGGGTGGCCTCCGGCCGTACCCGTACGTTCCAGAGCATTTATCACGAGGCATTCGCCTCACTGGCTGCGGGCCTGAACGGCTGAAGCGCACCCCTCAAGCCTCCACCAGGGCTCTCACCCGTTGCCCCCGACCATCCGATCAACCGCGAATCCAGAGAATGAGGAACGCCAGCCGATGAGCGCTGCCGTCACACCCGAAACCGGAACGGCCAGTGCGCCCGACGGGACCGCACCAGCCATGACGCGTCGTCACATACTCCAGGCCATGTCAGGCCTGATGGCCGGCATGTTCGTGGCCATCCTGGCCTCCACCGTGGTCTCCAACGCACTTCCCAGGATCATCGCCGATCTGCACGGCAGCCAGTCCTCGTACACCTGGGTGGTCACCGCCGAGCTGCTGGCGATGACGGCGACCGTCCCGATCTGGGGCAAGCTGTCCGACCTCTACGACAAGAAGCTGCTCATCCAGCTGTCCCTCTCGATGTTCATCGTCGGCTCGCTCGTCGCCGGCTTCTCGCACAGCGTCGGTCTGCTCATCGTGAGCCGTGTGGTGCAGGGCATCGGCGCGGGCGGTCTCACGGCGCTCGCCCAGGTCGTGATGGCGGCGATCATTCCGCCGCGTGAACTCGGCCGCTACTCCGGCATCTTCGGCGCGGTGTTCGCCGTCGGCACCGTCGCGGGACCGCTCATCGGCGGGGTGCTCGTGGACACCTCCTGGCTGGGGTGGCGCTGGTGCTTCTTCATCGGTGTACCGTTCGCGCTCCTCGCGATCGTGCTGCTCCAGCTGACCCTGAAGCTGCCCACGGTCCGCAGGGAGGTGAAGATCGACTACCTCGGCGCCCTCCTCATCATGAGCGGGGTCAGCGCGCTGCTGCTGTGGGTGACCCTCGCGGGCAACCGGTTCGACTGGGCGTCGTGGCAGACCGCCGCCCTGGTCACCGCCGGTGTGGTCCTGCTGGCCGCCGCCGTGCTGGTCGAGTCCAAGGTCCAGGAACCGATCATCCCGCTGGACATCTTCCGCAACCGCACCGTGACGCTGACGACCGTGGCGAGCCTCCTGGTCGGCGTGGCCATGTTCGGCGGCACGGTGTTCCTCTCCCAGTACTTCCAGATCTCGCTCGGCAAGTCGCCGACCATCGCGGGCCTGATGAGCCTGCCGATGATCCTCGGTCTGATGATCTCCACGACCGTCGCCGGGCAGATCATCTCCGCCCGGGGCAAGTGGAAGGGCTTCCTGATCGCAGGCGGCATCATCATGACCGCGGGCATGGGCCTGCTGTCCACGATCAGCGCGGACTCCTCGTTCGGGCTGCTCAGCGTCTACATGGTGGTGCTCGGCGTCGGCGTCGGCATGCTGATGCAGAACCTGGTGCTGGCGGCTCAGAACGACGTCCCCGCGTCGGAGCTCGGCGCGGCGACCTCGGTGCTGTCGTTCTTCCGCAGCCTCGGCGGAGCGATCGGCACGAGCGCGCTCGGCGCCGTGCTCAGCCACCGGGTGGCGAGTGAGATGGCGAAGGGCTTCGGCGGGGCGGCGGACAACGGAGGCGCCGGCCACGGCGTCCCCGACCTCAGTACCCTCCCCGAACCGGCCCGGCAGGTGGTCGAGCACGCCTACGGGGTCGCGACCGCGGACGTCTTCCTGATCGGAGCCCCCTTCGCGCTGCTCGCCCTGATCGCGGTGCTGTTCATCAAGGAGAAGCCGCTCAAGACGCAGAGCGGCATGGAACGGCTCGCGCAGGAGAACGCCGCCGCGACAAAGGCATCGGCGACCCCGGCGCACTGAGCCCGGAGGATACGAGAAGGAGAACACGGGCCGCCGTGACCGGCCGGACTCCGCGGACGCGCAGCATATGGCGCATGCGTGAGGACGTGCCGCGCACGGCGGTCCGCGTTCTCCGGTGTCAGCCGGCGGGAGGGGCCGGCCATGCGCCCGGCCGCGCCCCGCGCCCGGGTTTCCTCCCGGCGGCGCGGTTGCTGATGAGCGCCTGCCGGATCTGCGCGGCGCTCGCTCGCGCATGCGCCGAGGTGGAGACCGCGTCGGCGGTGGCGGGTACGAAGCGGTGGGCCGGCTGCCGGCAGTACGGGCAGGGTGCACCGTCGGCGAGGAGGTATCCGTCCTCGCACGCCCGGTTCGAGCAGGCGCCCGGGCTCACCAGGGCCTCGGCGATCTCCTGGGGTGCCCAGCGGCGACGGTTCTCCTCGTCGCGCTCGTGGATCGCATGCGACCAGCGGTTGCTCCAGCGCCTTTCGATACGGTCGAGGAGTTGGGCTGCCGTCCGGTGCGCGAGCTCTTCGAACAGAATATCGGGCAGGGTGCGCGGTACCCGGTGTCCGAGGGCCTGGAGCAGTGGCTGGGGAAAGCCCTGCATGATGAAGCGCATCGGGTCGTTGCCCGGACTCTGCTTCCACTGCTGGCAGTGGCAGACGCCACCGTCCGGCAGTGGCTTGTGGCAGCGGCTGCACAGTCCGCGGCAGTCCAGGCAGATCCCGTCGCTGAGCCCGTCCAGGTGCGGGGCCGGCGCCCTGCCGCATTCACGGCAGCAGGCCGCGCACAGGCCGCAGAGCCGCTCGCTGCCCTGCTGGGTCGTCCAGTTCCGCTGCTGGCAGCGGCAGCACAGGCTGGTGTTGCAGTAGTCGCTGTGCTCGCCGTTGTGCCGGCCGAGGGGAGCGAAGGACAAGGTGCTTCCTCTTTTCGGGCTGGGGCGTACCGACGAAGCGGGTGCGGCTCGGCGGCCCCTCCCCCGCATGGTGAAACTCCGTACAGCCTAGTGAACCCCCACCGGACCGGACGGACCGGGGAAACGGCACCGGCAAATGACGGGCATGCCTCTCGCCCTCAGGCGCTCTCCCCGATGAACCTGCGCAGTTCGCGGGCGAGTGCCGCCGGGTTGTCCAGGGGGACCAGCGTCCCGGCCCCAGGGATCTCGACGTACTGCCCCTGCGGCAGCAGTTCGGCGAGGCGCCGGCCGGTCTCGGGCGGCATCATCCGGTCCTCCGCGCCCCAGGCCACGAGCGCGGGCCGGTCGAAGTGCCGCAGCCGTTCGGCGGCCCGCAGGTAGGTGTCCTTCTGCGTGGAGCGCAGGAAGCGGGCGAGGTCCCGGCGGATCGCCCGGTCGGTCAGCAGCGGCCGGTACCAGCGGCGCACCCGCTCGTACGGGATTCCGTGCGCCGTCATGCCGCCCAGTGAGCTGCCCGTCGCCACCAGGAAGGGCACCCGGAAGGACTGGAGGAGCAGGAACAGCCCTCCCGGCACTCGGCTCGCGGCCACCAGGGTGCGCCCCTGGACGCCCGGCGGGTAGTTGTCGAGCGCCTCGCAGGAGGTGAGCACCAGCCGGGCGATGCGTTCGTCGCGTACGCCGGGCAGGAGCTGGGCCGTGCCCGCGTCGTTCTGCACCAGTGTGACCCCGCGCAGGTCCAGCCGCTCCAGGAACTCGGCGAGCAGGTCCGCCACGCCCTGGGCCGACAGGTCCGCGGACGGACGCATCGGGCGACGGTGGCTGCCGAGCGGCAGTACGGGGACCACCACGCGGAAGTCGTCACGCAGCTCCGCCACGAGGGCGTCCCAGACGGAGCCGTCGAAGGCGAGCCCATGGACGAGCACCACGGTCCCGCCCGTGCCGTTCCCGGTGTCGGTGTACTCGATGGTTCCGGCGCTCAGTTCGATCTCCGGCATCGCATGGCCTCCCCGCGACTGTTACTTGATAGACCGATCTAGTGAGAGACTATCCGGCATGAGAATCACCGGCGACACCAGGCAGCGGATTGTCACCGCCGCCACCGAACTCTTCCGGCGGCAGGGCTACGCAGCGACCGGCATGAAGCAGATCGTCTCGGAGGCAGGGGCCCCGTACGGCTCGGCGTACCACTTCTTTCCCGGCGGCAAGGCGCAACTCGGCGAGGAGGTGATCCGGACCTCCGGAGCCGCCTACCTGGAGCTGATCGGCAGCCTCTTCGCCGACCCGGACACGGATCCGGCAGCCGCCACCGCCGCCGCCTTCACGGGCGCCGCCGAGACGCTCCGGGAGCTGGACTTCACCGACCCGTGCCCGATCGCCACCGTGGCGCTGGAGGTCGCCAGTACCCACGAGGGGCTGCGCGGCGCGACGGCGGAGGTCTTCGCCTCGTGGATCGAGGCCCTCGCCGGCTTCTACGCCGGTACGGGCATGGCGGCGGACACCGCCCGGGACACCGCGGGCTCGGTGATCGCCCTGCTCGAAGGATCCTTCATGCTCGCCCGCGCCGCCCACGACACGACCCCGGTCCACACGGCCGCCCGCGCGTCCGCCGCCATCGTCCGCGACGCCCTGGGATCCGGCTGAGTGGTGTCGGCCGGGCGGCGGGAACCCGTCTGCCCGGCCCGGGAGTTCACACCACCCGACCAGCGCTCGATGGCTGGCTCCGGCTGCAGCCAGGGGCCTCGCACCCAAGGTCGGCCAACACACAGAGCGAAGGATATTTCTGATCGAATACGACGTATCGGCAAATACAGTGCATATCCACCTGGTCGACAGGATCAGCTCGGGTGGAGCCGTTCGGCAGGAGCCTGCCGTCGAAGGCACTACGGCGGTACTCGACTGCGATGCGCAGGGACGACTTCTGGGCATTGAACTGTTCGATGCCAGGCGCCGGTTGCACCCTGATCTGCTGGCCGTGGCCGAGCGGATCGACGGCTGAGGCCTGCGGGAGCGCCCCGGCCGCGCTCCTGCCACAGTCAGGCGGTGGCCACGAGCAGGTCCTCTCCGCCCGACGGGCGGACAGCGGTCAGTTGCTCCGCCCAGGACTCGCCGACCGCTCGGGCCTGGATTCGAGCACGATCACCGGATCAGCGGGATCCGGCCGTGGGAATGGCGGCGGACGGACTCGGACGCCGTTCAGCAGACGGAGCGGACGGAGCGGGCGAAGTCGATGCCCTCGGCTCCTGGGGCGCCCGACTCCCCCTGGTGACCGTCCACCACGGGGCCGGCTTCTTTCAGCGCGATGTCCGATTTCCGCCAGCTCGGGAACGGGAGTCTGCGGATGCTGGAGCCATGACCACGACCTATGAGGTGCGGGCGATCGACCCCACCGTGCTGAAGCGGCTGCGGGATCGGGACGACGCCGGCCGCACCCGGGAACCCTTCACCGATCCGGAGGGCGGTGCACCGCTGCGCTGCTGTCTGCGGCACAGCGAACCCGGTGAGCGGATTGTCCTTGTCTCGTACGCGCCGCTGCAACGCTGGGCGTCGGACACGGGTGCCGAGCCGGGCCCGTACGACGAGCGCGGCCCGGTGTTCGTTCACGCCGAGGAGTGCGAAGGGGCGGCCTCCGGATCCGCCTATCCGGTCGAACTGCACGGTGCCCGCCGTGTGTTGCGCTCCTACGATGCCCGGGGGCACATCATCGGCGGACGACTGATCGAGATCCCCAAGGAGCGGGCCTCCGAGGTGGATCACGCGTTGAGCGCGGTCTTCGCCGATCCGGATGTGGCACTGGTGCATGTCCGCGCAGTGGAGTTCGGCTGTTTCATGGTCGAAGTCCGTCGCCGGTAGACGAGGAGTGGGGGCCGGGCCCGCAGCGCCCGGCTCCGCGCCACCGGATACCGCCCGGCAGCGCGATCTGCGGAAGTCGCGATCAGCCGGAATCATGCGCCTGCACCGCCGACAGCGCGGATACATGGTTCCGGCGCCGCTGGGGGTGAGAGCACTCGGGCCTGCGACAGCCTCACCCACCCGAGCTGCGCAGATACTCCACGTCCCAGCGGCACGCCCAGCCTGCCGCACGACCCGGCGCCCCGACAGGCGTTGAATCGCAGGTCCGTACACGTATCTGTGCGCTCGGACCCTCTCACCCGCTCGGCGTCGGCATACCTACCGGTGGCGGGGACGGCCATACGCACGGCCGAACCGACGCCGGCGCTGCGGCCGGTGCCGAGGGGTACCTATGGATCCTGCGAGGATTCGAGAGGGGAGAGGTTTCCGGGTGCCGGGTGCCCGGCGGGTGGGGGTGCTGCCCGGGCGCAGCCCAGCGGCTTCGATGACGGCCTGGTACGCGGTGAGGGAGGCCAGCGGCGGCGCGCCCGCCCGGACACTGCCGAGCCCGGCCTGCTCCTTCGCGAAGGAAGGAGTGTGAACGGGCCGACCATGTTCTCGGCGTGCGAGCCGACTCCGTACGGGTGGGGCAGCGTACTGGAGTCTGTGACACGTACCGCCGGACGAGCATCCCTGGCCGCGATCAGTTGTACGGCGGTCTGTCAGGGCCCTGGAGGGGCGGGGTCATGGGCCGGAGACGGTGAAGAGCGCGCCGTCCGGGTCACGGATGATGAAGGCGTCCTTCGGGGGGCCGTCGCGTGGCGGAACCCACGATGATTCGCCCCCGGCGTCGACGGCTGCGGCTGCGGCCCGTGTGCTGTCCTCGACGCGGAAGTCTACGACCCACCGGGGCCGGATTCTGGGGTCCGCGGCGGTCTCGATGCCTCCGCCGCGCAGAGTGGCGACGGTACGCCCTTCGAGCTTCACGCGTACGTGGTCCTGCGCGTAGTCGACCGTACAACCGCCGGGCGGCTCGGCCCAGCCGAAGACTTCCCCGTAGAAGATGGCGGCCTCGAAGGCATGGCGGGTCTGGAGGTCCAGCCGCGCCGGGGCGCTGCCGTGCCCCACCGGCCAGGCAAGGGCCGTGCCTTCCCAGATGCCGAAGACGGCCCCGTCGCGGTCGGCGGCGATCGCCGCACGGCCCACGGCCAGTTTCACGGGCCCGACGGCGAGCGTGGCACCGCGCTCCCTGATCCGGTCGGCAGTCTCGTCGGCGTCGTCCACCGCGAAATACGGGGTCCAGACAGCGGGAGGGCTGCTGGCGGGAGAGCAGCAGCCGATCCCGGCGACGGGCCGGCCGTGCGCCACGGCCACACAGAAGTTGCTGCCGAGGGCACTGTCGACGAATTCCCAGCCCATGACGGCGGCGTAGAAAGCCTGGGCGGCATGCAGATCGCCCGCCAGCAGGCTGACCCAGCAGGGAGCTCCGTTTACGGGCCTGATCCTTCCGAGGGCCGGCATTCGATGCTCCTTCGGTTCCGCTGCCGATGACTCATGGGCTCCACCCAGACGTTCGCAAACAGTTCCTCCACCTCGCGATCGTCCGCCGTGAGTTCCGCGATCATCTGGTCCTCGGGTCGAACATCACCTCCGGTTCCTCGGGGCCGGCCCGCTCCATGAGGAGCAGCACATCGAGGTCGGAACGGACCGGACCCCGAGATTCGCCCCTGCCTCCCCTGTCTCCACAACTCACCGTCCCATGGTGTCCGCCGGTCGGTGACGGACACGTGGCTATCGGCAGGGTCGAGTTCGTGATCCAACGGTGTACCCCGGGCTGCTTCCCCGCATCTCAGCACCCTGGCTTTCGCGCCCGATCCCGCGCCACGACCGGGTAAATCGGTCCCCACCAGCGACGGAAGGACGTGAGGACACCCGGAAACGGCGTGTCAGTGCGAAGGACGCCTGCGGATGACAACTACGGACGGCGCCCGGACAGTTGCGGACGGTCTCCGGGATGACGCCGACGCCCAGGGTGGGTGTGGTCCGTGCGTCGAAAGGCGGCATCGAGGCGTGTATGTCCGCCCACCACGCCTCGGGCACGGGTGGGTTCCCCCAGTCCGCCGGATCCGAATTCCCACCGGAGTGGGTCGGCACCACCAGGGTCCCGCCGTCGCCGAGGACATCGAGCAGCGCCGAGACGACGACGGCGGGACCGCCGCAGACCCAGCCGAGCGAGCTGAGCGAGGAGTGCACGAGAGGCGCCGTGCGCAGCGAGAAGCAGCACGGCGAGCAGTGGGGCCTCGATCCCGTGCGGGCACGAACAGCGGGGCGGGCAGGTGGTCGGGGGCCACCCCGACGCCTCCCATGGCTCTCGCTCCCTGCAACGCGCCGCCGGTGGCGACCTGGGCGAGGCCGTCGGCACGGACCGGGATCCGGTAGGGGGCATCGAAGGTGAGGATCACGATGCCGTGGCCGGTGCAGTTGATCCCGGCTGTGGTGAGGCGGTCCCGGAGCAGGGGCCGCGGCCGGTCGAACAGCACGGCGACATCCGGGACGCGGACGTAGTACTGCTCCGCCTCCCTGGGCCGGTTCGTGGTCGAGGAACCCCTGCCAGGCGGCAAGCCGGTCCGGCCACCGCGCGCCGGGCCGGCCGGATCGGGGCGCCCCGTCGCTCGGCCCGGATACGGTCGGAACGCGGTCATGGCACCGCTCGCGCGCGGTGCCGGCGTACCGCGTCCCGGTTGGCGCACCTCGGGGAGCAGTAGCGCTGCCGTCCGGTACGGGATGTGTCGGCGAAGATCGTGGTGCACCCGGTCACGGCGCACCGCCGCAGCCGGTGCATGCCCCGCCCCGCGAGGTGCAGTGCGGTACCGACGGAGATCAGTGAGAACAGCATGGAGCCGAGCGGCTGCCGGTCGTCGCGGTAGTGCAGGTGCCAGCCGTCTCCGGCGTGGTCGGTCAGCCGCGGGTAGGCGGCGGCCGCCGACAGCATCCGGTTGAGCAGCTCGGCGCGCTCGAGCTCGTCGTCGGCATCGACGACCTTCTCCCACGCGTCCAGCACTTTCCGGGTGGCGTCGAGGTCCTGCGGCGTGACCGAGCGCTCCACCACCAGGCCGGCGGCGCGGCAGCGGTCCGCGAGTTCCCCGGCATCGGCCGGGCGCCGGTTGGCCAGATCCGCGGCAAGGTTCACAACATCCTCGCCGTAAGGGTTGAGATGCATAAGGCCATTACATCAACGTGGTCGGCATGAGACAACGCACTGAAAACCGCACTGAAAACCACGACTATGTACGGCAGGCGGTGGAGGACGACATCCCGGAGCTCGTACGACTGCGGGAGATGTTGTTCGAGAACCTCGGCGGCTACTTCTTCAGCCCAGTGTCGGGAAGCGGCGCGTGGTTGGACACCCTGGCCGTGGTGCTGAAAGAGCAGCTGACCTCGGATGCCGTACGCGTCCTTGTCGTGGACGGTGCGAGCGGCCTGGCAGCCTGCGCCATCGGCACCATCGAGCAACGGCTGCCCGGCCCTCACCTGTGCAACGGCCGCATCGGACAGGTGATCGGTGTGATCACCGACCCGGGATACCGGCGCCTCGGATACAGCCGCTCGCTCATGCGGGGCCTGCTCGACTGGTTCCGGGAGAGCGATGTCGCCCGGGTCGACCTCTACGCCTCCGCCGAAGGAGAACCGCTCTACCGCGAACTCGGCTTCACCAACCACCCCGACCCGTCGCTGTACTGGCGCCCGTGACCGATGGGCGGCTGCCCATCAGTTGCGCCTCTCCCGGTCCGAGTCGCGTTCGACACGGAATCCTGGTGTCGGCTCAGACTTCACCCGTCGGGTGCAGTCGGGCGAACTCCCCGGCGGACATGCGCATCATGACGAGGTCATGTGTCGTCCGGTAGAGAACGAGCCGACGGTGCAGTACCAGCGACGCCTCGTTGTGGGTGAGGGTCCACGCCTGACTCCGGTGGAACCACCGACTCGTGCGGTCTGCCACCCACCGTGCTCGCGGACTCGTCGGTAGGGTCGCGTCCATGAGCGTCGAAGTGGAGGTCGTCCGCGGGGCGACCGACGAAGTGGTCGAAGCGGTCTCTCGTCTTCTGCCCCAGCTTTCGAGGTCGGCCGACGTGCCCGACCGGGAGTCGGTGGCCCGGCTGTTGCGCAGCGATGCCAACACCCTGCTCCTGGCCAGGGTCGAAGGCCGTGCGGTCGGCATGCTGACTCTGATCATGTTTCCGTTGCCGTCGGGGCTTCGCGGCCGCATCGAGGATGTCGTGGTCGACGAGGTGGCCCGGGGGCACGGTGTGGGAGTGGCGTTGACCGAGGAGGCACTGCGCCTGGCCGACGCAGCCGGGGTTCGGACGGTCGACCTCACCTCGCGTCCGTCCCGGCAAGCGGCGAATCGGCTGTACGAGCGGCTGGGATTCCAGGCCCGCGATTCCAAGGTCTACCGGTTCGGGGTGCGGCCGTAGCAGGGCGAGCACGCGGCGCGCACCATCATCCACTCGACTCGGCTCGACTCGGCTCGGCTCGGGGCGGCGAGGAGATGCGCTGAGTCGCGGCACGGGGCAGTCGGCTGCTGTACAGCCGACTGCCCCGTGGGCGGCGCGGACGGTGCCACCGTCGGCGGAGCCGTCGTGCAGGCCATGGCTCGCCCCAAGTCACGCACCGGCCAGCAGTGCCTCCAGCGCGACGGCGGTATCCGGATGGCGACCGGCCAGTGCCACCCCTGCCGGACCGGAATCCGTCGTCTCCCACGTCCCCTCGCAGCCCAGCAGACTCGCCACCGCGTCGCATGTCGCGGGGTGCGCGGCGAGCAGCGGGCAACCCTCGCCGCCCTTCGCGCGGTTCGCCGCAGGCGCTGCTTCCGGCTGCGGCTGTGCCCGCCACGGTGGCACCCACGCGTCCAACGCCGCGAGCCGGCCGGGAAAGGTCCGCCCGGCCTCACGGATCAGCAGGGGCGCCAGCTCCGAGCCGCCCGATCGCAGAGTGGTGATCAGGGTCGGCAGCCATGGCAGGAGCACCGGGTCCGGCAACCGCCCGAACGCGTTGGACACCGCCTCCACCACGAAGTCGGTGAGGCCCGGGACGGGATCCAGCGCCTGCACGAAGCCGCTGAGGTAGCGCGGATAGGCGGGCACCACCAAGGGATTGCCCAGCAGTTCGTCGCACCTGGCCCGGAGCTCGGCGCGGGAGAGATGCCCGAGCTGCACCTGGGCCGCCCACAGCAGAGCCGTCTTCGACGACTCCTCCGGGTGCGACTGGACCACCGCCAGTTCCAGTTGGGTCCGGTCGCATCCCAGCGACAGCGCGAGGCTCTCCATGCTGAACAGGAAGCCCAGCATGGCCGCCACCTGGCGAACGGTGGCGTCCTCATCGGTGAACGCCGTCGGAAGCAGGGTGCAGTAGTGGGCATACCCGGCTTTGACGAAGGACTCGATCCAGGGCGGCAGCACCGGCTCGCTGGTGCGGTAGTACGCCAGCAGCCTCCGTATCCGGCGCAGCACCTCCGGTGCACCGTCGACGCTGCGTTCGGCCGACAGCACCTCCAGGGCGTGGGTACCCAGTTCGTCGGCGAGACGGCGGCTGCGCAGGTACAGCGTCGCGTCCTCGACGGCTTCCAGGACGGTGGCCGCAGTGGCGCGCCGGTCGTACGCCGTGCGGCGCAGGCGCTGCTCCAGCACCTGCTCGATGCTGACACCCTCGTAGCCGAGCTCGATGAGCGCACGCTGGTGGGTACCGAGCGCGAGGTCCCACGACTCCTGGATCGGCCGCTCCCCCAGCTTCCGTTCGCCCATGATCGGGCGTGCGGCTCCTTGCGGCATCAGCTGACGCAGCATCCACAACACGTCGGAGCAGCGCTCCAGTTCCGGCTGGGAGGCGATGTCCAGCAGTGCCCGCTTGACACCGCCCTGCTGCAGCTTCAGACCGAGCGGCGCGAGCCGGTCGTGCACGTCGCGGGCCAGGGGCGGCAGCGCGTCGTAGCCGACCTGGCCGACCCGGTCGCCACCCATCATGATCTCCACGAGACGCCGCACATCGCGTCGGCCGGGCACGGTGTCCTTCTCGATACACGTGACGGCGGCGTCCTGGAAGTCGTACGGCGTGGGCCTGGCTCGGTCACGCATTCCGGCCAGCAGGATCGAGGTCTCGAACACCGCGATGGCGTCGGCGGTGGAGGAGAGGTAGCCGTTGCGGCGGGCGGAGCGCACGATCTCCACCGACCAGCCGAGCAGTTCGGCCTCGTCCAGCCGGTCCAGGACGGGCGGTTGCTGCAGGAAGCCGGTCAGCTTGTCCGAGGGCGGAAGATCCGGTACGGGATCCGTCGCAGCCACGGCCTTCCTGGCCCTCGATTTCTTCGCGCCCGCCTGTCCCGCCAGACGGTACGGCTCCACACGTGTGCGCCGGACGTTCTTCGCCCACACGGTCGCGGCGATCGACACCGAGCCGGCGGCGAGACCGAACTGCGCCTCGATCGCCGCATGGCTGGACGGGATCAGGCCGTGCTGCCACGTGGTGGCAGTGGGCGGGCTGATCTCGAAGGTGTCCGTGCCGTGGACGCCGAACTCCGCGACGCGGCTGGCAGCGTGGAACGCGCCGCAGACATAGAGACAGTCCGCGGGATCGGCGCCGGTGGCGGCCAGGTGTTCGCGCATCCTGGTCCACATGTGGCGTTCGCGGTCCTCGTCCACGCGGACCCGCTGGGGGTCGCCGGGTGCGAGTCGCCGGAAGAGGCTTCCGATCAGGAGCATGACCTGGCGGTAGGTGTCGTGGTCGCTGTCCCCGAGCGGCAACTCGACGTACTGGTGCCACCATTCCGACCAGTGCCGCACCTTGCCGTGGCGCAGCAGGTGCTCCTCCAGTTCGGCGAAGCGCGGTCGCAGGTCGCCGATCTCCACGCCGACCGCGTCGCCGTGCAGCGCGGCCTCCTCCTCGACGGGAGGTGCGTCCGGGCCGGTCGGCTCGGTGGCCTCCGCTCCTCGCGCATCCCACTGGAAGACGTGGTCCGAGGAGCGGTCGACGAGGACCAGCTCGACGCCCGGCGTGTCCAGTGCGTAGGCGATCGCCTGGTATTCCGCGGAGGCCTCCGTGATCGGTGCGACCACCGACAGCGGGGACCACTCGGCCGGGAAGCCGTCGACATCGGTCGCGAACGACTGGACCGCCACCGGGAGCTTGCAGTTGCGCAGTTCGGTCAGCAGCGGTGCCATGTCCTCGCACAGCTCCAGGTACACGACTTTGGGCTGCTTCTCGCGCAGGCGGCGAGCCATGGCGATCGCCGAGGCGGGCGAGTGGTGGCAGACGGGGAAGATTTCGAGCGGCTCGCGGACCGCGTGGTCCACGTCGTCGACGATGCCGAGGAGGATGCCCTCCAGGGCGTCGGGCCCGTCGGCGAACGTCGCGGCGGCTTCCTGAAGCTGGGCACGCAGCCCTTCGAAGGTTCCTTCGTGAGTGCTGCTCATGACAGGGTGGCGATCGCGTCGCGGCCGCCCTCCAGGAACTCCGGCCAGGATCCGCCCTCTTCCTTGCTGCGCGGTTCGACGACGCCGTGCAGGTACTTGTTGAGGATGGCCAGGTCCTCGGGCTCGCGCCGGGCCAGCGACCCCACGAGCGAGGAGGCCAGCGTGCGGGCCGTCAGGGCGCGTTCGCCGAAGAAATTGCTGTGCAGCACGGCGTCCTCCAGCACACCGATCTGCTCCGCGGTGGACAGCGCGGACTCCAGCTTCTCGTCGTCGCTGCCGGCCGCGGCAGCCGAGGCACGCAGGTCCGCGAAGCTCTGCAGCAGTACGTCGAGGAGTGTCGGCGGCACTTCCAGTTCGATCTGGTGGCGGCGGAGCAGTTCCTCGGTACGGAAGCGGACGATCTCCACCTCGCTCTTCTTGTTCGTCACCACCGGGATGCGGACGAAGTTGAAGCGGCGCTTGAGCGCCGAGGACAGGTCGTTGACGCCTCGGTCACGGCTGTTCGCGGTGGCGATGATCGAGAAGCCGGGCTTGGCGAAGACGATGCTGTCGCTGTCCAGTTCGGGAACCGAGATGTATTTCTCGGACAGGATCGAGATCAGCGCGTCCTGCACGTCGCTGGTGGAGCGGGTGAGCTCCTCGAATCGGCCGATGGCACCGGACTCCATCGCGGTCATGATCGGTGAGGGAATCATCGATTCCCGCGACTGGCCCTTGGCGATGACCATCGACACGTTCCAGGAATACTTGATGTGGTCCTCGGTGGTGCCGGCCGTGCCCTGCACGACCAGCGTGGAATTGCGGCAGATCGCGGCGGACAGCAGCTCGGCCAGCCAGCTCTTGCCCGTGCCGGGGTCGCCTATGAGCAGCAGGCCGCGGTCCGAGGCGAGCGTGACGATCGAGCGCTCGACGAAACTGCGGTCGCCGTACCACTTCTGCGAGATCTCCCGGTCCAGGCCGTCGGAGCGCTCGGAGCCCAGGATGAACAGACGGACCATCTTCGGGGACAGCCGCCAGGAGAAAGGCTTGGGGTTGTCGTCGATGGACTCCAGCCACTCCAGTTCCTCGGCGTACTTGATCTCGGCGGGGGCGCGCAACAGGTCGGACATGACAGGGCCTTTCTGAGTTTCTGAGCGTTGAACGTCTGAGCGAAGAAGGCAGGGACGAGGAAGGTCTAGGCGAGGAAGGTCTTGAGCTCGTGGACGAGCTTGCGGATGTGGCCGGAGAGCACTGGCGTGCCCAGGTCCTTGAAGCGTTCACGGAACCACGGATTGACACTGCCGCGGCCGGAGCTGGTGACGGAGCCCACCGGGATGAACTTGGCTCCCGAACGGTGAATGGCGACCATGCTCTCGAACAGCGGCTCGGTCTGCCATTCGTAGAAGTCGGAGATCCACACCACGACGGTGTTGCGGGGCTCGGCTATCTTCGGCTGGGCCAGCGCCATGGCCACCGTGCCGTCGGTGCCGCCTCCGAGGTTGGTGCGCAGCAGGGTCTCGAAGGGGTCGTGCACCCACGGTGTGAGGTCGAGAGCCTGCGTGTCGTACGCGATGAGGTGGACGTCCACCTTCGGCAGCCCGGCGAAGATCGACGCCAGGATGGTGCAGTTCACCATCGAGTCGACCATCGAGCCCGACTGGTCCACGACGACGATCAGCCGCTGTGGTGTCGTCTTGCGGACCGTGTGCCGGTAGTAGAGGCGGTCTACATACAGCCGCTCCTCCTCCGGGCTCCAGTTGGTGAGGTTCTTCCAGATCGTGCGGTCGAGGTCGAGGTTCCGGAACACCCGCTTGGGCGGGACGGAGCGGTCCAGGGCACCCACCGTGGCCTTCTCCACCTGCGTACGCAGTACTTCGGCGACCTCGTCGACGAAGCGACGGATCAGGTCCTTGGCGTTGGCGAGGGCCACGCCCGAGAGGTTGTTCTTGTCGCGCAGCAGCTGCTCGATCAGTGACATGCTCGGAGTCAGCTGCGCGGCGAGCCCGGGATCGGCCAGCACTTCGCGCAGGTGCATCCGCTTGACGAGGTCGGCCTCGATGGTCCCGAGCTCCGGGCCGATTGCCGGGATCAGCCGGCTGAGGTCGGGGTTCGTGCCGCCACCTCCGGTGCCGGTCGGACTGACACCCGGCCCCGCTGCCCGTCCCCCGGCCCGGCCGCCGCGCAGCTCCCCTGGCTTGCAGCCGAGTGCGCGTTCCAGCCAGCCCGCGTCGGACTGCCAACGCGCCAGTTGTCCGGCGGTGACCGTGCCCGAGCCGGAGGCGAAGACGTTGAGCAGCACCTTCGACACCAGCGCCGCCCGTCGTACTTCGACGGCCCGGTCGCGTGTGTCGTCGCCGTCGGCGTGGGGGGCGGGTGTCATCAGGCCGTCGAACTCGGCCGCCAGCTCCGGGTGACGCTGGACAACCGAGTCGACGGAGGCCTGTGGGTCCAACAGTGCGGACGGCAGGCCGATGTCCTCGACCACGGCGAGGCTCGCGGATTCCAGGGTGCCCTGTTCCTCCTGGTCGAAGAGGCGGGCGAGGAGCCGCCAGTACAGCACCTGACGGCGGTTCTCCTCGGGGTCCGCCTCCGGGCTCCTCGAGGCCTCCGGGGTCCGCTGGATCGCCGAGGGCTGCGGGGTGGTCTTCTCGGCGGTTCGTTCCGTCGTGTGCTCCGTCATTTCCGCAGCAGCCTTCCCGCTCGCTCCCGGAGCACGGCCACGGCGTCGGTGGCAGCCTTCTCGGCCTTGACGCCGGCCTTGTCGGTAGTGCCCCCGGCCCATCCGCCGGCATGGATCGCGACGGCCTTCTTCCGTACGGTCGTCTCGACGGCCAGAGGCTGGAGGCGATACGTCCCGGCGTCCCAGCGGAGCAGTCCGATGCACGCGCCGGACGCCACGACGGCCTCGGGGGTGAGCGGCCCGGCGGTCGGGATGCGGTCGGCATCGACGACGACAGGGCCGTCGGCGAGGGTGAACGTCAGTGCGCCGTCTTTATCGTGCGTGGTATAGCCCTCCAGGAACACGGGGACGGCGATGCGTGCCGGATGCCGGTCCAGGGGTGCGGTCGCCGCGGTGCTGGCGGCGGGCAGGGCGACACGGGCGGTGGCGAAGGCGTCGGCGGGCTCACCCTGGCGCGCGTGCTCGTCGCTCCAGATCAGGTCGCCCTCGGCGGTGACCGGCATGTCGGTGAGGTCCATCGAGCGGCCTTCGCCGACGGCTGTCAGGAGCGACATGTGCGGGCGCAGCAACTGCCACAGCCCCGCTCCGACGACCGTGTCCGGCTTCGGCACCGCCACCCCGGCCCGCACCAGGCGGGGCGGGGCGCCGTCCGCGGGCTCGAACACCGCGTGGACCTGCGCCTGTACCGCCGTCGCGTGTTCATGGACATCGACACCGAGCGGCAGCAGCCGCCCGGTGGCCGTGCCGGTCACGGGTACGCCGGCCGCTCCGGGCAGCGTCAGCAGCAATGCGCGGGACCACAGGTCGGCCCAGCGGCGTTCCGGGAAGCGCTCCGACGACGCACCAGGACAGGACGCGGCCAGTTCGGCGGCGAAGCCGTCGAGGAGCGTCGCCAGGCGGCGCAGCGCGGGGTCGGGGAGCATCGCGGAGACGACCGGCGCAGCCCCGGAGACCACATCGTGGTCGATTCCCTGCCATCCGGAGCGCGCCAGGTCGGACAGCCAGGAGCGGGCGGCGGCGAGCAGGTTGGCCGCCTGCTGTCCGGCGGGCGGCGGGACGGTCTCCTCGCCGCGAGGCCGGCCGGTCGCCTCCTCGATACGGGCCATCAGTGCGTCGTGGGCGGAGCCGAGGAGTGCGGTGCGGGCGGCGGCGAGGGCGACGAAGTGGTCCTCGCTCGCGGCTCCGCCCGCCGCCTTCTCGGCCGCCTCGGCGACCCTGGCGGCGAGCGGGCTCCCGGCGACCGCGTGAGCGAGTCCGGTCAGGCCGGCGGTCTGGGCGGGCTGTGGGCGGAGCAGGCCGGCGACGAGCGCTCGGTCGAAGGCGTCGACAGCCGTCAGGGCCTCGTCGAGTCCGGGGATGGTCTCCGAGAGCAGGTCGGCGCGCATCAGGCCACCGCCCTGGTCGTCGGGAACCACTGCATCTCCGGCAACGGTGAGGTGGTCGGGGTGAGTTCCAGGTAGGCGAGGTGGCGCAGGAACCGGCTGAAGACGGGCGCTGCGGCCTTCGTGTCGCCCTGCGGCGGACGTGTGTCACTCATGCCGGCGGTGATACTTGGCGCGCTCGGCTCGCCGTCGGCGGTCTCGACCCTCAGGTAGCGGGAAACGCGCCCGGCGCCGTACTGCAGCACCGCCTCGTTGATCAGGGCCCGTATGTGATTGCAGAACGATCCCCGCGCGCCACCGCAGGGCCGGTTGTTGTTGGTGCTGCAGGCGAACGCGTACGTACCGGCGGCCACCGACGACACATAGACCCGCCCGATGTCCGAACCGCTGGACACCACACCTTGCAGACGCCCGTCGGCCAGCTCGACGAACGGGACTTTGGCCAGCTTGCGCGGTCGTGCGGGTGCTGTCACCCGTGCCGTGCTCGACCTCTCCCAGTCTGACAACGCACCACTCCTATGTGCACCAGGGCGACTTCTGCGCCACAACGGCAGGACACGATCGAACTTACCTGCGGGCACTGACAACGCCCGGTCGCAGACGAACGACGGGTCCTGCTCCTGGTCACACATGGATCGCTCAGGCTCGGCGCTCCGGTCCTGGGCCGTGCTCCGCACTCCAACCGCTGCGCACGACCGGCGGCACCGAGCGTGGGCCGCCGGCGACGGTGCACGTGAGCGAGGGTTCCGGGGCACGACGCACGGAGCGGAGCGCGCCGTGCCCCGGGCAGGCGTCAGGGAGTGCCCGCTGCTCCTCGGGGGGTCACGATTCCTCCGCCGGAGGGCAGCGGGTAGAACGGGATGGCGACGAGGTCGTACTGGGGACACGGTGTCGTGATGCACTGCTTCGGGGACGGTACACAGACACTTCCGGCGGGTGCCACGACGGCGTCGCAGGGGCTCGCCCGTGGTGCGACGGGGCGTTCCCCGGCGAACGCCGGGCTCGCCGGGGTGAGGGGCAGGGCGGTGAGAGCGACCGCCGTGGCGGCACGCAGCAAGTTCTCGATCACAAGCAGCAGAGTGAGCCGGGCTCCGGTGCAGCGTCGCCTGCGGGACGGGGCAATCACCCGTACGGGTTGCAATGTTCACCCTTGGAACACCCGCTCCTTCCCCTCCGACCGATCCTCAAAGGAGCAGGCGGAGGAGATGCCCGCAGGCGTCCTGTTCGCTCCGGTGCCGGGCGATGATCTCGTACGCACCGCGTTCGTACGCACCTGTCTCCCACACCCCGTCGGACGCCTGTCTCAGAAACAGGAAGTCCGTGGGGGTGGGGACCGGTTCATGGACGCCCTCGATGCGGTAGTAGCCGTCGGCCACGCCTGCCCGGCTCAGCGCCGCGCGCAGCTCCCGACGGTCCACACCGGTCCTATGCGCCGACGGGCGTGAGGTAGTCGTGGTCCAGCAGCCACTTGACGTTCAGCCGTTGTCCCTCTCCCGGATCGAGGAAGACCGCGTCCAGCTTGATCTGCTGACCGCCTCCCGGCTGCTCGAACCAGGGGGCGATGCTGCCCTGCCACACCCAGAAGGGCTTGGCCACCTTGTAGACGCGGTAGTCGCAAGCGACAGCGGCGTCACGGGTGTTGAGGTTCTGCGGCGGCAGCGCGCGCTCCGCGTAGGCGTCCCCGGCAGGTGCCAGGTAGCCGCCGTACTCGGAGCCGAAGCGGTCCAGGCGCTGGCCCGGACGCAGCTTGGTCGGCTCCTTGTCGATCTGCCCGTTGACCTGGCCGAATCCGTCGTTGGGCGGGTACTTCCAGCTGCCGGAGTCGGCAGGACCTTCCCAGTACTTCTTGAGGAAGGCCTGCGGGGACAGCGAGCCGGTGCGCTTGTATCCGTTGAGGAGCGGCCCCACGGGGGCCAGCCGGTTGTTCGGAAGCCACTTGGGGCCGAGCCGGGCATCGCCGCGGAACTCACCGGTGCAGGGCTCGTGGCGGGCCGGGGAGGCGGGAGACCGGTCCTCCGGCTTCGCCGAGGCACTCGCGGCGGGAGCCGCGATGAGCCCGGCGGTGATGCCGAGCACGGCGAGTACGTTGCGCATGCGGTTCATTCAGATGTCCCCTCGGGTACTGAAGATCACTCACGGTAACCGACAAAGAGTAACCGTTCATTCACCCACAGCATCCGCACCGTGCCACGCAAAACCGGCCAACCTGAAGGTCTCCGCAGTGGCTCCCGCCACGACGAGGAGACCGCCCCTCACCGTCCGCTCCAGCCGTCCGGGCCACATGACCGGGTGGGGGCGAGCCCCGTGGCGATCGCGTCGGCGCGGGGCGCGGGTGAGGACAAGGCCTGAGGACAAGGCCCGAGGACACTCGACGCACAGGGCTTGCCGCGCGGTCCGAGGAACTGCACGGCAAGCCCTGCGGGCCGGGGCGGCGGGGACTATGGCTGTTCGTCAGCGGCCGTCTCGGCCTCGGCAGAGGTCTCCGGGCGGCCGATCGAGCAGACCAGAGCGTTGTCCTTGACGTCGGCGACGATGGTGTCGCCCGGCTCCGCTTCGTCGCTCAGCAGCAGCAAGGCAATCCGGTTGTCGAGTTCGGTCTGGATCGTGCGGCGCAGCGGGCGGGCGCCGAACTCAGGCTGGTGGCCGTGTGCGACAAGGAGCTTCTTCGCCGCCTCGGTGACCTCCAGCTCCATGTCCTGGGCCCGCACCCGGCGTTTACTGCCGTCCAGCATGAGGTCGACGATGCGGCCGAGGTCGTCCTTGCCCAGGCCGTGAAAGATGATCGTCTCGTCGACGCGGTTGAGGAACTCCGGCGGGAAGCGGCGCCGCAGGTCGCCCATGAGGTCGTCGCGGATCTCGGAGACGTCGCCCTTGTGGGCGAGGATGCGCTGGGCGCCGATGTTGGACGTCATGATGACGACGGTGTGGCGGAAGTCCACCGTCCGTCCCTGCGCGTCGGTCAGGCGTCCGTCGTCGAGGACCTGCAGCAGCGTGTTGAAGACATCGGGGTGGGCCTTCTCCACCTCGTCGAACAGGAGCACGCTGTACGGCTGTCGGCGTACCTTCTCCGTCAGCTGGCCTGCCTCCTCGTGGCCGATGTATCCGGGAGGTGCGCCGACGAGCCGCGAGGCGGTGTGCTTCTCCTGGAACTCGCTCATGTCGAAGCGGGCCATGCGGTTCTCGTCGCCGAACAGCAACTCGGCCAGCGCCTTGGCGAGTTCGGTCTTCCCCACACCGGTGGGTCCGAGGAAGAGAAACGAGCCGACAGGTCGATCGGGGTCGCCCATTCCCGCCCGGTTGCGGCGCACCGCCTGCGCGATCGCGGTGACCGCCTCGTCCTGGCCGACCACCCGGGAGTGCAGGGCGTCCTCCAGTTTGAGGAGCTTCTCCTTCTCGCTGGCGGTGAGCTGCGTGACCGGGATGCCGGTGCGGCGGGAGACGACATCGGCGATGTCGGCGGTGGTGACGTCCATGACGCCCTCACGGCGTTCTTCGATTCCCGCGAGCTCGGCCTCGGTCTCCGCGATCTGCGCCTTCAGCCCGGCGGCCTTCTCGAAGTCCTCGGACGCGACCGCCTCGTCCTGCTCCCGCTTCAGCTTGGCGAGTGTGTCCTCGCGGGAGACGACTTCGGTGGACCTGCCGAGCGAGCGCAGCCGGACCCTGGCGCCCGCCTGGTCCATGAGGTCGATGGCCTTGTCCGGCAGGAAGCGGTCGCTGATGTAGCGCTCGGAAAGCTCGGCCGCCGCCACCAGGGCATCATCGGCGAAGCGGACCTGGTGGTGGGCCTCGTAGGAGTCGCGCAGACCCTCCAGGATCTGAATGGTCTCCTCGACCGTCGGCTCGGGCACCATGACGGGCTGGAATCGGCGTTCCAGTGCGGCGTCCTTCTCGATGTGTTTGCGGTATTCGTCGATGGTCGTGGCTCCGACGACATGCAACTCACCACGTGCCAGCGCGGGTTTGAGCATGTTGCCCGCGTCCATCGCGCCCTCACCGGATGCCCCGGCGCCGACCACGGTGTGCAGCTCGTCGATGAACAGGATCGTCGAATCAGCGGCCGCGCTGACCTCGTCGATGACGTTCTTGAGCCGTTCCTCGAACTGGCCCCGGTACTGGGAGCCCGCCACCAGGCCGGAGAGGTCCAGGGCGATCACCCGTTTGCCCTTGAGGGTACGGGGGACGTCCCCGGCCACGACGCGCTGGGCGATTCCCTCCACGATCGCGGTCTTGCCCACACCGGGCTCACCGATCAGGACGGGGTTGTTCTTGGAGCGCCGGGAGAGGACCTCGACGGTCTGCTCGATCTCCTCGGCCCGACCGACGACGGGGTCGAGCTTCCCGGCCTTCGCCTCCTCGGTCAGATCGCGCCCGTACTGGTCGAGGGTCGGGGTGTCACTGGTGCTCACCGCCGGGGTACCGTCGGCCCTACCCGCGTTGTCGGCCTCGCGGCGCAGCTTGCCGGTGTCCGTGCCGTACGCGCCGAGCAGTCTGGCCGCACCGGAAACCTGGGCGTCCAGCAGCGCGCCGAGGATGTGCTCCGGTCCGATGTAGGAGACTCCGGCCGCCTGGGAACGCTCGTAGGCCTGGAGCAGTACGCGTTTGGCGGCGGGCGTCAGGCTCGGCTCCGCGGACGGGGTGGCGCTCTCCCCCGGCAGGATCTCCGCGATCCGTTTGCCCAGATCGTCGGGGTCCGCCCCGGCCTGTGCGAGCAGGGCTCGGGCCGGGTCCACCTGGGTGGCGGCCCACAGCAGGTGCTCGGTGTCCAGGTCCCGGCTGCCGTCGTCGGTCGCGCGTGTGGTCGCCCGGCCTATCAGCTCGCGGGCCGACTCGGTGAGCAGCCGCCCGATGGGGACCCGCTGCACCTGTGGCGGTGAGGACGCCGGGGACATCCCGAAGAACCGGTTGAGCATTTCCGAGAACGGGTCCGGGCCGCCGAAGGAGCCGAAGGAGGACATGGTCATGGTCACCGTCCAGTGAGTGCGGGTGGGGCGCGTGGAATGGCCGGCCGGGGTCGCCCTGCGCCGGACACGGACGTGGGGTGCCCGGGGCCCACGGTCCACCGGGCTCGCCTCGTGGCCCCCATGGGCAAGTGGTTTCACTAGACCAACCCCCACCCCGTCACGCAACGGCGCGGATGCTCACGCGCCGTCCTCGACCAGCACACACCACGGCGTCACTGACTTACCGGCCCGGTGACCGACCCGCCGGAAGTACGCCGATCGGGTGACACCCGGCCCGGTCACCCGGTCGGGTCCGGCACCCACGTGCCGCAACGGATGCGTCCGCCAGGACTCGCTCCATGAGCGATCAGCCGGGATCACCGCGTCCACTCCGACGCATATCCGCTCACTGTCCACGAGGACTCCGTCCCGGTCGAAGATCACCAGTTCGGCAGGGAGGCGCTTCATGGGCGACAGCCCAGTACCTCTCCCGTCCGTTGCCCGGCGTACAGTTTCGGACATGCGAGGGGTGGCCCCGTCCCCTACCCGGGCTGCGTGTTCATGACTCCGCGCTCGGCAAGCACCTCGCGTCCGCCGCGTGCACGCCGCCCTGGCGGCCTTGTAGCTGACGCGCCGTCATATCAACAGTGACCTTCACCTCGTCGCGTTCTATTTCCGGATTTCTACGTGCTTGTCTGTGTCATACGCCACGCTGGACACATACCGCCCAACACCGGCTTGGAGGCCAGTAGTGGACGCCCAGGACCTCGCACAGCTCGCCGACAAAGAGTTCGAGCAGATGCTCACCTCGAACATCCACCCGCCCACCCGCGACGCCAGAACGTGGGCGGCGATCACCCACCCCGACAACCTGCCGCGGGCCCGGAGGATCCTCACGCATGTACACGAACGGACCGCGAGCGTCCTGAGGCGCCGGAAGACCGAGCGCGAGGAATTCCGCGTCCAGTGCTTTGCCCGGGGCGAGGCGGGCAAGCGTGAATGGTTCGCCACCCGGGCCGACTTCGAATCGCTGCGCCGCCGCACGGCCAATTTTCACCAGCGGGTCCAGCGGGCCATCACCGAGCTGGGCCAGGAGCAGCGGAATGTGAACCGCGCGCAGAGCCACAACGCCGGGCAGCAGAGCCGGGAGACGCTCCGTGAGCTTGCCGTCGCCGTGCAGCGCCACCAGGCCGTTCATGCCCGCAACGGCGGCGGTGCCGAGCAGGTCGACCACGAGCTGTGGCAGCATCTCGACCGGCTGACCGTGCCCACCGGCCCCGGCCAGCATCCGACGACGCTCCGCACGATGCTCAACATCTACTGGACCGACGCGAGGCCGCTCGACGACGATCCGGGGCGCCGGACACAGACCGAGCACGTCACCGCTTCCCCGGATACCGCCACGGCCCACCCCAGTGTTCCGCAGGCCCGGCGCGTCCCGGACCAGGAAGACCTCACAGCGTAGACGCTCCCTCTCCGCTGCCGGGGCTTTCCCGTTGCGCGAACCAGGTTCGCCGACCCGTGAGCCAAAGGAAAAGATGCCGGACGACCGGGAGTTGGCCGAGGTGAGGCGCAGCGACATCCGGGGTCCCCCGCCGGCCGCGAGAGCTGTGTTCCACACCGCGAGGACCTTCTGCCTGCCCGTCAGACTGTCGAAGTCGACCTGGTGGGTGACCGTGGCGCCGGGCTGCGCGCCGTGGTCGTCGAACTCGGCGAACTTCTGTCCGCACTTGGACCAGACCATGCCCAACGACGCTTCCGCGTCAAGGTGTCGGGTCGGCACACACGGCCGCGGTGCGGTCCGGCCGTGCGCCGGGCGTACGGCGCCTCGGGCGCGCTCGTCTCCTCGTCGCAGGGCCGAGGCGCGGCATACCCTCCCGACCGCACTGTGCCGGAATCCGTGGTGCGGCGCCGACCGTTCCCGCCCCCGACGCGCAGGTACGCCATGGCCTCCCGGCCCACTCCGTCACCCGGCCCGTCCGGTTCCGCCGGGCGCGGCCGCGCCGGGCCCCGCTCAGCGGTGCGTCATCCGCCCGTCACACCGTCGACGCGCTCGCGCACCAGGTCGGCGTGGCCGGTGTGGCGCGCGTACTCGGAGATCAGGTGCAGATGGATCATCCGCAGTGAGTACTCCTCGCCGCCATGGACGAAGGTGTCGTCCAGCGAGGCACCTGCGACGATCTCGTCCGCGAGCCGGCTCTCCTCGACGAGGCGGGCGTAGTCCTCGGCCGCGCGGGCCGGGTCCAGGTCCTCGAAGTCCGCGTCCTTGCCCTTCTCCGGGTCGTACATCGGGTCGAACCGCTGGCCGGCGAACCGCTCCCGGAACCAGACGCGTTCGACCTTCGCCATGTGGCGGATCAGCCCGAGAAGGGTGAGGTTCGACGGGGGTACGGTCCGTTCGGCGAGCTGTTCCCCGGTCAGGCCCGCGCACTTGTGCAGCAGGGAGCTGCGGAACCAGGCGAGATAGCCGGTGAGCATCTCGCGCTCGCCGGCAACCAGGGAACCGGGGGTGCGCGTCACGTCGGGTGCTGTCCATGTCATGGCGTGATCATGCCTCGTCCGCGAGGGAACCGGACAGGGATTTCACATGCCGTCGGCGGTCTCGTCCGGCCATGTGGTCGTGGTGGATGTGGTGACGGACGTGGCCACCCCGAGCACCAGGAACAGGACGAGCAGCCCTTTGCCCGCACCGCTCAGGAGAAGGGGCCGCGTGGCGGAACGCGTCTGCCGCTGCGTCACGGAGAGGTCGTCGTCGCCGAAGAAGCCCTTGGGGTAGGCCGGGGTGAGCAGCAGGACGTACGCGCTGAAGCGCATCCCGTAGCGGAGCACGGCGGCCGTGGCCTCGAAGAGGGGGCGGGGCATGCGTCCCAGGATCAGGGTGACCAGCCACCAGACGATCGCCACCGCCCACCACCCGGAGAGGGCGAGACTCTGCACGACGGCCGCCGGAATCATCAGGATCAGGCGGAAGAAGACAGCCAGGCGGTTGAGACCGGTGGGCCTGACCTCGATCCGGACCGGGTAGTCCGGTGGCGGGTCCAGGGCGAACGGCGGATAGCGGTCCACGAGCAGCATGCTGCTCGCGCCGACGCGTACCTGGTAGCCGAGGTATCCGGCGAGGAAGCGGAAGACCGGTTCGGGCAGCCGGCCCAGGAACAGCGCGGCGAACCAGCCCGCGACGACGGCCACCGCGGCCGCGATGTCCAGGAGGAACAGCACGACGAAGTGCGGGATCAGAAGGAGCAGCCGTACCAGCACGGTGAGCCGACGCTGCTGCGGCGGTTCGACGATGTCCAGCACGGGCAGCCACTCGCCGACGGTCCATGCCCTCGGACCCGGACTCCACTGGGCGTCAGCCATGTCGCTCCTCGTCGGCGGGTGATGTGTGCGCCGTCGGCGTGTACGGCGCCTCCCCACGCTGGGCCGGACGGGGGCGCCCCGCAAACGGCGACGGTCCGGCCGGGTGTCCCGGCGCGTGGCGACAGGGCCGGTCGGCGCGCCGTGCGGGCCGCGAGTGGCTGCCGACGGCGTGGCTCGAACCGAGAATGCAGGCGTGTCCACTCCCATGCGCCCCTCCGTTCCCGCCCGCGGTGCCGGGCTCGATCCACGGGGCGAATGGTCCCTGCTACTGCTGTCCGCCGCTTCCGGGGCGGCCGACGCGTTTGTCTTCATCTGTGTCGGCCAGGTGTTCGCCGGGGTGATGACCGGGAATCTGGTGCTGCTCGGCGCCGCTGCCGCCGGCGGCGGAGAGCACGGGGTGGCGCTGCGGGTGATCACCTCGCTGGCCTCCTACGGCATCGGTGTCGCCTGCGGTGCCTGGATGAACGAGCGGCTGCGGTGGTCACTGCCGTTGATGCTGCTGATCGAGACGGCCCTGCTGGCGGCGGGGGCCGTACTGTGGGCGCTGGGCCTGATCACTTCCGACGGGGACCGGCTGGGACTGCTGGTGCTGCTCGCCGTGGCCATGGGCATCCAGGGCCGGATCCGGGCGACACCCACGAATTACTTCACCGGCACGCTCACGGCCCTCGTCGGGAGGGCGGCACTGCGGTCGTGGGAGGAGGGGGACCACTGGGTGGCCGGCAGGCTGATCGCGGTCGTGGTGGGCGCGGCCGTGACGGCGCTGGCCGTACGTCTGTGGCCGGACGCGGCAGCTGCGGTGGCCGTGGTGCCGGCGGCGGGCGCGCTGCTGGTCGAGACCTCGTGCCGGCGGCGGGCGCGGGATTGACCGCGACGGAGCCCGGGGGCAGAGGAAAGCCCCGGCCGGATCGGGGGAATCCAGCCGGGGCGGCTTGCGGGTGGGCGCGGTGCGCGACATCCACATATAGGTGAACGATAAACCACTGTTTCCCGTTCCCGGAAACGCGCACCCCGCACTGTGATCCATGGCACGGAACGGAGCCTTCCGGCTCCCCGGTCAGCGCTCCTCGCGGAAGAGGACGTGCTGCCCCACCGCGGGATCGAACTTGCGCAGCACCAGCCGGTCCGGATTGTTACGACGGCTCTTGCGGGTGACATAGCTCTGCCCGGTTCCGGCCGTCGACCGGAGCGTCACCACGGGGCGGGTTTCACTGCGGGCCATTGACGCCTCCACACTCTTGTGCCGACCCCATCCTCCCGATGGGAATGGGTTTCGTTTTCGTTCTGCCGATGCAACGCGGCGGGCCACGGCCGCATTCCCGCTGCGCACCCCCGTACGTCCCGCATATGCCGTGCCCGAACCGGGCGCGTGACGCAAGAACGGCGCGTGCGGGCGCACAACCGTCCGCACACGCCGGATGGCTTGCGTCAACGTCCGCAGACAGCAAAGCTGTTCGACCGATCGACGCCCTGCGCAGCCTGTGGCACATGCCAGAAGCAACAACGCATCGAGTGTTGCCAAATCCCTTACGGGTCCTCGTCGGCTGTGCGACAGTCGTCCTCGGTCCACCTTTCAGACCTGGTCGTACCGCGCCTGTATCGGAGTACGAGATGCCGTCCCCTCTGTCCGCGGACCGCCCCGCCCCAGAGCCACCCGAACGCGAGGCCGTCGACGCTCTGATCAGCCGGACCCGTCGGCTCCGTGGTGACATGGACGCGGTGCGGCGGGACACCGTGGTGATCGACGAGGAAGACCCACAGCTGCGCTGGCGGCGGGCGCTCTGCGATCTGGCCGTCCACCATCTCGACGATCTCGGCGCACACCTGGGCCAGCTCAGGGAGGGCCTGCCGCCCCGCAGCCCGGAACGCGCCGAGGGCGCCTCGGCGCGCGAGAAGGCGCAGCACGCGGCAGAGACAGGCGCACCGCGGCCTGGCGACCAGCCGCGGCCGGGATCGCTGATCGGCCGCGTGGGCAGCGCGGAGTGGAATCTGCTCACCGATGGCGTCAGCTGGTCCGAGGAGCTGTTCCAGATCTTCGGCAGGCCCCCCGAAGCCGGACCGCTCTCGCTGGACGAGCTCCCGTCCATGCTCCTTGCCGAGGACCAGCCCCTGCTCACCTCCCTGGTGACGGACTGCCTGGTGGACGGAAAGCCGATAGACGGCGAGTTCCGCATCCTGCGGGCCGACGGCCGGATGCGCACGCTCCACATGATGGGCGAGCCCGTCCTCGACGCGGACGGCTGCACCGCCTCCATGTGGGCCGTCCTGCGCGACGTCAGTGAGCTGCGGCGCAGCCAGCAGGCGGTGCGTCGCAGCCATGACTCGCTGCGCCACCGGGAACACCGGGCCCGGACCGAGCACCGCCTGGCCGTCGAGCTCCAGGAAGCCGTCCTTCCCCCGTGGCGGGGCTCGCTGCGGCTTCCCTCGCAGGGGCCGGGCGCATTGGACATCGCGGCCCACTACCTTCCGTCGGAGTCGAGCTCGCACATCGGCGGTGACTGGTACGACGCGCTGGAGATGCCGGACGGCAGGACCCTGCTCACGGTCGGTGATCTGACCGGTCACGGCATCCAGGCCACCTCCGCCATGGCGATGCTGCTCGGCGCACTGCGCGGCATGGCCGTGGCCGGCATCGAGCCGGGTGTCCTGATGGGCCACCTCAATCAGTTACTGGAGACCTCCGTCCAACCCGCTCTCGGCAGCGCATTGTGCTGCCGTCTCGACACCGCCACCGGCACCCTCGTCTGGGCGCAGGCCGGACACCCCGCTCCGCTGTTGTTCCGCGACGGGGAGGGGCGGCCGCTGCCCGCACCGGACGGGGTCCTGCTCGGCGCGGCCTCCGGGGTCGCGTACGAGCAGGACGAAGTGCACCTGCTGCCCGGCGACGTGCTGGTGCTGCACACCGACGGGCTGAACCGTCACAGCGACCGCGGTGCGGGCCCGGACGCGCTGCTCGCTCTGGCACCGCGCTTCGCGCAGGCCCGTTCGGCACAGGAGTGCCTGCGGACCGTCGTCACGGAATTCGGCGACACCGAGCGGCTGGACGACGCCTGCGTGCTGATCGCCCGCATCGGGGCGTAGGAGCGCGGCGGCACCCGTACGGAATCCCAGGCGCACGGAACACCGGACACGGCGCAACGACGCAGGTGGGCGGACCCGCCTGCGGGTGGGGTGTACGGACGGTCGGTGCTCGGCGCCCCTTCGTCGCGGTGCCCCTTCTCAGATCTGCGAGGACCGCCTGGGCTGCTTGATGATGGAGCTCTGCGGCAGGGCGAGCTTGATCTCCTCGCGCAGGTCCTCGATCTTCGCGTAGCCCGCGAACTGGCCCGTGAGCCGGTACATTTCGCGCAGCCGGTCCCAGGTGCGGTGCGAGGAGGTCTCCCCCATCGTCACCAGTGCGAGTCGGGCGTAGCGGTCGGCCTGCTCGGGGTCGTCGGCGATGAAGCACGCCGAGGCGAGCGAGATGTAGTCGAAGATCTTGGACCGCTGACGTCCGTTGGCCCGCAGCTCCAGCGCCTGCTTGGCGTGGCGCTGAGCCACGATCGCCGCCGACGGTTCGTGCTCGGCGAGCGTACGGAACGCCAGGGCCTGCATGCCGTGCAGATCCGCCTCGTCGAACATCTGCATCCAACTCGGCGGCGGGACATCGCTCTTGTCCGAGATGAAGAGCTCCTCGGCCTTCCCGAGCGCGCGCCGCATCGCCTGGCCGCGGCCCATGGACGCCTGCGCCCAGGCCTCGATGGTGTGCAGCATCGCCTGGGTGCGCGGCAGGACCATGTCCCCGGAGCCGGACCGGGCGAGCTTCATCAGGTCCAGGGCGTCGTCGGGACGGCCGAGGTGGACCATCTGACGGGCCGCCCTGGAGAGCGCCTCGCCCGCCCGGGGACGGTCGCCGCCCTCGCGCGCCGAGTGTGCCGCGATGACGAAGTACTTCTGGGCGGTCGGTTCGAGGCCGATGTCGTGGGACATCCATCCGGCGAGCACCGCAAGGTTGGCCGCGACCCCCCAGAGCCGGCGCTGCAGATGCTCGGGGTGGCGGTAGGCGAGCATGCCGCCCACCTCGTTGAGCTGGCCCACCACGGCCTTGCGCTGGAGTCCGCCGCCCCGCGAGGCGTCCCAGGCGCGGAACACCTCGACGGAGCGTTCGAGCGCCTCGATCTCGTCCGATCCGATGGGCGCGGCCTCGTACCGGTCGAAACCGGCCTGGTCCGCGTGCAGCGGGTCGTCGATCCGTGGTGCGTCGGCCGCCAGCACGGGGTCGGAGTGCAGCCAGTCGTGCATGGGTCCGGTGATGGTCGATCCTGCGGCGAGCGCGGCGCCCGCGCTCACCAAGCCGCGTCGGTTGAGCATGAGGTCCATTCCCGTGAATTCGGTGAGGACCGCTGCCGTCCGCTCGGGCGCCCACGGCAGTCCGTCGGGATTGTCCTGCGTCCCGTCCTCCCGCCGCTTCCCCACACGCCCGCGTCGGCCGAACCCGAGGTCCTCGATGGTCACGACACGGCCGAGTCGCTCGGTGAACAGGGAAGCCAGCACCTTGGGCACGGGATCGCGGGGGGACTCCCCCATGTCGATCCAACGCCTCACCCGCGAGGTGTCGGTGGCCAGTTGCGGATGGCCCATGGCCGCCGCCTGCCTGTTCACCATTCTCGCGAGTTCGCCCTTGGACCAGCCGGCGAGGCCGAACAGGTCGGACAGGCGGGTGTTGGGTTCTCCGGTCACGTCAAGCCCCCAGGTTCTCGGCTGTGTCGACAGTAACCCCCTGTCAGGTGCCCTGCGACTATTCGCCAGGGTTCGCCAGGGTGCGCTACGTGGTCTGCCACCCGTCGACCGGTGTCAGGTAGGAAAGCGCCACCCCGCCCGGCAGCCCTAGGTACTCCCCAGGGTGCCGAACGGCCGCCGGCCGGGGCGGTGTACGCAACTTGTCGGCGCACGAAGGGATCTGTCCCCCCTATGTACACAGCATCGTCCTCCGTGACCGCCCCGCCCCGGCCGCTTCGCCCCCTGGGGGCGGGCGGCGGACCGTACCTCGCCCCGCATGCCGCCCCGTCGGCGCCCGGCGCGGTCCGGCCGCGACGGCCTGCGGGTGGTCCGGTCGGGCCCCCGCTCAGCGGCCGGCTGGATCTGTCGGGAGCGCAGGGCGCGCAGCTGAGAATGGCGATCGCCTCGGTGCACCGGATCTGCCCCGAGTTCAACCCGGTCCAGGTGCTCCGCCGCAGCGGCCGTTCGGTGCTGCTCGTCGGCTCCACCGGCCGCGCGAGCGCGGTGGCCAAGTGTTTGCTGGACCACTCGCCCGCGTGGTCCGAGCGGTTCCGTCACGAAATAGCTGCATATCGCGCGTTCGTCCGGCACCGTCCGCCGGTGCGTGTGCCGCGGCTCATCGCGGCCGATCCGGAGAACTGCACCCTGGTGATCGAACGGATGCCCGGCCGGGTGGCCGCGTTGACCCGGCATCCGTCGGAGGCCCCGCCCCGTGCCGATGTACGGGCCGCGCTGGGCGCGATCAGCCGGGTCAACGCCTGGCGGCCCGCACCGGGGCTCTTCGACGCTCCGCTCGATTATGCCTCTCGGATCGCCCGCTATCACGAGCTGGGGCTCTTCACCGACCGGGATCTGGGTGATCTGCAGAAGCTGCTGCACGGTCTGGCACACGCGGGCGGGCGGCAGGGCATGGGGCAGTTCTGTCACGGCGACGCACTCCTCTCCAACATCCTGCTGTCGCCCACGGGTCCGGTGCTGGTGGACTGGGAGCACGCGGGGTGGTATCTGCCCGGCTACGACCTGGCGACGCTCTGGACGGTGCTCGGTGACGCACCGGCGGCGCGGCGTCAGATCAGCCAGCTGGCGCAGGCCTCCGGGCCCGCGGCGAGGGACGCGTTCCTGGTGAACCTGATGCTGGTGCTGACCCGCGAGATCCGGACGTACGAGACGGCCGTGCAGCGGGCCATGCGCGATTCGGTGTCGGGTGCCGGCCAGGACCGCCCGGGTGCGCTGTCGTCGAGCGAGGAGCAGCGGCTGCTGCTGCGCCGGCTGCACGACGACTGCGCGATGGCCCGCAGGGCTGTGCGTGCCGCGGTCGGCACTCGCTGACCCTGCTGCCAGGGGGGTGCGCGCTGCGTGCCCGGTGTGCCGACACACCGGGCACGCAGCGCGCCGATCCGCTGTCAGGGACTCGTGAAGTCGACCGCGTCCACGTCGAAGGAGTTGTCCTGCGGGGACGTGAAGACGAGGTACAGCTTGTGGGTACCCTTCAGCTCCTGGACGGGCACGGGCGGGGTCGCCCGGTAGTTGTCCCAGCCGCCTGTGTCGGGGACCGGGGTGCTGGCGAGGAGCGGGCCGTCGGGGGCGTCGGCGCGCAGTTCGATCGCACCGACGCCGTTGGGTGAGGACAGGCGGTAGGCGACCGTGCCGATGCCTTCGACGCTCATCGGGTCGAAGGCGACCCAGTCGCCGTCGGAGACATCTCCGATCCGTTTGCCGTTCTCGGCTCCTTCCTGGGCGATGATCCGGGTGCCGGACTGTGCGTCGTGGTACTCCGCCTGCTTGTGCTTGGGCTGGAGCACGGCACGGCCGTAGCCGGTCAGCGCGGAGACGCCGTCGCCGCCCTTGTCGGTGTACTTGGCGTTGAGTACGTAGGTGAGGTCGGCTCCTTCGGGGTGGCCGCCCAGGTCACCGGTGTCCACGGTCCCCTCGCAGCCGGGGATGTCGGTGGTGGGGTGTTCGTGGTCGTCGTGGCCCAGGGCCGGGTTGACGGTGACCTTGGAGCAGTCGACCGGGCCGTCCTCGGGATCGGTGACCGTGACCTTGTACGGGATCTTGTCGCCGAACTCGATGAGTTTGCCGCTGACCGGGAAGTCGATGGTCACCTTGGGTGCGGTGTTGCCGGCGGTGACGGGGATGTTGGCGTATCCGGATTTTCCGCTGGAGTCGGTGACCTTCAGCTGGGCGGCGAAGTCTCCCTTGGCCGTGTAGGTGTGGCTGGGGTCGGCCTCGGTGGAGTCGTAGGTGCCGTCGCCGTCGAAGTCCCAGGCATAGCTGAGGGTGTCGCCGTCCGGGTCGTTGCTGCCCTCGCTGGAGAAGTCGACCTTCAGCGGTACGGGGCCGTCGGTGGCGGATGCGGTGGCCCTGGCGACCGGTGCGCGCAGGCCCTGTGCGTAGTCGATGCGGTAGAGCCCGGAGTCGTTGTTGCCGCCGCCGAAGGAGCTTCCCCATTCGAGGACGTAGAGCGAGCCGTCGGGCCCGAACGTCATGTCCATGGGCTTGTTGAACTTCTGGGTGGAGAGGAAGTCATTGATCTTCAGGAGCTCCTGGTCCTTGTCGAAGCGGACTTCCTTGACGAAGTCGCGCGACCACTCGTAGAAGAAGCTCGCGCCCTCGAAGTAGGCGGGGAACTTCGTGATGGACGGGTTCTTCTTGTCGTAGTGGTAGACGGGGCCGCTCATCGGGGCCGAACCGCCGCTGCCGACCTCGGGGAATTCCTCGGACGCGCCGTAGCCGTACCAGATCTCCGGCTGCTGGATCGGCGGGAGTCCGGTCAGACCGGTGTTGTTGGGCGAGGGGTTGACCGGGTTGGCGCAGTCGAATTTGGGGCCGACCTCCTTGGTGTCCGGGTTGTAGGGGGCGTATGCCTGGTTGTTGCCGTGGCAGAACGGCCAGCCGAAGTTGCCCGCCTTCTTGATGACGTTGTACTCGACGAGTCCTTCGGGCCCCCGGTCGGTGGTGGGCAGCCCGCGGTCGGGGCCGTAGTCGGAGGCGTGGACGTACCCCGTTGTGGGGTCGACGGTGAAGCGGAAGGGATTGCGGAAGCCCATCGCGTAGATCTCGGGGCGGGTCCTGGCCGTTCCCGGGGCGAAGAGGTTGCCCTTGGGAATGGTGTAGCCGCCGGAGTCCTTGGGCTTGATGCGAAGGATCTTGCCGCGCAGGTCGTTGGTGTTGCCCGCGGTGCGGGCGGCGTCCAGCATCTGCTTGCCCTCGCGCCAGTCGAGCGGCGCGTATCCCTGCCAGTTCGGGTCGAGGTTGGGCGGGGTGTCGTCGCCTACGCCGAGGTAGAGCGTGCGGTCGGGGCCGAACTCGACGGCGCCTCCAGTGTGTCCGGGCTCGGGGAAGGTGCGGTCGCGGTAGGCGGGGACGTCGAGGAGCTTCTTCTCGCTCGCGCGGTCGAGGGTGTTGCCCTTGACCGTGAAGCGGGAGAGCCGGTTGACGTCCTCGGTGGCGGCCGCGGGCGCGTAGTAGAGGTAGATCCAGTGGTTCTTCATGAAGTCCGGGTCGAGTTCCATGCCGACCAGGCCGTCCTCGCCGCCGGTGTAGACGTCGAGCTTCCCGGCGGTGGTGGTGGCGTGGGTCGCCGGGTCGTAGACGTTGACCTCGCCGCTGCGCTGGACGTAGAAGACCCGTCCGTCCTTGGCGACATCGAGTTCCATCGGGTCGGCGGTGTTGTCGTCGAGGGCGACCTTCTCGTAACCGCTCCAGACGGTGCCGCTGCAGTCGCCGGGCTTGTTGCCCGCGGCCCACCTGACGCCGCCCATGACGTGGGCGCGGAAGGCGGCTTCGCTGTACGAGGCGGTGTCGTGGCCCATGGCGGTCGCCCAGACCCGGCCGCCCTCGGTGTTGCGGCACCAGGAGATCGGGTGGTCGGCGCCCATGGCGGAGCCGCCGGGGTTGTACGTGGTCTCGTCGGCGGTGACCAGGACGTGGACGTCACCGCGGGGGTTGCGGTCGAAGTTGTACCACTCCTCGGGGCGCTCCCAGCGTTCGGGCAGCCCCGCGGTGGAGGGGTGGACGCGGTCGGCGACCTTGGCTGTGCCCTGGAGGACGCCGGGCGAGTGGGCGGGCATGTGGACGCCTCCGTTGACGGCCTCGTCCCACCACGGGAAGGTGTCCTCGATGCCCATGTCGAGGGTGTTGTGGATGGCGACGACGCCACCACCACCGCGTACGTAGGCCTGCATCGCTTCGCGCTGGGCGTCGGTGTCCCAGACCATGCCGGAGTTCTGCAGCATGACGACGACGTCGAAGTCCTTGAGCTTCCCGGTGTCGAAGACCGCGGGGTCGGCGGTCTCGACGAGTTCGAAGCCGCCTGCGGCGGCCTCCTCCTTGAACATCTGGACGCCGGCCGGGATGGAGGTGTGCACATAGCCGACGGCGCGGGTGAAGAGCAGGGCGCGGAAGGCGGGGGCCTTGCCGGTGGTGGCTGCGGTCGCGGGCAGCGCGGTCAGCGCGAGGAGCAGTGCGCCCACCAGCGCGATGAGCATGCGCAACATGTCACGAACATGACAGCGCAATCGATGACGGCTCACGAGCGGATCCTCTCTGCGGGTTGCGGACGTGCGGGGTCGGTGGGTGGTGCCGAGGGCTGTCCAGTAATCCGTGGCGGATCGGCGTGCGGCGTCGGACGCCGTGCAACGCGAGGCGGAGGGACGCCCGAATACTGGATGTATCCGGGCGTTCCGACAACTCGGCGAGGTGCCGTGGTTGTCGTCGCACGCCCGCCAGGGACTACGGGACAGCCCTCAGGGCACGGCGCAGGAACGCCAGGCCGTCGGTCGCGATGCTGTCCTGGGTACCGGCCAGCGGCCGCCACACCGAGGCGGCGACCGCGATGGCGTCGTTGTACGCGGTGAACGACTCGATGCAGAGCGGGCCCCAGTAGCCGCTCGTGGTGAGCGCGGTGAGAAAGCCCGGCCAGTCGAGGCTGTCGGCGCCGGGCGTGCCCCGGTCGTTTGCGCAGACCTGGACATGGACGATGCGGCCGGCCGCGCGGTGCACGGCGTCGGGCAGCGAGCGTTCCTCGATGTTCTGGTGGTACACGTCGAGCGCGAGACCGATGGTGCTCCCGGGGAGGCCGGTCAGCGCTTCGAGGGTCTGGTCGACGGTGTTGAGCAGGCTCGTCTCGTACCGGTTGAGGGGTTCCACGGCCAGGCGCACCCCCGTCGCGCGGGCGTGCGTGACGACCGGGGCGAGGTTTTCCCGCAACTCCTCGTAAGCGGCGGCGCGTTCGGCGCGGTTCATCCGCCAGGTGCGGCCCACCGCCGCGTACATGGGTCCGGCGACGGTGGGGGCGCCGAGGGCCCCGGCGGCGTCGATGCAGCGTCTCAGGTAGTCCTGGGTGACCCGGACGGTCTGTGGATCGGTGCGGACGAGGTCGCGGCCGGGCGGCATGACGGCGATCACCGCGGCGGGGGCGAGGCCGGAGGCGTCGAGGAGCTTGGCGACGGATGCGGAGGCCCAGTCCCGTTCGTTCTCCAGCGGGATCTCGACGCAGTCGAAGCCCCATGCGGACAGCCGGGGCAGGACGTCACCGAGTGTTTCGTACGTCACCGGCGAGTGCCAGATCCATGGATTGGCTCCGAGCGGGAAGGTGGCGGTCACTTCTCGCCTCCCCACTTCTGCGGGAATCCGGGCAGGTTCTCGCAGCCGCACATCGCGTAGTGCAGGGGCGGCATGCCGGGCCTGTAGTACTGGTCGAGGGTGTCCTGGGTGACGGTGGGCTGCGGAAGCTTCCACTCCTTCGGGACCTGCTGCCCCTTGAGGATCCTCAGTGCGGCGATGACCGGGGTGCGCCACTGGAAAGTGGGGTACGAGGGGGCGATGGCGGTGAGCTTCTTCTCCTTCCAGACCTGGAGGAAGTCCTGCTGGTCCTCGCCGGTGATGGGCGGTACGTCCCTGCCGGCGTCCTCGAATGCCTCGACGGCGGCGACGGAAGTCGCCCCGGAGTCCATCCAGACGCCGTCGATGTCGCCGTTGCGGGTGAGGGCGTCGGTGACGATCGCCTTCGTCCTGGCCGGGTCGCCGTCGGTGAACTTCACGTCCACGACGTCGAGTCCGCTCCTGTCGAACGCGAGCTTCGCCGCCGACCAGCGGGTCTCCAGCACATCGACGCCCGGGGAGATCCGCAGGGCGAGGATCTTCCCCTTGGGCTTCACCTTTCCGACGAGGAAGTCGGCGGCGACCGCTCCGTATCCGTAGCCGCCGATCGGGTTGATGAAGGTGACGGCGCAGTCGGTCTCGACACCCCGGTCGAAGACGATCACGGGTACCTTGCCGCAGGCCTGCTCGACGGCGGGGGTGAGGGTGGCCGTGGTGTTCGGGGAGACGATCAGGGCGTCGCAGTCCTGGCCGGCGAGCTCCTGGATGTCGGAGATCTGCTTGTCGTCCTTGCCCTGCGCGTCGAGCACGGTGAACGCGGTGATCTCCTTGTGGAGTGCGGCCTCGGCCCGCATGTTCTTCAGGCCGACCTGGCGCCAGGGGTTGAAGACACCGGCGTTGGAGAAGCAGAGACGGATTCCGCCGCCGCCCTTCTTCCGGTACCGGGCGGTGTCGACCAGCTTCGGGCGGAGCATCTGCTCCCACGGTTTCCCGGCCGGCCCCTGCGGAGTGACCTCGGCGAGACCGAGCTGGCGCTCGTACTCGGCCCGGTCGAAGAACTTCGACTGTTCGCCGCTGCCCGGTTCGCCCGGGCTGCCGCTCGGTCCGGCGGCGGGCGCACCGGGCGGTGTGTCGCTCGTGCAGCCGACCAGCAGCACCGCGCCCAGCAGGGCGGCGACCGGCGCGAGGACGTGTGTGAACTTTCGCGTACTCATGAGGCTTTCGCTCCCGTGGATTCGGTGCCGCGGCGGCGCAGCCGGGACCAGTCGGCTGCGCCGAGCGCGACGGCGGCGATGACGATGACGCCTTGCACGGTCGATTCCAGGGCTCCGGAGACGCCCTGGAGGTTGAGCAGCGTGAACAGTGCCTGGAGCGAGAACGCCCCGGCCATCGCCGCGACGACGGAACCCCGGCCACCGCCGAGCACCACGCCGCCCAGGACGACGGCTGTGATCGCCTCGAACTCGTAGCCCCGGCCCGCCTGCGCCGAGACTCCGGAGAAACCGCCGACGAGTACGGCCGCGAGCGCGGCCGCGCCGCCGGAGAGCACGAAGGCGATGGTCCGGGCCCGTGCGACCCGGACTCCGGCCAGCGCAGCGGCACGTTCGCTGTCGCCGGTGGCCAGCAGCGTACGGCCGAAATCGGAACGCATCAGGCGTACGGCCACGAGACCGGCGACGAGGCAGGCGAGCACGGCCCATGGCAGCCAGCCGAACGCGGTGCCGCGTCCGAGCCTGCGGAACTCCGGGGGCAGCGAGCCGTGCGGGGAGCCTCCGGTCCAGAAGAAGACGGCACCTTCGAGGATCAGCATCATGCCGAGCGTGGTGATGAACGACGGCACGCGCAGCAGGGTGGTGATCAGTCCGCTGACGAGACCGGCGAGTGCTCCGGCGAGCAGCAGCACCACGGTGACGAGCGGCCAGGGAGCGGCCGGGAACGAGCCGTACAGTTCGGCGGCGACGACCACCCCGGCGGTGACGATCGCTCCCACGGAGAGGTCGAACTCACCGCAGACGATGACCAGATACTGGCCGGCCGCCAGGATGACGAGGGGCGCGGCACGCTTGACGAAGGAGAGGAAGCGGTCGGGCTCGTAGAAGCCCGGGTCGGTGAGGGCGAGTGCGGCCAGGAGTACCCCGAGCAGGAGGTGGACGGGGGTACCGGTGGTGAGGGCACGCAGGACACGGCGGCCGACGGTGGTCATGCGGTCCTCTCCTGCGGGGTGCGGCGGCCCCGCGCGTAGAGGGCGACGGCCGCGATGATGACGACGCCGCGGACGACGTTCTTGAAGAACGGGTCCACGGACAGCTGGTTGAAGACGCTGTCGAGCACGGCGAGGACGAGGACACCGCCGAGGGTGCCCGCCACTCCCCCGCGCCCGCCGGCCAGCGCGGTGCCGCCGAGGACGACGGCGGCGATGGATTCCAGGTCGTAGCGTGCCTCGGTACCGGCCCAGGGAGCCCCGGCGCCGAGTCGCGCGGCGAGGAAGAGGGCCGCGGCTCCGGCGCAGAGCGAGCACAGGAGGTGGGCGGTGACGACGGTGCGCCGGGTGCGTACGCCGGAGAGCCGGGCGGCGTGCTCGTCGCCGCCGGTCGCGTACATGTGGTGGCCGAGCCGGGTGCGGCGGGTGGTCAGCCAGAGGGCGGCGGTGATCGCGAGAAGGAGGAAGAGGGAGACCGGGACCGGTCCGATCCGGTCGTAGCCGAGGTGCTGGAAGGAGGCGGGGACCTTGCCGGCGGGGCCGGTGTAGTTGTCCTCGATCCAGCCTCGCAGGATGAAGGCCGTGCCGAGGGTGGCGATGAAGGCGTTGACCTTGAGGCCGGTGACGATCAGCCCGTTGGCCAGGCCGACGGCGGCGCAGAGGGCGAGGACGGCGACGACCGCGACGAGCACACTGCCGCTCTCCATCGTTTCCGCGGCGACGAGGGTGCCCAGGCTGATGAGGTAGGCGACGGACAGGTCGAGCGATCCGCTGAGGACGACGACGGACTGGCCGACGGCCACGAGACCGAGGGCTACGCAGTTCTGGAGGATCGTGACCGCGTTGGTCACGGTCAGGAAGTCCCCGCCGCGGGCCGCGACGGCGATCCAGCCGGCCACGGTGACGGCGAGGGCGGCGAGCCAGACCCCGGCCACGGGGCCGGTGGGACGCGGCCGGGCCGTCCGCAGCGCCTCGGCGAGGGGCCGGGTGCTCGCATCGTGCCGGAGTGCGGTCATGCTGCTCCCTCCCGTGCGCGGTCGCCGCCGGTGGCGACGCGCATGACGGCCTCTTCCGTGGCACCGGCGGGCAGTTCACCGGCGAGCCGGCCTTCGGACATGACGAGGATGCGGTCGCTCATGCCGATCAGCTCGGGCAGTTCGGAGGAGATGATCAGTACGGCGAGCCCCTCGCGCGCCAGTTCCCGCACGAGGGTGTGGATGGCCGCCTTGGCCCCGACGTCGACTCCCCGCGTCGGCTCGTCGAAGAGGAGCACCCGAGGCCGGGCTGCGAGCCACTTGGCGATGACGACCTTCTGCTGATTGCCGCCGGACAGGTACTGGACCTGCTGGTCGGCGCCGTGGGCGTGGAGGCGTACGCGTTCCAGCAGGGCGGTGACCTCGCGGCGCACGGACGGCCTGCCGCGTGCGGGGACGGCACGGGTCACGAGCAGCGCGTTGTCGGTCACCGACTGGTGCAGGGCGAGACCCTCCCCCTTGCGGTCCTCGGTGACCAGCGCGATCCCGGCCCGGACGGCTTCCCGGGGGCGTGCAGGGCGCAGCTCTTCCCCGCCGACGGTCATGGTGCCCGTGGTGAAGGGGTCGGCGCCGAAGAGGGCCCGGGCCAGACAGCTGCGGCCGGAGCCCTGGAGACCGGCGACGCCGACGACCTCACCGGCCCGCAGGGCCAGATCGATGCCGGAGATCCGGGAGTTGCCGCCGCCGTGCACCGTGAGCCGTACCTCGCCCGGTTCTTGTGGCCCGGCCCGGGGCGGGTAATAGGCGCCGAGTTCCCGTCCGACCATGGCGCGTACCACCGTGTCTGCGTCGGTGTCGCGGGTGACGAGGGTGGTGACGCGGCGGCCGTCCTTGAGGACGGTGATGCGCCGTGAGAGGTCGAAGACCTCGCGGAGCCGGTGCGAGACGTAGAGGATGCCGAGTCCGCGGGCGGTGAGACGGCGGACCAGGGCGCAGAGCCGGTCGACCTCGTGGTCGGCGAGTGCGGCGGTGGGTTCGTCCATCACCAGGATGCGGACGTCGGATGCGAGGGCCTTGACGATCTCCACGGTCTGCCGGCGTGCGACGGAGAGTTCGTGCACAGAGGTCCGGGGGGTGATGCCGGTCTCGTCGAGCTCGGCGAGGAGTTCGGCGGTGCGCCGTTCCATGGTGCGCCGGTCGACGAGCCCGTACCGGGTCGGTTCACGGCCGAGGAAGACGTTCTCGGCGACCGTGCGGTGCTCCAGGAGGGCGAACTCCTGGTGGATGATGCCGATCCCGGCGGCCTGGGCCTGGGCCGGGTGGCTGAAGGAGTGGACGGTACCGTCGATGGTGAGGGTGCCCGCGTCGGGTGAGTGCTCGCCCGCGAGGATCTTCATCAGCGTCGACTTTCCGGCGCCGTTCTCCCCCACCAGGGCATGCACTTCTCCGGCTTCGAGGTCGAGCCCGACCCCTTCGAGCACACGCACCCCGAGAAAGCTCTTGGACACACCCTGCATCGTCAGCATCGAACTGCTCCTCGCTCAGTGGTCTGCAGAGCAGAGTCGTGACAGACATTGGGAGTGTCAAGGTCTCAAGCACCTTTGTTTTAAGGTGACTTGGCCGCCACTTATGCCGATGACCGAACAATGGATGCCTTGTGAGCAGCGAAAGTCGTCCCTAGGGTGACTGCCATGTCTTCGCCGTCGGATCGCAATTCCGCTGCCGCATCGCACTCGCCGGGCGAGGTGCTCGCACTGATCGGTTCCGGGGCGGTGACGACCCGGGCCGATATCGCCCGGGTCACCAAGATGGCCCGTTCGACGGTCTCCCAGCGCGTGGACGCCCTGATCGCGCACGGTCTCGTGGACGAGGACGCCGACGGCGGTTCCACCGGCGGCCGACCGCCCCGGCGGCTGGCGCTGCGCACCCGTGAGCACGCGGTGGCCGGGGTGGATCTGGGTGCCTCGCACTGCCGGGTGGCGCTGATGGACATCGGCGGGACCACACTCGCGGCGCACGAGGAGCCGCTGTCGATCGGTGACGGCCCGGATTCCGTGCTGCGGCACGTGGAACGCACCGTGCGCGCCCTGCTGAAGGAGACGCAGCGGGAACCGGGGACGCTGCGCTCCATAGGCGTCGGGGTGCCGGGTCCGGTGGAGTTCTCCACCGGCCGTCCGGTCGATCCGCCGATCATGCCGGGCTGGCACCAGTACCCGATCCCGGAGTTCTTCGCCTCCCGGTTCGGCGTGCGGGCACTCGTCGACAACGATGTGAACGTGATGGCGCTGGGCGAGCAGCGGCGTGCCTTCCCGGACTGCCGCTATCTGCTGTACATCAAGGTCGGTACGGGGATCGGCTGCGGGATCGTCGCCGACGGCAGGCTGCACCGGGGGGCGCAGGGGTGCGCGGGCGACATCGGCCACATCCGGGTCGCCGATCTCGACGATCCGTGCCGGTGCGGCAATGCGGGCTGCCTGGAGGCGGTCGCGGGAGGTGCGTCACTGGCGGCGAAGCTGGTCGGCCTGGGGCTGGACGCGGCATCGGGCAGCGATGTGGTGCGCCTGGTGCAGTCCGGGAACCGGGACGCGGTGCGGATGGTCCGGGAGGCCGGACGGGCCGTCGGCGAGGTACTGGCGGGGCTGGTGAATTTCTTCAACCCGGATACGGTGGTGATGGGCGGCGCGCTGGCCGCCGTGCACGACCAGTTGCTCGCGGGGGTGCGGGAGGCGGTGTACCGGCGCTCGCATCCGCTGGCCACCCAGTTGCTGCGGATCGAGCCGAGCCGTACGGGTGAGAACGCGGCGGCGGTGGGCGCGGGGATCCTCGCCATCGAGCACGCGCTGTCTCCCGAGCAGGTGAACCGGCTGGTCGCGGGCTGAACCCGAGTGCCCCCGCGCGCACGGGCGTTGTGCGCGCGGGGGCACCGGTCACACCACACCGGTACTTCGGCGTGCGGTTACGCCGGGGTCATCAGATCCCACCGGGCCTCGAACAGTACGCACCAGTACTGCGCCCAGCTCCCGGCGGCCACACCCGCGTCCCCGGCGGCGACGCACTCCTGCTGGGTGTCGAACGAGCCGGAGACGTCCCAGCCCTGCGCGCCGGTCTCGGACGCGGCGGCGGCCGTGGCCGTGGCGACGGTGACGACGGCTCCGGCGCCGGTGAGCGCGAGCGCCATGGCAAGCCCCGCGACCGCGGTGCCGACGGTCCTGATCGGCTTCTGCATGAAGGCCTCCTTCTGAGTCATACGGTTACCTGGCATTCCGCCGCTGCTGCGACCAGGTCTCAGCGCGTGCGCACGATGTCCACGTCGGACGCCTTCACGAAGGCGATCCGGTGGCCGATCTGCACCGTCACGTACTTCTCCGCGCCACGGAAGTATGCGTGGTCGAGCGGGTACGAGGCATCGATCGTCGGCGCGTAGTAGAAGCCCGTCGGTGCCTCGCCGCCGCCGGGGTAGGACTGGCCGGCCTTGATCGTGTACTGGAGCGGCGCACCCACCCGCTTGTCCGCGAAGTCCGCGGGGTACTCGGACTTCTCGGGGTACGCGACCCCGTACACCGGCACGTCCGTGCGGCCGGGCTTCGGCCTGACGACATAGCCGGCGGTGGGTGTGGTGTTGCGGCTGCGGGCCGGCGTCTGGAACCAGGCTTTCCGGCCGTACCACCAGATCGCCGTCCAGCCGGGGGCGTGGTCCGCGACGACGGCCTGCTGGGTGGCGCTGATCTTGCTGCCCCAGTCGGCGACGCAGTTCGTGCCGGGCGAGCCGTCGGTGTGCAGACCGGGGTCGGAGAAGAGGGGCGCGTCGGTGGACGGCGCGGTGTGCAGCGGGACGGCGCTGGAGCCCTGGAGCGGCAGGTCGACGCCCTTCTCGCAGTCGCGGAAGGCCTGCTGGTTCTTCTTGAAGTCCGGGCTGACGGTGACCAGTTCGCTGCTCTTGGAGGCGCTCGGCACGGTGGGCTTGCCGAGCAGCGCCATGAAGCGGTTCCAGTCCCAGTACGTGCCCGGGTCCCAGTGCATCTTCTTGGTGCCGGACGCGCTGGTGGGCGGCACTCCGTCGTGGCCGATGATGTGCTGGCGGTCGAGCGGTATGTCGTACTTGGCCGCGAGGTAGCGCACCAGCCTGGCGGTCGAGCGGTACATCTCGGGGGTGTACCACTTGGCGCCCTCGACGGCGACGCCCTCCTGCTCGATGCCGATGGAGTGGCTGTTGACGTACCAGTTGCCCGCCTGCCAGGCGACGTCCTTGCCCTTGACCATCTGGGTGACGTGCCCGTCGGACGAGCGCACCACGTAGTGGGCGGACGTCTGCTTCAGCGGGTTCTGGAAGATCTTCAGGGTGGTGTCGAAGTCTTCCTCGGTGTCGTGCAGAACAATGAACCTGATCTTGTTGGTGTGCGGTCGGTCCGCGGTGTCGTAGTTCCCGTACGTCTCCTTGTCGGCCGGATCACCCGTCTGCTGGTAGGCCGCCGGCACCCAGTCGCATGCGAGGCTGCGCGGGCATTCCGGTCGCACCCCGTCCGCGCCGGCCTGCGCCGCTGGACTGAGCAGCGCCATGCTCAGTGCGCCGACACCTGTCAACGCGAGTGCGAGTCCGGTCCTCTGCTTGGACGTCATGACAACCCTTCTTGGAGCCGTGCGTGTGGGAGCCGTGTGTGATCCGATCTCACTGTTCCGCTGTGCGCGCACACTCTCCGACCTGAGATGACAGCACGTCAAGGGATCCGTGGAGGTCACGGGACGAGCCAGTGGAGCAGACCTCTGGCAAGGTGTCCGACCTGCGACGGAAAGATTCAACCGATCTTCCACGGCAGGCCGTTGCCAGGGCCGGCACAGCTTCCGGGCAACCCCAGGCCCGTGCCGGGACACCCCCCGTGAGCGCGCCATTTATGTGACTAATCCCGGATGTGCGTGCCCCGAACGGCCGAAGGGTAGTGCTCGCGCCGACACGATCACGTCCGTGCGTCGTCCGCACGGCGATCCAGGAAAGGCCGGACGCACATGGCTCAGCCCTTCACCCTGCCGGACTTCTATGTTCCGTACCCGGCACGGCTCAACGCCCATGTCGAGGAGGCCCGGGTACACACCAAGCAGTGGGCGCGCAGCATAGGGATGGTGGAGGGTTCGGGCATCTGGGAGGAGAAGGACATCGACTCCCACGACTACGCACTGCTGTGCGCGTACACCCATCCCGACTGCTCGGCCGAGGCGCTGTCGCTGGTCACCGACTGGTACGTGTGGGTCTTCTTCTTCGACGACCACTTCCTGGAACTCTTCAAGCGCCACCCCGACCGCGAGGGCGCCAAGCGCTATCTGGACCGGTTGCCGGCGTTCATGCCGATGGACCGCGGGGCCCCGATGCCGGAGCCGACGAATCCGGTCGAGGCGGGGCTGGCCGATCTGTGGAAGCGCACGGTGCCGAGCATGTCCGACGCCTGGCGGGCGAGGTTCGCCGTGGCGACGGAGAACCTGCTCAACGAGTCGCTGTGGGAGCTCTCCAACATCAACGAGGGGCGCATCGCCAACCCCGTCGAGTACATCGAGATGCGCCGCAAGGTGGGCGGCGCCCCGTGGTCGGCGGGCCTCGTGGAGTACGCGGCGGGCGCCGAGGTCCCCGAGGCGGTGGCCGACGAGCGTGCGCTGCGGGTGCTGCGGGACGCGTTCTCCGACGGTGTGCATCTGCGCAACGACCTCTTCTCGTACCAGCGGGAGGTCGAGGACGAGGGTGAGAACAGCAACGGCGTGCTGGTCCTGGAGCACTTTCTCGGCTGCACCACGCAGGAGGCCGCGGACGCGGTGAACGATCTGCTGACGTCCCGGCTCCAGCAGTTCGAGAACACCGCGCTCACCGAACTCGGGCCGCTCTGCGCGGAGAAGGGACTCGACCCCGCCCGGACCGCGGCCGTGCTCGCGTACGTCAAGGGCTTGCAGGACTGGCAGTCCGGCGGCCATGAGTGGCACATGCGCTCCAGCCGCTACATGAACGACGGCGCGGTCGAGGCGGCGACGCCCGGATTCGGCATGGCCGCGGCCTCCATCCGGTTCACCTCGCGCTCGGAGACGGCCAGGCTGCGCAGTCACACCCATGTGCCCTACCGGCGGGTCGGCCCCTCGCTGCTGCCCGACTTCGAGCTGCCCTTCGGCACGACGCTCAGTCCGCATCTGGACGGGGCCCGGGTGCGGATCGTCGACTGGGCGGGCCGGATGGGCATTCTGGAGGCGCAGCCGGGGGTGCCCGGTTCGCACATCTGGGACGAGGAGCGGCTCGTCGCGATCGATCTGCCGCTCTGCGCGGCCGGCCTGCATCCGGACGCGACACCGCAGGAGCTGGACCTCTCCTCGCAGTGGCTGACCTGGGGGACGTACGGCGACGACTGGTTCCCGGTGGTGCACGGCCGGGCCCGCGACCTGGCGGGGGCCAAGCTCGCCAATGAGCGGCTGTCGCTGTTCATGCCCCTGGACGGGTCCGGGACGCCCGAACCGGTCAACGCCCTGGAGCGGGGGCTCGCCGACCTCTGGGCGCGGACCTCGGCCCCGATGGACGCGGACGGGCGCCTCGCGTTCCGCAAGGCGGTCGAGGACATGACCGCGAGCTGGGTGTGGGAGCTGGCGAACCAGGTGCAAAACCGCATCCCCGACCCGGTGGACTACGTCGAGATGCGGCGCATGACCTTCGGCTCCGATCTGACGATGAGCCTGTGCCGGCTGGGTCATGGCAGGAAGGTCCCGCCGGAGATCTACCACAGCGGTCCGCTGCGCTCCCTGGAGAACGCGGCGGCGGACTACGCCTGTCTGCTCAACGACCTGTTCTCGTACCAGAAGGAGATCGAGTTCGAGGGCGAGGTGCACAACGGCGTCCTGGTCGTGCAGAACTTCTTCGGGGTCGACTATCCGACCGGGGTGGCGATCGTGTACGACCTGATGAAGTCGCGGCTGAGGCAGTTCCTGCACGTCGCCGAGCAGGAACTGCCGGTGCTCTACGACGACTTCGGGCTGGACGCGGAGGCCAGGGAGGTCCTGGCCGGATACGTGCAGGAGCTCAAGCACTGGATCGCGGGCATCCTGATCTGGCACCGGGGCTGCCGGCGCTACCGCGAGCAGGACCTGCTGCGCGGCACCGGCACCCCGTGGCACATCAGCGGTCCCACGGGGCTCGGTGTCTCGGCGGCGCGGGTGACCGCGCTGTTCGCTCAGCCCTCGGCGATCAGCGTGTAGCGGCTGCCGGCGCGTGCCTTGAAGACCTTCTCGCCACTCGCGAACAGCGAGCTGCGGACGGTCACTTCGCGGCTGCGGCTCGCCGTGATCACCACACGGCGGGCCTGCCCGCCGGCCCATTCGATGTCGACGGTGAACCCTCCCCGGGCGCGCAGTCCGCGCACCGATCCGTCCGGCCAGCCCGCCGGGAGGGCTGGGAGGATGTCGACGGTGCCGTGCTGGCTCTGCAGCAGCATTTCGGCGATGCCCGAGGTGGCGCCGAAGTTGCCGTCGATCTGGAAGGGCGGGTGGGTGTCCCAGAGATTGGGCAGGGTGGAGTTCTTCAGCTGCTCGGCGAGCATCCGGTGCGCGTGGTCGCCGTCCCGCAGCCGAGCCCAGAAGTTGATCTTCCATGCCTTGGACCAGCCGGTGCCGCCGTCGCCGCGTGCGCGCAGGGAGACCTTGGCCGCCTCGGCCCACTCGCTGCCGGGTTCGATCTGCCGGCCGGGGTGCAGCGCGAAGAGGTGCGAGACATGGCGATGGTCGTCGCCCGGGTCGTCCCGGTCCGTCCTCCACTCCTGGAGCTGGCCCCAGGAGCCGATCCGCAGCCCGGGGTCGAGCCGGTCGAGGGCGTTCTCCAGCCGACTGCGGAAGGCGGGTGCGTCGCCGAGGGTGCGAGCGGCTTCCAAGGTGCTGGTGAGCAGGTCGTGCACGATCTGCTGGGACATCGCGGCTCCGGCGGTGAAGTCGCCGTGCTCCGGGGAGTAGCTGGGGGTGACGACGAGCAGTCCGTCGCGCGGATCGGCACGCAGATTGGCCAGCCAGAACTCGGCCGCCTCCTTCATCGCCGGGTAGGCGGTGGAGCGCAGGTAGTCGGTGGAGCCGCCGAACCGGAAGTGCTCGTACATCTGCTGGGTGAGCCAGGCCGCGGCCTCCGGGAACCAGAAGGCGGTGGACCAGTCGTGGACGCCGGTGAAGCCGTACGGGTTGGTCTCGTTGTGCACCACCCAGCCTGCCGTCCCGAACATCTCCTTCGCCGTTCTGCGGCCGGGGGCGCGCATCGCTTCGATGTACCGGTCGTACGGGGCGGTGGTCTCGGCGAGGTTGGTGACCTCGGCGGGCCAGTAGTTCATCTGCAGATTGATGTTGCCGTGGTAGTCGGCGGACCAGGGCGGGGTGGTGGAGTTGTTCCAGACGCCCTGGAGGTTGGCGGGCAGCGAGCCGGCCCGCGAGGACGCGATCAGCAGATAGCGGCCGTACTGGAAGAACAGTGCTTCCAGCGCCCGGTCGGCCCGACTCGCACCACCCGTGTAGCGGGCGAGCAGCTGGTCGGTGGGCAGGTCGGGCAGCTGCTGGCCGATGTCGAGGGCGACCCGGTCGAAGAGAGTGCGGTGGTCGCGTACGTGGGCGTCGCGGACCTTCTCGTAGGAGGTCCGGGCGGCGGCGTCCACGGCGGCGGTGACCGCAGGGTGCGGGTCCTCGCCGCGGTAGGAGGGGTAGCTGTCGGCGTAGTCGGTGCCCGCGGCGAGGGCGAACCAGGCGCTGTCGGCGCCGGTGACGGTGACGGTGCCGTCCGCGCCCGCGGTCACGGTTCCGCCGCTGGTCAGGACGCGGATCTGGGCCTCGAAGCGCAACCCGTTGTCCTTCAGGGCGCCGCGTACGGTGATCCGGTCCCGGTCGGCGGTGACGGTGCAGTCGTTGCGGGGTGAGGTGTAGCGCAGGGTGAAGGACACCTGCCGGGGGCGGTCGGCGCCGAGGCGCCCGACGATGACCCGGCCCGGGTGGGAGGCGAAGAACTCCCTTGTGTGGACGGCCCCTTGATGGGTGTAGGTCACGGAGGCGAGGGCGCTGCGCAGATCGAGGGTGCGGCGGTAGGAGGCATCGGGGGCGGCCGGTGCGTTCGCCAGGTCCAGCCGCAGATCGCCGAAGACCTGGTAGGCGCCGTAGCCGCGTCGCGCCTGCCCGAGTTCGGCCGCGACGGCGTCCGGGCCGAGCGCGCCCTCGCTGTCGAGACGTTGCTGTACGCCGGTGAGGGCGCCGGGTCTGGGGGTGGTCCAGTTCCCGAAGTCGTAGCCCTGGACGGAGCCGGGACCGCCGGTCCACAGCGTCTTCTCGTTGAAGGTGAGCTGTTCGGAGGCGAGCGTCCCGAACACGCTCGCGCCGAGGGCACCGCCGCCGATGGGCAGCGACTCGCGTTCCCAGTTCGCGGACGGCGCGTCGTACCGGAGGGTCGGTTCCGCTTGCTTCTTCGTGTGGGCGACACTCGCCGATTCATCGGAGGTACCGGCGGCTGCCGCTGTGCCGGAGAGGGTGGGGATTCCCAGTGCCAGAGCACCGGTTGCGCCGATCGCTGTCTTCACTGTGGTACGTCGCGTGATCCCGGATGTCATGCGGCCGACGGTAAAGGTCCGACGACTGACCCGACAAGGAGCATGACAAAGCGGCCTCTTGGACAGAGGCCGCGAGCACTTGGACAGATGTTGAGGCAGCGGTCCCGCAGCCGCCCGGGGAGCGCGGACGGCCGACGGGAGGGACCTTTTTCAGCCCTGCTGGAACAGCTCGGCCGGCAGGGGCTTCAGCAGGGTGTACAGATCGTCGGTGATCGGCCGGTCCCAGCTGGCGATGGTGACGAGCACACCGTCGCTGCGGTCGAACTGGACACAGGAGATCCGGCTCTCGGAGAGCTTGATCCGGCGGACGATCAGCAGGTTGTCGCCCTGCATCACGGGCATGTCCTCCGTGCCGGTGACCTCGACCGGCTCGTCGTTCTCCAGCGCGAGCAGCAGCTGGGCGACCTCGAACGGGACCTGCCCCTCCTCGGTCTCGCGGGCGGGCGAGCCCTCCGGGAGGTTGCCGATGATCATCGCAGGGCCACGGCCGCCGAACAGGTCGTAGCGCAGAAAGACGCCCTGACAGCTTCCGTCGGGCGCGGGCAGCAGACCGGCACCGAGGTTTCCGGGCCAGTCCCCCGGATCCATGGCCAGGACGTCGAAGTCGGGGCCCGCGGGTGTGGCGGCGCTACGGCGGCGGAGGAAGGACATGCAGCCATGTTACGTGTCCGGGCTCACGTTGCAGAGCCGGGTCCGCGCAGGCCGGGGCGCTGCGGGGGGCCCCGGGCCGGGCCGACCGGTCCCGGACGGGCGCGAGCAGCGCCCGCGGCGGTCCGGGACGGCACGGTGTCATCGGGTCGGGGGCTCGGCTCCGACCAGCCACATGGAGAAGAACTGTGCCCCGCCCCCGTACGCATGGCCGAGTGCCTTCCGGGCCCCGGGCACTTGGTGTGCGCCCGCCTGTCCCCGGACCTGCAACGCGGCCTCGGCGAAGCGGATCATGCCGGAGGCGCCGATCGGATTGGTGGAGAGCACTCCGCCCGAGGGATTCACGGGCAGGTCGCCGTCGAGTTCGGTGACGCCGGACTCGGTGAGTTTCCAGCCCTCACCCTCCTCGGCGAAGCCGAGATTCTCCAGCCACATCGGCTCGTACCAGGAGAACGGCACGTACATCTCCACGGCGTCTATCTCGCGTCGCGGGTCGCTGATGCCCGCCTGCCGGTACACGTCTGCGGCGCAGTCCCGGCCCGCCCGCGGCGAGACGAAGTCCTTCCCCGCGAACAGCGTCGGCTCGCTGCGCATCGCGCCCCCGTGCACCCAGGCGGGCGGATGCGGCGAACGGGCCGCTCCGGCACGGTCGGTGAGGATCATCGCGCAGGCCCCGTCGGAGGACGGGCAGGTCTCCGAGTAGCGGATCGGGTCCCAGAGCATCGGCGCCGAGCGCACCTTCTCCAGGGTGATGCCGGGGTCGTGGATGTGCGCGTACGGATTCTTGAGCGCGTTGCGGCGGTCCTTGTACGCGACGAGGGAGCCGACCGTGTCGGGCGCGCCGGTGCGGCGCATGTACGCCCGCACGTGCGGGGCGAAGAAGCCGCCCGCTCCGGCCAGCAGCGGCTGCTGGAACGGGATGGGCAGCGAGAGCCCCCACATGGCGTTGGACTCGGACTGCTTCTCGAAGGCGAGCGTGAGGACGGTGCGGTGAACCCGGGCGGAGACCAGATTGGCCGCGACCAGCGCGGTGGAGCCGCCGACCGAGCCCGCGGTGTGCACCCGGAGCATCGGTTTGCCGACCGCGCCGAGGGCGTCGGCGAGATAGAGCTCCGGCATCATCAGGCCCTCGAAGAAGTCGGGTGCCTTGCCGATGACGACGGCGTCGATGTCCGCCCAGGTCAGTGCCGCGTCCTCCAGTGCGCGGACGGCGGCCTCGCGGACGAGTCCGGCGATGGAGACGTCCCGGCGCGCGGACACGTGCTTGGTCTGGCCGATGCCGACCACGGCCACGGGCTCCTCAGGCATGAGCGCTCTCCCCTTCGAGGACGGCTACCAGGTTCTGCTGCAGGCAGGGCCCGGAGGTGGCGTGGGCGAGCGCCCGGTCGGACTCGCCGCGGTGGATGCGGGCAGCGGCCTCGCCGAGCCGGATCAGCCCGGCGGCCATGACGGGGTTGGCGGCCAGCGCGCCGCCGGACGGGTTGACGTTCACGCTGTCGTCGAGTCCGAGCGTCTTGCGCAGCACCACCTCCTGGGAGGTGAACGGGGCGTGCAACTCCGCGGTGTCCACGGGCCGTTCGAAGAATCCGGCGCGGGTCGCGGCGAGCCGGGTGGACGGTGATTCGGTCAGCTCCCGCACCCCTAGGCCGTGGGCCTCGACGCGGTGGTCGATGCCGCGGATCCAGGCGGGGCGGGGGCACAGGGCCCGTGCGGTGTCGCCTGCGGCGAGAATCACGGCGGCCGCGCCGTCACCGATCGGCGGGCAGTCGCCGGTGCGCAGCGGTCGCACGACGTACTCGCCGGCCGGGACAGGTCCCTTGAGCTGGGCGTGCGGATTGTCCGCCGCGGCGGCCCGGCTGCGGTGGGCGATCGCGGCGAGCGCGGCCTCGTCCGTGTCGCCCGCGTCGATGAGTGCGCGAGCCTGGAGGGCGGCGAGTGCGACGGAGTCCGGCCAGAGCGGCCCGACGTAGTACGGGTCGAGCTGGCGGGTGAGGACGTCGCGCACCTCGCCGGGCGAGGACTTCCCGTAGGAGTAGACGAGCGCGGTGTCCGCCTGACCGGTCTGGATCTTCACCCAGGCCTCGTACAGCGCCCAGGCACCGTCCATCTCCACATGGGACTCGGAGATCGGAGGGCAGGCGCCGACGCCGTCCAGCGCCATGGTGAAGGAGAAGGCGCGGCCCGCGAGGTAGTCGCTGGAGCCGGAACAGGTGAAGTCGATGTCGCTGGTCCTGAGCCCGGTCGCGTCGAGGACCCGGTGCAGGACGGGCATCAGCATCTCGACCTCGGAGAGTTCGTCGGTCCGCCGCAGATGGTCCGTCTGTGCGAAGGCGACGATCGCCACGTCTCGCATCTAGAGCAGCTCCTTGTACGCGTCGTAGTCGGCGTCGGGCTCGCCGGTCGGCCGGTAGTGGTCGGGGTGCCGTCCGTCCTCGGTCCAGACGGGTTCGACGCGCAGGCCCATGCGCACCCGGTCGTAGGGGATGCCGCCGATCCGCGCGTGCAGGGCGAGGTCCGCGCCGTCGAGCGCGATGTGCGCGTAGACGTAGGGGACTTCGATGTCGAGATTCTTCGCCTTGATGTTGACGATGCAGAACGTCGTCACGGTGCCGCGCGGGCCGACCTCGACCTGTTCGGAGGTGGCGACCCCGCAGGTGGGGCAGGCGCCGCGGGGCGGTACGTACACCTTGCGGCAGTCCGGGCAGCGCTCGCCGACGATGCGCTGCCGGGAGAGTGCGCCGAGGTAGGCGCTCTGGGCGCGGCCCGGGCTGTACGTGTAGTCGAGCCTGGCGGGCGTGACGATGCCGGTGACGGGGTCGGTGAACTCGCCGTCGTGCGGGGTGGGCCGGCCGGTCTCCTCGCCGTCGTACGGCTCGAAGCAGGCGATGTCGGTGATCGCTCCGGTGCGCTCGGCCGCCCAGCGGATCCGGACCCGCATGCCCGTGTGTACGGCTTCGGGGCCGGGTGCGGCGAGGGCGTGCAGCAGGGCGGTGTCGGCGCCGTCGAGCCGGACGAGGACCCAGGCGAAGGGGGTGGACAGGGGCTGGCCGCGGCGCGGGGCGGGGTTCCAGGCCCAGGTGGTGACGGTGCCGGTGGCGGCGACCTCGGTCAGTTCGCGGATCTCCTGCGCGGTCACGGGGTCGTACTCGACCGGCGGGACCAGGATCTTCCCCCCGGTGGTGCGGACGCCGAGGACGGTGCGTTCGCGCAGTCCGGTGAGGAAGGCGCTCTGGACGGGGCCGAGGGAGCGGGTGAAGGGGAATTCGACCACCAGCGGTGCGCTGAGGGCTTCGGGCACGGTTGCCTCCTCGGCTCAGGCGCGCCGGTAGACGGGCGGGCGCTGCTCGGCGAAGGCGCGGGCGCCTTCCTTGGCGTCGTCGGTCGCGAAGACGGGCCAGCCGCGTTTCAGTTCGGCGGCCAGCCCCTCGGTCTCGGTCATCTCGGCGGTCTCGTACACGGATGCCTTGACGGCCTCGACGGCGAGCGGTCCGCAGGCGTTGATCCGCTCGGCGACGGCGAGGGCCTCCTCCAGCGCGGTGCCGTCGGGGACGACCCGGCCGATCAGCCCGATGCCGGCGGCTTCCGCGGCACTGTACGGGCGTCCGGTGAGGAGCATCTCCAGTGCGTGCGTCCGGGCGATCTGGCGCGGCAGCCGGACCGTCGAGCCGCCGATGGGGAAGAGCCCGCGCCGCACCTCGAAGAGCCCGAAGGTGGCGCCCGCCCCGGCGATCCGGATGTCGGTGCCCTGGAGGATCTCGGTGCCGCCCGCGACGCAGTGGCCCTCCACGGCGGCGACGACCGGTTTGCGTGGGCGGTGGTGGCGCAGCATCGCCTTCCAGTGCAGATCGGGGTCGGCGGTCATCCGGTCCCGGTACTGTTCGCCCTCCATCCCCTTGCCCGCCAGGGCCTTGAGGTCCATGCCTGCGCAGAAACAGCCGCCCGCGCCGGTCAGCACGACCGAGCGGATCGTGTCGTCCTCGTCCGCCGCCAGCCAGCCGTCGTACAGCCCGACCAGCATCGGCAGCGACAGGGCGTTCTTCGCCTCGGGTCTGTTCAGGGTGAGCACCAGTGTGGCGCCCTCGCGCCGCACGGAGAGGTGTTCCGTACCAGCCATTGTCCGCCTCCCATCCAAAGACCTAGAACAGGTTGCAGTAGGTGGTGGTCCAGTTCAATAGTTTTCTGACAGCCAGTCAGATTTCTTGGGCGGCACCCCTTCCCAGTTGCGGCTCCCGGCGCTCTAATGACCGCCGGGCCAGTCAGCTTCCGGGGTCAGGAGGAACGGTGGAGTACAACCTTGCCGACCTGTTCGAGTCGGTCGTCGACGCTGTTCCGGAACGCGAGGCGCTCGTCTACCTCGACCACCCCGGCACGGGCGCGGAGCGCCGGCTGACGTACGCGGAGCTGGACACGGCGGCCAACCGCCTCGCCCACCACCTGATCGAGGCGGGCATCGCCCCGGGCGAGCATCTGGGGCTGCACCTCTACAACGGGGTCGAGTACCTCCAGACCGTACTGGCCTGCCTCAAGGCCCGGATCGTTCCCGTCAATGTGAACTACCGCTACGTGGAAGAGGAGTTGATCTACCTCTACCGCGACGCGGATCTGGCCGCGCTGGTCTTCGACGCCGAGTTCGACGAGCGGGTCGCGGCCGCCGCGCCGAAGGCCCCGGGCTTACGTCATCTGGTGCGGGTGGGCGCGCCGGAGGCGGGGGTCCGGGGTCCCGAGGCCGTCGCGTTCGCCGACGCCGAGGCGGCCGGGAGCCCGGAGCGCGGCTTCCCGCCGCGGTCGGCCGACGACCAGTTCATCATCTACACCGGCGGCACCACCGGAATGCCCAAGGGCGTGATGTGGCGCCAGGAGGACCTCTTCTTCTCCGGCCTCGGCGGCGGCGCACCGACCGGTGAGCCGGTGAAGGCCCCGCAGGAGCTGGCCGAGCGGGTCCGGGCGGGCGGTGACGGGATCACCTTCTTCCCCACTCCCCCGCTGATGCACGGCACCTCGACACTCACCGCCTTCATCGGCTTCAACTTCGGGCAGCGGGTCGTGGTCCACCGCAAGTTCGTTCCCCAGGAAGTGCTCCGCACGATCGAGAAGGAGAAGGTCACCAGTGTGTCGCTGGTGGGCGACGCAATGCTGCGGCCGCTCATCGACGCACTGAAGGGCCCGCTGAAGGGCACCGACTGCTCGTCACTGTTCTCCGTGTCCAGCTCGGGCGCGATCATGTCGGACTCGGTGCGTGCGGAGTTCCAGGAACTGGTACCGACCGCGATGCTGCTGAACAACTTCGGCTCGTCGGAGTCCGGGTTCAACGGCACGGCGACGGCCGACTCGGGCCCTGAGAAGGGATTCCGGCTCCAGGTCAACTCCCGTACCGCGGTGGTCGATCCGGCGACGTACGAGCCCGTGGCCCCGGGTGAGCCGGGGCGGATCGCCCAGCGCGGGCACGTGCCGCTCGGGTACTACAACGACCCCGGCAAGACCGCGGAGACCTTCTTCCGCAGGGGCGAGGAGCGATGGGTCCTGCTCGGCGACATGGCGACGGTCGACAAGGACGGCATCGTCACGGTCCTCGGCCGCGGCTCGCAGTGCATCAACACCGGGGGCGAAAAGGTCTACCCCGAGGAGGTCGAGCAGGCACTGAAGGCCCATCCGGACGTGTACGACGTGCTGGTCGCCGCAGCGCCCGACGACCGGTGGGGCAACCGTGTCGCGGCGGTGGTGCAGCTGCGCGAAGGGGCGGCCGAGCCCACGCTCGACGACCTCCAGGCCCACTGCCGGACCCGTCTGGCGGGGTACAAGATCCCCCGGCGGCTGGTGATCACCCGCCGGATCCAGCGCTCGCCGAGCGGCAAGGCCGACTACCGGTGGGCCCGCTCGGTCGTCGCATCCCGGCACGAACCCGGGGAATGAGAGCGGGACACCCCTGCGGCCGGACCGGGCCGGGCCACCGGGCGACGGAGCCCGCGTAAGCCATTCGGGCACGCAGCGAACCCGTCCGCTCACCCTGTGTGGCAACAGGGGGAGATCGCCCATAGCTTCGGCTCATGAGGAAACGAACCATCAAGATCCTGGTCCCCGTCGCGGTCCTCTCGGCCGCGGGAATCGGGCTGGTCATTCACTCCGCCTCCGCCGAGAGCGCGCAGGTGGTCCACCCGGGCGAATCGATTCAGAAGGCGGTGGACGCCGCCCAGCCGGGTGACACCGTCGTGGTGCAGCCCGGCACGTACCGCGAGAGCGTGCTGGTCGGCAAGGCCGATGTGACCCTGCGCGGCTCCGGCAGCCGGACCGTGCTGCGGCCGGCCGATTCCGGTGCGGGAGCCTCCGGCGCCTGCGCGAAGGCCGGCAACGGAATCTGCGTCCAGGGCCCGGCGGGCCGGACCGTGGACGGCGTCCGCATCGAGTCGCTGACCGTCACCGGATTCAAGAAGAACGGCGTCTGGGCCTCCGGGACCGACCGGCTGACCGTCCGGCGGGTGACCGCCGAACACAACGGCATCTGGGGCATCGCCCAGGAGCGTTCCACCCGCGGTGCGTTCATGGACAACACCGCCCGTGCCAACGGCGACGCGGGCATCTTCGTCGCGAACACCGTGGACAAGGAGGGCGGCGCCACCGACACCCTGGGCACCGAGGTCCGGGGCAACACACTCACCGACAACCGGATCGGATTCACCGCCAGGCGGGTGCGCAACCTGTCGGTCCACGACAACAGCGTCACCGGAAACTGCACCGGTGTGTTCGTCGTGGGCGACGAGGGAAAGCCGCAGGCCGGAGCCATGACGGTCGAGTCCAACAGGATCACCGGCAACAACAAGTTCTGCTCCGCGACCGAACGGCTGTCGGCCCTCCAGGGCTCCGGCATCGTGCTCACCGGCGCCGCGGACACCAAGGTGCGCTCGAACACGATCCGCGACAACTCCGGCGCCACTCCGATGTCCGGCGGTGTCGTCCTGTTCAAGAGCTTCGTGGGCACCAAGAACACCGGCAACACCATCAGCGGCAACGTCGTGCTCGGCAACAAGCCGGCCGACCTCGCCAATGGGGACACCGGTAAGGGCAACACCTTCACCGACAACGTCTGCGCCAAGTCCGCACCGGCCGGGATGTGCTGACCGGTGCACCCCCGCACGAGGAGAAGCGAAACAGCATGACCACTGTGAGCCCCACACCCACCCCCACCCCTGTACACACCGCCCTCCCGCCTCCCGTCGCTCCCCCGCAGCCGGCCATGCAGCTGCGTGAGCTCGTCTTCGGCGCGGCCAGGGCCGCCGCCGTGCGCGCCGCCGCCCGCCTGGGCGTCGCCGACGCGCTGGGCGAGACGCCCGCGACGGTGCAGGAACTCGCGGCACTGGTGAAGGCCGAGCCGGCGCCGCTGCGGCGGCTGCTGCGCGCCCTGTCCTGCTACGGGATCTTCACCGAGACCCCGGATGGGCAGTTCGCCCACACGGAGATGTCGCGCCTGCTGCGCGAGGACGACCCCAACAGCCTGCGCTCCATCTCGCTGTGGTGCACCGAGCCCTGGACCTGGGACGTCTGGCCGCGCCTCGACGACGCGGTGCGCACCGGCGAGAGCGTCTTCGCGGACGTGCACGGCAAGGGGTTCTTCGACTACCTGCACCAGGACGCCCACGAGTCCGCGCAGATCTTCAACCGCGCGATGACCACCTCCAGCGTGCAGTCCGCGCTGGACGTCGCCGAACTCCTCGACCTCTCCGGGGTGTCCTCGGTCGCCGACATCGGCGGCGGCCAGGGGCACGTCCTGGCGAGCCTGCTGGAGAAGGACCCGGCGCTCCACGGCACTCTGATGGACCTGCCGGGCGTGGTGGCGCGGGCGGACGCCCGGCTGCGGGACGAGGGCGCGCTCGTCGGCCGGACCCGGATCGTCGCCGGTGACTGCCGCGAGGCCATCCCCGTCCGGGCCGACCTCTACATCATCAAGAACATCCTGGAGTGGGACGACGACAGCACCCGCCGGACGCTGCGCAACGTCGTCGCGGCGGCCCGTCCGGGGGCCAGGGTCGTCGTCATCGAGAACCTCGTCGACGACACCCCCTCGATGCGGTTCACCACCGCGATGGACCTGCTGCTGCTCCTCAACGTCGGCGGCGCGAAGCACACCAGGGAGAGCCTGGTCACCCGGATCTCGGACGCCGGGCTGCTGATCGGTGACGTCGTCCCGGTCAACGCCTACCTCCACGCCTTCGATTGCGTCGTCCCCGGCTGACCACCACTCCCCCGGCACGACGTCACATCGCCCCGGGCCCGGCCGAAAGGCCGGACCCGGGGCGATCGCCGGTCCTCAGGCGGGGTTGCCGCGCTCCCACCGGTAGAACTCGTGGGCCATGGCGTCCTTGGGACCTCGCCAGGTCTTCGGGTCGTACGCGCTCACATAGGCGGTGAGCTTCTTGCTGATGTCCTTGAACTCCGGGTGCTCGGTCACCTTCGCGATCTCGGGGCCGGGCGGGTTCTCCGACTCGATCAGGTGCAGGTACACGTCGCCGAACTGGAAGAGCTTGCGCCTGGTGACGCCGACGAGGTGCGGCAGTTCGCCGCTGTCGGACGCCGCGAACAGATCCGCGATGTCCGGGGCAGATCCCGGGACCATCCGGGCGACGATCAGAGCGTGATGCATCGGGAGATGCCTTTCTGGTTCCCGGTCCGGCACCCGGCCCGGAGGCCGGGTGCCGGACCGTCGGCGGATGGCGGGGTCAGCTGGCCCCGACCGAGGCGGTGCGGCGCTCCCGGGCACGCTGCTCGATCTTGTCCCGGATCAGCTCCATCTGGACCTTGGAGTTGCGGTTGATGTTGTCGGTCATCCAGGCGTCGTCGACGGGTGCGTCGGGTCGCATCGCGAAGTCCTGGGTCCAGTGCATCTTGGTTCCGCCGGGGACCTCCGAGTACTCCCAGCGGATGTTCATGTGCTGGAAGGGGCCGGGCTCGACACGGCGGGCGAGGACGGTGCGCTCGGCGCGATTCACGGTCCGCTCGGACACCCAGCTCCACACCTTGTCGTTCTCGTCGGGGTGCATCGTCAGACGGAAGGTGGTGCTGTCGCCGTCCCTCTCGATGATCTCGACCGCGGCGTACTCGCTGAACAGCCGGGGCCAGCTCTCCAGGTCGTTCGTCACGTCCCAGACCAGGTCCAGGGGGGCGGCGATGGTGATCTCGTTCTCGGTGTGTCCGGGCACGTCAGGCTCCTGTCATGAGGCTGTTGTTGACGAGGTCGAGGAATTCCTGGGGGGTCCTGCAACGGTCGGCGTCGGCCGGCAACGCCCGGCCGTGCCGGTTCTCCAGCACGCCCACGATGCCGAGGAGGCCCAGCGAGTCGAGGCCGTACTCGTCGAAGGCCGATCCGGGGCGCTGCTCCATGTCGCGCGGGTCGACGGTGACTCCGGCGCCCTTCTTCATCAGGACGGCGAGTTCCGTATAGGTCAGTCGGTCGGTCATGAGGACTTCTCCTTCTCACGATTGGGGGTCGGTGGAGCACCGCAGCACCATCGCCGCGTTCGAGCCCATGAGCCCGCGGCTGAGCACCAACGCCGTGCGCAGCTCGGCGGGGCGGGCGCAGCCGGTGACCACGTCGAGGTCGTGGCACACCTCGAAGACGTTCGGGGTGGGCGGTATGAGCGCGTTCTCCATGGAGAGCACCGCGGCGGCCACGTCCAGCGCCGGTGCACCGCAGTAGGCGCGTCCGATACCGGTCTTGGGCGCCGTCACCGGGACCCGCTTGCCGTGCGCGCCGAGGGCATCGGCGATCGCCAGCGCCTCCGCACGGTCGGCCGCGGGTACGCCGAGGGCGTCCGCGAACACGACATCGATCTCGTCCGGTGCGCAGTCGGCCTCCCGCAGCGCGCCGATGATCGCCTGGGCGAGCCCCTCCCGGGACTCCTCCCACCTGGCCGCACCGGTGAACGTGGCGGCGTGACCGGCGAGTTCGGCCCGGACCTTGGCGCCGCGCCGGCGCGCCGACTGCTCCTCCTCGACCACCAGCATGGCGCCGCCCTCGGCCGGCACGAAGCCGCAGGCGCCCGAGGTGAACGGCCGGTAGGCACAGGTGGGGTCCTCGACGGTGCTCAGGTCCTCGTACCCGAGCTGGCAGACGACCGAGTAGGGGGCCAGCGGGGCCTCGGCCGCGCCGACCACCACCGCTTCGGTGCCGCCGCGGATGGAGCGGGCGGCGTGCGCCAGTGCGTCCAGGCCACCGGCCTCGTCGCTGGCCACGACCGCGCACGGACCCTTGAAGCCGCCGCGGATCGAGATCTGGCCGGTGCTGGCCGCGTAGAACCAGGCGATGGACTGATACGGACCCACGTAGGTGGGCCCCTGTCCCCAGAGCCGCTGGAGTTCGCGCTGGCCGAACTCGCCGCCGCCGGAACCGGCGGCGGTCACCACACCGACGTCGAAGGGTGAGCTCTCGTAGTCGGCGCGGCCGAGCCGGGCGTCGTCCAGCGCGATGTCCGCGGCGGCCATCGCGAAGTGCGTGAACTTGTCGGTCTGGACGAGGAATCGCTCCTCGATCAGCTCGTCCGCCTCGAATCCCCGCACCTCGCCCGCGACCCGCAGGGGCAGGTGCTCGCAGCCCTCGCGGGTGACCCGGTCCAGGACACTCATTCCTTCGTGCGTCCGCTTCCAGAAGGCCTCGGTGTTGTTTCCGTTGGGGGCGACCACACCGATGCCGGTGACGACGGTGCGCCGGGCTTTGCGGGTTCTCATGGTGTCCTCCCACCTGCACGGGTCAGGGCCACCGCGGACTGGAAGCCGCCGAAGCCGCTGCCCACCGAGAGGACGCTGCGCAGCTTCAGGGGGCGTGCGGTGCGCGGCACGTAGTCGAGGTCGCATTCGGGGTCGGGGCTCTCGTAGTTCGCCGTCGGCGGCACCGTCTGGTGCTCCAGTGCCAGTACGCAGGCCGCGATTTCTATCGCTCCGATGGCCCCCAGCGAGTGGCCGACCATGGACTTGATCGAACTCATCGGGATGTCGAAGGCGTGTGCGCCCAGTGCCCGCTTCACGGCGGCCGTCTCGTGCCGGTCGTTCTGCTTGGTTCCGGAGCCGTGCGCGTTGACGTAGTCGATCTGCGAGCCGTCCATGCGGGCGTGGCCCAGCGCCCGGTTGATCGCCTCGGCCATCTCCAGGCCCTCCGGGGTCAGCCCGGTCATGTGGTAGGCGTTGCCGAAGGTGGCGTAGCCCGCGATCTCGCAGTAGACGGTGGCACCGCGGGCACGGGCGTGCTCCAGCTCCTCCAGGACGAGGACCGCTCCGCCCTCGCCCATGACGAAGCCGTCGCGACGTGCGTCGAACGGCCGGGAGGCGTGCTCGGCGTCGTCGTTGTTCGGCGACGTGGCCTTGATCGCGTCGAAGCAGGCCACGGTGATCGGGGTGATCGGGGAGTCGGACGCTCCGGCGACACACACGTCGATGCGGCCCTCCTCGATGGACTGGAAGGCGTACCCGATCGCGTCGAGGCCGGAGGTGCAACCCGTCGAGACGGTCTGCACCGGGCCGTGCGCGCCGACCTGCTCGGCCACGGCCGAGGCGAGGGAGCTGGGTGAGAAGGCCCGCTCCAGGTGGGGGCCGGCCGAGCGGTGGTCGACGTCCCAGCGGGCACCGCTCTCGCTGACGGCGACGTAGTCGTGCTCCAGCCGGGTGGTACCGCCGACCGCGGTGCCCAGCGACACCCCGATCCGCCAGGGGTCCACCTTCTCCGGGTCGAGGCCGGCGTCGCCGAGGGCCTCCCTGGCGGCCACCATGGCGAACTGGATGTAGCGGTCCGAGCGGTCGACGGTGTCGGCGTCCAGGCCGTGCGCCGCCGGGTCGAAGTCGCACTCGGCGGCGATCCGGGAGCGGAACCCGGCCGGGTCGAAGAGCGTGATGCCCCTGGTCGCGGTCCGTCCGTTCGCGAGGAGGTCCCAGAAGGCCGGTGCGCCGATGCCGCCGGGGGCGACGACGCCGACGCCGGTGACCGCCACGCGGCGGGTCATGAGGCGGCCTCCGTTCGTTCCGGAGGCGTGACGCGGTCGGCGGATTCGGTGTGCTCGGTGTCGACGTGGCCGAGTTCCGGACGCGGGGCGAGCGGACCGAGGTGGAAGACCATGCGTGCCTCGACGTCGCCCACGTTGCGGAAGCGGTGGCGTACATGGGGAGGGATCAGCAGGCCCTGGTCGGGCCGCATCCGGTGCGGTTCACCGTCCAGGTCCACTTCCAGCAGGCCGTTCACGACGTACACGAACTCCTCGGAGTACGGGTGGTAGTGCTCGCCGATGCGGTCGCCGGGCTGAACGATCGCCAGTCCCATGAAGCCGCTGGTGGCTCCCACCGCAGTCGGTGTGAGCATGGCGCGGAGATCTCCGCCACGCCTGCGGTTGGGCTGCGTCTCGCTGAGGTCCACGATGCGTGGCCGGTGCATGGTCATGACTGTTTTCCTCCTGGCGCATTGCGCGTTGTGGTGACGGGTTGAGCGAGAACCCCCCAGGGTGCGGATGCGCGGTTCAGGACTCCATGGCCCGCCGATCCGTGATCAGGGTCATCTCGGACTGCTCGAGGAAGCGCGAGACGCCCTGCTCGTCGGCGGGTACGGCGTTGCTGCCGCCGTCGAGGAGACGCCCGAGCCTGGCCACCTTGCCGGGGCCGTCGATGCCCACCGCCTGGGCGGGCTGCGCGTCGATCGGTTCGGCCGCTTCGAGGAGGCGGACGACGACGTCGTCGCGCTGGAAGATGGTGCTGCTGTCGATGATGCTCGCCGGGTCGTCGGCCGCCTCCTCGTCGTGCTCGGCGAGGAGCCGGGCGAGGGCCATCCCGCATCCCTCCTTGGCCTGGTAGAAGAGGGCGTGCCGGCGGATGTCCTCCGCCTTGTGCCGTCCGGCGGTCACGTGGTGGACGGTCGGGAGCGCCGCCCGGGTGAAGAACATCCGGGCGGAGTCCGGGTCGCTGAGGTCCCGGTCCTGCTCCAGATACGGGTTGATGGCCTCTTCGACGGCTCTGACCTCGGGCTGCCGGGCGACGTGGCGCAGCGCGGCGAGCAGGTCACCCTCGACCTCGACGGCCCGCACGACGCGGTTTCCGTGCATGAAGAGCGAGGTGCGGCGCAGCCGGGTGTCCTCGTCGACCCGTGCGTTCGGGGAGTCGTAGTCGGCCAGGATCTTCGCGACGATGTCCTCGGTGCCCGGCTTGACGGTGAAGGTGAGCGCGTGGCGCACCACCCCGTCGCCCAGACGCGGGGACGCCTGGAGCCGGCCCTTGGCCGTCTCGGGCGCCATCTCGAAGGCCTTCCCGGTCTCCCGCAGGACGCTGAAGCGCAGCGAGCGGGTGTCGCGCACGCAGTTGTGCAGCGGCTGGACCGTCGCGACGTGCTCCTCGCTGTTCACCCAGGCGAGGAAGGGAGGTGCGCTGTCCCACTCGCTGGTGATCAGCCATTGGGAGGGGTTCTCGATGGACTGGCACAGCTGGTCGCTGATGTGTCCGGGAACGGACGCCACCTGGTTGCGCAGGTGTTCGTACGCCTCCAGGAACTCCTTCTGGGCCCCGTCGTAGAGGTCCAGCAGCAGCACGACGCGCAGCCGGGAACCGTCGAAGGCGGACTGGGAGATCCGTTCCGAGAGGGTGGTGGTCATCTTTCGATCTCCTTCGAGACGGTTTCGTGGGTCGAGCCGGGTGGCATGCCGTCAACCGTCGGTTGGCGAGTGGATTCGGAGCGGGGACTCTCCCGGCGGATGCGAATGGTCCGCCCCCAAGGCCGCGGGTGTCGTCTCCGTGACCGATCGTGAAACGCTGGTCCGGGTGGCGCGAGATTTATGAACCGTTCAGGTGAGCAGCCGTCCGAACCGCTCTCACCAGGGCATTGAACAATGCAACCGAACGGCGTCCGAGCTGGAGCAACTGATGAACGAGAACGTCGACATTCGCGTACCGGTCCTCATCGTGGGCGGCTCCCTGGTGGGTCTGTCCGCCTCGGTCTTCCTCGGCCGGCTCGGGATCGAGCACCTGCTGGTCGAGAGGCACCGGGCCACCTCGACACACCCCCGCGGCCGCGGCAACAACGTCCGCACGATGGAGGTCTTCCGTACCGCGGGTGCCGAGGCGGACATCCGGCGGGCGGCCTCGGTCCTCGCCGACAACCACGGGATCCTGCAAGCCGGTTCGCTCACCGGGGACGATCAGGAGTGGCTGTTCAAGGAGATCGACCCGGGTGGTGGGATCGCCCGGTTCAGTCCGACCGGCTGGTGCCTGTGCAGCCAGAACGACCTGGAGCCGGTGCTGCTGAAGCAGGCCCGGGAGCAGGGCGGTGACCTGCGCTTCTCCACCGAGATGCAGAGCTTCGACCAGGACCCGTCAGGGGTGGACGCGGTACTGAAGAACCGGGAGACCGGCGAGCACATCAGTGTGCGCGCGGACTACCTCGTCGCGGCCGACGGGCCGCGCAGCCCCATTCGCGAACAGCTGCGCATCGGCCGGACGGGGCCCGGCGACCTCTTCCACAACGTCAGCATCACCTTCCGCTCCCGGAAGCTCGCCGATGTGCTGGGCGAGCGCCGCTTCATCGTCTGCTATCTCACCAACCCCGCTGCGGACGGCGCCCTGTTGCCGGTCGACAACACGAAGGACTGGGTGTTCCATGCGCCGTGGAAGCCCCAACTCGGCGAAACTCTGGAGGACTTCACCGACGAGCGGTGTGCAGAGCACATCCGTACCGCGGTCGGCGCTCCGGACATCGATGTCGAGATCACCGGCAAGGCGCCGTGGCACGCCGCGGAGCGGGTCGCCGAACGGTACTCCTCCGGCCGGGTCTTCCTCGCCGGCGACTCGGCCCACGAGATGTCCCCCACCGGGGCGTTCGGCTCCAACACCGGTATTCAGGACGCGCACAACCTGGCCTGGAAGCTCGCCGCCGTGCTGAAGGGCGAGGCGGGTCCGGGGCTGCTGGACACGTACGAGGCGGAACGGCTGCCGGTGGCGCGGGCGACGAGCGCACGGGCTTCGGCGCGCTCCAGCGAGCACAGCCACCCGGGGTATTCGGCGGCGCCCGGCGTGGGCGGCGGAAAGCAGGGCGGCATGCTCGGCGTGGCTCTGGGTTACCGCTATGTCCGCGGCGCGGTGCTGGGCACCGACCCCGAGCAGCCGGTGGTGCCGCAGGGGATGCAGCTGAGTGGAGAACCGGGAAGTCGTGCACCGCATCTGTGGGTTCATCAGGGAGGCGAGCGCAAGTCCACACTGGATCTGTACGAGCAGACGATGGTGCTGCTCACGGACGGTGCGGACGTGGCGTGGCGCCGGGCGGCGGCGCGGGTGGCCGACCGGCTCCAGGTCCGGCTGCACGCGTACGGCATCGGTCCGGGCGCCGAGCTGGAGCCGGAGAACGGCGCGGACTGGGCCGCTCTCCACGGGACGACGGCCGAGGGTGCCGTCCTGGTGCGTCCCGACGGTTTCGTGGCCTGGCGGTCGACGGGCCCCGCAGCGGATGCGGAGAGCACCCTCGACGAGGTCCTGACCACCCTGCTGCAGCGTTCCTGACGCCCACTCAGGAAAGACCGAACTTTCTTATTTCCGCGAGGAATTCACCCGGTTTCTCGGTGTGAACGAGGTGTCCGGCATCGATCGTGACGAACTGGCCGCCGGGTATCCGCTCCGCCAGCCGGACCAGTCCTTCCTGGGCGATCTGGCTGGTGGGGCCGCCGCCTATGACGAGGGTGGGGGCGGTGATCTCGCCGAGGCGTTCCCCCCAGGCGGGGTCCGGTCGGTTCAGCTGGGCATCGGTCGACGGCACCACCGGCCAGTCGAAGTCCAGGTCCTTGTCGGGCCGCCCGGCGGGGGCGCGCGGCGGATCGAGCGGGAACGGCGGCGGTACCTCCTCCAGGACGAGCCGGCCGATCAGCCCGGGTTCCCGCTCGGCGAGCAGATAGGCGGCAGCGGCGCCCATGGAGTGCCCGATCACGGTGGCGCCCGCCAGGTTGCGGGCCTCCAGGAAGGCGTGCAAGTCGTCCCGGAACAGCTCGAAGGAGTAGCGGCCGGGCCAGTCGCTGAGCCCGTGACCGCGGAAGTCGAAGGCGTACACCCGGTGTTCGGCCGCGAGGTGTTCGGCGATCACGGTCCAGGTCCGACTGTCGCCCGAGCGGCCGTGGGCGAGCACGACGGGCGGCGCCGACGGATCCCCCCACACCCGGTGGGCCAGCCGGGTGCCACCGGCCTGCACACTGAGCACGTCCGGGTCGAGGAAGGCCTCCACGGTACGGACGAAGGCGCCCGGGTCGTCCAGCCAGGGGAAGTGTGCGGCGCCGCGCTGCACGACGAACTCGGCGTTCGGGAAGAGCGCGACCAGTTCGGCGGCGCGGTCCGGGGTGGGCCCTCCGTCGTACTCCCCCGCGAGGACGAGCACCGGTGCGGTGACCGTCGCCAGCGCGGCAACGGTGGCGGCCGGATCGAAGGCCCCGTCCCCGTAATAGAAGGCGGCGGCACCGGAGTTGGTCTGTCCGGGCCCGGCGGCGGCATGTGCACGGGCGGCCTCGTCCCAGCGCCCGTAGACGAGTGGCGCGACAGCGGCCCGGACGTCGTCCGCGGCACCCCCCGCCAGGAAGTCGTCCAGGGCGGCCCGTGCGGCCGGGAACCACGGTTCGTCGCGCCGGAGTTCGCTCGCCTCGTACCAGTCCTGTTCGGTGACCTCGATACCGACCGCCGAGGTGCCGGGAGTGACGAGGGTGAGCGTACGCAGCCGCTCCGGGTACCGCGCGGCGTAGAGCGCGGCCAGGTTCCCGGCGGCGGAGTGGGCGAGCAGGTCGATGCGGTCCTCGCCGAGGTGTTCGCGCAGCGCCTCGATGTCGTCCACCAGCCGGTCGCAGCGGTAGGCCGACGGGTCGTCCGGCACCGCGGAGTCACCGGCGCCGCGCGGATCCGGCACCACGAGCCGGCGGTGGGTACTGAGCCCGCCGAGGTCTCCCAGGTATGCACCGGCCCGGATCGGGCCGCCGGGCAGGCAGATCAGCGAAGCCCCCTCCCCCAGAACGCGGTAGGCGAGTTCGGTCCCGTCGTGTGCGTGGAAGATCGGCATGGACGCCATCCAAACAGGGCCGTACGTGCGGCGCACCCATGTTCGGTATGAGCGAATCCGCAGCCCGGACGAGCTGCGTCACCCCTCTTGCCAAGGAGCGGAACATCCTGAATTACTACTCTCGAAAGATCGACCGAATGATCGGTCGTCTGCTCGGAAGAGGGAGATCCGGATGACGTCCCTGCTGGACGAGGCGGAGCGACTGGGCCGGGACGAGCTGGAAGCACTCCAGCTGGAGCGGTTGCGGGCCACGCTGCGCCACGCGTACGAGAACGTCGGCCACTACCGGGCCGCGTTCGACAAGGCCGGGCTGCGTCCGGACGACTGCCGTACGCTCGCCGATCTCGCCCGTTTCCCCTTCACGACCAAGGCCGACCTGCGGGACAACTACCCCTTCGGCATGTTCGCCGTCCCCGAGGAGCGCGTGCGCCGGATCCACGCGTCCAGCGGGACGACAGGCCGCCCGACCGTCGTCGGCTACACCCAGCGGGACCTGGACACCTGGGCCGACGTGGTCGCCCGCTCCATCCGGGCCGCCGGTGGACGTCCCGGGCAGAAGATCCATGTGGCGTACGGTTACGGACTGTTCACCGGCGGACTCGGCGCGCACTACGGGGCGGAGCGGCTCGGCTGCACGGTCGTCCCCGCCTCCGGAGGCATGACCGCCCGCCAGGTCCAGCTGATCCAGGACTTCCGTCCCGAGATCATCATGGTGACCCCGTCGTACATGCTGACACTGCTCGACGAGTTCGAACGGCAGGGCGTCGATCCGCGTACGACCTCACTGAAGGTCGGGATCTTCGGTGCCGAGCCGTGGACGCAGGAGATGCGGCGCGAGATCGAGGAGCGGTTCGCGATCGACGCGGTCGACATCTACGGCCTCTCGGAGGTGATGGGGCCCGGTGTGGCGCAGGAGTGCGTCGAGACCAAGGACGGCCTGCACGTCTGGGAGGACCACTTCTATCCCGAGGTGGTCGACCCGTTCACCGGCGAGGTGCTGCCGGAGGGCGCGGAGGGCGAGCTGGTCTTCACCTCGCTCACCAAGGAGGCCATGCCGGTGATCCGCTACCGGACCCGGGACCTGACCCGGCTGCTGCCGGGCACCGCCCGGGTGTTCCGGCGGATGGAGAAGGTGACCGGGCGCAGCGACGATCTGGTGATCCTGCGCGGCGTGAATCTCTTCCCGACCCAGATCGAGGAGATCGTGCTGCGCACACCGGGCGTGGCACCCCACTTCCAGCTGCGGCTGACCCGCGAGGGCCGTCTCGACGCGCTGACCGTGCGGGCGGAGGCGCGGGCGGGGGCCGGCCCGGAGCAGCGGGCGGCGGCCGCGGCGTCGATCACGGCGGCCGTCAAGGACGGGATCGGGGTGTCGGTCGCGGTCGAGATCGTCGATCCGGAGACGCTGGAGCGGTCGGTCGGGAAGTTCAAGCGGATCGTGGACGAGCGCGGCGGGCGTTAGACCTCGCCGGACCACCGTCGGCCGAGCGCCCGGACGACCGGGCCCGGCCGGCGGCCGCGCCGGCTCACTGCCGGCTGTGCACGATCTGGATCAGGTTGCCGCAGGTGTCGTCGAGGACCGCGGTGGTGACCGGTCCCATCTCCAGGGGCTCCTGGGTGAAGCGCACCCCGAGCCCGCGCAGCCGGTCGAACTCCGCGGGGACGTCGTCCACCGCGAAGGAGGTGGCCGGGATGCCGTCCTCGACCAGCGCCGTCTTGTACGGCTGCACCGCGGGATGGCCGGAGGGTTCGAGCAGCAGTTCCGTCCCCTCGGGGTCCTCCGGCGCGACCACGGTCAGCCATCGCGCCTCGCCCAGCGGGACGTCGTGCTTCTTCACGAAGCCCAGCACTTCGGTGTAGAAGCGCAGGGCCTTGTCCTGGTCGTCGACGAAAACACTGGACAGGTGGATCCTCATGGGGTCTTCTCCGGTGCATCGGGCCTGAGCCACCGGGTCACGATGCGCTCAAGGGGTTCGGTGTTCAGGTCGTGGAACTTGTAGCGGCCCTGGCGTCGCGAAAGGACCAGGCCCGCCGATTCCAGTACGGCCAGGTGCTGGCTGATCGCCTGGCGGGACAGCCCCAGGCCGTGCCCGGTCACCAGCCGGGTGCAGATCTCGAACAGCGTCTGACCGTCCCGTTCCACCAGCTCGTCCAGGATGCGCCGACGGGTGGGGTCGGCCAGCGCCTTGAAGACATCCTCCGCCATGACCCCACCATAGGCAAGTCGCGACTTGCCTATCAACCCGGCCGGAGCGGCGGCCGCTTCCCTCGCCCCGGCCGAAGCCCGATACGGGAGACCGGAGGCGGCCCGTCACGCGAACCGGTCGCGCAGCTCCCGCTTGAGGATCTTCCCGCTGGCGTTGCGCGGCAGTTCGTCCACGAGGAGCACCCTCTTCGGGGCCTTGAAGTGGGCGAGCCGCTCGCGGGCGTGATCGATCAGTTCGGCCGCCGTCGCGTCACCGCGCAGCACGACGACGGCGGTGACGGCCTCGATCCAGCGCTCGTCCGGCAGCCCGATCACCGCGGCCTCGGCGACGGCGGGATGTGTGTAGAGGGCATCCTCGACCTGCCGGGAGGCGACGAGGACACCCCCGGAGTTGATGACGTCCTTCACCCGGTCGACGACGGTGAAGAAGCCCTCGGCATCGCGCACCGCGAGGTCGCCGGAGTGGAACCAGCCGTCGCGGAAGGCCTCCGCGGTCTCCTCGGGTTTCTCCCAGTAGCCCTCGCACAACTGGGGCGACCTGTAGACCACTTCGCCGGCCGTGCCGTCGGGGACCTCCTTGCCGTCCTCGTCGACGACCTTGGCCTCGACGAAGAGGACAGGCCTGCCGCAGGAGTCCATCCGGCCCTCGTGCTCGTCCGGTCCGAGGACGGTGGCGAGCGGGCCGATCTCGCTCTGCCCGAAGCAGTTGTAGAAGGCGAGCGCGGGCAGCCGTTCGCGCAGCCGTTCCAGTACGGGCACGGGCATGATCGACGCGCCGTAGTACGCCTTGCGCAGGCCGCCGAGTTCGCGGGTGGCGAAGCCGGGGTGCTGGGAGATTCCGATCCACACGGTCGGCGGGGCGAAGACACTGTCGGCCTGCCCCGTCTCCACCAGGTCGAAGATCCGCTCGGCGTTCGGTGCGTCGAGAATGGTGTTCTGCGCCCCGACCGCGAGGTAGGGCAGCAGGAAGACATGCATCTGCGCGGAGTGGTAGAGCGGCAGCGAGTGGACGGGCCGGTCGGTGGCCCGCAGATCGAGCGCGGTGATCGCGCTGATGTACTCGTGCACGAGCGCCCCGTGGGTCATCATCGCACCCTTGGGCAGCGCGGTGGTGCCCGAGGTGTAGAGCAGCTGGACGAGGTCTTTGGCGGCCGGTCCGTGTTCCGGGGCGAAGGGGCGCGGGGTGTCGGTGGCCGCGAGGAGCGAGTCCGGTGCGTCGCGCAGCGGGCGTACGGGGTATGCGGCCGGAATCCGGTCGGCGATGGCGGGATCGGTGAGGACGAGCGCGCTGCCGGACTGTTCCAGGATGTACGTGAGGTCGTCGCCGGTGAGGTTCTGGTTGACCGGCACATGGACCAGTCCCGCGCGGGCACAGCCGAGGTAGCCGATGAGATACGCGTCGGAGTTGTGCGCGTAGCAAGCGACCCGGTCCCCGGGGCGCAGCCCGTGCTCACCGGTGAGGAAGGCGGCGGCGGTACTGACGGCCGCGTCGAGCTCCGCGTACGTCCATGACCGGTCCGCGTACCGCAGGGCGGTGTGGTCCGGGGCGCGCCGGGCGCTGCGTGCCAGGACTCCGTCGACTGTGCTGCTCCGTACACCTGTCATGGCGTGATCCTGTGCGGCCGAAAGCCGGGGGTCAAGGGTCCGGATGCCGGTGGGGAGGTCGACAGGGGTGCGCGGGTGCTGGCTGAGTTGCGCGTGGCGACCCGAATCCTCGGGTAACCGCCTTTCGCACCCGCACAGCTCCGGCACGGCCTGGGGTGAGGGTGACGGGTCGCCGGGAGGGCTGGCGTACACGACCGGTTCCCCCGCAGCTGTCAGCGATGCTCGCCCTCACCTGCGGCCGCTTCCTCCCTCCACTACTCCCGATGGAACGCCCTTAAACGGCACCGGATTCACCTCGATCAATTTCGAGGCAAACGGCGAAGTCGTTGAAATCAAGAACCAGGCCGGATGGCACATGGATTACACCGTGGAGTGGCACAACAGCAGTAATTGGAATATCGCGATGTGGCAGGCTCTCCAGCCTGCCGTCACCTGCCCTCGAAAAGGGCCCTCTGACCTCTGATCACGGTTCCTCCGGCTGCGGCCAGGGCTGCCATAGCCTCGCTCAGCATGTTCCCCCATGAGTGAATCGAACGGAGCCTGACTTGACGTGCTTCCTGGCCTAAAGTCCAGGGATTCCGGCCTGGGGCGTGTGACCCTTCCGGGGGCTTCCTGCTTCACCGCGCTGCGCGGGCACGGATGCCCGTCTTACCGGCGCTCCACAGGCGTTTGGCGTCTCCGCCCGTCCGGCGGCGACGATGCGGCGTCCTTCGAAGAGGACGTTGCGTGCTGCGCTG
>NZ_BMTF01000015.1:0-56157 GCF_014649535.1 Streptomyces gelaticus
AATGGTGCTGATGGTGCGACGGGACCCACGGGCCCGACAGGTGCCACTGGTGCGACTGGTGCCAATGGTGCTGATGGCGCGACCGGTGCTACCGGTCCGACGGGTCCGACGGGTGCCACTGGTCTGCAGGGTGCCACGGGTGCGACCGGTGCCAATGGTGCTGATGGTGCGACGGGACCCACGGGCCCGACAGGTGCCACTGGTGCGACTGGTGCCAATGGTGCTGATGGTGCGACGGGACCCACGGGCCCGACAGGTGCCACTGGCGCGACCGGCGCGACCGGCGCGACCGGTGCGACCGGTGCGACCGGTGCCACCGGTCCGACCGGGCCTGTCGGCCCGGCCCAGACTGCTACCAGCACCGCCATGCTCGTGCCCGCCGGGGGCAGCATCCAGGACATCACGGCCACCTGCCCTGCCGGCACCGTGCTGACCGGGGGAGGGGTCGTGAACCAGCTGCAGAACGACGACATCCACTGGACCGCGAGCGCTCCGGACACCTCGACCAACAGCTGGCACGTCTCGGCGTACAACAGTGGCGCCACCCCGCAGACCGTTCAGTCGTACGCGGTCTGCATTCCCGCCACCACTGCGTGATCTGACCGGTTCCGAGGGGGACGGACAGGAACCCGCCCAGGGTTCGGGACATCCCCCGGTCGCTGCCACAGCAGAGAAGGTCTTCTGCTGTGGCAGCTTCATGTTGTCCTTGTCGCGACGGGTGATCGAGTGGCTGACGGGTCTACTGGAGCGGCCGAACTTCCGGCAATCTTGGGTCCGTTCGGCCTGAGGCCGTCCCGTACACCCCTACCTCGCTCGGACTCGACTCGGAGGATGACCGCGCATGCGCTCGATACGTTTCGCCCTGCTGGGGCTGCTGGCCCTGATCGCGGGGCTGCTGACCGCGACTCCCGCCGCCGCGGCCCCGAACTTCAAGGCACCGTTCCCCTGCGGCCAGACCTGGACCTACAGCCACCACTCGGCGGAGGTCAGATCGGCCCTGGACTTCATACGCACCGACGGCGGCGCCACCGCGGGCACCCCCGTCCTCGCCTCGTCCGGCGGAACCGCCCACCGGTACTCCCAGCCCAGCGGAGCGGGCAACTACATCGTCATCGACCACGGCGGCGGCTGGCAGACCTACTACTTCCACCTCTCCTCGTACTCGGTCGCCGACGGCGCCTCCGTGTCGCAGGGGCAGCAGATCGGCGTCACCGGCTCCACCGGCAACAGCAGCGGCGCCCACATCCACTACGAGCAGTTGTACAACGGCGTGGGCCAGACCATCTCCATCAACGGCCAGTCGCTCGCCCCGTACCCCGGCTCGTACTACAGCAAGTATCTGACCAGCGACAACGGCTGCGGTAGCGGCGGGGGCGGCAAGTACTGGGTCGACACCTTCGCCGACGCCACGGGCTACGCGGCGCCGAACACGGGCGATGCGCAGGGCGTGCTGAAGGCCGGTACGAACTACGTCTACTGCAAGGTGTGGGGAGCCCAGGTCGGTTCGGGCTCCAGCTACAACCACTGGTGGCTCAGGACGGACCTGGACACGGTGTACGCGGGCAAGAACGGGCGGGGCGCGTACGTCTCGGCCTACTACCTGTCCCGCTGGGGCAATGACGAGGCCCGGGACAACAACGGGGCGGTCGTCCCGGACTGCTGACCGGCGCCCATGACCCGGTACGAGGGCGTGGCCGCGCCCTCGTACCGGCCGTCGTTACGCTTCCCGCATGGGTGAAGCGGCGGACGGCGGTCCCGGCTGGGCGGCGACGCGGGCCTGGGCCGGGGAGAACCTGGCGCCGGGGGAGCGGATCGAGGGAGTGCGGCGGCTGCTCGGCGGCTGGAGCTCGCAGATGCGACGGCTGGACATCTCCGGTCCACAGGGCGGGCGTTCGCTGGTCCTGCGGTCCTTCGTCAAGCCCTTCTTCGTGCGCCATGCGCCGGGGCTGCTCACCCGCGAGGCGGACGTACTGCGGCTGCTGGCCGGCACGGACGTCCCGGCGGCGCGGTGCGTGGCCGTCGACGCCCGGGGCGAACACTGCGACCACCCTTCGTTGTTGATGACCCTGCTGCCCGGGGAGGTGCGGGTCGACGACGCGGGGGCGGAGCGGCGCATCGGGCTGCTGGCCGGGCAGTTGGCGGGCATCCACCGGGTCGAGGTCGCCGCCCCGGCCCGCCCGCGTGACTACGAGCCGTGGACCGCGCCGGACCGGGTGCGGGTGCCCGACGCCACCGGCCGGCCGCTGCTGTGGCGGCGGGCGGTGGAGCTGATCCGCCGCGAACCTCCCGCGTACGTACCGAAGTTCCTGCACCGGGACTTCCACCCGGGCAATGTGCTCTTCGACGGTGCGGCGGCCGAGCCGCGGGTCAGCGGGGTCGTCGACTGGGTCGAGACCTCCTGGGGCCCGGCCGATCTGGACGTCGCCCACTGCTCGACGGCGCTGGCGCTGCTGCACGGCGTCCCGGCGGGGATGAGCTTCGCCGGGCGGTACGAGGCGGCGGGCGGGCGCTTGGCCGCGAGCGGGGCGGACCACCTGTACTGGCGGCTGCTGGACGCGCTCGCCTACGCCCCGGACGCGGAGAAGCCGGCGGTCCCGTGGCGGGAGCTGGGGCGGACCGATCTGACGCCCGTGGTGCTCACGGAGCGCCTGGAAAATTATGTGGAGAATCTTCTCGAACAGTTCGATTGTTAGGCGCGCCGCCGGTGGCTGTCGGTGGGATGGAACGTTACTGCCGAGGTGTTCCGGCGGAGCGTCGGACGGCACCGCTCGGACCGCCGCTCCGACCCTGGGGCAAAGCGTCAACACAGCGCAAACGCAAGGCAGTCGGAGATTTCCCGAGTTGCTGTTTCGGATGATCCGAACGGAAATGCTCGGCTGATTCTTCGCGCCTTCAACAGGCCCCGGCGTACGCCCGGAACGCCTCGCACGCAAGGTAAAAAACGGCGTGTCCCGAATTAAAGACACAGTCATGTCTGTATAGCTATACGCGTCTTCGCGAGAGGGCAGATCTACGTCCCGTGCGGCGGGAACGCCGCCGTCTTTCTCGCAGGCGAGTGCTGCGCGTGGTGTTCCCGCACCCGTGCCATCAGCGGCTCCGGGGGCCCGGTGCCGACGGAGCCCGCAGCACCCGGGACGACATCGCTCGACACCCGTACATCCACTGGTCAAGGAGAGACGCTGTGCGCTACGGAACTGCGCTGAGGGAAGAAATCCGGTCTCCGGGAACGACTCCTCTCATCGGCATCTACGATATGTACTCGGCCTCCGTCGTGGCCCGGCACTACGACGGATTCTTCGTGTCCGGCTTCGGCTTCGCCGCCTCCCACTACGGGCTCCCCGACATCGGCTTCATCGCCTGGCCGGACATGGTGGCCTTCGTGGAGCGGCTGCGACCGGCCTTCCCCGCCCACCACCTGCTGGTCGACATCGACGACGGCTATGTCGATCCCGAGGTGGCCTGCCACGTGGTGCAGCGACTGGAGCGGATCGGTGCCTCCGGCGTCATCCTGGAGGACCAGAAGCGCCCCCGCAGGTGCGGTCACGCGGACGGCAAGCAGGTGCTGCCGCTGGAGGAGTACCTGGAGAAGCTCGATCTGGTGCTGGAGAGCAGGCGGGACCTGGTGGTCGTCGCCCGCACCGACGCCACGGAGGAGGCCGACATCCTGCGCCGGGCCGAGGCGCTGGCCGAGACGGAGGCCGATGTCGTCCTGGTCGACGGGGTGCGCAGCGTGGAGTGGATCAAGCGCATCCGGAAGGTGGTCGGTGACAAGCCGCTGCTCTTCAACCAGATCGCGGGCGGCAAGTCGCCCAGGCTCTCGCTCTCCGAACTGACCGACCTGGAGTGCCAGGTGGCCATCTACAGCACCCCCTGCCTCTTCGCGGCGCACGCGGCCATCGACAGCGCGCTGACGGATCTCAAGGTGTCCGACGGGCGGCTGCCCGAGTTCGTGCCGTCCGAGGGGATCGGGGTGCAGCGTTCGACGGAGCTGCTGGAGAAGAACATCAGCAGGCACCACCCGGCGCCCGAGCCGGTGGCCGTGACCGTCTGACACGGACCGAGGCCGGGAGCGGGGGAGCGTCCGGCCGTATCCCCACCGACCGAACGCCGGGGCCTCCGTGGAGGAACCCCCACGCTCCATGGCGCCCCGGCGACAGGTGAACCACAGCGAAAGAAGGACACGGACACATGGGACTCACCTCGTCCAGGGCGCGTGCGGCCCTGGCTTCGGCCGTCCTCGGCGCGCTCTGCCAGGGCCAGTGGGCCGCGGGTACCGCCTGGGCCGACGCCCCGGACGGCGGCATGGAGACGCATCACGGCCCCTCCCTGATCACCATCGACAACTCCAACGCCGACTCCTGGCTGGAGGTGGACCGCACGCTCAATGTGCTGGGCCCCCTCAGCAAGGGCACGGCGGGCAGCGACCACGACGGCGGCGGGGGCGCGATCGACCAGAACGTGGTGGGTTCGCAGGACGTTGGCGTTCAGGCCGCCCCGGACGAGAGCGAGGACGAGGAAGAGGAGGTGACGGCCCCCGCCCCGGCCCCCGGTACCGCCACCGCCCCCCGTGCCGCCGAGGCGCCCGAGAGCGCGGCGACCGGCGGGGACGACCACGAGGGTGACGCCGACGCCGAGGCCCCCGACCCGCCCCTGAGCTGACCTCACCTCCGACGTCGGCGCCGAAACGCCGACGCCGACGCCGACGCGTCGCAGGAGCCGTGCGAGGCTTCCTCCCCACCCCTTGTCTGATGAAGCGTCAGACGTGACGATGGCCCCCGCGCCCGTCAAATGACGATGCGTCAGATTCGTTCGCTCGGGGAGGAGGCCGTCCGGTGCCGATATCGCCCACCGGGCCGCTGTCGTACGGGATGCAGCTGCCGATCCAGTCGCAGAGCACCATCTATGCCGAGGGGTGGGAGGCGGCGGCCGGCCCGGCCGACCTCGCCGCGATCGCCCGCACCGCCGACCGTGCCGGCTTCGCCTATCTGGCGAGCTGCGACCATGTCGCGATCCCGCGGCGGCTGGCCGGGGTCATGGGCACCGTCTGGTACGACCCGGTCGCCACCCTCGCCCTGCTCGCCGGGATCACCGAGCGGGTCCTGCTGATGAGCCATGTCGCCGTCGTCGGGCTGCGGCATCCGCTGGCCACCGCCAAGCAGTACGCCACCCTCGACCACCTCAGCGGCGGCCGGCTGATCCTCGGGGTCGGGGCCGGGCACGTGCCGGAGGAGTTCGAGGCGCTCGGGGCGGACTTCGAGGGGCGGGGCAAGGTGCTCGACGAGACCGTCGACGCGCTGAAGGCGGCGCTGGGTCCCGAGGAGTACCCGGAGTTCGCGGGGGAGCGGTTCTCCTTCAGCGGCCTCGGCCAGCTGCCCCGGCCCGCCCAGGGGCGGGTGCCGATCTGGGTGGGCGGCTCCTCGCCGGCCGCTGTGCGCCGGGCGGCCGAGCGGGGCGACGGCTGGCTGCCGCAGGGGGACCCCCGGGAGAAGCTCCCCGCACAGATCGCCCGGCTGAAGCGGCTGCGGGAGGCGGCCGGGGTCGAGGCGCCGATCGTCATCGGTGCGATCACCGAGCCGCTGTACGTCGGTGAGCCGACGTGGTCCGTCGGGCGGCGCACCCTCACCGGGAAGCCGGAGGCCGTCGCCGAGTCGCTGCGCGCGTACCGGGCCATGGGCGTCCACCAGATCCAGGTGCGGTTCCGCAGCCGGAGCCGCAGCGAACTGACCGACCAGATGGCGGTGTTCGCCGCCGAGGTCGCACCCCATCTCGACAGGTAGGAGTCAGGCCATGGGCAAGCTGGACGGGCGGGTCGTACTCATCAGCGGTGCGGCGCGCGGACAGGGTGAGCAGGAGGCGCGGCTCTTCGCCGCGGAGGGCGCGCGGGTGGTGATCGCCGATGTGCTCGACGAGCAGGGCGAGGCGCTGGCCGAGGAGATACGGGAGGAGCTGGGGGCGGACGTCGCCCGGTTCGTTCGCCTCGATGTGAGCCGGGAGGAGGACTGGCGGGCCGCGGTCGCCGCCGCCAAGGACGCCTTCGGGCGGATCGACGGGCTGGTCAACAATGCGGGGATCCTCCGGTTCAACGAGCTGGTGGCCACGCCGCTGGAGGAGTTCCAGCAGGTGGTGCAGGTCAATCAGGTGGGCGCGTTCCTGGGGATCAAGAACGTCGCGCCGGAGATCGAGGCCGCGGGCGGTGGGACCATCGTCAACACCGCCTCGTACACGGGGCTCACGGGCATGGCGTTCGTGGGCGCGTACGCCGCCACCAAGCACGCGGTGCTCGGGCTGACCCGGGTGGCCGCCGTGGAGCTGGCCGCGAAGGGGATACGGGTCAACGCCCTGTGCCCCGGGGCCGTGGACACCGCGATGACCAACCCGGCGGCGCTGGACCCGGCGGCGGACCCGGAGGAGTCGAGGGAGGCGGTGGCCGAGCTGTACCGCAAGCTCGTGCCGCTGGGCCGGATCGGGCAGCCGGAGGAGGTGGCGGCACTGGCGCTCTTCCTGACCTCGCAGGACTCCTCGTACATCACCGGGCAGCCGTTCGTCATCGACGGGGGATGGCTGGCGGGCGTCAGCCTGTTCTGACCCGAGCTGACGACGCGTCAGGTATTGACGGGTGCGGGTGCCGGTGGAACAGTCGGACGCATCACGATCTGACGGAGTGTCAGAAATGATTGAGGACGGTGAACCCCCTTGGAATTCGGGCTCTTTGTACAGGGGTATGTGCCCGCCGCGCGGGCCAAGGTCGACCCCGGGGCAGAGCACAAGGCGCTGATCGAGGAGACCGAGTACGTCATCCAGGCGGACAAGTCCGGCTTCAAGTACGCCTGGGCCTCCGAGCACCACTTCCTGGAGGAGTACTCGCACCTCTCGGCCAACGATGTGTACCTGGGCTACCTCGCCCACGCGACCGACCGCATCCACCTCGGATCCGGCATCTTCAACCCGCTCGCCCCGGTCAACCACCCGGTGAAGGTGGCCGAGAAGGTCGCCATGCTCGACCACCTCTCGGAGGGCCGCTTCGAGTTCGGCTCGGGGCGCGGGGCGGGCAGCCACGAGATCCTCGGGTTCATGCCGGGCATCACCGACATGAACCACACCAAGGAACTCTGGGAAGAGACCATCGCCGAGTTCCCCAAGATGTGGCTCCAGGACGAGTACGCCGGCTTCCAGGGCAAGCACTGGTCGCTGCCGCCGCGCAAGGTCCTGCCCAAGCCGTACGGGAAGTCGCACCCGGCGATGTGGTACGCGGCCGGCTCGCCGTCCTCGTACGCGATGGCGGGCAAGAAGGGGCTCGGCGTACTGGGCTTCAGCGTGCAGAAGGTCTCCGACATGGAGTGGGTCGTCGAGTCCTACAAGACGGCCGTCAAGGAGGCCGAGCCCGTGGGGGACTTCGTCAACGACAACGTCATGGTCACCTCCACGGCCATCTGTGCCGAGACGCACGCCAAGGCCGTCGAGATCGCGGTGGGCGGGGGGCTGAACTACCTTCAGTCGCTGCTCTTCCGCTACCACGACACGTTCCCCCGCCCGGAGGGGATACCGGAGTGGCCCGAGCTGCTCCCGGAGTACACCGAGGAGATCATCGAGCTCCTGATCGCCGAGGAGCTGATGATCTGCGGTGACCCGGACGAGGTGCTGGCGCAGTGCAGGCGGTGGGAACAGGCGGGGGCGGACCAGCTGAGCTTCGGGCTGCCGATCGGGGTGAGCCGTCAGGACACGCTGAACTCGATCAGGCTGATCGGTGAACACGTGATCCCGAAGATCGACACGGACCCGGTCCACCGGACCTCGCGCTTCCGCGACGCGGCGTAGGGCCGGTCCGGCCGACCAGCGGCGTCTTCCCGGACCGCCGCTCCGTGGAGCCGGGGTGCGTACCGCGGCCGTGCGCACCCCGGCTGCACACCCGCCCACCGCAGCAGCATCCACCCACCACAGAAGGGAACCCCGTCATGCTCGACCACCTCATCCGCGGAGCGACCGTCGTGGACGGCACCGGCGGGCCCTCGTACCCCGCCGACATCGGCATCCGTGACGGCCGCATCGCCGTCGTCGCCGAACCGGGCACGCTCACCGAGGAGGCCGTCACCACCGAGGACGCCACCGGCCTGGTCCTCGCGCCCGGGTTCGTCGACCCGCACACGCACTACGACGCCCAGCTCTTCTGGGACCCGTACGCCACCCCGTCCATGAACCACGGCGTCACCACCGTCGCCGGAGGCAACTGCGGGTTCACCCTCGCCCCGCTGCACCCCGGGCGCCCCGAGGACGCCGACTACACCCGCCGCATGATGTCGCGGGTGGAGGGCATGGCCCTCAAGGCGCTGGAGGAGGGCGTCGACTGGACCTGGTCCAGCTTCCGCGAATACCTCGACGCCCTCGAAGGGCGGATCGCCGTCAACGCCGGGTTCATGGTCGGGCACTGCGCCCTGCGCAGGCACGTCATGGGCGCCGACGCGATCGGCGGACAGCCCACCCCCGCGCAGCTCGACGCCATGCTCGCGCTGTTCCACGACGCGATGGACGCCGGGGCCTGGGGGCTGTCCACCACCCAGTCCGCCAGCCACTCCGACGGCGACGGGCAGCCCGTCGCCTCCCGGCACGCGCTCCCGGAGGAGCTCCTCGCCCTCTCCCGGGCCGTCGGCGAACACGAGGGCACCCAGCTCGAAGCGATCGTCGCGGGCTGCCTCGACCAGTTCTCCGACGAGGAGATCGAGCTGCTCGTCGACATGACCGCCGCCGCCGGACGCCCGCTGAACTGGAACGTCCTCACCATCGACGCCGCCGTCCCCGAACGCGTACCGCGTCAGCTCGTGCCCAGCGAACGGGCCCGCCGGGCCGGTGGCCGGATCGTCGCGCTCACCATGCCGATCCTCACCCCGATGAACATGTCGCTCGGCACCTTCTGCGCGCTCAACCTCATACCCGGCTGGGGCGACGTCCTCGCCCTCCCCGTGCCCGAGCGCATCGAACGGCTCCGCGACGCCGGCACCCGCGCCGAGATGCTCCGCCGCGCCGACAGCAAGGAGGCCGGCGTCTTCCGCCGCCTCGCCGACTTCGGCCGGTACGTCATCGGCGACACCTACAGCGAGGCCAACGAAGGGCTGACCGGCCGCGTCGTGCGCGACATCGCCGCCGAGCGCGGCCTGGACCCCTTCCACTGCCTCGTCGAGATCTGCGCCGCCGACGAGCTGCGCACGGTGCTCTGGCCCATGCCCACCGACAACGACCCCGCCTCCTGGGCGCTGCGCCGCGAGACCTGGGAGCACGAGGACGTCATGCTCGGCGGCTCCGACGCGGGTGCCCACCTGGACCGGATGTGCGGCGCCCCCTACACCACCCGGTTCCTCGGCGACTGCCTGCGCGGACGGAAGCTCGTCCCCCTCGAACAGGCGGTGAAGATGCTGACCGACGACCCCGCCCGGCTCTTCGGGCTCCGCGACCGGGGCCGGATCGAGGAGGGCTTCCACGCCGACCTCGTCCTCTTCGACCCGGAGCGCATCGACGCCGGGCCCGCCACCCTCGTCCACGATCTGCCCGGCGACAGCCCCCGGCTCGACTCCCGGGCGATCGGCATCGTGTCGGTCCGGGTCAACGGCGTGGAGACGCTGCGCGACGACAAGGTGACCGGCGCGGTACCCGGCACGGTGCTGCGCTCCGGACGCGACACCCGGACGGTGAGCACCGTATGAGCGAGCAGAAGCGGAGTCTGTTCATCGGCGGGCGGTGGACCGAGCCCGAACACGGCCACTACGAGGTGATCGACCCGGCCACCGAGGAGGTCGTCGGCCTCGCGCCCGAGGCGAGCCGCGGGCAGGTCCACGCGGCGGCGGCCGCGGCCCGGGAGGCCTTCACCGGCTGGTCGCGCACCCGCCCCGAGGAGCGGGCCGAGATCCTCGACAGGGCCGCCGGTCTGATGCTGCGCGATCTCGACGGCCACGCCGCGCTCGCCCGCGCGGAGAGCGGCGCCACCACGGCGACGGCCCGCGGGATGCAGGTCGCCGTCGGCGCCGCACGCTTCCGCCGGTACGCCAGGGGCGCCCTGGAACCGGTCGAGGAGCCGGTCGCACCGCAGATCAACGAGGCCGGGCCGATGGGGCGGGCCGGGGTCTTCGGGGCGCTCGCCGTCCGCCAGCCGGTCGGCGTCGTCACCTGCATCACCTCGTACAACAACCCCTGGGCCAACCCGGCGGGCAAGGTGGCCCCCGCGCTGGCGATGGGCAACACGGTCGTCGTGAAGCCCGCGCCGCAGGACCCGCTCTCCGTCTACCGGATGGCCGAGGCGCTCGAAGCGGCGGGTGTCCCGGCGGGCGTCGTCAATGTCGTCACCGGATCGGGCCCCGAGGCGGGCGAGGCCGCCGTCGACTCACCGGACGTCGACATGGTCAGCTTCACCGGCTCCACGGCCGTCGGGCAGCGCATCGCCGAGGTGTGCGGGCGGGGCATGAAGCGGCAGCTGATGGAGCTGGGCGGCAAGGGGGCCGCCGTCGTCCTCGACGACGCGGACCTCGACTCGGCGGCGGCGGGGATCGGCACCACGTTCTCCTTCTACAGCGGCCAGATCTGTACGGCCCCGACCCGGGTCCTGGTCCAGCGCGGCGTCCATGACACGCTGCTCGGAAAGCTCGCCGCGTACGCGGCCCATCTGAAGGTGGGCGATCCGGCGGCCAGGGGCACGGTCGTCGGCCCGGTCATCTCGGCCGCCCACCGCGACCGCGTCGAGTCGTACATCGAGCTGGGCCGGAAGGAGGGGGCGAGGGTCGTCACGGGCGGCGACCGCCCGGCCGGGCCGGAGCGCGGCTTCTACGTCGCACCGACCCTGCTCGCCGACTGCACCAACGACATGCGCGTGGTGCGCGAGGAGATCTTCGGCCCGGTCGTCGTGGTCGTCCCCTTCGACGACGAGGAGGAGGCCGTCGCGCTCGCCAACGACAGCGACTACGGGCTGATCGACTACGTCTGGTCCTCGGACGTGGCCCGCGCCTTCCGGGTGGCCCGGCGGCTGCGCGCCGGAGGGGTCGGCGTGAACACCGTCGGGCGGAACATGGAGGCCCCGTTCGGCGGGTTCAAGAAGAGCGGTGTCGGGCGCGACGTCGGCTCGTACGCGCTGCACGCGTACAGCGAACTCCAGTCGATCGTCTGGCCCGGCTGAACCGGCAGGCGCCCGTGGGTGTTCGCTGAGCGGACACCCACGGGAAATTTTGAACCGTCACAAAACGGACAGTGCTTCGGTTCCCGTACGGTGCTGCGATCGGGCCTTGGCCTCGCATCGTAAGGAACTTTTCGCGAACCGCCTTCAATTAATCAAGTGCCTTCCGTATTGTTACCTGGAATTCAAGGTCGAGGCGGTGGAGTCTCATCCTCCGGATGTGGAAATCGCAGCGTTTATCGTCCTTTTCATGACTCAGCTGGACGTGCGGCCACAGGCCGGAGATGCGGCACGGGGCTCCGCCCGGGCCGGCAGCGAGGTACGCGGCAAGGGCCTCGGCGGGAACTCCGTCGGCCTGATGGGCAGTGCCGTCATCGGCATCTCCACCGTCGCCCCCGTCTACTGCCTCACCTCCACCCTCGGTTCCACCGCGGGAGAGGTCGGCGTGCAGATGCCCGCCGTCTTCCTGGCCGGCTTCCTGCCGATGCTGCTCGTCGCCTTCGCGTACCGCGAGCTCAACAAGGCCATGCCGGACTGCGGCACCTCCTTCACCTGGACGGTCAAGGCGTTCGGCCCGCGCGTCGGCTGGATGTGCGGCTGGGGCCTGGTCATCGCGACGATCATCGTCCTGTCCAACCTGGCGGGCGTCGCCACCTCGTACTTCTGGCTCCTGGCGGGTGAGATCACCGGCAACGACTCGATCGCCGCCCTGGACGACAGCAAGCCCGTCCACATCGTGACCTGTCTGGCCCTGATCGCGATCGCCACGGCGATCAGCTACCGGGGGATGACGGCCACCAAGGGCGTCCAGTACGCGCTGGTCGGCCTCCAGCTCATCGTCCTCGCGGTCTTCGTGGCGATGGCCGTGCAGAAGGCGGGCAGCGGGGAGTTCGCCTCGTCCCTGGACTTCTCCTGGTCCTGGCTGAACCCGTTCGCGGTGCAGTCCTTCGCCGCGTTCACCGCCGGTCTGTCGCTGTCGATCTTCATGTTCTGGGGCTGGGACGCCTGTCTGACCGCCAACGAGGAGACCACCGGCAGCGAGAAGACCCCCGGCCGGGCCGCGCTCATCGCGATGGTCGTGCTGGTCGGCTCCTACCTGGCCACCGGCGTCGCCGCCCAGATGGCCGTCGGCTCCGGCACCTCCGGCCTGGGCCTGGCCAACCCCGACACCTCCGACAACGTCTTCGCCGCGCTGGCCGGTCCGGTCATGGGTCCCGGCCTCGGCATCCTGCTCTTCGTCGCCGTGCTCGCCTCGGCCGCCGCGAGCCTGCAGACCACCTTCATCCCGGTGGCCCGCACGGTGCTGGCGATGTCCACGTACGAGGCCCTGCCCGCCTCGTACGCCCGGGTCCACCCGCGCTTCCGGACGCCGGGGAGGGCCACGATCACCGCGGGCGTCGCGACCGGTGTCTTCTACACGGTCATGACCCTGGTCAGCGAGCACGTCCTGGTCGACACGATCTACGCACTCGGCCTCATGATCTGCTTCTACTACGCGCTGACGGCGTTCGCCTGCGTCTGGTTCTTCCGCGCCGACCTCACCCGTTCCTTCCGCGACCTGGTCTTCAAGGGCCTGTTCCCGGGCGCCGGCGGCATCCTGCTCACCGCGGTCTTCGGCAAGACCCTCTACGACATGTGGAACCCGGCGTACGGCTCCGGCTCGTCGGTCTTCGGGGTCGGCTCGGTGTTCGTCATCGGCGTCGGGCTGCTGGTCCTCGGTGTGGTGCTGATGCTGGTGATGCAGCGCCGCAGCCCGGCGTTCTTCCGCGGCGAGGTGCTGACCAAGGAGACCCCGGCGCTGATCGTCGAGGACTGAGGCCCGAGGCCCGGCGGCCCGGCGGGGCGTCCGCGGAAAACCCCGTGCGCGGGGGCGCGGCGGCGGGCTAGGGTCCCGGGCATGGACTCCTTCCTTCAGATCTACGGCTGACACGCGGGCGGGGCAGGTACCCCGTCCCGGCAGGTCCGAGTGCGCCCACGGCGATTCCCGCCCGTGGCCGGCGCACCGGACCGCTGTGTCCGAGTGCGCCCACAGTGATTTCCGCCTGTGGCCTGCGCACCGGACCGCTGTGTCCCATTCGCCGTAGACCTGAAAAGAAGTGATCGTCCATGTCACGTCGTCGTGCCCATGTCGCGATGATCGGCATTCCCGCCGTCAGCCATGTCCTGCCGAGCCTTGAGATCATCCGCGAGCTGGTGGCCCGCGGCCACCGGGTGACCTACGCCAACGACCCGGCGGTGGCCGGGCTGATCGAGGCCACCGGCGCCGAGTTCGTCCCCTACAAGTCCGTACTGCCGGTCGCCGACAACGACTGGCCCGAGGACCCCATCGGCGCGATGGGTGTCTTCCTCGACGACGCGGTGCAGGCCCTCCCGCAGCTGCGTGCCGTCTACGACCGCGACCCCGCGGACCTGTATCTCTACGACATCGGCGCCTACCCGGCGCGTGTCCTCGCCGAGACGCAGGGCCGTCCCCTCATGCAGCTCTCCCCGACCTTCGTGGGCTGGGAGGGCTACGACCAGGACGTCGCGGCGCAGCTGTGGCAGCTGCCGGGCGCCGACGCGTACCGGGCGAGGTTCACCCGCTGGCTCGCCGACTGCGGGGCGTCCACCACCGACATGGAGGCCTTCTGCGGACGGCCCGCGCACACCCTGGCGACGATCCCGAAGGCGATGCAGCCGCATGCCGACCGGGTCGACACCGGCACGGTCACCTTCGTCGGCCCGTGCTTCGGCACCCGGGCGGACACGGCGGCCTGGACGCGTCCCGCCGGTGCCGAGAACGTGCTGCTGGTCTCCCTGGGCTCGGCGTTCACCAACCGGCCCGAGTTCTACCGCCAGTGCCTGGCCGCGTACGGCGACCTGCCGGGCTGGCACGTGGTGCTCCAGATCGGGAAGTACACGGACCCGGCGGAACTCGGCGACATCCCGTCCAATGTCGAGGTGCACTCCTGGGTGCCCCAGCTCGCGATCCTGGAGCAGGCCGATGCCTTCGTCACGCACGCGGGCATGGGCGGCAGCAGCGAGGGGCTGTTCACCGGTGTGCCGATGATCGCCGTGCCGCAGGCCGCCGACCAGTTCACCAACGCCGACCGGCTGGTCGAGCTGGGAGTGGCCCGCCGCATCGACACCGATCAGGCCACCGCCGAGGCCCTGCGGACCGCCCTGACCGGACTCGTCACCGACCCGGAGGTGGCCCGCCGGTCCGCGCGGCTGCGCGCCGCCGCGCGGGCCGAGGGCGGCACCACGCGGGCCGCCGACCTCATCGAGGAACTGCTGGACTGACCGGCAGCCCTCCCGCCCCGCCGGGCGCGGGAGCGCCTCAGGTGTGAGCCCTGACGTCGTCCACGACGTGCTTGTCCAGCGCGGCACGCACCAGGGCCGCCGCGAGCACGGCGATCCCGCGCCCGTCCGTCTGCTCGCCCCGGCCGGCCCCTCGCGCCGGCCGGGGCGGCTCGGCCTGCATCGCCTGCTCCGCCGACCTCGCCAGCTCCGCCAGCCGGGCCGGTGAGGCGGGCAGCCCCAGGCGTTCGGCGCCCTGGAACGCCTTTCCGTCCACGAACGGGGCCAGCTCCGGCCACACGGCCTGCGCCTCGCGTACGAAGATGTCCGCGCCGGCCGGGCCGATGCCCGGGGTCCGGCGCAGCCCGGCCCGCAGGGTGTCCAGGTCGCCGTCGGCCTCCTCGCGCAGCCGCCGCAGGTCGCCGCCGTGGTCGTCCAGCAGGAGCTGTGCACCCTGGCCGAGCTGGGTGGCGGTCCGCTCGTCGTAGCGCCGGTAGCCGCCCTCGCCCAGCGCGTCCACCCGCTGCTGCCAGGTCGCCGCGGCCATCAGGCGCGGCGAGCGCATGCCGTGGCCGAACAGCGCCCGCGCCGCCGCCACCGCCACGGAGGCGCGGATGCGGGCGCTCAACAGATCGCTGAGGACGAGGAGTTGGTACAGCGGCTGCGGGGTGTTCCGCAGCCGGATCCCGGCCTCGGCCGCGTACGTGGTTCCGTGGCGGGCGAGCAGGACCTCCACGGTGTCGCGGGCGCTCATGGGGACCCGCTTCCCTCCTCGGCCGCGACCTGGGCCAGGGTGCGGCCGGTGCGGGCCGAACGCGCGAGGTACGGGTCCGGCGCCTCGGGGCCGTCCTGGGTGGCCTGGCCGTCCTTGGCCTTGATCAGCATCCATACCTCTTCACCCGGGGCGTCGCCGCCCTTGAAGCGGGTGAGGGCGAACTCGCCGTGCAGCTTGGTCCCGTCGAGCCAGAACGTCGCGTGGCCGTCCTCCAGGGACTGCTCGAACGGCACCGGCGTGCCCCATCGGTCGTGGCTGAGCGGCCGGTAGGTGCCCTGGTCCCAGACGATCACCGTGCCGCCGCCGGACTCGCCCTCGGCGATGACGCCCTCGAACGTGCGGTACTCCAGCGGGTGGTCCTCGGTCGGGACGGCCAGCCGCCGCTCGCGCGGGTTCTCCGAGGGGCCGCGCGGCACGGCCCACGACTTCAGTACGCCGCCGACCTCCAGCCGGAAGTCGAAGTGCATGCGCCGCGCCTGGTGGATCTGCACGACGAAGCAGGGGGCCGCGCCCGTCCGTGCTCCCTTGCCCGTTGCTGCTGCATCGCCCGTCCGGTCGTCGTCGCCCGTTCCTGCTGCGTTGCCCGTCCGGTCGTCGTTGTCACCGGTCGCATCCATCCGGACACCTCCTACGGCAGCCCCCGCCCGGTGCTCCTTCCACTGTGACGCCCCCGGTCGCGAAGCGCACCGGGACGGGTTCCGGCGCCGAGCTCAATGTTATGTAGACTGACCTACCTAATTAAGGAGGCGGGCAGACATGGACGAGGCGAAGGCCGAGGAGAAGCAGCCGGTGAAGCGGCGGCGGGGGGCGGCGCGCGGGCGGATCCTCGACGCCGCCGCGCGCCGGTTCTACGCGGACGGCGTGGCCGCGACGGGCATCGACACGATCACGGCCGAGGCCAAAGTCGCCAAGATGAGCCTCTACAACAACTTCGACTCCAAGGCCGACCTCGTCCGCGCCTACCTGGAGGCCAGGCACGAGGAGTGGCTCGGTCTCTACCGGCACCGGCTGACCGGAGCGCAGGGCCCGGCCGACGCCGTCCTGGCCGTCTTCGACGCCTACGCCGACCACGCCGATTTCGCCTACGAGCACGGCTTCCGGGGCTGCGGACTGCTCAATGCGGCCGCCGAGCTGCCCACCGGACACGAGGGCCGGGCCGTGGTGCGCCGCCACAAGGAACAGGTCGAGAGCCTGCTCGCCGCCCACCTCCGGGAGCTGCTGCCCGGCCAGGAGGAGCGGGTCCGCGCCCTGGCGGAGCACCTGGCGTTCCTGCTCGAAGGGGCCATCGTGCGCGCCGGCCTCGAAGGCGACGGTGCGCGCATGCGCAGCGCCCGGGACCTGGCGGCATCCCTGGTGGGCGCCCTGTGAACCGGCCCGCCGGGCGCACCGCCGGGCCGGGCCTCGGCGCGCTCGCGGTTCTGCTGGCCTCGGTGCTCTGGGGCACCACGGGCACCGCGGCGACCTTCGCGCCCCAGGTCGGGCCGCTGGCCATCGGTGCCGCCGCGATGGGCCTGGGCGGCCTGCTCCAGGCCCTGGTGGCCGGGCGCGGCATCGCGCGCAGCCGCGCCCGACTGACGGCGCAGTGGCGGATCGTGCTCGTCGGGGGAGCGGGTGTGGCGCTGTATCCGCTCGCGTTCTACACCTCCATGCACCTGGCCGGTGTCGCGGTCGGCACGGTCGTCTCCATCGGCTCGGCCCCGCTGGCATCGGCCCTCATCGAGCGGCTCGCCGACGGCCGGAGCCTGTCCCGCAGATGGCTGACGGGGGCTGCCCTGGGGCTGGCCGGCACGGTGCTGCTGTGCGCGGCCGAGGCCGCGCAGGCGGGCACCGGAGCGGGTACGGGTTCCGCCCGGCAGACCGTCGTGGGCGTGGGTCTCGGGCTGGTCGCGGGCCTGACGTACGCCGTGTACGCGTGGGCGGCGCACCGCCTCATCACTCGCTCCATCGCCTCGCGGGCGGCCATGGGAGCGGTGTTCGGCCTCGGCGGGCTGATGCTCGTACCGGTCCTGCTGGCCACCGGCGCGCCGCTGGTCGCCTCCTGGACCAACGCGGGCGTCGGGCTGTACATGGCGTTGGTGCCGATGTTCACCGGGTACGTCCTGTTCGGCTACGGCCTGTCCCGCATCCCGGTCAGCACCGCGACGACCCTGTCCCTGCTGGAACCCGCCGTGGCGGCCGTCCTCGCCGTCCTGGTCGTCGGCGAGCACCTCCCCGCCCTCGGCTGGACGGGCATCGCCCTCGTCATCGCCTGCCTGGGCGTGCTGACCGCGCCCGCCCGGCCCGTCCGCGTACGTGCACGCGGCACAGTGACCCCGGTCGCCGTCCCCGCCGTGGACGAGCGGGCCTAGCCGTCATTCCGAAGGCTTGTCACGGCGCTTTTCGGACGTTTCGGTAGCTCCGGAACCTTGATGTCAATTCGCGACGAAGCGAGATGAAAATCAGTCATACCCGCAAGATGTGGTGCCGTCATGTGAACGAACTGCGTAGGTTCTGGGCTCGGTTCGGGATGTCCTGTGACGCCCGGCCACAGAGTTCTTCCACTGGAACCGGAGGGGAAATCGCATGGCTGACATCGACCTCGGCGTGGCGTCCGACTGGGACGAGGGGGACACCCACGGCCGCGTCACGCTGCGGCAGAACCAGGTCTACCCGACCTCGCCGAAGAAGGACGTGCTCATCAGTTCCCCGGTGAGCATCGAGCTGTCCGTGAACACGAACCACTCCTCCTCCCAGGAGGCGGACAAGGTCTACTTCACGACCCACCACGGCTCCACGAAGAAGATCATCGCGGTGCTCGACTCCGACGGCAACCTGCACATCGCCGGCCGCCTGATCCCCGAGCAGAAGGACCTCCGCTACTAAGGGACGGCCTGAGGGGTACGGCCGCCACGGGCCGCCGTACCCCGGACGGGGTAGGCCGCTTCCTTCGGGTCACCTCGCTGACCAGATGAAGACGGCGGCGAGGTGGAGTCCGGCAAGACAGATGGTTGCAGTCTTGGCGTATCGAGTGGCCAGGCCACGCCACTGCTTGAGTTTGTCGGTTGGGCAGGCCGCGTGACGAGGTGCCTGTCCCTTCTCCGCCACGGGACTTCCTGACACACTGTTCGCCTTCACCGGCGCCGGAAGTCCTTCGGCCCGGAGGCGGGGGATACGGGGACGGTGGGCCCCGCGGGGGGACGGAGGGCAGCCGTGGCGCTGATGGCGCGGGACCGGGAGATCGTCGAGCGCTACCTGAAGCCGCCGCAGGAGCGGATCCTGGACGACCGCCTCATCCAGGGGATCCAGCTGACCCGCTTCTGGTTCGGGATTTCGATCGCGATGCTCGTGGAGGTCCCCCAGGCGGGGGCCCGCGACATCCCGTTGCTCGACTGGCTGGCCAACTGGGCCGCGTCCGGGGTGGTCAGACTGCTGGCGGCCCCCTTCCTGCTGCTGGTGACGGTGCCCCTGGTCGTCGGGGCGTTCCTCGCCCTCGTGAGCAGCGCGGACCGGCAGCGGATGACGGCGCGGCTGCGCGGGCCGTCCATCGCGGTCGGGATGTTCCTGGGCCACTGGCTGCTGCTCGTGGCCACCGCGATCGGACCGTTCTGGCTCGGTCACCGCACGAGCGTGCTGGTGGGCGGAATCACCTTCCTGGCCGGGCTTCCGCTGCTCCTGCGGGCCATCGGATTCGTGAGCATGTCGGTGCCGTGCATCGCCCGCCACATGTTCCGCACCATGGAGGTCCATCAGGCGCTGCCCGCGCTGCTGACCGTGGTGCTCTCGTGGGAACTGCTGCTCGTGGGAGAGCTGTTCCCGGTCCACGTCGTGGACAACGGCTACGACGCACCGCTGTGGCTGTCGCTGGGCGGCGCCCTCGCCACCAGCGCCGTCGCGGCCTGGGAGATCGGTCGGCTGCGGGCCCGCCACGGCATACGGCTGCGCTCCCTGTCCAGCGCCTGAGCCCGGACCGAACCGTAGGTCCTACCCCTCCAGGAACACCGGGTTGGTGAGCGCGGCGAGTGCCCCGGGCAGCCCTGGCACCGTCGCCGGATGCCGGACCTCGGCCCGTACGTAGGCGGCGTAGGCCGGAGTCGTGCGCCATTGCACCGCCCCCGTGCCCGACTCGGGCAGCCCGGCAGTGAACAGCGTGCCCTGGTCGGTGACGAAGTGCGCGGTGCAGCCGGGCACCCCGGCCACCTCCAGCCGCACGGTGACCGGGGTGTCGTCCCCGTCCACCCGCAGCCGCTCACCGATCCCCGCGTGCAGCCCGCGCCCGCCGAGGACGCCGAAGGAGAGCGTGACGGCGGACGACTCCGCGATGTACGAGTGCCCGGCCCTGATCCCGGCCACGACAGCCTCGCGCGACAGTTCCTCGGCGAGGACGACGGTCTGCGGCAGCCCCACCACGTCCGGCTCCCGGTGCGCGTCGCTGTTGCCCATCGCCGCGACCCACGGCTTCGCCCAACGGACGGCGGCGACCAGGGAGTTGTCCCACTCGGCCAGGGCGATCTCGTCCTCGGGGGAGTACGCGCCGTTCCACACCTCCACCGCGTCCGCCTCGCCGAAGCCGAACTTCCAGTGGCAGCCGATGCAGGTGGCGTGCGGATGGGCGGGCACGACCAGACCGCCGGCCCGGCGCACGGCCTTCGCGTAGTGCCCGAACCGGTTGTCGCGGGCCCGGTAGCGCCAGTCCACGAAGGTGCCCGGGTCGGTGGCCACCGCGAGCACGTGCCCGTTGCGGGTGGTGATCTCCTCGCCGGTGAGGACGAGCAGGTCGTCGCCCCACAGCCCGTCCCACGCCCCGTGTGCGGAGTACGTGTTGTGCTCGCTGCTGTTGATGAAGTCGAGCCCGGCCGCGCGCGCGGCGGCGGCGATTTCGGCCGGGGTGCGCCTGCCGTCCGAGTGCACGGAGTGGAGATGGCAGTCCCCGCGGTACCAGGCCCGCCCGCGCCCCTTCGCCCGCCGGGGCGGATACACCGGCTCCGGCGTGGACCCGGCCGCCCCGAAGCGCAGGGTGATCGTCACCTCGTACGGCAGGCCCTCGGGGGCGACGGTGTAGGGGCCGAGCGCGATGTTCCACGTACCGGCCCGGACCGGACCCGCGATGTAGCCGGGCGTCGCCTCGTCCGCCCGGATGAAGAAGCCGCCGCGCGCCCCGCCGGACCACCCCCGGAACCCGCACCCGCCCAGTGCGGTGCCGCGCTCGTCGAAGATGCCGATGTCGAGGGCGTTGCCCTGTGTCCCGGCCGGTACGGGAGGCTTCCCGTACGTGTACGAGACGGCGATCTCCCTTACTCCGCGCGGTACTTCGACCGGCAGGTACACATAGTCGGGCGACCCGGTCGGCAGGGTGCCGCGCACGGTCCTGGTCCGGTCCGGGCCGTCGGTGCCGTCCTGGCCGCCGTTCGGGGGTGCGGCGTCGGCGAAGCTCACGGTGCCCAACGTTAGAGCGGTGGCGGCCGTCCCGACGAGAAGGCCGCGCCTGGCCATCGGGTGACCGTGAGCGGAGTGCGATCCGGACATGCGAAGGGCTCCCCGGGTGTCGTGGGTGGCGAGGAATGACACGCACCCGAAAGACTGGCGGCCGGCGGTGAACCACGGAAGAACGCCGGGACACCTGAACGGGCCGACCACTCAACTCCCCGTTTTCCCGGCTTACCTGACCTCCCGCATGCTCGGCTTTCCGCACCGCACGGCATACGTTGGGTCCCCAGGGCCTGTCACCGGATCACGACGGAGGTGTCCTCAGATGCGGATCGCCACGACGATCTTCCTCACCGACGAGACGATCACGCCGCTGCGGCTCGCCCGCGAGCTCGAACAGCGCGGCTTCGGCGGGCTCTACCTGCCCGAGCACACCCACATCCCGGCGAGCAGGGACACGCCCAATCCGGCGGGCGGCGAACTCCCGCCCGAGTACGGCCGCACCCTCGACCCCTTCGTCGCCCTCGCCCAGGCAGCCGCCGTCACCGAACGCCTCTCGCTGGGCACCGGTGTCACGCTCGTCGCCCAGCACGACCCGATCGGCCTGGCCAAGCAGATCGCCACCCTCGACCACCTCTCCGGCGGCCGGTTCACCCTGGGCGTCGGCTACGGCTGGAACGTCGAAGAGGCCGCGGACCACGGCGTGGACTGGCCGGCCCGCCGCGAGCTCGTCCGCGACCGGATGGCCCTGATGCGCGCCCTGTGGGCGGACGAACCCACGGCCCACGAGGGCGAGTTCGGCTCGGTCCGGGCCAGCCACGCGTACCCCAAGCCGGTCCAGCGGCCCCGCGGCCCGGTGAACGGCCCCCGCACCCTGATCGGCGGCGCGGCGGGCCCGAAGCTGTTCGCCCACATCGCGCAGTACGCCGACGGCTGGCTCCCCATCGGCGGCCGGGGCCTGACCGAGTCCGTGCCGAAGCTCCGCGCGGCCTGGGAGGAGGCGGGCCGCGACCCGAAGGACCTCCAGGTCGTGCCGTACGCGGTGCTCCCGGACGCGGGCAAGCTGGCACACTACGCGGACCTGGGCATCGAGGAGGTCGTGCTGCAATTGCCTCCGGCGGGCGAGCCGGAGGTGCTGCGGGCGCTCGACGGCTACGCGCAGTACCTCTGAGCAGGGGGGTGCCCGCGGGCCCAGGCGGTTGCGGGTGCAACCATTTGCCCGTAATCGGCATCTTCCTCAGTTGCGGAACAAACGTTGGTGAGCACGGGAGTGGATCAGGATGAACAGGCCGTTGCGGCACATAGCCATATTCTGCGGACTGCTGGTGATGGCGCTGCTGCTGCGGGCGAACTGGCTCCAGTACGTCAAGAGCGAGTCCCTGGCCACACATGAGTTGAACCGCCGGGTGAAGATCACCCAGTTCGCCACCCCGCGCGGCGACATCATCGTGGGCAGCGACGCGATCACCGGATCCAAGGCGGTCGAAGGAACGGACTTCAAGTACAAGCGGACCTTCAAGCAGGGCCCGATGTACGCCCCCGTCACGGGATACGCCTCCCAGGCGCAGGGCATGTCCCTCCTGGAGAAGACGTACGACAGCATCCTCAGCGGCCAGGACGACCGCTTCGCGTTCCGGCACGCCAAGGACATCATCACCGGCGAGCAGCGGCGCGGCGGCGATGTGATCACCACGATCGACCCGAAGGCGCAGAAGGCCGGCTACAAGGGGCTGACCGAGCTCGGCGCGCGGGGCGCCGTCGTCGCGCTGGAGCCGGAGACGGGGAAGGTCCTGGCCCTCGTCTCCACGCCCTCGTACGACCCGTCCGTCTTCGCCGGGAACTCGTTCAAGGAGGGGGACAAGTTCCAGGCGCTCGTCGACGACAAGAGCAAGCCGCTGGCCAACCGTCCGCTGCGGGAGACCTACCCGCCCGGCTCGACGTTCAAGATCCTCACCGCGGCCGCGGCCCTGGAGAACGGCGTGGTCACCGATGTCGACGCGGCGTCCGACGCCGTCTCCCCGTACCCCCTGCCGCTCTCCACGAACAAGATCGGCAGCGAGGCCGGCGACGCGGTGTGCAGCAAGGCGTCCATGAAGACCGCGATGCAGTACTCCTGCAACAACGTCTTCCTCGACGCGGCGTCCAAGGTCGGTGCCGAGAAGATGCGGGAGACCGCGGAGAAGTTCGGCTTCAACGCCGATGTCTACTCCGAGGAGTTCGGCGACATGCTCGCCACCAAGAGCCTCTACCCGAGCGAACTGGACAAGCCCGGGACCGCGCTGACAGGCATGGGGCAGGGCAGCCTCACCAGCACACCGATGCAGATGGCGATGGTGACGGCCGCCCTCGCCAACGACGGCAAGCTGATGCAGCCGTACATCGTCGACGAACTGCGCGGCCCCGACCTGTCGGTCCTGGAGAAGAACGAGCCGAAGCTCAAGAGCCAGGCCGTCTCCGAGGAGACGGCGAAGAAGGTCCAGGAAATGATGGAGTTCACGGCCAAGGAGGGCAGCGCCCAGCGCGCCCTGATCGACGGTGTCACGGTCGGCGGCAAGACCGGCACGGCGCAGCGCGGTGTCAATGTCAACGACAAGGTGCCGTACGGCTGGTTCGTCTCGTACGGCAAGTCGGGCGGCAAGTCGGTCGCGGTCGCGGTGTTCATCGACCCGACCGCCATGGACATCTCCCGGTCGGACATCTCCGGTGGCCGGCTCGGTGCGCCGATCGCGAAGAGCGTGATGAAGGCGGTGCTGGGCAAGTAGCCCGCGAGCACCACCGGAATTCTCGGAGAAGCGGAACCGAAAATCTTCGGGAAGCCCGGGACGTGTGTGCGATGATCGCGTGCGCTCATCTTTACGAGTCGCGCACATCTCGCTCCTGTCCCGGGCTTTCCCGCGTTCGTAGGTCGTTCGTGAAGCCCCGGCAGAAGCGCACACTTCACCGGTCCGGGGGGAACGGAATGCCCAACTGCCCACGCACCGCGGCGAGATCCGGGAGAGCGGCGAGACCGGGGGCGTACGCCGTGCTGTTGCTCGCGCTGTCGGTCCTGCTCCCGCTGCTGATGCCCGCGAGCGCCGCGCAGGCGTACGCCCCGACGACGGCGCGAACCGCTGATGCGGCCGGTGCCACGGCCGAGCCCACAGCCGGCGAGGACTGCGCCGTTCTGCCGCTCTCCGGCTTCGGCGAGGCCGCCTCCGCGGTGGGCAGGCCGACGATCCCGGGCGACGGCACGGCCTGCTTCACGTTCACGGCCGACGCCGCCGGACTCCACAAGGTCGTACTCGTCGGCGGCACCGCCGCCAGCACGTACGCCCATGTCCACGACGGCGAGACGGAGCTCGACTGCTACGACCCCGAGTGGGGTGCCGGCTGGTGCCGGCTGCCCCGCTCGGGCGACTTCACGCTCCGGCTGTACAACAACTGGCCCGAGCCGAGCAGCCCCATCGTCGCCGTCGTCCCCCTCGCCACCACCGAGGGCTGCGCGCCCGAGACCGCCACGTCCTGGGACACCGCACCCGTCGTCGGCTCGGCGGCCGGGCCGACGGCCATCCAGTGCCAGCCGTTCGCCGGCAAGCCGGGTGAGCGGATCACCAACAAGATCAGGACGACCGCGTACGGCCAGAGCCTGGCGTGGATCACCGACGAGACCGGTGCCCGGATCTGCCCGCACTTCAACGAGGACGACAGCGAGGGCTGCGTCCTGCCCGGCGACGGCCCCTACCGGGTGCTCTCGCAGGTCAGCGAGGCCGAGCACGGCTTCCCCGCCGAGTACACCCTCACCGTCCGCCGGATCTCCGACCCGGCCGGCTGCACCCACCCGGCGCTGAACGGATACAACTCCGGCCCCACGGCCGCCGACCCGTCCCACGGATGCCGGACCTTCACCGCCAAGGCCGCCGGACGCTACGACGCGTACGCCGTCCACGACGGCGTACGGTCCGCCCTCGCCGTGTACGACAAGGACGGCAAGACCGCCTGCCGGACCTGGGACGTCTGCTCCCTGCCCGCCGCCGGTGACTACACCGTCTTCACCGACGCCGCCACCCTCGTCATCGACCACACCGCCACCACCGGCTGCGAGCCGGTCGAACTCGGCGTGCACCGATCCGAGTTCACCGTCGGCGGTGAGATCGACTGCCTGTCCCTGCCGCTCCCCGAGGGCGCCCGGCTGGCGGCGCTGGAGCCCGTCTACGGGCCCGCGCCCCACCCGGACGTGACCGTCGTCGACGCCGACGGCATCGAGCGGTGCGACCCGTCCCGCCTCTCCAACGGGACCTGCGGACTCACCGGCAAGGCCCCGTTCCGGGCCCTGGTCTCCACCACCAGCGAGTCGAAGCCGACCGGTCCGTACACCTTCGTTCTGCACCGCACCGACGCGGCGAGCGACTGCCCGGCCATCCCGGCGGGCGACTTCACCGCGACCGGCCCCGCCGCCCGCGTCTCCACCGGTGACGGCGTCTTCTCGGACTGCCTGAGCATCCCGGCCGGCGACCACAGCGCCCAGGAGAACCTCCAGCTCCGGGCGGCATCCGGCACCACGGCCCTCGCCCAGTTCACCGTCCTGGACGTCCAGGGCAAGCAGATCTGCTCGACCCGCCCCTCCGTCTCCACCTGGACGACCTGCGCGCTGACCCCGGGCGTCGCCCACACCGTGCTGGTCACCGGCCGCGACACCCCCGCCGAGTACACCCTGGCCCGCCGCGACGTCACCGCGACCGCCGAGGGCTGCACCCCGAACCCGGCGACGAAGCCCGGCGGCCCGTCCACCGGCGGCACCATGGGCGCCCCCGGCGAGCTGCGCTGCCGCCAGGTGACCACCGCCGACGCCAAGGACACCCTGCACATCGACGTCCGCGACGCGCTCGGCGCCGCGAACATCGTGGTGTACGGCGCCGACGGCACCGCCCTGTGCAACAAGAACCGGGCATGCGCCGTCACCGGCTCCACCCACTACCAGGTCATGGTCACCGTCCCCACGACGCTGAAGGCCCCCGACTCGTACCGCTTCGACGCCCTGCGCATCGCGGGCCCGGACGGACCGGCCGCCGAGTGCGACAAGCCGCAGAGCATCGCGTACGGCTACGGCCCGGTCACCGGCACCCTCGACGAGGAGCACACCGCCGTCTGCGCCGCGCTGCCCACCGCCTACAGCGACCGCTTCAAGATGGAGATCAGCGACACGACGGGTGCCACGGAGACGGCGGTACCCGCGCTCTACGACCCGAGCCTCGACAACGGCTGCGTGTACGGCACCCCCGGCGGCTACCAGTGCTCGGTGATCGAGCAGTACTCCCGCGAGCTCACCCCGAGCATCCTGGTCCTCTCCCTGCCGGAGAAGGCGTCGAAGACCTCCTACAAGGCCGAAGCGGTCTGTTCGGGGCTCTGCGGCATGGAGCGGGTGACCGTCACAAAGCTCGCCCCGACCACCGGCGTCTCCGGTACGAGGACGACGGTCGCGGTCACCGGCAGCGCCCTGCACCAGGACGACCGCGTCGTGCTGCGCAATGCCGGCCGGGAGATCACCGGGACCACCGTCTCCGTCTCGCCGGACCGCCGCACCCTGACCGCCGAACTGGATCTGACCGGTGCGGCCGAGGGCGCCTGGAGCGCGAGCGTCATCACGCACAGGGGAGGCGAGTACTCGCAGGGCAGCTTCACCGTCACCTCGGCCCCGCTCAGGAACGGCACGCTTCCGACGACCGGCGGCCCGGCCCGCGTCGGTGACCACCTCACCGCGTCCCCCGGCACCTGGACCCCCGCCCCGACCTCGTACACCTACCAGTGGAACGCCGACGGGCAGCCGATCACCGGGGCCACCGCCGCCACCTACACCGTCCCGGTGTCGCTGCTCGGCAAGAAGCTCACCGTCACCGTCACGGCCCGCCGCACCGGCACCGCGGACGTCCCGGCCACCTCGGCGGCGCTCACGGTGGCCAAGGGCGCGGCGCCCCGGGTGACGACTTCCCCGAAGATCACCGGCACTGTGAAGGTCGGCGCCAAGCTGACCACCACGAGCGGCAGTTGGACGCCCGCCGCCACCTCCTACGGCTATCAGTGGAAGGCCGACGGCAAGGCGATCACGGGCGCGACGTCGTCCACGTACACCGTCCCGGCCTCGCTGCTCGGCAAGTACATCACCGTCACCGTCACGGCCCACCGGACCGGTCACGCCGACGGTTCCGCGACGCCCGCCTCGGTGAAGGTCGCCGTGGGCAGCGCGCCCAAGGCCACCAAGCAGCCCACGATCTCCGGCACCGCGAAGGTGGGCCGCACCCTCAAGGCCGCCCACGGCACCTGGACGCCCACCCCGACCTCGTACGGTTACCAGTGGTACGCGAACGGCAAGGCGATCTCCGGCGCGACCAAGTCCTCGCTGACGCTGAAGTCCGCCCAGCGCGGCAAGAAGATCACCGTGAAGGTGACCGCCCGCCGCACCGGCCACAGCAGTGGTTCCGCCGTCAGCGCGGCGACCAAGGCGGTCGCCCGCTGACGCAGGTGAGGTGAACGCAAGGGCCGGGCGCCCCGCACCAGACGGTGCGGCGCCCGGCTCTTGCACGTACGGGCGCCCGGAGTTCGCGGCCAATTGCCCGACGTCAGTGGGGCGTCAGTGCGGCATCAGCGGGATTGGTCATCATGGGGCCGCCGCGATCGTCGGCCCCCGTGGGCCGGCGATCGCGGCGGCGTGGTCGCGAGGAAACTTCATGGCACCCCCCGCCACGAATGCTTCGCATGCGCGCCGCCCGGAATGTGACATTCAGAGAGGGAACGTTGAGAGCAAAGATCGCCAAAGTCGCGGCGGCCGCACTGCTGGCCGTCGGCTCCGCCGCCGTGGTCGTCGCCACCGCCTCCGCCTCGGAGGACACCGACATCCCCGTCCCGGCATCGAGCGCTTCAGGGCAACCGGAGGAATCCGCCTCCACCCTGCCCGAGCCGCCCCGTTCCACTCTCGCCCCGGAACCAAGTGGGACAACGGTGCCTCCGGCGCCGGGCAGCACAACGATGCCGCCCCCGGAGCCGGGCCAGACAACGACGCCGCCCCCGGAGCAGGGCAAGGCGACACCCCCGGCGCCGGCCCGGACGTCGGGGCCGCCCGCAGAGCCGCCGTCGGGCAGCTACCACGGAAATGCGACGTACTACCAGCCCGGACTGACGGCGTGCGGCATCGTGACCACGGACAGCGATTTCGCTGTGGCGCTCGACCCCAGCATGTTCGGATCCGGATACCCGTCTCCCTCCTGCGGGAAGAAGGTCGAGATCACGCACAACGGAAAGTCCATAACCGCGACGGTCGTTGACCAGAGCCCGGGTGCCGGCAGGTATGGCCTCGATCTGACGCCCGGCGCATTCAAGGCGCTCGCTTCCCTCGACCAGGGTTCGATCGACGTCGCCTGGCGTTTCGTGGAGTAGTCGGCTCGCCGCCATATTGCTTGAGGGGTGGCAGAGGAAGCAGCGGGGACGTGTTGAAGAAGAGCCCTGCCCCCACCCTCGGCAGCATCGGCCGGACCCCGTCCGGTCGGTGCGCAACTCGTTTGTCGCCGCTGCCCGAGCCGGGCGGCTCGGGCAGCGGCGACACCCGCGTCACAGCATGAGCAGCGCCCGTACGGGGACGAGGGTGTCCGACAAGGGGCGTACGGCCATGCGCATCAGCGCGAGGGCGTTGTCGTCCCCCGCGATGCGGTTGGCACTGAGCTCACCGCAGGTCAGGCACTCATGGATGAGCGTCCATTCCCCGTCCTGCCGGACGGACAGGCTGAGCGCCGTCATCCGCCCGCCGCAGTCGGCGGCCCGGTCTCCCGGTATCCGCAGATCGACGTGCACGCTGGTCAGGCAGTGCGGGCAGTGGTTGCGATGGGCGGTGCCCGGGGCGGTCAGTGGTACGTCGAGCCGGCAGCCGGCGCAACGGAACGCGTCGCCGTGGGCGCCGCCCGGTTTGTGCAGGACGTCCTTCCGTCTCTGCGGGCGGTACGACGACCGCCGGGGTCCACGTCGTGGCATGGTGGGTCCTCCGTCCCTTCCTCGGTCGCTTCCGGTGGGTCACAGATCGCCGAACGCTTCGAGGGGGAAGGGCGGTTGGGCCAGCGGGCGGACCGCCATCCGCATCAGGATCAGCTGGTTGTCGTCCCCGCAGACCGGGTTCGAGGTCAGCTCGTCACAGCGGGTGCAGCGGTGGATGACCATCCAGTCACCGGTACGGAGCACCGCGATGGAGATCGGGGTCATACGCGCCCCGCAGTCGGACGGGCCGCCCTCGACGTGGTCGAGGCAGTGCTTCGAGTGCAGGCAGCTGGGGCAGTGGTTGCGACGGCTGCCATCGGGCGCGAGCGTGGCGATGGTCAGCCCGCACCACACGCAGGTGAAGGTATCGGTCCTCAGATAGGCGCTGGGGCCGTGGTGGGAGGACTTGGACGTGCGGTGCTGGGGGTTGTCGGTGGACACCCGGGTTTCTCCTTGCCGAAGAGGATGAGCAATGCAGCAGGGAAGTACCGAGCGGCCCTCGGGGGCGGCGGCCGGAGAGGCGTGAGGCGGCGGCCGGGAATCACGTACTGACGGGAAGGAAGCGCGTACCGGTCAGGTTGCGCGGGTCAGTGCGATGCCGCGGGCGTGCGCGTGCACGCGGCTCCGATCGCCCCGGCGCGGATGAAGGCGCGGCGAGGGAGGCTCGGAACTGCTGGCCGGGGCATACATCAACTGCTTTCCAGGGCGAACGCCCATAAGTCACCGACGGTCGGCACCGTGGTCGAGGTGCCAGCACCGTAACAACGCACCCCCACCGGATCCAGCGAATATCGGTGCGGACGTGTGCGGGGTGGCCAAGGGCGTGGCGTAGCGGGCCGGGCGGGCCCTGAACGTTGTGGATATGCATCGAATGCCGCCTTTGTACCCGACCGGTCCTACGGTGTCACGCCCTCGACTTGTCCGAAATGACAGGTATGGGGTCCGTCGATACGTTCGCCGCAGGTCGGCCGCCCGGTCGGCGTCTCTGAGACGGAGAGAAGTGACATGTCCTCGCGTACCTTCACGGTGGCCGCCGCCGTAGTCAGCACAGCGGTCCTTGCCACCGGCATCACCTATGCCTCGACCGAAGGATCCACCCAGGCCGAACCGGCCGCCCGGCAGGCCGAGCAGACCGCCCACCGGGCCGCCCCGCCCGCCCGGCAGGCCATCCCCGCACCGGCCCCCGTCGGCAGCGAGAGCGGAACGGAGGCCAAGGGGGACAGGGACGGCGACCGTGAGGGCTCCGACCGCGGAGGGCGCAACGAAGGCGCAGACCGGGGTGGGCGCGACGACGAGGGCGGCGGCGACCGGGGCGGGCGTGACGACGAAGGCGGCGGCCGAGGTGGGCGGGACGACGAAGGTGGCGACCGGGGCGGGCGGGACCGCGGCTACGGCGGGAAGAGAGTGGGGAGGATCTTCTTCAACGAGCGGGAGTACGCCGCCTATCCGGGGGGCTGCGTCCCCGCGGCCAGCGGGCTGGGATCGAGCAGCTTCAGCATCTACAACGACAGCCGGTATGCGGTCGAGGTCTTTCGGGGGTTCGCCTGTGACGGCGGTGCTCCGGTCGCCTCGGTCGGCCCGTATGGCAGCACCTACGGTGTCGTGACCCCTACCGTCCATGGCGGCGGGTTCATCGAGGACGGCGTCGCGGGCAGCTTCCGGGTGATCGGCTACGACGAGGAGTGGTGACGGCCCGGCGCACCGCGAGACACGTGAAGCGGTGGGCCGGGAGCTCTCAGCTCCCGGACAGCAGCGACGGCAGCTTGCGCATGTCGTCGAAGACCACGGTGTCCGGGCCTTCCAGCCAGTGCGCCGGAGTCAGCCCGCCTGCGTAGCCGAAGGCCCGCATCCCGGCCGAACGGGCGGCCTGCACGCCGTACTTGCTGTCCTCGACGACCACGCAGGCGGCGGGGTCGACACCCATCCGCCGGGCCGCGTGAAGGAAGAGATCGGGGGCGGGCTTTCCGTGTGCGACCTCGGTGGCGCTGAAGATGCGTCCCTCGAAGTGCGCGTAGAGCCCGGTGTGGCCGAGGGTGTGGCGCATCTTCTCGTGGCTGCCGCTGGACGCCACGCAGGTGGGGAGCGTGAGGGCGGCCAGCGCTTCGTGGATTCCCTCCACCGTGACGAGTTCGGTCTCGACCGCCTCGCGGTGGAGGTCCTCGAAGCGCCGCTGCCAGGCGGCGGACGCGCCGGGCAGCCGGGCGTCGATCAGCTCCCCGATGGACTTGTTCGACCGCCCCACGAACTGCTCGACGACCTCCTCCGCCGTCAGCGGCCATCCCAGCTCGGCGCCCACCTGGACCTGGATGCGTACGGCGATGCGCTCGCTGTCGACGAGCACGCCGTCGCAGTCGAATATGACGAGTTCGGGAGCAGTGATCATTCGCTCAGGATAGAGAGCGAGGAGCAGGGGATGTCGGCCGATTCTTCGCGGCAGTCACGGCAGTCACGGCAGTTGCCCGGGGTGGGGGAGCGGAAGGCCCGGTCGCAGCGGTCGCAGTTCTGGAGCAGGACCGTGGGGTGCTCCGGGGTCGGCGGGGGCGGGAGGAGAGCGGTGAGCCGGTACCGGAGGAGCTTGGCGGGGCGCTTCAGGGGCTGGGGAAGGTCGTCGGTGAGGGCCTTGCGGAGGACGGCGGCCGTGGCGCCGCGCTCGAACCAGGTGGCGGCAGCTGGGGCGAGGAGAACGATGTCCTTCTCGGTGAGGGTGATCGCGGCCGAGTGCCGGTGGAGGTCGGTGAGCAGCGCGGTGGCGGCGCGGAGGTACTGGGGGAGCGGGTTGCGGGGCTGGGGGAGTGGCGGGGGTGTGGGTGTCGGCGGGGGCGTTGCGGCCACGGGGGTTGGCGGGGCGGCCACGGGGATGGGTGCGGGGGCCTGGCGGCGCAGCTTGGGGGCCGGGTCCGGGGCCGGGCGCCGTTGCGTGGTGCGGGGCGGCTGGTTGTAGGAGCAAGTGCGCGTGACGACGCGGCCGTTGGGCAGCCGCTCGCGGGTACGGCTCAGGTAGCCGTGCGCCTCAAGTTCGCGTAACGCGGCGGCGATACGGGCCTCGCTGTCGGGGAACCGCTCGGCGAGCGTCTTGATCCCGATCCGTGCTCCGGCGGGCAGCGACTGGATGTACGTCGAGAGCCCGATCGCCAGCAGGGAGAGCTCGCGGTGCTGGGCGAGGTGGTTGCCGATGACGGTGAACCGGCTGGTGTGCCGGGTGTTGATGTGTACGACACCGGATGTCGGCGTGGTGCCTCCGCGAACGGGGGACGCGGAGCGCGAGGGCGCGCTAACCTGCTGTGTATCCATCGGGAAGCTCCGAACTTCCTCGGTGGTCAGGCCCTCGTTCGGGATTGTGACTCCCGGCCGGGGGCCGACGCATGTCTGGGGTTGTCGCGGCGAGCATATGCCAGCCAATAGCCCCGAAATCCAGCTCAGTTCGCGAACCTCACCCGTGCGAGTGACGAGCCTCTGCGCGTCGCCGGGGGAGGGGTTGGGTTGGGGAAGTTTCTTCTTCCCAAGGCCTTTAAAAGCCTTTTTACGTCGGGGCCCGCCGCGTCGCGGTCACCCGCGTCGCGGTCACCCGCGTCGCGGCGCACCGGGTCGCGGCTGTCGCGATCCGGTGCGGGACCGGGCGTGGTGGGCGGACCTGGTGCGATCAGCCCTGACGCGCGTACGTGACGAACGCCGACCAGGCGTTGGGGGCGACGTCGAGGTGGGGGCCCTGGACGTTCTTGGAGTCGCGGACGTGGACGGTGGTGGGGCAGGTTGCGACCTCGACGCACTCGCCGCCGGCACCGCTGCTGTAGCTCGACTTGTGCCAGTCGTAGGCGACCTCGATGCAGGCGCCGCCTTCGCCGTCGCTGTAGCTGCTCTTGAACCAGTGCAGTTGCTCGGTGTTCATGAATCTCCCAGCATCTTCTCGATCAGCGTCAGGGACTCCCGGTTGGTGAGCGCCTGCGATCGGATATTCCCATATCGCTCGCTGAAGACCCGGACCTCTTCCGGGGCGGTGATCAGGCGCGGGTACCCGTACGTTTCCGTGTATGCCACCTCCTGGCGCCCCTTGGGGGTAAGCACGATGAAAGAGCTGCCCAGGCTTGGATGTTCCTCGGTGGCTGTCGGCATGATCTGGAGCGAAACCGTGCGCATGCGTCCGACTTGCAGCAGGTGTGCCAGCTGCTCCCTGTGAGCGGCACGCCCGCCGAGGGGGCGTTGCAGAACGACCTCCTCCAGCACGTACGTCATCGTTGGTGGGGGCCAGCGGTCGAAGATCCTCTGGCGGTCCAACCGGTCGGCGACCCGCTTCTCGATTGTCTCCTCGTCCAACAGAGGCCGACGTTGAGTGAAGAGGGCGCGCGCATAGGCCTCTGTCTGGAGCAGTCCCGGAACGGCCTGGTTGCTGTAATCGTGCAGCGCAAGCGCCTCCGCCTCCACCCGCGCGTAGTTCCGGAACCAGTCCGGATGGCGGGTCCGCGCCCGCGTGAGCGCCTCCCGTACCTCGTCGACAGCGGCGCACAGCACCCCGCACGCGCCCAGGAGCGGGTCCACACGGATCAGGAACTCCGGCTGCGGTGTGCGTACCCCTCGCTCCATCGCCGAGATCAGATCTTCCCCGCAGTGGGCCGCGAGGCCCAGGTCCTTCTGGCTCATGCCCGCGCGTTCGCGCAGCACCTTGATCTGTTTGCCCAGCGCTTTGAAGAGGTGCGCCGTTCCATCCGATTCGGCCGGCCGTTCCGGCCTTTCCTCGCGTTCCGCGTTCGCCATCTGCCCCGCACCGCTCTCTGTTCGCCCGGTCACGGCCGACGCCCCGTACAGCCGACCGGGCGTGCCCGTACAGCTACTCGGCGTCGTGGTGTCACTCCTGGTCAGCGTACGAGCAACCGGACACGCTGAGTCACATGAACGCCGAAATCACCCTTGCGGGCTCCGAGTTCGTCCAACGCTTCAGCGCCACCCGTCGGGGCGCGCGGCTCGCCCGTCGGCTCGCCCTGCATCAACTCGACGCGTGGGGTGTGCCGTACGGGAGTGGGTTCTCCGACGACGTCGCGGTGGTCGTGTCCGAGCTGGCGGCCAATGCGGTGCTGCACGGGATGGTGCCAGGGCGGGACTTCGAGCTGCGGCTGATCGCCCTCGCGGACACGCTCCGTATCGAGGTGTCGGACGCGAGAACGGAACGTGAGCCGGAGATCAGGGCCTCCCGCCCCGGCGCGGAGTCCGGGTTCGGCCTGCGCCTGGTCGGGGCGCTGGCGACGTCGTGGGGTGTGAAGGGCCGGGACGTGGGCAAGACGGTCTGGGCCGAGCTGGCAACGACCCGGTGAAGTCGGCCGAGGCGGCCGACGTGGATCACGATGACGGTGACCTGGGCTTCTTTGCGCGACGCCGGGTATCCCTCCCCTAACCCCTAGGGGCGGGGATCCGCGCGCCGATCCGATAGACCCGGAAGGCGGGGCCGCGCAGTCGGCGCTGCGGCGGCCCGTGCCGTCGACGCGCTGCGGGCCGGGGTGTCCACGGCGTGACTGCCGACAGGTGGCCGGTCGGCCGCCGACCCGGAGAGATGAACGACGAGGAGCAGGACTCCAGCAGGACGGCAGAGCGTCGTCCTACTCTGCAGGTTGGATCACGAGCCCATCCCCGCGCCGTACGGGCACGAGTGGGGACGAACAGAGACTGGAGGCAATCCGAGACACTGATTCTGTACAGAGGACTGGCATGGCTCTACGAGGCGCCCGAACGATTTCCGTGCTGACGGTCGGCGCGGTGACGACCGTGATGGCAGCGCTCACCCCCGTGACGGCGTTCGCGGCAGGGGATCCGCTCCAGCAGTACGCGCAGCAGAAACTCCGCTGGGAACGCTGTGACACGGGCCAGCCGGCGGCCCTGGAGTGCGCGAAGGTCAAGGTGCCGCTGGACTACAGCGCCCCCGGGGGCCGGAAGATCGACCTCGCGATATCGCGGATCAAGGCGGGCAGCGCGAAGGAGCGGCACGGCGTGCTGCTGATGAATCCCGGGGGACCGGGCGTTCCGGGGCTGACCATGCCCGCGGAGATGGAGCCGCTGCTGCCGGCGGAGGTACGGGAGCGGTTCGACCTGATCGGCTTCGACCCGCGCGGGGTCGGGCAGAGTGCGCCCATCGGCTGCGGCCTGACGGACGACGAACAGACCTTCCAGCACCCCTACACCGCAGGGACGTTCGCGAAGGACGTGGCCCGGGCCCGGACAGTGGCCGACAAGTGCTGGGCCAAGGCGGGGGACGTGCTGCCGCACATCACCACCCGCAACACGGCACGGGACATGGACGTCGTCCGGGCGGCGCTGGGAGAGAAGAAGATCTCCTACTTCGGGTACTCGTACGGCACCTATCTGGGCTCCGTCTACACGCAGATGTTCCCCCAGCGCTCGGACCGGTTCGTGCTCGACAGCGCGCTCGATCCGGCGCTCGCGTGGCGAGGGATGTTCCGGGGATGGTCGCCAGGGGCCGAACTCGCCTTCACCCGGTGGACCGAGTGGGCCGCCGCACGCAACGCCACGTACGGGCTGGGCTCGACCCCGGCGGAGGTCCGGAAGACGTACTGGGAGCTCATCGCCCGTGCCGACCGCACGCCGGTCCCGACGGAGGGCGGGGCGCTCAGCGGCGGCGCCATCCGTTCCGCGTACAACGCGTTCGTCCACGTCGAGACCGTCACCCCGTGGATCGTCGGGTTGAAGGCTGCGGCCGAGGGCGGACCGACAGCGCCGACCGCGTCGGCGGTGTCGGCCGCATCGGAGGCCCCCGGCTCCGCCCCGGTCCGGTCCGCCGATGCGGGGGCATTCGCTGCGGACGTTCCGGCGGACAACCAGTCCGCCGCCGTGTGGGCCGTCTTCTGCGGCGACACCCGCAGCTGGCCGCGCAACCCCGAGCAGTACCGCCGGGACGTGATCCGGGACCGAGCCAAGTACCCGCTGGCCGGCGACCTGGGGGCCAACATTCAGCCCTGCGCGTTCTGGAAGTCGGCGGCGAGCGAGTCGGCCACCGTGGTGAGCAACGACGTCAACGCGCTGATCGTGCAGAACCAGTGGGACCCGCAGGCGACGCTGGCCATGGCGCAGGGCATGCGTCGGGCGCTGCACGGTGCGCGGATGATCACGGTGGCCGGCGGTGAGGGCCACGGCGTGGTGGTGGCCGGCCCGTCCTGTGCGGACGCCGACGTCACGCGGTACCTGACCACGGGCCGACTGCCCGCGAAGGACCTGACCTGCGGCGGCTAGTTTGTGATCTTCATGGCTATGGCTATGGCTATGGCTATGGCTGCGGCGTGCGCGGGCCGGGTGAGTTCGGCGCCGGGCGGACCAGTGTCGTGAGTGCGGTCGTGGACAGGCCGAACAACCTATGAATGCCGTGGGCCCGTTCTTCGGCGGGCCATGGTCCTTCCGGTCAGGTGCCGCAGCTCCACGCGTCGACCGTCGCGGCAGCCCAAGCCTTGACGCGTTGGGTGAACTCCGAGGAGGGGAACGTCCCGTCGACGGCGACGTCTTGGATCGTGACGGAGAACCGGGATCGCGGCGCGTCCCGGTGCGGCAAGGCAGACTGGTGAATCACCGTCAGGTGTGTGGACTGATGATGAAGCGGTGGCCGCAGGTCACAGCGTAGTTCCTGCCCGTCGGCAGGCGATGTTCGACGGGCTCTTGGACCGGATCGCGGGCCGTTTCACCAGGCTGGAACCCCGGTTGCGGGTACGGCAGTTGGGGCTGCTGGCGGACCTGCCGCGTGTGAACTGCTGGACGATCCGAAGTGGAGGTGGTGGCCGCCCCGGGTGATCGGGGCGGCGCGCCGGTGCCGCACGGCAGCTTCATCGGTCATGCCGGGAGGCCGGCGCGGGCGATGCGGACGCCGATGGCGGTCAGCTGCCACCTCCGCCGCCACCATTATTGTCCTTCCGGCCGCCCACCACTGCGGATACGATCCATGCCACCAGCGCGATGAGGAAGAACACGACAATGATTGTCGGGAGCGCTGAATTCACAATTCGGTCCCCTTATGGGATTCGTGACCGCTTCTGCCCGAAGTGTGCGACAACTGAAGCGAGTTGAAGGTATCGAGAGTTTCCTCGCGGCCTCACACCTGGCAGGTCCCTTTCAGGACCGACCGGATCCTACGCGGCTCCCCTGGCTCCTACCAGGGCGTCGGCGGACGCTTCCGGTTCCGCGTTCTACTGCCAGGTCGCGGTGTCGGGGTCGATGCCGTGGGCACGTGCGTCGGCGTCGATGATTCGACGGAACCATGTGGCAAGGCCGGCGCGGATGCCGTCGTAGTGCGCGGCGAATGCCGGATCGGCCTCATACATGCGGCCGAGACAGACCTGCATCTGCCTGGTGAGGGGAAAGTACGAGGCGAAGACCTCGCGGTGCCGCTCGACGAGCTGATTCGCTTCCGGGCTACCAGGCGTGACGCCGGCGTCCATCGCGTCCTTGAGGGCGCGGTCGAGGGCGGCAACGGCGTCGGCGACGGCCTGCCATTCCTCCGGACCGCGAGAGGCGGAGCGTTCGGCGTACTGCCGCCATTGCGTGGTGTCTCCCCAGCGCTGACGGGCTTGGGCGGGCCCGTCCGGGTCCCACTGGGGGCCGAAGATCGCGGCCTGCTGCTCTGCGGTCAGCAGCAGGCCGCGCTCGTGGGCGTCGATCATCCGGTCCAGTCCGGCGCCGAGCTGCTGGAGGCGGTCGATCCGTTCCGCGACCTGGGTGCGCTGGGCGCGCAATGCGCCGGGTACGTCCACGGTCGAGTCGTCCAGGACGGCCTGAATCCTGTCCAGGCCGAGACCGATCTCGCGGTAGACGACGATGCGGTGCAGGCGTTCCAGGTCGCCGGCGGTGTAGAGCCGGTATCCGGCAGCCGTGCGCAGTGACGGTCGCGCAAGACCGATCTCGTCCCAGTGGTGCAGCGCGCGGACGGTCACGCCCAGGCGAGTCGAGACCTGACCGACGGGCAGGCCATCGGCGTCAGTGGCATCAGGCATGCTCCCGATTGTCGCTGTGATCGACACTCGGTGGAGTGATCCCGATGGCCTCAAGGTTCCGCGCCTCCTGACTGGCCGGATCGAAGGGCTTCGCCGCAGTGACAACGATCCGTGCGTTCTCGGGGGTGATCACCTCCACGTCGCGGGTGTTCCAGGGGGTGTCCCGTGGACCGTCGACCGAGTCCGGGCGCAGTGCACGGCAGGCCTCGACAAGGGAATCGACCTGGCTGAGCACGCACGAGAAACTGAAGCTCATCGCCGGTGCCTGCTCCGGAGCGCCCGCCTCCGCGACGAGGAGTACGTCCTGGAACGCCCACCGGCGCAGATGCACAAGTTCGCCGGGAACGCTGAACAGCTCGAAGAACCCGAGCCCGCGAGTCCAGAAGTCCACCGACGCCGCCAGATCGCTCGTGGGGATCTTCACGAAGGCGGGCATTCCGTAGATGCCGCGGAACAGCTCCGGCGGAACTGCGTCCGGGCCGGGAGCGGGCACGGGACTTGTTTCGAACGCGTTGTAGTAGTCGCTCATGCACCTCACCCTCCGGCCTCACGCAACGTGAGGGTCAAGCCGTGGGTGGTGCCGTTCAAGCCGGCGTCGGCTCGCTACGCGGTGATCCGCACGGGCCACCCCGCCTGGCTGGGCCGCCACACGGCGGTCTCGACCAGCCAGGGTTGTCGGCGAGGCAGCGTGGGCTGAACTGGACACGGCGCCGTGAACATCGGCCGACGTGGCGAGGAATCGGATCGAATCCCGCCTATATATATTTCTGTATAGTTGTTCCCGTGGAATTACCTTGGCGAATCGAGATCGAGCCCGAGGTTCGGCAGTGGCTGGCGCTGCTTGCTGATGCTCAGTACGACAAGGCTGAACGGGCGGCAGACATGCTCGCGGCGAAGCCCACAACTCTGGGCGAGCCCTACGCCTGGCACCTTGGCGGCAAGGTGCGTGAGTTGCGCTTCATCTTGGACGGCAGCGCGGTACGCATCACCTACTGGCTCGCCCCCGAGAAGCGAATCGTGCTGCTGACGGTGTTCCGGAAGACCAAACAACGTGAGACTGCCGAAGTCGAGCGCGCTCAGCTGGCCCAAAAGGTGTGCGAGGCGGATCATGGTGCGGCCGCGCACACATACGACCGGAGCGAGGAGGCATAGTCATGGATCACTCCCAGTGGAAGACACGGCAGACCAGAAAGCTTCTGGGGGAGGTAGTCGAGGAGTCGTCCGCCTATGTCGAGGCCGGGTACGCCTTCGCGCTGGGGCAGGCTGTCCATGACCGACGGACCGAACTCGGGCTGTCGCAGGCCGAGCTTGCCCGTCGCGCAGGGATGACGCAGCCGCAGATCTCCAATATCGAGGGCGGCGACTCCATTCCGACCCTGGCTCTCCTGACGCGCCTGGCCAAGGCTCTGGACGCTTCGCTCACCATTGATCTGGACGGCGACACCTCGGCGTTCTCCTTCACCGCGCACGAAGGCGGCGGGCCGGGTGGGAGCGGAGCGGGCGGGCGCTCCTCGGCAGCCTGACGCAGCTCGGCCCCCGGTAGGCACACGGCTCGGCCAGTTCGCTGGAGCTGCCCGAGCTTCCGGCCAGAGTCCCTGGTCCGGGGCGCGGGCCCCGCTCGTATGCTCGGGTTCATGACCGATCCTCAGCGCGGACGTCCGACGACCAATTCCATGCGGCGTGCCCTCAAGCGGGCCCGTGACGGTGTCGCTCTCGATGTGGCCGAGGCCGCCGTCCTGCTCCAGGCGCGGGGGGAGGATCTGACGGATCTCGCCGCCTCGGCCGCCCGGGTGCGTGACGCCGGTCTCGAATCTGCGGGGCGGCCGGGGGTGATCACGTACTCCCGCAAGGTCTTCATCCCGCTGACCCGGCTCTGCCGTGACAAGTGCCACTACTGCACCTTCGTCACCGTGCCCGGCAAGCTGCGGCGCGAGGGGCATGGGATGTTCCTCTCGCCCGACGAGGTGCTGGACATCGCCCGCAAGGGCGCGGCCATGGGATGCAAGGAGGCGCTCTTCACGCTCGGGGACCGGCCGGAGGACCGGTGGCCCGAGGCGCGGGAGTGGCTGGAGGCCGAGGGGTACGACGACACCCTCGCGTACGTACGCGCCATGGCGATCCGGGTGCTCGAAGAGACCGGGCTCCTCCCGCACCTCAACCCGGGCGTGCTGAGCTGGACCGATCTCCAGCGGCTCAAGCCCGTCGCGCCGTCCATGGGCATGATGCTGGAGACGACGGCCACCCGTCTGTGGTCCGAGCCCGGCGGCCCGCACCACGGGTCCCCGGACAAGGAGCCGGCCGTGCGGCTGCGGGTGCTGGAGGACGCGGGGCGCTCCAACGTCCCGTTCACCACCGGCATCCTGATCGGTATCGGTGAGTCCTACGAGGAGCGCGCCGACTCCCTCTTCGAGCTGCGCAGGACCGCCCGCGCCTACCACGGCATCCAGGAAGTCATCGTCCAGAACTTCCGCGCCAAGCCGGACACCGCGATGCGCGGCATGCCGGACGCCGAGCTGGAGGAGTTGGCCGCCGCCATCGCCGTGGCCCGGCACATCCTCGGCCCGTCCGCCCGCATCCAGGCACCGCCGAACCTCGTCGACGCCGAGTACGCGCTGCTCATCGGCGCCGGGATCGACGACTGGGGCGGCGTCTCGCCGCTCACCCCGGACCATGTGAACCCCGAACGCCCCTGGCCGCACATCGACGAACTCGCCGCGAGGACCGCCGAGTCGGGCTTCACGCTGCGGGAACGGCTCACCATCTACCCGGAGTTCATCAAGCGCGGCGAACCGTGGCTCGACCCCCGTCTCCTTCCGCACGTCCGTGCCCTCGCCGAGCCGGAGACGGGGCTCGCCAAGGAGGGCGCGATCCCGGCGGGGCTGCCCTGGCAGGAGCCCGACGAGGAGTTCGGCGCCACCGGCCGCACCGATCTGCACCGCACCATCGACACCGAGGGCCGCACCGGCGACCGCCGCGAGGACTTCGACGAGGTGTACGGGGACTGGGAGGCGCTGCGCGAGGCCGCCGCGCCCGGCATGGTCCCGTCCCGGATCGACACCGATGTGCGCGAGGCGCTGAGCCGGGCGGCCGACGACCCGACGAAGCTCACCGACGAGCAGGCCCTCGCCCTGCTCCACGCGGACGGCCCGGCCCTCGACGAACTGTGCCGGATCGCGGACACCCTGCGCCGTGACGTGGTCGGCGACGACGTCACGTACATCGTCACCAGGAACATCAACTTCACCAATGTCTGCTACACCGGCTGCCGGTTCTGCGCCTTCGCCCAGCGGCGCACCGACGCCGACGCGTACACCCTCTCCCTGGACCAGGTCGCCGACCGGGCCGCGCAGGCGTGGGACGTCGGCGCGGTCGAGGTCTGCATGCAGGGCGGCATCCACCCGGACCTGCCCGGCACCGCGTACTTCGACATCGCGCGGGCGGTGCGCGAGCGCGTCCCCGGCATCCATGTGCACGCCTTCTCGCCCATGGAGGTCGTCAACGGCGCCACCCGCACCGGCATGTCCATCCGGGACTGGCTGATCGCCGCGAAGGAGGCCGGGCTCGGCTCGATCCCCGGCACGGCGGCCGAGATCCTGGACGACGAGGTCCGCTGGGTCCTCACGAAGGGGAAGCTGCCGACGGCGACCTGGCTGGAGGTCATCAGGACCGCCCACGAGGTGGGCCTGCGCTCGTCCTCGACGATGATGTACGGGCACGTCGACCAGCCGCGCCACTGGCTCGGCCATCTGCGGACGCTGGCCCGGCTCCAGCAGGAGACCGGCGGCTTCACGGAGTTCGTGACGCTGCCGTTCATCCACACCAACGCACCGGTCTACCTCGCGGGCATCGCCCGCCCCGGCCCGACCGACCGCGACAACCGGGCCGTCACCGCCATGGCCCGGCTGCTGCTCCACCCGCACATCACCAACATCCAGACCAGCTGGGTCAAGCTCGGTACGGAGGGTGCGGCCGAAATGCTCCGCTCGGGCGCCAACGACCTGGGCGGCACGCTGATGGAGGAGACCATCTCCCGGATGGCCGGCTCCGGTTACGGCTCGTACCGCTCCGTCCAGGACCTGGTCGCCATCGCGGAACTCGCGGGGCGCCCGGCGAAGCCGCGTACGACGCTGTACGGGGAGGTCCCGGCCGAGCGGGTGGCGGCGGCCGAGGCGTCCGACGGACACCTTCCGGAACTGCTTCCCGTACTGCCGGACTGAGGCGGCTCAGGAGGCGGGGGCGTCCGGTCCGGGAGCGGTGTCCGGGCCGGGCGTGGGCCAGAAGTCCGTCATGTGCGGCGTTCCGTCGAGGGCGGCGTCGACCCGGCCCCGGATGTACGTCCCGGTCATCGGGCAGTCCAGGGGCTTGTCGGTGCGGCAGCCGAGCATGTGGGTGAGGACGGCCACGGCGCGTTCGAGCTTCGCGATCCGGTCCAGCATCGCGTCCCGCTGGGAGGAGATGAGGGCGAGCCGGTCCGCGACGTGCTCGCTGTCGACGATCGCGCTCGTCTCCGCGAGCGTGAGCAGGCCGTCCTCGTGCCACAGCTGTGCGTACGCGAGAGCGGCCAGATCCTCGCGGGTGTAGTGGCGGACCCGGCCCCGGCGCTCGCGGTGCCGGACGAGGCCGCGCTCCTCGTAGAAACGGAGTGCGGCCACCGAGATCCCGAACGCCTCCGCGACCTCGCTGATCGAGTACAGGTCCTTCATGGGCACCTCCGGCCGACGCCCCTCTTGCGCTCAAGTTTACTTGAGCGTGAAGGCTGAAGGGGTAGGTCGTCCACGTCAGGAAGGTCCCCGTGCCCGTGCCCGCCCCTGTCCCCGTGCCCGCCGCCCAGTCGTCCGGTGCGCCTGATCCGGCTCCGCCGCGTCCGGCCCGCAAGGGGCCCGCCACCGCCGTGATGCTGGTCATCGGCTTCGTCCTGCTCAGCCTCAACACCCGGGTGGCGTTCGGTCAGTTGGGGCCGCTCGCCCCGGTGGCCGGGTTCGGGACCGGTGCCCTCACCGTGCTCGGTCTGCTGCCGCCGCTCTGCATGGGCCTGTTCGCCCCGCTCGCGGCCACCGTACGGCGACGGCTCGGCGAGGAGCGCGGCCTGTTCTGGGCGAGCGCGCTCCTGCTCGCCGGGGCCGTGGTGCGCGTGCTCGGTCTGCCCGGCCTGTTCGTCGGAACCGTGCTCGTCAGCATCGCGACGGCCGTCGTGAACGTACTGATCCCGGTGTTCGTGCGCAGCCGGTTCGAACCCCGCAGGGTCGGCGTGATGATGGGGGTCTACGCGCTGTCCATGGGCGCCGGGTCCGCGCTCGTCGCCGCCCTGATGGTGCCGGTCTGGGAGGCGTCCGGGCACTCCTGGCGGACCGCGATCGGGCTGGCCGTCGTCCCCGCGGCCCTGGCGGCGCTCGGCATCGCCCCCCAACTGCGGTACGCAGGGCGGGGCGTGGGGCCGGCCCCGGTGCGCGTGAGCGTCCTCGGGGGCGGTGGCAGGGCCCTTGCGTGGAGTCTGATCGCCTTCTTCGGCCTGCAGACCCTGCTCTTCTACACCACCCTCGCCTGGCTGCCCGCGATCCTCGTGGACGCCGGGGTCGCCGAGGGGACGGCGGGGGGCATGCAGTCCCTGTTCATCCTCGGCGTCGCGATCGGTGGCTTCCTCACCCCGGTCCTGGCCGCCGCCCGCGCCGACCAGCGCCCCCACCTCTTCGCGGTCCTCCTGATCTGCGGGCTCGGGTACGCCGGCCTGCTCGCCGCCCCCGCGAGCGCCCCCGCGATCTGGTCGGTCGTGCTCGGCATCGGCCTCGGGGGCGGTCAGGCGGTGGCCGGAGTCCTGTACGTGAAGCGGGGCCGGGACCACGACCATGTCGCCGCGCTGTCCACGGCGGCGCAGACGGGCGGCTATCTCCTCGCCGCCGCCGGGCCGGTCACCGCGTCCGTACTGCACGCCGTCACGGACACCTGGACCGTGCCCCTGCTCGCCTTCCTGGGCGTGCTGCTGCTGAGCACGGTGGCGAGCCTGCGCGCGGGGCACGACCGGCCGACCGGCCCGGCCCTCGTGGACAGGCGCTGAACACCCGTCCACGAGGGGCCTCCTCGTGTTGCTTGCTTCCGCCTACTTCCGCCAGAACAGGTGGTGCGTCACACCGCTCGCGCTGGGCACGACATCCACGTGGAAGCGGTCGCGCAGCTCGTCGGGCGACTTCCAGAGCCGTGACCCGGACCCGATCTCCACCGGCGAGACCGCCACATGCAGGGTGTCGACGAGGTCGGCGTCGAGGAACTCCCGGATGGTGGTGGCCCCGCCGCCGAGCCGGACGTCCTTGCCCTGCGCCGCTTCCCGGGCCTGTTCGAGGACCGTGGCCGGGTCGGCGTCCACGAAGTGGAACGTGGTGTCGGAGAGCGTGATCGAAGGACGCGTGTGGTGGGTCATCACGAACACCGGGGTGCGGAACGGGGGCTTGTCGCCCCACCAGCCGCGCCAGTCCAGGTTCTCCCAAGGGCCGCGCTGGAACCCGAACTTGCCGCGGCCCATGATCTCGGCGCCGATGTTGCGCGCGTAGTCCCGTGTGAGGTAGTCGTCCAGGCCACGGCTGCCACCGGGGTCGGTGCGCATGGGCCAGCTGGCCGTGGCCCCGGCCCAGGAGAACATCGCGCCGGGATCGGCGTCGCCGAACGGCCGCTCCAGGCTCGGGTTCTCGCCGGCGCCGAAGCCATCGCTCGAAACGTTGAAGTTCTGGACCCTCAACAACTGAGTCACGTGTTCCTCCTGTGCTTGTCGGTACCAGTGGGACTCCCCACGCCGGACAAACTCATCGGTGCGGACGCGACGATATCGGCGCCCGGCCGGCTCCGACGCGGAGCGGGTACGCCGCAGTTCAGTGGAAGCCGAGCATCCCGGGCGAGTCGATATCGACCGTGAGGATGCCGGGCGGGTAGTCGTCCTCGCGCCCGGTCAGGATGATCGACATGCCGCCGCTCTCCTGGTGGGGTGTCGCCACGTACAGCGCGTGGCAGGTGTCGGGCCCTCCCCAGCCGTCACGCACCATGGCCCCGACGGTGGCCGCTGCCGTCTGGTCGAGCGGGTCGACCAGAACGCCGGGGAGCGCCAGCGCCTCACGCGCCAGGTTCTCCGATGCCGCCTCTCCGTACATGAGACACAGCGCGGGGATATGCAGCCGGTCTCCCGGTGTGCGCGCCATGTTGTCGGCGAGAAGGTGCAGGGCACGATGCCCTTGGGTGAGTGCCGTCACCGCGCTCGTGTCGAGGATGATCACGCTGCCCTGTCCCGACCAGCACGCATCTTCTCGGCCGCCATGGCGTAGACATTGGCCAGCACGTCCGGACCGTCCTCGAATTCCTCGTCGGTCAGGGTGCAGCCCATGCGCTCCCGGAGCACCCGTCGGGTGGTGGCCACGCGCTCGGCGATCTGGGCAGCGGTGGGCTGCTGCGAAGCCAGCTGATCGACCAGCTGGCCCAGGCTCAGGCCACGCTCCTTGGCCACCTGGGCGAGGTGGTCGCGCGTCTCTTTGGGGACCTGGATCGTCGTGGTTGCCATAGAGCCACTATAGGGCTGTCATGGCAAGAGGGTGTGTCATGTCGACCGAGGCGCCTTCGGCCGGTCATAAACGACCTGCGGGACGACCGCCCCCATACCCACGCGTACCCGGTTCCGTGACCTCAACGGACGGTTCCTGTTCGATTACAGTGCTGCGCAGTCGCAGGCCGGCCGGATTTCGGGCCGACGGGGGAGGGGCACGGTGAGCACAGGGACCATGGCTGTGTGGGGCCGGGCCGAGCAGCAGGACTTCCGCAGCCGGGTGCGCGGCGCACTTCTGGGTGGGGCCATCGGGGACGCGCTGGGGGCGGGGGTCGACGGGCTCACGCTCGAAGAGATACGGGCGGCCCACGGCTCCGACGGCGTCACCGACCTGGTGCCCGCGTACGGCGGACGCGGCACCGTCACCGCCGTCACCCAGCTCACCCTCTTCACCGTCGACGGGCTGATCCGCGCCCAGGTCCGCCGCGACACCGGGGCCTGGCACCCGCCCACCGACGTGCACCGGGCCCATCTGCGGTGGGCGGTCACCCAGCACGACTGGGGGCCCGACGAACGCCGCGAGGACGACGGCTGGCTCGCCCGGCAGGAGTGGCTGTACGCCCGCCGCGGCCCGGCCCGGGAATGTCTGACCGGATTCGGCGACACCACCATGGGCACCCTCGACCGGCCCAAGAACCCCCAGGCGCGGGACTCGGCGGCCCTCACCCGGTCGGTGCCGTTCGGGCTGCTCGTCGGCTGGGAGCCCCAGCTCGTCCTCCAGCTCGCCGTCGAGTGCGCGGCCCAGACCCACGGCCACCCCGCCGCGCTGCTCTCCGCGGGCGCCCTCGCCGTCGTGGTGCACGGCCTGGCCCGCGGCGAGACCCTGGACGGCGCCGTCCAGCACGCGCTGGGCCTGATCGCCGAGCGCCCGGGGCACGAACCGGTCACCGAGGCGCTGAAGCAGGCCCTCGGCACCGTGCGCCAGGGCATTCCGGGGCCCGCCCTGATCGAGTCGCTGGGGGCCACGGACGCCGCGGAGGAAGTGCTCGCCGTCGCCCTGTACTGCGCGCTGGTCGGCGAGGACATCCGGCACGGGCTGCGGCTGGCCGTCAACCACGGCGGCCCCTCCGCGTCCACCGGGGCCCTGTGCGGGGCGCTGCTCGGCGCGCTGCACGGCGAGACCGCGCTGCCGCCCGCCTGGCTCACCGAACTGGAGGGCAGGGCCACGGTGCTGGAGCTCGCGGACGACTTCGCCATGGAGATGACACAGGGGCCGGCCCTGCACAGCCCGACGGCCGCCGCACCGGGCTGGCTGGCCCGCTACCCGCGCGCCTGAGCCGGGACACGGACGCCGCCGTACCCCGCCGGGCGTCAGTCCTTCGTGTCCTTTGTGCCCTTCATGTCCTTTGTGACCGCCGCGCCCTCCGGACCGGCCTGAGCCGGCACCCTTGCCCCGGCCGCCGCGCCACCGCCGGCACCGTCGTCACCGTCGTCGTCCGAGTTGATCCGCTCGATGATCGCGTCGCGCTCCGCTCTATCGCAGGAGGCGGGGCCGAGGGGCAGCCCTCAGCGCATCAGCTCGCCCGCGTTGACCAGGAGCGACTGTCCGGTGATCGCCCGTGCCCGGTCCGAGGCCAGGAACGCGGCGGCCTCGGCGACATCGCCGTCGGTGGCGGGCTCCGGGAGCGCCATGCGTGCGGTGAGCCTGCCCAGTACCTCGTCCTCGGGCACCCCCTCGCTGTCCGCCGTGAACCGTACGTACGCCTGCACCGGCGGCCCCCACATCCAGCCCGGCAGCACCGTGTTCACCCTGATCCGGTGCGGGCCCAGCTCCTGCGCCAGGGAGTACATCGCCGAGGTGAGCGCCCCCTTCGAGGCCGCGTACGCCGCCTGCCGGACCTGGGACGGCGCGGCCACCGCGGACTGCGTGCCTATGATCACCACCGAGCCGCCGCGTTCCTTGAGGCCGGGCAGGCAGGCACGGGTCATCCGCAGCGTGCCGAGCAGATTGACGTCGATCACCGACTGCCAGGTGCTGAAGTCGGCGTCCTCGATCCCGCCGAAGCAGCTGTCCCAGGCGGCTACATGGACCACCGCGTCGAGCCGCCCGAACCGCTCCAGCGCCAGTGCGGCGAGCGCCCCGCACTGGGTCTCGTCGGTGATGTCGGTGGCCAGGCGGGCCGTGCGCCGGCCGTCGGGGTCGATCTCCGCGGCCGTCCTGGCGAGGTTCTCGGCGGTACGTGCCCCGAGCACGGCATTGCCGCCGTCCCGCACGACCGCCGCCGCGACCTGATGCCCGAGCCCCGCGCCCACTCCGGACACGATGACGGTCTTCCCCGCGAGCAACATCGGTGGCCTCCCGGCTCTGGCAGTTCGTCTGACGGGGCGTCAGAGTAGGACGCCGCTGCGGAGTACGGAAGGGGAACGGCATGAGCGACGAGACGCGGAGCGACACCTACGCCGAACTGGCCGCGCTGGGGCCGTACGGCGTCCATCCCGGCCATGCGCTGATCACCATGGTCGAACCGCATCCGGGCCAGGAGTACGCGTACAACCGCTGGTACGAGGACGACCACTACTACGCGGGCGCGATGGCGATGCCCTGGATGTTCGCCGGGCGGCGCTGGGTGGCCACCAGGGAACTCCAGGAGCTGCGCTACCCGGAGACGTCCGCCGTCGCGCAGCCCGTCACGGCCGGCTGCTATCTGTCGACGTACTGGGTGACGGACGGACGCTACGACGACCACATGAGGTGGACCGTCGGCATCAACAAGAGGCTCAACCGGGACGGCCGGGTTCACCAGGGCCGGACCCATGTGTTCACCGCGTTCCAGGACCACGAGGCGACGGTCTACCGGGACGGCGCCGCGGGGCCCCGGGATTTCCATGCCCTCGACCACCCCTACCGGGGGGTGGTCCTCGAAGTGATCGACGCCGAAGCGGGCCGGGCGCGGGCCGAGTTGCTGGATTGGCTGCGCTCGCGGCATCTGCCGAAGCGGCTCGCCGGCTCCCCGGCGGCGATGGTGACCGTCTTCCGTCCCACTCCGCTGCCCGGGGACCGGATGAGCTATGTGAAGCAGGTCGAGGGTGTCGACACCCGGCTGACCCTGTTGTGGTTTCTCCAGGAGGATCCGGGGGAGTGCTGGGGCGAGCACTTCGGCGGACTCGACGCGGAAGTCGCGGAATCAGGCCTGGGGCGGGTGGAGTTGGTGGCGCCGTTCATTCCGACGGTGCCGGGCACCGATCTGTACGTCGATCGATTGCGCTGAGTGCGGAGCACCCCGGTTGCACTGAGCGCGGGGGTCCCGGTCGCGCGGGCGTCCGGCTGCCCGTCGGGTCGGGGCACCCAGGCCCTGCCGGCGAACTGCCGCCCTCCGGGCGACGACGGCAGTTCGACGACAGGGCCGAGCCCCCTCGGCCAGGACGGCGAACCAGTCGAGAGGGCTGACAGCGACACCGGAACCGGCGCCGCGATGCGAACGGGAGAATCATTTAGCAGGCGTCGACGGCACCCTTGCCGACATCGCGCACAAATGCGTTCCACGCGGCGGGAACGAACGTGATCGAGGGGCCCTCGGGGGCCTTCGAGTCGCGTACGTCAATTGCCTGCATGAGAGGGGACTTGACTTCGACGCAGGCGCCGTTGCCCCCGGAATACGAGGACTTCGTCCACTTGTCCGTAGCACCCTGACGAATGGCCATGTTCACTCCGGTTCAGAGAGTCGCGTGTAATGATGCCAACAGGTTCCGACAGGTTCCGGTTGGTGTGATCGACGCTACTCGCCAAGCCCCAAGGGTGAAGGGGGCGTTCACTCGACCGAGTGGTATATACCAAGTGGTTCTTCCGCTCGGGGTGGGCGGCGGTGTACATTGCCGCCGCTTCTCTCGTAACATCACTTCATTTTCCGCAATCCGGACTTTGCGGGCCGCGTTGTTGCGGTGCCCGGCCGATGCTCAGTCGGTGGTGATTCCGGTGTACTCCTTCACGATTTCGGTGATGAAGTGGCGCGTCTGCTCCACATTCAGCGCCTGTGCCCGCAGGTGCTCGTACATGAAGCTGTAGCGCTGCACATCGTGGGCTTTCTCCAGATAGAGATCGCTGGTGACGCCTTCGATATAGACGACGCTGGAGTCGGCGGCGTCCGGGAATTCGAGAATGGCGTACTGGCCATTGATTCCGGGGTGCGCGCCCATCTCGAACGGCAGCACCTGCACCGTCACATGGGGCAGTTGGGACAGCTCGACCAACTGCTCCAGCTGCTCGATCATCACCTGCTTGCCGCCGACCATCCGGCGCAGCGCGGACTCGTCGATGACCGCCCACAGCCGCAGGGGATGCTCGGGGTCGGTGATCCGGTCCTGGCGGCGGGCCCGGACGCTGACGCGCTTGTCGATCTCGGCCGGCGGGGCCTCCGGAAGCGCTCCGTTGATCAGCGCCTCGGCGTAGCCCCGGGTCTGCAACAGGCCGGGGACCACCTGGGGTTCGTACACCCGCAGTGATTCGGCGTCGGTCTCCAGCCCGATGTAGACGCTGTACGGGATGTCACCGAAGGCGTGCCACCAGCCCTGCTGGCGTGAGTCCTTGGCCATCTGCATGAGTGACTCGACGATCCGGAGGTCCTCCACCTCGTACACCCCGCAGAGATCGCGGACATCGCGCTGGCTGATGGAGCGGCGGCCGTTCTCCAGGCGGCTGATCTTCGACTGCGAGACCAGCAGCCGCTCCGCCACCTCCTCGGCCGTCATGCCCTTGAGTTCGCGCAGTCGGCGCAATTCCTGGCCCAACCGGCGTCGCCTGACGGTGGGATTGACGTTGGACGGCACGGGAACGGCACCTCCGGCTGTGTAGCTGTGCGTATCTACTGCTGAGCAGATTGCCACCACTTCCCCCGGTCGCGCTGGGAAATGGCCACACGCAAGTGCGCGGGGCAGCCATGATTCCGGCTGCCCCGCGCGTGGTGCGGCTCCCGAACCGGGTCCTGGGGACGACGGTACGGCGGTATTCGGTTGGTGCTGCCGCGCAGTCGCGCGGCGTGCTGCGGTGTGGCGGTGCTGTGGTGTGGCGGTGCGTACGGCCCCCGGCTCGGTGTGCCTAACGGGCCGCGGTGTGCGCCATGCTGCCGCGACGTGACTGCGACTGCACTTGCGGTTGCAAGGGAACTCCGGCCGCCTGGTTGCGGCGCGGATGTGCGACCGCCCCGTTCTGGACGTCCATCACGGCGTGCGCCACGAGTCCGCCCATGGGGTCGTGTCTGATCAGGTCCCGGAGCCGGGAGCGTGATGAACGCCCCTCGTTCCCGGGGTACAGGTGCTTGCCGAGTCCGACCGCGTGGGCCAGCGCGGCGAGCGCCGCGGTCCGCGGGTCCGGCGGTACACCGGTGCGGATCGCACTGTCCAGCCTGGCTCTGATGTCCCGGCTGATCGCCGTGTCCGTCGCCTGGTAGCGAGTCGTCGGCAGCACTCCGCACATCTGGCCCGCCACGGCATGCACCATGCCGCACCGCTCCAGATGAGCGAGGTAGATCTGACGCAGCCCCAGCCGGGGCCCGCCGATCCAGTGGACCGCCCGAACCGGGCTGCCGCGTCGCCGCAGCAGTTCCAGTGCGGAGTCCAGAGTCGGATCTCCTGTCGGCCGTGGCATCACCACGGCGATACGATCCCCGTCAGGGGCTATCCGTCCTGCCAGAGCCAGCTCCACTAGCTGAGCTCCGGCGAGGCCGAGGTCGAGCGACTGCGGCTGCGCTGTGGTACCCGTGGTCGGGTCCAGAGCGAGCAGCAGAAGCTCCTCCGGAATTGTTCTGCGGCTCCTGCCCATCCATGCCTCCCCGCGTGGATGAATGACAGGGTGACCCCTCTCACATTGGTCTGTCGAGGGTGCCTGGGTGCTTTGCACGGGAACCAGTAGGTATGTCGTTCTCGTCTAGCAGCCAGGCCGGTGGTTTCACACGGGACACTGGTAGATGGTTCGGACAGCGCGGGGGTGTCCCCCGCGCCGCATGGAGGAGGCATCGGTGGCGGGCGAGTCCCCCGACAAGTCGGAGCAGCAGAAGTCGTCGGGAGCGACTCGGAGCGAAAGCGATCCGCGGCTTGCCGTCTTCCGTGAATCGTCCGCCGATGACGCGGCCGGTACCAAGACGGACACCGCTACGGCGGTCTTCCGCACGATGCCGTCCGAGGACGGCGAAGGCGCCAAGACGGACACGGCCACGGCAGTGTTCCGCGCGATGCCGTCCGAGGGCGGCGATGACAGCGAGAGCGGCGCCGAGGCCGAGGGCGGTGACGACTCGGAGCGTGGTGCCGGTTCGGCGCCGTCGGCGGGCGCGGACGCGGGTGCGGGTGCGGACGTGAGCGTGCAGGGCGACGCGGATGCGGACGCAGATGCGGACGCGGAGACCGGGGCCGAGGTTGAGACCGAGGGCTCTGACGGCGCTGTGGGCACCGTGGGGGCGGCGAAGGTCGAAGGGGCCGGGAAGCGCGCCGAGAGTCCGGAGAAGGCGCCTGAGGCCTCGGAGAGCGCGGATGCGGTTGAGCCCGCGGATGCCGCAGCGGACGAGGAAGAGGCGGCGAAGCCGGCCGAGGGCGCCGGGTCGGCCGAGGGCGCCGGGGAAGGTGACGCGCGGCTGCGTGCGGCCGTTGCCGCCTGGGTGTCGAAGGACGACGACACGGACGAGGACGCGAAGCCCGAGGAAGCGAAGGGCGGCGCCTCGGAGGACGAGACCTCGGAGAACGCGGGCGGCGACGCCGACGCGGCTTCGGATGCGACGGCTGCGACTGCGTCGAACGACGCCGCCGACGCGGACAAGGGCGCGGACGAGCCGTCCAAGGGCAAGCCCTCCGGCGACAAGGCTTCCTCCGACGAGAAGGAGAAGGCCGACGACGCCGAGGACGTCGACGAGGCCAAGGGTGCCGACGACAAGCAGGGCATCGATCAGCCGACCGCCATCTTCAGGGCCCCCGCCGCACCCAAGGTCGACCAGCCGACGACCGCGCTGAAGATCCCCCCGACCGGGCCGGAGGCCGGATCGAAGCCCGAGTCCGCCGCCGAGCGGACCAGCAAGTTCGTCCCCCTGCGCGGGGACGACGTACGGCCGGCGCCCGCGCCCCGTAAGCCCGAGACGCCCGCTGCCCCTGCCGCCCCCGCTGCCCCGGCCGCGCTGTCCACCGCCGAGCGGACCACGCAGCAGCCGATGCCGCCCAAGCCGCCGCTCGACCTGCTGGCCGAGCTGACGAACACGCCTCCGCCGCCGGAGACGCCGGTCCGCACCGCCGTCCGCAGGGTCAAGATCTGGACCCCGCTGGTGCTGCTCCTGCTGATCGTCTTTGCGATCGTGCAGGTGATACGTCCACTGCCCACGCCCACGCTGGCCCTCTCCGTAGACCCCACGTACACGTTCGGCGGCGGGAAGCTGGACATGCCGTGGCCCGGAGAGGGGCAGGGCGCGGTCGAGGTCGAGGGTGTCGGTTCACTCGGCACGTACGGCCCCCAGAAGCCTGCGCCGATCGCGAGCGTCGCGAAGATCATGACCGCGTACGTGATCCTCAAGGACCACCCGATCACCGGCAAGCAGGACGGCGGCCTGATCGAGGTCGACAAGAAGGCGGGAGAGGAAGCCAACCGCCCGGACGAGTCGACCGCGCCCATCAAGGAAGGGCAGAAGTACACGCAGCGTCAGATGCTGCAGTTGCTGATGATCCCGTCCGGGAACAATGTGGCACGGCTGCTCGCTCGCTGGGATGCCAAGACCGAGGAGGCCTTCGTCGAGCGGATGAACGCAGCGGCCAAGGACCTCGGCATGACGAACTCGACGTATACGGACCCGAGCGGTCTGGAGTCCACCACCAGGTCCACGCCTGCCGATCAGCTCAAGCTGGCCAAGGCGGTCATGCAGAACGACGTCTTCCGCGAGATCGTGAACATGCCCCAGGCCAACATTCCGGGCATCGGCAAGACCATCTACAACAACAACGTGATCCTGCTGGAGCCCGGAGTGAGCGGGATCAAGACCGGTTCCTCGACCCCGGCCGGCGGCAACCTGGTCTGGGCGGCCGACACGATCATCGACGGCAAGAGCCGCCGGATCGTCGGCGCGGTGATGGGAGCTCAGCTGGACGGCACCCTGGACGCCAAGCTGCAGCGAGCCATACAGAACAGCCTGAAGCTGATCAAGGCTGCTCAGAAGGGCGTTGTTTCCGCTGCGGTCGTCAAGAAGGGTGATGTCGTCGGGTATGTGGACGACGGCCTCGGTGGCCGGACCCCCGTGGTTTCCACCAAGGACCTCAAGGCGATCGGCTGGGGCGGGCTCACCGTGAACCTGAAGCTCGGAGCGGGCGGCAAGTCGATCCCGCACACCGCGAAGGCGGGCACTGTGGTCGGCGAGGTGACGGTCGGCACGGGTACCGGCAAGGTCTCGGCTCCGGTCACGCTCCAGTCGGAGATGACGGAACCGTCCTTCAGCGACAAGCTGACCCGGATCGGCTGACCCGGCCGACGGGTAACGGCCCGATGGCCGGAACGACCCGATGACGGAAGGGGGCCCCGATCCCGGCGCCCCCTTCCGTACTGCCTACGTGTTAGCGTCCCGGGGCAACTCGATGACGCAGGGACGGCGTCCTCACAGGTGCACGGGGTACTGAGGGCACGGGGCAGGGCGGATTCGGGGAGACGGGGAGAGCCGGAGTGACCACCGGGGAGCCGAGGCCCGGCCATGAAACGGCCGACAGCACAGGCACGAGGGACAGCGACACCGGCGGACGTACGCGGACGGCCGCGCCCGCCCGGCCGGACGCCGAAGCCGGGGACGCCCTCGCGCCGCGTACCGAGTCGCCGCGTACCGACCCGTCATGCAAGGCCCGTACCGGACGGCTGCTGCGGCATCCGGTGACGATCGCGACGGCCGCCGCCGCCGTCACGCACCTGCTCTGGTTCTTCTTCTTCGCGAACAGCGGCGGTGACCTCGCGGCCCAGGACGCCTGGGCCGAATTCGTCGGCCGGCACCCCGGTACGGCGTACAACCTGGCCTGGTACGGGGGCATGCACCCCGTCTCGTACAGCGTCGTCTCGCCGTATGTGATGTCGGTGCTCGGCGTGCGTACGACGATGATGGTCGCCGGGACCGTTTCGGCGGCGCTGACCGCGCTGATCCTGGTCCGGGTCCGGGCCGTCCGCAACCCGCTGGCCTGCTCGCTCGCCGGGGTGTTCGCGTATCTGTGCAACGCGCTGTCGGGGCGGGTGACGTTCGGGCTCGGCATGATGTTCGCGGTGGGTGCGACGGCCGCGGTGTTCTGCTGGCCGTACCGCTGGCGGTACAAGCGGTGGGCGAAGGCGGCCGTCGCCGCACCGCTCGCCGGGCTCGCGACGGCGAGCAGCCCCGTGGCCGGGCTGTTCCTGGGCGTGGTCGCCGCCGCGCTGTTCCTGAACAAGCGGCGCCCCGGCGCGTACGCACTGGGCCTGGCCCCGGTCGCGGTGGTGGCGCTGTCCGCGTGGCTGTTCCCGTTCTCCGGTACGCAGCCGATGTCCATCGCGACGCTCTCGCTGCCGTTCCTCTTCGCGGTCCTCGTCTTCGTCCTCGTACCGCGCGACTGGAAGACGGTCCGCACCGCGGCCGCCGTGTACGGCGTCGGGACGCTGCTGACCTATGTGATCGACTCGCAGATCGGCTCGAACGTCACCAGGATGGCGATGCTGTTCGCCGGCGTGGTGCTCCTCGCCGCGCTGCCGTACACCACGCCGCGCTCCCGGCGCTGGTACGCGCTGGTCGTCGCGTTCGCCGGGCTGAACTTCTGGATCGGCTTCAAGGGCGTCGACGACATCGTCCGCACCGCTCCCACCGCCTCCTGGGCGCGTGAACTGGCCCCGCTGGTCAACGAGCTGCAACAGGTCGGCGCCGAGCGGGGCAGGGTCGAGGTCGTGCCCGCAAGCAGCCACCGGGAGGCCTCCGCGCTCGCGCCGTACGTCAACCTGGCCCGGGGCTGGAACCGGCAGGCGGACATGGAGCGCAACCCGCTCTTCTACGACGACACCCTGGACAGCGCCAACTACCGCCAGTGGCTCGACCGCTGGGCGGTGCACTACGTGGTGCTGCCCAAGGGGACGCCGGACTCCAACGGCGCGGTGCAGGAGGCGCAGCTGGTCGACGAGGGGCTGCCGTATCTGAAGCCGGTGTGGTCCGACGCCAACTGGCGGCTCTTCGAGGTGGCCAGCCCGGTGCCGCTGGCCGATCCACCGGCCACGGTGGACCGGGCGGGCGCGGGCGAGCTGACCATCCATGTGAAGACGCCGGGCCGGATCCTGATCCGTGTCCCGTATTCGCGCTGGCTCGCCGTGGTCGACGAAGAGGGCAAGGCCGTCGAGCGGCCGCAGGAGACCGAGGAGTCCAAGCGGCGCACGGACGAGAGCACCCCGCGGACCTTCGTCAACACCAACGGCTGTCTGCTCAAGGTCGACGAGGACGCGGACGGCGACGAGTGGACGGAACTGCTCGCGCCACGGCCGGGTGTGTACCGGCTGGCCGCCCCCTACCAGCTGTCACCCGGCACACCGTGCCCGGAGGAGCTGCGCTGACGGCCCCCGGCGCGTCGTTCAAGGGCCCGTGGCCCGTACGGGAAACGGGCACTACGGGGCCGGTTTCGCGGTCATAGTGGGGACATGAGCCTGACCACCGGCGGAGAGCCGCCCGGCCCTGTGCGGTTCTACCTGGCGTGCGACCGCGGACACTGCCAGGCGCGGGCCGTGTTCGACCTGGTCGTCGCGGAACCGCCGCCGGACATCGAGACGGATCTGTTCGGTCATCTGCTGCACAGTGCGACGGTTGCCTCCCCGCACATCGAGGAGCTGGGCTGGATCTTCATGCAGCAGGAGGGTTACTGGTGCCCGAACTGCGTCTCCCCGGGCCGGCGCCCGCGGTCGAGGGACGTCACGTCCTCGTGAGCCGAGGTGGTGTTCCGGTACGGACGGTGTCCTGGGCCGAGGTGGTGTTCCGGTACGGACGGTGTCCTGGGCCGAGGTGGTGTTCCGGTACGGGACGGTGTCCTGAGCCGAGGTGGTGTTCCGGTACGGGACGGT
>NZ_BMTF01000015.1:56229-192522 GCF_014649535.1 Streptomyces gelaticus
GACGGCGTCCTGGTACGGGACGGTTCGGCGGGGGCCGAAGCGTTCCGGATCTAGCGTCGGGCCATGACGAACACCGAGCATGCTCCCGCCACCGCCACCGCCACCGCCACCGCCACCGCGCCGAACGCCCTTGCCGCACCCGGCACGTCCGCCCGCACGCCCGGCACTTCCGCTCGCACGCCCGGCACGTCCGCCCGTACTCCCGACACCGCCGACGAGGTCCCGGCGACCGACGACCGTGACCCCGCTCGGCTCCTGACGGCCATGGTCGACCACGTCCTGGCCCTCGCCGCGACCTGGACCGCCTGGGACGGCCACCCGGTCCCCGCCGGTGACCGGCTCTACACCCCGCACAAGGCGATCCGCCGCGTCGCCGACCACATGGTCGACCATCTCGCGGAGATGGAGGCGCGGCTCGTGGGCGAGGACACGCAGCCCGACCACTGGCACGCCTCGGCGACCACCACCGCGGCCGACCTCGCCCCGTTCACCGAGGCCGACCTGGACGAGGCGCGCAGCAGGCTCACCCGCCTGGGCAGGATCTGGGCGAACCGCCTGGACGCCCTCACGCCCGACGAGCTCGACCGCTCGGCCGGCACGGGCTGGACCTTCCGCCAACTCGCCTTCCACCTGGCCGAGTCGGCCTACTACGCGGATTCCGTGGGCGACCTGACGGCGAAGCCGTGACGGTCGAAGCGACGGGCACGGCAGAAAGCGCCGCTGAAGCCGTCACGGCCGACGATTCAGGAACCGGTCCAGTGGCGGTGCCTCCGCCAGCACGGCACCGATCGTCACCGCGAAGGTGACCGCGGCGCACACGACGATCAGCCAGGAGAGCAGTGTGAGCACCAGGCCGAGGGAACCGTACTCGTGCAGGGCGCGATCGAGCGCGGTCGGCATGTAGAGCGAGGCGGTCAGCGCGAGGGCGCTGGTGGCGGCCGCGGCCAGGACCGCTCCGGGCAGCAACGGCGGCCAGGAGACACGGCCGGCCAGCAGCAGGTGCTGTGTCCACAGCCACACACCCGTGCTCACGAGGAAGAGCAACGGGACGCCCAGCCACAGGCCGGCGCCGAAGCCATTGCGGATGGGGCCCTGCAACAGGACGACCAGCACCAGTACGGGCAGCCATACGATCCAGCGCCAGGCCGCGATCCTCGTGCCCGCCCTCGGGAGCCGCCACGCCCGCTCGCAGACGCGGGCCATGGCGCGGCTGAAGCTGGTGGCGGAGAGCAGCGTCACCACCAGACCGATGGTGCCGCTGGTCTCGTTCAGGCTGTTGTCGGGGGAGCTCTCCAGGACCTGGCTCAGTTCCTTGTTCGCCTGACCGGTCAGGCCGAACATGGCGCGCAGGGACTCCAGCAACTGGTTGCGGACGGCGAGTGGCGCGAAGGCGGCGAACGCGAACAACAGGGGTACGGATGCCAGGAATGCCTGGGCGGCGAGCCGGGTCGCCGCATCCAGGAGGTTCGCGGACAGCAACCGGGCCGTCAGCTCGCTCACAACGGGGAAGTGCTGCTCGACACGGCCGCGCAGCCGCTCCAGCCACGCCGGGAACACCATGCCGCCTCCGCCTCCGCCTCCGCCTCCGCCTCCGTCTTCTCCGCGTCCTTCTGCCGGTGGTTCGCCTGGTCCACCGAGCATGCGGTCCACCGAGCATGCTGTCCTCCGGGCCCCGTCGCCCCGGGGCGCGGCGGCCCGCGCACAGGTCGGGCCGCCGTTCCCTCGTACGGCGTACACCAGTCGGCATCCGGATGGCCGTCCAATCGACCCCGGCACCGTGGCCCCGGCGGGACGGGCGGCCCGGGGCCGGTGTCAGGCGCCGGGGATCTGCTCGATCCGTTCGCGGTTGAGCAGGTACCGGGGAAGGTGCGGCCGGTCCGGAGCGACGGGGAACCCGTAGTCGAAGGCGAGACTCGCCATCGCCAGTGCCCCCAGGGCCACTTGGGCGCGCGGTGCCGCCGACTCGCCCCAGTAGGCGCCGTGCTCCGTGAGGGCTTCGGCGAGCGCCTCGGCGAAGCTGTCGTGGTCCCGGGCGATGAGCCGGTGGAAGAGCGCGACCGGCTGGTAGTCGATCGCGTTCACGAACTCCATCGGCGCGCAGGTCACCTCGTCGGGCCCGGACGCCTTCATCGTGGCGACCAGCTTCTCCACGACCCCGTCCATGGAGTCGCGCCCGGAGAAGAAGGTCCGCAGGGTGTCGATCCAGCACAGCACATACGTGTCGGCGGAATCGTCCTGCCGCAGCGTCTCCAGCGGTACCTGGCACAGTCGCCGGATCCGGTCGTCCTCGCGGCACACGATCGCCAGGTAGAGGGCGTCGAGCCAGGCGCGGGCGTCTGCGGGCGGTGCGGCGGGAGTGGTCGGCAACTGCCGGACGAGGTCTTCGCCCAGCCGGCATTCCTGCGGCCGCGCACCGGTGAACAGGGCGGAGCCGAGCTGTACGGCGGTGGCCCAGGCATCCCACGTGTCGATCCCCGCCGCCCTGGGATCGGCGGCGCAGTGGGCGAGGGCGTGGGCGACGGCGGAGGCGAAGGCGTCGCCCACGCCGGCGGCCGGGTCCCGGGAAAGACCCGCTATCGACTCGGCCGTGGCGCGGGTGAGTTCGGCGAGGCCGGGAGCGGGCGCCGTGGCGGCGGCACGGGTGGCGAGCCGGCCGGCGCGGTCGAGACGGACCAGGCCCTTCATCAGGCCGAGCAGCTCCGGCGGCGGCTGGACGGAGAAGGACCGGGTGCCCTCGTCGATGAACGTGATCGACGTCAGGCTGCCGCGGTGCCACCAGTAGACCCGCGGGGACAGCGCGCCCGGCCCGTCCTCGTAGGCCCCCAGCGCGTAGGCCGCGAGGGCGTTGACGGCGTCGACCACCGTGCCGTCGGCGATCGGGTGGTACACCAGGTTGTGACGGCTCGGCATGACGACGAGGGCACCGGCGTGCGGCAGCGACTCACCGGTGACCTGCCGGACCGCGGCGGACAGGAACAGGGCCTGGCTGCCGACGAAGTGCGAGTCACCGTAGAGGGAATGCAGGATCGCCCCCTCGACGGGGACCTCCTCGTGCGTGACGGGTACGCGCATCAGATTCTCGTACGCCGCCCGCCCCAACTCCTCCAGGCCGACGCGCTCCACGTCAGGGTCGGTGAGGAGCCGCACATCGGTGGGACGGTCCAGGGCATAGGCGAACACGAGGCCGTCGGCTACGAGCCGCGCGTAGCGGAGGGAGCCGGCGATCTCGGCGGTGATCGCGTCGGCGGGCAGCAGCCGGGCGTACGTACCGCGCAGCAGTTCGTCGGTGTCGGGAGTGTGGTCCGGGTTCATCTCCCCGACTCTACGAAGGTCACGAAGGTGGTGTGCGGGCGGGCGGGCGGCCCGGCCTCCGAGCCGGTTCCTGCCGGTTCCGGGCCGGGTTCCGCTGGAGGACCCAAGGGGGGCCGCCACAGCCGGTCTTGGGCCCTTTGGCAGCCGCTCAGGTGGCCGCCGACGCGGCATCGCCCATGACGACGACCGGATGGCGCGCCGGGTCGAGGGACGGCCTGCCTCCTGTCTGCGCCCCGGCTGGCCGCGCCGCGCGCGGGCCTTGATGAAGCAGGGAAAGTCCTACCCCGCTGGAATGAGTTGCTTGTCGTCGTGGCTTCGTGCGTGGGGTCGTTGCTGTCCAGGGCATCCATGAGCCTGATCGTGTAGACCTCGGACATGCGCTCGCTGACTTCGTCGGGCGGAGCCGCCGCCGGGCCGCCCCGCTGCCCGCCCTGTGCTCGCGCCTCTTCGCCGACAGCGGATGCGGCAGGCGGTTGCTCGGGCCAAGTCGGCGGATCAGTGGCAGGAGTCCGGCTACGTCTTCACCACCCGCACCGGCCGCCAGGTCGAGCCGCGGAACGTCTACCGCTCCTTCACCCGCGTCGCCGAGTCCGTCGCACGCACGTCGTGCAGGACACCCAGCGTGAGGCGATCAGCCACATGGACCGGCTGCTCAGGCGCCGTCTGCCAGGCTCCTGAGACGCGACTGCCGTCAAATGGTGCCGTCAAAAGGCCCCGGACCATGATCGGTCCAGGGCCTTTTGGCTGGTGCCCCCGGCAGGATTCGAACCTGCGACACCCGCTTTAGGAGAGCGGTGCTCTATCCCCTGAGCTACGAAGGCGAAGGCGGGGCTTGACTGCCCTGAGCGTCTCGGGGTCGGTCGCTGGTTTGTGGTGGCGGGTGAGTCGGTGCAGCACATCGCAGTGCCCGCCCGGGGCGCTCGACCCACAGGGTACCGGATCGGGGCTCGGGCGGGGGCTGGGGGCGGGCGGTTGTGTGTGCCGGCCCCCAGCCGGATGCCTGGTGGCGCGGGGCCCCGGCTACAGCTCCGCCTCCGCCTCCGCCTTCACCCCGGCCAGTGTCGTCTCGATGCCCGTGCGGAGCAGGGCGAGGCGGCCGTCGACGATCTGTTCCTCCCGCTCCGGGTGCTGGTCGATGAAGTCGTGCAGTGGGCCGCGGGCGGAGCCGAGGTGCATGCCGTGTCGCAGGCGGGTGCCGGAGCCGTCCGCGAGTGGTTCCAGGGTGTACGTCCAGACGGCCAGGGGCTCGCCGTGGTGCCGGTCGTTGTCGTAGACGACCTCCCACTGGAAGGCACGCCGGTCCGACATCTGCGCGACACGGCTGACCGTGCGCCATTCTCCCAGGCCGTCGTTGCGGTTGCGGCCGGAGAAGCAGGCGCCGACCGCGGGCCCTTCGGCCCCGTCGAGCCACTCCACCTCCTGCAGTTCCGGGCTGTACCGGGCCGAGGTGGAGATGTCCGAGACCAGCTCCCACACCCGTTGCGGCGGGGCGGCGATCTCGGTCACGCACTCCACACGGGCATCGGCGATACGCATGGTTCTTCCTCCTGGGCATGAAAGTGGCTGTGGAATGGGCTGTTGTGGGAATCGGGGGTGGTTCGCGGGGGTCGGGCCGCGAGGTGCGGACCGGGCGGCGTGGCGCGGGAGGGGCGCCGCCCAGACTTCCAGGAGGTGGCCGAGTCCGCCACGACCGCAGTCGCGATCACGCCATCGGCGACGCGCCACCGGCCCGGGACCGCGGCGAAGGCCCCCGCCGCGGCCGTGACGCCCCCGAAGGAGCCGCCGCTGTCCGCTTGGAACGTTACCTCCGCCTCCAGGAAGCCGAGTTCGGTGCGGGTCGGCGGGTACCGCGCATTGAAGACCCACTTCGCGCGCGGGCAATGGCCGGGGCGGGAAGCGGCCCCGGGGTGCCCGGTACGCCGGGCTGCCCAGCGGCAGTGGCGGCGCGTGCTGTGACAAGGGGGCTGTTCGCCGGGGGAGTTGGGGGTGGGCGTACCGTTCTGACTGACCAGCAAGAACCGTTGTTCAGCATGCGCGGGGGTGTTTCCGTATGCCCGCATGCCGTGTCCGCACCGCACCGCGGATTCCGGGGCCTCCCGGAGTGCCGGGGGCCGCCGCACGGGTGGCCGGGGGAAGCGGCGGGGCGTGGGTTCGGGAGCCCCCGGCCCGGACGTCGGGCGGCGCCTGACCGACGCCGCCCCGAAGGACCCCCCATGAAACGCCCTCTTGTTCCCTTTCTGGCTGCCCTTGCCTGCGCCGTCGCTCTCATCGTCGGGATCTCGATCGGAGGCAGTCCGGGCACGCCCACGGGCTTCCACCGGGGCAAGGACGGCACGCTGACGATAGACAGTGCGCACCGTCCCGCCGCGCCGGACCTCACCGGGACGGATGTCGACGGGCGCCCGGTGCGGCTCGCCGACTACGCGGGGAAGACCGTCGTGGTCAACGCGTGGGCCTCCTGGTGCGAATCCTGCCGCGAGGAGACCCCGGTTCTGGTGCGTTACCACCAGAAGATGAAGGACCAGGGCGTCGTCGTCCTGGGGCTGAACCGGGACGGTACCGCCAATGCGGCGCGTGCCTTCGCCCGTGAGTTCCACATGCCCTACCCCAGCGTGCTCGACCCCGGGGGGAAGCACCTTCTTTCGCTGCCCAAGGGCGTGCTGAGCACCCAGAAGCTGCCGGTCACCCTTGTCGTGGACGAGCGGGGGCGGGTCGCCGCGTCGATGTCCGGGGCCGTCAAGGAAGGGCGTCTGGAGGGTCTTGTCGCCGCCGCGCGGGCCGGTTCTCCTGCCAAGCGCTGAGCGGGCCGGGATGTCTTGACGGGGGGCGGGTGCGGGCATAGCGTCGCGAATGTACCGATGGCTGAGCAAGCGCTCAGATGCTGGAGAGGTCGTTCGTGCCGCACACCGACCCCGCCCCCGCCGCCCCCGGCCCTGCCCCCGGCTCCGACCCGAGGGGCGCCGGCCGTGTCGAAGCCGCGTTGACCGGGCCGGGCGCCCCGTTCGCCGTGCTGCGAGTGGAGGACGGGGCACACGCCGGCTCGCTCGTGTACGCGGACGGGCCGCGGACGCTCCGGGAGTTCATGGAGACCACCTGGGCCTTCGGGGACCGGCCGTTCCTGGTTTCCCGGGAGCGCAGCTACTCGTACGCCGAGTTCTTCGCCGCCGCGTCGGCGCTGGCGTGCCGGATGACCGGGACGTACGGGCTGCGCCGGGGCGACCGGGCCGTCGTCGCGATGCGCAACCACCCCGAGTGGCAGATCGCCTTCTGGGCGGCGCAGCTGGCCGGCCTGGTCGCCGTGCCGCTCAACGCCTGGTGGACCGAGGACGAGTTCACGTACGCGCTGGACGACTGCGGGCCACGGGTGCTCCTGGTGGACGGCGAGCGGCTGCCCCGGGTCGCCGGGTGGGCGGCGAAGAACGGGGCGCGCGTGCTCGTCTTCCACGGGGACGAGACGCTCCCGGACGGTGCCGAGCGGTACGAGGACCTGCCCGCCCCCGATCCGCTCGTCGGGCCCCCCGAGGTCGAGATCCGGCCCGAGGACGACGCGACGATCATCTACACCTCCGGCACCACCGGCCGTCCCAGGGGCGTGGTCGCCACCCATCTCGCCCAGGCGGGGGCGGTGATCAACCCGCGCTTCCACGCGGCGGCCTCCGCGCTCGGCCGCGGGGTCGTCCCGGGGCAGGGGCCCGCCCCGGTGTCGCTGCTGACGTTCCCGTTCTTCCATGTCGCCGCGTTCACCGGCTTCTACGCGGCGATGGCGGCGGGCGGCACCCTCGTCCTGATGCGGAAGTGGGACGCAGAGGAGGCGCTGCGGCTGATCCGCGAGCACGGTGTCACCCACTACGCCGGTGTTCCGGCGACCGCGCTCCAGCTGCTCGCCGCGGCCGAGCAGGCGGGCGACGGCCTGGAGAGCCTGCAGATGCTGAACACCGGCGGGGCCGCCGCCCCGCCCGATCTGGTCACCCGGCTGACCGCCCGGTACGGCGACCGTATCGAACCCCGCAACGGATACGGGCTGACCGAGACCTGCGGGGGCGTCCTGGCGAACTTCGGCGCCGAGTACCGGCTCCACCCGGACAGCGTCGGCCGCCCGACCCCCGCCACCGAGGTGCGGATCGCCGGGCCCGCGGGCGAGCCGCTGCCCGAGGGTGAGGTCGGTGAGCTGTGGCTGCGCGGCCAGTCCCTGTTCCGCGGCTACTGGCGCGACGAGGCGGCGACCGGCCGGGCGTTCGCCGACGGCTGGTTCCGGACCGGTGATCTCGCCGTGGTGCGGGAGGGGCGGGTCTGCGTCGTCGACCGGATCAAGGACATGGTGATCCGCGGCGGGGAGAACGTGTACTGCATGGAGGTCGAGGCGGTGCTGCACGACCACCCGGACGTCGAGGACGCGGCGGTGCTGGGGGTGGCACACCCGGTTCTGGGCGAGGAGGTCGCCGCCGTCGTGCGGCTGCGGGCCGGTGCCGGTGTCACGGCCGAGGAGCTGAGGGCGCATGTCGGGCGCAGGCTGGCCGCGTTCAAGGTTCCGGCCCATGTGCTCGTACGGGAGGAGCCGCTGCCCCGGAATCCGGCCGGGAAGGTCCTCAAGCGCGAGCTGCGCGGGACCGTCGAGGCGGAGGTCCGCGGCGGGTGAGCGGTGCGGTCGGGCGGTCGCGGCGGGGCTGTGGTCAGGGGCGGGTTATGCGGATCCGGTAGTTGCCCTTCTTGTCCTTGTCGACCACGGATATGTGTATCCCGCTGGTCCGGTCGGTGAAGGTCTCGCCGGGCCGGAAGGTGGCGTCGGAGAGCGCGGCGTGCACATTGGGCAGCCGGGTGCAGCCGGTGCCGCGCTTGGTGCTGTCCGCGACCGACACCGGGCCCTGTCCGGTGTCGATGTTCGAGCTCACCTTGTAGATCAGTACGCCGGGCCTGCAGACCGCGTGGTCGTTGCCGGCCTTGGTGCGTACCTCCACCGCGTAACCGGACTCGCTGCTCAGCGGTACGAAAGCCAGCTTGGTGCCGCCGCGGGTGGCCAGCGGCCCGAGCACGTGGTCGCTGGTGCCGGACCGGGCGGCGCAGCTGATCTGGCTGTTGTCGAGCCAGCCGAGCTTCCATTTGTGCCAGCCCAGCAGGTCGTTGTCGGCCCCCCAGTCCTCGGACATGATGTCCCAGTGCCCGACCGAGCCGCCGCCCTCCATCGTGTAGAGGTCGGGGAGGCCGAAGACATGGCCGTTCTCGTGCGGCAGGACACGGTATCCGGTCTTTTTGTACGATCCCGAGCCGTCGTCCTGGCGGCTGTAGATGAAGGACGCGTTGGCGAGCGGGACGCCGTCCGCCCGCGGGGATTCGTCGTTGCCGGAGAAGGTCACGGACAGGACGGTGTCCAGGGCGGAGGGCCCGGCGTTCGGTGTGACCAGGATGTTGACCAGGTCGTACGAGGCGAAGTCCACCTTCGGGTCGGCGGCGGAGACGATGTCCTCGACGAGGCGGCGATAGCCCGGTTCGTACGGTGAGCCCCGGTCCACCCCGTACTCCGAGAACGGCAGTGGCATCCGCAGCCAGGACTTGAGCGGGGTCTCGGGGACGTACGTGAGCCGTCCGTACGACGCGGTCCGGAACCAGGCGGTGGTCTGCGGGAAGAATTCGGCGTACCGGTCCATCGCGGAACCGGCGCCGGGTGCGTCCGGGAAGTCGATCATCAGGTTCAGTGCGCGGACCTTGCCCGTGGAGCGGGCGTAGCTCTCCTGCGTCGGCATGCCCTCCGACATCTGTACGCCCGTGGTCGCGGTCAGCCGGCACGCGGCCACGCCTGCCGAACGGGCGGTGGCCACCGGGCCCGCCGAGGCGTTGCCGGCTGTCGGAAGCGTGTTGCTGGCCGTGGCCATTACGGCTATGACCAGGGCTGTTGCGGAGGCGAGCGCGATCGGGTGGCGGTGGTTGCGTATCCGGCGGCGGGGCTTTTGCATACAGGCGCCTCGGGGTCCGCGGCAGCCGGCCGGCCCTGACTGCGCTCTGCGGATCAGCCTGTTGCGGGTGGTGCGGCGCCGCTCGTTGGGTGCGCCGTTCGGTTGATCTTCCGCCCCGATCATGTGACTCAGGTCACATAATGGTGGGAAATAACCGGGGACAGTTTCCCCGTTTGAACTCGTGTCCCCGTGAAACGGGGAGGCGGTCCCCGGTTACGGGAAGAGGTCGCCCAGGGGTTGCCGTGCGGTCGCCGTGGAGAGCGGGGATCGCCGCAGGAGAAGAGGACAGCCGTCGTGGACACCGCCAGCCGCACCGCCACCGGAGCGACGCAGCCCCGGACGTCGCGTCCGCGGGCCGATGCGCTGCGCAACCGGGAGCGGATCGTGACGGCCGCGCGGGAGATGTTCGTCGAGTTCGGGCCCGATGTGCCGCTCGACGAGGTCGCCAGGCGCGCCGGTGTCGGCAACGCCACTCTCTATCGGAACTTCCCCGACCGCGCCGCGCTGGTGCACGAGGTCGTGCTCGCGGTCACCTCCCGGACCACCGGCCGCGCGGAAGAGGCGGCGGACGCGGAGGCCGACCCCTTCGCCGCGCTCAGCCGCTTCGTGCACGCGGCGGCCGACGAGCGGATCGGGGCGCTGTGCCCGATGCTCTCCGGCGGCTTCGACAAGGACCATCCCGAACTGCTCGCCGAGCGCCGGCGCCTCGAAGAGGCCGTCGAGGGGCTCGTGTCGCGCGCCATGTCAGCGGGGCGGCTGCGCACCGACATCGCCGTCGGTGACGTACTCGTCGCCCTCTCCCAGCTCACCCGGCCACTGCCCGGCACCGGCTGCCTGGACATCGACCGGTTCACCCACCGCCATCTACAGCTGTTCCTGGACGGACTTCAGGCCCCGGCCCGGTCCGAACTGCCGGGAACGGCAGCGACCTTGGAGGATCTGCGGCGCCGGCCATGACCCCCGCGCCGGGCTCCTGAACCAGGCGCCTGGTGACGCGTCGGCCGCGCCTTGACCATTCCTTCCCTTTTCGCCATCCCTTTCACCACCCGCCCATTCACCGGCATCCCGGTTCACGACTCTTCGCGTGCGTGCGCGTGCATGCGCGTTCTTAGGTGGATACCTCCATGTCAAAAACAGCCGATACCCGACTCCCGGACCCCAGTCGCTGGAAAGCGCTGGCGTTCATCGCCCTCGCGCAGCTGATGGTCGTGCTCGACGCCACGATCGTGAACATCGCGCTGCCGCACGCCCAGACGGCCCTGGGCATATCCGACGCCAACAAGCAGTGGGTCATCACGGCGTACGCCCTCGCCTTCGGCGGGCTGCTGCTCTTCGGCGGCCGGGTCGCCGACCTCTGGGGCCGCAAGCGGACCTTCGTCGTCGGCCTGATCGGCTTCGCGCTGGCCTCCGCGCTCGGTGGCGCGGCGCAGAACCAGGGCATGCTCTTCGGTTCCCGCGCGCTCCAGGGCGTCTTCGGGGCGCTGCTCGCCCCGGCGGCCCTGTCGCTGCTCGCCGTGATGTTCACCGATGCCAAGGAGCGCGCCAAGGCGTTCGGCATCTACGGCGCGATCGCCGGTGGCGGCGGCGCCGTCGGCCTGATCCTCGGTGGCTTCCTGACCCAGGCGCTGAACTGGCGCTGGACGTTCTTCGTCAACATCCCGTTCGCCGTCGTCGCGGCCGCGGGCGCGTACTTCGTGATCCGTGAGCCGTCCGGCAGCCGCAACCGCTCGCCGCTCGACATCCCGGGCGTCGTCCTGTCCGCGCTGGGTCTGGTCTCGCTGGTGTACGGATTCACCCGGGCCGAGTCCGCCGGCTGGTCGGACGGGCTGACCATCGGCATGTTCGTCGCGTCCGGTGTGCTGCTGCTGTCCTTCGTCCTGACCGAGTCCAGGGTCAAGTCGCCGCTGCTGCCGCTGCGCGTGGTGCTGGACCGCAACCGCGGTGGCGTCTACCTCTCGCTGGGGCTGGCCGTCATCGCGATGTTCGGGCTGTTCCTCTTCCTGACGTACTACCTCCAGGTGGTGAAGGGCTACTCGCCGATCAGGACCGGTTTCGCCTTCCTGCCGATGATCGCGGGCATGATCACGGGCTCGACGCAGATCGGTGCCCGGCTGATGACCCGGGTCCCGGCGCGCAAGCTGATGGGCCCCGGCTTCCTGGCCGCGGCCGTCGGCATGCTGCTGCTGACCCAGCTGGAGATCGGCTCCTCCTACGTCGGACTCATCCTGCCCGCGCAGCTGCTGCTGGGCCTCGGCATGGGTACGGCGTTCATGCCGGCGATGTCGCTGGCCACACACGGTGTCGAGCCCCGGGACTCGGGTGTCGCGTCCGCGATGGTCAACACCTCGCAGCAGGTGGGCGGCGCGATCGGTACGGCGCTGCTGAACACCATCGCCGCATCGGCGGCGACGGCGTACGCCTCCTCGCACGCCGCGCTCGGCGCCAGGAACCCGGAGCTGCTGAAGCTCCAGTCGATGGTGCACGGCTTCACCGGTGCCATCTGGTGGGCCGTCGGCATCCTGGCAGTGGCCTCCGCGATCGCGGTGACCCTCATCAACGCCGGGCGTCCCGCGGCGGGCCCGGTGACCGGATCCTCCGGTTCGGGTGACGCGGACGGCGTCGAGGACGAGTTCAAGGTCCCGGTCGTCGCCCACTGAACGCCGGTGCGTGACGCGAAGGCGAAGTGAACGCGGCTGTGCCCCGGTTCCGGTCGGGCCTTCGACCGGAACCGGGGCACAGCCGTGTCGGTACGCGCGCGCCTCAGCGCAGCCAGGGGAGATCCGCGTCCGTGCCCTCCGGCTGCAGTCCGGCGGCGACCACCTGCATGATCTCGCCCAGCGAGCGCACCTGCTCGGGCGTGAGCCGGTCGAACATGGCCTGGCGTACGGCGTCGACATGGCCCGGCGCGGACCGGCGCAGCATCTCGTAGCCGTCGTCGGTGAGGACCGCGTTCTGGCCCCGCTTGTCGGACGGGCAGTCCTCGCGGCGCACCCAGCCGCTCTTCTCCAGGCGTGCGACGGCGTGCGAGAGCCGCGAGCGGGTGATCTTGGCGTCCTTGGCCAGTTCCGTCATCCGCTTCCGGCGGCGGGGGGCCTGGGAGAGCTGGACGAGCAGACCGTAGTAGATGTGCGGCATGCCGGCATCGCGCTGCAACTGGCGGTCGAGGTGGTCCTCCATGAGCGTGGTGGCATGGAGATACGCGCGCCAGACGCTCTGCTCTTCGTCGGAGAGCCAGCGGGGCTCACCGGTGGGTGCCGTGGTCATGTACTCCACTGTACGACCTTTTCTTGAAAGTTGAACTAGATAGAGCTAAGGTCTCCGGAGAGGGAAGCTTGAAGATTAAAGAACCCTTCCTTCTCAAAAAGACGCCAGTAGAAGACTTACCCGGATCAGCAGTGGATGGGGAGTGCCATGACAGTCACCGCGGAGCGCATGCCCGCCCTCTACCTCTCCCATGGCGCCCCGCCGCTGGCCGACGACCCGGTCTGGCCCGGCGAACTGGCCGCCTGGTCCGACGCGCTGCCCCGCCCCCGCGCGATCCTGATGGTCTCCGCGCACTGGGAGGAGGCCCCGCTGGCCCTCGGGGCCACGGAGACGGTCCCGCTCGTCTATGACTTCTGGGGCTTCCCCGAGCACTACTACCAGGTGCAGTACGCCGCCCCGGGCGCCCCGGAGCTGGCGGAGAACGTACGCAAGCTGCTGCGCGGTGCCGGTACGCCGGTCCAGGACATCCCGGACCGCGGGCTCGACCACGGGGCGTACGTCCCGCTCGTGGAGATGTTCCCGGGCGCCGACATCCCCGTGCTCCAGATCTCCATGCCGACGCTGGACCCGCAGAAGCTCATGGACATCGGGCGCAAGCTCGCGCCGCTGCGCGACGAGGGCGTCCTGATCGTCGGCAGCGGCTTCTTCACCCACAACCTGGCCGCCCTGCGGCACGCGGGCGGCATCCCCGGCTGGTCGGCGGAGTTCGACGACTGGGGGAGCCGGGCGCTCCAGGCGCAGGACATCGACGCGCTCCTCGACTTCGAGCGCAAGTCCCCGGCCGGCCGGCTGGCCCACCCGCGCACCGAGCACTTCGCGCCGCTCTTCGTGACGCTCGGTGCCTCGGAGGGCGAGCTGGACAGGGGACGCAGCATCATCGACGGGTTCTGGATGGGGCTCGCGAAGCGGTCGGTGCAGTTCGGCTGAGCCCTGCCCCTGTCGATCCGCCGGTCCCGGTCACAGGACCGGCGGGTTCAGCTCGATCGAGCGGAGCGCGGCGGCGAGGGCCGTCTCGTCGCCGATGTCCAGCGCGGTGTCGGTGAACTTGATGGTGTGGTCGTCGCCGTGCGCCGCCGCCCGCGCGAACAGCTCGTCGGCGGACGCGTCCGCCGGTGCGTACGGGGCGGCCTCGGCCGGGCTGTACGCGGCGGTTACCGCGGCGCTCGCCGCCCACGCCGCCTCCAGGCTCGGCGCCCACAGGGTGCGGGGGAGCGCGGGCAGGGCTCGCAGCACGGCATTGGGCGCGGTGGCGGCGTGCACCAGCATGACCGGTTCGCCGTGCCCGTGCGTGGCGAACCGGTGGGTCGCGGCCCGCACCAGCTCGGTCAGCCGGACCCGTGCCTCGTCCGGGTCGCCGGTGAGCCGTTGCGGCCACACCGGGAACGCGGTGAGCTGCGCCAGCCGGTCCCGGATGCCGCCGTCCTGCGCGGGCACCGGCGGTACGGCGTCGAGCGCGGCCATCGCGGTGGGTGCGGGCGCGAGCGGGGTCAGCGCGGGCAGCGGCTGATGGCGGGCGGCCCAGTAGCCGAGGCCGTGGGCCAGCTCGGTGATCCGGGGTGCGGTCGCCTCGCCGACGAGCAGGGTGCGTACCGAGTGGCCGACCCGGATCACGGGGTGGGTGGCGCCCGCAGCGATGCCGGGGAGCAGCCGGGGCCACCACTCGGCGAGGACGTCCAGCCAGGGGCGCTCGGCGGTCTGCCGCTCGAAGTACACCGTCCAGTCGGCGATCCGGCGCGGGTCGCCGAGGGCCTCGCGCCAGTTCTCCGCCGTCACCCGCATCGAGGTGTCCGGCATCTCCTCCAGCTTGTGGCTGTAGTGGTCGAGCCAGCGGTGGACGGCCGGTGCCTGGCCGTGCCGGACCAGCGCCTCGACGGCCATCGGGCCGTGATTGCTCAGCCAGCCGTTGCGTTCGGGGCCCGAGGCGTGGAGGCGTTCCAGCGCCTCGTCGAGCGTGCCGGTGGTGTCGTCCGCGGTGTTCCTCGTGTCGTCCATACGGGAGCACGCTAGGTGCGCGGTACGCGCGGCGTAACGGACCGGGGACCCGGATCGCCACCGGCCCGGGGACTAGGGCTGTGGCCCCAGTCGCCTCTCGTACCGGGCCACGTCCCGGTACCTGCCGGACTTCCGGCGCACCTCGTCGTACGTACCGGCATGACGGAAACCGAAGCACTCGTGCAGCCGTCCGGAGGTGTCGTCGGGCTGGGTGACGCCCGCGTACGGGCCCGCCCCAGGAGCGAGGCGGGGCCGACAACCCGGACATCCTGAGCAACCCGAAGACGGTGCGGGCCGTCTTCAGGGTGGGAACGCAGCCACGGCAGCCGCCGTTCAGGGGTGAGAGGGTCCGTGTCGAATGTGAGCGCGGTCTCACGTACGTAATGGTGGTAGATGTCCGTGAGCGCCACCAAATCACCCTCGACGCCCGGCCTGACCTGCGCTTCTGTGGGACGCTCCGGCGTGCGTACTCCCATCGCGGCGGCACAGGGTACTGCATGATCGCGAAAATGAATGCCAGGCGTGGGAATTCTGTCCTGATTCCAGTCGTTGTTTCCATCGGATGCAGGGCACCCGGAAGGGTGTCGCGACCTACTCAGCAAGGGAGCACGCATGGCAACCCGTGCCGTCGCCCGTCGTTCGTCCACCACCGGTGGGACCAGCCGGGCAAGCAGTGTTCGCGCCTCGGGCGGAGAGATCGCCGATCGCGACCTGGTCGGCATGTACCTGGACGAGATCGCGCGTACGCCGCTGCTCGACGCCGCCAAGGAGGTCGAGCTGTCGCAGACCGTCGAGGCGGGCGTCTATGCCCGGCAGATACTCGACGGCGAGGTGGACAGCGAAGCCGGCGGAGCCACGCGCGAGGAGCTGGAGGCGCTGGTCGCCGAGGGCGAGCGCGCCAAGGACATGTTCATCCGTTCCAACCTCCGGCTCGTCGTTGCCGTCGCCCGCCGCTACCCGCGGGCCGGGCTGCCCCTGCTCGACCTGATCCAGGAGGGCAACGCAGGCCTGGTGCGCGCGGTCGAGAAGTTCGACTACGCCAAGGGCTTCAAGTTCTCCACGTACGCGACGTGGTGGATCCGTCAGGCCATCACCCGCTCCATAGCCGACCAGTCCCGTACGATCCGGCTCCCCGTCCACCTCGTGGAGGAGCTCGGCCGGATCCGCCGGGTGCAGCGCGAGTTCAACCGCGAGCACGGCCGCGAGCCGGAGCACATGGAGATCGCGGCCGAGCTGGACTCCACGCCGGAGCGCGTGGGCGACGTCCTGGACTGGGCCCGCGACCCGGTCAGCCTCAACATGTCCGTGGACGACGAGGGCGAGACCCAGTTCGGCGATCTGCTGGAGGACACCTCCGCGGTGTCGCCCGAGCAGTCGGTGATGACACTGCTGCGCAGCGAGGAGCTGGAGGACCTGATCGGCAAGCTCGACAACCGCACCGCCTCCATCATCCGTATGAGGTACGGCATCGAGGACGGCCGCGAGCGGACCCTCACCGAGGTCGGCAAGCAGCACGGGCTGACCCGGGAGCGGATCCGCCAGATCGAGAAGCACGCGCTGCTCGAACTGAAGCGAATGGCCCACGACACGGGTTTTGACGCTGCGGCGTGAGTCTTCGTCCAGTAACCTCCGAAATGGGTCGCTTCGCGTGACCCCCTGAGCTGAGTCCCGGCGCCCACCCCCCCCTGGCGCCGGGGCTCATTCTTTTCATGACCGGTGCGCTTCCTTCATGACCCCGCCCGCCCCCGAGACGGGGTCAGCGGGCTGCCGCGCGGGCCAGGCGTGCGCCCAGATCGCCCAGGTAGTCCACCAGCTGCGGTGGCTCATGTGCGGTGAACTCGCAGTCCACCAGCGCCAGTCGGAGCGCCACCCACTCCAGCGAGTCCGCGAGCACCGCCCGCAGCCGGCAGCTGTGCTCGCCGGTCGGCTCCAACGGGCCGATCGACGCGGGCAGCCGCGCGGACACGAAGTCCGCCGGGGCCGCGAAGCTCACGTCGACCGCCAGCTGCGGCTGCCGCCGGGCGATGGAACCGGCGAGGAACTCCGAGGCGTCACCCGTGGGCAGCTCGCGCGCCGCGAACCGGGCCCCGGTCGCGAACGGCTCGCTCACCCGGTCGACCCGGAACGTGCGCCAGGCCCCGCGCCCCAGGTCGTACGCGACGAGATACCAGCGCCACCCGGTGCTAACCAGCCGGTACGGCTCGGCCTCCCGCTTCGTCTCGGCGCCGTCGCCCGCGCGGTACGCGAACCGCAGCCGCTCCTGCCCGGTGACCGCCGAAGCGATCACGGTCAGCGTCCTCGGGTCGATGGTCGAGCCGTCGCCTCGGGTCAGCGGCATCGTCGCGTTCTGCAGGGTCGAGACCCGGTGCCGCAGCCGCGAGGGCAGCACCTGCTCCAGCTTCGCCAACGCCCGTACGGAAGCCTCGTCCACCCCCTCGATGGCATGCCCGGCCCCCGCCCGCAGGCCCACCGCGATGGCCACCGCCTCCTCGTCGTCGAGGAGCAGCGGCGGCATCGCGGTGCCCGCGACGAGCCGGTAGCCGCCGACGGATCCGCGCGAGGCCTCGACCGGATAGCCCAGCTCGCGGAGCCGGTCGATGTCGCGGCGGATGGTGCGCGGGCTGACATCGAGCCGCTCGGCGAGCTCGCTGCCCGGCCACTCCCGGGGAGTCTGGAGGAGCGACAGCAGATTCAGCAGTCGTGCCGGGGTGTCGGTCATGGCCTCGCCTTCTGCCGGGGTGTCGGTCGTCTCACCAGGGTGCGCATCCATTAGGTCATGGAACGGCCTAATGGCTGTCTAACTTCTCCCCATGACTTCTTCCTCATCTCTGCCGTCCACGGCATCCGCGCCCGCGGAGTCCTCGGACCCGTCGGACCGGCGACGCTGGATCGCGCTCGCCATCGTGATGACCGCGGCCTTCATGGACCTGGTCGACGTCACGATCGTCAATATCGCCATCCCCAGCATCCGCGAGGACACCGGCGCCTCGTTCAGCTCGATCCAGTGGATCACCGCCGGCTACTCGCTGGCCTTCGCAGCCGGACTGATCACCGGCGGCAGGCTGGGTGACATCTACGGCCGCAAGCGGCTGTTCCTCATCGGTATGGGCGGCTTCACCCTGGCCTCCGCGCTCTGCGGCTTCGCCGCCGGCCCGGAGATGCTGGTCGCCTCCCGGATCCTCCAGGGCGGCACCGCCGCGCTGATGGTTCCGCAGGTGCTGTCGATCGTGCACGCCACCTTCCCGGCGCACGAGCGGGGCAAGGTCTTCGGGCTCTTCGGAGCGATCGTCGGCCTCGGCGCCGTGCTGGGGCCGCTGCTGGGCGCGCTGCTCACCGAGTGGAACATCGCCGGTCTCGAATGGCGGCCGATCTTCCTGATCAACCTGCCCGTCGGCATCGCCGGCCTGGTCCTCGGCCGGAAGTTCATCGCCGAGTCCAAGGCCCCGAAGGCGCTCCGGCTCGACCTGGTCGGCGTCGCCCTGGTGACCCTGGGGATGCTGATGCTGATCTACCCGCTGACCCGTGGCCACGAGCTGGGCTGGCCGCTGTGGGGCCACCTGTCGATGGCGGGCAGCCTGCTGGTGTTCCTGGTCCTGGTGATGTTCGAGCGGGCGAAGGCGCGCAGGGACGGGTCACCCCTGGTCGAGCTGTCGCTGTTCCGGGTCAAGAGCTTCGCCGCGGGCATCGCGGTGCAGCTGACCTTCGGCATCGGGCTCGGCATCTTCTTCCTGGTCTGGACGCTCTACATGCAGATGGGCCTCGGCTGGAGCGCGCTGCGGGCCGGCACGACCGGTATCCCGTTCTCGATCGCCGTGTCGTGCGCCGCCGGGATCTCCGTACAGAAGCTGGTACCCCGCTTCGGCCGCAAGGTCCTCCAGACCGGCGCGCTGCTGATGATCGCCGGCCTGCTCCTCTACATCTGGGAGTCCGACCGGTACGGCATGGGCATCACGTCCTGGCAGATGGCGCTGCCACTGGTGGTCATGGGCCTCGGGATGGGCCTGATCGTGGCGCCGCTGACGGACATGGTCCTCTCCGAGGTGCCCAAGGAGCACTCCGGTTCGGCCTCCGGGCTGATCAACACCGTGCAGCAGATGGGCAATGCGCTCGGGCTCGGACTGGTCTCGGTCGTCTTCCTCGGCGCGATCGGTGACCGGCTGGCGCCGCAGGAGGTGGGACCGGCGTTCGCGGAGGCGTTCCGGCACTCGCTGTGGTGGGTGGCCGGGGTGCTCGCGGTGATCTTCCTGGTGATGTTCGCGCTGCCCGCGCGGCCGCGGCAGCACATGGAGGGCGGCGACGGGGCCGTGGACGCGGCGGGTGTCGCGGATGCGGTGGACACGGCGGGCGGTTCCGGGAGCGTCAAGGAGCCCGCTCTGACGCCGTGACCGGCCTCCGCCGGGACGAGGGACGAGGATGAGACGACGGTGCCCGCACCCCCGGGGGGTGCGGGCACCTGCGTGTCCGTGTCCGTGTGCGGGCCGGTTTCGGGGCCCGGAGCCCGGTCAGCAGATGCGCGTACGGCTCTCCATGGCTCCGCGCGCGGTGTCCTCGTCGCCGTACACCTCGCACATGTGACGGCCGTCCGGTGTGGCCGTGTGCTCGACCTCCCACAGGCTCGTCTCGCTGCCGTCGAGGAGCAGGAAGGCGTGCTCGTAGAGGGTGAATCCGGCGTCCCGCCCGTCCACCCGGCACTGCCGGCCGAAGACCTGGGTGATGTGGTGGGCGAAGGCGGCGCGCAGCAGCCGGGCGGTCTCCTCGCCGGGACTGTCGCTGTTCTCCGCGCGGCGCAGGACGCGGCGGGCGTGGTCGGCGGAGTTGTCCGGGGCGTACATCCGGGGGAGCGGGGCCGGGGGAGCCGTCATCAGGACCGTCAGTATCTCCAGGTCGGCCTGGGACCCGTCGTCCCCGAACACCGGGACCTCGCCGAAGCTTCCGGTCAGCCTGGCGGCCGCGACACGGGCATCGGCCTCGTCGTCGTACAGCTCGTGGTGCATGAGGTCGGGCTCCGTCCGCAGCCGCGGGTCCGCCGCGCTCCGCGGACCTCCGTGCACCAGCTCCCACAGGGTGAGAGGGGTGCCGTCGGACAGCAGATACGTGTGCCGGTAGGTCTCGCGGTGGAGTACGGAACTGTGGTGCGAGGAGTGCAGGGAACTGCTGTGGGCGAGCGCGGTACCGAGTCTCTCGACCGTGTCGTCGGGCAGGTCGAAAGAGTTGAGTGCCCGTCGCAGGAGTCGCTCGAGGTGCTGCTCGGTTGTCTCGTACGGATCGCTCAAGGTGCTGTCTCCAGGCCGTTGCCGCGTGTTACTTGATGCGTGCATAACGTAGTCCCTGGGTCTGACATCGTGACCGGGGTTCAGAAAAACGTATGGCGCACGCAGATGGTTCCTGTTGATTCGTCCGAACTTCCTTACCCGACAGCCGAGTCGGCGCCCGCACGGCTGTCGCCCGCCGGCCCCGGGGGGTCGTAGAGGTCGCTGTACGAGGGGTAACAGCCGCCGCCGGGGCGGCCGTCCACGCTCTGAGCTGCGCGGACGGCCTTCACGATGGCGCGCGCGAGCACGTCCGCGCCGGCCGCCAGCAGCTCGTTGAGCGCGATCGGATTCTGCGGATCCAGCGGCCGGGCGCCGGTGGCCAGCGCGAAAACGGTGTCCCCGTCGGTGAGCAGATGTACGGGGCGGACGGCGCGCGCCAGTCCGTCGTGCGCCGTCCCCGCGAGCTTGTGCGCCTGGGCCCGGGTGAGGTCGGCGTCGGTGGCGACGACGGCGAGCGTGGTGTTCAGCGGGGGCCGTGCGTCCGCCTCCCGCGCCTCGGCGAGGCGCCGCTCCGCCGCGCGGAGGACCTCGGGCGCCGGGTGCACCGGGGGTTCGGCGGCGCCGTACTCCCCGTACAACACCCCGGTACGCGGATCGACCACCGAGCCCGCCGCGTTGACCACGACGAGCGCGCCCACTGTGATCCCGGAGCCCAGCCGGACGCTCGCGGTGCCCACGCCGCCCTTGAGGCGGCCGGCGACCGCGCCCGTGCCGGCGCCCACGCCGCCCTCGGCCACCGGCGCCCCCGGACCCGCGGACGCCGCGTCCTCCACCGCCGCGCGGCCCGTCGAGGCGTCGGGGCGGGCCCGCCAGTCGCCGCCCCGCCCCAGGTCGAAGACGCAAGCGGCGGGAACCACCGGCACCACCTGCGCCGGATCGGGGCCGACCCGCACCCCGCGCCCCCGCTCCTCCAGCCAGGCCATCACCCCGGACGCCGCGTCCAGGCCGTAGGCGCTGCCGCCCGTGAGCACGACGGCGTCGATGCGCTGCACCAGATTGCGGGGATCGAGCGCGTCGGTCTCCCGGGTGCCGGGGCCGCCACCGCGTACGTCGACGGCCGCGACCGCACCGCCCTCGGGGGCGAGGACCACGGTGGTGCCGCTCAGTGCGCCCTCGCCCGGCACCTGCGCGTGGCCGACCCGCAGCCCCGCGACATCGGTCAGGGCGTCGAGCGGACCGGGGGCGTCCGGGCCGGCCGCGTCCGGCGGGGCGGAGGGGCCCGCCGGCCCTCGGGGTTCTTCCGTCATTGCGTGCTCCTCACTGCGCGAGCCGTCGCCGGCCGTCCACGTGCGCTCATTCGGCCTCGGCGGGCCGCCGGGACAGCAGCTCCCCCACGGCCACGGCCGCCGCGGCCACCAGACCGGCCGTGAACACCGCCCACCCGCCGGCGAACGTACAGGCCAGGATCGCCAGCGCGGCCACGGGGAGGGACAGCTGCTCCGCGAGGTCGCGCTTGAAGTGGCGGGCGTGCAGCGCCCACACCGTCAGCAGGAACAGCGCGGAGGGAATGGTCACCGCGGCGGCGGCCACGGTGTCCGAGACGTGGGCCTTGCCCACGGCCTCCTCCACCGCGACCTCGATGCCCGCGCCGATGGCGGCCGCGGAACCGAAGATCAGGAAGTGTCCGTATCCCCAGAGGAACGCTTCCCTGCTCCCGCGCAGGTAGTCATGGATCGGCACGGCGAAATAGATCCACCAGGCGGAGAAGACGATCAGCAGCCCGCCCGCGGCGATCGGCAGCAGGTCGCCGAGTGCGTCGTGCTCGTACACCGACTGCTGGACCGCGACCGTGGCCGCCGCGATGGTCTCGCCCAGCACGATGATCGTGAACAGCCCGTAGCGCTCACTGATGTGTTGCGGATGCCAGCTCGTCGAGCGGTCACGCTCGGCGATCGCCGGAACGGACAGCTCCGCGAGCACGAGCACGACGAAGACGGCGGTAAGGGCTCCGCGCGAGTCGGCGGGCAGCAGCAGCATGGCGATCCAGCCCAGCTGCACCACCGTGATCCCGATGGCGTACCGCAGCGCGACGCGCCGCTCCCCGCCCCGGGTGCAGTGCGCGGCGCGCAGCCACTGGCTGGTCAGCGCGAGCCGCATCACCACGTAGCCGATGACGACGACCGTCCAGTCGCCCGCGTCGAAGGCGCGCGGCACTCCGGCGGCGAGGACGAGCACCCCGGTGATCTGGACGAGCGTGACGACGCGGTACAGCGGGTCGTCGGTGTCGTAGGCCGAGGCGAACCAGCTGAAGTTGACCCAGGCCCACCAGATCGCGAAGAAGACGGCCGCGTAGCTGCCGATTCCGGTGAGGGCGTGGCCCTCGGCGACGGCATGGACCAGCCGCGCGCCCGCTTGGGCCACGGCGACCACGAAGCAGAGGTCGAAGAAGAGCTCCAGCGGAGTGGAGGCGCGATGTTTCTCGGTGCGGCTGCGAGCCGTCATTACGGGCATGGGAACCAGCACACCAGACGGGCTCGGCCATGCCGAACGGGGGACGCCCCGTATGGTCGACGCAGGTCACCCGGCCGAGCCGCAAAACAGGACCAACCATCATGTACGACCCTACGTTGGCAGGGTGACAGAGCCGCCAGAGCCCTCCGCCGCAGCCGCGCAGCCCGCCCCCCCCGGATGCGGCTGTGCCCCAAGGGAATCAACGCGTACCAGCAGGTCAACCACCCCGAACGGCTCACCGCCCCGCTGATGCGCCGCTCCCGTGACGAGGACTTCCGCGAGGTCTCCTGGGACGAGGCGCTCGACTTCACCGTCGCCGAGATCGAACGCATCCAGCAGAGCTACGGCGGGGTGGTGCAGCAGGCGGACACCACCCGATGCAGCGGGTGGTGTCCGCCTGCTGCATCGGGTGCGCCAACTGCGTCAACGCCTGCCCCTTCGGCGTCCCGAAGATCGACCTCCGGGCGAAGCTGCAGATGAAATGCAACCTCTGCTACGACCGCACCGCCTACGGTCTCGCCCCCATGTGCGCGACCGTCTGCCCGACCGGAGCGCTGTTCTACGGGACCGTCGAGGAGCTCCAGGCCGAGCGCCCCGGCGTCCAGGTCGCCGACACCTTCACCTTCGGGCGGAGCGAGGTACGCACCGGCGTGGCCATGGTCGTGCCGGCAGAGCGGATGCGGTGGCCGGTGCCCGGCGGCCTTCCTGTCGTCGAGATCAACGGGAAGGACGTCCGCCGATGAGCGTCACCGACCAGCCGTCCTCCGGCGATCCGCGCGAGGCCCTGAGCGACCGGATCGCCGCCGACTCCCTCACCACCCGGCGCGACTACCTCCGGATCGTGGCGACCGTCTCCGGCGGACTCGCCGTCGGCGGCCTCGGTGTGGCAGGTGGAATCCTGCCGCGCCACGGCGACCCCGACGACGCCAAGGCACCCTCGCCGAAGCGGATCGCCACTCAGCTCCTGCCCGGTGAGTCCCTCGCCTTCCGCTACCCCGACGAGGAGGACCGGGCGGTCGCCGTCCGGCTGGACGACGGCACCCTCGTCGGCTACTCGGCGATCTGCACCCATCTCGCCTGTGCCGTGCTCTGGCGCAAGGACCGCGGTACCGAGGGCGAGCTGTACTGCCCCTGCCATGAGGGCATCTTCGACGCCCGCACCGGTGAGGTCACCGCCGGGCCACCGCCCCGTGCGCTGCCCAAGGTGGTGCTGACCGAACAGGCCGACGGCAGCATCTGGGCGGTCGGCACGACCCGCTCGGGTGAGAGCGTCGAACACGGCCTGTGCCGTCAACTCGGGGAGAACCACCCGGACCTCGCCTCCCGTATCGGCTGTCCCGCCGTCAAGGGCGGCGGCGCGGAGGGCCCGTCGTTCGGGGCCGGGGCCGGGACCGGGGCCGACACCTCCGGCAGGCGGTCATGACCGACGCCCGGCAGTCCCGGAACCAGGAGCCGGAGTATCCGGCGTACCCGGAGTACCACCCGGGAAGTGTTCGCCCCGAACTCAACCGGCCCGTCCACGAGCGCTATCCGCAGATCCGTGCCACCAGCGGCTACGGCGACCCCAGGGTCCGCCGCACCGGCCCCGGTCCGGGGGCGGGCACCGACCAGGAGCCCGAGCGGTCCTCGAAGCTGACGGCCCGGCTTGCCCTCGCCATGACGGTGGTCGTCGGACAGCTCTGGGGCCTGACCGTCGTCATCGACGCATGGATGGAGGGACACACCGGCACGGCCTGGTGGGGTGCCGGCTTCCTCTGCCTCTCGTTCCTCGTCGTTCTCGGGCTGTGGCTGATCGACCCGAAGGATCGCTGACCACCGCCGTACCCTTGACGTATGAGCACCGCCCCCGCCCCCGGCCCGCGCGATTCGAAGCCCTCCCCGTCGGATCGGCCGAAGCCGAAGCCGACTCTGATCTTCGACGATCCGCTGGACCAGCAGTCCTCGGACGATACGGACCGGGGGTGGGGCGAGCGGGCCCCGGCCGGTGGCAGCGCCGCCGATCTGGCGCGCTTCCTCGACGAGAAGCCGCCCCACCACATCTGATCCCCCTGCTCCGTGGTGGTTTGGCGGTGGTGCCGCCGGTTCTTCTGCCGTGCGTCGTACTACTGGTCGTGACCTCGGCCGGGGTCCTGGCCCGGGGTATCGCCCGCCGGGCCGCCGCGCTGCGAGACGAGAGCGTCGCGGATCTCCTTCAGTACCTCCAGCTCGCTCACCTCCAGCGTCTCCTGCACCTCCTCCTTCGCGGCCTGCATCGCAGCCCGCTTGGCGAGGTACTTGGCCATGGGCAGGACCATCAGGAAGTAGACGACGGCGGCCGTGATCAGGAAGCTGAGGGTGGCGCTGAGCACCGAACCCCACAGGATCCGGATGCCCTCGATCGCCTCGCCCGTCTTCGGGTCCGTGACGCAGGGGCCCTTGAGGCAGGAGCTGTAACCCTCCGGGTCCTTGGTGCCGAACGCACCGACCAGCGGGTTGATGACTCCCTTGACGATCGAGTTCACGATCTGGGTGAACGCCGCGCCGATGACGACGGCGACCGCCAGATCGATGACATTGCCGCGCATCAGGAAGGCTTTGAACCCTTCCAGCAGACTGACCTTCTTCTCGCTCACGGACGAGCCTTCCTCCGCGTGTGCCATAGGCGGAGCAAACTCCTCGGCAACTTACGGCAGTACGCATGAAAACCACCCAATCCGAGGGTGTGGAAAGGTGACTTGACCGATCTTTCGTACGAATCAGCACAGGGTCACCGCCAACGGGGACGAGATGCCCGCACCGGCCAGGGCCGTGGCCGTGTCCCGGGGGACGGACAGCACGATCAGCGCACCGTCCTGGCCGGAACCCTCTGCCGGGGTCTGCGGCACCTCCGCCACCCGCGCACCCCTCGCCAGCACCCGGGCCCGAGCTCCGGCGCCGCCTCCGCCCTCCCCGGCGGCGATCACGTCGACATGATCGCCCGGCCGCAATAAGCGCACCGCCCCCGCATCCGCGATCCGGACCGGAGCGGACACCGGACGGGCCGTGCGCCGGTCCCGCGACGGTGCCGGGCCTGCCTCACCCCCTGCCCCCGCCCCGTACGCGGCGTCACCGCCCGCGCCCGCGCCGCCACTGCCCAGCCCCGTGGCAGCGAGCGCGGCAGCCGTCAGGGCCAGCCCGGCGGCCAGGGCACGACGCTGCCGCCACAACGCCCTCCGTAGCCGGCGCCCACCGCCCCCACGCACCCGCAAGGGTTCGAACGCGGGCACCCCACAGGGCGAAGGCGCCGGTGAGGCGGACGGCAACAGCGATGACGCGGGGGAGTGCGAGGGCGACGGCGAGGACGCGGACGACGAAATCGCAGACGACGCGGACGACGCGGACGACACGGACGACGGGAACATGGTCGACACCACCTGACATGAGGAGTTCCGGGCGAACACCCCTCACGATCCACCGTCCGCGAGATTCCCGCCGAAGCCTGTGGACGGCCCCAATGTTGTGGACAACTCCGTCACTCACACACGCCGCAGCCGTCACCCACCCGCATCGTCGGGCAGCCGTGACCCACACACGCCGCAGCCGTTCCCCTCCGCGTCGCTACGCAGCCGTTCCCCTCCGCGTGGCTAAGCTGCCGCTCCCTCGCTAAGGCAGCTCGATCCCTGTTTCGAGACCGTCCAGCGCGTGCGAGCACGGGCAGTCCCGGTCCTCCTCCGCCGGCAGTGCGGCCACCACGTCGAAGAGCACCGAGCGCAGCCGGTCCACATTGGCCGCGAACACCTTCAGCACCTCCCCGTGCGAGACGCCCTCGCCGGCCTCCGCGCCCGCGTCCAGGTCCGTCACCAGGGTCGTCGTCGTGTAGCAGAGGCCCAGTTCACGGGCGAGGACGGCCTCCGGGTGACCGGTCATCCCGACCACCGACCACCCCATCGCCGCATGCCAGCGCGACTCCGCCCGGGTCGAGAAGCGCGGCCCCTCGACGACCACCAGTGTCCCGCCGTCCACCGGGTCCCAGTTCTTCGCCCGCGCCGCCGCCAGCGCGGCCCTGCGCCCCGTGGGGCAGTACGGATCGGCGAAGCCCAGGTGCAGGACGTTCGGCTCCGCCCCGTCGGCCCGCACCTCCCCGTCGTAGTACGTCTGCGTCCGGGTCTTGGTGCGGTCCACCAGCTGGTCGGGCACGAGCAGGGTGCCCGGCCCGTACTCCGGGCGCAGGCCGCCCACCGCGCACGGGCCGAGCACCTGACGTACGCCGACGGAACGCAGCGCCCACATGTTGGCCCGGTAGTTGATGAGGTGCGGCGGCAGGTGGTGGCCGCGTCCGTGGCGGGGGAGGAAGGCGACCCGGCGACCGCCGACCTCGCCGAGGAAGAGGGAGTCGCTCGGCCGTCCGTACGGGGTGTCCACACGCACCTCCGTGACGTCCTCCAGGAAGGAGTACAAGCCCGAGCCGCCGATGACACCGATCTCTGCGTTCGCCATGCGATCACAGTAGCGGCGCGCGAAAACGCCGGGAGCCCCGTCGAACGGATCGACGGGGCTCCCGGTGGAAGTGCTGTGCCGTGTGCGGCTCAGGCGGCCGAAGTGCTGCTCTTCGAGGCCGAGGAGGGGGCCGAGGACGACTTCGAGTCGGATCCCGTCGAAGCCGAAGCCGAAGCCGAAGCCGAGGACGACGAGGAGTCGGACGACGAAGCGGAACCGGACGCCTTCGCCGAGGATGAAGCCGGCGTGCTGCTCGACGAGGAGCCGCGGCTGTCGTTCCGGTAGAAACCGGAACCCTTGAAGACGATGCCGACCGCCGAGAACACCTTCTTCAGGCGTCCGTCGCAGCTCGGGCACACGGTGAGGGCGTCATCGGTGAACTTCTGCACCGCCTCGAGGCCCTCGCCACATTCGGTGCACTGGTACTGATAGGTCGGCACTTGCTCCTCCTGGCACTCTGACTCGATGAGTGCTAACGACGCTCCATACTGACGTATTCCGCTGCATCAGTCCACCGTGACCGGCTTCCGGTGACCGACACCACGCGCAACGGTCCGTCCCGACGCGGTGGGTGCGAGCCTCGAACGGAGCCCCACCAGGGTGATCAGGGCCAGTACGGTCCCCACCAGCGGCACCAGGAATCCGGTGCCGGCTCCGTGGGCGTCCGCGAGCCGTCCGGCGACCGTCACCGCCGCCGCCTGGCCGAGCGCGACCGAGCCCGTCAGCCAGGTGAACGCCTCGGTCCGCGCGGACCCCGGCACCAGGGCCTCGACCAGTGTGTAGCCGCTGATCAGGGCCGGAGCGATGGAGAGGCCGACCAGGAGTCCGAGCCCGGCCAGCTGGGGCACCGAGTGCACCGCCCACAGCCCGGACGCGGTCAGGGTCAGTGCCGCGTACCCGACGATCAGCCGCCGTCGCGGCCCGCTCTTCCAGGCGATGGCACCGCAGGCGATCCCGGCGAGCATGTTGCCGGCCGCGAAGACGCCGTACAGCAGGCCATTGGCTCCCGGGTGGCCGATCTCCTCGGCGAAGGCGGTCAGCGAGACCTGCATGCCGCCGAAGACCGCCCCGATCCCGAGGAAGGCCACCGCGAGCACCCGTACGCCCGGTACGGACAGGGCGGAGGCGTGCCGCCGGGAGGTGCCGGAGGCGGCGTTGCGCACCACGGGCTGGGTGCGGTGCTGCGCGGCGAAGAGGAGCCCGCCGGCCAGGGTCAGTGCGGCCTCCGTGATCAGACCGGCCGCCGGGTGGACCCCCGTGCACAGTGCGGTGGCGAGCACCGGGCCGATGACGAAGGTGAACTCGTCCGTCACCGATTCGAAGGCGGCCGCGGTGGCCAGCAGCGGCGAGGCCTCGCGGTCCGGTGCCGCGCCGAGCGCGGCCGCCCAGCGGGCCCGCACCATCGGCCCGATCTGCGGGACGGACGCACCCGTCGGCACGGCCGCCACGAACAGCGCCCACAGAGGCGCGTCCGCCAGCGCGAGCGCCGTCAGCACCGATACGGAGGCGGCGTGCACCAGGACCCCGGGCAGCAGCACGGCACGCTGGCCGAAGCGGTCGGCGAGCTTGCCGGTCTGCGGTGCGAACAGGGCCATGGAGACACCGGTCACGGCGGCGACGGCGCCCGCGCTGCCGTACGAACCGGTGGTGTGCTGGACCAGGAGCACGATGCCGATGGTCAGCATCGCGAAGGGTTGCCGTGCGGCGAAGCCCGGCAGGAGAAATGTCCACGCACCCGGGGTGCGCAGCAACTGCCCGTAACCCGGGCGGTCGGTGACCGTGGACGCCACGGTCCTTGCCTTTCTGCCGCCTGGTGGCCGGGCTCCCGCGGGCGGCCCGCACCGGTGGTGCGGGCCCGTTCGTGCGGGGCTGCCGAGAGCTGTCCTCTTCGCGCGGGACTGCGGTAGATGCCGGGCGCTCAGCAGAGGCGGAGGACGCCACGACCGCCATACGGTCGCGCCAGCTCTGCGTCAGGCAGAGTTGGTCGTTCTGATTGGTCGATCGGGTCGACCGACCCCGTGATCGGGGGCGATCGATGCCTTCATGCTACAGGCAGGGATCCTCGCGCACCTGTGATTGTGTGCGAGGACTCCCCGTGGGACCTGCGGCCACAAGGGCTGCGCCCTCAGTGGCGCGTCTTCGGTCCGCCGGTCTTCCCCAGCCGCTTCACGGCCTTCAGCGCATGTGTCACGTCGTGCACCACATCGTGCCCCGTACGGGGCCCCGCGGGGCCCTCGCCGCCGCTTCTGCCACCGGACGCCAGCCAGCCCGCGAGCTTGCCGTTCTCGCCGACCGCGCGCAGCCGTTCCTCCGCCGCGTCGCGCACCGGATCGGTGGCGACCACCAGCAGCTCGTCGCCGCGCCGGAGCACGGTCGAGGGGGCCGGTACGAAGCTCTTGCCGTCCCGTACGACGAGGGTGACGGCGGCTCCGGCGGGCAGCCGCAGCTCCCCGACCTCCACGCCGTGCATCTTCGAGCGGCCCGGGATCGCCACCGACAGCAGATGGCCGCGCAGCCGCTCCAGCGGTGCCGACTCGATGCCCAGGTCGGCGGCCTCGGCCGGATCTTCGGCGATCTTCAGGGCCTTCGCCACCCAGGGCAGTGTCGGCCCCTGGATGAGGGTGTAGACGATCACCAGGACGAAGACGATGTTGAAGACGCGGGTGGAGCCCTCGACCCCGGCGACCATCGGGATGGTCGCCAGGATGATGGGCACGGCGCCGCGCAGACCCGCCCAGGACATCAGGGCCTTCTCCTGCCACGGCAGCCGGAACGGCGCCAGCGAGATGAAGACCTCCAGCGGACGCGCCACCACGGTCAGCACCAGGCCCACCACGACCGCGGGCCAGAAGTCGTCGAGCAGGTCGTGCGGGGTGACCAGGAGCCCGAGCAGCACGAACATGCCGATCTGGGCCAGCCAGCCGAGCCCGTCGGCGAAGCCGCGGGTGGCGGGCCAGTGCGGCAGCTTGGCGTTGCCGAGGATCATCGCGGCCAGGTACACGGCGAGGAATCCGCTGCCGTGGACCAGGGCGCCCGCCGCGTACGCGGACACCGCGATGGCCATCACGGCGATCGGGTAGAGGCCGGAGGCGGGCAGCGCCACACGGCGCAGTCCGTACGAGCCGAGCCAGCCGACGGCGATGCCCATGGCCGCACCGATGGCGAGCTCCAGGGCTATCTCACCGATCAGTACGTACCAGCTCTCCACCGATCCCGTGGTCGAGAAGGCGACCACGAGGATCACCACGGGGGCGTCGTTGAAGCCGGACTCGGCCTCCAGCACGCCGGTGATCCGGGCGGGCAGCGGCACCTTGCGCAGTACGGAGAAGACCGCGGCGGCGTCCGTCGACGAGACGACCGCACCGATGATCAGAGCCTGCCGCCAGTCCAGGCCGACCAGGTAGTGCGCCCCGGCCGCCGTGACGCCCACGCTCACCGCGACACCGACCAGCGAGAGCATCACCGCGGCGGGCAGCGCCGGTCTGATCTCTTTCCACTTCGTGCCCAGGCCGCCCTCGGCGAGGATCACGACCAGTGCGGCATAGCCGATGACCTGGGTCAGTTCGGCGTTGTTGAACTTGATGTCGAAGATGCCGTCCTGCCCCATGGCGATCCCGATGCCGAGATACAGGAGCAGGCTGGGGAGCCCGCTGCGGGACGAGACGCGTACCGCCACCACCGCGACGAGCAGTACGAGCGAGCAGACGAGCAGGAGTTCGTTGAGCGTGTGGACAGACAGTGGCCGTTCCTTCCCCGCGTACGCCTGCCGTGTCGATCGATCTACGGCATCGGCCGATGGCGGCCGGTACTTCGTTACCTTACCTAATCTTTAACGCTTTCTTGACGCGCTCGAGCATTCGTACGATCGCTACGCAATCCGAATCATCCCGATGCCGCGTCAGAGCCGCCCCGGCGCTGCGCCTATGGTTGCTCCTGCACTCCCAGGACCACCTGCCCCTCGAAGGACAGCGATGCCCGCCAACACAACCGCCTCTTCCGCCTCCTCCGGTGCCGCCGGTGCGAAGACCGGCAGGAAGAAGGGGCGACGTGCCCGCCTGATCGTGATCGTTCTGGTGCTGGCGCTTGTCGCGGGTATCGGTTACGGGACGTTCTGGTCCGTATCCACCGTGCGGGCCTCGTACCCGCAGACGACCGGGTCGACGAAGCTCGACGGCCTCGACGGCAGCGTCGACGTCAAACGCGACAGTTACGGAATCCCGCAGCTGTACGCGGACTCCGACACCGATCTCTTCCGCGCCCAGGGCTTCGTCCAGGCGCAGGACCGCTTCTGGGAGATGGACGTCCGCCGCCACATGACGGCCGGCCGCCTCTCCGAGATGTTCGGCTCCGGACAGGTCGAGACGGACTCCTTCCTGCGCACGCTGGGCTGGCACAAGGTCGCGCAGGAGGAGTACGACAACGTCCTGTCCGAGGACACCAAGAAGAACCTCCAGGCGTACGCGGACGGCGTCAACGCCTACCTCAAGGGGCGCGACGGCAAGGACATCTCCGTCGAGTACGCGGCCCTCGGCTTCACCAACGACTACAAGCCCGCCGAGTGGACCCCGGTCGACTCGGTCGCCTGGCTCAAGGCCATGGCCTGGGACCTGCGCGGCAACATGCAGGACGAGATCGACCGCTCGCTGATGACCAGCAGGCTCGACGCGAAGCAGATCGAGGACCTCTACCCGGAGTACCCGTACGACAAGCACCGGCCGATCGTCGACCAGGGCGCGGTCTCCTCGGTCACCGGGAAGTTCGACCCGGACGCGACCCCGTCCGACACACTCGGCTCGAACACCGCGCAGGGCGCCACCGAGGGCCTGAACACCCAGCTCGCCTCGCTCGCCGACACCCTCGACCAGATCCCGGCGCTGCTCGGCCCGAACGGCAACGGCATCGGGTCCAACTCCTGGGTGGTCTCCGGCGACTACACGACGACCGGCAAGCCGCTGCTGGCCAACGACCCGCACCTGGCGCCGCAGCTGCCCTCGCTCTGGTACCAGATGGGTCTGCACTGCCGCGAGATCACGGCGAAGTGCCAGTACGACACCGCGGGCTACACCTTCTCCGGCATGCCCGGCGTGATAATCGGTCACAACCAGGACATCGCCTGGGGCTTCACCAACCTCGGCGCGGACGTCACCGACCTCTTCCTGGAGAAGGTCTCTGAGACCGGCTACCTGTACGACGGCAAGGTCAAGCCCTTCATCAGCCGCGAGGAGACCATCAAGGTCGCGGGCGGCAAGGACCGGACGATCACCGTCCGCGAGACCAACAACGGCCCGCTGGTCTCCGACCGCAGCAGCGAGCTGGAGAAGGTCGGCCAGAAGGCCCCCGTCACCAACGCGGCGCCGGACCGGGCCGACGGTTACGCGGTCGCCCTGAAGTGGACCGCGCTGGAGCCCGGCAAGTCCATGGACGCCGTCTTCGAGCTCAACCGGGCCAAGGACTTCACCACCTTCCGGGCGGCGGCCGCGCACTTCGAGGTTCCCTCGCAGAACCTCATCTACGCCGACACCAAGGGCCATATCGGCTACCAGGCGCCCGGGAAGATCCCGGTGCGCCTCAAGGGCGACGGCATGATGCCCAGCCCCGGCTGGTCCTCGGCGTACGGCTGGGAGAAGGAGCCGGTCCCGTTCGACGAGCTGCCCTACGAGTACGACCCGAAGCGCGGCTACATCGTCACCGCCAACCAGGCCGTGATCGACGAGAAGAAGTACCCGCACCTGCTGACCAAGGACTGGGGCTACGGCACCCGGAGCCAGCGGATCGACGACCTCATCCAGTCGAAGATCAAGGGCGGCGGGAAGATCTCGACCGAAGACATGCAGAAGATGCAGATGGACAACACCAGCGAGATCGCCGCGCTGCTGGTGCCCGAGCTGATGAAGATCAATGTCTCGGACAAGAGCGTCCGCGAGGCGCAGAAGCTCCTGGAGGGCTGGGACTACACCCAGGAGCCCGACTCGGCCGCGGCCGCGTACTTCAACGCGGTCTGGCGCAACATCCTCAAGCTCGCCTTCGGCAACAAGCTGCCCAAGGAGCTGCGGGTCAAGGGCGAGTGCCTCAACGTGCCCCGGGCCGACAGCTCGGGCCCGGTCGACGAGCAGGACCGGCTGGTGCGCGAGTGCGGCCGGCGCGACGCGGACTCCGCCCAGCCCGACGGCGGTGACCGCTGGTACCAGGTGGTCGCCGAGCTGATGGACGACCAGGACAGCGACTGGTGGAAGGCGCCCAGGAGCGGCCGGGACGAGCCGACCGAGAACCGCGACCAGCTCTTCGCCCGCGCCATGGAGGATGCCCGCTGGGAGCTGACCGCCAAGCTCGGCAAGGACATCACCACCTGGAGCTGGGGCCGGCTGCACCAGCTGACCCTGAAGAACCAGACCCTCGGCACCGAGGGCCCCGGTCTGCTCCAGCGCGCCCTCAACCGCGGCCCGTGGAACCTCGGCGGCGGCGAGGCCGCGGTGAACGCCTCCGGCTGGAACGCGGCGGGCGGCTACGAGGTCGTCTGGGTCCCGTCGATGCGGATGGTGGTCAATGTGGGGGACTGGGACAAGTCCCGCTGGATCAACCTCACCGGCGCCTCCGGGCACGCATTCAGCGCGCACTACACCGATCAGACCGACAAGTGGGTCAACGGTGAACTGCTCGACTGGTCCTTCGGCACGAACGCCGTCGCCAAGTCGACCACCGACACCCTGACCCTCAAGCCCTAGGGCCTGTCCGGCGGACCGCCGCCGGTGTCACCACCACGTCCACGGGGTGGTCGTGCGGTTCCTCCGGGACCTGTGCGACCACCTCGTCGTCGTAGAGCAGGACGATCAGCGCGGGATGCGCCCCGGCCGCGGCGAGCCTGGCCAGCACCCGGTCGTAGCTGCCGCCGCCGCGGCCGAGGCGCATCCCGCGCCCGTCCACCGCGAGGCCCGGCAGCAGCACCGTGTCGGCCTCCAGGACCGCGTCGGGGCCGAGCCGCGCGCCGTCCGGCTCCAGCAGTCCGCGGCCGGCCCGGACGAGACGGCCGGCACCCTCGTACGGCGCCCAGTCCAGATCGTTGTCCGCGAGGAGCACCGGCAGCAGCACCCGCACACCCCGGGCGCGCAACGCCTCCAGCAGCACCCGGGTGCCCGGCTCGCTGCCCACCGAGACATAGGCGGCGACGGTACGGGCCCCGGACAGTTCCGGGAGATCCAGTGCGCCCCGGGACAGAACCACCGCGGCGTTCTCCACGTCTTCCCTGGACAGAAGACGCCGTGCGGCCAGCAGTTCACGTCGGAGAAGTGCCTTTCGGGACATCTCTGCGTTCAACGGGCACCCCTGGCTCTCTCGCATGTGCATATAGGCGTACAAAGTTAACCGGAGCCTCATCTTCCTCACATACGCACCCGATATGGTTCTGCGCATGACTCAGTCGCACCCCAGGATCAGCAAGGCTGTCATCCCGGCCGCGGGGCTCGGTACCCGCTTCCTGCCGGCCACCAAAGCCACTCCCAAGGAGATGCTGCCTGTGGTCGACAAGCCCGCGATCCAGTACGTCGTCGAAGAAGCGGTGACCGCGGGCCTCTCCGACGTACTGATGATCACCGGCCGCAACAAGCGCCCGCTGGAGGACCACTTCGACCGCAATTACGAGCTGGAGTCCGCGCTCACCCGGAAGGGAGACGCCGAACGGCTCAAAAAGGTCCAGGAGTCGAGCGACCTGGCCACCATGCACTACGTCCGGCAGGGGGACCCGCGCGGCCTCGGTCACGCCGTGCTGTGCGCCGCGCCGCACATCGGCGACCAGCCGTTCGCGGTCCTCCTCGGCGACGACCTGATCGACCCGCGCGATCCGCTGCTGGCCCGCATGGTCGAGATCCAGGAGCGCGAGGGCGGCAGCGTCATCGCGCTGATGGAGGTCGCGCCGGAGCAGATCCACCAGTACGGCTGCGCGGCCGTCAAGCCCACCGTCGAGGACGACGTGGTGCGCATCAGCGGCCTCGTCGAGAAGCCCGAGGCCGCCGAGGCGCCCAGCAACCTCGCCATCATCGGCCGCTACGTCCTGGACCCGGCCGTCTTCGAGATCCTGCGCAGGACCGAGCCGGGCCGCGGCGGTGAGATCCAGCTCACCGACGCGCTCCAGCGCCTCGCCGAGGACGAGAAGATCGGCGGTCCCGTGCACGGTGTCGTCTTCAAGGGCCGCCGCTATGACACCGGTGACCGGAGCGACTACCTCCGTGCCATTGTCAGACTCGCGTGCGAACGTGAAGATCTGGGCCCGGACTTCAAGACCTGGCTCCGCAGTTACGTCACCGAGGAGATGTAGCACTTTGAGCAGCACGATGTGGTCGGTGGACGAGCACCTGGCAGACATTCTCGAAGCGGTGCACCCGCTCGAACCCATCGAGCTGCAACTGCACGACGCCCAGGGCTGCGTCCTCGTCGAGGACGTCATGGTGCAGGTCGCCCTGCCGCCCTTCGACAACAGCTCGATGGACGGGTACGCGGTCCGGGTCGCCGATGTCGAGGGCGCCGACGAGGAGTTCCCCGCGGTGCTCACGGTCGTCGGAGACATCGCGGCGGGCAGTGACGGCCTGCCCGGCGGCCGGGCCATCGGCCCCGGCGAGGCCGCCCGGATCATGACCGGCGCCCCGCTGCCGGCCGGTGCCGAGGCGGTGGTCCCGGTCGAGTGGACCGACGGGGGTACGGGCGGCGGCCCCGCCGACACCATGCGCTCCCTCAGCGACGCCCCGGAGGCGGCGGGCGGCGAGGTCCGGGTGCACCGCCCCGTCGAGGCCCGCGCCCACATCAGGGCCCGCGGGAGCGACGTCAAGCCGGGCGAGCTGGCGCTGAGCGCCGGATCGGTGGTCGGCCCGCCGCAGATCGGCCTGCTCGCCGCGATCGGCCGCTCGACGGTGAAGGTGCGGCCCCGGCCGCGCGTCGTCGTCGTCTCCACCGGGAGCGAACTGGTCCAGCCCGGCGAGGAACTGACGGGCGGCCGGATCTACGACTCGAACAGCTTCGCGCTCACGGCCGCGGCCAGGGACGCCGGAGCGATCGCCTACCGCGTCGGCGCCGTCACCGACGACGCGGACACGCTCCGCGCCACGATCGAGGACCAGCTGATCCGCGCCGACATCGTCGTCACCACCGGAGGCGTCAGCGTCGGCGCGTACGACGTCGTCAAGGAAGCCCTGTCCTCGGTGGGCGACGAGGACGAGCCGGGCAGCGGCATCGACTTCCGCAGGCTCGCCATGCAGCCCGGCAAGCCGCAGGGCTTCGGCTCGATCGGCCCCGACCACACACCGCTGCTGGCACTGCCGGGCAACCCCGTCTCGTCGTACGTCTCCTTCGAGCTGTTCGTACGGCCCGTGATCCGCGCTCTGATGGGGCTGCCGGACGTGCACCGCCCCACCGTCCGGGCCGTGCTGGCGACCGACGAGGCGCTCGCCTCGCCGTCCGGCAGACGCCAGTTCCTGCGCGGTACGTATGACGCGGAGGCCGGCACGGTCACCCCCGTCGGCGGTGCCGGATCGCATCTGATCGGCGCACTCGCGCGGGCGGACGCGCTGATCGTGCTGCCCGAGGACGTCACCTCCGCCGAGCCCGGCACGGACACCGAGGTGATCCTGCTCCGCTGATTCCCGGGCGGTGGCGGTACGGTGTCTGGCGCTGTGCCTTCCCGGGGACACCCCCGGGCCCCCGGCCCGCACCCCGGTGCGGGCCCAGGGCCTGTCCGGCGGACAGGCCCTGGCGGGCAACCGGCGCCCTACCGCGAGGCGGAGTTAGTTGAGTACGCAGAACAGGCTGACGCACATCGACGAGGCGGGCGCGGCCCGCATGGTCGACGTCTCGGAGAAGGACGTCACCGCGCGGGTGGCCCGCGCCAGCGGCCGGGTCCTCGTCTCGCCGCGCGTCGTCGAGCTGCTCCGCGGCGAAGGGGTCCCCAAGGGCGACGCCCTCGCGACCGCCCGGATCGCCGGAATCATGGGCGCCAAGCGCACCCCCGACCTGATCCCGCTCTGCCACCCGCTGGCCGTCTCCGGCGTCCAGGTCGACCTGAGCGTCGCCGACGACGCGGTGGAGATCGCGGCCACCGTGAAGACGACGGACCGTACCGGCGTCGAGATGGAGGCCCTGACAGCCGTCTCCGTCGCCGCGCTCACCGTGATCGACATGGTGAAGGCGGTCGACAAGGCGGCGGTCATCACGGACGTACGGGTCGAGTCGAAGTCGGGCGGCAAGTCCGGCGACTACCGGCGCACGGCACCGGACGGGGCGGACGCGTGACGGCGCCCGGCGCGTCACCGGACCCGTCCCCCTACCGCGCCCTCGTCGTCACCGCCTCCAACCGCGCCTCGGCCGGCGTCTACGCCGACAAGGGCGGCCCCCTGATCTCCGAGGCGCTCGACCGGCTCGGCTTCGCCGTCGACGGGCCGCAGGTCGTGCCCGACGGCGACCCGGTCGAACAGGCCCTGCGCGCGGGCGTCACCGCCGGGTACGACGTCATCGTCACGACCGGCGGTACGGGCATCTCGCCCACCGACCGCACCCCCGAGGCCACCCGCCGCGTCCTGGACCACGAGATCCCCGGCATCCCGGAGGCGATCCGCGCCGAGGGCCGCGGCCAGATCCCCACCGCCGCGCTCTCCCGGGGCCTCGCGGGTGTCGCGGGCCGCACGCTCATCGTGAACCTGCCGGGCTCCACCGGCGGGGTGCGCGACGGACTCGCCGTCCTCGCCCGTCTCCTGGTGCACGCCGTCGACCAGCTGCGCGGCGGCGATCACCCCCGACCGGGGAGCCCGAGCTGAACGTCTCGACCTGGCCGGTGGTCCTCAGCGACGGCGGGATCGTGCTCCGGCCGATCAAACTGCGCGACCAGCGCATGTGGCGCGAGGTCAACCGGCGCAACCGCGACTGGCTGCGCCCCTGGGAGGCGACCGTGCCGCCGCCCGCCCCGGGCGGGCCGGTGGCCCGGCGTCCCACGTACCGTCAGATGATCCGGCATCTGCGCGCCGAGGCCAACGCGGGCCGGATGCTGCCCTTCGCCATCGAGTACGAGGGCCGGCTGGTCGGTCAGCTGACGGTCGCCGGGATCACCTGGGGCTCGATGTGCTCGGGCCATGTCGGCTACTGGGTCGACCAGGACGTGGCCGGCCGGGGCGTGATGCCGACCGCGGTCGCCCTCGCCGTCGACCACTGCTTCCGCACGGTCGGACTGCACCGCATCGAGGTGTGCATTCGGCCGGAGAACGGGCCCAGCAGAAGGGTCGTGGAGAAACTGGGATTCCGCGAGGAAGGTCTGCGCCCGCGCTATCTCCACATCGACGGTGCCTGGCGGGACCATCTCATCTATGCGCTCACCGCGGAGGAAGTACCCGACGGACTGCTCCGGCGCTGGCACCGGGCACGACCCGGAACGCCACGGGAAATAAAATAAGTGTTCGATATTGATCGGTAGTTGGCTGATACCGAACGTACAAATGCCCATGATTGATCCGAACAATCACAAAAAAAGTCCGTGATATCAGCCGGATCGTGCGACACACCGGGCCAATTGGCGGATGCCTCCCCGCAAACCCCTCTACGGTGTGAGATGTGAGCAGCAGCGGCCTCATCTACGCAGTCATCGTCGGGGCCTGGGCCGCCTACTTGGTGCCGATGTGGCTCCGCAGGCAGGACGAGCTCAACGAAGCCCGTCCGACAGAACGCTTCAGCACCGCCATCCGGCTGCTGTCCGGACGGGCGGCGATGGAGCGCCGGTACGCCAAGGACCTGCGGGAGCGCATCGGCGAAGAGGCGGAGCCCGGCGCGGACCCGGATGCCGACACGGACCGAATGGATTCCGTGGACGTCCGGGCCTTCGCCGCGCCCGACGCGCACACCGAAGCCAGGGTGTACGACCCGGCCCAGGCGCTGGAGCGCGCGTCCGAGGAGCGCCCCGAACCGGCACAGGCGGAGTCGAAGGCAAAGGCAAAGGCGTCGGCTTCCGCGCGACGCGCACGCCAGCGCCCCGGCGGAACGGACGCCGAGCGTGTCCGGCGTGCCCAGCGCCTCCAGGTTCTCGCGCGCCGTCGGCGCACCACCGTCGTCCTCTTCCTTGCCTTCACCCTCGGCGCGGTCGTCGCGGCAGTCGGCGGCCTGCACTTCCTCTGGGCACCCGCGGTTCCGGCCGTGCTGCTGAGCACGTACATCGTGCATCTGCGGGCCCAGGAGCGGCGCCGGTTCGCCTTCACCATGGACCGGCGCCGGGCCGAGGTGGCGGCGCAGCACCTGCGCGAGAGCCGCACCCGCAGGCACCAGCCGGCCGCGGCGGCCCCGGCCGAGCCCGACGAGGAACCCGAAGCGCGCCGCCCCGAGCCGGAGCCCGCGCCCGTGGTCTCCCCGCAGGAGGCCGGCCGCCGCGCCCTGGTCGAGCAGACGGACCACGCGGAATGGGTCGACCAGCAGCGCGAGCGCGGCCGGGTCCAGGGCGACACCTGGGAGCCGGTCCCGGTCCCGCTGCCCACCTACGTCACCGCCCCGGTCGCCCCGCGCGCCACGGGCGGCGTCGAGGTCGGCAACCCGGAGACCTGGAGCGCGGCCCGCTCCAGCGCCGCCGAGCCCACGGGCACCTCGCACCCCGTGGTGCCCCCGGTCGACCCGGCGCCGCGCCAGCGCACCAACCAGTCCCGCCGCACCCGCGACCGGGGCCGGACCCCCCTCTTCGACCAGTACGAGGACGGGGAGCGCCCGAGAGCCGCCAATGAGTGAGCCCGCTCCGGGCCGCTGCGCCGCCGCCTCGGCTGACCAGCACGGACCGGATTTCCGAGCACCCCGTTCGAGGTGCTAGAGTTTCACTCGTTGCAAGGGCCTGTGGCGCAGTCTGGTAGCGCACCTCGTTCGCATCGAGGGGGTCTGGGGTTCAAATCCCCACAGGTCCACCGCACACACGAGATCCCGCCCGATCGAAAGATCGGGCGGGATCTCGTCATTCAAGTCTCTACTCGGATGAAAGTTGTCCAAGCCGGCCTGCCGACCGCCGGGAAATCGGGGTCGGTACCGGAACCGGCGGGCCGGGACGCGGATCAGTGCACGGCGTCCAGGCGGGCCCGCTGATCGTCCGTCAGTTCCAGGTCCACCGCCGCCAGGTTCTCCTTCAGCTGTGCCATCGACGACGCCCCGGCCAGCGGGATCACGGGCAGTCGGCTGCCGATCTGCCAGGCCAGGACAACCTGGTTGATGCCGGCACCGGTCTCGGCGGCGACCTCGCGCAGCACGGCGAGACGGGCGGGTGTGCCGGGGTGGTCGTAGTCCTGGGGGAGCGGCTTGTCCGGGCGGGTGTAGGCGCCCGCGAGCAGGGGTGAGTACGCGACCAGGGTCAGGCCGGGCTCGGCGCGCAGGTAGCTGAGCATCTCGGGTCCGGCGTGGCCGAGGCTGCCGTCCTCGAAGAGCGGGCTGGGGATGTCGAACCGGGGGCGCAGGTGGCTGTGCTGGTACTGCAGCACCTCGTAGCCGGGCAGTCCGGCCGCAGCCGCGAGCGCTCGGGCGCGCTCCACCCGCCAGACGGCGTGGTTGCTGGCCCCCAGCAGCCCGACCGTCCCCTCCGCCGTCAGCTCCCCGAACGCCTCGACGGTCTCGCCGAGCGGTACGGTCCGGTCCTCGATGTGCGCGTAGAGCAGGTCGAGCCTGTCCACGCCGAGCCGTTCCCGGCTGCGCTCGGCGGCCTCGCGGACGGCCTTCGCCGACAGGCCCTCCGCGTTGTCGACGTACCCGGTGCCGGGCGCGAGGGGTTCGGCGCCCACCTTGGTGGCGATGACGATCTCGTCTCCGACACCGCGACTGCGCCGCCACTTCCCGAGCAGCCGCTCGCTCTGGCCGCCGAGGCCGCCATCGACCCAGTAGGCGTAGTTGTCGGAGGTGTCGATGAAGGTGCCGCCCGCCTCGACGAAGTGGTCCAGGACGGCGAACGAGGTCTTCTCGTCGGTCACCGACCCGAAAAGCATCGCGCCGAGCGCGAGGATGCTCACCTCGCGGCGGGTGGCCGGATCCGTTCCGATGGTGCGGTACTTCATGACTGTCCCCTCCGGTTCCGGCCGCCGTGGTCCGGTGGCCGTGGAAGGGAGTGTGCTTGTTGAAGTGCACTTCAAGGCAAGGCGGTTCGGACCGCTGTCGAGCGGGTCCCTGCCGGCGGCGCACCTGTTCGCGGGGAGGCCGGGTGCCGGGCGGGCGGCGCCTGCCCCGAGGCGGGCGTCGCCTACGCTGACCGTGTTCACCCGCATGAGTCCTTCCGGATTCTCTGCACGGAGAGGAGCGCCCGGTGACGGTCGACGAGATGCCCGAACCGCGGATCGACACCAGCAGGCCCCACCCCGCACGTGTCTACGACTGGCTGCTGGGCGGCAAGGACAACTACCCGGTCGACCAGCAGGTGGCGGAGAAGCTGCCCGAGGAGGCGCGCGGCAACGCGGCGCGGAACCGGGCCTTCATGCACCGGGCCTCCGCCTGGCTGGCCCGCCGCGGGGTCGATCAGTTCCTCGACATCGGCACCGGCATCCCCACCGAGCCCAATCTGCACCAGGTCGTCCAGGCGATCACCCCGTCCGCCCGGGTCGTCTACGCGGACAACGACCCGATCGTGCTGCGGCACGCGCAGGCGCTGCTGGTCAGCAGGCCCGAAGGGATCACCGACTACCTCCACGCCGATGTACGCCGGCCCGGGGCGATCCTCGAACACGCCCGTGGACTGCTCGACTTCGACCGGCCCATCGCACTCTCCCTCATCGCGCTCATGCACTTCCTGCCGGACGACGAGGACCCTTACGGCCTCACCCGCACCCTGGTCGACGCGCTGCCCGCGGGCAGCTTCCTGGTGCTCTCGCACGGCACGGCCGACCAGCACCCGGAGCTCAAGGACGAGACCGAGGCCACCTACAAGAAGGGGGCGATTCCGCTGCGGATGCGAACCCGGAGCGAGGTGGAGCCGTTCTTCGAGGGGCTGGAGCTCGTCGAGCCCGGACTGGTCTTCGCCACGCAGTGGTACCGCGAGGAACCCGCACCGGTTCAGGAGCGCAGCGGCTTCTACGTGGGCGTCGGCCGGGTGCGCTGAGCCGTCGGGGGGCGCGTCCGGGGCCGATGCGTCCGGGGACGGTGCGGCAGTCCACCTTCCGCGCGCACGAGCGAGAAGGTGGACCGATGAGCAATCTGCACGATCTCCTGGAGAAGCGCGTCGGTGGCGGACCGGCGCCCGGGGCCGTGGGCCTGGTGGCCCGGGGGGACCGGGTCGAGGTGGTGGCCGTCGGGTCGGCCGATGCGGACGGTCGGGTCCCGATGGGCAGGGACTCGATCTTCCGCATCGCCTCGATGACCAAGCCGGTCACCGCCGCGGCGACCATGATGCTGATCGAGGACGGCCGGCTCGCGCTGGGCGAACCGGTGCGGCAGTGGCTGCCGGAGCTGGCGGCACCGAAGGTGGTCCGCACGCCGGCCTCCCCGGTCGACGATGTGGTGCCCGCCGAGAAGGTCATCACCGTGGACGACCTGCTCACCTCCCGGGCCGGGTACGGCTTCCCGCCGAATTTCTCGCTGCCCGCGGTCGAGCTGCTGTTCGGCGAGTTGAAGCAGGGGGACCTGCAGCCCCGGGACATCCAGGCGCCGGACGCGTGGATGGCCACGCTGTCCCGTATCCCGCTGCTCCACCAGCCGGGCGAGGAGTGGCTGTACAACACCTGCTCGGACATCCTCGGGGTGCTGATCGCCCGGGTCGCGGCCCGGCCGCTGCCCGAGTTCCTGGCGGAGCGGCTGTTCGAGCCGCTGGGCATGGCCGACACCGCCTTCGCCGTGCCGGCCCGGAAGGCCGACCGGTTCACCAGCTACTACCGGGCCGCCCCGGCGGGCGGCCTCCAGCTGCTCGACGCCCCGGACGGGCAGTGGAGCAGCATGCCCGCCTTCCCGTCCGGCGCCGGCGGGCTGGTATCGACCGTCGACGACTGGTTCGCCTTCGCCCGGATGCTGCTCGCGGAGGGTCATCCGGAAGGGACTCCCGGCGGGCGTCGGCTGCTGTCCGCCGAGTCGGTGCGGCTGATGACCACCGATCATCTGACACCGGCGCAGCGCCAACGTGGCAGGCTGTTCCTGGAGGGACAGGGCTGGGGCTACGGCGGTTCGGTCGACGTCGAGGCCATCGAGCCTTGGAACGTACCGGGACGCTACGGCTGGCTGGGCGGTACGGGAACGGCGGGACATCTCACTCCCGCCACCGGCGCCGTCTCCATTCTGCTGACCCAGCTGGCCATGGACGGACCGACGCCGCCCCCGCTGATGCGGGAGTTCTGGCGGTACGCGGCCGGCGCCTGACGGCCCGGTGGCAGGCCGGTAGGGCCTGTCCGGCGGATCAGGGCCGGACAGGCTCTACCGCAGCGGCTTCGCGAAGCAGCGGCTGCTCTCGTACGTGCGGTAGTGGCCGAACTTCTCGCACGGGGTGTAGCCGCTGGAGGTGTACAGCGCGATCGCCTCGGGCTGCTGGTCCCCGGTCTCCAGCACCATGCGGATGCGGCCCGCCGCCCGCGCGTCGGCCTCCAGGGCGGCCAGGATGCGGCGGGCCAGTCCGTTGCCGCGACTCCCGGGTATCACGAACATCCGCTTCAGTTCGGCGTCGCCGTCCGAGTAGCCCTCGTCGTTGCGGTCCTGGGTGCGCCAGCCGCCGGTGGCGACGGGGCGGTCCTGCGCGTCGTAGGCGAGCAGGTACAGACCGTGCGGGGGTTCGAACATCGAGGGGTCGAGCGGTGTGACATCGCCCTCGTCCCCGTACCGCTCGGCGTATTCGAGCTGCACCTGGTCGTTGAGTTCGACGGCGTGGGGGTGGTCGAAGGGCCGAGGGTGGATATACATGCATGGCATAGTACATGTATACGGACGCCGGATGTCGGTATCGTGCCGGAATGCTCACTGTCACCACCGTCAACGTAAACGGGCTCCGGGCCGCCGCCAAGAAGGGTTTCGTCGAGTGGCTGGCCCGGACCGAAGCCGATGTGATCTGCCTCCAGGAGGTGCGGGCCGAGCCGCAGCAGCTGCCCGAGGAGGTGCGCGATCCGGAGGGCTGGCACACGGTGCACGCACCGGCCGCCGCCAAGGGGCGGGCCGGGGTCTCCCTCTACTCGCGGCGTGCGCCCGAGCGCGTGCAGATCGGGTTCGGCGGCTTCGGGGACGCCGGGAGCGAGGAGTTCGACGCGAGCGGGCGCTACGTCGAGATCGACCTGCCGGGTGTCACGGTCGCGAGCCTGTACCTGCCCTCCGGCGAGGTCGGGACCGAGAAGCAGGACGAGAAGGAGCGGTTCATGGCCGCGTTCCTCCCGTATCTGAAGGGCCTGAAGAAGCGGGCGGCGGCTGACGGGCGCGAGGTGGTGGTCTGCGGTGACTGGAACATCGCCCACCAGGAGGCCGACCTGAAGAACTGGAAGGCCAACAGGAAGAACTCCGGCTTTCTCCCCGAGGAGCGGGAGTGGCTGACCCGGGTCTTCGACGAGGCCGAGTACGTCGATGTCGTACGGGCGCTGCACCTCGACGAGGAGGGGCCGTACTCGTGGTGGTCCTACCGCGGGCGGGCCTTCGACAACGACACCGGCTGGCGGATCGACTACCAGGTGGCGACGCCGGGCCTGGCCGGGCGTGCGGTGAAGGGCTGGGTCGAGCGGGCGGCGGCGCACGCCGAGCGGTGGAGCGACCACGCGCCGGTGACGGTGGTCTTCGAACAGTAGAGCGTGCGAACGGGGGGAGTGCGGGGCGGCCGGAGCCGGGCAGGATCCCGGCGTGCGATCAAGGGTTCCGGCCGGGCGGCCGCCGTGTGACCGCCCGTCAGGGGGCCGGGTTCTGCGGCGGCCCGTCGGTGTTCTCGCGGCGCAGGCGGCGGTCCAGGGCCATGGAGAGTTCGGCGGCGACCACCGCGCGGGCCAGTGGCCGGAGTCGGGACGGTTCGGTCTCCTCGCTGTGCTCCTCCATGACACCTGCGAAGAGTTCGGCGAGCGCGTCGGCGTGCTCGCGGACGCGGCGGCCGGTCTCCAGCACGGTGGCGAGCGGCACGCCTTCCCGTACCAGCTGGGACGAGACCTCCAGCAGGCGGCGGCTGATGTGGACGATCTCGTCGCCGTCGGTGGCGAGATAGCCCAGGTCGAGGGCGGCCGCCAGATTCTCCGTGCCGGTCTCGCCCTCGAAGTAGTCCGCGAGCTGCTCGGGGGTGAGGCGGACCGGGGTCTCCTCGGTCGGTTCGCCCAGTCCCAGCACCTCGGCGACGTCGCGGCCGCTCTCGATGGTGCGGGCGAGGTCGGCGATGCCGGTGAGGGTGTGCCCGCGCTCCAACAGGCCGGTGATGGTGCGCAGCCGGGCCAGATGGTGATCGTCGTACCAGGCGATGCGTCCCTCGCGGCGGGGCGGCGGGATCAGTCCGCGCTCCCGGTAGAAACGCACGGTCCGCACGGGGATGCCGGCTTGCTCGGCCAGCTCCTCCATGCGGTATTCGCGGTGCTCGCGTCCTTCGGCCACCCCCGCACCCTACCGGCCTCCCCCGTGGGGCAGGCCGACTGTTGTACCGCCGGTAACTTTCCCTCTTCGTACCCCTACCCATCAGTACGGAGCTGTTCTAGTCTCCCAACAATGCCAGTGATTGCTGGCGGAGTCGTGTGACGTATCGCGGGAGGCGGCAGCATGGCCCAGCACGAGCACGTACGAGTGGCGGTGATCGGATCCGGATTCGGGGGCCTCGGCGCCGCCGTCCGGCTGCGCCGCGAAGGCATCACGGACTTCGTCGTCCTGGAGCGGGCCGATTCCGTCGGAGGCACCTGGCGCGACAACAGCTACCCCGGCTGCGCCTGCGACGTACCGTCCCACCTCTACTCGTTCTCCTTCGCGCCCAACCCCGAGTGGCCGCGCACCTTCTCCGGGCAGGAGCACATCCGCGCCTACCTGGAGCACGTCGCGGACACCTTCGGACTGCGCCCGCACCTCAGGCCGGGCCACGAGGTGACGCTCATGCGCTGGGACCGCGAGGAGCTGCGCTGGGACATCGAGACGGCCAACGGTGCCTGCTTCACCGCCGACTTCGTCGTCTCCGCGACCGGTCCGCTCTCCGACCCGAAGACCCCGGACATCCCCGGTCTCGCCGGCTTCCCCGGCAAGGTCTTCCACTCGGCCCGCTGGGACCACGACGCCGACCTGACCGGCAAGCGCGTCGCCGTGATCGGCACCGGCGCCTCCGCCATCCAGATCGTGCCCGCGATCCAGCCGAAGGTCGCCGGCCTGGCGCTCTTCCAGCGCACCCCGCCCTGGGTCATGCCGCGCATGGACCGCAGGATCAGCCGTGCCGAGCGCTGGCTGCACCGCGCCCTGCCCGTCACCGGCACCGCGCGCCGCGGACTGCTCTGGGGCATACGGGAGTTGCAGGTCAGCGCCTTCACCAAGCATCCGAACGAGCTGGGCGTGGTCGAGAAGATAGCCAGGGCCAACATGGCGAAGGCCATCAAGGACCCCGTGCTGCGGGCCAAGCTGACCCCCTCGTACCGCATCGGCTGCAAGCGCATCCTGCTCTCCAGCACCTACTATCCGGCGCTCGCGCAGCGCAATGTGGACGTGATCACCTCCGGTCTGGCCGAGGTGCGCGGCTCCACGCTCGTCGCCTCCGACGGTACGGAGACCGAGGCCGACGCGATCATCTTCGGCACCGGCTTCCATGTCACCGACATGCCGATCGCCGAGCGCGTGGTGGGCGCGGAGGGCATCACGCTCGCCGAGTCCTGGAAGGACGGCATGCAGGCGCTGCGCGGCGCCAGCGCCGCCGGCTTCCCCAACTTCATGACGGTCATCGGCCCCAACACCGGGCTCGGGAACTCCTCGATGGTCCTGGTGATCGAGGCCCAGCTGAACTACATGGCCGACTACCTGCGCCAGCTGAACGTGCTGGGCGGACGGGTCGCGCTCGACGCGCGGGCCTCGGCGGTCGGCGCCTGGGACCGCCGCATCCAGGAGCGGATGAAGCGCACCGTGTGGAACACCGGCGGCTGCAACAGCTGGTACCTGGACGCCCATGGGCGCAACACCACCGTCTGGCCGGGCACCACCACCGAGCTCCGCAGGGTCACGCGGTCGGTCGACCTCTCGGAGTACGAAGTCGTACGGATCCCGGAGCGGGCCGCCGCCCCGGCGAAGGCCGTCGCCGAGGAGGTCGTGGGATGAGCCGGCTGCTGCGGCGCGACGACGGCCTGCCGGTCCCCGACCGCGAGCTGGTCGCGCGCTCCGCCGACGGTGCCCGGATCCATGTCGAGGTGCACGGGCGGGACGGCGCCCCGGTGGTGGTCCTCTCGCACGGCTGGACGTGCAGCACCCGGTTCTGGGCCGCGCAGGTCCGGGACCTCGCGGCGGACCACCGGGTCGTCGTCTACGACCAGCGGGGCCACGGCCGTTCGCCCGCCGTCGGCCGCGAGGGGTACAGCACCGAGGCCCTCGCCGACGACCTGGAAGCGGTGCTGGCCGCCACCCTCGGACCGGGGGAGAGGGCCGTGCTCGCCGGGCACTCCATGGGCGGCATGACGATCATGGCGGCCGCGCGGCGGTCCGGACTGCGCGAGCGCGCGGCGGCCGTACTGCTGTGCAGCACCGGCAGTTCGCGGCTGGCCGCCGAGTCCCGGGTGGTGCCGGTGCGGGCCGGTGCCCTGCGGACCGCGGTGACCCGCGCGATCCTCCGTGCGAAGGCCCCGCTCGGACCGGTCACACCGGTTTCCCGGCGGATACTCAAGTACGCGACGATGGGAGCGGGCTCCGCCCCCGACCGGGTGGACGCCTGCGCCCGGATCGTGCACGCCTGCCCGCGCGGCGCCAGGGCACCCTGGGGGCATGTCCTCGCGGAGCTCGATCTCGACGCCCGCGTACGGGAGTTGCATGTGCCCACGGCGGTGATCGCGGGTACGGCGGACCGGATGACGCCGCCCGTGCACGCCCGTGCCCTCGCGGCGGCGCTGCCCGACTGCCTGGGGCTCACCGAGCTGACGGGCGTGGGCCACATGACGCCGGTGGAGGCACCGGAGGCGGTCACGGCGAAGATCCGGGAGCTCGTCACCGGCCACCTCGTGGCGGGCAGGGACGCAGGTACGGACGGCACGGCCGAGAAGGAGGAGGTCGCATGAGCGACAGGAGTCTCGAAGGACAGGTCGTCGTCGTCACGGGCGCGGCACGTGGCGTGGGCGAACTGCTGGCCCGCAAGCTCTCGGCGCGCGGCGCGACGCTCGCGCTGGTCGGGCTGGAGCCGGACGAACTGAAGAAGGTCTCCGAGCGGCTGCACTCGGAGAGCGACCACTGGTTCGCGGACGTCACCGACCACGAGGCGATGGCACGGGTCGCCCAGGAGGTCAAGGCGCGGTTCGGGAAGATCGACGTCGTCGTGGCCAACGCCGGGGTCGCCTCCGGCGGGCCGTTCGTCGACTCGGATCCCGAGGCGTGGCGGCGGGTCATCGAGGTCAATCTGATCGGCGGCGCGGTCACCGGGCGGGCCTTCCTGCCGGTGCTCATGGAGAGCCGCGGCTACTTCCTCCAGATCGCCTCGCTCGCGGCGATGACACCGGCGCCGATGATGACCGCGTACTGCGCGTCCAAGTCGGGCGTGGAGGCGTTCGCGCACAGCCTGCGGGCCGAGGTCGCCCACCGGGGCGTGAAGGTCGGGGTCGGCTATCTGTCCTGGACCGACACGGACATGGTGCGGGGCGCCGATCAGGACGACGTGATGCGGGAGTTGCGCCGACGGCTGCCCTGGCCGGCGAACCGCACCTACCCGCTGGGTCCCGCCGTCGACCGGATCGTGGCCGGTATCGAACGCCGGTCCCCGCACGTGTACGCGCAGTGGTGGCTGCGCGGCATGCAGCCCGTGCGCGGCTGCCTGCCCTCGCTGATCGGGGTCGTCGGACAGCGGGAGGTCCGCCGGTTCGGCTCGCGGCTGGACGGCGTGAGCAGGGGTCTCGTCGGCGCCGGGGGCGCCGCCGACCAGGCGGTGAGGGCGGCGACTACGCAGCGTAAGTGATCGACATGCGGTGGGTGCCAGGTCCTGCGACGCTGATCGAGGTCCTCACGGACCGTCCCTCAAGCACCCACTAGGAGTGAACGGAATGGGTATCGCAGACCAGTTCAAGGACAAGGCGCAGCAGCTCGCAGACCAGGGCAAGAAGAAGGCCGGCGAAGGCCGCACCGAGGGCCGGGAGCGCACGCGCCCCGAAGGCCAGGAGCGGATGCGCACCGAGGGCCGCGAGCGGATGCAGAACGTGTCCGAGCGGGCCTCGAAGACGTCGCAACAGGGCCGCGACAAGGCCCGGGGCGCCGCGGACGAGCTCCGCGAGCGTCGCGAGCGCTGACCGGCCGACGCGACACCGCGCGTTGTCTGTGAGGGGCGCGCCCGGATCTCCGGGCGCGCCCCTTCCGCGCGGTGCGGGCCGGGGCGTTCGACGGTCCCGGCCCCACTCTCAGTCCTCGGCAGCCGGGTGCGCCAGGTCGCCGGGGTCGGTGTTCGCCCCGCACAGCACCACGGCGACCCGCTCGCCCTCGCGCGGCCGGTAGCCGCCCGGCGCCGTCGGCCCGTCCGGAAGGTCCGGTGCGGTGAGCGCGGCCAGTGCGGTGGACGCGGCGTGCTCGACGGCTACGTGGTGGTGGTCCCACAACGCCCGGCGGGCGCGGGCGATTTCGCCGTCCGGCACCAGGACGGAGCGGACGTCGTTCTCGCGGGCGGCGCGCAGGGCCAGGGCGGTGGCCCGCCGGGCGCCGAGGGCGTCGACGGCGACCGAGTCGACGGGGACGTCGACCGGCCGGCCGGCCTCCAGGGCGGCGTTCAGCGCCCGGCAGTTCTCCGGCTCGACGGCGACCGTGCGGATCCTGTGGTGCCGGGCGGCTGTGGCGACCCCGGCGAACAGACCGCCGCCGCCGACCGAGACCACCACGGTGTCCAGGCCGGGGATCCGCGCGTGGATCTCCTCCAGCAGGGTGCCGGCCCCGGCGGCGATCAGCGGATGGTCGTAGGCGTGCGCGGCGAGCGCGCCGGACGAGAGGGCGAACTCCTCGCACGCTTCGAGGGCTTCGGCGTACTCCGCGCCGGCCAGCCGCACGTCCGCCCCGTAGCCGCGCAGCTTGGCGATCTTCACCGCCGGGGCGACGCTCGGCAGGAACACCGTGGCCCGTACGCCCTGTTGCCGGGCGGCCCAGGCGCAGGCCAGCCCGGCGTTGCCGCCGGAGGCGATGGTGACCCCCGCGTCCGGCAGGGTGCCTGCCTCGCGGTGGGCCTGGATGAAGTTCTGCGCGCCGCGCGCCTTGAAGGAGCCGGTGTACTGCATGAACTCCAGGGCGTACCAGAGCTCGTACGGCTCCTCGGACGCCGTGCGGGTCGTCTCCGGCGCCACGGGTGCGACGGTGACCGGGCGGATGTGCCCGGTGGTCCGGTCGGTGGCGGCCTTGATGTCGTCGTACGTGAGGTCGTTGCCGAACAGATCCGTGTCCCGGTCGCCCATGTCTTCTCACTCCCGTGGTCGCTGGACCGACCAGCTTATGCAGCCGGGTCCGGCGCTGCCCGACGCCGCTCGCGTCCCACCGTCCCACCGTCCCTCCGCGCCGTCACCGCGAACGGCATCTCCGCAGGTGGGCGCGTGGGACGTCCCATCAACGCGTCACTTCCCCGACGGCCCTGGCAGCCGCTCCCGGCCGCCCCGCAATCTGGTCGCAGAGCCGGCCGACGTGGCCGGGTCCACCCAAGGGGAGGAAAACACCATGCGAACCATGACGAGGGCATTCATCGGCGCCACCACTGCCATCGCGATCGCCGGCGGAGGCGTGGCGGCGGCGGGCACCGCCTTCGCGGCGACCGGGCAGACCACGCAGGCGGTGGCGGGTTCCACGGCCGTCACCCCGCAGGCGGTCGTCAACCTCGGCCTCAACGCCACGCAGGCCAAGAAGCTCCAGCGCGACCTGAAGAACAACTGGGGCTACAAGGGCGCCATCGACGGGCAGCTCGGCACCGACAGCTGGAAGGCGATGCAGCGCTTCCTCAAGGCCACCTGGGGCTACACCGGCGCGATCGACGGCATCGTCGGCAGCGGCACGGTGAAGGCGATCCAGCGCTGGCTGAAGGCCAACTGGGGCTACACGGGCGCGATCGACGGCGTCGCCGGGCCGGGGACCCAGGCCGCGCTGAAGCGGTACTGCAACTCCTGAGTCCGTCGGGAGCGGCTGACGCACCGAGCCGGAGCGCCGGGCCCCGCGGCCCGTCGCTCCGGCGATTCGTTTTCCGTTTTCCGTTTTCCGGTTCCGTCTTCCATCTTCCGGTTTCCGGGTTCAGTCCGTGAAGCACTCGGAGCGTCTGCCCGGAGCCTTGAGACAGATCCTTGCGCCCGCACCGCTGGTGCCCGCGGTCATCGGGGTCGCCAGGTACTGCCCGGCGTCCCGGCTTCCCTCGGCCGTGACCTGCTGGGTGCGTCCGGTCGGCAGTGACAGTACGACCCGGTCGCCCGGCAGCAGCCCGGTGGTCCGTACCCACACGGTGCGGCAGAGCCTGGCGTGGCGCAGCTCCAGGCGCTGTCCGCCGGAAGCGGTGTGGGTGGCGAGGGTGGTGATCATCCCCGCCCCGCCGCACCCCATGGCCACGGGGCTCTTGCCCTCGCAGGTGTCGCCGCTGCATCCCGGGTTGCGTACCAGCGGCTCCGCGGCGGCGAGGGCCTGCCCGTCCGGCCTTTGGCCGATGAGCGCGGGTACGGCGAGCCCGGCCGCCACCACCCCGGCGACGACCGCGGCGACCACCCACCGCCGTACCCTCACGCGGGCAGCGGTGGCGGACGGGCCGGGGGCAGGGCGGTCCGGTTCCTCCGGTGCGGGTACGGGCCGGGCCCGGCCGCTCCATTCGGCGTCGGCCAGCTCCCAGAGGGCCAATAGCCGCCCGGCCGGTGTCCCGGTCAGTGCGCACAGCTCCTCGACCGCCCGGCGCGGTGCGGGCTTCTTCCCGTTGAGGTACCGCTCCCAGGACGATTTGCTGTACGGGGTACGGGCCGCCAGCGCGGCCAGGCTCAGCCCGGAGCGTTCCCTGATCCCCCGGAGTTCCTCCGCCAGCTGCCCGCCCACGGTGGAGGCCGTCATGCGCGCAGCTCCCTCCAGGTGTCCGGGCCGATGATGCCGTCGACGACCAGATGGTGCGCCTGCTGGAACTTCTTGGCGGCGGTCTTGGTCCGCTCGTCGTACAGCCCGTCGAAGGCCTTCGGGCTGAAGCCCTTCTCGCGCAGCAGGCACTGGGCCTCCACCACGTCGAAACCGGTGCTGTTGATGTCGAGCAGCATCTCGCGGGTGTCGCTGTGACCGGCCCGCAGTTCGCCGTCCTTGCGCCGCACCGTGCACTCGTACGTCCGGCCGCGCAGATATCCGGCTTCGGCCGCCGCGGCGCCGGTCCTCTCCGTCGGGGCGTCGTCGTCCCACGCCCCCGCGGTCAGCAGCCCGGCCCCGAAGGACACGGCGACGGCCAGCGCCACCGCGCCGAGCGTCCATTTCAGCGGCACCGTGCGCGCTGCCGCCGGGCGCGGCGCACGGTCCTGGCCGCCGCCCTGTTCCTGATCCTGTTCCTGTTTCTGGTCCCGGCCCTGTTCCCGGTCCTGCGACGGCTGGTCGGGCCGTCCGGATTCCTTGGTGCGGGCCCGTTCGGCGACCTCGTACAGCACGATGAGCCGCGTCGGCTCCGTACCGCAGACCTCGGCCAGTTCCTCGACCGCCTGGCGCGGTACGGGCTTCTTGCCGTTCAGATACCGTTCCCACGAGGAGCGGCTGTAGCCGGTCCGGCTCGCGAGCGCGGCCAGGCTCAGGCCGCTGTGGTCCTTCAGTCTTCGTAACTGGACGAGCAGTTGGCGTTCGCTGCTCGGCAGCTCCGTGGGCAGCTCTTTCCATCGCGGCATGCGAATTCCCCCGGTTCTTCCGGCCGTTGTCATAAATAGTGGGGTATCGAGGCCCCGCACGCGAGGAGTTGGCCTCCCCGGGACTGTCGCCGCGTCGCTGCCAAGTGGTCAGGTTTCCGGGGGAGTTGGTGCCGGTCCACGCAAGGGCACTTGCCCCCGCCGCCGTGCGGCCGGTAGGAACCAGGCGTGACCGATCAAGGGAAGTTCGCGCGCGCTGTCATAACGCTCTCGTCCGTCGTCGTCGCCGGGTGTGCTCTCACCGTGACGATCAAGGTGATGAACACCGATACCGAAGCGATGTACCCGCCGCGACTGCTGGACCAGGAAGCGGTGGAACGGCAGGCTGCCGAGACCGTGCGGGGAGCGGGGAAGATGTCCAGGGACGGGGTGAGCTGTCCGGCGGCCATGGAGGCCAAGAAGGGCAACAAGTTCGACTGCGACGTGCAGGAAGGTTTCAACACCAAGACCGTCACGGTCGAGGTCCTCGACGACCAGGGCAGGCTCAGCATGAACGAGTCCTGAGCCTGTCGGATGTGCCCGTCTTTTCACGACCCTGTGTGTGACAGGTGCGCGGCCGGCGCAGTCGCCCCGCGGTGCTTGATGTTGACGACCGACGACTTGGCCACTGCGAGAGGGTTCAGGAAGCGCAGCGGGCCGATCAGGCGGGCTGCGAAGAGGTACATGTGCCGCGCCAGCGAGGCGTCACGCGCCGCCGCCGAGAACATCAGCCGTTCCATGGGGTTGAAGGGGCGGGACTTGGCGTAGTCGGCGGCCAGTTGTTGGTGGCCGCTCAGCCGGCGTCGGTGTGTGCGTGCGTACGCCGCGAGCGCCCTGTCGAGGTCGCCCTGCCGCCCGGTCGCGGCCGGAGCGACCGCCTCTGCCAGCCACTGCGCGGTCTGCAGGGCCCATCCGCATCCCACTCCCCACAGGGGGTCGCTGGTCAGGGCTGCGTCGCCGATGAGCGCGACGCCCGGCGCGGTCGGCCTGCGGCTGTGGAGCGGGTAGTCGACCGTGCCGGTGATCTTCGATATGCGTTCGGCGGAGTCGATGGGCGGGGCCTCGGGCAGGGCGCGGACGAAGTCGAGGAAGCTGCCCTCCAGGTCTTCCCGGAAGGCCGGCAGCCGTTTCTTGTCCGGGAGCACCGCGAGGACCGTCACTCCGTCGTCGTTCGGGAACGCGTACGCCATGTCGGGTTCCAGGAACCAGGTCTGGCCGATCCCGCCGGGGAGCGGAAGGTTGCGGAAGTGCGCGAGATAGCCGAACCGTGCGTTCTCGTGCACCCGGGCCGGCACCCCGGCGAGCTTCGCGACGGCCGAGTCCTTGCCGTCGGCGCCGACCACCAGGCGGGCCCGGATCTCGCGCTCGCCCTGCGGTGTCGACGCGCGCACCCCCACGGTTCGCCCGGCTTCCCGGACCAGCCCGGTCACCCGGTGACCGAGGAGCACCTCGACGCCGGGCGTCTCCACCGCACGGGACCTGAGCAACGGGTCGAGGACGCTGCGCCGGATGTTGTACCCGTGCGGCAGCTCGGGGCCCCCTGGCGCGGCCTTCGGCTCGATCCATCCCCAACGGGTGTACCAGCGGGCCGCGTTGCTCATGGCCCCGGCCTTTTCGAGGGCGGGAACGAGGCCGAGTTCGTCCAGCACCGGGTAGGCGTTGGCCGTGATGGAGTGGGTGCAGAGCACCTTGTACGCCTCGGGGTCCGAGCGGCGTTCCAGCAGCGCGACGCGCACGCCGCGCCGGGCGAGCAGGATCGCCGCGGCACTGCCGGCGAGGCCGGATCCGCTGATGACGACGTCGTAGTCGTATCCGGCGCTCTCGGGATTGGTCATGTGCTGATCGTCCCCTTCGGAGTGTGCCGTTCATGGGAGCGGTGCAGTGCCCCTGCTGTCAGGCACATGGCGAAGTGTAGGGAGCCGACGAGCCGGAGATCCGGTGATCGGGCGTTACGGAGGACCGGAACCGAGCAACGTAAAGGCTCCGTACACCCCCGACGCGAGCGCCGCCACCCCCACGGCCACCGCCGGAAGCGTCCGTCGCCGGGCCCCCGCCAAGGCCACCGCGGCCGGCAGCAGCAACGGGAACGCGGGCATCATCAGCCGGGGCCTGGAGCCGAAGTAGCCGGACCCGATCAACGAGATCACGACCACCACGACGCAGTAGGTGATCACGGGCAGCGGCTGGCGCGGCCGTTGCCGTACGCACAGCCACAGCACCCAGAAGAGGAAGGCGAAGGCCGCGCACAGTCCGAGCCCCGCGAAGACGTTGCGGCCGAACTGTTCCACCACGAACGCGGCCAGCGCCGCCCCTCCGTCGATCCGGTTGTTCCAGTCCGCCTGGACGTCGAAGTACGCGAACGGGTGCCCCTCGCGCACGGCCACGAAGGCGATGTACGACAGCCAGCCCAGCGGGGCCAGGCAGGCACCCACCACCATCTGCAGCTGTGTCCGGAGCGGTTCACCTGCGCGCCATGCGGTGAACAGCCGCCATAGCGCCGTGACGCCGATCGCCGCGATCAGCGCGGCCGCGACCGGCCGGGTGAGCCCGGCGCCGACGCACAGCACCCCCGCCGTGATCCACCTGTCGGTCAGAACGGCGTACAACGCCCAGGCCGCCAGCGCCGTGAACAGCGTCTCGGTGTACGCCATGGACTGCACGAACGCCGTCGGGTACGCCCCCCAGAGCACGGCCAGCAGCACTCCTGCCCGGCGCCCGTACAGCCGCGCGCCCACGGCGAAGATGCCCCCGGCGGCGGCGAGCGAGGCGAGCCACGAGACCAACAGGCCCGCGCCGGCCACGCCGAGGGGCGGGATCAGGGCGGACAGCCCCCGCTCCAGCGCGGGCAGGAGCGGGAAGAAGGCCAGATCGGAGTGGAAGGTGCCATCCGGGAGGCGGACCTCGTAGCCGTATCCGTGCTCGGCGATCCGCTGGTACCAGACCGAGTCCCAGCGGCCCGCCAGCCGGTGCATTCCGTCCTTGCCGGTGGCGGAGGCGGCGATCAGGAGGATCGCGACGCCGGTGATCCGTACGGCGACGTAGCCCAGCAGTGCGGGCGCGGCGTAGCGGAGCGAGGCGGCCGACGGACGGGACGCGGAACCCGGCCGCGGGGCGGCAGCCCGGGAGAGGGGGACGGACTTGATCTCGGGCATGTCGGAAGTATCGCGCGTCGACGCCCGTCGGGCCGCACCGGCCTCGACGCGGGCGGCCAGGCTCCGGCCATCACGCCTTCACGCTACGAGGGGAGGGACACCGGCCGCCCGCCGCCTTCGAGATCGACGAGTGGGCGGGTGACATTGCGCCACAGGGCGACGACATCAAACAGATCGTTTTCTTCTCCCTGCCCGACGCCCCACAACGCTGGTGTGGATGTGTTGTGTTGGCGCGATCTCGTCTCTTTCGCTTTTCTGGTGACAGTTTGTGTGTACCTTGTGACCGCTCGCATGGGAAGTGTGGGTGTCGTGAGTCATTCGTGGCTCATGAGGGGGCCCTGGGGAGGGACGGCGTGCGCATGCGCGGCGAACGGTTCGGAACAGGTGTGTCCGCACGCCGACGGGCATTCACGGTGGGGTTGCTGGGACTGGCCTTATCGGTCGGGTTAGTGCCAGCAGAGGCAGCTCCATCCGCCCCCTCGTCGGGAGCGTCCACGCGGATTCAGAGCAGTGCCCTCGACGACGCGACGCCAGTTGGCAGCCCTGCGGGTCCGACTGCGCCCACGGCCGCCGAGCCGACCACGAACAACGCGGTGTATGCCTACGATGCGGCATCCCGCCTCGTCGGTGTCACGGACCCGGACGGCCAGACCGCGCGCTACCGCTACGATGCGGCGGGCAACCGCCTCGGTGTGGACCGTTTCGCATCGAGTGCCCTGTCGGTTCTTTCCTTGGTTCCTGTTCGTGCTGCGTCGGGTGAGAGCGTCACTCTTTCCGGCACAGGGTTCTCGACAACAGCGGCCTCCAATACGGTCTCGTTCGGGACGAAGACGGCTACGGTCACGTCGGCGTCGGCCACCCGGCTGGTGGTGACTGTTCCCGAAGGCGCGGCCAAGGGGCCGGTGTCAGTAACAGTCGGCGGTGCCAGCGCAGCGTCGATAGAGACCTTCACTCCGTCCCCGGGCAAGCCCAGCGTCACCTCGTATGCGCCGCCCTCCGGGCCGCCGGGCACAGAAGTGGTGCTCTCCGGGTCTGCTTTCGCGTCTGCGGCGACGGACAATGTCGTCCGTTTCAACGGTGGCAAGATCGCAGAAGTCGTCGAACGTACTGACACGGCCCTGACGGTGAAGGTCCCCGCAGGCGCTACGACAGGTCGGATCACGATTGAGACCCCTGACGGCCGGGGATCGGCTCCCGGCGACTTCAGTGTTCCCCTGGAGGGAAACGAATTCGAGACAACTGTTCGTACGTCGCCGACCGATGAAGACCCACCTTCAGTTTCGATCTCGGCCTCCGACAAGAGAGCCCGAGTGCTGATCGATGCCGACGCAGACGACTCTCTGAGCTTCCACCTCTCCGGCTCGACGTTCAAAGGCGACCTGCAGCTGAGGATGGTCTCTCCCCAGGACATCGAACTCGACCAGGTCCGGGTGAGCCCCGGCGAGCTCTTCGACTGGGATCTCACCAACCTGCCGGTCTCCGGAACGTATTCCCTGGTCATCGAGCCGTACAGCTCCCGTACCGGGGCGGGAGCCGTCACGGTCACCGCGTCTCAGGCCTTGGCGGTCGGCCGGCTCTCGCCGACCGATGCGGCGCCTGCCAGCATCAGCCTGAACAGGCCAGGGCGACTCGCGAAAGCCACCTTCGAGGCACAGAAAGGCGACGACCTCTCGATCGGCGCGCTCGACAGCACCTTCAGCGGTGGGGCCCACATCACGGTGCAGACACCGTCCGGTGAGCTTGTCGGCTGGGGAGGGACCTACGTCTCCGCCGGAGCCTCCGCAACAGTCGGGCTGGGAGACTTGCCGGAGACGGGAACCTACATCGTCACCGTAAACCCCGACCCAGGGGTCACAGGAACGCTGGGACTTCTCCTGTCGGCGGACGTCAAGGTATCTCTTTCGCCGGACGCGGCATCAGTACCCGTGGTGGTGACGCGGCGTGGGCAGCTGGCGCGAGCGGAGTTCACCGCCCCGCCCGGCGGAATTGTAGGGCTCGGCGTCACTGACGTGACGATCCCGATTAATTCGACCCTCCAGGCATGGGACGCCGACGGAAATATCGTCGAGCGCGCCGGAAACGTCTTCGCGAACAGCGACGGTACTCTGCACCTGAACGACCTGACCCCTGGAGACGACTACACAGCGGTCCTCCAGACGTATGCGGCCTCCACCGGGTCGGTGAAGTTCTGGCTTTCGACTCCGGTGACAACCACGCCCCTCAGAGTCGACAGCCCCAGCGCACAAGCGGAACTGACACGACCGGGCCAGCAGCTCATCGTTCCCGTCCTCGCCGCGGACAACAGCGGGATCTCGACCTTCGTGTCCGGACCGGTCGCACTGAAAGGCATGGCCACGGTCGCAAGGGCCACTCCCGACGGCCAAGTCGTGACAGGCATCGGCACGATAGGTACATCGGGAGAGACTAGGGTTGTTCTTCCCGCGCCCCTGCCCGAGGGAACACACCTGGTTCTGGTCCAACCCTGGCGCACAGCCATGGGCACCGTAACCGCATCACGGATAGCCGGGGTGAACGCCGGAACACTGACGCTGGGCGGGGCCAAACAGGCGGCAGTGATCTCCCAGCCGTACCAGCACGCCTACTTCACCTTCACAGTCGAGTCGGAGGAAGGGGCCCAACCCGATATCGAGGTCGAGGCACCGTCACCGTTCGCCTGGACCGCGACACTGGTTGATTCGTCAGGTGAGAACTGGAGCTCGGCATCCCTGTCCCAGTCGACTCTCTCAGCATCCTTGGACTTCGTCGAGCCAGGCACGTACACGTTGGTGGTCGCGCCGCAAGGCACGTCGACCGGTCAGATCACTCTCGGCCTCAAGGACGGATCCGCCGCCGCGGCGAGCAGCGGTGACGGCACGAGCGATGCAGCGGGGATCGCTCCCGAGGGGGCGGACGCCTGGCAGCCGGGCAAGCAGCAGAAAGCCGGCCGGGACTGGGTGACAGGCCGCGGGCAAGGGCCGAAAGCCCCTCAGAGCCTTCGATCTCCCCCGAACAAAACGGCGTTGACCGGTCACATGCTGAAGCTGGACGGGAAGCCCCTGGCCAAGGTCACTGTCTCCGTCGGCGACAAGACAGCCAGAACCGACTCCCGCGGCAGATTCCTGCTGGCCGGCATCAGTCCCGATGCGAAGACCCTGGTGGTCGACGGTTCGACGGCCAACACGAGGAAGCGACAGTACGGCCGCTTCGACATACACATCGGCCCGAAGCGCGGCCAGAGTGTCGATCTCGGGTTCCCGGTCTGGATGACGCCCCTCGACACCAGGAATACGGTGAGCTTCGCCGCCCCGGCGAAGTCCGACGTCGTGCTGAAGACCCCGAAGATTCCTGGGCTCGAAGTCCGCATCCCCAAGGGTTCGGTGGTCCGGGACGAGAAGGGCAAGCCGGTCACGGAGCTGGGAATCACGGCCATACCCATCGACCGGCCGCCGTTCCCGCTGCCCGAGAACAGCGTCGTGCCCGTGTACTTCACCGTGCAGCCGGGCGGCACATACGTCTTCCCCAAGGGCGCGCAGGTCATCTATCCGAACTACACACGCGAAGCCCCCGGCACCCGCGTGGAGTTCATGGACTACGACCCGAAGAAGAAGGGCTGGTACGTCTACGGGCACGGGAAGGTGTCCGAGGACGGCCGTCAGGTCGTGCCCGATGCCAAGACGCGGATCTGGGCCTTTCACGGCGCGATGTTCAACATCCCCGACTGGCTGCCCTGGGACCTGTCGTGGGTGAAGGACACTGTCGACTGGCTGTCCGGCGACCCCGTCGACCTGTCCACCGGAATGCTCACCGACTCACGTACCGACCTGGCCGTGTCCGACTCCCGCGGCTCGGCCGAAATCACCCGTACCTACTGGCAGGGCGACACACGAAGCCGCGCCTTTGGCATCGGACGCGACCTCTCCTACAACATCTTCCTGCACTCGAAGAAACAGTACGAACAGGTCGACCTGTACCTGCCGGGCGGCCAGTCGGTCCCCTTTGTGCGCACCTCGGACGGCACGGGCTACGCCGACGCAGTCTTCGAACCCTCCGGAACCCCATCCGGATTCCACGGCTCGAAGATTGTGTGGGACGACGGAGCGTGGCACATGAAGTTCCGTGACGGCACTACCTGGATCTTTCCTCAGTACGCACCTCTGAAGGAGATCCGGGACCGGCACGGCAACGCCGTTCAGCTGACCCGAGCCGGCAACAAGGGCGAGATCACACACATCGCCACCCCCGGCGGCCGCTGGATCTCCCTCGCCTACGACACCAAGAAGCGCGTTTCATCAATCCGGGACAACGCAGGCCGCACGACCGAATACACCTACGACACCACCGGACGCCTGTCCACCGTCAAGGACCCGGCAAACAAGATCAGCCGCTACACATACGACGGCACGTCCAACCGCATCAAAACAGCAGTGGACGCCCGCGGCATCACCTACATGACCAACGTCTACGAGGGCGGGCGGGTCAAGGAACAGACGCTCACCGAAGGCGCCAAGTATACCTTCGAGTACACGCTGACCGGCGCGGGCAAGGTGACCTCCACAACGGTCACGCAGCCCGGTGGGCCCCTGAGGCGGGTCGAATTCGACGCCGACGGCTTCGGAGTCAAGGACACCCAGGCCCACGGCAGCACCCTGGCCCGCACCACCCAGTACCACCGGGGGCCTCACCACCGCGTGGACGCGGTCACCGACCCGTATAACCGCCGCACCGAACTCACCTACGATGCCAACGGGTACATCACCCGCACCACCGAGCTCGCAGGCACGCCACAGGCACGCCAGTCCGGCACCGCGGTCTACGACGGTCTGTACGACCAGCCCACCGCCCTCACCGATCCGTTGAACAACACCACCATCCTCGGCTACGACGCCGTGGGCGACCTGCGGAAGATCACCGACCCCGAAAAGAGGGAAACCGCTCTCACCTACACCCCTGACGGGCAGGTGAAGACGGTGACCGACGCCTCCAACGCGGTGACCGAATACACCTACCTGAACGGTGAGGTGACATCGGTCAAGGACGCGGAGGGCCGCACCAGCAGCCAGTTCCTCGACGCGGCAGGACGGCCGTCCGCTCTGACCGACGCAGCAGGATCCCTCACGACTCTCACGTACGACTCTCTCAACCAGACCCGCAAGATCACCGATCCGCTCGGCCAGACCACTGCCCTGGATTACGACGAGAACGGCAACCTGACCACCCTCACCGACGCCCGCCAGAACACCACCATCTGGGAGTACGACAACGCCGACCGGGCCAAGTCGGCGAAGGATCCGCTGGGAGCACAGGCGCTGTTTGCCTATGACGCCGCAGGCAATCTGGCGAAGGTGACCAGCCGCTCGAACCAGGTCGCCACAGCCGAGTACGACCTGCTGGGACGGGCGAAGAACACCAAATACGGCGTGAACGTCGCCGGCACGGCCGAATCCACCGTCACCTACGCCTACGACGCGGTCGACCTACCGAAGACGATCACAGACACCCAGGCGGGGACCCAGACCTTCGAATACGACGCGTACGACCGGCCGAAGACAGTCACCGGACCCACCGGCACGGTCGCCTACGTCTACGACGCTGCGGATCGACGCAAGGAGATGACCGCAGCCGGGAAAACCACGCTCTACGGCTACGACACCTCAAGCATCCTCAAATCCGTTACCTCCGGCGATCAAACGGTCACCTTCGGCCTGGACGCGGTGGGCCGCGAGAAGACGGCCGCACTGCCGGGCGGGATCACCCGTACCACCACCCTGGACAAGACAGGCACCATCAAGAACATCAGCTACGCCAAGGATGCGGCTGACATCGGTGACCTCTCCTACACAAGGGACGTACGCGGCCTCCAGACCGGCCTGTCCGGCACTCTCGCCTCGGTGGCACTGCCGGCGGCAGAGACAGGCGCGGTGTTCGGGAAGGACAACCGGCTCACCACCTTCAACGGCCGCTCCTTCACCTACGACGCGGACGGCCGGCTCAAGACCGACGGGAAACGCACCTACACCTGGAACGCGCGCGGCCAACTGTCCGGGCTCACTGCCACCGGCGGAGCTTCGAGCCTGTTCACGTACGACGCACTGGGCACACGCGCCACCAAAACCCTCGGTGCCACCACCAAAAAGTTCCTGACCGACGGCTCCAACCCGCTCGTGGAACAAGACGCCACAGGAGCCGCAACAGCCACGGTCGCGACATCCGGCCTGGACGAGTACCTGACCCGGACCGAAAACAATGCGACGCAGATTTACCTCACCGACGCGCTGGGCACAGTCGTCGGTCTGGCCGACACCGATGGCACGGTCGTCACCCGCTACACCTACGACCCCAACGGCCAGTCCACCACCTCAGGGGCCGCATCCTCCAACCCCTACACCTTCACCGGACGCGAGTCCGATGGAACGGGGCTCCTGCACTACCGCAACCGCTACTACGACCCCGAGACCGGCCGTTTCATCTCCCAGGACCCGATCGGTCACGCGGGCGGGACCAACCTCTACCAGTACGCGCTCAGTTCACCCACCACCTACACCGACCCCTCGGGCAACAGCCCACTGCTCGCGGGTTGTGTCTTCGGCGGCCTCTCCGAAGCTGGCCTCGACTGGCTCGGCCAACGCCTGTCGGGCCGTAAAGTCGACTGGGGCCAGGTCGGCACCTCCGCCGCCATCGGCTGCGCAACCGGCATGCTCGGCGCCGGGGGCGCGACCAAGTGGGCATCCCTCGGCAAGTGCCGCAAGGTCGGCAACAGCTTCACCTCGGACACCACCGTTCTCCTCGCAGACGGCACCCGTAAACCGATCAAGGACGTTCAGATCGGCGACGAAGTCCTGGCCACCGACCCCGAAACCGGCGAAAGCGGCCCCCGTCCGGTCACGGCCCTGATCAAGGGCACAGGTGACAAACAACTGGTCGACATCACCCTCGACACGGGCGCATCCCACTCCCTGACGGCCACAGACGGCCACCCCTTCTGGGTCCCCGCTCTGAACCGCTGGATCGAAGCTGACGAGCTCACCGCCGGTCAGTGGCTCCAGACGAGTAGTGGCACCTGGGTACAGATCACTGCAGTCACCCGCCGCACCACATCCACCACGGTCTACAACCTCACCGTCGCAGATTTCCACACGTACTATGCGCTGGCGGGCGAGACTCCGGTGCTCGTCCACAACGCAGGCTGTGGGGTTGGCGGTGCCCTGAAGGGGTGGCGGAGCCAGAGCTTTACTTTCGGGGATAATTCCTTCCTTTTGAGAAAGCGGGACCTCACTCACATCCTTGAAGGCCATCACCCTGCCTACCTTCGGGGAAATTCGGGCGATAACACCCTCTTCGGCAAGGGGGTGAGCATTGATGACGTCCAGAGTGCGGTATCCGCAGTGATGAGGCAGAATCAACGCAAGCTGAGTAGTCCCGAATATGCTCAAGGGAAGTGGGGCAAGATATATGGCGAGTACCAAGGGCGCTCCTATGTTCTTGGTTTCGGGGATGGCGTGGTTGGCCAGTTCTTTCCACTTCCGTGATATTACCCCGAAGGCGGGATTGGTGAGATGTGCGGAAGCCTGATGGCAGCGGAAGTGAGAACCTTCGTTGTCTCTGACTCCGGGGAATTCATTCCGATTGAGAGTTGTGGAATCAGTTTCTCTCGAGATCGGCGCATTCAAGGGGCTATTGAGTTCTGTGTCGATGGTGTCCAGATCTTTGGGCGCAACGATATCGACACCATCGATGCTCTTTGGTCTCTGATCCTTACCTACCTCGAACATTTCATAGCAGGTGAGGGCGGGGTGCTAAATTTTCCGGAGCGTAGCTTTATGCTCGACCTGAAAAGAGTGTCTGGTGGAAATGTTGTAGTGAAGTTTGTGGGCCGAGATGAGAAGCGCACTGCTTTGAGTCGCGAGAAGGCCGTTCTAGGGGCCTTGGCGTCAGGTGCCGTAGAGTTCTTTAGTGCAGTTCTTAACTCCTCTCCAAAAGAGGAGTGGAGCTATAGGCGAGATCTCGGTGCGGCGGTTCGGTTGCATGAGGAGTACCCGTATATAGAGTGATCAGCCGGTCACCTCCTCGGCGAGTCTGGTTGGAGCACTTTCCAAGCTGGTCTGGAAACAACAGATCATGGGAGATGGCTGGTTCGATTATCCCCTGGTCGGGCCAGTCTCGGTTCGAGTCTCGGATGTGTCCACTGACGTCCAGTAGATCGACCGAGGAAAAAGCCCAGGCGTTTTCCCCGAGGGAAATCATTTGGCTCCGTAAAGGGGTTCCGTAGGGTGTTTGACGGCAACGTAGTCGGACGCCCGCGGCCCCCACGAGGTTTCTCGTGGGGGCCGCGGACGTCTTCGGTACGTCACCGCGTCGTTGTGGTAAGAGGAGGGTCGTCGGGACGGCCGTGCCCGTCGAGCGCGTTGCTCAGGGTGTCGATGGCTTGGCGTTGGAGGCGAAGCCTGACGTGGGCGTAGGCGCCGGCAGTGACGCCGATATCCGGTACGCGGTCACGCGGCCTTGCGCGGAGGGGACGGGGATGCCGCGGTTGCTGGCGGCGATCTTCTTGGTGAGTTTGGCCAGGGCCTATTTGCGGGTGGTGCCGTAGACGCGGACGCGGCGGCGCGTGCTGCCGGGGGGCGAGGACGTATCCGGCGGTCTGCGTCACCGGCGAAGAGCGCAACTGCGGGGCCACCTCAGGCACGCTGCACACCTCGGACGAACTGACCCTTTGGATCGCCGGACACTGCGCCTGGAGCGGAGCGGCCCGGAGTTCTACGAGCAGACCGTCCGCGCCCTCGTCCGCGCCGAGCCCGGCGCATGGCAGTAACGTCCCCCTGCGCCGACACCACGCCAGCAGTATCGCGACCGTGCGGCCCGAGCCCTTGACGGCAGTAGCGACGGCAACACCCACGGATTTCGCCGCACAACCACGGACACCAGCGGAACCCGAAACACGCGCTGACCTGCAAAGAAGCAGGCGTCGATCGATTAATTAAGGAGGTGAAGGAGATCGGTGTTCGTTGAAAGGTTCAACGTCGTAGCGCGGGCACTAGGCAGGAAAGCTTTGACGCCTAATCGATCTATTGAGTCATGGCTTCAGTTCGTCGAAAGCTGCGAGGAGGGCTACGAAGATAGTCTTGCTGAATACAGGAATGAATTGTCCATTCGGCGCTTCCTGCAAGCGGTGTTCGATGACTCACAGGTTCAGCGAACCTCGGATGCGCAGTGGTTCATCAGGGAAGTCGAGGCCATCGACGCGAAATTTTCATCGCTGCTTGAGGCCGGGTTTCAAGTCGCTGGAAGCTGGGGCTGGTGGGAACGTCGAATTCCCCGCGTCGGCGGTGGGTATTCCTGATCGATGTCCGAGATGCTTATGGCGTGGATTTGGAGCCGATCTGAACTGACGCCAATGTGCGTGTGGCTCAACAGCTCCTTGAGCATGACGAGTTCGATGTCCTGCTTCAGGAGTGGGGCGAGCACGTTCGGGTTGGGTGGCACGCCCCACTCCTGTTCACACGGTGACCGAAGACGGATCGCGGCTTCGTCAGAAGCCCTCTGGTCGGGACCCCGTCCGTCTGGACCCAGATACGGAGAGGGTAGCCGTTAGCTGAACGTGTCAATCCACTTGTTGCCGTGCGGGGGGACGAAGAAGTACCCGCCGCCCGTGGTCAGCAAGTACTTTGCCAGGGGTTCCCCTTCCAGGCGTTTCTGGGCTGCTTCGAACCCTTGGGTCAGATCTCGCTGGAAACAGGAGAAGATGATCCCCGTATCACCGTTGCCCCGGTCGTAGCTGTAACTGCGCCGCACGATCGGTGGGGGAGTGCGGCGGTCAGGGGCTGCGAGGCGTACATGGGAATCAAGCGGGGTGAGCCTGCCGGTCGGATCGGCCGCGAAGTTGGGCTGTTCGTCGGCCGGCGTGCCGTCGAGCCACCCCCCGTCGCGTCGGCGGCCGATGATCCGTTCCTGTTCTCGTACCGAGTCTTTGTCCCATAGGTCGGTCGCGAACCGGATGATGCGCACAACCTGGTAGCTGCCGCCCACAGCCCACTGTGGCTCGTTCTGATCGGCAGAAATGAGTGCGCGGCTGAGGGATTCCCTGTCGGTGCCCGGATTACCGAAGCCCTCGGTGAAGTGGAACGGGTTACGGGCCAGGCCCCTGCCGTCCTCGACCCGGTTGGCGGGACGAGAGCCATTGATGTGCCACCGAATCGTCCAGTGCGGGGAGGTGGTGTTCCTGAGGCGCTCAACGGTCTTCTGTATCGCCGCGGCCTTGTCGCTCGCGACGTGTGCAAGAACGTCTCCATGCGCCATGGCGGGATCAAGAAGGTCGCCGGTGAAGTGCGGCATGGCCTTGAGTCGGCGAGGAATCGACTTCTCAGGTCCGAAAAGTTTCGCCCCAAGGGCGAACCCCACAGACGTGTCCGGCTCGGCGGCGACACGAACCTGTTTCACCAGTTCTCTCAATGCGCCATGTGGCCGTCCGATATCGAGCGCGATCAACGCCACGTACTTTTCCGGCAAAATTCCACGCAACTGGACAGGAACGCCGACCGAGTCGTCAGAGCCGGCACTGTCCCCTGCAGCGCCCCTGTCTGCCAGCCCGTAGGCAGCCGCACCTCCACCTGCTAAAGCAACTGCCACGCCCGAAGCCATCAAGTTCCTGCGCCGTATCACTTCGACCTCGCTCACTTTGATGAGCCCGTTGCTTCATCAACTTCTCATCTTGTCAACCGCAGTACGTCCGCAACAGTCGTGCCCGGAGCCCGAGCTTCGGGAGCCAGGATTCGGATTTCGAGCTTCGGAGCGAGGTCGTTCACTCGTTCGTGGGTACGGGGAGGAGCTCGGGGCCGGGGCTTGATCTTCGGGCTCGGGGGTCGGGGTTCGAGCGCCGGGATTCGAGCGGTGTTGTTCAACTGGTTGGTTGAGGGTTTGGGGAAACCTTCTCCCGCACCTTCTGGTCGAGGGGCGCCCGTGACAACGAGTGGTGGGATGCCTTCCTCGCCGCGGGGGAACGCCGTTCCGCGCCGGGGACCGCAGAGGTCATGGAGACCGTGGAGGCTGCCGTGCCCGCCGTTTCCGTGCCGGTGTCGGTACCGCAGCAGCGCATCGCAGAGCCGGAGCCGCAGCCGGCTGCGGACCAGCCCTCGCCCGCCTTCCTCGTCCTGGCCCGCCTGGGCCGCGCCGACGCCCGTCTGGCCCTTTCGGCGGCGGACTGTGCGGCTCGGGGGGAGTTGGCGGCCGAGTGGTTCGCGCGGGGTGTGGATGCCGACTATCTGACGCGTGCTCTGATCGCCGCGCTTCCCGAGTCTGTGGGCTCGCCCTTCGGTCTCGTACGCCGCCGTCTCCGCGACAAGCTCCCGCCCCGTCTGCCCGGCACAGCCGCGGTCGCGTCGGGAACTCCCGTATGCCGCCTGATGATTGAGTGCACCGAATGCGGGGTGCCCGGAAGGCCGGAAGCCTTCCGCGATGAGTTGTGCGCTCCCTGCCGCCGACCCGATCCCGAACCGGCAGCCTGACCGCTATCCCCCGAACTATGCCTTGACGGCCTCGATGAACGGCGTCCAGGCGGACGCGGGGACGAGGAGCACGGGTCCTTCGGGGCGCTTGGAGTCGCGGACGGGGACGAGGTCCTGGTGACCGTCCGCGACTTCGAGGCAGTCGCCGCCTGAGGTGTTGCTGTGGCTGCTCCTACGCCAGATCGCGGTGCTCAAGTCGATTGGGGTGCACGCCATTTCGGTAGTCCTCTGCCGCTTTCTCGATCATTGCGAGGGACACCTCCGGCGGCAAGGCGGTGGCCCTCAGCAGATCGTACGACCTCCGATACTGCTTCACGAGGCCCGGATCATCGACGGTAACTCCGTGGTGCTGGCCCTCCGTGTAGGCGAGCGGAGGGGCGTCCGCGAAGTCCAGAACCAAGGCGTTGCCCTGCATGAGAGGGTGCGCTCCCGCGTTCCACGGAATGATCTGTGTAAAGATCCGTCCGCGCCTGGTGAGCTCGGCGATGTGGTCGAGCTGCTCGGCCATCTGCTGCGACGGCACGATCGGCAGGCGTAGCAGGGATTCGCTCAGGATGTTCCAGTACTGCGGGGTCCGGTGGTTCTTCTCGAAGAGTTGTGCCCGTGCCAGCCGCGCATCGACCTTGACATCGATCTCTTCCGGCAGGTCCGGCGTCCGTTCGACGCGGAACAGGGAACGTGCGTAGGGCTCTGTTTGGAGCAGCCCAGGGAAGACGGTCGGGGACCACTGCTCGATGGTCTCGGCGCGCTTCTCCGCGTCCAGTACACGCTCGAAGTACTCCGCATGCCCCTTCCGCCGGGCTTTCCGTACGTCCTCACACCGCCGCCCGAAGAACCCGTCCGTCTTCAGTACCCGGTCCACGTGCTGGGCCAGGTCGAGGGGCATCCGGCGGTGACCGTGCTCGATCTCGCTCAGGTACGTGATGCCGTAGAAGCTGCCGTCCGACAGCTTCTCCAGGGTCAGGCCCGCCTCCTCCCGCTTGAAGCGGAGTTCCTTGCCGTAGAACTGCGGGACGCCCGCCGAACCGTCGATCTCCTTGCATGTGGCCACCGTTGACCGCCTTTCGCGCTGTGCGTTGTGGAGCGGGAAGTCCTTTCACGGTAGAGGCCGATGCGGCAGCGTGTGAGGCGTTCGTCACAGTCGGCAACGAAAGGTGGACTTCCCCCCATGGACGACACGTACGACCTCGCCGCCCACGACATCGGCCCGGACATCGACGCGCTCCGTGCCGCGCTCGCCGTGCACGGCATCGCTCTGCCGTCGCTCGGGGTCGATCCGCTGACCCTCGCCGCGAGGACGACCCGGCCGCCGCTGGTGGCGCTCGGGAACTGCGATGTGGCGACCGCGCGCCGGATGGCCGAGGTGCTGCGTTCGGCGGCCGGTGGATGACTCCGCTGCCGTTCACGGTGGATCTGCTCGCCGTGCCGAAGGCCGTACCGGAGATGCGGCACACCCTGCGGGAGCGGTGCGGGGGTGTGGATTCGCCCGAGCTGCTGCTCTGTGTCAGCGAGTTGCTGACCAATGTGATCGTGCACCTCGGGGAGGGGACGCCGGTCACGCTCCGGGTCAGCGGTACGTGCACCGGCCGGGTCAGGGTCGAGCTGAGCGATCCCGAGCCGTGCGCCTGGCCGACGCAGCGCACCGCCGGTCCCGGCGACGAGTCGGGGCGGGGGCTGGTGCTCGTGGACGCGCTGGCGCTGCGGTGGGGCGTCGAGCAGGGGCCGTACGGGAAGACGGTCTGGTGCGAGCTGCGGGCGCCCGCCCGGCGGGGGCCCAAGGCGGCGGTCCGCCCCTCGGGCCCGTGGGGGCGAGGGGCGGACAGGTGAAGGAGGTCAGTGCAGGGTGAGCGGGGTCTCGGACTCGACGCGGGTCAGTTTCTCCGGGTTGCGTACGTAGTAGAGGCCGGTGATGAGGGTGTCCTCGATCCGGAACGCCACGACGCCGTCGATCTCGTCGTCCAGGCGCAGCACGAACGCCGGGTTGCCGTTGACCGGGGTGGGGCTGATGGTGATCGTGGCGGTGGTCTTGCCGGAGCTGCCGATGAGGTAGCGGGCCACCTTGTCGGCGCCGATGATCGGCCGTCGGGCTGCCTGCTTGATGCCGCCGCCGTCGCCGAGGAGGACGACGTCGGGGGCGAGTACGTCGAGGAGGCCCTGGAGGTCCCCGGTCTCCAGGGCGCGCCGGAACGAATCCACCGCCGCCCGGGAGACGCTCGCCGAGACCGCCGCGCGGGGGCGGCGGGCGTCGACGTGCCGACGGGCGCGGTGGGCGATCTGGCGGACGGCTGCCGGGCTCTTGTCGACGGCGGCGGCGATCTCGTCGTAGTCGACGTCGAAGACCTCCCGCAGCACGAAGACTGCGCGCTCCGTCGGCGACAGGGTTTCCAGGACGAGCATCAGGGCCATCGACACGCTTTCGGCGAGTTCGACATCTTCGGCCACGTCCGGCGAGGTGAGCACGGGTTCGGGAAGCCAGGGGCCGACGTACGCCTCCTTGCGGCGCGACAGCGTGCGCAGCCGGTTGAGCGCCTGGCGGGTGGTGATCCGGACCAGGTAGGCGCGCGGGTCGCGGACCTGTTCCGGATCGACCTCGACCCACCGCAGCCAGGTCTCCTGGAGGACGTCCTCCGCGTCGGCCGCCGATCCGAGCATCTCGTAGGCGACGGTGAAGAGGAGGTTGCGGTGGGCGACGAAGGCCTCGGTCGCCGGGTCGGTGGTGGCGCGCTCGTCGTGGTCGTCGTTCACGGCTGGCCTCTCTGCGGCTGTCGGCTATCGGTTGTCGGCTATCGGATTCCGGTCCTCAGGCCGTTTGTCCGGCGGCGGCCGGTGCCTTGTCGTGTGCGGGGCGCGGGCCGTTCTTGTGCGCCTCGTTCGCCAACTGCTTGACGGTGGTCCTGCAGACGAACTCCTTGAGCTTCCCACCGGGGCTGCCGGTCAGGAGCACCGGGATCGCGTGGTCGTTCATGGTGGCGAACTGGAAGATTCCGGCGCGGCGGCCCAGGCTGAGGCACTGGCCGGCGAACCGCACCTTGAGGGGCGCGGGTCGCTCGCCCGCGATCCGGCTGAGCACCGTGCGGGCGGCGCGCGCGCCCAGCTGGCCCGCGGCCTGGCAGCTCATCCGGAACGGCACGTCCACCGGTGCCGCCGCGTCCCCGGCCGCGATGATCCGCGCGTCGTCCACGCTCGTCAGCGTCCCATCCGTGAGCAGGCGGCCCACGGCGTCGGTGCTCAGCCCGCTGCGGGCGGCCAGGTCCGGTACGCCGAATCCGGCAGCCCAGACGGTGACCTTGCTGGGGAGTTCGCGGCCGTCGTCGAGCCGTACGGCGTCGCCGGTCACGGCTGCCACCCTCGCGCCGGGGCCCTCGACCACGGTCACGCCGAGTCCGGCGAGGGTCCGGGCGACCGAGCGGCGGCCCCGGGGGTGCAGATACGGGCCGAGTTCCTGGCCGCAGATCAGGGTCACGGCGCGGCCGTCCTCCGCCAGTTCGGCGGCGGTCTCGATGCCGGTCGGGCCGGAGCCGACGACGGTCACCGGGGCCGTCGCGGGTGCGGCGGCGAGGACCGGACGCAGCCGCCGCGCCTCCTCCAGGGTGGCGATCGGGTGGGCGAACTCCGCCGCGCCGGGCACGTCCGGTTCGGCGCTGCCGCTGCCCACCGCGTAGATCAGGTAGTCGTAGCCGACCGTGTCGCCGCTCGTCAGTTCCAGGCGGCGCCCGGCCGCGTCGATCGTCGCGACGCTGTCGACCACCAGCCGGATGTTCCCGGCCAGGACCTCCCCGTAGTCGACGACCGCGTCATGGTTGCCGCCGACCAGCTGGTGCAGGCGGATGCGCTCGACGAAGTCGGGGCGCGGGTTGATCAGCGTCACCTTCACGCCTTCGTCGTGCGCCAGCCGGTTGGCCGCGGTGACGCCCGCGTAACCCCCGCCGATGACGACGACATCGGTGTTCCTGTCCATGATCTCTCTCCGTCCGTTGCCCGGTTTCGGCATCAAGACACCGGACGGTGGAGTGCTGTGACGCGGCGTGAGGCAGATCACTCGCGAGGGCGCGGGGGCGGCCCGTGCCCACCCCGTACTACCGCGGCGGCAAGGGCGGACGCCGCCGGTCCGGGACGTCGTCGTACGTCGGCGGGGTCGCAGCCGGCTGGGCGGCCAGCAGGTCCAGGGCCACCCGTACCGCGTCGTCCAGCACCGCGTACCGGCCCTCCGCCCAGTCGAGGGGGGTGCGCAGGGCCTCCAGGTCCGGTTCGACGCCGTGGTTCTCGATGGACCAGCCGTAGGTGTCGAACCAGGCCGCGTTCATCGGCACCGTGATCACCGTGCCGTCGCCCAGCCTGGTCCGGCCGGTCATGCCGACGACGCCGCCCCAGGTCCGCTGGCCCACCACCGGGCCGAGCTTCAGCAGGCGGAACGCGGCGGTGATCATGTCGCCGTCGGAGGAGGTCGCCTCGTCGGCCAGGGCGACCACCGGGCCGCGCGGGGCGTTGGAGGCGTAGCTGACCGGCTGGGCGTTGCGGGTCAGGTCCCAGCCGAGGATGGTGCGGGTCAGCTTCTCGACCACCAGCTCGCTGATGTGGCCGCCCGCGTTGCCGCGCACGTCGACGATCAGGGCCGGCCGCGACACCTCCAGGCGCAGGTCCCGGTTGAACTGGGCCCAGCCCGATCCGCCCATGTCGGGGATGTGCAGATAGCCGCACTTGCCGCCGCTCAGCTCCCGTACGACCTCCCGGCGTTTGGACACCCAGTCCTGGTAGCGCAGCGGCCGCTCGTCGACCAGGGGTACGACGGCGACGCGGCGGGGGAGGCTCCCGTCCCCGGCCGGGCGGAAGGTGAGCTCGACCGTGGTGCCGCCCGCCGCGGTGAGGAGGGGGTACGGGCCGGCGACCGGGTCGACGGGGCGTCCGTCGACATGGGTGAGGACGGCGCCCTCCCGGACGCCCGTACCGGCCAGCGGGGAGCGGGCCTTGGAGTCGGAGGAGTCGCCGGGCAGGATGCGCCGGATCGTCCAGTCGCCGTCCCGGCACACCAGGTTCGCGCCGAGCAGGCCGATCGCCCGCTGGTAGTGCGGCGGGCCCTCGTTGCGGCGGGCGGGGGTCACGTACGCGTGGGAGGTGCCCAGTTCGCCCAGGACCTCGCGCATCAGGTCGGCGAACTCGTCGGGGGAGGCGACCCGTTCGACCAGCGGGCGGTACTGGTCGAGCACGGCCGTCCAGTCGATGCCGGACATGTCCGGGTCCCAGAAGTAGGAGCGGATGATGCGGCCGCCCTCCTCGTACGCCTGGCGCCACTCCGCCGCCGGGTCGACCTCGTGCAGGATGCGGCGCAGGTCGAGGTAGACCGTCGAGTCGCTGTCGGCGGGCTCGGTGGCGGGGACGGCGCGCAGCTCGCCCTCGTCCATGACGACCAGCCGGGTCGCGTCGCCGCTGACCGCGAACCAGTCGAGATGGCCGACCAGTTCGGTCTTCCTGGCCTTGACGATGTTGAAGTGTTCGAGGGTGGGCCGGCCCGACATGTCCGCCGGGTTGGCGAAGGTCTCGCCGAGCGCGCCGGAGATCGGCCAGCGCAGCCAGACCAGCCCGCCGCCGCTCACCGGGTGCAGGGCGGAGTACTTGGACGCGGAGACCGGGAAGGGCGTCACCCGGCTCTCCAGGCCCTCGAACTCGACGGTGACCGTCGAGGGGCCCTCGCCCGTGACGGCTTCGGGAATGTCGTCGGCCGGGTCGAGTCCGCCCGCCGCCGGGCGCCCCTCCGGGGACAGGGCGAACGGGGAGGGGGTGGCGGAGGAGAGCGGCACCAGGTAGGGGCGGCAGCCCAGGGGAAAGGAGAGGTCGCCGGTGTGGACGTCGTAGACCGGGTCGAAGCCGCGCCAGGAGAGGAAGGCGAGATAGCGTCCGTCGCCCGTGAAGACGGGGTTCTCGTCCTCGAAGCGGCCGTTGGTGACATCGACGATCACGGGCGAGCCGGTGCCCAGGATGCGGGCCAGCTTGATCTGGCGCAGCGAGCGGCCGATGCCGGGGTGCGACCAGGTCAGCCAGGCGCCGTCCGGGGAGAACGCCAGGTCGCGGACCGGGCCGTTGATGGAGCGGATCAGCTCGGTGGGCTCCCCGGTGGAGAGCTCCTCGTCGGTGTCCAGGAGCAGCAGCCGTCCGTCGTTCGTCGCGATGGCCAGCCGCTCGCCGTCCGGGTCGGCGATCAGCTCGTGGACCCGGCCGAGCTGTCCGGAGGCCAGCCGGCGCGGTGCGCGGTCGCCGCTGGCGCGCGGCAGGTAGGCGATCTCGATCGCGTCCTCGCCGTCGGCGTCCGTGACGTAGGCGACCTGGCCGCCGCTGCCGAGCATCTCGGGCAGCCGGACCCGGACCCCGGGGGTGTCGGCGATGGTGCGGGCGGGGCCGTCGCGGTGGGTGAGCCAGTACAGGCTGCCGCGTACGGTGACGGCGCTGGCCCGGCCCGTCTCGTCCACGGAGAGCGAGTCGATGTTGCTGGCGGCCGGGACCTGGTGGACGCGCCGTCCGGTGCGCGGGCCGCCGAGCCGGACGGCGAGCTTCCGCGGGACCGCGTCCGGCGAGGCCAGGTCGTCCACCAGCCAGAGATCGCCCGCGCACTGGTAGACGATCCGGTGGCCGTCGCTGGAGGCGTGCCGGGCGTAGAAGGCGTCGTGGTCGGTGTGGCGGCGCAGGTCGGTGCCGTCGGGGCGGCAGGAGTAGAGATTGCCGACGCCCTCGTGGTCGGAGAGGAAGGCGATCCGGCCGGCGACGAACATCGGGGAGGCGAGATGGCCGCCGATGTCCGGGAGCAGCCGCTTGCCGTGCAGCCAGAGCCGGCCGGTCGCGCCGCCCCGGTACCGCTTCCAGGCGGCGGGTTCGTGCGGGGGCGTGCCGGTGAGGAGCAGGGTGCGCCGCTCGCCGTCGATGTCGGCGACCGCGATGTCGGAGACCGGGCCCCAGGGCAGCTTGCCGCCGGGGCTGCCGTCGGTGGGGACGCTGTAGGCCCAGGAGACGTGCGAGAACGGCTGGTTGTGCGAGGAGACCGCGAGGATGTGGGCGGAGTCCTCGGGGTCGGGGGTCCAGCTGCAGACCCGGGTGTCCGTCGAGCCCCAGTAGGTGAGCCGGCGGGCCGGGCCGCCGTCGACCGGTGCGAGATGGATCTCGGGGTCGAGGGTGCGCCAGGTGGTGTACGCGATCCGGCTGCCGTCGGGGGAGAAGCGCGGGTGGCTGACCCGGGTCCGGTCGATGGTCAGCCGCCAGGCGCGGCCGGGCCGCTCTCCCTCGGGCGTGAGGGGGGCGACCCACAGGTCGTCCTCGGCCGCGAAGCAGAGCAGGTCGTCGTGGAGGTGCGGGAAACGGAGATACGCGACGTCGTCACTCACCCTCCAATGCTTTCCGCGCCGGAGGGCCCCGGCAACTCGTGGTGCGATACCAGTTGTGGCGCGGAACACAAGCGAAACGATTTCGTTTCGCTCGGCGGTCGGGGTACGGTCGATGTGTACGAAACAGTTTCGTTCGATTGACTGGCGTACGAGCAGCAGAAGTACGAGCACCGGAACAGGAGATCGACATGGCACGCACCCGGCTCACGCCCGAGCGCGAGAGCGAGCTGTACGCAGCCGTGCTCGACCTGCTCCGTGAAGTCGGTTACGACGCCCTGACCATGGACGCCGTCGCCGCGCGCACCCGTTCCAGCAAGGCGACCCTCTACCGCCAGTGGGGGAGCAAGCCCGAGCTGGTCGTCAAGGCCCTGCGGCACAACAAGCCGGTCACCCTCGCGGAGATCGACACCGGATCGCTGCGCGGCGACTTCCACGCCGTGCTGAGCGGTACCGACGACTGCCAGATGGAGAAGGACTCCGCGCTGATGCGGGGGCTGACCCATGCCGTCCACGAGAATCCCGATCTCCACCAGGCCCTGCGCGAACTGCTCATCGAGCCGGAGATGACCGGCCTCGACCTGATGCTGCGCCGAGCCGTGGACCGGGGCGAGGTGCGTCCGGACAACCCGGCGCTGAAATACGTGTCGCACATGGTGGTCGGCGCCTTCGCCGCCCGGCAGCTGGTCGAGGACCGCACGGTCGACCAGGCGTTCCTCATCGACTACTTCGACTCCGTGGTTCTCCCCGCACTCGGAGTCTGACCCCCCGGACCGCCCCGCGCGGCCCGTTCCCACCCGCACGGCCCCCTCCCCAAGCCCCACCTGACACGCCGCTCTCGTCGTCGGGCTGGTTCCTCACGCCCTTTTCCACTCACGACCCGACCCGGGAGTACCCCTCCGTGGCCACATTCCTCTACAAACTCGGACGGCTGTCCTTCCGGCGCCGCCGCTATGTCGCCCTGATCTGGGTGGCACTGCTGGCGCTCGCCGGATTCGGCGCGGCCTCCGCGTCCACCGCCACCTCCAGCTCCTTCTCGATCCCGGGCACGGAGGCGCAGCGCGCCTTCGACCTGCTGGAACAGCGCTTCCCCGGGGCCAGTGCCGACGGCGCGAGCGCCCGGGTCGTCTTCAAGGCCCCCGGCGGCGAGAAGATGACCGACCCGGCGAACAAGGCCGAGGTCGACAAGGTCATCGGCGAGCTGAAGTCCGGCTCGGACCAGATCGCCTCGGTCACCGACCCGTACACCGCGGGCGCCGTCAGCAAGAACGGCTCGACCGCGTACGTCTCGGTCTCCTACAAGGTCAACTCGATGGAGCTGACCGACGAGACCCGGGAGGCCCTGCAGGACGCGGGCCACGCGGCGCAGAAGAGCGGGATGACCGTGGAGATCGGCGGTGACGCGCTCATGGTGATCCCGGAGACCGGAGCCACCGAGATCATCGGTATCGCCATCGCCGCGGTGGTGCTGGTCATCACCTTCGGCTCGCTGATCGCCGCCGGGCTGCCGCTGCTCACCGCCCTGATCGGGGTCGGCATCGGCGTCTCCACGATCACCGCGCTGGCGAACGTACTGGACCTGGGCTCCACCACCGCCACCCTCGCGATGATGATCGGCCTCGCGGTCGGCATCGACTACGCGCTGTTCATCGTCTCTCGCTACCGCGCCGAGCTGGCCGAGGGCCGCGAGGGCGAGGAAGCGGCCGGACGGGCCGTCGGCACGGCGGGCTCCGCGGTCGTCTTCGCCGGTCTCACCGTCGTCATCGCGCTGGTCGGCCTCGCCGTCGTGAACATCCCGATGCTGTCGAAGATGGGCTTCGCCGCGGCCGGCACGGTCGCGATCGCCGTCCTCATCGCACTCACCCTGGTCCCGGCGGTGCTGGGCTTCGCCGGGAAGCGGGTCCTGGGACGCAAGGCGCGCAAGGCGGCCGAGGTCCCGGCCGGGACCGAGGGCAAGCCGAACATGGGCACCCGCTGGGCGCGGTTCGTGCTGCGCAAGCCGGTGTGGGTGCTGCTGGTCGGCGTCATCGGCCTCGGCACGGTCGCCGTACCGGCCGCGTCCCTGGAGATGGGCCTGCCCGACGACGGCTCCCAGCCCACCAGCACCACCCAGCGGCGCGCCTACGACCTGCTCTCCGAGGGCTTCGGCCCGGGCTTCAACGGGCCGCTGATGGTCGTCGTCGACACCGCGGACAGCTCCGACGGCAAGGCCGCCGCCAAGCAGGTCTCCGACGAGATCTCCGGCATGAAGGGCGTCGTCGCCGTCACCCCGGCCCAGTTCAACAAGGCCGGCGACACCGCGATGATCACCGTCGTCCCGAAGGACCGGCCGAGCTCCGTCGATACGGAGAACGTGGTCCACGCGATCCGTGACGCGGGCAAGGACATCGAGTCCGACACCGGCGCCGAGGTCCTGGTCACCGGCTCCACCGCGATGAACATCGACTTCTCGCAGAAGATGAACGACGCGCTGCTGCCGTATCTGGCGCTCGTGGTCGGACTCGCCTTCCTGCTGCTGATGGTGGTCTTCCGGTCGGTGCTGGTGCCGCTGAAGGCGGCCCTGGGCTTCCTGCTCTCGGTCGTCGCGGCCCTGGGCGCGGTCGTCGCGGTCTTCCAGTGGGGCTGGCTCGGCTCGCTCTTCGGGGTGGAGCAGACCGGTCCGATCATGTCGATGATGCCGATCTTCATGGTGGGCGTGGTCTTCGGCCTCGCGATGGACTACGAGGTCTTCCTGGTCACCCGGATGCGCGAGGCGTACATCCACGGCGAGAAGCCCGGCCAGGCGATCGTCACCGGCTTCCGGCACGGCGCACGGGTCGTCACGGCCGCGGCCGTGATCATGATGGCGGTCTTCGCGGGCTTCATCGGCTCCAGCGAGCAGATGGTCAAGATGATCGGCTTCTCGCTCGCCATCGCCGTCTTCTTCGACGCCTTCGTGGTCCGGATGGCGATCGTGCCCGCGGTCCTGGCCCTGCTCGGCCGCCGCGCCTGGGCGCTGCCGCGCTGGCTGGACCGGATCCTGCCGAACGTGGACGTGGAGGGCGAGGGGCTGCGCGAGCAGCTCGACGAGACGCCCGGCGGCGACGCCGGGGGCGAGCGCGAGCTGGCCCGGGTCTGAGCCGCCCGGTCCGGGGCCTGCCGGGCCGTGGAAGGGCCTGCGGGGTCCGCGCCTGAGCGGGGCGCGGCCCCGGACGCGCCGGTTGCCTGTGGGGGACGGGGCCGGGGCAATGAGAAGCCCCCGTACGGGTCTGCTGCCGTACGGGGGCTTCTGTCATGCGGGCGGGGTGTGCGCCTTCGTCACGCGTGCGCGGGTCTGGCGCTCTCGGTGTGTGTGCGGTGCAGAAAGCGGACCAGCGGCGCGCTGTCGAACTGCACCACCTCCACACCCTCCTTCGAATGGACCTCCACGACCAGCTGCGTCCGTCCGCAGGGCCATACACGGACGCCGCCGCGCTCGGTGGGGGAGTGCAGCCCGCCCTCCAGCAGATCGCGGTCGAAGGCCCATTCGTCGCCACCGGGGAAGGCGACGTGGACGGCGCGCGGGTCCTTTTCGGAGTCGTACAGCAGGTCGACCGGGACGGCGGGGAGGTCGGGGGTGTCGTTGACGAGCCAGGCATCTGCCTGTTCATGGATCACGGGGGGCATGGAACGACTCCTCCTGTGCGTACTGCTTCGCCCTCCAATGTCCCATATTTTCCGCAAACAGCACGAGCGGCAGTTGTGACGCAGTCGCTCTTGCGAGGTGTTTGCAACAAGGTCCTATCATTGAGCGGTTCACGACATTGTCCGCAGCAACGCAGGACCGCAGGAAGCGGAGCCCCCCATGCATGTACCCGACGGATTCATCGACGCGCCCGTCTCCGCCGCCGCCGGAGTCGTCGCGGCCGGTGCGGTCGCCGTCAGCCTGCGGGGCGCCCGGCGCGAGCTGGACGAGCGCACCGCGCCGCTCGCCGGTCTCGTCGCCGCGTTCATCTTCGCCGTGCAGATGCTCAACTTCCCGGTCGCGGCGGGCACCAGCGGGCATCTGCTGGGCGGGGCGCTGGCGGCGATCCTGGTCGGGCCGTACACCGGTGTGCTCTGCGTCACCGTCGTCCTGCTCATGCAGGGCATCCTCTTCGCCGACGGCGGCCTCACCGCGCTCGGCGTGAACGTGCTCGACATGGGCATCGCCACCACCGTCGTCGCGTACGCCCTCTTCCGCGGGCTGCTCGGGGTGCTGCCGAAGACCCGCCGCTCCGTGACCGTCGCGTCCTTCGTCGCCGCCCTGGTCTCCGTGCCGGCCGCGGCCTGCGCCTTCACGCTGATCTACTGGATCGGCGGCACCACCGACATCCCGATCGGCAAGGTCTTCACCGCGATGGTCGGGGTCCACGTCCTGATCGGCATCGGCGAGGCCGTGATCACCGCGCTGACCGTCGGTGCCGTCATCGCCGTACGCCCCGACCTGGTCCACGGCGCCCGCGGGCTCACCTCCTCGCTCAAGCTCCGGGTCGACGGCGAACTCGTCGACGCCCCCGCCCGGCAGCCGGCCGCCCCGGCCGCCGCCCGCTCCCACCGGGGCATCTGGGCCACCGGCCTGGTCACCGCCCTCGTCCTGGCGGGCTTCGTCTCCTACTACGCCTCCGCCAGCCCCGACGGCCTGGAGAAGGTCGCCGCCGACCAGGGCATCGACAAGAAGACCGAGGAACACGCGGCCAAGGACTCCCCGCTCGCCGACTACGGCGTCAAGGACGTCTCCGACGCCCGGATCTCCGGCGGCCTCGCCGGAGTGATCGGCGTCGGCGCCACGGTCGTGGCCGGCAGCGGGGTCTTCTTCGTGGTCCGCCGCCGTCGCACGCCGGACGCCCCCACGGACACCACGCGCGACAAGGAATCCGTCTGACATGGGCGCCGGGCACGCACACAAGCTCTACCGGCACGGCCACTCGCCCGTCCACGACCTGCCGCCGCACTGCAAGATCGCCGCCGCCTTCTGCTTCGTCGTGGTCGTCGTCTCGACACCGCGCGAGTCGGTATGGGCGTTCGGGCTGTACGCGGTGCTGCTCGGCGCGGTCACCGCGCTCGCCCGCATCCCGGCGGGCTTCCTGCTCAAACGGCTGCTCATCGAGGTGCCGTTCGTCGCGTTCGCGCTGCTCATGCCGTTCGTGGTGCCCGGCGAGCAGACCCAGCTCCTCGGCCTCTCCGTCAGCGTCCCCGGCCTCTGGGGCGCCTGGAACGTCCTCGCCAAGGGCACCCTCGGCGTCGCCGCGTCCGTGCTCCTCGCCTCCACCACCGAACTGCGCGCGCTGCTGCTCGGCCTCCAGCGGCTCAAACTGCCGCCGCTGCTCGTCCAGATCGCCTCCTTCATGATCCGGTACGGCGACGTGATCACCGACGAGATGCGCCGGATGTCGATCGCCCGCCGCTCCCGGGGCTTCGAGGCGCGCGGCGTGCGGCAGTGGGGTGTCCTGGCCAAGTCGGCGGGCGCGCTCTTCATCAGGTCGTACGAGCGCGGCGAACGCGTCCACCTCGCCATGGTCAGCCGCGGCTACGCCGGTGCCATGCCGGTGATCGACGAGGTGACGGCCTCCCGGACCCAGTGGGTCCACGCAGCCGTACTCCCCGTGCTCGCCCTCGCCGTCTGTCTGCTGGGATGGACCCTATGAGCCAGCCCACCGCCCCCGCGCCGTCCCTGGAAGTCAACGGCCTCGCCTACGCCTACCCCGACGGCCACCAGGCGCTCTTCGGGGTGGACCTCACGGTCGGCCGGGGCGAGCGGGTCGCCCTGCTCGGCCCCAACGGCGCCGGCAAGACCACCCTCGTGCTCCACCTCAACGGCATCCTCGACGCCGGCGCGGGCACCGTCCGGGTCGCGGGTCTCCCCGTCGAGAAGCGCAATCTCGCCGAGATCCGCCGCCGCGTCGGCATCGTCTTCCAGGACCCCGACGACCAGCTCTTCATGCCTACCGTCCGCGAGGACGTCGCCTTCGGCCCCGCCGCCTGTGGGCTGCGCGGCGCCGAACTGGAGGAACGCGTCACCGAGGCCCTGAAGCAGGTCGGCATGGAGGAGTACGCGAACCGGCCGCCGCACCACCTCTCCTTCGGCCAGCGCCGCCGCGTCGCCGTGGCCACCGTCCTCGCCATGCGACCGGAGATCCTCGTCCTGGACGAGCCGTCCTCCAACCTCGACCCGGCCTCGCGGCGCGAACTCGCCGACATCCTGCGGTCCCTGGACGTCACCGTGCTCATGGTCACGCACGATCTCCCCTACGCACTGGAGCTCTGCCCGCGCGCGGTGATCCTCAGCGAGGGCGTCATCGCCGCCGACGACCGCACCCAGGACCTGCTCTGCGACGAGAAGCTGATGCGGGCCCACCGCCTGGAGCTGCCCTTCGGCTTCGACCCGCGCTCGGTGACGCCGGCCATTCCGCGACTGTGAGCGTTTTCGCGTCCGTTGACGTTCCGCGACTGCGAACATGAGGTGACCCGCCACACCCGCCACCTGCGACGGGATGCACCATGGGGGGATGAGCGGGAGCGCAGGAGCAGGCGTGGACGTACGGGGCACGGTGGCGGCCGGATTCGAGCCGGTCCGGGATGCCTTCATCCGTAACTTCGAGCAGCGCGGCGAACGCGGCGCCGCCGTCACGGTCTACCGGGACGGGCAGAAGGTCGTCGACCTCTGGGCCGGTACGAGAGACGTCGACGGCGCCGAACCATGGGCCGTGGACACCGTGCAGATCGTCCGCTCGGCGGGCAAGGGCATCGCCGCCGCCGTACCGCTGCTGCTGCACCAGCGCGGCCAGGTCGACCTCGACGCCCCGGTCGGCACGTACTGGCCCGAGTTCAAGGCGGCCGGCAAGGAACGCGTGCTCGTCCGCCACCTCCTGTCCCACCGGGCCGGGCTCACCGCGCTCGACCGCCCGCTGACCCCCTCCGAGGCGGCCGACGGGATCTCCGGTCCACAGGCCGTCGCCGCGCAGCGGCCCCAGTGGGAACCCGGCACCGACCACGGCTACCACGCCCAGACCTACAGCTGGCTCATCGGCGAACTGGTGCGCCGGGTCACCGGCCGCACCGTCGGCCGCTGGATCGCCGAGGAGATCGCCCGCCCGCTCGGCCTGGACTTCTGGTTCGGCCTCCCGGCGGACGAGGCGCACCGGGTCGGCCGGATCGGGCCCGTCGAGCCGCCCGCCGTCGCGGGCAACGGCGGCACCCTGAAGGTGCGGCCCAAGCGGTCCGTCGCCGAGGCGTACCGCGACCCGCAGTCCCTCACCCGCCGCGCCTTCGGCGCCATCGACCCGCTCCCCGACGAGAACGACCCCGGCTACCGGGCGGCCGAACTCCCCGCTTCCAACGGCATCGCCACCGCCCGTGCGCTGGCCCGTTGTTACGCCGCGATGATCGGTCCGGTCGACGGGCACCGCCTGTTCGCCCCGGCCACCCTCACCCTCGCCCGCACCGAGGAGTCCGCGGGGCCCGACCGGGTCCTGGTCGTCAACACCCGGTTCGGCCTGGGGTACATGCTGCACGGCCCGGCGTCCCCGCTGCTCGCCCCCGGTTCGTTCGGTCACCCCGGCCGGGGTGGCTCGCTCGGCTTCGCCGACCCCGAATCCGGCATCGCACTGGGCTATGTGACGAACGGTCTGCAGAAGGGAGTCACCGCCGACCCCCGTGCCCAGGCACTGGTCAGGGCAGTACGGTCGGCGCTATGACTCCTCCTCACTCTGCTGGTTCACGGTTCGACGGATACGGCGTGCTCATCACCGGGGCGGGCCAGGGCATCGGCGCTGCCACGGCCCGCCGGCTGGCCGCGGAGGGCGCGCGCGTCCTGGTCACCGACCTGGACGGGGACCGCGCCGAGAAGGCCGCCGCGGCGATACGCGGGACGGGCGGGGCCGCCGAGGCTCTCGCCTGCGACGTGGCCGACCGGGCGGCCGTCGAGGCGGCGGTGGCCCACGCGGTCGCCGCCTTCGGCTCCCTCGACGTGCTGGTCAACAACGCGTACTCCTGCACCAGGGACGTCCCGCTCTTCGAGGACGAGCCCGACGAGGCCTGGCAGCGCGACCTGGACGTCACCCTCACCGGCCCGTACCGCTGCGCCCGAGCGGCCCTCCCGCACCTGGTGGCCTCCGGCCGGGGCGCGATCGTCAACATCGGCTCGGTCAACGGCGAACAGGACTTCGGCAACCACGGCTACAGCGCGGCCAAGGCGGGCCTGGCCAGTCTCACCCGCACCCTCGCGGGCCACGCGGGACCGCGCGGCGTACGCGTCAACCTGGTGGCGCCCGGCACGATCCGCACGGACGCCTGGGCGGGCCGGGACGCGGAACTGTCCCGGGTGAGCGGCCTCTACCCGCTCGGCCGGGTCGGCGAGCCGGAGGACATCGCGTCCGCCGTCGCCTTCCTCGCCTCGCGCGACGCGGCCTGGATCACGGGGACGACGCTGCGTGTGGACGGCGGGCTGACGGCCGTCAACTACGGCTTCCAGCAGGCGGTTTCGGAACAGTGACCCGGCGCGTGGCCGACGCATGCGCCCCGCCCGCCCCGTGGTCACCGTGCGTGAGGCCATTCACCTCCGATACCGCTGCGCCACTGCCGCGAAGGCGGCCTTGGGTTCCCATTCCGTGTCGGGGTAGGTCTGCCCCCGCCGCCCTTCGAGGAGTTTGACGATGCCCAGGCCGGCCCGGTCCAAGTCGTCCCTGGGGTCGCCGTCCGGGCGGTGCGGGTAACCAGGCAGGGCGAACAGGAACACGAACGCGCTGTTCACGCCCTCGGTCTCGAAGATCTCCAGCAGTTCGCTCAGATACGCGGCCTGGCCGGCCTCGTCGCGCTCGTACATGCCGTCCAGCCGTACAGGGGCCTTGGTCTCCGGGTCGTACTCGACCACTTCCAGCACCCGCCCACCGCGGTCTCCCGCGCCGCGGTAGGCCGCGGTGCCGAACCCGGTGATGGCGAGCGGCTTCGGGCCTCGGGCCAGGGTGCGTACCGCGTCCCGGAACCGGTCGGCGACCTCGGCGGAGCGGATCAGCTCGTACGTCACGAAGTCGAAGGGAGTCCAGTCGACCTGCTCGAACTGGATGGACGCGTAGGTGAGCTCGCCCTGGAAGCGCTCGCGGACCGTGGCCGCGGCGTCGCGGAGGAATGCGTTGATGCGCACGCCGAGCCCGCGCATCGCTTCGGCCCGCTGTTCGGGCCGGCCCATCAGCTGCTCGACCCGTTCCTCGGGGCTCTCTCCGGGCAGGAACCCACGGCTCATCACGCTCAGCTCCACACCTGCGACGAACACGACCTCGGCGCCGTTGCGCCGGAGCCGTTCCGCCCGCTCGGCGCAGTCGCGGAAGAGTGTGAGGATCTGCTCCGGGTCCAGCTCCAGCGGATAGGGCGAGAACCAGACCTCCAGCCCGAGCTCGGCGGCGGCGCCGGCGGCCAGCTCCAGTCGGTCCGGGTCGCCGCCGATGATCTGGACCGCGTTGCAGTGCAGGTCGTCGCGGATGATGGCGAGTTCGCGCCGGACGACCTCCGGGTCGAAGTTCTCGCGGGATATCCGACCGTGCACGACAAACCCGGTGTCGTAGGTCATTCCTCTTGCTCGCACGGTGCCGCCCTCTCTGTCGGTCTCGGTCGGATCGAGGCTGACAGGAAACATGCGTGCACGCAAGTTTGCGTGCACGCAGTTCTGTGTGGCACGCTGACACCGTGACGACACCACCACCAGGTCTGCGGGAGCGGAAGAAGCAGGCCACGCGCGAGGCGCTGCGCGAGGCGGCCCTGCGCCTGGCCGTGGAGCGCGGACCGGACCATGTGCGGGTCGAGGACATCGCCGAGGCAGCCGGAGTCTCGCCGCGCACCTACAACAACTACTTCGCCAGCCGCGAGCAGGCGATCGTCGCCGCCGTCACCGCGGACCGGGAGGCGCGGATCGCGGCGGTGGTCGCCGCCCGGCCCGCAGGGGTGCGCCTGGCTGACGCCGTCACCGAAGCAGTGGTCGAGCAGTACACGAACACCGGTGAGCGCGAACACGAGGCGCTGCTGCTGATCACCACCCGGACCGCGTTGCGCGACGCGTTCCTCGACGCCACCGCCGGCATCGAGCCCCCTCTCACGGTGGTGATCGCCGAACGCCTCGGTGACGCCGGAGCGCACACGGCCCGCGTTCTCGCGGCGAGCGTGGCCGCGGCCGTTCGCATCGCGTTGGAAGGCTGGCTCCGGCCGGCCGGGAACGCAGGGGCCGCCGAGGGTTTCGGTGCCGGAGGGCTGGTCGTGCCCTCCGGCTCACTGCCCGACCGGCTCCGCGCGGCGCTGGCCCCGCTCGCGCCCGCGTTCGACGCTGCCGAGCGACGCACCCAGCCGTGAGGTCGACCCGACCGAGGCCGTGGATGACGCTGTGTCAGATCATGATCTGTGGCTGGAGCACTAGCCGTTGGCCACGGGGGTGTCGTTGACCGCGCTGCGCCACAGCCGGTCGGAGCTGGGCTGTGCGATGTTCAGGTAGAGGGTGTCCCAGCTGCCGTCGTGGTACCTGTTCAGGCTGAGGGCGAGCTTCTTGTCGACCACGGGCCGGTACATCCACCAGCCCGTGTAGCTGTCACCGACCTTTTCGGGGTAGATGCTCCACTTCTGCAGCCGCGAGCCGTCACAGGTGCGGACGACGACCGTGGTCCCTCGCTGCGGCGTCGCGGCACTGGGCTGGAGGCACTTGTTCGCGGCCTCGTTCCTGAGGACGACCGTGTAGGTGTTGGGGGCGTCCGCCTGCCAGGCGGATACGTCACGCTCCCACCGCTCGGTGCTGTAGTTCCATCCGGGGTCGCGCAGGGTGATGGCGGTGGCGCCTTCGCCGGTGCTGTTGCTGAGCAACGCCAGTCGGCTCCCGTCCATCTTGTTGATCAGGTCGGTGTTGGGGGTGGGGGCGGCAGAGGCCGGTGCCGCGCCGGCCGCCGCGACGGCAGTCGCAGTGAGAAGGGCCGCGGCGAGAACCCTTGCAGGATGATTGCGCTTGGACATGGAGAGGTGTCCCTTTCGGTGCATGGACGTCTCGGTGCATGGACGTCCGCGGGTGCGAGACGTGCGCATCCAAGCAGTCCGGTATCCCGCAGAAACGATCAAGCTCGGGTGCACCGGCGCCTTTTCACTCCATCGGTTCTTTCCCGCCCGGAACGCCTTGCACAACGGTCGCAGGCTCGGTAACCAGATGCGTCGCACCGCTCAACTCGCGTGCAGCATCAGCCCGATGCCAACCACCATCAGCCCGGCCGCCGCGATGCGCGGTGCGCCGAACCGCTCCTTGAAGAACAGCGTCCCGATGGCCGCTCCGACGATGATCGACGACTCGCGCAGGGCCGCGATCGGGGCCAGCGCCGCCCGCGTCTGGGCCCACAGGACGAGGCCGTACGCGGTCACCGACAGGGCCGCGCCCAGCAGCCCGCGGGCGGCGTACGGCTTCAGCTGTGCGACGAGTTCGCCCCGGCGCCGGTACAGCGCGCAGGCGGGGATGGCCAGCCCCTCCAGGATCATCAGCCAGGCGATGTAGCCGAGCGGGCTGCCGGAGGCGCGTACTCCGACGCCGTCCACCGTGGTGTACGCGGCGATGGCCAGGCCGGTCGCGAGGGCGGCGAGCAGGGCCGGCCAGTCCGGGCGGCGGCCCGAGCCCCGGATGCCCCAGAGGGCCAGCCCGACGAGCCCCGCCGAGGCCACCGTGACCCCGGCGGTGGCCCAGCGGTCCGGGCGCTCGCCGACGAAGACCGCGGCGAGGACCGTCACCACCAGCGGCGCCGTACCCCGGGCGATCGGGTACATCTGCCCGAAGTCGCCCAGGGTGAACGACCGCATCAGCAGCAGCATGTACGCCACATGGAGAGCGGCCGAGACCAGCAGATACGGCCAGGCCGCGGCCGCCGGGAACGGCACGAGGAGAGCGCCCGACGCGCCGATCAGCAGCCCGCCGCCGGAGATCAGGGTGAAGGAGAGGAGCTGGTCCTTGATCGCGTGCGCGATCGCGTTCCAACTGGCGTGCGTGACCGCCGCGATCAGGACCGCGAACGCGACCAGCGGTGTCAATTCGACTGCTCGCGCACGTCCACCACGATTCCGCCGGCGTGCCCGATCAGCGACTTGGGGTCGAGCGGGAAGACGGTGTGCGGGGTGCCCGCCGCCGCCCACACCACGTCGTGGTCCAGCAGCCCGCGGTCGGCCAGCACCCGGGTCCTCGTACGGTGCCCGAAGGGCGGTACGCCGCCGATCGCGTACCCGGTCGTCTCCCGGACCAGTTCGGCCCCGGCCCGCTTGACCTTCCCGGCGCCCAGCTCCGCGCGTACGAGCTCCACATCGACGCGCGAGGAGCCGTCCATCAGGACCAGCACGGGGACCCCGTCGGCCTCGAAGATCAGCGACTTGGCGATCTCGCTGAGCTCGCAGCCGATCGCGGCGGCGGCCTCGGCGGCGGTACGGGTGGCCTCGGGGAACCGGCGGACCTCGACATCGAGTCCCAGCTCCCGCAGGGCCTCGGCGAATCGGGGGTGGGCTTCGGCGGCGGTGGTGGCGTCAGGAGTGCTCATGCCCCCGCACGCTAGCGAACCCCGCACGGAGCACGCGACGTGATTCCACGGGCCGTGTCTCACGGTCCTGCGCGCAGCACCGCCGCGACCACCGGGCCCGCCGCGTCGCCGCCGTGGCCGCCGGACTGGACCACCGCGGCGGCGGCCAGGTCGTTGCTGAAGCCGGTGAACCAGCTGTTGGACGTGGTCTGTCCGTCCACCTCCGCCGAGCCGGTCTTGGCGCCCTTGTCGCCGCCGACCGACGCCATCGCGGCCTTGCCGGTGCCCCAACTCGCGGTCTGGCGCATCATGTCGGTGAGCTGCTGCGAGACGTACGGGGGCAGTGAGCGGGAAGCGGTGGCGATCGGCCGCCCGTCGAGCTCCTGGGACACGATGACCGGCTGGCGGAAGGTGCCGGTCCTCGCGGTGGCGGTGATGGACGCCATGTTGAGGGCGTTCATCTGGACCGTGCCCTGGCCGATGTACTGCGCTGCCGCCTCGCCCTGGGTCTCCTCGGGCACGCTGCCGTCGAAGGACACGACGCCGGTCTGCCAGTCCAGGCCGATCCCGAAGACCTCGCGGGCCTCCTTGGCGAGCGCCGCGTCGTCCTTCGTGTCGTCGATCAGCTTGATGAAGGCCGTGTTGCAGGAGCGCGCGAAGCTGGTCGTCAGGGTGCCGGCCGGAATGGAGAAGCCGTCCAGGTTCTTGAAGGTGCGGCCGTAGTACGTCGCGGTCGGCGGGCACTCGATCTTCTGGCCGGACGACGCCAGGCCCTTCTCGATCAGCATCGCCGCGGTCACGATCTTCAGCGTCGAACCGGGCGCCTGCTTGCCCTGCATCGCCGCGTTGAAACCGGTGGCGGGATTGTTGGCGACCGCGCGGATCGCGCCGGTGGACGGCTGGACCGCGACCACCGAGGCCTGGCTGTACTTCTTCACGGCCGCCTCGGCCGCCGCCTGGGCGCCGGCGTCCAGGGTGGTCCGCAGCTCGCCCGGCCTGCCCTTGGTGAGGGTCAGCAGGGTCTTGTCCGGGCTGCCCGCGTCCGCGCTCTCGATCCGGGTCTCGATGCCCGCGGTGCCGCCGGCCTTCTCGCCGTACTTCTCGCGCAGTGCGTCCAGGATCGGGCCCAGGGAGGGGTACTTCTCCTTGGTGAGCTCCTTGCCGCTGTGGTCGAGGGCCTCGATCGACGGGGCCGCCGCCTCGCCCGTTCTGAGCGACGCGCCGTCCGTCAGGTCCGGGTGGATCACGGTGGGGGACCAGTCCACCAGGGGCCTGCCGGTGGTCAGTCCGCGCACCACGCTCAGCTCGGAGGAGTACGACCAGGGCTTGGACCTGCCCTCGAAGGAGACGGTCGCCCGCACCGTGTACGGCACCTTCGAGCCGACCGCGGGGCCCGGGGTGATCACCGCCTCGGTGACATGGGCGCTCTCGCGATAGCCCGTGAGGGCCGCTTCGGCCTCGGCCGCGTTGTTGGTGAGCTGGGACGCGGTGTCCGGGTCGCCGCTCGCCCAGGCCTTCAGGAACTCCTTCGACGCCTCGTCGATCTCCGCCTCGGTGACCGGGCCCGTCCTCACCTCGGCGGAGGTGGGCTTGCCGTCCGTACCGCCGCCCCCGCCGCCCAGTCCGTCCAGGACGTTGTACGCCCCGTAGCCCACCCCGCCGACCACGACCGCGAACACTCCGCCGACTATCGCAACCTTCGCTCCACTGCGCATGCCTGCAGTCCCCCTCCCCAGGAGCCCCCTTGAACGCGTTCAAGGGGATGCTGCTGCGCACCCTACGGGACGGTGATGAGGGCCGGGACAGTTGTTATCGGAACGCGATATGTGCGGCGTGAGCACGTCGATCCGGACACACCCGGACGACGCGCTCCCGTCAGATCCAGGTGTCCAGCCACATCCGGTCCCGCCACGACCCGTCCGGAATCGGTGTGCCCGTGTAGATCGGCCAGAAGTAGATGAAGTTCCAGATGATCAGCAGGACCAGGACGCCCGCCGCGATCGCGCCCAGCGTCCGCCGGCGCTCCCCCGAGGGATCGCCGCTCATCAGGCCCAGCTCCCGTTTCGTCCCCGTCCCGGCCGCCGGGCCCAGCATCGCGCCGATCATCATCGTCACCGCCAGACACAGGAACGGCACGAACACGACCGCGTAGAAGAGGAAGATCGTCCGCTCCTGGTAGAAGAACCAGGGCAGCCAGCCCGCGGCGACCCCGCAGGCGATCGCGCCCGCCCGCCAGTCGCGTCGGAAGAACCACCGCCACAGCACGTACACCAGGGCGAAGCACGCCGCCCACCACAGCAGCGGCGTCCCGATCGCCAGCACCTCGCGCGCGCACTTGCCGGTCTCCGACGCCTTGCAGCCCGACTCCTCCTCCCAGAAGTACGAGACGGGCCGGCCGAGCACGATCCAGCTCCAGGGATTGGACTGGTACGTGTGACCGGACGTCAGGTGCACATGGAATTCGTAGACCTGGTACTCGTAGTGCCACAGGCTGCGCAGCCAGTCCGGCAGCCACGTCCAGTTCCCGCCCCGGCCGTCGGTCTGCGCCCAGTTGCGGTAGTAGCCCTTGCCGGTGACGATCCAGCCGGTCCACGAGACCAGGTACGTGAGGATCGCGACCGGGACCGTCGAGACGAAGGCCGGCAGCAGGTCCCGCTTCAGCACCGCCAGATACGGATGGACCGCGCCCGCGGTGCGCCGGGCGCCCGCATCCCACAGCACCGTCATCAGCCCGAACGCGGCCAGGATGTACAGGCCGTTCCACTTGGTGGCGAAGGCCAGCCCCAGCATCAGGCCCGCGGTGATCCGCCACGGACGCCAGCCGAGCCGCAGCCGCTCCGCGATCTCCGCGTCGGGGCGCAGCACCCCCTCCTCGTCGACCGGCAGCGCCGCGGCGAATCTGCGCCGCGCCCAGTCGCGGTCGATCAGGAGCGCGCCGAACGCCGCCAGCACGAAGAACATCAGCACCAGGTCGAGCAGCGCGGTGCGGCTCATCACGAAGTGCAGACCGTCGACGGCGAGCAGGGTGCCCGCCAGGCAGCCCAGGAACGTCGAGCGGAACAGCCGCCGGCCGATCCGGCACAGCATCAGCACCGACAGCGTGCCGAGCACCGCCACCATGAACCGCCAGCCGAACGGCGTGAACCCGAAGAAGTGCTCACCGAGCCCGATGATCCACTTGCCGACCGGCGGGTGCACCACATAGCCCGGCTCCACCGGGACGTGCACCTTCGACGGGTCCTGGAGGATGAGTTTGTCGATGTCCTTGGGCCAGTCGCCCTCGTACCCCTGGTTGATCAGGGCCCAGGAGTCCTTGGCGTAGTACGTCTCGTCGAATATCAGCGCGTGCGGGCTGCCCAGATTCCAGAACCGCAGCACCCCGGCGACCAGCGCCACCAGCAGCGGACCGCCCCAGGCCGCCCACCGCGCCAGCCGCCCGGCCATCGGCGGGGAGATCCCGAGCACCGCCCACAGCTGGGCGCCGGGCCGGGTGTACGGCGGGACGAGCCGCTCGCGCAGCCCGATCCCGGGCCGGGGCGAATGGCCGAAGCGGCGCAGCCGCTGCTGCCAGGAGGTCGGTTCTTCGCCGTGCGGTTCCCCGGCGTCTTGGCCCGGCCGGGCTTCGGGCGCTGTACTCGTCACCGCGCCATCGTAGGGAACGCATCTGTGCGAGTGGCCTTCCCGGCAAGCCTTGCCCCGTCGCGCCGCCCAGCACGCACGCTTTCGTCCGCCTTGTGCTCGTACGCACCGGACGACGCTCCTTCCGGGCAAGCATTGCCGGTCACGGCACCAGCACCGTCGCCCGTGCTGGGAGGATGGCTCCGTGACTGGAACGACTGGAACGCTGGTACTCGCAGGAACCCCCATCGGCGACGTGGCGGACGCCCCGCCGCGCCTCGCCGCCGAGCTGGAGACGGCGGACGTGGTCGCCGCCGAGGACACCCGGCGGCTGCGCCGCCTCACGCAGGCGCTCGGCATCCACACCACGGGGCGGGTCGTCTCCTACTTCGAGGGCAACGAGTCGGCCCGTACGCCCGAACTCGTCGAGGCGCTGACCGGCGGCGCCCGTGTCCTGCTGGTCACGGACGCCGGGATGCCGTCCGTCTCCGACCCCGGTTACCGGCTCGTGGCCGCCGCCGTGGAGAAGGACATCAAGGTCACCGCGGTCCCCGGCCCGTCCGCCGTGCTGACGGCGCTCGCCCTGTCCGCGCTGCCCGTCGACCGTTTCTGCTTCGAGGGCTTTCTGCCCCGCAAGGCGGGCGAACGGCTCGGCCGGCTGCGCGAGGTGGCCGACGAGCGCCGCACCATGGTCTTCTTCGAGGCCCCGCACCGGCTCGACGACACCCTCGCCGCGATGGCCGAGGTCTTCGGCGCCGACCGCAGGGCCGCCGTGTGCCGGGAGCTGACCAAGACGTACGAGGAAGTGAAGCGCGGCCCGCTGGGCGAGCTGGCGGCCTGGGCGGCCGAAGGGGTGCGCGGCGAGATCACCGTCGTCGTCGAGGGCGCGGCCGAATCCGGGCCCGAGGAACTGGACGCCGAGGAACTGGTGCGCAGGGTGCGGGTGCGCGAGGAGGCGGGGGAGCGGCGCAAGGAGGCGATCGCGGCCGTGGCCGCCGACGCCGGGCTGCCCAAGCGCGAAGTGTTCGACGCGGTCGTCGCGGCAAAGAACGCGGCGCGAACCGGTCCAGCGGAAGGCAAAGGACCGGCGTGAAAAGCAAAGCGAGAGCCGCGTATTGGGCCTTTCTGCCACGAGCAGGCCAAAAGCGCTCCAACAGTCGACAGGGCCCGATGCGTTCCTGCCGGTAAAGGCGTCCACTGGGGCAGGGACGCATGCTCCGGAGCGATGGCCCGGAGTGCCTGTCCGGCGGACAAAGGAGCGGGCATGAGCGAGATCGCAGCAACCACCGCACACGAGGCGTACGCCTTCGCCTGCATGAGGTGCGGACACGGCTGGGAACAGGCCTACGAGATAGAGCACCACGTCGACGGTTCCGACAACGCCTTCGTCATATACAAGGCGGACGGGGAACGGGTTCCCTCCCCCCTGTCCAGGCCCAGCTGCGCGAACTGCGGCGGACACGTGATCCGGATCATGCGGGCCGGCCGGGTCTCGACCGTCCAGCAGCTGCTCCACAACTCCCGGCCGGCCCGGCCGGCGGTCCAGGACGGCGAGGGCGCGGACGCCGCTCCCGCGGGCACGGGACACCACTGGCACCTGTCCGACCTCCTGCACCCCTTCCACCGGAGGTAGGCCCACCGGTCACCGGAGGCAGGCCCGCCGGTCGAACCGCGGGCCGGGCGCACCGGCGCGGCCCTCGTACGATCGTCGTCATGAGCCGTACCGAAGCCCCGCCGCTGCCCGAACCCCTCCGGGTACCGGTCGCCGATTCGCACACCCACCTGGACATGCAGGACGCGACCGTCGAGGAGGGCCTGGCCAGGGCCGCGGCGGTCAATGTGACCACGGTGATCCAGGTGGGGTGCGACGTGCCCGGCTCCCGCTGGGCGGCCGGGATCGCCGCCGCGCACCCGAACGTGCACGCGGCGGTCGCCCTGCACCCCAACGAGGCACCGCGCATCGTGCACGGAGATCCCGACGGCACCGCGCGCCAGGGGGCGCGGGCAGCGGGGGGCACGGCGGCGCTGCACGACGCGCTCGCGGAGATCGACGCGCTGGCCGCGCTCGACCACGTACGCGGTGTCGGCGAGACCGGGCTCGATTACTTCCGTACCGGTCCCGAGGGCATCGCCGCCCAGGAGGAGTCCTTCCGGGCCCACATCGAGATCGCCAAGCGGCACGGCAAGGCGCTGGTCATCCACGACCGCGAGGCACACGCGGACGTGCTGCGCGTCCTCGCCGACGCGGGCGCCCCCGAGCGGACCGTGTTCCACTGCTACTCCGGCGATGCCGACATGGCCCGGATCTGCGCGGACGCCGGGTACTTCATGTCCTTCGCGGGCAACGTCACCTTCAAGAACGCCCAGCCGCTGCGGGACGCCCTGGCCGTCGCCCCGACGGAGCTGGTCCTGGTCGAGACGGACGCGCCGTTCCTGACGCCCGCGCCGTACCGGGGGCGGCCCAACGCGCCCTACCTCATCCCCGTCACACTGCGTGCGATGGCCGAGGTGAAGGGGATCGACGAGGACACCCTGGCGGCGGCGATCGCGGACAACACGGCACGGGCCTTCGACTACTGAGCGGCAGGGGCGGCGGGCGCGAACCGCGAGGGCCCTTACGCTTTACAGGTGAGCACCACTGAGCCCGATGCCCTCCTGGGCCCCGCAGACATCCGCGAGCTGGCCGCCGCGCTGGGCGTACGCCCGACCAAGCAACGCGGTCAGAACTTCGTCATCGACGCCAATACGGTCCGCCGGATCGTACGGACGGCTCAGGTCCGCCCGGACGACGTCGTCGTCGAGGTCGGCCCCGGGCTCGGCTCGTTGACCCTGGCGCTGCTGGAGGCGGCGGACCGGGTCGTCGCCGTCGAGATCGACGACGTGCTGGCGGGTGCGCTGCCGTCCACCGTCGCGGCCCGGATGCCGGGGCGCGCCGACCGGTTCGCCCTGGTGCACTCGGACGCGATGCTGGTCCGGGAGCTGCCCGGACCGGCGCCGACCGCGCTGGTCGCGAACCTGCCGTACAACGTCGCCGTGCCGGTCCTGCTGACCATGCTGGAGCGTTTCCCGTCCATCGAGCGCACCCTGGTCATGGTCCAGGCCGAGGTCGCCGACCGGCTGGCCGCGCGGCCGGGCAACAAGGTCTACGGCGTGCCGTCGGTGAAGGCCAACTGGTACGCGGAGGTCAAGCGGGCCGGTTCCATCGGCCGCAACGTCTTCTGGCCCGCCCCGAACGTCGACTCCGGCCTGGTCTCCCTGGTCCGGCGCACCGAGCCGATCGCGACGAAGGCGAGCCGGGCCGAGGTCTTCGCGGTCGTCGACGCGGCCTTCGCCCAGCGCCGCAAGACGCTGCGGGCGGCCCTGGCCGGCTGGGCGGGCTCCGCGCCCGCCGCCGAGGCGGCCCTGGTCGCGGCCGGGATCCCGCCGCAGGCCCGCGGCGAGTCGCTGACGGTCGAGGAGTTCGCCGCCATCGCCGAGCACAGGCCCTCCGGGGCTGCCGGGACCGAGCCCTCCGGGGCTGCCGAGAACAAGCCCTCCGGGAGTGGTGAGTGAGCGTCACCGTCCGCGTACCCGCCAAGGTCAACGTCCAGCTCGCGGTCGGTGCCCCGCGCCCCGACGGCTTCCACGACCTGGCCAATGTCTTCCTCGCCGTCGGCCTGTACGACGAGGTCACCGTCACCCCCGCCGACGGGCTGCGGATCACCTGCTCCGGCCCGGACGCCGCCCAGGTCCCGCTGGACGCGACGAACCTCGCCGCCCGCGCCGCGATCGCGCTGGCCGAGCGGCACGGCATCGCACCCGATGTGCACATCCACATCGCCAAGGACATCCCCGTCGCGGGCGGCATGGCGGGCGGAAGCGCCGACGGCGCGGCGGCGCTGCTGGCCTGCGACGCCCTCTGGTCCACCGGCGCCGGCCGGGACGAACTCCTCGCCATCTGCGCCCAGCTGGGCAGCGACGTCCCGTTCAGCCTGGTCGGCGGCGCCGCCCTCGGCACCGGGCGCGGTGAGCGGCTGACCCCGGTCGACGTGGGCGGCACCTTCCACTGGGTCTTCGCGGTCGCCGACGGCGGGCTCTCCACCCCGGCCGTCTACGGCGAGTTCGACCGGCTCACGGCGGGCACCGACGTCCCCGAGCCGGAAGCCTCCCCGGTGCTCCTGGCCGCCCTGCGCGCCGGTGACACCACCGCGCTCGCCGAGGCGCTCTCCAACGACCTCCAGCAGGCCGCGCTCTCCCTGCGCCCCTCGCTCGCCGACACCCTCGCCGCGGGCACCGCGGCCGGCGCCCTGGCCGCCCTGGTCTCGGGCTCCGGGCCGACCACCGCGTTCCTGGTGGCGGACGAGGAGTCGGCCCGCAAGGTCGCCGAGGCCCTGCTCACCTCGGGCACGTGCAGGAACGCACGGACCGCGGTCTCCCCGGCGCCGGGGGCGACGGTTCAGCGGCCGTAGTGGTAGCGGCACGAGACGATGCGTACCTCGTCCTCGACCACGCGGTAGATGAGCCGGTGTTCCTCGCTGATCCTGCGGGACCAGTAGCCGTGGAAACCATGCCGCAGGGGCTCCGGCTTGCCGATGCCCTCGTTCCCGTTGCGGACGACGTCCTGGAGCAAGGTGTTGATCCGCTTCAGGACCTTCCGGTCCTGGGTCTGCCACCACACGTAGTCCGCCCATGCGGATTCGTGCCAGATGAGCTTCATTCGAGGAGCTCCCGTACCTCGCCGCCACCGTTCTCGAGATCGTCGATTGCCGCCAGGACGCGACGCGCGTTCTCCGGGCTGCGGTACAGGTAGGCCGTCTCCTTGAGGGACTCGTACTCGTCGAGAGCCACGATCACCACGGGCTCGTGGCCGGCGCGCGTCACTATGACCTCTTCGCGGTCGTTGACGACAGCGCTCAGGGTCTCCGCGTACTTGGCGCGCGATTCCGTGTAGGTCATGGTTCGCATACTCGCCTCCCGGCATGAGTCCGCGTACAGGAAGTTGTACGTACAGAAAAATGTACGTACGAGGTGACCGGAAGGCAAGGCCGCCCGAGGAAACCCGCCCCCGGGCCCCGTACCCTGGGAAGTCGATCGATCCTTCCGGGCAGGAGTGAAATGGCCGTCAATCTGGTCAATGTCGAGCAGGTCAGCAAGGTGTACGGCACCCGTGCCCTGCTCGACGGAGTGTCCCTCGGGGTGTCCGAGGGAGACCGGATCGGTGTCGTGGGCCGCAACGGCGACGGCAAGACGACGCTCATCCGGATGCTCGCCCGGCTGGAGGAGGCTGACAGCGGACGCGTCACCCACAGCGGCGGGCTGCGGCTCGGCGTCCTCACCCAGCACGACTCGCTCGACCCGCGGGCGACCATCCGCCACGAGGTGATCGGCGATCTCGCCGACCACGAGTGGGCGGGCAGCGCCAAGATCCGCGACGTGCTCACCGGGCTCTTCGGCGGGCTGGCCCTGCCGGGCTTCGAGCACGGCCTGGACACCGTCATCGCCCCGCTCTCCGGCGGCGAGCGGCGCCGGATCGCGCTGGCCAAGCTCCTCATCGCCGAGCAGGACCTCATCGTCCTCGACGAGCCGACCAACCACCTCGACGTCGAGGGCATCTCCTGGCTGGCCGGCCATCTGCAGGCCCGCCGCTCCGCGCTCGTATGCGTCACCCACGACCGCTGGTTCCTCGACCAGGTCTGCACCCGCATGTGGGATGTCCAGCGCGGCACGGTCCACGAGTACGAGGGCGGCTACAGCGACTACGTCTTCGCACGGGCCGAGCGGGAGCGGATCGCCGCGACCGAGGAGGCCAAGCGGCAGAACCTGATGCGCAAGGAGCTGGCCTGGCTGCGCCGCGGCGCCCCCGCCCGCACCTCCAAGCCGCGCTACCGCATCGAGGCCGCCAACGAGCTGATCGCCGACGTGCCGCCGCCGCGCGACACCAGCGAGCTGATGAAGTTCGCCAACGCCCGGCTCGGCAAGACCGTCTTCGACCTGGAGGACGTGACCGTCCAGGCCGGCCCCAAGACGCTGCTCACCCACCTCACCTGGCAGCTCGGCCCCGGCGACCGGATCGGCCTGGTCGGGGTCAATGGCGCGGGCAAGACCTCGCTGCTGCGGACGCTCGCCGAGGCGGCCCGCACCCAGGGCGACGCACAGCCCGCCGCCGGGAAGGTCGTCGTCGGCAAGACCGTCAGGCTGGCCTACCTCTCCCAGGAGGTTCACGAGCTGAACCCGAACCTGCGGGTGCTCGAAGCGGTGCAGCAGGTGCGGGACCGGGTCGACCTCGGCAAGGGCCGCGAGATGACCGCGGGCCAGCTCTGCGAGCAGTTCGGCTTCTCGAAGGAGAAGCAGTGGACCCCGGTCGGCGACCTCTCGGGCGGTGAGCGGCGCCGGCTCCAGATCCTGCGCCTGCTGATGGACGAGCCGAACGTCCTCTTCCTCGACGAGCCCACCAACGACCTGGACATCGAGACCCTGACCCAGCTGGAGGACCTCCTCGACGGCTGGCCCGGATCGATGGTCGTGATCTCCCACGACCGGTTCTTCATCGAGCGGACCACGGACCGGGTGATGGCGCTGCTCGGCGACCGCACACTGCGGATGCTGCCGCGCGGGATCGACGAGTACCTGGAGCGCAGGCAGCGGATGGAGGAGGTGGCCACGCCCTCCGCCGCACCCGCCCCGGCCAAGGAGACGGTCGCACCGGTCTCGGCCCTCTCCCCGCAGGCCGCCCGCGCGGCGAAGAAGGAGCTCCAGAAGGTCGAGCGGCAACTCGACAAGATCTCCACCCGCGAGACCACGCTGCACGCACAGATCGCGGAGCACGCCACGGACTTCGAGAAGGTGGCCGGGCTCGACGCCCAGCTGCGCGAACTGGTCGCCGAGCGGGACGAGTTGGAGATGCGCTGGCTGGAACTGGCCGAGGACGCCTGACCGTTATGGCACGTCAGGTGTGACGGCCGGGGCCCGTGGGGCGGGTGATAGAAAGAAACCTTGCCCGGCGCGGAAGCCGGACCCGTCCGCACGAAGGGGGACGTGCTGATGACCCAGCCGCCCGGCCAGCAACCGCCGCAGGGAGGCTTCGGGGCTCCGTACGAACCCCAGCCCGGTTCGTACGGGCCGCCGGCCCAGCCATCCGGCCAGACCGCCGGTCCGTACGGCACGCAGCCCCCGGGCCCGTACGGCCCGCCCGCGCAGCCGCCCGGTCCGTACGGGCCGCCGCCCGCCCAGCCCGGTCCGTACAACGCTCCCGCCCAGCCCGGTCCGTACGGCGTGCCCTCGCAGCCCGGTCCCTACGGAGTGCCGTCGCCACCGCAGCCCGGTGGTCCAGCGGGCGGCGGTGGCGGAGGGTTCTTCCGGGGCAGGCGCGGGGCGGTCGTCACGGCCGCGCTCGCGGTGGTGCTGCTGGCCGGGGGTGGCGTCTGGCTGGCCACTAGCGGGGGCGGCGACGGGACGGAGCCCACGGCGAAGAAGAGCGCCACCCCCGGGCCGGACGTCTCGCCCACCGGCAGTGGCAAGTCCAAAGGCAAGGACCAGGGTCCGAGAGACCTCCGTCCGGAGGCCGACGCACTCAACGCCAAGCGCAAGCCGGGCGAGTCGAAGGTCCTCTGGCTCCAGGAGGGCGGCGTCGACCTGCCGCGCAACGGCTCGGACGTGTACGGCCCCTGGATCGTCGGCGACACCATCGTCAAGGCCATGTTCCACACGCTCTCCGGTTACTCGGTCACCGATGGCCGCCAGAAGTGGAGCCTTCGCATGCCGGCGGAGCTGTGTGCGGCGCCCTCGCAGCCCACCGCCGACGGCAAGATCGTCCTCGGGGTCAAGTCCGGCCATGGGAACCAGGCGTCCTGCGACGCGCTCCAGATGGTCGACCTCACGACCGGCAAGGCCGGCTGGCACAAGACGTACAAGCGCCTGGGCGCCTGGGACGGGCTCTCCGACGTCGCGATGGCGATCAACGGCGACACCGTGACCGTGGGGCGCACCAGCAGGACGGATGCCTTCCGGGTCGCGGACGGCAAGGCGCTCTTCGGGAAACTGCCGGGAAACTGCCAGCCGTTCGGCTTCGCGAGCGGTCCCGTGGCGATCGCCGCCACCAGCTGTCAGACGGCGGCCGACGACCACAAGGAACAGCAGGTGCAGCGGATCGACCCGGTCACCGGCAAGGTCCAGTGGACGTACCCGGTCAAGAAGGGCTGGCAGGTCGCGCAGTTCTACTCGGTGAGCCCCCTGGTCGTCTCGCTGAAGCAAGAGGACAAGTGGGCGATCGTCGTGCTCAACGAGAACGGCACCTACCGCTCCCAACTGGTCGGTGGCACCGAGGACTACGTGACGGCGTGCGACGACGACCTCATCGCCGTGAACAAGAATCTCGACAACTGCATCGGTGTCGCGGCCGACGACCGGGCGGTGTACCTGGCGACGAAGCCCGATGTGGCGGCCCGCAACCCCAGCAACAAGGTCGTGGCCTTCGATCTGGACACCGGCCGGGCCAAGTGGAAGGCCGCGGCGCCGGCCGGTCAGACGCTGATGCCGATGCGGATGGAGGGCGGCAGGCTGCTGATGTATCTGTCGGCGGCGAAGAACAAGGGCGGGGGAATCGCGTCCCTCCCGCCGACCGGTGGTACGCCGCAGATGGTGCTGCGGCACCCGGCGGCCGCCGACGACGTCGAAAGGGGCTTCTCCTCCTTCTCCCGGGTCGCCTATCGGGACGGGCGCAGTTTCCTCGTGGCCACGAGGATCAGCGGGATCGACGACGAGGCGGAGAAGACGATGAAGTCGATCGTGGCCTTCGGCAACTGACGGGTACTGAGGCGTAACGGAGGCATTACGGGGCGGTTCTCCCTTGGGAACAGGGGGTGGACCGACCCGGTGCCCGAGGTGTTGCGGGTGGTACAAAGAAGCCCCGCTCGACTGTCGTAACACCGCGGGATCCATGCCCGATTCGCTCCTTTCCGGGAAGTTCAGGGGGTTTCGGCCCCGTGGGGTTCCGCGGAATCGCGGGGGAGAACGGAACGGGTACCGGACCGCACGAAGGGGGACGTGCTGATGACCCAGCCGCCCAGCCAGCAACCGCCGCAGGGAGGCTTCGGCGCGCCGCAGGAACCGCCGCCGGGTAGTCCTCAGCCGCCCCAGGGCCCGCCGCCCGCCCAGCCGGGCTACGGCTACCCGCAGGCCCCCGGTCAGCCGCCGGGCCAGGCCCCCGGCTACGGCTACCCGCGGCAGCCGGGCCAGGCGCCCGGACCGTACGGCCAGCAGCCGGGGCCCTACGCCCAGCAGCCGGGCCCGTACGGTCAGCAGCCGGGCCCGTACGGTCAGCAGCCCGGTTACGGCCACCCGCAGCAGCAGTACCCCGGCGCACCGGCCCCCGGCGGTCCGGGCGGTGGCTCCTCCAAGCGCAAGCCCGCCCTCGTCATCGGTGCCGCGGCCGCCGCGCTCCTGGTGATCGGCGGCGGGATCTTCCTCGCCACGAGCGGGGGCGACGACGACAAGAAGCCGATCGCGAAGGAGAGCGGGGACGCCGAGCCGAGCACCTCGCCCTCCGTCAACGAGGGCAGCGGCGAGGGCGACGGCGAGGGCCGCGGCACCGGTGACGACCTCAACGCCGGGCGCAAGGCCGGCGAGGCGAAGGTCCTCTGGCTCCAGAAGAACGACATCGACCTGCCGCGCAACGGCGCCGATGTGTACGGCCCCTGGGTGGCCGGCGACACGATCGTCAAGGGCATGTACCGCTCGGTCTCCGGTTACTCGGTGGCCGACGGCAAGCAGAAGTGGACCCTCAAGCTGCCCGCCGACCTGTGCGCGGCGCCCGCGCAGACCGCGGACAACGGCAAGATCGTCATCGGGGTCAAGAACGGCACCACCGACAAGGCGGACTGCGCGGATCTCCAGATGATCGACCTCAACACCGGCAAGGCCGGCTGGAAGAAGTCGATCAAGAAGAACGGCACCTGGGACTTCCTGTCCGACATCTCGCTGGCCATCAGCGGCGACACCGTGACGGTCGGGCGCACCGGGAACTCCAACGCCTACCGGGTCAGCGACGGCAAGGAACTGTTCGGCAAGCCGTCGGGCAACTGCCAGCCGTTCGCCTTCGCCGGCGGGGCCAAGCTGATCGCCGCCTCCAACTGCCGCACCGGCGACGTCGACAATCCGCAGCACCAGATCCAGGAACTCGATCCGGCCACCGGCAAGCCCCGGTGGACGTACCAGCCCAAGCGCGGCTGGGAGATCGACCGGGTCTACTCGGTGAACCCGCTGGTGGTCTCGCTGAAGAAGGACAAGGAGTGGAGCGTCCTGTCGCTGAAGCAGAACGGAACCCTCCGCTCGGGCATCGTCAGCGACAAGGGTGACAAGTTCGCACCGGACTGCGGCAGCGCCTTCGCCATCTTCGGCAAGTCCCTCGACGGCTGCACCGGGGTCGCCGCCGACGCCAACACCTTCTACATGGCGACCGCTCCGGACTCCAGCGGCACCGCCCGTACGAACAAGGTCGTGGCGTTCGACCTGAACACCGGCAAGCCCAAGTGGAAGGCCGCGGCCCCGGCCGAGCGCACGGTGAAGCCGCTGCGCATGGAGGGCGGCAACGTGCTGCTCTACGTGGAGTCCGGCTACGAGAAGGGCGGCGGCATCGCCACCCTCGCACCGACCGGCGGCGCCCCGCGGATGCTGCTCCAGCACCCCGCGTCGACGGCCGAGATCGAGAACGACTTCTACAACTCGAAGATCGTCTACGCGGGCGGCCGTTCCTTCATCGCGAGTGGCCGGGTCAGCGCCAGGAACGACAAGGAAGAGCTGGAGACGAAGACCATGATGGCCTTCGGCAACTGACGGCTCACAAAGCCTTTCGACGGCAGTTCCCGGCCGTCGGAGCCCCACGGCCCATGACCGGCGGCGGCCGGAGTACGACCGACCGCCGCCGGTCCCGTCCCACCGACTCCCTTTCCCCAGAGGTACGTACGCCATGACGCAGCCGCCCCAGCCGCCCAACGATCCGCCCCAGGGCGGATTCGGCGCCCCGCAGGATCCCCCGCCGGGTGGATTCGGCGCCCCGACCCCGCCGCCCGCCGACCCGTTGGGCAAGCAGCCGGCCACCCCGCCCGCAGGCGGATTCGGCGCTCCGACACCACCGCCCGCGGACGCCCAGCCGCCCGCCGGGGCCCCGCAGCAGCCGGGTCCCGGGTACGGCTATCCGCAGGGTGGACAGCCGGGCTACGGCTACCCGCAGAACCAGCCCCCGCAGCCCGGTTACGGCTACCCGCAGGCACCCGTGCCCGGCAATCCGCAGCAGGGCTACGGATTCCCGCAGGGCCTGCCGCCCGGCCAGCCGCCGCTGCAGGGCTACGGCTACGCGACCACGCCGATGCAGCAGCCGCCGCAGCCGCCGCAGAACGGGAACGGCGGCAAGAAGCTCTCCACCCAGATGCAGATCATCGTCGCCGCTTCGGTCGCCGTGGTGCTGATCGTCGGGGGCGGCATCTGGTACGCCTCCTCCGGCGACGGCGACAAGAAGGACCAGGCCTCCTCGTCCAGCGGCTCCACCGAGGGCAAGGACGGCGAGAACGAGGGCGGTGCCGCCCCCGACGGCGCCGGCACGGAGAAGGCACCCGCGGACCCCAAGTCCAAGGTCGCCTTCCAGCTGCCGCTGCCGAAGGTCACCGACGTCACCAAGGTCGACGGCTCCTGGCTGACCGACAAGGCGTACGTGAAGACCGGTCTGAACGAGATCGTCGCCTACGACCCGGCCAAGGGCACCAAGCTCTGGTCCATCCCGCTGGCGGGCCAGGTCTGCGCCGCCTCGCGGCACATGTCCAAGGACTACAAGACCGCGATCGCCTTCGAGCAGAGCAAGCCGAGCAAGGCGGCCAAGTACCCGCCGTGCAACCAGGTCGGCGCGATCGACCTGAAGACCGGCAAGCTGATGTGGAGCAAGTCGGTGACCGCGGCCACCAGCGGTGACGCGGCGGTCAGGTTCGACGAGATCACCCTCAGCGGCACCACGGTCGCCGCGGGCGGAACCGAGGGCGGCGCCGCCTTCGACCTGAACACCGGCGCCGAGCGCTGGAAGCCCAAGGCCACCACCGACGGCTGCTACGACAAGGGGTACGGCGGCGGCGAGGCCCTCGCGGTGGTCCGCAAGTGCGGCACGTACGACGACCCGCAACTCGTCGTCCAGGCGCTGAACCCCACCACCGGGGCCCCGCTCTCCTCGTACAAGATGCCGCCCGGCGTCGACTACGCGAGCATCGTCTCCACCAAGCCGCTGGTCGTCGCGGCCGATGTCGGCGACACCGCCGGTGACGGCAGCGGCATCTCGGACTTCTTCTCCATCGACGCCTCCACCGGCAAGCTGCTCACCAGGATCGCGGCGGACGGCGAGAAGTACGCGGCGCGCTGTGCCTCCACCGAGGTCGAGAGCTGCAGCCAGCTGGCCGTCGGCAACAACCGGATCTACGTGCCGACCGAGGATCACGAGGGCACCGGAGAGTACGGCAACACCAACGAGATCGTCTCCTTCGACCTCACCACCGGCAAGCCGACCAGCGACCGGGCCGACGCGGGCAACCGCTACACGATGTTCCCGATCGGCATGGACGGCGGCGACATCATCGCCTACCGGGTCCCCCCGTACGACAAGGGCGGCCAGGTCGTCTCCATCGACGGCGCCACGTTCAAGCAGACGGTGCTGATGGAGAACCCGAGCGACGGGTCCATCCGGGACGCGGAGACCAGCTTCACGCCGGACTACTCCGAGTTCCGCTACCGCGACGGGCACCTGTACCTGGCCAGCACGATGGTCAGCAAGCCCCACGGCTCGCTCGACGAGAGCCGCCGACTGGTGGTCAGCTTCAGCAGGGACTGAGAACGAGCCGCATGTGCGCGGGGGTGGTGTCCGGTCTGCGGACACCACCCCCGCGCGCGTTCGGGAACTCGGGCGCCTGCCTACCCCCCGGAAAGCGATCCGTGACGGCCGACGGGCAGATCGCAACGGTGACAGTCGGGCATGACGACATGACGCACCATCAACCGGGCCTGAACGCACGCGGATTCGACGTTCCGGAGCCTTTTGGCGCTAAGGCGCCCATGGCGTCGAGCAAGCGTGTAGCTTGCCGGGTCAGGAAGGCCGGGGGGCCCGGTGTGCCGGTGCTACGGGGGTGTGCTCGATGGGCGTGCGGCTGATGGTGGTCGATGATCACAGACTGCTCGCCGAGGCGCTGGCCTCGGCACTGAAGCTGCGGGGCCATCGCGTCCTCGCGGCGGCCGCCCCGACCTCGGGCGCGGCGGAGCTGGTGGTCAGCAGGGCCCCGGAGGTCTGCCTGTTCGGCACCTCGGCGCCCGCCGAACCCGGCGCCTTCGACCCGATCGTACGGATTCGGCGCGAGCGCCCGCAGGTGGCCGTGGTGGTGCTCGGACCGGTGCCCAGCCCGCGCGGGATCGCGGCGGCCTTCGCGGCCGGCGCCGCGGGATACGTCCGCCACGACGAGCGCATGGAGGGCGTGGAACGGGCGATGATCAAGGCGCGCGCCGGAGAGGCGGCGGTGGCGCCGCAACTCCTCCAGGGTGCCTTCGCCGAACTGCTCAATCCCACCGCGGCCCCGGACGACGAGGGGCAGCGGCTGCTCCAGATGCTCACCCCGCGTGAGATCGAGGTCCTGGTGCGGGTCGCCGAGGGGGAGGACACCCGGCTGATCGCGGCCGGGATGCGGATCGCGCCGAGCACCGCGCGCACGCATGTGCAGCGGGTGCTGATGAAGCTGGGCGTCGGCTCCCGGCTGGAGGCAGCGGCACTCGCGGCCCGCACGGGGCTGCTGGACCGCGCGGCACCGGCCGACGGGCCGGCGCGGCCGACCCGCTGAGCCACCCCTCCCCTCCACTCCACACGCAACCGGACACCTGAACGCCGGACGAGCGACGGTCCATGCCGCCCGGCGGGGATCACTCGTTGACGCGTTTGTTGAGTTGTGGTTCATTGTGTTTGGTTATGTTTGGAGGAATCTGGTGAAGAAGACGGTCACGACGCTCGCCGACGGCCGGGAGCTGCTCTATTACGACAGCCGTGACGATGTCGTACGGGATGCCGTCGACCGGCGCCCCCTCGACGCCGTCTCGACCTCGTCCGAGATCCGCCGCGACCCCTTCCTCGGGGACAGCGTCGCCATCGCCTCGCACCGTCAGGGCCGCATCTACCACCCGCCGGCCGACGAGTGCCCGCTCTGCCCCTCGCGGGACGGGCGGCACAGCGAGATCCCCGAGGCCGACTACGACGTCGCCGTCTTCGAGAACCGCTTCCCCTCGCTCGCCGGTGACTCCGGCCGCTGCGAGGTCGTCTGTTTCACCTCCGACCACGACGCGTCCTTCGCCGACCTCACCGAGGAGCAGGCCGCCCTGGTCCTGGAGGCATGGACCGACCGCACCGCCGAACTTGCCGAACTCCCGCAGGTCAAGCAGGTGTTCTGCTTCGAGAACCGGGGCGCCGAGATCGGCGTCACGCTCGGCCACCCGCACGGCCAGATCTACGCGTACCCCTTCGTCACCCCGCGCACCGAGCTGATGTTCCGCTCCATGGCGGCCCACCGCGCCGAGACCGGCGGAAACCTCTTCGACGACGTGGTGGCCCGCGAGGAGGCGGACGGCTCCCGGATCGTCATCGACGGCGAGCACTGGGTCGCCTTCGTGCCGTACGCCGCGCACTGGCCGTACGAGGTCCACCTCCACCCCCGCCGCCGCGTCCCCGACCTGCGGGAGCTCGACGAGGCCGCGCGCACGGAGTTCCCACAGGTCTATCTGGAACTCTTGAGGCGATTCGACCGGATCTTCGGCCCCGGCGAGCCGCCGACCCCGTACATTTCGGCCTGGCACCAGGCCCCGTTCGGGGTCCCCGGGCGGGAGGACTTCGGGCTCCATCTGGAGCTTTTCACCATCCGACGTACCTCCGGCAAGCTGAAGTTCCTCGCGGGTTCCGAATCCGGCATGAACGTGTTCATCAACGATGTGCCGCCGGAGGCCGCGGCCCAGCGACTGCGAGAGGTAGCGAGCGAGTGAGCAAGCCCCAGAAGAAGTACCTGGTCACGGGCGGCGCGGGATACGTCGGCAGCGTGGTCGCCCAGCACCTGCTGGAGGCCGGGCACGCGGTCACCGTTCTCGACGACCTCTCGACCGGGTTCCGGGAGGGCGTCCCGGCCGGGGCCGAGTTCATCGAGGGCCGGATCCAGGACGCGGCGAAGTGGCTGGACCGCTCCTACGACGGGGTGCTGCACTTCGCCGCCTACTCCCAGGTCGGCGAGTCCGTCACCGACCCGGAGAAGTACTGGGTGAACAACGTCGGCGGGTCCGTCGCGCTGCTCGCCGCGATGCGCGACGCCGGCGTGCGCACCCTGGTCTTCTCCTCCACCGCCGCCACCTACGGCGAGCCGGCCACCACCCCCATCACCGAGTCCGACGCGACCGCGCCCACCAACCCCTACGGCGCCACCAAGCTCGCCGTCGACCACATGATCACCGGCGAGGCGGCCGCGCACGGACTGGCCGCTGTCTCGCTGCGCTACTTCAACGTGGCCGGTGCGTACGGCAGTTGCGGGGAGCGGCACAGCCCCGAATCGCACCTCATCCCGCTGGTCCTCCAGGTGGCACTCGGCCGGCGCGAGTCGATCTCGGTGTACGGCGACGACTACCCGACCCCCGACGGCACCTGCGTCCGCGACTACATCCATGTCGCCGACCTCGCCGAGGCCCACCTGCTGGCCCTGGACGCGGCCACCGCGGGCGAGCACCTGATCTGCAACCTCGGCAATGGCAACGGCTTCTCGGTGCGCGAGGTCATCGAGACCGTCCGCGAGGTCACCGGCCACCCCGTCCCGGAGACCGCGGCCCCCCGCCGCGCCGGTGACCCCGCCGTGCTGGTCGCCTCCGCCGCCACGGCCAGGGAGCGGCTCGGCTGGTCGCCGTCCCGCGCCGATCTCACCGGAATCGTCACCGACGCCTGGACGTTCGCCCGCCGAGAGGAGCCCACCGCCCCATGACCGAGAACAGTGAACTGACCGCCTCCTTCACCGAGCTGTACGGGCGTGCGCCCGAAGGTATCTGGGCGGCCCCCGGCCGGGTCAACCTGATCGGCGAGTACACCGACTTCAACGACGGCTTCGTGATGCCGCTCGCCCTGCCGCACACCGCACGCGCGGCCGTCGCCCGCCGCGCCGACGGCGAGCTGCGGCTCCACTCGACGGATGTGCCCGGCGGCGTCGTCCGGCTCCGGATCGACGAGCTGGCCCCGCAGCAGGGGCACGGCTGGGCGGCGTACCCGGCCGGGGTCGTCTGGGCGCTGCGCGAGGCCGGCCACCCGGTCACCGGCGCGGACATCCAGCTCACCTCCACCGTCCCCACCGGCGCGGGCCTGTCCTCCTCCGCCGCGCTGGAGGTCGTCACCGCGTTCGCCCTGAACGACCTCTTCGAACTCGGGCTCTCGGCACAGGAGTTGGCGGTTCTCGGCCAGCGCGCGGAGAACGCCTTCGTGGGTGTGCCGTGCGGGATCATGGACCAGATGGCCTCCGCCTGCTGCACCGAGGGCCACGCCCTCCACCTGGACACCCGCGACCTCACCATGCGCCAGGTCCCCTTCGACCTGGCCGCGGGCGGGCTGCGGCTGCTCGTGGTCGACACCCAGGTCAAGCACGCCCTCGGCGACGGCGCGTACGCGGAGCGGCGGGCCGGCTGCGAGGCGGGCGCGGCGGCGCTCGGCGTACGGACGCTGCGCGAGGTGCCGTACGACAGCCTCGGCGCGGCCCTGGACACCCTGGCCGGGTCCGGCGTCGACGAGTCCGTGGTGCGCTACGTACGCCATGTGGTCAGCGACAACCAGCGGGTCGAGCAGGTCATGGCCCTGCTCGACGCGGGTGACGTGCGGGCCGCGGGCCCGGTCCTCGACGCCGGGCACGCCTCGCTCCGCGACGATCTGCGGGTCTCCTGCCCGGAGCTGGACCTGGTGGTGTCGGCGGCGGTCGCGGCCGGGGCGCTCGGCGCGCGGATGACCGGAGGCGGATTCGGCGGCTCGGCGATCGTGCTGGTGGAGGAGGAGCAGGCGGACATGGTCGCCAAGTCCGTCCTGGAGGCGTTCGCCGCGGCGGGCCACGCGACACCGCGGATCTTCCCGGCCGTGCCCTCGGCGGGTGCCCGCAGGCTCGGCTGAGCCCCGTCGGCCCGGCGCGGTGCGCCGCTCTGCGCCCACTCCTGTCGCAGGACGGAACACGCACCACACCTCGGGGGCGGCCGGAGTCGGTCAGTTCTGCGAATTGCCTTCCGCCACGGCCCGTCGGCCGTACCCTGATGCACAGCACCGGTGGGGGCCGGTGCTGATTCAGGGGTACGAGACAGTCGGGTGCGGCGCCCGGGGCGGGTGGCGGCCGGGACACGGCGGCGGCCGTGGAACCGCGGTCCACCTCCTCGATCCGGGCGCCGCACTCGAACTGGCCGGTCCCTTTCGGAGGGCCGGGGGTGGCCCAGGAACAGACGCGGCATGGGGGTGCCTGTGGTTCGTATCCGGGTTCTCGTGGTGGACGACCACCGGATTTTCGCCGAGTCGCTCGCGGCGGCGCTCGCGGCCGAGCCGGACGTCGAGGTGTCGGCGACGGGCAGCGGCCCCGCCGCGTTACGGTGCCTGGAGCGGGCCGCCGCCGAAGGGCGCGGCTACGACGTGATGCTGGTCGATGCCGAACTGGGCATCCTGGGCACGGCGGTGGACCGCCGGGCGCCCGTCCCGGTCCCCAGCGGCGGGGAGAACGCCCCGGTGGACGGCATCTCCCTGGTGGCCGGGGTCCGTTCGGGCCGGCCGTCCGTGCGCACGGTCGTGCTCGCCGAGAAGGACGACCCGGTGCGGGCCGCGCTGGCACTGCAGGCCGGGGCCTGCGGCTGGGTCGCCAAGGACTGTTCGCTGCAACGGCTGCTCGCCGTCGTGCGGGGGGTGCTGCGGGACGAGACGCATCTGCCCCCGGCGCTGCTCACCGGCGTACTGCGGGAGCTGACGGCGGCGCGCAAGCACCGCACCGAGAGCGAGCAGCTGGTCGAGTCGCTGACCCCGCGCGAACGCGAGGTGCTGCGCTGCATGGTGGCGGGACTGGGCCGCAAGGCGGTGGCCGAACGGCTCTTCCTCTCCCCGCACACGGTCCGTACCCATATGCAGAACGTGCTGGGGAAGCTGGGCGTGCACTCCACCCTGGCCGCGGTCGCCCTGGCCCGCCGGGCGGGGGTCGGCCCGGTCGATCCGGCCCCGGTCCTAGCCGGGAGTGTTGTCGAACGGGGCGGTCAACTGGCGTAGCAGCCCGGCCAGTTCGCCCCGCTGCTGAGTGGAGAGCTCTCTCAGGATGGCGCGCTCCTGGGCGAGCAGGCCGGCCAGCGACTGGTCGGCCTTGTCCCGGCCCTCGGCGGTGAGCCGGACGAGCACACCGCGGCGGTCGCTGGGGTCGGGGAGACGCTCGACGAGGTTCTTCTTGGTCAGCCGGTCGATGCGGTTGGTCATCGTGCCGGAGGTGACCAGGGTCTGCGTGAGGAGCTGGCCGGGGGAGAGCTGGTAGGGGGCACCGGCGCGGCGCAGGGACGTCAGTACGTCGAACTCCCAGGGCTCCAGGTTGTGCTCGGAGAAAGCGATCCGGCGGGCCCGGTCCAGATGGCGGGCCAGGCGGGAGACGCGGCTGAGCACCTCGAGTGGTTCCACGTCGAGGTCGGGGCGCTCGCGGCGCCATGCAGCGACCAGTCGGTCGACCTCGTCCTCCATGTGGATCAGTGTAGAGGGTCTGTCGACATGAAGTCTCTTGAATTCAAGTGTCTTGACATCAAGATATATCTCCCGTGATCCTGACCCCATGACCACACCCACCTGGGACCCGCAGCAGTACCTGCGCCACGCCGACCACCGCACCCGTCCCTTCCTCGACCTCCTCGCCCGCATCCCCGGCCTCCCGGGCGCCCCCGCACCCCGCATCGCCGACCTCGGCTGCGGCGCGGGCAACGTCACCGTCCTGCTTGCCGACCGCTGGCCCGAGGCCCGGATCACCGGCTACGACAACTCCCCGCAGATGCTCGAACGGGCCCGCGCCCACGCCGGTCCCCACCTCGACTTCGCCGAGGCCGACGCCGCGACCTGGACCCCCGCCGAACGTCACGACCTGATCGTCTCCAACGCCCTGCTCCAGTGGGTCCCCGGCCACGTCGCCCGCTTCCCGGCCTGGCTGGACGCGATCACCCCCGGCGGCACCTTCGCCTTCCAGGTCCCCGGCAACTTCGACCAGCCCAGCCACGTACTCATGCGGGAACTCGCCGGCTCCCCGCGCTGGCGCGACCGCCTCGCCGGCCGGCTGCGCCACGCCGACGCGGTGCTCACCCCCACCGCCTACCTCGACGCGCTGACCGCCCCCGGCGTCACGGCGGACGTCTGGGAGACCACGTATCTGCACCTCCTGCACGGCCGGGACCCGGTCCTCGACTGGGTGAAGGGCACCGGCCTGCGCCCCGTCCTGACCGCCCTCGCCGACGACCCCGAGGCCCGCGGCGCCTTCCTCACCGAATACCGCCACCTGCTCCGCACCGCCTACCCCCAGGGCCCGCACGGCACGGTCTTCCCGTTCCGCCGCATCTTCGCCGTGGCCCGCAAGGAGAAGTGATGATCGCCGCTCTCGACCACGTCCAGCTCGCCGCCCCGGCAGGCTCCGAGGACGCCCTGCGCGCCTACTACGCCGACATCCTCGGCATGACGGAGCTCGCCAAACCCCCGGCCCTCGCGGTCCGCGGCGGCTGCTGGTTCCGGGCGGGCCCGGTCCAGCTCCACCTGGGCATCGAACAGGACTTCCGCCCGGCACAGAAGGCCCACCCCGGGCTGCGCGTCACGGACATCGATGCGTACGCGGCCCGGCTGGAGGCGCATGGCGCACCGGTGCAGTGGGACGGCGACCTGCCCGGGCACCGGCGCTTCTACAGCCACGACCCGGTGGGGAACCGGCTGGAGTTCCTGGAACCGGCCACCTGACGAGCAGCCGGGCTCAGCCGTACCAGGTGACGTTCAATCCACCGGTGATGTATTCCGCGCTGGGGTTGTAGTCCCACGTCCAGCCGCTCACCGCAGTCCGGCCTCCGCTTCCGCTGCCTCATGGATACGCCGTATCTCGGTGATCGCTTCGGTCGGGTCTTCTTCGCCCCCGCCCACGATTCGCTCCAGCGCATGCAGCCGGGCGGCTTGCCCGGGATGCCGCTCGATCGCCACGAACACGGCCCAGGAGTGGATGAACGCCCTCAGCGGAGCGAGGCTCTGTGTCTGCTGCGCGTTCGTCGTGGCCTCGAAAAGATGCTGAGTGAGCGCGGGAATGCGGCTGGGGGCGATCCGCGCGACCGCAGCCCGCAAGGCGTCGGGCGTGAGCTCAGGCATGGGGATCAGCGGTCCGTACGGGCTGTCGGGCTGTGCGCTCACGGTGACCTCCGGTGCGGGTGATTCGCCCTTCGTTCGTACGGTACCGGCAGCGGCACCAAGGGGATGTCCGCCCGATGCGGCCGACCGGGCGGAGCCTGTCCGTGTCCGGTGTCGACCTCGGCCCAGACGAGCAGACCGCCGCATACGCGCCGCTGGCCCCAGTCGGTGGCCAGGGCGTCGACGATCAGCAGCCCGCGTCCGTCCTCCCGGTCCGGCGATGGCGCGCCCGTCGCGGTCGCACGGCCCTGCCCCTCGTCGAGCACTCCGACGACGGCCGTCCGAGCGGCGCGGAACAGCGCAACGGTGATGGACCGGCTCGCACTGTGCTCCAGGGCGTTGGCGGCGAGTTCTCCGGTGATCAGTTCCAGAGCGTCCACTGTGTCCGACGGCAGACCCCAGGACCGGGCCGTCGTCGTTGCGTAACAGCGGGCCGCGCTCGCCGACGCGAGGGTTCCACCGGGTAAGGAGACGAGGCCCAGGGCCTGTGGAGTGGTGGCGCAGTGCGCGAGGGCGTTGTGGACGATTTCGATGAGCGGCGGCATGACCGCACCTCCTTCACCGGCCCTCATCGGTGTCCGGCGGGGTGAGGCGGGCGCCGCGGCTCTCGGCGACGCGCAGGGTGCCGCGCAACGCGTCAGTCAACTCGGCGCTCAGGAGCTGGAGTTCATAGGAGTTCAGGGCGGGGCCGGAGAGCGCGCCCTGTGCCTGATCGAGGAGCTTGCCCGCGAGACTGAGCTGCGCCTGCTCGACCCGGTCGGCGAGCCGGGACAACGGGCCGGTGCCGTCCGTGGAGAGAGGTAGCAGGGCTTCCCGTCCGCCCCGGCCCAGGGCAGCAGCCGGATCACCGGGCCACCTCGATGCCGTGGATGCGACGCGGGCCTACGTCGATGCCGTACGTTGCGAGCCAGAGTGCTCGGCGCCGTTGCCGTTGTTCGGCGTGGGGTCGACTGTGTGGGGCCAACAGGGTACGCAGCCAGGCGGCGAAGCGGGTGGCGAGGTTGGTCATGACCTCAATTCACTTTCCTGGGAGGGGTGGACGGGGCAGTTCGCGCAGACCTTCACGGTCCAGCCGAGACGTCCGCCATCGGGGCTGTGGGTGTACGCGTGGCCGCCGGGCCGGAGGGATTCGGTGCTGCCGCAACGGGCGCAGGCGAGTCCGGCGAGGCGGAGGCGGGTTTCGGGGGTGAGGGCGATCAGGTCGTGGACCTCCGTACGGAGGTCCGTGGGAGTGTCCGGTGCCATGGCCGCTCCTTACGGGGGCGTGTGGCGAGATATCGCTCAGTGTTACTGATCGGGTGCGTCGTGTTGTGGAACCGAGCATGGAACTTAGAAAGGTTTCTCAGCAAGTGGTCCAGCTATGTTTCATCAAGCTGGGTGAAAGTGGCATATGCCGCACCAGCAGGCGCGTGTAGAGTCCGAGCCGGAGAGGGGTGAATGACGCATGTCCGATGCTCGTCCGAACCTGATGCGCCGTAGGCTCGGCCTTGCGTTGCGCACGCTGCGCCAGCGTGCCGGGCTCAACCTTCCCGATGCGGTCCGGCGGTTGGGGCTCTCCGGCCCGTCCGCACTCAGCAAGATCGAGAACGGCAAGCAGTGGGTTCCGTCGGCAGCCCTGGACAAGTACTTCGATGCCTACGGTGTTGAGGACGCGCAGCGCATAGCTGAGATCAGAAAGCTGGCTTCCCTCGCGTCGTCGCCGCGCAGGACCAACCTGTTCAACCAATACCGCGACGCGGTCCGTGACCCTTTCGCCGACTATCTCGAACTCGAAGAGCTGGCTGCGCACGCGGACTGGTATGCGGTCCAGCTGATTCCCGGGCTCCTCCAGACCCCCGAGTACGCGCACGCGGTTGTGGATGGCAGCGGCAAGTGGCGGACCGCGCGAGAGGTGCGCACATTCGTCGAGTTGCGCATGAAGCGCCAGCAGGTCCTGCGCCGGGAGAACTCTCTGTCCCTGTGGTGTGTGCTGGATGAGGCCGCGTTGCGCAGGAAGATCGGCGGCCCTCAGATCATGGCTGGACAGTTCCATCATTTGTTGTCCATCACAGAGGAGTTGCCCGGGGTCGAGATCCAGGTCCTGCCGTTCAGCGCTGGCGTGCACGCAGGGATCGACGGGGCCTTCACGGTCTTCCGGTTCGACGCCGGCGATCCTCTGGCCGTGGTGGAGCCGCTGACAACCGCCCTCTATCTGGAGGAGGATGTTCACGTGGGGCGCTACGACGTCGCCTTCAACCACCTGCGCGCGCGAGCGCTGGACATCCCGGCGTCGCGCGACTTCATCAGCGAACTCATCAAGGAGGAAGCTTGACCGGCAAGGCTGGCCTGGGTGCGGCCAACTGGACCAAGAGCAGCTTTAGTTCAGGTGGAGACAATTGCGTTGAGGTGGCGTTCGCGGACGGTGTGACCGGCATCCGTGACTCGAAGGTTACGCAATGCCCCGTTCTCACCGTCACCGCCGACGCGTTCGCCGCGTTCCTCGACGGAGTTCAAGGCAGCGGACTGGACCGGACCGTCTGACACGACCGTCTCTGGGACGACACGAAGCGGGCCGCCCTGCCAGGGCGGCCCGCTTCGTTGAACGGGCTCAGTCTCGGGCGGCTGGGGGCGGCAGCTTCACGTCCAGAGACTTGGCCAGCGCGTCGATCTCCGAGACGCCGAGTGCAGCTCGACCGCGATCCCCTGGTCCAGCTCGCCTGGCCTCGCCTCAGCCGCCGAGGCGTCCATCAATCCGATATCGAGGTTGACGTCCTTGTTCGCCGTGAGCTTCGCGCCGTCGAAGACCTGGGCACCAGACCTGAGCTACCGGCCCCGATCGGCCGACTCGGCCTTCGAGCGCCTCACTCCTGCAGGGGAAGTAGCGCGGAGTACGCGCCCTCCGCCAACCTGCCCGGCGCTGTGCCCGCCGGGGCATGCGCGAGGAACGTATCGGCAGTACCCGAGTGCAGGACCCGGCCCCTGGAGAGCACAGAGACATGGTCGGCTTCCTCTGCCAGGTCTGCGACGTCATGGGTGGACATGAGCACGCTCACATCATCCGTTAGGTTCCGCAGTAGGTCTCGAAAGACCCGCCGCTGGCGAGGGTCCATGCCAGCGGTCGGCTCGTCGAGCAGCAGGACGCGGGCTTCGTGCACGAGGGCCGCAGCTACGCCGACTCGGCGCAACTGACCGCCAGAGAGGCTGGTCGTCCTGGTGTCGGCCTGGTCCGACAGTTCCACTCTTGCCAACGCGCGGCGGGCTGCCCGCCAGGCATCGCTGCGGTTCATGCCCTTCAACCAGCCGACATAGGCGACGTGCTCGCGAGCCGTCAGCCCCGGCATGGCGGTGATGTTCTGAGGCATCCATGCGACAGCCTGGCGGAAGGGCTTGGCTGTGCTGGGAAGGTCCCCGAAGGTGACACTGCCCCTCTTCGGGCGCACCACGGAGGCGGCGATTTTGAGCAGGGTGGACTTGCCCGCCCCATTTGGGCCCAGCAGGACCGTGAGCCCGGCTGGGAGGCGATAGCTGAAATCGTCCAGCACGGCCTGCTTGCGCCGACTGTATGCGTAGGTGCAGGAGGTCAGTTCAAGGGTCATGAGAGGTTCCTCGCGAAACGGAGCTGAACTGCGAGTCCAGCGGCGAACATCAGCGCGGCACCGGCCGCGGCGTGTGGCGCGCCGAGCGGCTCGGGGACGATGGTCCAGGGGTAGGGGTCGTTGCCGGCGCGGAAGCCGCAGAGGCACACCGTCAAGAGCCATGCCACGGGGAGAAGGACGCCAGGCTGCCCGAGCAGTGGACGAGTGATCAGCATCAAGCCCGCCAGGAAGAGGGTGTTTCGCCCAACCGCAGCAGTGACCGAGTCATCAAACGCTGCGCCCACGATTGCACTTGCGGCAGCGGCTGCTCCAACGGTAGCGATCACCAGCGCCCCGTCCAGGTATCTGATGGGGCGTACGCCTGTGCTCTCCGCGGCATCCAGGCGCGAATCGAGACATAGTGCCAGGCCGGACAAGAGCGGGATCGGAATGAAGAGGCTAAGGGCGACCTGGGTTGATCCGCCGGTGAGGGAGGGAAGCACCACGGACCCGCTCCGGAAGGTGATCAATAGCACCACGTACGCGCCGAACGCGATCGGCACAACGGTATGGGCGCGGCGCGCCTTGATCCACCACGTCATGAGCCCTGTCCGCATCCGGCCGCCAGTGTCCGGCTGAGCCACTTTCCTTGTTCGGCAGGGGAGGACGCCAGCACCTTTCGCACCTTGCTGCGCACTGCCTTCTCCTGGGGGAAGGCTCCTCTATCTGTCATGTGCTGGTTGTAGGTGCCCTGTTCGCCCGTCACGGTGGCTGCCCACAGCATCGCCGCGTTCCCTTGGGCAGGATCGACGCGCGCGCAGGGGAAGCGCACGGCCGCTCGGGTGAGTTGATACCGCAAGTCCCCCTGCCGGATCGAGTTCGTGAGGCCTACTCTCCAGGTCGTTTCTGTTGAGGGCAGGGGGTATCGGCCGTCCGCCATCCGGTCTACGACCAGTTGAGGGTTTTCCGTGAATCCAGCCGCATGCAGGTTGGACAGGACGGAAGCCGCTTCCTTAGCGACCGCGGCGGGATCGGCCGAACTCGCCTGAGGTATGCACACCCTCGGCGCCTTTCCTGCGCAGCTCATGGCGGCCTGCCCGGCCAGCAGGGGTGGGTTCGGCCCCCAGTCCTGCACGGACTGGACGGCGAGAACAGGGCAAAGTACCGCTGTCGCGGCAGCGAGAGCTGCCCGGATCGCCTTGGGGCGAAGCGGCAGCCACAGGGCAGCCACTCCCGCCGCGATGCCTCCTGTGAACAAAAGATGGGGCGCGAAGGAGCCGTAGCTGGCCAGCTCACCGAACATGAGTGAGGTGGGGTACTGCCCGGACACGTGGCGGACCCAGAAGGCATCGGTCGACCACGAGAACGCGACCAGTACCCAGACCAGTGCCGCCATGATGGGGGCGGCTACGGCGCGCGGGACGAACAGCCCTATGGCAAAGCCGATGACGGCGTGCGCGACACACAGACCCATGGCCATGAGCAGAGGTCCGAGACTGGCCGGGGTCGGAAGCGCTGCCGCGCTTCCGAGGGCGAGCGAAACGGGCAACACCAGCATGATCCAAGCGCAACCCACCACCGGAACAAGGCAATTCCATGCCACGCGGTAGCGGGAACGGAAGGGTGCCAGATCCCAGATTCCTGCCCCTCTCAGGCGTCCGCTTTCCCATACGGCCAGGGCGGCGGTGAGAGCGTATGCCACCGCATAGGTGGTACCCAGAGCAGACGACACGAGTGCTGGAGCATATCCGAAGGCGCCTCGGGAAGCCCCATTGCCGTAGTAATAAAGAAGTGACAGCGCGATGGCGAATGGAGCTGCCAATTTCACACTGCTGACGCGCAAACTTGTTCTTATGTGCACGCGAATCTTTCTGGAAAATGAATATGCGACAGGGGCGCGCTCGCACGGGAAGCGCGCCCCTATACCCCTAGGTCTCGCGGAGTCGGTCAGTCAGCCTGAGTGGTGTCGACGGCCACCACTCGTACCCAAAGGAGTCCACCGTCAGTGTCCTGCAGCCTGAAATAGTAGTTGTCAGTGGGGAGGCCCGTCCACTCGCCAGCACTAACGGAATCGTCGCCGTTGAAGCAATTGGTGAATGTCTTGGTGCCGTGGTTATTATCGGGCGTGAAGGCGTTGTCTTCCCAGAGTGCCACCTTTGTGAACTTGCCGATCGCATTCTGTTGTGTGCAGTCCTTGAATCTGACCTCGCTGTAGCTTTCGTCGTCCCAGCGCTGCGATTCAAACCCGGTGGCCGCACTGCCGATCGAGGACTGCCAATTTGCAAGAGCTTGAGGCGCCATGGCTATCACCAGCGCAGAAGCGATTCCGGAAACGGCGGCCACGTTGCGCTTTGTGAATGTTGACAACATTACTCCTGGTGAAGAATTAAGTCGAAATCGAACTTCCTTAGAATAAGCATCCATTGTGTATGCGTCAAGAGGTGATATGTCTCTGTATTGGCGATTGGGGCATTTTCATGTGTGACGTGACGCAAATCGGCATACAGGTCGAAACGGAGGTAAATAATCTCTCGAATTCAAGGCCGTGTCCTATTTGGTGGGTCGAACGAGTCGTTTGTAGCAGCAGAGGGCTGCGGCGAGGTCGAGGAAGGCCAGGCAGGGTAGTTGCGTGGGCGGCGTTCGTAGCATTGATTGAGTCTGCGGTAGCTGGTCAGTCGGGCGTTGGGTCCGCTCAATGACCCATCGGCGGAGCCCTGACCGTTCGCCGGACTCGATGCCTTTGCGGGTGATGCAGACACCGATGCGTTTGCCGCGTAACCATTTCTGCAGGTGAGGGATTTTTCGTACGTCTTGTTGGCGTGCGGGGCGTCGGGATTGAAGTGGCGGCCATTGGGGTGTGACTCGTTTGGTGACTGGCCACCATGGGCTTCAGCCCTTCGTTTTCGTGGGTGCTGGCGGCCGAGGCGACAACGACCAGAGGCAGTCCTTTCGCGTCCGACAAGACGTGCATTTTGAAGCCCGGCTCGCCGCGGTCCACGGGACTCGGACCTGTGAGACCGCTTTGAGATCTGGTCGTCGTGGGACGATCGATCGGTGACGCACCACTTGAATCGCGCCCGGTCCCTTGAAGAGCTTGAACGCGCCTGCTGGCCGGATCCGTCAGCCGACGACACTCGTCTTGTCACTACTGCTCACGCCTTGCGGCGTCGGCCGATCGGCGAGCTGACCGTCGAGGACATGCGCTTGTTGATCGGGCAGCACATAGGCCTGCCCTACCTCCTGCCACTGGCGCTGGAGGTACTGCGGGAGAACCCGATGGCAGAGGGGCACATGTACGAAGGTGATCTGCTGTCCGCGGTCCTCACCAGGAACCCATCGGTATGGGCCGAGTTTCCCGAACTCAGCCGAGAACTGAGCGAGATCGTCTCGAAGTTGGCTGGCCTACCCCCTGACCTGCAACAGAAGGTTGAGCACTTCCTGGCTCCATAGAGCGCTGCCGCAGGAGGTTCCCCGTGGAAGGGACAGCCGGCGTATCTACGGAACGTCTCGCAGGAGCAAGCGCGGGCCGGGACGCGTCGCTGGTTGGCCACGGGTGAGTCGGCGGACCATGATGCCGATCATTGCCCAGCGGATCATGGTCTCTGAGTGAGCGGGGCTGGTCTCGTAGTCACGCGCAAGGCGGCGGTGGGAGGTGAGCCACGAGAAGGTGCGCTCGACGGCCCATCTCTTGGGCTGGACCTGGAAACCACGCTGGTCCGGGGCCTTGCGCACGATCTCCAGCTCACGGCCGAGGATCGTGCGTGACCACTCCACGAGGCGGCCTGCGAAGCCTTGGTCCGCCCAGATCTTCTGCACGCCCGGATGGTCCAGGCGGGTCCACAGCAACGAACGCTTCGCGCCGTCGCGGTCCTGGATGTTCGCCGCGACCACGTGAACCGCCAGCAGCAGGCCCAGGGTGTCCGTGACGATGAACCGCTTGCGACCTTTCACCTTCTTGCCCGCGTCGAAGCCGCGGGTGCCAGCGGGGACAGTGTCGGCCGTGCGCACGGACTGCGAGTCGATCAGCCCGGCGCTCGGCTCCGCGTTACGGCCGTCAGCCTCACGAACCCGGCCGCGCAACGTGTCGTGGACCCGCTCAATAGTTCCGTCGTCGTGCCACCAGGTGAAGTACCAGTACACCGTGGGCCAGGGCGGAAAGTCCTTCGGCAGCTGACGCCAGGCACACCCGGTCCGCACCACATAAAAGATCGCGTCCACGATCCGCCGACGTGGGTGCGTCTCCCGCCGCCCGCCCTTCGGCCCGACCCTCGCCGCCGGTAATAGCGGCTCGACCAGAGCCCACTGCTCATCCGCCAGATCCGACGGATACCCGCCCCCAGAGCCACTCACGTATGGCTCAACGACCCCTGCCACCCCGGGACACGGCAGATCTCAAACGCGGTCTGAGTTCGCCTCCTTCTTTACAGCGCACGTGGGCGGAGCCGAGGACGACGCGGGAAACGTCGAGCAGGCCGGCGGGAGTGTCCTGGGTTCCGCCACCCTACGGCCGCACCTTTCGACGGCGGGATCAACGGCTTCGCGATCTCCCACAGCCCGTCGCCTCGCCGGCGGGGTGGGGGCAGGATTCCGGTCCGGCATTGCGCCCGCTGTGACCAGCGCGACCGCCGTCCGGTTCATGCCGGAGGTCAGAGCCAGGCCGGTGGCCAACTCTGCGAGGGGGCGGCCGACCGCCTGCGTGCCATCGGGTCTTCGTCTGGTGCCGCCGCCGAGACGCAGGCATGCTTCGGGTGCTCCCGAGGAGCGCGATGCCTGCCGATCCGACCGATCGGGCCGGTCCTCAACGGCCCCCCGTTCAGCTCTTGCGGTGCCCCACCAGCCGGGGCTTCGACTCCAGGTTCTCCAGGCCGTGCCAGGCCAGATTCACCAGGTGGGCGGCGACCTCCGACTTCTTCGGCTTGCGGGCGTTGACCCACCACTGGCCGGTCAGGGCGACCATGCCGACCAGCGCCTGCGCGTACAGCGGGGCCAGCTTCGGGTCGAAGCCGCGGGCCTTGAACTCCAGGCCCAGGATGTCCTCCACCTGGGTGGCGATATCGCTGATCAAGGAGGCGAAGGTGCCCGTCGACTGGGCCACGGGGGAGTCGCGGACCAGGATGCGGAAGCCGTCCGTGTACGTCTCGATGTAGTCGAGCAGGGCGAACGCCGCCTGCTCCAGGAGCTCGCGGGGGTGGCCGGCGGTCAGCGCGCTGGTGACCATGTCGAGGAGCTGGCGCATCTCGCGGTCGACCACGACGGCGTACAGCCCCTCCTTGCCGCCGAAGTGCTCGTACACGACCGGCTTGGAGACACCGGCACGGGACGCGATCTCCTCGACCGAGGTGCCCTCGAAACCCTTGTCGGCGAAGAGCGTGCGACCGATGTCCAGCAACTGTTCGCGGCGTTCCTTGCCCGTCATCCGCACCCGGCGGGTACGCCGGGTGGAGGAGGGACGGTTTTTCTCGCTGCTGGTGCTGGAGTCGGTCGCCACGTCGTCAATCATGCCGCGTCGGCGCGCTCGGGGTCGCGCCGGGAGCCGATACGGCGCGACTCGATCCGTGCGGAGTCCGGCCAGCGCACGTCGTACGCCCAGCCCAGCTTCTCGAACCAGCGGATCAACCGGGCGCTCGAATCGACCTGACCGCGCATCACACCGTGCCGGGCGCTCGTCGGATCGGCGTGGTGCAGGTTGTGCCACGACTCCCCGCAGGACAGGATCGCGAGCCACCACACGTTCCCGGACCGGTCGCGCGACTTGAAGGGCCGCTTGCCGACCGCGTGGCAGATCGAGTTGATCGACCAGGTGACGTGGTGCAGCAGGGCCACCCGGACCAGCGAACCCCAGAAGAAGGCCGTCGCCGCACCCCACCACGACATCGTCACCAGACCACCGACCAGCGGCGGAAACAGCAGGGACACGGCCGTGAAGGTCATGAAGTGGCGGGAGACGCCGCGGAGCGCCGGGTCCTTGATCAGATCGGGGGCGTACTTCTGCTGCGGAGTCTGCTCCTGGTCGAACATCCAGCCGATGTGGGCCCACCACAGGCCCTTCATCAGGGCGGGCAGACTCTCACCGAAGCGCCACGGCGAGTGCGGGTCGCCCTCCGCGTCGGAAAAGCGGTGGTGCTTGCGGTGGTCGGCCACCCAGCGCACCAGCGGACCCTCCACGGCCAGCGAACCGGCCACGGCGAGAGCGATGCGCAGTGGGCGCTTCGCCTTGAAGGAGCCATGGGTGAAGTAGCGGTGGAAGCCGATCGTGATGCCGTGGCAGCCGATGAAGTACATCGTCACGAGCAGACCCAGATCCAGCGGGCTCACCCCGCGGCCCCAGGCCAGCGGCACCGCCGCGACCAGCGCCACGAACGGCACCACGATGAACAGCAGAAGGGCGAGCTGCTCGACCGACCGCTTCTTGTCCCCGCCGAGCGTGGCGGAGGGAAGGGCCTGACTGTCGGCCGTCGATGGCCGGGCGTCGTCGATCGCGGCGGGGCTGGTGTTCATGGGGGGTCCCCTGGGGATGAGAAATACGACGGAGAGCTCTGGCTACGGTTCCGTAACCTACGGCGACGTAAGTATGGCAGCGCCCGGGCCCGCCGCACGAGAGCGCGACGGGCCGCCGATGACGGGAAACCCGATCGGGCCGCGAGCGGCGCCGACGGAGTGGACACCTATCCTGGTGGGGTCGGACAGCGCGGTCCGCACTCTGCTTTCCCGGGGTGGCGTCAGCACCGCTGCCTGTCGTGGCCCCGGAGTACCCCTGTGGCCGCTGCCTGCCGCGGCCCCGGAGAACCCCCGTGCTCAACCACTGCAAGGAGCCGCACACCGTGAGCAGTGCCGACCAGACCCCTGCCGCCAGCCCCGAGCTGCGCGCCGACATCCGCCGCCTCGGCGACCTGCTGGGCGAGACCCTCGTACGTCAGGAGGGCCAGGAACTCCTCGACCTGGTCGAGCGGGTCCGTGCCCTGACCCGCACCGACGGCGAGGCCGCGGCCCAGCTCCTCGGCGAAACGGACCTGGAGACCGCCGCGCAGCTCGTGCGCGCCTTCTCCACCTACTTCCACCTCGCCAACGTCACCGAGCAGGTCCACCGCGCCCACGAGATGCGCGACCGCCGCGCCGCCGAGGGCGGGCTCCTCGCCCGCACCGCCGACCGGCTCAAGGACGCCGACCCCGTCCACCTGCGCGAGACCGTCAAGAACCTCAACGTCCGGCCCGTGTTCACCGCGCACCCCACCGAGGCCGCCCGGCGCTCCGTACTCAACAAGCTCCGCCGTATCGCCGCGCTCCTGGAGACCCCCGTCGTCGAGGCCGACCGGCGCCGCCAGGACCTGCGCCTCGCCGAGAACATCGACCTCATCTGGCAGACCGACGAACTGCGCGTCGTCCGTCCCGAGCCGGCCGACGAGGCCCGCAACGCCATCTACTACCTCGACGAACTGCACGCCAACGCCGTCGGCGACGTGCTGGAGGACCTGGCGGCCGAGCTCGAACGCGTCGGCGTCGAGCTGCCCGCGGGCACCCGCCCCCTCACCTTCGGCACCTGGATCGGCGGCGACCGCGACGGCAACCCGAACGTGACGCCCGCCGTCACCTGGGAAGTGCTGATCCTCCAGCACGAGCACGGCATCACCGACGCCCTCGAACTCGTCGACCACCTGCGCGGACTGCTCTCCAACTCCATCCGCTACACCGGCGCCACCGACGAACTGCTGACCTCGCTCGAAGCGGACCTCGAACGCCTCCCCGAGATCAGCCCCCGCTACAAGCGGCTGAACGCCGAAGAGCCCTACCGCCTCAAGGCCACCTGCATCCGGCAGAAGCTCGTCAACACCCGCGAGCGCCTCGCCTCCGGCACCCCGCACCGCCCCGGCTGCGACTACCTCGGCACCGCCGAGCTCATCGCCGACCTCGAACTCATCCAGACCTCCCTGCGCGAGCACCGCGGCGGACTCTTCGCCGACGGACGGATGGACCGCACCATCCGCACCCTGGCCGCCTTCGGCCTCCAGCTCGCCACCATGGACGTCCGCGAACACGCCGACGCCCACCACCACGCCCTCGGCCAGCTCTTCGACCGGCTCGGCGAGGAGTCCTGGCGCTACGCCGACATGCCCCGCGACTACCGGCAGAAGCTCCTCGCCAAGGAACTCCGCTCCCGCCGCCCGCTCGCTCCGACCCCGGCCCCCGTCGACGCCGCGGGCGAGAAGACCCTCGGCGTCTTCCACACCGTCAAGGAGGCCTTCGAGCGCTTCGGCCCCGAAGTCATCGAGTCCTACATCATCTCGATGTGCCAGGGCGCCGACGACGTCTTCGCCGCCGCCGTGCTCGCCCGCGAGGCAGGTCTGATCGACCTCCACGCCGGCTGGGCCAAGATCGGCATCGTGCCGCTCCTGGAGACCACCGACGAGCTGCGCGCCGCCGACGTCATCCTCGACGAGATGCTCGCCGACCCCTCGTACCGCCGCCTCGTCTCGCTCCGCGGCGACGTGCAGGAGGTCATGCTCGGCTACTCCGACTCCTCCAAGTTCGGCGGCATCACCACCTCCCAGTGGGAGATCCACCGCGCCCAGCGCCGGCTGCGCGACGTCGCGCACCGCTACGGCGTGCGCCTGCGCCTCTTCCACGGCCGCGGCGGCACCGTCGGCCGCGGCGGCGGCCCCTCGCACGACGCGATCCTCGCCCAGCCCTGGGGCACCCTGGAGGGCGAGATCAAGGTGACCGAGCAGGGCGAGGTCATCTCCGACAAGTACCTCATCCCGGCGCTCGCCCGGGAGAACCTGGAGCTGACCGTCGCGGCCACGCTCCAGGCCTCCGCACTGCACACCGCACCCCGCCAGTCCGACGAGGCCCTGGCCCGCTGGGACGCCGCGATGGACACCGTCTCCGACGCCGCGCACGCCGCGTACCGCAAGCTCGTCGAGGACCCGGACCTGCCCGCGTACTTCTTCGCGGCGACCCCCGTCGACCAGCTCGCCGACCTCCACCTCGGTTCCCGCCCGTCCCGCCGCCCCGACTCGGGCGCCGGACTCGACGGACTGCGGGCCATCCCGTGGGTCTTCGGCTGGACCCAGTCCCGCCAGATCGTCCCCGGCTGGTACGGCGTCGGTTCCGGGCTCAAGGCGCTGCGCGAAGCCGGCCTGGACACCGTCCTGGACGAAATGCACGAGCACTGGCACTTCTTCCGGAACTTCATCTCCAACGTCGAGATGACCCTCGCCAAGACCGATCTGCGCATCGCCCGCCACTACGTCGACACACTCGTGCCCGACGAACTGAAGCACGTCTTCGACGACATCGAGGCCGAGCACGCCCTCACCGTGCAGGAGGTCCTCAGGGTCACCGGCGGCACCGAACTGCTCGGCACCAGCCCGGTGCTCCAGCAGACCTTCGCCATCCGCGACGCCTACCTGGACCCGATCTCCTACCTCCAGGTCTCGCTGCTGGCCCGTCAGCGCGAAGCCGCGGCGCGCGGTGAAGCCCCCGACCCGCTGCTGGCCAGGGCCCTGCTGCTCACCGTGAACGGTGTCGCCGCGGGCCTGCGCAACACCGGCTGACCTTTCTCGCCCGCAGCATGACAGTGCCCCCGCCGGACGCATCCGGTGGGGGCACTTCGCTGTGCGGACGTCAGTGCTGCTGGGCCTTGCGGCGGCGCATCACCAGGAAGCCGCCGACCGCGGCGAGCGCCACGGCGACTGCCGCCATCGCGCCGACCGGGGCACTGCTTCCGGTCTCGGCGAGGTCGCCGGACGCGCCGCCCTGGGTGGCCGGTGCACCGGCCGGGGCGCTCTCCGAGGCGGCCGGGGTGCCGGACGGCTGCTCGCCGCCGGGAGCGGACGGGCCGGTGGACGGCGTGGCCGAGGGCTGCTCGCCGGGCTTCGTGGGCTGCTCGCCGGGCTCGGTGGGCTTCTCACCGGGCTTGGTGGGCTCTTCGCCGGGCTCGGTGGGCTCTTCGCCGGGCTTGGTGGGCTCTTCGCCGGGCTTGCCCGGCTCGCAGTCGGTCTTGAAGACCTTGTGCTTGGCCTTGCCGTTCTCGCCCTCGAAGTTCCAGAACAGCTTGTACTGGCCGTCGGGCAGGGTCATGTCGGTGGTACGGCCGTGGCCGGAACCATCGAGCGCGAAGGCGCCCGTCTTGACCGTCTCGCCCTTGTCCAGATCGTTGTTGGCCCAGGCCTCGATGTGCCACTGGACCTTCTGGGTGGCGTCGAAGCCGAAGGCGTCGAGGTAGAAGGAGCAGACCTTCGGCTCGTTCCTGCGGAGCTCCTCTCCGGTCTTGGAGTCGTGGATCTTCACCGTGCCGTTGTCGCCCTTGGGCGCGGCGGAGGCGGAAGGTGCCAGCAGCAGCGAGGCGGTCACCGCGGTGACCAGGGCGCCGGCGGGAATGAATATGCGCATGGGCAGTCCAACGTGAGAGATGAGGGATGCCGTGGGGGGTCGGCTCAGCTTCTTGTGGCTGCTTCAGCCCGTCAAGGTTGATGTGTCCATATCCGCCCGCTTGTGCGCTGCTCTGTCCCAATGGTTTTGGGTAACGATCGGGGGAACATGCGGCTCCGGTACGTGAGTCCGTGCCTCAAGACGTCCCGGAGCGCGGCCCGGGAGCTCGGGAGTCGCTCGGGGTGCGACCCGGGAGTCGCTCGGGGTGCGGCTCAGAGGGCGAAGAACGTCGCCACGAGCAGGACCGCACCCGCGATCCCCGTGCACCAGCCGGTCCGCGACATCCGCAGACCGCCACCGATCACCAGGCCCGCCAGCAGCAGCGCTCCGCCCAGCGGCACCCAGGCATGCAGAAAACCCGGTGTCCCGGCGCGCACCACATCATCCGTGCCCGGCTTCACCACCACGGGGAACCGGTCGCCCCTCCGTGCCGCGACGGACCGGTCGATCGTCACCCGGGAACGCGCGACCGCCTGCCCCGACGGCGAGAACGGACCGGTGCAGACATCGGCGCCGCACCCCGTCACGGTCATCGTGCCGTGCTCACGGCCTTTGGCCAGAACGATGTGGTGCGCCTCGTTCCAGGACGACAGCACACCGGCCGCCAGCAGCAGCAGGACGACACAGCCCATGGCGGCGTTGCGGGCGTAGACCAGGGCGCGGTGGGAGGAGCTCCGCTTCATGGGGAGCGATCCTTGGGCAGACCGGCACCACCGGTCAACTCATGGCCGAAAATGGCCGGGGCGCCGACAGGAATGTCCGAAGACGGGCGCGCACGGGACAGTCTCAGGAGTTGTACGCGCTCTGTGCGCGTTCCAGGCCCTCCGCCAGCAGACACTCCACCGAGTCCGCCGCCCGGTCCACCAGGTAGGCCAGCTCCTTGCGCTCGGTGGACGAGAAGTCCTTCAGCACGAAGTCCGCGACCTGCATCCGCCCCGGCGGCCGCCCGATCCCGAACCGGACCCGGTGGTAGTCCGCACCCATCGCCTTGGTCATCGACTTCAGCCCGTTGTGCCCGTTGTCGCCGCCGCCCAGCTTCAGCCGCAGCGCCCCGTAATCGATGTCCAGCTCGTCATGGATCGCCACGACGTGGTCCGTCGGCACCTTGTAGAAGTCGCGCAGCGCCGTGACGGGGCCGCCCGAGAGATTCATGTACGACATCGGCTTGGCCAGGATCACCCGCCGGTTCGCCGGTCCGGGCGGGCCCATGCGGCCCTCCACGACCTGCGCCTGCGCCTTCTGCGCCCGCTTGAACTTCCCGCCGATCCGCTCGGTTAGGAGGTCGGCCACCATGAAGCCGACGTTGTGCCGGTTCCCCGCGTACTCGGGACCGGGATTGCCGAGGCCCACGATGAGCCAGGGTTCGGTGGCGTCGGACATCTGCGCTCGGTCTCCTCGTGTACGGGTGGTTCCGGGTGGCCCGGATACAGGGAGACGGGGCGGCGGGTCCTCGGACAAGGAACCGCCACCCCGTCGGTCAAGCAGTGCGGGTGAGGCTCAGGCCTCCGCGCCCTCGCCCTCGGCGGCCTCGGCGGCCGGCTCCTCGGCCTGGGCGGCGACGACCTGGAGCACGATGGCGTCCTCGTCACCGGCCAGCACGGCGCCCTTCGGCAGCGCGATGTCCTTGGCGAGAACGGACGCACCGGCGTCCAGGCCCGCGACGGAGACCGTGACCGACTCCGGGATGTGGGTGGCCTCGGCCTCGACGAGCAGGGTGTTCTGCACGTACTCCAGGAGGTTGCCGCCCGGGGCCAGGTCGCCCTCGACGTGCACGGCGATCTCGACGTTGACCTTCTCGCCGCGCTTGACGGTCAGCAGGTCGACGTGCTCGATGTCGCCCTTGAGCGGGTTGCGCTGCACGGCCTTCGGGATGACCAGGGCGTCCTTGCCGTCGATCTCCAGGCCGATCAGGACGTTCGCGGTCTTGAGCGCCATCATCAGGTCGTGACCCGGCAGGGTGACGTGGACCGGCTCGGCACCGTGGCCGTAGATGACCGCGGGGACCTGGTTGGCGCGGCGGGTGCGACGGGCGGCACCCTTGCCGAACTCGGTACGGACCTGGGCGGCGAGCTTGACCTCAGCCATGACTGCACTCCTCGTGAGGTGACGAAAATCGGACGGTCACCCGGCCCACGACAGGCCTGCTACGAAGAGCGCGTCGATAACGGACCGCCGTACACATGAGTACGGCCTCCCTCGCCGAGCAACTCGCTGAGTCTACCCGGCGGGGAGGCCGCCCCCAAAGTGGATCTTCGGTACCGCTGTTCCTACTGCTCCTCGAAGAGGCTGGTCACCGAGCCGTCCTCGAAGACCTCGCGCACCGCACGCGCGATCGTCGGCGCGATCGACAGCACCGTGATCTTGTCGAGCTCCTGCTCGCCCGGGGTCGGCAGGGTGTCCGTGAACACGAACTCGCTGACCTTGGAGTTCTTCAGACGGTCCGCGGCCGGACCGGAGAGCACGCCGTGGGTCGCCGTCACTATGACGTCCTCGGCGCCGTGCGCGAACAGGGCGTCGGCGGCGGCGCAGATGGTGCCGCCGGTGTCGATCATGTCGTCGACCAGGACGCAGACCCGGCCCTTCACGTTGCCGACGACCTCGTGGACCGTCACCTGGTTGGCGACGTCCTTGTCACGGCGCTTGTGCACGATGGCCAGCGGGGCGTCCAGGCGGTCGCACCAGCGGTCGGCGACCCGCACCCGGCCGGCGTCCGGGGAGACGATCGTCAGCTTCGAGCGGTCGACCTTGGCGCCGACGTAGTCGGCCAGGATCGGCAGCGCGAAGAGGTGGTCCACCGGGCCGTCGAAGAAGCCCTGGATCTGGTCCGTGTGCAGGTCGACGGTGAGGATGCGATCGGCACCCGCCGTCTTCATCAGATCGGCGATCAGACGGGCCGAGATCGGCTCGCGGCCGCGGTGCTTCTTGTCCTGGCGGGCGTAGCCGTAGAACGGCACGATCACCGTGATGGAGCGGGCCGAGGCGCGCTTCAGCGCGTCCAGCATGATGAGCTGCTCCATGATCCACTTGTTGATCGGAGCGGTGTGGCTCTGGATCAGGAAGCAGTCGGCGCCGCGAGCCGACTCCTGGAAGCGGACGTAGATCTCACCGTTGGCGAAATCGAAGGCCTTGGTCGGCACGAGACCGACACCCAGCTGGTGTGCGACCTCCTCGGCCAGCTCGGGGTGGGCGCGGCCGGAGAAGAGCATCAGTTTCTTCTCGCCGGTCGTCTTGATCCCGGTCACAGCACAGTCTCCTCAGACGTGTTCCTGGCGCTGCGCGCATGTTGTCCCGTTGCGCAACGAGCCAGCCGAAATGGGGTGAGCATCTATCACGGTACGCCGTGCGCGGCGTACCTGTTTCCGGTCAGCTTTCGCTGTCGCGCTCCGATGCGGCGGCCTGAGCCGCCTGTGCGGCGCCGCTCCCCGGACGCTTGCGGGCCACCCAACCCTCGATATTCCTTTGCTGGCCGCGGGCGACGGCGAGCGAACCGGGCGGTACGTCCTTGGTGATGACCGAGCCCGCGGCGGTGTAGGCGCCGTCCCCGACCGTGACAGGCGCCACAAACATATTGTCCGAGCCGGTGCGGCAGTGGGAGCCGATCGTGGTGTGGTGCTTGGCCACGCCGTCGTAGTTCACGAAGACGCTGGCGGCACCGATGTTGGTGTGGTCGCCGATCGTCGCGTCGCCGACGTAGCTCAGGTGCGGGACCTTGGTGCCCTCGCCGATCGTGGCGTTCTTCATCTCCACGTACGTACCGGCCTTGGCCTTGGTGCCGAGCCTGGTGCCGGGCCGCAGATAGGCGTACGGGCCGACCGTGGCGCCCTCGCCGACCTCGGCCCCGTCCGCGACCGTGTTGTCCACACGGGCGCCCGCGCGGACGAGGGTGTCCTTGAGGCGGCTGTTGGGGCCGACCTCGGCGTCCTCGCCGAGGTGCGTGGTGCCGAGCAGCTGGGTGCCCGGGTGCACGATCGCGTCCCGCTCGTAGGTGACGGTGGCGTCGATCAGCGTGGACGCCGGGTCCACGACGGTCACACCGGCCAGCATGGCCCGCTCCAGCAGCCGCTCGTTCAGCAGCCGCCGGGCCTCGGCCAGCTGGAGGCGGTTGTTGATGCCGAGGATCTCGCGGTGGTCCCCGGCGACCGAGGCGCCGACCCGGTGCCCGGCCTCGCGCAGGATGGAGAGGACGTCGGTGAGGTACTCCTCGCCCTGGCTGTTGTCGGTACGGACCTGGCCGAGGGCCTCGGCGAGCAGTCGGCCGTCGAAGGCGAAGACCCCGGAGTTGATCTCCCGGATCGCGCGCTGGGCCTCGGTGGCGTCCTTGTGCTCGACGATCTCGGTGACCGCGCCGTCGGCCGGGTCGCGGACGATGCGTCCGTAGCCGGTGGAGTCGGGGACCTCGGCGGTCAGCACGGTGACGGCGTTGGCATCGGCCGTGTGGGTGGCGGCGAGCGCGACGAGCGTCTCGCCGGAGAGCAGCGGGGTGTCGCCGCAGACGACGATCACGGTGCCGTCGACGGTGCCGCCCAGCTCGTCGAGACCGACGCGCACGGCGTTGCCGGTGCCCTTCTGCTCTCTCTGGTGCGCGGTCCGCAGCCGGTCGTCGACGGCGGTGAGGTGTGCGGTGACCTGCTCGCTGCCGTGGCCGACGACCACGACGAGGTGCTCGGGGTCCAGTCGGCGGGAGGCGGTGACGACATGTCCGACGAGCGAGCGCCCGGAGATCTCGTGCAGGACCTTGGGGGTCTTCGACTTCATGCGGGTGCCCTCACCCGCTGCGAGGACGACGACGGCTGCCGGGCGGTTGGCGCTCACGGGTATGTCCTTCGGCTTTGGGTGGGGGACATCCGAAGGATACCGGGGGGCTGGTGGGCGGACATGGGTGAGGGCCCCGGCCTTGGAGGCCGGGGCCCTTGCGTCTGAGCTCCCCTGCCAGGATTCGAACCCGGACAAATGGCACCAAAAGCCACTGTGCTGCCATTACACCACAGGGGATGGCAAATGCGGCCGAATCGGACAACTCGCTAGCTGGCCGAATGTGCGGCTCCCAACACTATGCCGTACCAAGTGCCTTCCACGCGACGATAAAGATCAGCGCTTTTGGTGGCGTAGATGATCAGGCATCCACGGTAGGTCTCGGCGGTGTTCCTGCGCGTGGTCTTGGGGTTGTGCTTCTTCAGGGTCGCTCTCTGGAATGTGGAGGCGGGAACGCCCGCCAGGTCTGCCCAGAATCGCTCGGCCTCTGCGACGTTCCCCGACTCGTGGATGCCGACCCGGAAACGCATGCGCTCGCGCGGATCCCCGAGCAGGTCGAGCCAGTGCAGGTACAGCGTGATCACGTTGGGGTCGCTGTTGATGAACTGGAGGCTCTCTCGACGGCTGTACGTCTTATCCTTTGAGCCTTCGGCCCAGTACAGCGCTACTCCGGTGAGGAACAGTTCCCGGTCCGATAATTGGCCGACCGCTTCCCGCGCTTGAGCCTTGGCCCTGAGTCGATCCTCGTTCTGGGTGGTACGCAGGCGCGACAGGCCGGCGTTCATGAGCGCGTGGCGCTCCGCGTCGGTATGGCGAGGCTTCGGTTTCGGCAGATCCCGCACCCAGAGCGAGATCGAGCTCTTCGAGCAGCCCAGCTCCACCTGGATCTGGTCGTACGTCATGCCTTGGCTGCGCAGTTCTCGCGCCTTCTCTCGAAGGTCGTCCTTGGTGCGTGGGCGTTTCGTCCACTCCGGAGCCGGTTCGCCCTTGACCAGGCGGCCCAGGATGTCGTTGTTGTGGATGTGCAGCCGGTCGCGGATCTGCCGGAGGCTGAGGCCCTCCCGGCGCAGGGCGACCGCCTGCTCGCGCAGACCTTCGAAGTCGGCGTACTTGCTCGTGATTTCCGTCATGTGACGAGCGTCGCCCGGAATGCGGACGTCCGGTACGAAAGCTTGCTCGATTCGCCATTTCAAGCGATACCTGGCTGTTTCGTCGCCGTTCTGCGTGCGGACGTGCTGTCCGGGTCGCCCGAAAATGAGGTGCGGTCGCCCGTAGGGTGGATGGCATGACCGCAACGGGGGCAGATCAGGAGGCGACGGGATCAACCACCCGCGGCTACTGGTGGTGGGAGCGGCGGCGCAGTGTCGCCCTGGACGTGGGGCTCGGGCTCCTCTCGGCGCTGGAGTGCGCGCTGGAGGGGGTGGAGTTCGCCGGGGACGCCGGGTTGCCGGTGCCGGTGGGTGTGCTGTTCGGGCTGCTCGCGGGCTCGGTCCTGGTGCTGCGGCGGCGGTGGCCGATCGCGGTGGTGCTGGTGGCGACGCCCGCCGAGATGGGCTTCCTGATGGGGCTGATCGGCCTCTACACCCTGGCCGCCTCCGACGTGCCGCGACGGATCACCGCGGTGCTGACGGGGATGTCCTTCGCGGGCACGTTCATCGTCACCTACGTACGGCTGCGCCAGAGCGTCGCGCAGCAGGGCGACTTCGGGCCCGGCGACTGGTACGTACCGCTGATCTCGCTCTTCATGTCGCTGGGGCTCACCGCCCCGCCCGTGCTGTTCGGCCTCTACATAGGAGCCCGGCGGCGGCTGATGGAGAGCCTGCGGGAGCGGGCGGACTCGCTGGAGCGGGAGCTGTCGCTGCTCGCCGACCGGGCGGAGGAGCGGGCGGAGTGGGCGCGTACGGAGGAGCGCCACCGGATCGCCCGCGAGATGCATGACGTGGTCGCCCACCGGGTCAGCCTGATGGTCGTGCACGCCGCCGCGCTCCAGGCCGTCGCGCCGAAGGACCCGGCGAAGGCGGTACGGAATGCGGCGCTGGTCGGCGACATGGGCCGGCAGGCGCTGACGGAGCTGCGGGAGATGCTCGGGGTGCTGCGGGCGGGGGAGTCGGTGACGGCCCGGCCGGCCCAGGTGCCGCTGGCCTCGGTCGGTCAGGCGGCGGCCGCCGCGGCCGCCGCCGCGACGGAGGACGGGCCGCGGCTGCACGAGGTGGAGACCCTGGTGGGGGAGTCCAGGGCGGCGGGGATGACGGTGGAGCTGTCGGTGCACGGTGAGGCGCGCACGTATCCGCGCGAGGTCGAGCAGACGGCGTACCGGGTGGTGCAGGAGGCCCTGACGAACGTCCACAAGCACGCGGCGGGCGCGAAGACCTGGGTGCGGCTGGCGCACCGGGACGCGGAGGTCGCCATGCAGGTGGAGAACGGTCCGTCGGACGCGGCCACGGCGGACGCGGGGCTGCCGAGCGGGGGCAACGGCCTGGTCGGCATGCGGGAGCGGGTGCTGGGGCTCGGCGGGGTCTTCGTCTCGGGGCCGACGGACGCGGGCGGCTTCCGGGTGTCGGCGGTGCTGCCGGCCCAGGGGGAGACGGCCTGAGCCGCGGGACCGGCGCGGCGGCGTACGGATTCGGGGCCCGGCCGGAGGTCACCCGACAGGCTCTCAGCCCGGGACGAGGCGCTCCGGCTGGATGCCAGTGATCAGGGTCGCCAGGGCCTGGTCGATGTCCGGGCCGAGGTACCAGTCGCCGGTGTGGTCGATGCTGTAGACGCGGCCCTCGGTGTCGATGGCCAGGACCGCCTGGCCGTCCCCCTCTTCGCCCAGGGGGCTGACCTCGGTCTCCAGAGCCCGGCCGAGGTCACCGAGGGTGCGGGCGAGGTGGAGTCCGCTCAGCGGGTCGATACGCACCGGGGCGGGGGCGATCTGGCGGCCCGGCGCGGACGCGGTGATGAGCAGTCCGCCGAATTCGGCCCAGGCCTCCACGGCCGCGGGGAAGACCGCGTGCCGGTGGCCGGCGGGCGAGCTGTGCGAGCGCAGCGCGTCGGCCCACTCCTCGGCCTGCCGGATGTCCCAGCGGCCGGGCTGCCAGCCCGCGGCGCGCAGGGCGGCGTCGACGGCGACGGGGAAACGGGTGGAGGAGTGCCGGTCGCGCTCGGCGGGGCCCTTCTGTCCGGGCAGGTCGGTTCGGTCGCGCATGGGCGTGCGGTCAGCCCTTCTCGGCGGTGGTCGCCGCCCCGGTGGTCGTGAGGTCGACGGGACGTACGCCGAAGTGGGCGAGCATCGCCGTGCAGGAGCGGCACGGCGGCGCGTAGCTGCCGTGCATCGGGTCGCCGTCCTCACGGATGCGCCGTGCGGTGAGCCGCGAGTGCTTGAGGGCGCGCCGGGCCTCGCCGTTGGTCAGCGGCTTGCGCTGGGCGCGCTTGGAGCGGGTCGACTCCGCGGCGGTGAGCTGCCGGGAGAGCAGTATCGCCTCGGGGCAGCGGCCGGTGAAGCGTTCGCGCCGGTTGCTGGGAAGGGTGTCGAGGAAGTCCTGGACGAGCGGGTGCAGTACGGGGGGCTGGTCGCCCTTGCCCGCGGTGCAGGTGAGTGTCTCGCCGCGTACGGACAGCGCCGCCGCGACCGCGGGCAGGATGCCGTCGCGGCGGTGGTGCAGGCGGGGTGTGCGGTCGGCGTCGGTGCTGCTCCAGCTGAGGCGCGGATCCCCGGATGTGACTGACTGTGCGGTGTGCATGGTGCTTTCCCTCCCGTGCCCGCAGCGGTAGCTGCGCGATGTGCACGCCCCCGAGTTGCGGTGACAGCCTGCCAAATGTCCCGGCTGGTGGGGAAGCTGGGGCTGTGAAACGTGTCTCCGTGTCGCCGGAGCGCGGCGGCGTCGCTCGTCCGTCACGCCGGTGTGACGGTTCGTGACGGATGCGGAGGGGGAGGCGTAGGACAGGTCACATGCGCGAGACCCGCCCTTGCCCCACCGCATAGGCTGTGCCCGGACCGTCCCCCTCGGGCAGGCCGGTCCTCACCAGCCAGACGCAGCAGGGGGCAACCGCCATGACGACAGGTCGGCTCGGGCAGCAAGCCGCGCCACCGAACGCGGCCTACGCCGGGCAGCTCGTGCATTTCCCGGACCCGGTCCGGGCGTCCCGCCATCCCGGTGGTGTGCGTATGGACGAGAAGGGCAGCCCGGACTTCGCGCCGTACGCGCGCGCCGCCGCCGAGATCGCCGAGCCGCCGCAGGGCTTCGGGGTCGACGAGCTGCGGCTCACCGACTACGTCTCGGCCAACGCGGCACTGGCGGCGAGCGGCCACGAGCTGTGGGACACGATCCCGGCGGTCGCCACTCCGCACGGCTGGACCTGGCACCACGTGCCCGGCGGCCGGCGCATGGAGCTGATCCCGGTCGAGGTGAAGGCGCTGCTCAGGCACCACGGCGGCCTGGCCACCACGGCGGTCGACCACAACAAGCGGGGCACCCGCCCGTTGCAGGAGACCCGGCCCGCGCACTTCCGGCTCCCGAAGGGCGCCGTGGCCGTGAGCGAGACGCAGGTGCAGAACGTCGAGGAGGACCTCGGCTACCGGCTGCCCGGTGCCTACCGCTCGTTCCTCAAGGCGGCGGGCGGTTCGGCGCCGGTGGGCGCCGCACTCGACGCGGAGCTGGGGCTGCTGGTCGACCAGCCGTTCTTCACGGTGCGCGAGCAGGCCGCCGCGAACGACCTGGTGTACGTCAACAAGTGCCTGCGCGACCACCTCACCAAGGACTACCTGGGCGTCGGTTTCGTCCAGGGCGGCATCATCGCGGTGAAGGTGAAGGGAAACGGCATCGGCTCGGTCTGGTTCTGCGCGTACGACGACGCCCGGGACCAGGACGGATGGACCGTTCAGGAGCGGGTGGACAGGCTGCTGCTGCCGTGCGGCGACGACTTCGACGCCTTCCTGCAGCGTCTGGCGGGCAATCCGCCGGAGCTGGAGACCGTGGCGAACCTGATGGTGGACGGCGGCTTCGCGCGGGCCGTCCCGGTGGAGGGGTGAGCGCGATGGTGACCTTTGCGCAGGCGCAGGAGCGCGCGGACGAGTGGATCAACGGCGATGTGCCCGCGTACCAGCACCGTGAGGTGCGGGTGCGGGAGTTCGAGCTGGGCTTCGTGGTGTGGGGCGAGGACCGCGCCGAGGGCCCGGTCTCGGACGGCGGCAGGCAGCGGCTGGTGATCGCCCGGGACAGCGGTGAGGCCACCCTGTGGCCGGGGCTTGCGGTGGGCGAGGTGATCCGGCGGTACGAGGAGGAGTACGGCGCGCAGGCGACGGCCGCGGCCGCTCCGGAGCCGCCGCAGCGCATCGATCTCAATCAGACGTCGTTCCTGCTGAGCCCCCCGGAGTGGCTCCAGGAAGCGGCGGACAAGCTGGGCATCCCGGACCGCCGGGAGGACCGCGGCCAGGGTCAGGACGCCGCGTCGCCGGATTCGCACGGTGGACAGGTCGCGTACGAGCCCACGGCCAACGACGGTGTCCCGGCGTCCCCGCCGAACGTGCCGGACGGGGCCACCCCCTGGGCCGGTACGGACACGAACGCGGGTTCCGACGACGGGGCGGTGCCGCTGCCGGCCACGGTGTTCGCGCCGCCGCTCTCGGGTTCCGACGACGACGGCACCCCGCCGCCGGTCGTGCCGGCCGATGCGCCGACCGCCCTGATGTCGGGCGGCAGCCAGCTGCCGCGGACAGCGGTCGTGCCGGGTCTGGGCCCGCAGGGAGGCGCTCCGGGAGTTCCGGGCGGTCCGGGCGCTCCGGGCGCTCCGGGCCAGGGTGTTCCGGGTGTTCCGGGTGTTCCGGGTGCTCCTGGAGTTCCGGGCCAGGGTGTTCCGGGCGCTCCAGGCGCTCCTGCTCCGGGCACCGGTGACATCGCCGATGCGACCACCAGCAAGGCCGCCGTGCCGCCGCGTGGTGCGCGGGGCGGTGGTCCGTCGACGCCTCCGCCGCCCGGCGCCCCCGGGACCCCGGGCGCCAGGCCGGGCCCGCCGGTGCCGCCGCCCTCGGGTCCGGGTGCGCCCGGTGCCCCGGCGGGCGGGTACCTGCCGACGCAGCTCGCCCCTCGGACTCCGCCCGGTGCTCCGGTGCCGCCGCCGGGTGCGCCCGGTGTTCCTGGTGCTCCGGTGCCGCCGCCGGGTGCGCCCGGTGTTCCTGGTGCTCCGGTGCCGCCTGCGCCGCCTGGTTCGACTCCGCCGCCGCCTGGTGGTGGGGTGCATCACGCCGCGACGATGCTGGCCGACCCGAGCATGGGTGGCCCAGGTGGGGTCCGGCCGCCTGGTCCGCCTGGTGCTCCGGTGCCGCCGCCGGGTGCGCCCGGTGTTCCTGGTGCTCCGGTGCCGCCTGCGC
>NZ_BMTF01000016.1 GCF_014649535.1 Streptomyces gelaticus
AGCCCGTCGCAGCCACTACCGACGACGATCCGCCGATGAACCCACGGGATAGATCACGAAACCGTACTGGAGTACTAGTCGTCGAGCTCGGCGAAGTGGTCGAACTCGCCTGCCACGACGCCCTTGGTGAAGGCCACCCATTTCGTCCGGGTGGTCGTGACGATGTTGGTGGGGTCGCCGGTCTCGCGGAGGTAGACGAGTTCGTCCGGGCCGAAGGCGATCTCGATCCAGGGGCCGGGCCCGTCCTCGCCTTCGGGGGCGGCGCGGACCCAGACGAGGTCGGTGGGGATTTCGGGGTTGTCAGTCACGGGTGCGGTCTTCCTTGAGGGTGCGTACGAGGGCGGCCCAGGCGGTGGGGGTGGTGCGGAGTATCGCTCCGGTGGGGTCGTCGGATTCGGTGAGGCCGACCGTGCCGGTTCGAGCTGTAGTCACGTGTATGCATGCCTCGCCCTGTGCGCAGTAGGACGACTTCTGCCATGCGGGATAGGACATACCGGATTCCTTCACGCGAGGTTGGTCGGGATCTCGGGGTTGTCAGTCACGGGTGCGTTCCTCCTTGAGGGTGCGTACGAGGGCGGCCCAGGCGGCGGGGGTGGTGCGGAGTATCGCTCCGGTGGGGTCGCCGGATTCGGTGAGGCGAACGGTGCGCGCGGGCGAGGCGGATATGTGTATGCACGCATCTCCTTCCCCGCAGTACGACGACTTCTGCCAGGGGGATGTGGGCACGGCGGCGTCCTTTCACAGTTCCTGTGCGATACGGCGGATGAAGTCCTGCGACTTCTTCGGGGTGAGCGCGACGGCTTCCATCCGGTCGAGGAGCGTGCGGTACTTCAGTAGCTGATGCTCGGCGTCCAGCAACACAGGCCCGTGGGACTGGTCGAGATGCACCGTGTCCAGCTGAGGAGCCGGACCGAACCCGTACGCGACCGATTGTCCGGATCCTGGGTAGGCGCCGGCGTCGAACGGGATCACGGCGACGGTGATGTGCGACTGGCTGCTCATCGACAAGATGTGCTCCAGCTGCTTGCGCGCTGTGTCGCGTCCGCCGAACTTCATTCGGAGAGCCGCCTCGTGCATGACGGCCGAGTATGTGACGGGCGATGCTCGGTAGATGACGTCCTGGCGCTTGATGCGGTGGGACACGCGGTGCTCGATCTCTGGCGGCGTCAGTTGCGGTACGACCTGGCCGAACACGGCGCGTGCGTGAGCCGGGGTCTGGAGCAGCCCTGGAATGTGGCAGGTGTAGGCGGTTCGCAGGGCGACCGCATGGTGTTCGAACTCTGCCAGGTCCAGCAGCCCTGTCGGGAGGATGTCTCGGTACTGCTCCCACCAGCCGGATGACCGTTCGATCGCCATGGCTGCCAGTGCATTGACGTACGTGTCGTCGGAGCAGGCGTAGACGCGCGCCATGGCGCGCACCCGTTCGGGGCTCACGCCAAAACGGGCGGACTCCACGTTGCTCAACTGTCCTGAGCTGGTTCCCACCCGCTTCGCGGCCTCGGTCGCGGTCATCCCCGCCTGCTCTCTGAGCTTGCGGAGCTCAGCTCCGAGACGACTGCGACGGGCCGTGAGTGCTGGCCTCGCTTTCATCGAACTCCTCCTGATGTGGCGCTGGTTGGGCTGTCACTCACACGAGGGAATCGGCATGCGTTTTCTCGCGATTCGGCAAAATCTCTTTGCCGTAAGTCTAGTCTCGGTCTCAGGCCACCCGCCCGGAAGTACCCCGCTCGACGGAGCGGCCTCGTCACCGGGCAACCGGAAATCCGCGATCCAACATCCTCCCGTGAACGGAGACTTCCATGGTCAGTGCCACGGTATCGCCGCCCTGGACGTACACCCTCCAACTCCCGCAGGATCCCCGCGCCCCCGGCGTCGCCCGTGCCACCCTCCGCAGCGTGCTCCGCGTGCACGGCATGCGTGAACTCACCGAGAACGCAGAGCTGTTGGCGAGCGAGCTGGTCACCAATGCCTATCTGTACTCCTCGGGGCCGTACTCCCTGCGTCTGCGTGACGCCGGGGCAGCCGGGTCCGGCTGAGTGTGTGGGACACCGATCCGCACATCCCCGCGCCGTTCCGGTGGGGTGCCGAGACGCCGGAGGTGCTGGCCGAGCGGGGGCGGGGGCTGTATCTCGTCACGCTGTACGCGGAGTGCTGGGGCGCGTATCCGATGCGGGGCGGGCTGCCGGGGCAGGGCGGGAAGCTGCTCTGGGTGGAGTGCGCTGCCAAGACGTAGGGGAGGCGCGGAGGGTACGGTGTCGCCATCGCGGTCCCCGACGAGAACACCTGGTACCAGGCCAGGCGTACGAGCTGCCGTCCCCGGCCACGTACGTCAACAAGGACGGGGTGACCCGCAAGGCTGAGCAGCGTACGGCGGTCTGCGCCACCGTTCCGTCCCAGGCGGCCAGGTACTGCGCCTCGCACTTCAGCAAGTGATAAGTGATCCGGTCCTGAAGGAACCTCGGCGGCCTCGCTCCGGGAGCGAGGCCGCCGAGGTTCCCGGGAACCGGGGGCGTCAGGGCCGGATGCCGTCGTACTGGAGGACGCGGTAGGGCGTCTTGCCCTGGTTGATCGACTGCCACTGCGAGGCGATCAGGGTCAGGGACGTCGCGCTCGCGCTGCCGGGGTGGATGTATCCGCCGTAGAGGAACGGCAGTTGGGGCTTTCCCCAGTGGTGCGGCGGCAGGCCGTCGCCGACGATCTGGGGCTTGGGGGCGGTCCACACGGCGTCCGGGCGGGGCGCGGTGCGGGTGCAGATCGCGTAGTCGTCCACGTCGAAGTAGCTCATGCAGTACGTGTTGCCGATCCGCTTGACCGAGAACTCCCCGATCCTGTTCCCGGACAGCATGACCGACGGGCCCACCGCCCTCGTCCACTGCCAACGGCCGTCCAGGAAAGCCCAGTTCTCCTGCGCCCCGAAGTTGGCCGCGCGGAACTCGTCCGGCCGGATGCGGAACAGCTGGATCGCGCCGCCGTCGGCGGTGTTCGAGTGTGTGCCGTTCCAGCGCTTGGAGAAGATGTACAGCCAGCCGTCGGGGTCGATGCCGGCGAACGACCACATCCCGTACATGGACTGGTTCGTCCCCTGGGTGTCGCCGGCCCAGTGGTACGGGTAGTCCTGCCAGGTCACGCCGTAGTCGTCCGAGTACGCGACGCCCGACATCAGCGAACCGTCGTACCCGGCCGGGATGTTCTCCCACAGGGCCACGGACGTGTACTGGATGTAGGTGCGTCCGCCGAACTCGATGCAGTCGTTGGGGATGCGGGTGATCTCGAAGCCGTGCCCGTTGTCGGCCCGGTGCGCGTAGTCGAAGCACTGGTCGGCGGCGCCGCCGGTGGGCATCGCCCAGGAGAACGAGATCGGGGTCCGGCCGGAGGCGTCGAAGTTCGCCTGGTTCAGGATCACCGGGGAGCCCAGATACGGATCGGCCTGGGCGATTCCGCCGAACGCGTCACCGAAGACGTAACCCCAGGTGTTGTCGTGCTCCCGGTAGTACGGGATCGCCAGGTCGCCGGAGCCGAGACCCTGCGCGCTCGCCGAGTCGCCGGGCTGCTCGCACAGCGGGGTACCGGTCTGGAGCAGTCGTGCGGTCGGGCGGCCGGGGCCCGTCCGGGCGGACCGGCTGTCGGCGGCAGCCGCACCGGGGGCGGCGCCCAGCAGGCCGGCACCCAGGGCGAAGCCCATGCCTGCTTTGAGCGCGGACCGGCGGGTGGCGTCCCGAAGGCCGGTCTGCGAGGGCTGTGGGGGTTGCGGGGGCTGTGAAGGGGTGGGCATGTTCGGTCTCCGTGTGTCCGGATGTGGGGCGGGGTGTGCGGCAGTGGTCCGTGTCAGGCCTTGCGGAGGCGTCCGATGATGCCGTCGAGGTCGCGGAGGAACAGCGGTACGCGGAACTCATGGCTGCCGGGCTCCTCGTGTGCCTCGTACGGGATGCCGGCCCGGTCGAGGAGGCCGCGGAACTCCCGCTGGCCCTGGAGCACGTTGTCCTCGCTGACCTGGTTGAACCAGGGCACGGGCCGGCCACCGGTGCCGGCGACCAGGAAGATCCGCTTGTTGCGGTAGCTCTCGATGCGCTCGACCGGGTTGTCGGCGCTGACCCGGGCCTCGTCCCACAGCGGAGCTCCGTAGACGGTGCCGCCCGCCAGATCCGCGGCGGCGGAGGACACATTGGCCCAGTGCACGATCGCACCGAGGTTGCGGCGCAGGCTGGCCGGGCCGGAATGGGCGCTGACCGAGGCGAAGTGGCCGTAGTACTTCGCGGCGTACTTCAGCGCGCCGAAGCCGCCCATCGAGAACCCGGCGACGGCGCGGCCGTCGTACTCGGCGTACGTACGGAAGTTCGCGTCGATCCACGGGAGCAACTGGGCGATGTGGAAGGTCTCCCAGTTCCGGGCGCCGGTGTTGGAGCTGACCGGGTTGGAGTACCAGCCGGCGTGGCCGCCGTCGGGCATCACGACGATGATCGGCTTCCCGGCGGTCCAGTCGCGGACGCCCGCGCGGTCGAACTCGATGAAGTCCGAGGTGAGACCGCCGCCGTGGAAGAGGTAGAGCACGGGGTAGGTGCGGCCACTCGTGGCGTAGTCGTCGGGGAGCAGGACGTTGACGCCGGGGTTCCAGCCGATCGCGTCGGTCTGGAACCGGTAGTACTTCAGACGGCGGTCGCTCTCGTTGCGGTCCACGATGCGCAGCCCGAAGCCGTCACCGGCTGCGCTGGCCGCCGTGGCCGTCGCGAAGACGCCACCGGCGCCGAGCGCCAGTGCGGCGGAGAGGCCGCCCGCGGCCTTCAGGACGTTCCTGCGGGTGGGACGGTGCTCGCTCAACACGACCTCCTGGTGGGAAATGGCGGTGGGGAAGGGGAATCGCTAGTTGTCGGTGATCCAGGTGCCGCGGTCGGCGTTCCAGTGGATGGTGGCTTTCTGGAACTTCTGTGCTTTGCCGCCGCCTGCTTCGTCGGTTTCGTCGGTGAGGGGGTAGCCGAGGGTGCTTTCGTGTCCGGCGGCGTGGAAGGCGTCGTAGATGGCGCCGTGGACGGTGTGTGCTCCGGTCCGGGGGGACCAGAGGAAGAGGCCGTGTTCGAAGAACTGGTAGCGGCCGCGGGTTCCGTCGGGTGCTTGTGCGGCGTCGGCTTCGTCCGTGGTGGGGAAGCCCCAGCGGCGTTCGGCGTCGGTGTCCCAGAACTTCGTGAGGATGTCCCCGTGGATCGCGTGGGCCACGTCCGGGTGCCAGAGGATGATCCCGTTCTGGAAGAGCTGGAACCGCCCGCCGAGCGAGGAGTTCTCCTCGGCGCGGAGCGGCGGGCCGAGCGGGCCGCCGGGGCCGCCCATGCCGGCGTACTTCGCCCCGATCGTGCCGTACGGCTGGAAGGCCTCGGCCATCAGCTCCCGCGCGTAGCCCTCCGCCTGGCCGTAGCGCTCCGGGTAGGCGGAGCGCTGGACGGCCTGGGCCAGTTCGCCCGCGGTGTCCCAGTCGGGCTCCATCTGCTGGGCCACCTCGAAGAACTTGTTCGCCGCGTAGTCGACGTCGAGGCACTGTGCGGGTTCGCACCAGCCCATCGAGGGCCGTTGCTGGAAGACGCCGAGCGAATCCCGGTCCCCGCACGCCAGGTTGTTCATGCGGGACTCGACCCAGCCCGTCTCGAAGCCGGCCAGCATCACCTTGTCGGACACGCCGCGGCGCTGCCCGACCTCGTACACCTTGCGGGTCACGGCGATGTCCCGGTCCGGGGGGATGTCGCAGAACAGCGTGGCCGGGGCGGTGTGCCCGAGGGGGCCCGGCACATCGCCCGCACTCTGCGCGAAGGCAGGGTTGCCGAGGCCGGTCACGGCCACCACGGCCAGCAGGACCGATGATCTCCACATCGCACGTCGTCGTTCGGTCGAGCCACGCACCTGACTGCTCCTTCGCGTCGGAATAGCCTTGCGGGAGGGGAGTTGCGAGGGGTCGGGTCAGAACCAGCTCTGGTACGGGGTGTCGTTGCAGGGCCAGGTGCGAAAGCCCAGGGAGCTGTCGTCGATGCACCGCAGGGTGGCCTGATTCTGGAAGCGGACGGTGCCGTCGCCCCAGACCTTGACCCACCAGCTCTGCGCCGGGCTGGAGCTGCATGTGCCGACGGTGCGGAACCCGTTGTCACTGTCCTCGACACAGCGGTTGGTGTTGACGTTGCGCAGCTGGCGCGTGCCGTCGTCCCAGACCTTCACGTCCCACAGCTGGGGGTTGCTGCCGTTGCAGCTCCAGGTGCGGAAGCCGTTGTCGGTGTCGTCCATGCAACGGCCCGTGGCCTGGTTGCGGAAGCTCTGGGTGGCATCGGCGACCCGTGCGGGGGACGCGGGGCCGGAGCCGTTCTCGGCGGCCAGGGCGCCGGGCGGCGCGGCCAGGGAGGCGAGGACGAAGACCCCGCCGAGCAGAAGCGAGCGCGTGCCGCGCATGGGCTGTTCCCTCTTCCTTGCGGTGGCTGTGGGTCCGCAAGCTAGCCGTCGTGCCGCCGGGCAGGACATCCGGAACGATCCGGAGTGACAGTTCGCGACACGAACACCGACACTCAACGAACGGGCTCGGGGCGCGGGCAGTCGGGAACCCGGGGATGGTCCGCCGTACGCACGGCGGGCAGCCAGGCCGAGGAGCGGGAGGAGCCGGCCGGCAGCCGGACGCGGTACCACTCGGTGGAGCTGGCGTCCGACTCGTCGATGATGGGCACCCCTTGGGCGAGACGGCAGTCGACCGCGAGGACGTCGCCGTGCCACACCCGCATCGGTACGACGTTGTCGATGGTGTACGGCAGAAGGGGGTCGATCGCCAGGCCGAGACTGCACTGCGGACTGCGGTCCGTACGGCTCTGGCAGTTGTCGTCGGCGTTGAACACCGTGAGCCGGCCCGCCGGTTCGTCCCTGCTGCCGGACGGGTCGCCGACGGCGTGCGACCAGACCGTCGCGGCCACCGCGCACACCGCGACGGTCACCAGGGCGGCGCGGGTTCCCCGAAGGCGGCGTACCGGGCGGGGCGGCGTCGGCCGTGCGGTGATGCGTGCCAGGAGGCTCTCGGCGCTGTGCGCGGCGCGGTCGGCGTGGGTGGGGGCCAGGCAGTCGATGGCCAGGGCGCGCCAGAACGGCGGCACCGCACCGTCGATCCGCAGCGGTGCGCGCCCGTCGGCGTACTCCTGCACCGCCGCGCCGCGCGCCACCGGCGTCGCACCGGGGAACGGCGAGGCGCCGGAGGCGAACACCTCGTGGACCATGATGCCCAGGGCCCAGATGTCGGCACTGGGCCGGATCTCCACGCCGTGCTCGCCGAGCGGGGCCTGCCAGCGCTCGGGTGGGAGGTAGTCCAGGGTGCCCATCGGCGGGGCGTACCCGTGGGTGCCGTCGGTGCCGGTCAGTTCGGTGGCGAGGCCGAAGTCCGAGAGCTTGAGCGCACCGTCGGCCATCAGCAGGATGTTCTCCGGCTTGAGGTCGCCGTGCACCCAGCCGCTGCCGTGCAGATGGGCCAGGCCCTCGCAGATCTCGGCGAACAGCCGGGCGACGTCCGCCTCCGCGACCCCCGCATCGAACAGGTCCCGCAGACTGCGCTCGGCCCGCTCCATCACCAGCACGATCGCACCGTCCAGGGACGCCCGGTCCGGATCGCTGATCACGACGGAGTCCAGCAGGCGGATCAGCCTCGGATGGCCGGCCCGGCGGTCCAGTTCGACCTCCCGCCGGGCGGTCTCCGCGACCTTGCGGGCCTGGCGCGGTGCGAGTCCCGAGGTCGGCAGGATCTTCAGCGCGACCTCCGCCGACTCCTCCGCCGGGTCCTTCGCCGACTCCTTCGCCGACTCCTCCGCCGGTTCGGCCGGGCGGCCCGCGTACACCGTTGCCCAGCCCCCGGACGCGATCGGCTCGGTGACCTCCCAGCCGCCGATCCGGTAGCCGCGCGGGAGCGGCTCCGTAAGGTCACTTCCCGATGTGTCGCCCCGCCCGTGCACCGTCTCCCCCTCCGGTCCCCCGTCCGCGTCCGCCCCGGTGCGGACCGCCGCACTCCGTGAGTCCGCCGCACTGCACGGGCCCGGCGCGCTCCGTGTGTCCGCCGGGCCCTGAGAGCCTGGTGCACGCCGTGAGTCCGCCGTGCCCCGCGGGCCTGGTGCACTGCATGCGGCCGCGTGTGGTCAACGGCCCGTCTCCCGGGCCCGGATGCCTGCCGCGGCCCGGGGCGGCAGCAGCGCCAGATGCTCCTCCCGTACGAGTCCGAACCGCAGCGCGGTCCCGACCAGGGCCTCCCGCTTTCCGTTGCGGCGCGCACCTCCGGATCCGTGCTCGGGCGGAGCACTGATCCGCATCTTTTCCTCGGCGAGGTAGTCGATGTGCGAGCTGACCGCCCGTGCCCTCAACCGGCCGCACGCGGCATGCCCCCTGAGCCGTTCGACGATCTGCGGGGTGGTCGGCACCGCGACCGGCGACTCGTCACGCAGCCGCGGCTCGCAGAGCGCGACCAGGACCAGGAAGTAGAGGGCGGTCTCGTCCAGGGAGTACGCCATGACGGTGCGGTTGCCCCACTGGCCCGCCATGCCGTCGGGGTCCAGATACACGTGGTCGGGTGCGAACACCTGGAAGGCGACGGTGGTGCCGCGGCGGGTGGGCAGCACGACCCGGGAGAACTCGAAGGGGATGGGGGCGCCGGCCCGACGCGGTGGGACCCGCAGATACTCGCCCGCTCCCTCCGGGTTCTCCACCAGGTAGCTCTGGGTCGCGCTGTGGTTGCTGAGCTGCCAGTGGTCGTCGGTCACCCGGATCTCGCCGGCCAGCCGGGAGATGGCCTCGTCGTCGAGGCGCAGTTCGACCGGGATCGTCGCCGAGCCCCGCCCGAAACGCGCCACTTCCCCAGGGCCGAGCCGCAAGGTCACCGAGGCACCGCCCGGCGCCCCCGTGCCGTCACCGCCCGCCTGCGGCAGATGGACAACAATCCCGCTCACTGCCCTCACCTCGCCCCCGTGGCAACGACTCCCGCACCCGTCGAACGTTACCCATCCCGGGTAGTGGTCCCCGTCCGGATTCTGGACGTTTTCGGATCGTCGCCAGACCGTCCGTCGTGGTGCGCAGTCGCACCCGGAACGGCCGTCACCGGGGGCTCGCGCCGGGCGCCCAGCTTCAGGTTCTTGTGCGTCGAGGAGAGCGTGTGGCGGCGCGGTGTGCGGAGAACCCGGCGTCCGGAAAGGAGTATTCGGCCTGGAGCAGGGCTCTGCCCGCTTCGATGAACTGGCTCGATTTAGCGCCTGCGCTTGTGCGTAGGTGACCGGTGTGTTTCTTGCCGCGCGGCGCAGGACACCCCGTCCGCGACCGACGCAAGAGGGCCCGGATCACGTCGGATCCGGGCCCTCGGTGCCGGTCGGGTCAGGACTTGCCCGCGGACTGCATGGAACTCACCGCTTCGGCGACCGTGCTCCGGTACAGACCCAGCTTCGGGTCGCCCACCTTGACGTCGGGGCCGAGCGGGAAGTTCTGCGTGTCCGCGTTGGCCATGTGGTCGCCGTCGGGGAGCACGTTCATCTCGTCGACCCAGGTCACGCCGTTCTTGCCACCCGGGTTGAGGTCGATCACCGCGATGGCGGCCGTCTTGGGCTTGACCGGGTAAGCGGGCGCGCCGCCCAGGCCGCCGGGGACCGCCGGCGTGATGTCGCCGCTGTGGTCCGAGGCCTTCGAGGCGCCCAGGCTGACCCGCGGGAAGTAGCTCAGGCCGCAGGAGTTCGCGCCCGTGTTGTTGACCTCGATCACGTGCTGGGTGGCCGAACCCTCGCGGGGGTACACGCGCACCGAGAGGTCGCTGCTCTTGCACGGGTGCTTGTAGGCGTAGCTGTCGCTGGTGTTGCCGCCCGCGTTCGCGGTGCCGCCGGTCGCGCCCGTCTTCGAGGCGCCCGCCTTGGTGGCTCCGGCGTTCTGCGCGGTGCCGCCGCTCTTCGAGTCGCCCGTGGTCTTCGAGGCGTCGTCGGACCGGGAGCCGTCCGTCGAGGTGGCGGCCGATGCGGCGTCGCCCGCCGGGCCGGCGGACTTCGTACCGGTGTCGTCCCCGCCGCAGGCGGTGAGGGCCAGAGCGAGCACCGCCGTGAGGGCGCCGAGGGCAGCGGTGTGCTTGCGGGTGCGGATCGTACGCATGAAGTTCTCCCAGGACGAGGGTGAGACAAGGCCCGGATCCTGCGGCGAACCGCTCTCTCTGACCTCTTGACAACCAAAGCATCCTGTGGATCGCTCACGTTCCGCTGATGCCTCACTGACGTCCTGCTGACGTCCTCGGAAGACCCCTCCAACGGACTCGTGTCCGGGCCGTGCGCGGTCTGCCACATGGCGGGCGGCGGGGCGGCAGACGGGTCGGCAGGCCGCCGGGGCGACGGGCGGGAGGCGGTCAGCCGGGGCGGCAGGCGGGGAAAAGAGCTGGCGGACGGTCAGTGGCTCCTGCCAGAATCCGCGCATGACTCATGGAATCGAGACCCACCCCGCCCGTTGAGCGCCGCGGCCGAGCGCGGCGCGCTCACTCCCGGACTCCCGCTGTACGTCTACGCCCTGCGCCTTCACCGCGCGGAGCCCGACGGCAGGCTCCCCAAAGGGGGATACGCGCTACCGGACCCGCCGGAGCGCCGCCGCCGGACCAGAACCGCGACCAATACACCGTGGAAGGTGGCCTGCGCGGCGCTGGCGGAGGTGCTGGGCCCCCTGATGAGCGCCCCGGACACGGACCGGGCCGCCGAAGAGATTCATCTGCGCCTCGCCGAGCCGAACGTTCGGGCCGGGCATGTCCAGTACGCCGTCGCCGGGCTGCCGTTGCAGGACGAGGCGTCGGCCCGTGCGCTCGGCCGGTGCCTGGCGCGTACGGGAACGAGCACCCTGGCGGTCTCCGTCGGCATCGCTCTCCTGGCCCGGCTCGGTGAGCCGGAGGACATCCCGTACCTCAAGGTCCTCGGGCAGTTGCAGGGCCTCTTCTCCCTTGCCGTGCAGGCGCTCGACGCCATTGACAGCCCGACCGCGGCGTTGGTGTGGCTGGGCCATCGCGCCGGCACCCCGGCGCTCCGCGGCCTGGTCGACGCGCTCGCCGCCGGTGCGGATGCCTCCGTACGCGAGCGGCTGGAGGCCGTTCTCCGGGAGACGGGCAGCATGCGGCCCCAAACGGCTCGACGGGTCGCCGAGGCCGTCCGGCTCGCCGAAGTCCTGCGGGAGGCCGACCCGCACGAGTCCTGGCCGGTGGCCGGGGCAGGACGGCTGTTGTGCCGGATGTCGAGTGCGAACGACGACCGGGCCGAGATCCTCGCCTGCCCGGCGGCCGTCAGCATGTACGAGGCGTTCGTCGCGCGCGCCGCCGAACTGCCGCCCGCCTTCGGCCACTACGCGGTCCTGCTGTCCGTCGCGCTCGAACTGCACAGCGGCCCGAGCCACCTGCTGGAGTGGGGGACAGGCCGACGCGAGGCGCTGCTGGACGGCCTGGAGGCCGTGCTGAGCCGGCCTGCCTGGCGGGCTCTCCCGGTGAACGGCGAGGGACGTCGGGCGGAGTGGGCCCGGCGCACGGCACGGCAGCCGTTCCGTCGTGATTCCGAATCGGCGGGATCCGCGGGAGCTGCGGGATCTCCGGGTTCGGGAGGGTCCGCAGGACCGGTCGGCCGGTTGAGGGTCGAGGCCACCGTGCTCGATCCGGTGGATCCGGGCATCGTGGAGACGCGCATTCTGATCGACGGGCGCCCCCTGGTGCCGGAGGCCTTCGGGCGGGGCCTCGCGCACTCCCCGGAATACCTGCTGGACGCCGGACGCCTGCGGGCCACGGACGAACCCCGAAAGGTGCAGCTCGCCGAGGCGTACTGCACCGAGGGGTGCTGCGGGGCGCTCCACGTCACCATCCGCAGGGACGGGGACCACGTCGTCTGGTCCGACTGGAGCCGCCCGGCTCCGCCGTCCTCCTCGCCGTTGCCGCGCGAGCTCCCCGAGTACCGCTTCGAGGCCGCCGCGTACGACGCCGAGATCACGCGTGCCGAGAACGACCACTCGTGGACGTGGCCGGCCCGCAGGACCGCACGGCTCATCGCGGCGGGACTGCGCGACCGGCCGGATCTGCTGACCCGCTGGGGGGCGAAGCCGAACTGGGTCGGCACCGACTTCCGCGACCGGGACCTGACCGCCGTCTCCCTCCTGTACCGCCCCGATCCGGGCGTGGTGCGGAGCGGGGAGTACACCCCCTGGAAGCACTGCATGTGGTACATCCCGGAGGACGGAACCCCTCCCGAGGACCGGGCAGCCGCCGCGCTGCACCGCCTCGCCACGGCGGACCCGAGGACGTACGACGGGGGCGCCGGAGGCGGGTAGGGCCCGCGCCCGTCCACCGTTCGGGTGATCCGCGCTCGGGAACCCCGCGTTGGGACCCCCGGGAACGGGGCCCGCCCTGCCCGTCGGCGTCCCGACGCGTGGGCGTGTTGCGGGCCCCGGATTTGGCACAGTGCCGCTCCGCGATCAAGGAACGGGGTGGGCGCAGTGGCAGTGGTGGGACAGCCCGGTGGCCGGCAGCGGCTGAGCGATCTGGCGCGGTGGCGGGGACGTGCTGAAGCACAGCGACGGTGTGTGGCTGCTGGCCGCCGGTGGGGCGGAGGGGATGTGTACGCACCTCGGCCCGGTGAAGTCGGAACCGGAGACCGCGCACGAGGGCCGCCTTGCCGGAACGGGTGGGCTGACCGCACTGGCGGAGCTGGGCGCCGTACGGGAGTCGTGGACGCGGAGGTTCGAGGCGGCGCGCGGGGAGTGCCGGGCGCCGGCCGGGAACCTGCGGGCCGTCGCGCGGGCCCAGGGCGAGACGAACGAGACCGTGAAGTCCGCCTTCGGGCAGGTGGCTTCGGCAGGCCGGGACGGGGCGCGATGACCCTGACCTGGGCGCAGTTGCGGGACCTGAAGTGCGGCGAACTGGAGGGCGCGGCCGAATGGTGGGGGAAGGCGAGCAACCGCGCCGACGCGGGCCGGGACCGGATCGAGACGCAGTTGCTGACCGGTTTGCGGGACACACAGCACGGTGAGGCGGCGAAGGCGGCGGTCGGACGGCTGCGGCAGATGAGCCGGAACCTGAGCTACGTCTGCACGGAGTGCGGCCTGCTCCGCACGGCGCTGAACAGCATGGCCCACGAACTACGCGCCCAGCAACGCGCGTTACGGGAAGCGCTGGACGACGCGGCGGCCTTGAGGTCTACCGTGCACGGGGACGGTTCGGTGACGTACCCGGCGGCGGGCGAGGGCCTGATCGACGACAAACCGCTGCCGGGCGGAACGGCCACGGTGGGGGCCGCGGCGCCCGGGCTGCACGCGCCCTCGGGCCTGGTCGCCCCCAACCCGAACGTGGCGAAGGCGCAGGACATCGCGGACCGGGTGGCGAAGGCGGTCCGTGACGGCGGCCGAGATCGACTGGCGTTACGCCCGCATCCTGCGGCAGCTGAAGGCCGAGGAGGGCTTGAAGGTCCCGAACTCGACGTGGCAGGACGCGGCGGGCGACGCGGCAGCGGTACGGGACGCGGCCCGCGGCTACCTGAAAGACGCGATCCCCCGCGACACGTCCCCGGCCGAGCGGAAGGCCTGGTGGTCCCCCCTGACGGACGAACAGCGCGAGGAGTACCTGGCGGTGTACCCGGACCGGATCGGCAACTTGGACGGCATTCCGGCCTTGGTGCGGGATGCGGCGAACCGGGACAACATCCAGGTGCTGATGGGCAAGTTGGAGGGACTGGACGACACCAAGTCGCAGACGCGGTCGGCGGCGCTGCGGGAGATCGACCGGCAGTTGCGGGGCGCCCCGGAGCCCGGGGCGCCGCCCATGTACCTGCTGGGGATCAGCGATGAGGGCCTCGGGCGGGCAATTGTCTCGTTCGGGAGCCCGGACTCCTCACGCAATGTGTCGGCATACGTCCCAGGGCTCGGCACGTCGCTGGACAAGAGCTTCGTGCACAACGACATCGAGCGAGCCCGGAGTACAGCAATTGGGGCGAGGGGTATGGCTCCTTCAAGCGCTTCGATCGTATGGCTTGGCTACGATCCGCCTCAACTTCCCGCAGAGAAGGTCCAAGAGAATTTGGCTGTTACTGGCGTGGACCGCGACAGGGCCATGCCTGCGATCTATGCGCGAACCTCTGAGGGGTTTCAAATGAGCCTGTCCGTTGGCTGCAAGGCGATTTCACGTCAGCGTGACCACCCCTTGTTTCATCATGGCGAAGGTCGGCCCCCCGCGGACCCGGGCCAACGGCCGGCCGTTCACAGGTGATGTCGTGCCCGCTCCCGACATCCACTCCGACTTCTGGTCGGCCGGGGCCTCCTGACGGCCCGTCGCTGCCCCAATAACCCGTAACGGGGCGGTCGATGGCGATAAGTGAAGTGGCGGGCGAGGCCCGGACATTGAGTCCGGCATTGGGTCCTGGGGCCCATGCCGGGCCCTGCCTTGTTGTGGTCGCATACGGATACCGGGGGGAACTATCGCTGCACCCACTCACAAAGCTGGGGAGACTCGCCGTGTCGGGCATACGAGAACTAGCGGTACCGGGCGGTGCCGACTTGAGCGCCGCCGAGGTCCCTCCGGGTAGACAACCACTGTCACGCCCCTTGCAGGCGGTACTGATTCTCGTCCGATTGCTCTTCGTCCTCACGGTCGTCGGTGCGTTCGACGTGCTGGTCGTGGCCTCGTCCGTCGACGCGGTGGACGGCCGGTTGCTGGGCATGGTGCTGTACGCGTCGCTTCCCGGGATCACCGGGTTCGTGCTGTCGCTGTACCTGCGGACCGGTGGTGTCTGGATCTGGCGCGGGCTCCTGGCCGTGCATGCCTGGCTCACGCTCGGAGCGCTGGCGACGCTGAACGACGCGGACAACGGCCGCGGCGTGACGCAGCTGGTGCTGCCCGTCGCCGTCATCGTCCTGCTGTCCCGGTCCAGTTCGCGCGCCTGGTTCCGGCTCACCGCCGAACAGCGCGTCGAGCACCAGCCGTTCGGCGTCCTCAAGCGGGTGATCAAGTGGCGCCGGGACAACGGTCAGACCGCGATGGAATACCTGGGCATGATCCTCGTGGTCGTGGCCCTCATCGGTGGGCTCGTGGCCACGGGGATCGGTGGGCAGGTTTCCGGCCAACTTCGCAACGCCATCTGTCAGCTGACCGGAAGCGCCTGCCCGCCGCCCGGAGCCATCGCCGGTGGTGACAACGGCAACGGGAACGGGACCGGCGGCGGGAAGGGGGGCGTCGACTCCGGTGGCGCCGGGTCCGAAGGCGCGACCGTGACCGGTGGGACGGGCTCCGGCGGGGCGGACGCGACCGGTGGCAGCGGCTCCGGTGGCAGTGGTTCCGGCGGTAGCGGTTCCGGGGGCAGCGGCTCCGGAGGCAGTGGTTCCGGCGGTAGTGGCTCCGGAGGAGCCGACGCCTCGGGTGGTGCCGGTGGTGCCGGTGGTGCCGGCGGTGCTGGTGGTTCGGATGGAACCGGTGGTTCTTCTACAGGGGTCAACGCGGGTAGACAAACTCCGATCACGGACTCCACCCCCCGTCCGGAAGGCAACTTCCTCTCCGGCGTCGTCGGCGACGACGGTCTTCTGGGCGACGTCACCGGGGCCATCGACACCATCGCGCACCCCGTCGACACCGCCAGGAACGTCGTCGACCAGTACGCACAGGCCGCCAACAAGGCCGGCGACAAGTGGGACAAGGGCAAGTACGTGGCCGCCGCCTGGGACATGACCAAGGGGTCCGGCGGAGGCGGCAGCGCCCTTACCGGGCTGCCGGGCTCCGGCACCCGCGTCGAGTCGGCGGTACGCGACGGGGAGCGGCAGTACCTCAACGACCGCATCCCGCGCGGCTCCAGCGCGGCCGGCCGCAAGGCCTGGTGGGACGGGCTGACCCAGGAGCAGCGTGACCGGTACCTGGAGCTCTCCCCGGACCAGATCGGCAGCCTGGACGGGATTCCGGTGGCGGACCGGGACACGGCCAACCGCCGCAACCTGCCGAATCTGATCTCGAAGCTGGAGGGCCAGACCGACAAGAAGTCGCAGGAGCAGCTGGCCGGACTGCGGGAGATCGACCGGCAGCTGAAGGAGGGCAGCCAGCCCCCGATGTACCTCATCGGCATCAGCGACGAGGGCAACGGCCGGGCGATCGTCTCCTACGGGAACCCCGACACCTCGAAGAACGTGTCGGCCTACGTGCCGGGGCTGAACACCGCCCTCGACGAGGAGTTCGCGAAGAGCGGCCTCAAGCGGGCCCGTGACACGGCGATCGGCGCCCAGGGGTACGACCCGTCCAGCGCGGCGATCGTCTGGCTCGGGTACGACGCCCCGCAGACGCCGGACGGGCTGCACAGCCTGGCCGTCGCCGGTACCGCGCGGGCGGAGAAGGGCGGCGCGGCGTACAACGACTTCATGAGCGGTATCGTCGCGACCAACCAGAACAAGGACCCGCACATCACGGCCATCGGGCACTCCTACGGCTCGCGCGCCGTCGGTGCCGCGACCCAGCGCCCCGGCGGGATTCCGGGGGTGGACGACATCATCCTGGTCGGCAGCCCCGGCGTGGGCGTGGACCGTGCCGTGGACCTCGGCGTCGGTGCCGGGCACGTCTTCGTCGGCGCCGCCGAGAACGACCCGGTGACCAAGCTCCCGTCCAAGACGCAGGTGGTCGTGGGCGCGATCGGGATGGTCCTGGGCGGACCGGCCGGCTCCTACATCGCCGGCGACCTGGCCGACCCGGGCGACGACGACCTCTGGTTCGGCAAGGACCCGGCGAGCAAGGCGTTCGGGGCCACGCGGTTCCCGGTTGATCCGGGCAAGCCCATGAGCTTCGATTCGCACTCCAACTACTTCACCCCGTCACGGGACGCCGTGTCCGCCGACAGCATTGCTCTTATCGTGTCGGGGCACTCCGACCGGCTCAAGATGGAGGAATACCGATGAGCCGAAGGTTCCAGATCGTCGCGGTGGCCCTGGCCGTCGGCTTCACGCTGTCCGCCTGCGGCAGCGAGAAGGCGCACCCGGGGGCCGACGCGAACACCACGGCCACCAGAAGCGCGCGCTCCGAAGGCACCAAGGGGAACAACATGGACATGCAGGAGGCCGCCGAGCGGGCCGACGGCATGCTCGACGACGTACTGAAGAAGATCGACCCCGAGGTGCAGTGGGCGCACGGCCCGACGACCAAGGGCAGTTGCGACGTGACACGCAGGCGCACCGTCATGACCATCGTGTCCGCGGAGCGCAGGCAGGCCTTCCTGGACCAGGTCGAGGAGTTCTGGCGGACGAGCGACTACCGCATCAGGGCGAAGAACAAGGACGCGGAGTTCCCGGCGGTCTACGCGGTGACGAAGGACGGCTTCGGCATCAGCGTGAGCGTGCGCGCCAAGGGGCAGGTCTTCTTCGAGGCGGACACCCCCTGCGTGAAGGAGTCGAAGGTCGCCGAGTCCGTGTCCAAGCCGAACGGGCCGGCGTACAAGGGCGTCTATCCGCTGCCGAGCCCCAACGTCCGCTCCGACCACTGGTCCGCCGGGGCTTCCTGACGGTCACTCGTGGGCCGGGTGCGCCGGTTGATCCGGCCGGTGCACCCGGTGCGCCGGGCAGACGGTTCCGTGCGCCGGATTGACCGGTCGATGAGCCCCGATGACCCGGAAGACTCGTACACACCCTCGAAAACGCCCATGAACACGTCCCCGATAGGGGATGGTTGAGGGGTGCGGAAATTCTGGGTGGTCGGTGGCATCGGTGTAGGCGTGGCCATGTGCTTCGTGGCGCTGCTCGTCGTCGGTACGTATTCCGCCGCCGCCGGACTTGCGGGGTCCGGCGGCGGCGCCGTCGCGCTGGCCAAGGGGGCCGTGCCCGCGAAGTACCAGTCGCTGGTGCAGAAGTGGGGCAATCTCTGCCCCGCCATCAACCCTGCCCTGCTGGCCGCCCAGCTCTACCAGGAGAGCGGGTGGAACCCCCGGGCCGAGAGCCCCGCCGCCGCGCAGGGCATCGCCCAGTTCATCCCGGGCACCTGGGCCGGACACGGCATCGACGGGGACCAGGACGGCGACCGGGACGTATGGGATCCGGCCGACGCGATCCCGTCCGCCGCCTCGTACGACTGCGAACTGGCCGGGTATGTGAAGAAGGTGCCGGGGGATCAGACGGACAACATGCTGGCCGCCTACAACGCCGGCGCGTACCGGGTGATCCGGGCCGGTGGGGTTCCGGACATCTCGGAGACGCAGAACTACGTCACCATCATCCGCTCCCTGGAGAAGAGCTTCGCCAGGCCCGTAGGCCGCGTACAGCCCTCGGAGCAGGCGGCCGGGGCGATCTACTTCGCGCAGAAGAAGCTCGGTACGCCGTACCTCTGGGGCGGGAACGGCACGCCCGAGCAGAACGGGCGGTTCGACTGCTCGGGGCTGACCCAGGCCGCGTACCGGACCGTGGACATCGAACTGCCCCGGGTGGCGAACGATCAGTACAACGCCGGCCCGCACCCCTCGCGGGACGAGCTGCTCCCGGGCGACCTCGTGTTCTTCTCGAACGACCTGACCAACTCGCGGGCCATCCATCACGTGGGGCTCTATGTCGGCGGCGGGTACATGATCAACGCTCCGTACACCGGGGCCGTGATCCGGTTCGACAAGATCGACACGCCTGACTACTTCGGCGCGACGCGCGTGACCAAGGACGGCGCCGCGGCCCTTCCGACAAACCGTCCGGCGGCCTGACACATGGTGGCGGTGGCCGGAACTCTCCGTGAAGCCTGGGCCCTGAGCTGCGACGACGAGTCTCTCTTCGATAACGTCATGGTGATCATTCGGTGGAGAGTGGAACGCACACACAGGAGACGTCGTTCCCTGGGTGGACCGGGACGACGGCGCATCGACCATGCGACGCGGCACCGACTTACGCAGCAGTGATCCACGCAGTGATCGGACCGACACGGGGGTTCGTCATAGCGGTGCACACCGGTGTGCCCGCGGCAGCAGACAAGGCAAGGGGCCGCAGCAGATGGCTGGACTCGCACTGGATGGGTCGAACCCCGACGTCAGCCTGCTCTACGACATCAATGGACTCGCGAAGTCCGCTCCCACCTGGTTCGACCGGGTCATGGAGTTCGTCGGTGAGTACGGAATCATGCTCGGCATGGTCCTGGTGGTCCTGTGGTGCTGGTGGAGCGTGCGCCGGCGCGGCACGGCCGACGACTCGGTGACGGCGGTCGCCGGGATCGTCTGGGCGCCGCTCGCCGCCGGGATCGCGCTCCTGATCAACATTCCGATCCGCGGATTCGTGGAGCGCCCCCGCCCGTTCAAGGACCACCAGGGGCTGGACGTCCTGGTGGCGGGGAAGACCGACTTCTCCTTCGTGAGCGACCACGCCACGATGGCGATGGCCCTGGCCGTCGGACTTTTCGTGGCCAACCGGAAGTTCGGCCTCGCCGCGATCGGGCTCGCCCTCCTGGAGGGCTTCTGCCGGGTCTACATGGGCGTCCACTACCCGACCGACGTCGTCGGAGGATTCGCGCTCGGCACGGCCATCGCCCTGCTGCTCGCCCCGCTGGCGATGATGCTGCTGACCCCGCTGGTGGCGGCCGTCTCGCGGTCGGACCGGTTCGGCCGGCTCGTACGGTCGCGCCGGCCGGTGCCGGTGGCGGCGGCCGGGAGCCGGGCCGGGGCGTTCGGGATCCCCGAGCCGCGTCCGGGCACCGGCGGCGACGGCGAGAAGGATCTGGCCGCGTAGGACCCGGCCCCGCGGGGCCGGGTTGCCGCAGGGCGCGGCCGTACGTCAGAGCGCCTGCGGGAAGGCGAAGAGGCGCTCCGGGTCGTACTGCTTCTTCAGCTTGGCGAGGCGGTCGGCCGCCGAGCCGTAGTAGGCCCGGCGCCAGTCGGTCAGCGCCGGGTCGGTGTAGTTCTGGTACGCCGCTCCGGACGCGTACCGGCGCATCGCCGCATGAGTGTCTTTCAGCCAGTCCTGCTGGGCGCTGCCCGCCGTGCCGGGTTTCCAGGAACCGATGTACTGCGCGAGCATCCGCGAGCCGCGGTGGACGAAGGCCGTCGACTGCGGGGAGACCCGGTTGATCGCCCCGCCTAGCGCGGTGAGCGAGATGGAGCCGCCACCGCCGCCCCGCGTCACCGGAATCCGGGTGAACGCCTCGGTCCGGGCGAGCAGGGCCTGCACCCCCGCCGGGGACAGGGAGCGGTCGAAGAAGTCGGAGGCGGCGGCGTACGTCTCGCGCCGGAGCGTGCCCTGAGGGGTGCGGCCGGGCGTCGTCCCCGGCAGATGGCACTGCGCGTCGGTGATGCCCGAGCAGCCCGCGTACACCAGCATCGCCTCCTGGTAGCTGCGGCGGCGCAGCGAGACGGAGGAAGCGGGGGCACCGATCCGGTCGGCGAGGCGGTCGACGGCGTTCTGCAGGTCGCCGTACGTACCGAGGCTGAACGCGGCGACCGAGACGTTCGGTCTGCTGCCTCCGGGGCCGGCGGCGAGGTGCAGGGAGGACCAGATCTCGTCGGGCTGGGACGGGCCCCACTTCTGCCAGGCCGTCACCACGGACCGGGCGCGGGACCACGGCCACGACATGTACGCGGTGACGCTCCGCGGGGCCGGGCGGGTGCGGAACGTCAGCTCGGTGACCACGCCGAAGTTGCCGTTGCCCGCGCCGCGCAGCGCCCAGAAGAGGTCCGGGTGGTGCTTGGCGTCCACGGTGAGGGTCTTGCCGTCGGCCGTGACGACGGTCGCCGCGGTCAGGCTGTCGCAGGTCAGCCCGTACGCGCGGGAGGCGACGCCGTGTCCGCCGCCGAGGGTGAGGCCGGAGATACCGACGGTGGGGCAGGAGCCGCCGGGGATCGTCAGGCCGCTGCGGACGAGGCCCTGGTAGACATCGATGAGCTTGGCGCCCGCGCCGATCGTGCCGTTCGACCGGACGCGGGACAGTGACGAGACGTCAAGGACGAGGTGCCCGTTGCCGCTCGACCAGCCCGCGTACGAGTGGCCGCCGCTGCGGATGGACACGGGGGTGCCCGTGCGGCGGGCGAAGGACAGGCACTCGCGGATGTCCGCCGCGTGCCGCACATAGGCGACGGCTGCGGGTTTCAGGCGGTCGAAGCGGGTGTTGTAGAGCTGACGGGCGGTCGGATAGGAGGCGTCCTGGGGCCGTATGACGCTGCCGTCGAGGCTCCTGGCCACGGCGGACCAGTCCGCCGGCCCGGCCGGGGCGTGCTTCGGCGGGGCCGATGCGGACGAAGGGGCGGGAGAGCTCCCGGTACTCCCGGTGCCTCCCGTGCCGGCGGTGCTCCCGGCACCGTCCGACGCGGCGGAAGTCTTGCTGCAGGCGGCGATGGTGACGCCGGTGAGTGCTGCCGCGGCGCCCGCGGTGAGCAGACTGCGCCGGGCGGGCTGGGTCGGCGGGTTCATCGGATCTCCGAGTCTTGGCGCTGAGGGCCGGACGGTGGGGGTGGCGGAGGCCGGGGTGCGAAGGGGCCGGTGCGGGTGATCGGCCGGTAGTGGTCAGGGTGCCGCGCGGTGCTCCGCGGCGTCCGTACGCGCCCGGTCCCTGGAGCGGCGGGCCGGGCCGTACCAGCCGCAGGAACAGCGTGCGGTGCAGAAGGAGCCGCGCTCCACGGTGGTGGGTTCGTGCCCGGCGGTGGCGGGCTCGGACGCGATGGCGGCGGTCGGCGGGACCCCGTCGGTGTGTCGGTCATGCACCCGTCCACGTTACTGGGCAGGGCCACTCGGCGGTGTGGCGGACGGGGGTGGCGTGACGGTGGACACGGGGCGTCGTTATGCGGAACGGATGGGCCTCTCGGGCAGGCGTTACGGCGTTGGGGGTTGGCAGGCGATGGTGGTGCGGCAGCACAGGGCCAAAGGCGGGGCTCGCGCTGTCTGCGCCCTTGCCGTGGTGGGCGTGATGGCGGCGACCGCCGGATGTTCGGGCAGTGGTGGCGGCGGTGACCGTGCCGTGGCCGGTGATCGGGGCGGGGCCGACGCCCTCGACGCGGTGCACCGCGCGGCCGCGGTGCTCGCGGGGACGGTGAGCGGGACCGGAACGGCGGTGGCCGGGATCGCCCCCGCCTCCGGGGCCGTCGCCGGGACCGCCGAGGTGCGTACGTCGCTGGAGACCGCGGCAGGCGGGACGCGGGTGACCGTCAGGGGCCGGGGCTCGTACGACTTCCGCCACTGCAGGGGCCGCCTCACGGTCGTGGTGCCCAAGGACGCCGCCGGTGAGGACGAGCACCGCCCCATCACCGAACTGCTGGCCCCCGGCGCGCTCTACATGATGAACCGCGGCGCCGGAGTGCCCGCGGACAAATGGGTCAGGGTCGACACGACGGCCCTGGAGGACGGCAACCTCGTCAGCGGCGGGGTGACCGATCCGATGACCGCCGCCGAACTGCTGCGCGGGGCCCGGCAGGTGACGTACGTGGAGGAGACCGTGCTCGCCGGGGTCCCCGTGCGGCACTACCGGGGGACGGCGGACATCGGGCTGGCCGCGCGTGAGGCCGCGCCCGGATCGCGCGGGGCACTGGACGCGGCAGCGAAAGGGTTCCGCACGGACACGGTGCCGTTCGACGCGTACCTCGACGAGCGGGGGCGGCTGCGCAAGGTGCGCCACCGGTTCAGCTTCGCCAACGAGGGGCGGGCGGTGGAAGTGGTGTCGACCACATTGCTGTACGGGTTCGGGGTGCCGGTCTCCGTGCGGCTGCCGGACGACCGCGACATCTACACGGGGCGGATCCGACAGCGATGACCGAGGGGCAGAGGGGTGCGGGCGGAGGCATAGGCATGCCGGCGGCGGCGAAATGGTCCGTCCGTGCCATGCGCGGCGTGTGCTCCGCTCCTTACGCTAGGAAGCCGGCGACGGCAGGAGAGGTGAGTGACGTGGTGACGCTCAGCGCGCGGACCGTATCCGACCATGTGGCCCTCGCCGAGATCGAGCTCTGCGGTGAGCTGATGATCGCCGCGTCGGCCGCGATCGGGGAACGGCTCAGCGCGGACCGTATCGACGAGGTGCTCGATGTCCGGGTGATCACCGAGCGGACCACCGTCCCCCGGCAGGGCGACCACCGGGGGTGAGCGCGGCGCCTCGGCCCGAGCCCCGCCATCAGGTGCGGAGCAGCCGGGCGATCGCCTTCGTGGCTTCCTCGACCTTGGCATCGATCTCCTCGCCGCCCTTGACCGCCGCATCCGCGACGCAGTGCCGCAGATGCTCCTCCAGCAGCTGGAGGGCGAACGACTGGAGCGCCTTCGTGGACGCCGAGACCTGGGTCAGTATGTCGATGCAGTAGACGTCCTCGTCGACCATGCGCTGGAGGCCGCGGATCTGGCCCTCGATCCGGCGCAGCCGCTTGAGGTGCTCGGCCTTCTGATGGTGATAACCGTGTATGCCCCGGTCGTGATCGGTGACGGTGGATTCCGTCTCCGTGGTGGTCCCGGCGGTCTCGGTGGTGGTCATTACTGCCTCCCGTTTTCCCTTTACCCTTGGCTCTATATACCCCTGGTGGGTATATCCTAACGAATTCAGCTGAAACGTGACCGGGGGTCCGTGCTGATCACTGTGCCCGATGCGCGACACTGAAGAACGCCGGTTAGCCGTGGCCGGATGATGCGCCTAGCATCAGCCTGTCCAATCCAAAGCACCCCGAGGACCCCCCGTGCGCTTTCGTCTGACCCCCAGGGAGACGAGCTTCTACGACATGTTCTCCGCGTCCGCGGACAACATCGTCACGGGCTCGAAACTCCTGATGGAACTGCTCGGGGCGGACTCTGCCTCCCGAGTCGAGATCGCGGAGCGCATGCGGGCAGCGGAGCACGCGGGGGACGATGCCACCCACGCGATCTTCCACCAGCTGAACTCCTCTTTCATTACGCCGTTCGACCGTGAGGACATTTACAACCTCGCGTCGTCGCTCGACGACATCATGGACTTCATGGAGGAGGCCGTCGACCTGGTCGTGCTGTATCAGGTCGAGGAACTTCCCCAGGGCATTGCCCAGCAGATCGAGGTCCTGGCCCGCGCGGCCGAGCTGACCGCCGAGGCGATGCCGGGGCTGCGGACGATGGACAACCTCACCGAGTACTGGATCGAGGTCAACCGCCTGGAGAACCAGGCCGACCAGATCCACCGCAAGCTGCTCGCCCATCTCTTCAACGGCAAGTACGACGCCATCGAGGTGCTGAAGCTCAAGCAGATCGTGGACGTGCTGGAAGAGGCGGCCGACGCGTTCGAGCACGTCGCCAACACGGTGGAGACCATCGCGGTCAAGGAGTCCTGAACCACGTGGACACCTTTGCGCTGATCGTGACCATCGGTGTCGCGCTCGGCTTCACGTATACGAACGGCTTCCACGACTCGGCGAACGCCATCGCCACCTCCGTCTCCACCCGGGCGCTCACCCCCCGAGCGGCGCTGGCGATGGCCGCGGTGATGAACCTCGCGGGTGCGTTCCTGGGCAGTGGGGTCGCCAAGACCGTCAGTGAGGGGCTGATCGCGACGCCCGAGGGCGCCAAGGGGATGGGAATCCTCTTCGCCGCGCTCGTCGGCGCGATCATCTGGAATCTCGTCACCTGGTACTTCGGCCTGCCGTCCTCGTCCTCGCACGCCCTGTTCGGCGGCATGGTCGGCGCGGCGCTGGCCGGCGGGACGCTGGTGCACTGGGACGGGGTGCTCGACAAGGTCGTCATCCCGATGTTCGTCTCGCCGGTCATAGGACTGGTCGTCGGCTATCTGGTGATGGTCGTGATCATGTGGATGTTCCGGAAGGCCAACCCGCACAAGGCCAAGCGCGGCTTCCGGATAGCGCAGACGGTCTCGGCGGCGGGCATGGCGCTCGGCCACGGCCTCCAGGACGCGCAGAAGACCATGGGCATCGTGGTGATGGCGCTGGTCATCGCCGATGTCGAGAGCCCGAGCGACCCGATCCCGGTCTGGGTGAAGCTGGTCTGCGCGCTGATGCTCTCGCTGGGTACGTACGCGGGCGGCTGGCGCATCATGCGGACGCTCGGCCGGAAGATCATCGAGCTGGACCCGCCACAGGGGTTCGCGGCGGAGACGACCGGTGCGTCGATCATGTTCGGCTCGGCGTTCCTGTTCCACGCGCCGATCTCCACGACGCATGTGATCACCTCCGCCATCATGGGTGCGGGCGCCACGAAGCGGGTGAACGCCGTGCGCTGGGGCGTCGCCAAGAACATCATCCTGGGCTGGTTCATCACGATGCCGGCCGCGGCGCTGGTCGCCGCCGCGAGCTACGGGGTCGTGGTCCTGCTCTTCGGCTGACGGCCCGCCGCGATCGCGGCGGTACGGAAACGGGGCCGCCCCCACTCCCTTCGCGGGGAGCGGGGGCGGCCCCTTCGCCTTGCGGTGGCACCGCCATGCAGCACCTCAAGGCAGTCCTGGGGACGGGGCCGGTTCGCCGGAGGGGTGAGACGGTTCGCCGGTGGAGACACACCACCGGGCGCAACCACCCACGCCCCCGGCCCACGTCGGCTCCGTTGCCGGGGGACCGGTCTATCCGAAGCGTCCCGAGATGTAGTCCTCGGTGGCCTGGACGGACGGGTTGGAGAAGATGCGCTCGGTCTCGTCGATCTCGATGAGCTTGCCGGGCTTGCCGACCGCCGCGAGGTTGAAGAACGCCGTGCGGTCCGAGACCCGGGCCGCCTGCTGCATGTTGTGCGTCACGATGACGATCGTGAAGCGCTCCTTCAGCTCGCCGATCAGGTCCTCGATGGCGAGGGTGGAGATCGGGTCCAGGGCCGAGCACGGCTCGTCCATCAGCAGGACCTCCGGCTCGACCGCGATCGCGCGGGCGATGCACAGGCGCTGCTGCTGACCGCCGGAGAGACCGGAGCCGGGCTTGTTCAGCCGGTCCTTGACCTCGTTCCAGAGGTTGGCGCCGCGCAGCGACTTCTCGACGATGTCGGGCAGCTCGTTCTTCTTGTACGAGCCGTTCAGCTTGAGGCCGGCCGCGACGTTGTCGAAGATCGACATGGTCGGGAACGGGTTCGGACGCTGGAAGACCATGCCGACCGTGCGGCGCACGGTGACCGGGTCGACGTTCGCCCCGTACAGGTTCTCGTCGTCCAGCAGCACCTTGCCCTCGACGCGGCCACCGGGAGTGACCTCGTGCATGCGGTTCAGGGTGCGCAGGAAGGTGGACTTGCCGCAGCCGGACGGGCCGATGAAGGCGGTCACGGAGCGGGGCTCCACGGTCATCGAGATGTCCTCGATGGCGAGGTGGGAGCCGTAGTAGGCGGACAGGCCGCTGACGTCGATGCGCTTGGCCATCTGAATCACTGCTTCTTTCGTGCCGCGTCAGCGGCCGGTCTTCGGGGCCTTCCAGCGGGCGATGCCGCGGGCCACCAGGTTGAGGATCATGACGAAGGCGATCAGCACCAGCGCGGCGGCCCAGGCACGGTCGTACGACTGGTCGGTACCGACCTTGTACTGCTCCCAGATGTAGAAGGGGAGCGAGGACTGCGCACCTTGGAACGGGTTGGTGTTGATCAACTGGCTGCCGAAGACCAGCAGCATGATCGGCGCGGTCTCACCGGCGATGCGGGCGATCGCGAGCATCACACCGGTGGTGATGCCGCCTATCGCGGTCGGGAGGACCACCTTCAGGATGGTGCGCCATTTCGGGACGCCGAGGGCGAGCGATGCCTCGCGGAGCTCGTTCGGGACGAGCTTGAGCATCTCCTCGGTGGAGCGGACCACGACCGGCATCATCAGGATCGTGAGCGCGAGCGCACCCATCAGACCGGACGGCTGGGTCTTCGTCATCAGCATGATCGACAGGATGAAGAGACCGGCGACGATGGACGGGATGCCCGTCATGACGTCGACGAAGAAGGTCACGGCCTTGGCCAGGGCGCCCTTGCCGTACTCCACCAGGTAGACGGCGGTCAGCATGCCGATCGGGGCGGCGATCAGGGTGGCGATGCCGACCTGCTCCAGCGTTCCGATCAGTGCGTGGTAGACACCGCCGGTCGCCTCGGAGCCGAGCACGCCGGCCATCGAGTGGGTCAGGAAGTAGCCGTCCAGGCGCTCCATGCCGCGGCTGATCGTCGTCCACAGCAGCGAGGCGAGCGGCACGACGGCCAGCAGGAAACAGACCCAGACGATGCTGGTGGCGAGCCGGTCCTTGGCCTGGCGGCGGTTCTCGACGACCGAGGTCGTGACGTACGAGATGACGACGAAGAGGAGGGCGGAGACCAGCCCCCACTGGGTGCGGCTCTGCCAGCCCGCCGCGATACCGGTGCCCACGCCCAGCGCGATCGCGACGGCCGCGAAGGCGAAGGGGGCCCAGCGGGGCAGCGCCTTGGTGCTCAGGCTCGTCGTGCGTGCGGGTGACATCGGGGCAGGGCGTTCCTGTATGCCGGTGTTGGCTGCCTGGCTCATGCGTTGGCCCCCGAGTATTCCTTGCGGCGGGCGATGATCAGCCGGGCCGCGCCGTTGACCAGCAGGGTGAGGATGAAGAGCACCAGGCCCGAGGCGATCAGGGCGTCGCGCCCGTACTCGTTGGCCTCGTCGAACTTCGCGGCGATGTTCTGGGCGAAGGTGCCGCCGCCCGGGTTGAGCAGGTGCCCGGAGATGATGAAGCTCGGCGACAGGACCGTGGCGACGGCCATCGTCTCGCCGAGCGCGCGGCCCAGGCCGAGCATCGAGGCGGAGATCACGCCGGAGCGGCCGAAGGGGAGCACCGAGAGGCGGATGACTTCCCAGCGGGTGGCGCCCAGGGCGAGGGCGGCTTCCTCGTTCATCCTCGGGACCTGGAGGAAGACCTCGCGGCTGACGCTGGTCACGATCGGCAGGATCATGATCGCGAGCAGGATGCCGACGGTGAAGAGCGAGCGGGCGACGCCGACCTCGGTCTTGTCGAAGAGGTACGTCCAGCCGAAGAACTGGTCGAGCCAGAGGTTCGGGCCCTCCAGGTACGGGACCAGGACGAGGGCGCCCCAGATGCCGTACACGATGCTCGGCACTGCGGCGAGCAGATCGACGACGTACGCGAGGGGCGCGGCCAGCTTGCGCGGCGCGTAGTGCGAGATGAACAGGGCGATGCCGACGGCGACCGGGACGGCGATGGCCATCGCGACGACCGAGCTGACGATCGTGCCGAAGAGGAGGACCGCGATGCCGAAGACCGGCGGGTCGCCGGCCGGGTTCCAGTCGAAGGTGGTGAGGAAGTTGCCTTCGTTCTTGGAGATGGCGATCGAGGCGCGGTAGGTCAGGAACACGGCGATCGAGGCCATGATCACGAGCAGCAGAATGCCCGAGCCCCTGGAGAGGCCCAGGAAGACCTTGTCGCCCACGCGGCCGGACTTGGTCCCGGCGCGCTTGAGCGCCACCGGCGGCGCCGGCGGCTTGTCTATCGGTGTGGTGGAAGCCATGGTCTTTCCGGTCTGTGTGGGGGAGCGGTCTGGCTCCCCTGGCGGCGGTGCACCGGATGGGTGGTGGCGGACCGGTCCGGAGGGGTGCACCGGACCGGTCCGCCGGATGTTGCTGGAGTTGCTGGTGGTGCTTGCGCGTCCCGGGTTACGAGAGGGAGGCGATGGTCTCGCGGACCTTGCTGTTGATCTCGGCCGGGATCGGCGCGTAGCCGGCGTCGGAGAGGAGCTTCTGGCCCTCGTCACTGGCGGTGTAGTTCAGGAAGGACTTGACCGTGGGCAGGGTCTCGGCCTTGTTGCCCTTGTCGCAGACGATCTCGTACGTCACCAGGACGATCGGGTAGGCACCCTCGGCCTTGGTGGTGTAGTCGAGGTCCAGCGCCAGGTCCTTGCCGGTGCCCTTGATCTTGGCGGCGGCGATGGCCTTGGAGGCGTTCTCCGAGGTGGCCTTGACCGGGGCGGCGCCACCGGTGTCGATGTCCACGGTGGAGATGGACTGCGAGGTGGCGTAGCTGAGCTCGAAGTATCCGATCGAGCCGTCGACCTGCTTCACCTGGGCGGCGACACCGGCGGAGCCGGACGCGGCCTGGCCACCGGGGGCCGGCCACTTCTTCTCGGCCTCGTACTTCCAGTCGCTCGGGGCGGCCGCGCCGAGGTACTTGCCGAGGTTCTGGGTGGTGCCGGAGTCCTCGGAGCGGTGGAAGGCCTGGATGTCCTTGTCCGGGAGCTTGGCGCCGCTGTTGAGCTTGGCGATCGCCGGGTCGTTCCACTTCTTGATCTTGCCGTCGAAGATCTTGGCGAGCGTGGGGGCGTCCAGCGTGAGGCTGTCGACACCCTCCAGGTGGTAGCCGATGGCGATCGGGCCGCCGACCATCGGGAGGTTGATGCCCTGGCCGCCCTTGCAGATCTTCTTCGACTCGGCGACCTCTTCGGGCTTCAGCGCGGAGTCGGAACCGGCGAAGCCGACCGTGCCCTGGTTGAAGGCGACGATGCCCTCACCGGAGGAGGACGACTTGTAGTTGATCTCGACGCCGGAGCAGCCGGACATGTAGTTCTTGGCCCAGAGGTCCATGGCGTTCTTCTGCGCGCTGGAGCCGGAGGCGGCCAGCTGGCCCTTGGCGTCGTCGCACTTGATGTTCGACGCGGCGCTGGTCTTTCCGCCGTTGCCGCCGGTCGAGCCGCTGTTGTCGTCCGAACCGCACGCCGTGAGGACCAGGGCGCCGGAGACGGCGAGGGCACCGAGCGCGGTGGCACGAAGCCGGTTCTTGCGCTGAAGCTTCACTTTTCGGGTGTTCCTTCCAGGAGCCGCCGAGGTCTTTTTTCGTTCTACGACGGCGTGCGATGTGGTGGGTGCTCCGGCGTTGCGCCGCGCACCGTGTAATGCCGAAGTTAGGCAGAACAGGTGAAGCGGCCTACGGGGGAGAGTGAACGGAAGGTGAACCGTGTCGGACGGCGCGGTTCTGGCCGTCGGTCAGGCGTTCGGCAGTATCGCGAGCAGGGCGTCCAGCAGCTCCCGGTCGCGGTCCTGGGTGAGGCGGGTACGGGCCGCTGCCGGGGAGAGCCAGCTCACCCGGTCGACCTCGGTGCCGGGCACGAAGGAGCCGCCGGTCGCCTCGGCCGCCCAGTAGGCGACCTCCTTGGGCCGGCCGTTCGCGAGATAGCGGGCCGTGGGGAGCGGCGCGCCGGGTGTGCAGTGGTGGCCGGTCTCTTCAAGGACCTCGCGCCGGGCGGCGTCCAGCGCCGGCTCGCCGCGCTTCAGCTTGCCCTTGGGGTGCGACCAGTCGTCGTAACGGGGCCGGTGGACCAGACAGATCTCCAGCTCGCCGGAGCGCTCCGAGCGGCGCCACAGCACGCACCCCGCGGCGAGCACCGGCCCGTTCACGGCGCGCTTGCCGCCGCGGGCGCCCACCGGCCCGCTCATGGCCCGGTCACGGCCGCGGCGGTGTACGGCCAGCTTGCCCGGAACACGCCGCGGGCCGTCTTCACCTCATGGCGCTGGTCGGCGTGGAGCACCCCCAGGGCGTACGCGGTCGCGGGCGCGATGCGTGGAGTGCGGGCCGCCGATGCCGCCGCCGCGGCCGCCTCCGAGGCGTCCCGGTGCAGATCGAGCGCCCGGCCCGGCGCGGCCAGGACCGGATCGGGGGCGCCCCGCACCACCTCGTGGGCGTACCGGTGCAGCCGCAGCAGCAGCCGGGTCCGGTGCCAGGGCGCGTCCTGCGCCTCGTTGTACGGCTCGGCCTGGTCGCAGGAGAGCGCCGCCACCGCGGTCAGCAGGTGCTGTTCGGCCCGGTCGGCGGGCCCGTGCAGCATCTCCTCGGCCGGGGCCGCGGCCGCGGGGGCGAGCGGGACCTCCGAGGCGAGCAGTGCGACGGCGTCGGCCACCGCGTGGAAGCGGGAGGAGCCGAGCGCCTGGAGGGCGGCGGAGTGGGCGCGGGTCCGGGCGAGGGTCAGCTGCCGTTCGAGGAGTGCTCCGGCGCGGGCCGCGCCGACGCCGAGGGCGGCACGCTCCTTGTCGGCCGCGCGGTCGGCGCCGACCCCGTTGCGGGCCGTGGGCAGCGAGGTGCCGGACAGGGAGTGCAGCGCTTCGAGGAGCCGGCCGAGCCGGGTGGCGTAGGCGTGCTCCCTGGCCAGGGTGCCCGAGAGCCAGGCCAGTTCGGTACGGAGCTGCTCGGCCCAGGCGGCGTCCAGCGCCACCCGGAAGGTGTGCAGCGTGCCGCCGATCCGGCGCGAGGAGCGGCGCAATGCGCCGGCGGCCTCCTCGGCTCCGTGGGTTCCGGCGTCCGTGGGGGCGCTGTTCTCACGGTGCAGGCGCAGGCTGCGGAGGAATTCGGCGGCCTGTTCCTGAAGGTAGGGCGCGAGCACCGCGCCTGCCGTGAGGTCCGCCTGCGTCGTCTGGTGGTCATGGCGTCGCACGCCGGCGCCTCCGGGCGTCAATGAGCATTTCCTGTACGTGCCGCAGCGGCTGGCCGTCCGCGTCCGTGGCGTGCCGGGTCCAGTTGCCGTCGGGACCGAGGTGCCAGGAGGAGGTGGTGTCGGCCATGCCGGTCTCCAGGAGACGGCTGAGCGCGGCGCGGTGGGCGGGGTCGGTGACCCGGACCAGTGCTTCGATCCGGCGGTCGAGGTTGCGGTGCATCATGTCGGCGCTGCCGAACCACACTTCGGGTTCGCCGCCGTTGCCGAAGGCGAAGACCCGGGAGTGTTCGAGGAAGCGGCCCAGTACCGAGCGGACCCGGATGTTCTCGGAGAGGCCGACGACACCGGGGCGGATCGCGCAGATGCCGCGTACCCAGATGTCCACCGGTACGCCGGCCATCGCGGCCCGATAGCAGGCGTCGATGACCGCCTCGTCGACCATCGAGTTGACCTTGATGCGGACGTAGGCGGTCCGCCCGGCCCGCTGGTGGATGATCTCCTTGTTGATCCGGGCGATCAGCCCGTCCCGCAGGGATTTCGGGGCGACCAGGAGACGGCGGTAGGTCTCGCGGCGGGAGTAGCCGGAGAGCCGGTTGAAGAGGTCGGAGAGGTCCGCGCCGACCTGCGGGTCCGCGGTCAGCAGGCCGAGGTCCTCGTAGAGCCGGGCCGTCTTGGGGTGGTAGTTGCCGGTGCCGACGTGGGAGTAGCGGCGCAGGGCGTCGCCCTCCTGCCGGACGACGAGCGAGAGCTTGCAGTGGGTCTTGAGCCCGACGAGGCCGTAGACGACGTGGCAGCCCGACTCCTCCAGCTTCCGCGCCCACTTGATGTTGGCCTGCTCGTCGAAGCGGGCCTTGATCTCGACGAGTACGAGGACCTGCTTGCCGGACTCGGCGGCGTCGATCAGGGCTTCCACGATCGGGGATTCGCCCGAAGTCCGGTACAGGGTCTGCTTGATGGCCAGGACGTCGGGGTCGGCGGCGGCCTGCTCCAGGAACGCCTGGACGGAGGTGGAGAACGAGTCGTACGGGTGGTGCAGGAGCACGTCGCGTTCGCGCAGCGCGGCGAAGATGTCGGGCGCGGAGGCGGACTCGACCTCGGCGAGATCGCGGTGGGTGCCGGCGATGAACTTGGGGAACTTCAGCTCGGGCCGGTCCAGCGAGGCTATGCCGAAGAGCCCGGTCAGATCGAGCGGTCCGGGCAGCGGGTAGACCTCGGCGTCGGACACCTTCAGCTCGCGTACCAGCAGGTCCAGCACGTACGGGTCGATGGACTCCTCGACCTCCAGGCGGACCGGCGGGCCGAAGCGGCGCCGCATGAGCTCCTTCTCCAGGGCCTGGAGAAGATTCTCGGCGTCGTCCTCCTCGACCTCCAGGTCCTCGTTCCTGGTGACCCGGAACATGTGGTGGGCGAGGACCTCCATGCCCGGGAAGAGCTCTTCGAGGTGGGCGGCGATGACGTCCTCTATGGGCACGTACCGCTGCGGCGACGCCTCCAGGAAGCGGGTCAGCAGCGGCGGCACCTTGACCCGGGCGAAGTGGCGGTGGCCGCTGACCGGGTTGCGTACGACCACGGCGAGGTTGAGCGAGAGCCCCGAGATGTACGGGAAGGGGTGCGCCGGGTCGACGGCGAGGGGGGTCAGCACGGGGAAGACGCGCTGCCGGAAGAAGGTGAACAGCCGGGCCTGCTCCTTCTCGGTCAGTTCGGGCCAGCGGATCAGCTGTATGCCCTCGTCCGAGAGTGCCGGAGCCACGTCCTGCTGGTAACAGGCGGCGTGCCGGGCCATGAGCTCGCGCGAGCGGGTCCAGATCAGGTCCAGGACCTCGCGGGGCTGGAGACCGGAGGCGGAACGGGTGGCGACGCCGGTGGCGATGCGGCGCTTCAGACCGGCCACCCGGACCATGAAGAACTCGTCCAGGTTCGACGCGAAGATGGCGAGGAAATTAGCCCGTTCGAGTAGGGGGGTCGCCGGGTCCTCGGCCAGTTCGAGCACGCGCTCGTTGAAAGCGAGCCAGCTGCGCTCGCGGTCCAGGAAGCGGCCCTGGGGCAGTTCGTCGCCGTCGGCGTCGGGTTCGTACGCGTCGACGTCGGCGTCGAGATCGGGGTCCAGGTCGGCCGCGGTCGACAGCGCGGCGCCGTTGGACGAGGCGCCCGCGACGGCGTGCGGCCGGTGTGCGGCGAGTGAGCCGACCGACGGCTGAACGGTGGACTTGACCGGTACCTCGGAGCTGGGCTGCTGGCTCATGGCCCTATTCTTCCGCGCGGATGGCTCGGATAGCGCGTCGGAGGGTGCGGAGATCGCGGGGAACGCGCGGTTGACGTCGTTCGTGCGGTCTCCGCCGGGTTTTCTCCCGATGCGGGGGGTCGGCACAGCTGGCTGCATTTTGAGAGCGTCGCAAGCGCTTCTGAATGGCTGGTAACGGCGACATGACGTGCAGGAAGCGGTGTGCGGTGCGCGGATTGGTCATACAAGCCGATTCCGGGCCCCTCGGGAGGGGCCCGGACGGCCGGAGCGTCAGCCGTGGCTGCGGCGCAGCACCCGGAAGGCGAGAGCGACGGCGAGCGCGGCCAGAGCGAGCAGGATGCCGGTCTCGACGAGCTGGAGGGGCCAGAAGTGCGAGGCGGGGTGGTAGTCGATGTAGCGGAGGTCGATGTTCTTCTCGGTCAGGCACTGCTTGAAGCCGGGGTTCCACTCCAGGCACGCGCTGTGGGGCAGCCGTCGGCCGGAGTCGGTCAGCCAGCCCGTTTCGATGTAGATCGCCCCGTCGGGGAACAGGTGGTCGCTCCCCTGCGCGAACGTGTCCGTCAGGGACGGCCACAGGTTGTCGCGCACGGAGTTGAAGGCCGCCACCAGGGCGCCGTACCCGATCGCCGTCACGACCATCGAGGTGAGGGTCCGCCGCAGCACCAGGCCGACGAGTGCGCCGAGGGCCAGCATGCACAGGGCGTAGCCGACGGGGACGGTGCCCATCGAGCCGTACACGGTGCGCTCGTGCCATACCTGTCCTTGGTGCGCGCTGTCGGCCCGGCCCTGGGCCCAGGCGCAGACGGCCGACAGCACGGAGACGGAGGCCAGCGTCACGACGGTGGGCACGGCGAGTTTGGCGGCGAGCCAGCGGGCGGGCGTCACGGACTGTGCCCACGCCAGCTTGTACGTGCCGCTCTCCAGCTCACGGGCGATGACCGGCCCCGCGATGAAAACCCCGACGAACGCGGGGAGGGCCGTCATCAGCAGACCGGACCAGTGGAGGACCTCCCGCATCCACAGCCGGCGGTCGAGGTATGCGTTGACCGTGTCACCGCAGTCCGGCGTCGTGTGCACGACCGAGCAGCCCGTGGCCGCGAAGGCGTCCCCGACATGCTCGGTCCACAGCCAGGCGCCGACGAGAGAGACGACGGCCAGGACGGGAAGCACTCCCATGACCCACAGGGCCCATCGGTGCTGAGTCACGACGACCCGCTCCGGGCCGCGCAGACGGCCGCGCGGCGCGGCGGTCGCGCGAGGGGCGGGCGACGAGGAAGGGGCACTGATCGCGCTCATGCGGCGGCCACCTCCTCGACGGCCGACGCGCTCGGCGTCAGCAGCGCCGGGGCCTCCGGCGACCGCAGATGCGCCAGCAGCAGTTCCTCCAGCGAAGGCTCGGTGGCCTCCCAGACGGCGGTGTCCACGGGGCCCTGCCTCCGTACGAGTGCGGTCTGCAGCCGTCCCGCGGCGCGGGACTCGACGACGGTGTGCGGCGCGGTGTCCCGTACCGGACCGGTGAGCAGGGTGTGCGCGGCGAGGATGTCCTCCGTCTCGCCGCCGAGGCGGACCCGGCCGCCGTCGACGAGCAGGAGGTAGTCGCAGACGCCCTCGAGCTCGGTCAGGAGGTGCGAGGACATCACGATGGTGGTGGCGTGCTCGGCGGCCTCCGCCATCAGGGCGCCCATCAGCTGGTGGCGGGCGAGCGGGTCGAGGTCGGCCATCGGCTCGTCCAGCAGCAGCAGTTCGGGCCGCTTGCCCAGGGCCAGGGCCAGGGCGAGCCGGGTGCGCTGGCCGCCGGAGAGGTCACGGACCGCGGCGTCGCGCGGGAGCTCCCCGGCGATGCGTTCGGCGGTGTCCTGGTCCCAGGTCGCGGGGTTCAGCTCGGCGCCCGCCCAGAGCGTCGTGGCGACCGTCAACTGCGGGTACAGCGGCTTGTCCTGGGCCACGAAGGCCACCCGGGCACGGGCCTGGCCGGGGGTCGTGCCCAGTACCCGCACCGCCCCCTCCGACGGCCGCAGGAAACCGGCCGTGAGGGCGAGCAGAGTGGACTTGCCCGCGCCGTTGGGCCCGACGAGGGCGCACACCCGCCCGGCGGGCAGCCGGAAGGAGCAGTCGCGCAGCGCCCAGCCCCTGCTTCTGCCCCGGTACTTCATGCCGAGGCCGGTGGCCTCGATCGCAGCGCCTGTCATCAGGCCCGATCCCCCTCGAAAGTCCTGTCCAGTACGGCGGTGAAGAGTGCGCTCACGTCGTCCTTCTCCAGCCCGGCCGCGCGGGCCCGGCGGGTCCAGTCGGCCAGTTCGGCGCGCAGCGGTGCGTCGTCGGCGGCCGCCGCGCCGCCGAGGCTCCGGGTGACGAAGGTGCCGAGCCCGCGCCGGGCCTCGACGAGGCCCTCGCGCTCCAGCTCCCGGTAGGCCTTCAGCACGGTGTTCGGATTGATGGCGGTGGCTTCGACGACCTCGCGCGCGGTGGGCAGCCGGTCGCCGGGCTCCAGCAGGCCGAGGCGGAGAGCCTGCTTGGTCTGCTGGACGATCTGGAGGTACGTGGCGACGCCGCTGCGCCGGTCGATGCGGTACTCGACCGCTGCGGACTCTGCCATGTTCACCCCTTTCACTAATTGAGTAGTGAAAGGGTGGCGCAAGACAGGGGCGACGTCAAGTGACGCCGCCCCCCGGGGGAGTTGGCTCTCTTCCGGTCCCTGGCTCAGGACTCCGTGCGGTACATCAGGTCCACCTCGTGCGTCGCGAAGCCCATCCGCTCGTAGACGGCCAGGGCCGCCTTGTTGTCCGCGTCCACGTAGAGCATCGCGGTCGGCAGGCCCTCGGCGGCCAGATGCCGCAGCCCGATCGCGGTCAGCGCCTTGCCGAGCCCGCCGCCCTGTGCGTCGGGCCGGATGCCGACGACGTACACCTCGCCGAGCTGCTCCTCCGCGTGCACCTTCGTCCAGTGGAAGCCGACCAGCTCGCCGTCGCGCTCGGCCAGGAAGAACCCCTTCGGGTCGAACCACGGCTCCGCCTTGCGGTCGTCCAGGTCCCGCTGGCCCAGCGAGCCCTGCTCCGGGTGGTGGGCGAAGGCGGCACTGTTCACCGCGAGCCAGGCGGCGTCGTCCTCACCGGGCACGAAGGTGCGGACGGTGACGCCGGGCGGCAGCACCGGCTCCGCGATGTCCAGCGGCACCAACGGACGCCGCAGCTGCCGCAGTTCGCGGAAGAGCGAGAGACCGAGGACCTGCGCGAGATGCCGCGCCGCGGACTTCCCGCCGTGCGCCCACACCCTCAGCCGCTTCCCGGTCGCGGCGAGCAGCGCCGCGCCCAGTGCCCGCCCGTGGCCCTGCCCGCGGTACGCCGGGTGCACGACCAGCTCGGCGGCCGGGGCCTCGACGGGGTCGGTGTCCTCCAGTTGCGCGTACCCGACCAGGGTCGGCCCGCTGCTCAGCAGCAGATGCCGCACGCCCTCGCGCCGTCCGCCCCGCAGCTGCAACCGCCCCTGCTCGGACACGGCCTGCCGCCCGTCGGAGCGGGCCGCCTCGGCGAGCAGATCGGCTACGGCTTCCGCCTGCTCGGGGGAGAGCACGTCGAGCGTCCGGAGCTCGCGTCCGGGTGCGGGGAGGGGTACGTCAGTCGTCATGTCTACGAGCCTACGGGGGCGGGGCAGCGGTAGGGGGTGCGCGCGGGCGTTTCGGGGCTCAGGCCGTGGTATGCGGCGTGTTCAGTACGCCGTCGGCGATGCGGCAGAGGTCCTCGGCGCTGGGCAGCAGCTCGCGGACACGGTCGGTGAAGTCGAGCCGGTACGGGTCCTTGATGATCTCCTTCGCGGCCTCGGACCGCTCGGGGATGACAGCGTCGAAGTTGTTGATCGCTGCGGCGTGGGAGAGGTGGAGGGCGTGGTGGATCGCCGAGGTCAGATCGTCCCGGGACCAGCCGTTGCGGACAGCGTGCTGAATGTAGAAGTCCAGCACGGGTCGGGTCTTGCACTTGTCCATGAGGACCTGGAGGTGGGCCCAGGGCAATTGTCCAGCAGCCTGCTGGACAATTGGCTCCGGCCGGAGTCGGGCCATCTTCACCATGTAATGCAGGCTGCTGCGGGAAAATCCCCGCTGGCCCGGGAACTCGGTGCGCAGCTCTGTCGCGATGCGTCCCACGACTTTGGCGCCCCACTTCTCCTCCCGCTGCCGCGCAAGGATCGTCCGCCCGATCTCCCAGTACATCTGGAGCATCTCGGTGTTGACCTTCAGCCGGGCCCGCACATGCGCGCCCGGCCCGATCGACTTCAGGTCGTCGATCATCTCGTGGAAGCCCGGCGGCAGTTCGGACGCCCGACGGCCTTGGTCTTCGGTTCGTTGTCCATGGCGTACAGGCTTGCGCCGTACATGCGTGCCGGGACGTTTCTGCCCGTATATGTGAGCCAATCGAGTGGCATGCGGCTGTTTGGGGCCATACCGACCGCATGGCAACCAGTTCGTAACCCCGGACACCTGTCGCGCTACGCGCGTTGACCCTAGGCTGCGCACGAAGTCTCCAGACTCGTCACCACTTTCGAACCTCCCGCTGAACTCACAAGGGGACCGATGTCAGCGACACCGCAGAAGAACCGCGCGTCCCGGCGGGTGCTCGCCGCCGCGGCCGGGCTCGCCACCGTCGGCGCGCTCGTCGCCGCGATGCCGGCCGGCGCCCAGGACCGTCATGGCCATGGGCACGGGCACCACAAGCCGGGCCGCACCGTCGACGTACAGCTGCTGTCCTTCAACGACCTGCACGGGAACCTGGAGCCGCCGGCCGGCACGGCGGGCAAGGTCTTCGAGACGCAGCCCGACGGCTCGGCCAAGGAGATTCCGGCTGGCGGCGTCGAGTACCTCGCGACCTCGCTGCGTACCGCGCGCAAGGGCCACCCGTACTCGATCACCGCGGCCGGTGGTGACATGGTGGGCGCGAGCCCGCTGCTGTCCGGTCTCTTCCACGACGAGCCGACCATCGAAGCGCTCAACAAGCTCGATCTCGACGTGACCAGCGTCGGCAACCACGAGTTCGACGAGGGCGCCACCGAGCTGTCCCGCCTCCAGAACGGCGGCTGCCACCCGGTCGAGGGGTGCTACGAGAAGGACAAGGAGTTCAAGGGCGCCGACTTCCCCTACCTCGCCGCCAATGTGACGAACGAGAAGACCGGCAGGCCGATCCTCAAGCCGTACACGGTGTGGAAGAAGAACGGCGTCAGGATCGGCTTCATCGGGGTGACCCTGGAAGGCACGCCGAACGTGGTCACGGCCAACGGCGTCAAGGGCCTGAAGTTCCACGACGAGATCGAGACGATCAACAAGTACGCCAAGGAGCTGGACCGGCAGGGCGTCAAGTCCATCGTCGCGCTGATCCACGAGGGCGGGGCCCCGGCCTCCAGCTCGTACAACTACGACTGCGACAGCTCCGGCGCCGGTGACGGCATCTCCGGGCCGATCACCGACATCGCCAAGGGCATCACGCCCAAGGTCGACGCCCTGGTCACGGGCCACACCCACCAGGCGTACGTGTGCACGATCCCGGACCCGGCGGGCAACCCGCGCCTGGTCACCTCGGCGTCGTCGTTCGGCAAGGTCTACACGGACACGACCCTCACCTACGACCGCCGCACCAAGGACATCGTCCGTACGTCGGTGAAGTCGGCCGGTGCCTCGAACCCGAAGTCGGCGAACCACGTCGTCAGCCGGGACCAGCGCAGGGCCTCCGACATGGAGACCCTGATCGCCCGCTGGAACGCCCTCGCGGCGCCCATCGCGAACAAGCCGCAGGGCTACATCTCCGCCGACATCGACGGCCGCGGTTCCAAGGCCCTTGAGAAGCCGCTCGGTGACGTGATCGCCGACGCCCAGCTGGAGGGCCTGGCCCCGGCGGACAAGGGCGGGGCGGTGGTCGCCCTCATGAACCCGGGCGGTATCCGCGCGGACCTGGTGTACGCGTCGGCCGACGGCAAGTCCGACGGGGTGGTGACGTACGGCGAGGCCTTCACCGTGCAGCCCTTCACCAACATGATGAACGTCGTCGACCTGACCGGCGCGCAGCTGGTCGAGGCACTCCAGCAGCAGGTCAGCGGCTCCAACGAGGCCAGCCCGAAGATCCTCCAGATCTCCAAGGGCCTCACGTACACCCTGGACATGACGAAGACGGGCGCGGCCCGCGTGGTCACCGACACCATCAAGCTGAACGGTGAGGCGATCGACCCGGCGAAGACGTACCGCGTCGCGATGAACGAGTTCCTGGCGGGCGGCGGCGACGGCTTCGCGGCCCTCGGACAGGGCACGAACAAGCTGGTCGGCGCCTCCGACCTGGACCTGTTCAACGCCTACCTGGCGGCCCACTCCACGGCCGAGGCCCCGCTGGCCCCGCCGGCGGCGGACCGGATCACGGTCATCCAGTAGTAACTCCCGTACGCGGGTGAGCGGGGCGGTGGGCCGGCGGGCCCGCCGCCCTTCCGCGTTCCCGGGCGGTTCAGGGCGCCGCCCCGGCTCGGGCGAGTGTGAACCAGACGGCCTTCCGGTACGGGGCGCAGCCGCCCAGCACGGTCATCCCCCAGGCGAGCGCCAGCCGCTCCACGAGCAACAGCCCACGGCCGCCCTCGCGTTCACCGAGCTCGGGGAAGGCCGACGGTTCGGGCAGGGCCCAGTGGTCGTCGTCCGCGACGGAGACGGTGACCTGCTTGCGCTGCACGGTCACGCGGACCCGGATCAGGGGCGTACGCGTGTGACGGTGGGCGTTGGTGACGACCTCCGTGACACACAGGCGCGCGTCGTCGATCAGACCGCAGTGTCTGCTCACGGTCAGCAGGGACGAGACGAAGTCACGTGACAGCTTCGCGGCGCTGGACGTGTTCGGCAGTGCGAGCCGATAGATCTCGCTGCCCTGCGGGCCCGGCGGTGCGGAGTGGGCGGTGGCGTGGCCGTGGGTCATGTCGTTCTCCCAACGCGGTGCGGTGTGAACGGGGTGCGTCACTCGTCGTCCGTGGCGATGGCCGTGCGTGGGCGTGCTTCAACACACCTGCGTACGGCTGCACTTCGGGCTTACCGGCGTGCGACGCGAGGTGAAGCAACGGTAGCGTGTGCGTATCAAGTGTTGTTTGAGAACCCATAACTCTTGCTGGAAGTGGACCCCTTTGAGGGATGCGGCCACACTGGGTTTCGACAAGAGGAGAGGTTGATGCCACCGAGGAAACCCCCTACCGCGCGGCAGTGCCGACTGGGTGCGGAGTTGCGCAAGATGCGCGAGCACGCCGGTCTGACGCCGACCGAGGCCGCCGCTCTGCTGGGCACGGACCGCACCACGATCAGCAACACGGAATCGGGACGGTTCGGAGTGAGCGGTGCGCGGGTACGCACATGGGCCGGGCACTACGCGTGCTCCGACGCGGCCTATGTCGATGCCCTCGCCGACATGGCCGAGGAGCGGATAAAGGGGTGGTGGGAGGACTACCGGGGCGAGCTCTCCGGGAGCGCGCTCGACCTGGCGGAACTGGAGCATCACGCGACGGGTTTCCGGTCGGTCCAGATCATGCATATGCCCGGTCTGCTTCAGACCGAGGACTATGTGCGTGCCGTCTACGCGGAGGCGCTGCCCGCGCCGACCCCGGCGAGCCTCCGTCGCAGGATCTCGCACCGGTTGAGGCGCAGGGATGTTCTCGACCGGTCGAACCCGCCCACCTGTACGTTCCTGGTCCACGAAGCGGCGCTGCGGATGCAGTTCGGCGGGCGCAAGGTGGCGCGTGGGCAGCTCGACCATCTGCTGAAGGAGTCGGAGCGCGACAATGTCACCGTGCGAGTGATCCCGTTCGCGGTGGGTGGCTTTCCGAACGCCGGAAGTTCGACCCACTATGTCTACGGTCCGGTTCCGCAGCTCGACACCGTGCAGACGGATGCCCTGTTGGGTTCCGGGTTCGTCGACGCCGAGGCGCGGCTCCGGGTCTTTCGGGCGGTGCTCGACCGGACGGAAGGGCGATCGCTCGATCCGCAGAGTTCGAGAGACTTCATCAAGGAAGTCGCAGAGCAAGTGTGAAGGCGTGAGAACCATGGAAATTCAGTGGCGCAAGTCGTCCAAGTCGGCCGACGCCGACGGCGACAACTGCCTGGAGCTCGCCGAGTGCGGTGGCGAGATCCTCATGCGTGAGAGTGATAATCCGGACGTGATCATCCGTACGAGCCGTGCCAAGCTTCGCGCCTTCCTCGGCGGCGCGAAGGAGGGCGAGTTCGACGATCTGGCCTGAGCCGTCGCGCTCCCGCTCCGGGCGGCCCCCACCGGCGCAGGTGGGGGCCGCTCACTGCTGTGTACCTCATCTGTTTAGCGAATCCATCTCACTCGTTAGAAGTCCAACGCTTGATACGGGCTCGCGCGGAACGCTAACTTCGGAGTGTGCCCCCTGGTCGGACCGGTCCTCGGTGTCCGGTGTCCGGTGTCCGGGGCGCGCAACTCCGGGCAACGCTGCGCCAGTTGAGCGGGGTTAGGAAAGGCTGCCCCGCGCCTGCCGCTCGTCACGCCGGCTGCGGGCGCGGGGTGGTCCCGATGGGGCGTCAGGAGGCATTCCGTGCCCGATCAGCAACCCGTACCGTCCGTGACACGCGTGTTCTGGTGCGAGCGGGTCATCTACCGCACGGTGGAGACGGACGAGATCGCAAAGGTGTCCCGTCATCTGGCGCTCGACCCCTCCGAGGCCATCCGCTTCATCCGGTTGAACGTGCGGGCGCTGGTCACCGGACTGCCGCCGCGCGAACGTCACCGGGCGCTGAGCTGGGTCGACGGCGGCGGATGCATCGGCGCCATCGGCGCGCTCCATCGCGGTGAGCCCTGCGGCTTCTCACTGAGTTGGGGCGACGCCTGGATCGAGTGGACTGTGCGCCCCCAACTCGCCGTCCATGTCGACGATGCGGGCGACGACGCGGTACTGCCCACGCCTTGCGAGGGATGCTGACCGGTCGGATGCTTCTCTGCAGCCTCGACGGGCCTCCTGGGTAGGCGGGCGCCCTTCTGCGCGAACTGCAACCATATGTTGGAGGGGCTGCCCAGCAGTCACGGTACATTTACCGGCTTTCCGTCGAGTGGCGAGAACTGGATTCCCTGATGAATTCTGTAGTGAGAATCGATGTCGATGGAGCGGATGTCGACATGGACGATGCTCAGCGAGTGATCTATCGGGGAGAGCCCTTCACTGGAGAAGTAGCCGAATACCAGAGCGGACACCTGATCAGCCTGGACGAGCACACCAATGGGGTGCCGAACGGGCTGTCTCGCGAGTGGTACCAGGATGGGACCCTTCGTTCCGAGGGGGTCGTCCGAGACGGCCGCCCTCTGGGCGAATTCAAGGAGTGGCACCCCAACGGGGTCATGAAGTCTCGCAAGTTCTCCGACAGAACCCTCGTCTCCCTCTGTGAAGAGGAGACGTGGGACGAGCGCGGTGTCCTGCTGACCTCGTGGCGCCGCGACGACGGCTGAATAGAGCGCAGCGGGGGTGCTCCGCCGTGGCGCGAATCCGAGTATTTCCCCAAAGAACTAATGGAGTTCGGTTGGGCGGGCGAGGTCGAGACCTGAACGCCTGCGCGTAGGTGATGGAGGTTGTCTTCGTCGGTCGCGGAAGGGGAGCTCGGTCGGCTATGGGCGCTGGAGTCCACGCGAAGCGAAGACGGCTGGTGAAGCTGTCTGCAGCCCTGAGTTGGTGGTTCCGGTCGAGGCGAGTGCTCCGGTACCGGGACGGCTGTCGCCCCTGTTCCAGTAGTGACGTGCACCCGTCATACTCCCTGGGTTGACCCCCACGGCAGACGGAGGCACTTCCCGCATGAGCCCGCACCCCGCCACTCGCCGGAACTTCCTGGCCGGCGCCCTCGCCGCCACCGCCACCGTCCTGATCGGCGCGGGCCCCGCGGGTGCCGCCAACCGCCAAGTCCTCACCACCCAGGGCTGGATGGGCGCAGTCCCCGACGCCACCGCGCTGCAACGCCTCACGATCCCCGGGTCGCACGACTCCGGAGCCCGCTACGGCGGGCCCTGGGCCGAGTGCCAGAACACCGCGATCGCCGAGCAGTTGAACAGCGGCATCCGCTTTCTCGACGTGCGGTGCCGGATCACCGGCGGCTCCTTCGCGATCCACCACGGGGCCTCGTACCAGAACCTGATGTTCGGCGACGTGCTGGGCGCCTGCTGGGACTTCCTGGCGGCGCATCCGACCGAGACCGTGCTGATGCGGGTCAAGCAGGAGTACTCGGAGGAGAGCGACGCGGCGTTCCGGGCGGTCTTCGACGACTACCTCGACAACCGAGGCTGGCGCCCGCTGTTCCGCATCGACTTCTCGCTGCCGACGCTGGGTGAGGCCCGCGGCAAGGTCGTGCTGCTGGCCGACAACGGCGGACTGCCCGGTATTCGGTACGCCGATTCTGAACTCTTTGATATCCAGGACGACTACATGGCGGAGCCGTTCGCCAAATACCCGAAGATCGAGGCCCAGTTCCGCAAGGCGGCCCAGCAGCCCGGGAAGCTGTACATGAACTACGTCAGCACGGCCGCCCTGATGCCGCCGCGCTGGAACGCGGACCGGCTCAACCCGCAGGTCCAGTCGTTCCTGGACGGCTCGGAGGCGTCCGGCTGGACCGGTCTCGGCATTGTCCCGCTGGACTTCCCCACCACCCGGTCCGGCCTCGTGGAGTCACTGCTCCGGCACAACCCGGGGCTGCGGGTCTGAGGGCCCTGGACCCTCGCGATCGACCCGGCCGGGCTCGCCCAGCAGTAACGGCACCGCATGGCCACTGCGGTCTGTCGGCCATGCCCGGTTACGCACCCCACGGCTTCATGCACATCCAGTTTTCTCGTCCTCTCACCCGACGACAGCCACCTCTCCAGCAAGGTAGTTTTCATGGAAATGCAGGGTTGATGAGGGTGGGGCGGACCGTGAAGAAGTTACTGGCAGGCACACTCGCAGCAATGACCGTACTGGCAGTAGCAGGCTGCGGTTCACCGGACGACGACGCGGAAAGGTCCGGGACGCCCGGCGCGGTGCCGAAGGGTTCCTCACCGCAGAAGCCTGTAGTGCCTCGGGCGGGGCAGCAGCAGGTCCCGCCCGCGTTCGACGGTGCCAAGGGGTGGGCCGTCATGCAGTCGGAGCGGCTGGACCGGCCGACCGTCGCGCCGCACTCGAAACTGGTGCTGTTCCTCAAGACACATGCGGACGGCAAGGCGCTCGGTGTGGAAGCACGCGACGCAGCCACCGGTGCCGTTCGCTGGTCGAGCGCACCCTGGAAACCGAGCCCCCGGCCCGCCGAATTCCGGGCCGAGGACGCGGAGCTGGTGGTCACCAGCAAGGACGGGAAGGACTACGTCGTGTTGGCCGCGACGGTCCAGGAGGGCAAGGACGCGATCAACCGCGGGAAGCCGACTGCTCATCTTGCTGTCTATTCCGCGGACTCCTCCGGTACTGGCGTAGCCCCGTTGCACCAGGTCACCGTTCCCGGGACGGACAGTGGCGCCATTCCCCACGACACTGACGGCACCGTGGCTGTGGAGACCCGCGACGGAATGACAGTCGTGGACGCTGCCGGCGGCACGACCAGGTCCTCCCGCGGCAAGAGCACTCCCGAATTCATGCTCCGTGTAAGGAGTGTCACCTATCCCACGCTCGACGTTGCCGATGTCTGGACCGGGCGGCAGCAGGTACCTACGGGCGCGGTTTCGCAGGACGGCATGGACAAAGGAGTGGCCTATGGAGTCCGCGGGGGCTACCTCGTGGCCCGATGGCCGTCCAAGAATCAGGACTACACCGTCTCCGGGCTGGCGATGAACTACGTGTGGGCGGTGCACGACGAGCGCACCGGAAAGCCTGCGTTCAGCGTCAAGTGCGACGGCCTGACCGACGCTCTTCCCGCCGGCGGTGAAGCCGACACGCTCCTCAGCGACAACGGCCGCTACCTGGTCAACGGAGATGTGGCCTTCGATCTCCAGGCCAAGAAGGGCTACTGCTTCGGCGAGACGGAGTCCCGTGCCGGGGTGAAATTCAAGGGTGTCGACAACTCCGGCACGGCGTACGGCGCTGTGACGACGTCCGGATCAGCGGGTCCCGTCGCTCTTGACCTCGCCACCGGGAAGCCCACCGAGCTCGACGGGAACGTGCCGCTCCCGACCCGTGTGACCGGCGACGTAGCGCTTTACGAAGCGACGCCCGTCAACGAGAAGGACCCGGGGGCCAAACCAGCCACCCACGCCATCCTCAGCGTCTACCCCAGACGATGACCAACCGATGGCTCAGCCGTCTCCTGAGAGCACCGCGTACTGGTCCCTGATCCGGCACAACCCGGAAGCCTCATCCGTGTGGCCGGTTTCCCCCTCACAGCCCCGGCGGCGGCGTCGGGGCCCCCGGCAGGCGGATCGAGGCGACTGTGCCCGGGCCGTTCGTCGCCGGGCGCAGGGTGATCTCGCCGCCCGACTGCTGGATCGTGCGGGCGACGATCGACAGGCCCAGGCCCGAGCCGGGGAGCTGGCGGGCGGACGGGGAGCGCCAGAAGCGTTCGAAGACGTGGGGGAGTTCGTCGGCGGGGATGCCGGGGCCCTGGTCCCGTACGGTCAGCTCGCCGTCGCGCAGGGCGACCTCGATCGTGCCGCGGGACGGGCTGAACTTGACCGCGTTGTCCAGGACGTTGACCACCGCCCGCTCCAGCGCGGCGGGCTCGGCCCGTACGTACCAGGGGGTCAGGTCCGCCCTGATGGTCAGCTCGGGGCCGCGCAGCCGGGCGCGCTCCAGGGCCGTGTCCGCGATGTCGTGCAGCGCGACGACCTGGAGCGGGTCGGGGCCGGGGGCGTCGGGGCGGGACAGTTCCTGGAGGTCGCCGATGAGCGAGGCCAGCTCGGTCATCTGGGCCTTGACCGACTTCATCAGGGCCCTGCGGTCGTCGGGCGGGATGGCGCGGCCGGTGTCGTCGCTGCGGGCGAGGAGCTCGATGTTGGTGCGCAGGGACGTCAGCGGGGTCCGCAGCTCGTGGCCCGCGTCGGCGATCAGCTGGGCCTGGCGGTCGCGGGAGCTGGCCAGGGACGCGGTCATCGAGTTGAAGGAGCGGGACAGCCGGGCGATCTCGTCCTCGCCGGCGGCCGGGATCCGGACGGTGAGGTCCTCGGTACGGGCGACGTGCTCGACGGCCTCGGTGAGCTCGTCGACGGGGCGCAGCCCGGTGCGGGCGACCCAGAGGCCGGCCGCGCCGGCGCCGACGACGCCGATGCCGGAGACGACCAGGAGCACCCAGGCGAGGGTGGAGAGCGGGTCGTCGATCTCGCTCATCGGACGGGCCACGGAGACCGCGAAGGTGCCCGGGACCAGGCCGGGCAGCTGGGCGCGGGTCTCGTACGTGTACGTGTACACGCGCATCTTCTTGCCGTTCTTCGTGGCGGCCGTGTGCAGGGCGTCGTCCCGCACACCGGCGGCCACGGCGATGTCGGCGGCCGTCACATCGATCGACGAGGCCCCGGCCGAGGTGCAGGTGCTCCCGGACACGGTGACGAGCTGCACGGTGTACGTCCCTCCGACCGGTGGGGGGACCGCCCGGTCGGGGTGGGTGCAGGCGATGAACAGCTGCTGCACGTAGTCGTTGCTGACCGAGACATTGCGCAGCGAGGTGTCCAGCTGGTTCTCCAGCTGCACCTTCGTCACGAACCAGCAGGCCGCCGCTACCGCGGCGACGGCTGCCGCCACCGCCGTCGCCACCAGCAGCGCGAGCCGGGAGCGCAGCGGCAGGGCGCGGAGCCGGCGAAGGGGGCTGGTCATCCGTCACCGCCGCCGGAGCGGAGTGCGTAGCCGACCCCCCGCACCGTGTGTACGAGGCGCGGTTCGCCGCCCGCCTCCGTCTTGCGGCGCAGGTACATCACGTACACGTCCAGGGAGTTGGAGCTCGGCTCGAAGTCGAAGCCCCACACCGCCTTCAGGATCTGCTCGCGGGTCAGCACCTGCCGCGGGTGGGCCAGGAACATCTCCAGCAGGGTGAACTCGGTACGGGTCAGCTCGACCCGGCGGGTGCCCCGGGTGACCTCGCGGGTGGCGAGGTTCATCCGCAGGTCGGCGAAGGCCAGCACATTGTCGTCGGGGACGCCGCCCGCCGCGGCCGCGTACGAGCTGCGGCGCAGCAGGGCCCGGATGCGGGCGAAGAGCTCGTCCAGCTCGAAGGGCTTGACCAGGTAGTCGTCGGCGCCCGCGTCGAGACCGGTGACCCGGTCGCCGACGGTGTCGCGGGCGGTGAGCATCAGGATGGGAGTGGTGGTGCCCGAGGAGCGGAGCCGGCGGGCGGCGGTCAGGCCGTCCATCCGGGGCATCTGGATGTCGAGGACGATGAGGTCGGGGGCGTACGACGCGGCCCTGGCGAGGGCGTCGAGTCCGTCGACGGCCACCTCGGTGTCGTAGCCCTCGAACGCCAGACTGCGCTGCAGGGCCTCGCGCACGGCGGGCTCGTCGTCGACGATCAGGATGCGCTGCGGACCGTCTTCGGCGGGGCTCATCGCTCGTTTTCCTCTTCTCGTTCCCGTATGGCTGTGCCTTCCGGCTCTCAGCCTCGCACGGCCGCGGCGCGCCGTCGTCGTGCGGCCCGGCGCCCGCGGCGGGTGGCGGCAGGGAGCTCTGGGGCCCGGAGCGGCCCGAGCGCGGTCTGTTCCGCCACGAGGGCGAGGGGGAGGGCCAGGTCGGCCGGGCCGGTGGGGGTGTGGGCGGGGTGGTGCATGGGTGTCTCCTCAGGAGCCGCTGCCGGTTTGTTTCTCAGGAGCCGTTGCAGGCTCGTGTCTCAGGGGCCGTTGTCGGCTCGCTTCTCAGGAGCCGCTGCCGGTTTGCTTCTCAGGAGCCGTTGCCGGCTCGCAGGGTGTCGAGGTCGGCCTTGAGCGTGTTGACCGGGATGGCGAAGCCGAGGCCCACGCTGCCCGCGCTCGAACCGTTCGACCCGTTCGATGAACTCGCCGAGTACATCGCGGAGTTGATGCCGATGATCTCGCCGTTCATATTGATGAGCGCACCGCCGGAGTTGCCGGGGTTGAGCGAGGCGTCGGTCTGGATGGCCTTGTACGTGGTGGTGGAGTTGCCGGTGTCGCCGTTGAACTGCCGGCCGCCGAACTCGAACGGCCACTGTTCGCCGCCACGCTGCCCCTGGCCGCTGCCGTCCTCCTTGGCGACGGTGACGTCGCGGTCGAGGGCGGAGACGATGCCGCTGGTCACGGTCCCGGTGAGGCCCTCGGGCGAGCCGATCGCGACGACCTGGTCGCCGACCTCGATCGACGAGGAGTCGCCCAGCGTGGCCGTCTTCAGGCCGCTCGCCCCCCGGAGCTTGATGAGCGCGAGGTCCTTGTCGGGGTCGGTGCCGACCACGTCGGCGGTGTACGTCCGGCCGGTGCTGAGCGTCACCTTGACCGACGAGGCGCCGGAGATGACGTGGTTGTTGGTGACGACCTCGCCGTCGGACGTGATGATCACGCCGGAGCCGGTGGACTCGCCCGCGGCCGAGGTCGCGTTGATCTCGACGATCATCGGCGAGACGGCCTTGGCGACACCGGAGACGGTGCCCTTGTCGCTCTGCGAGACGGTGGTGCCGGGGATGACGTCGGCGGCCGAGCTGCTGGAGCTGTCGCCGGTGAGCTGTTCGACGACGGTGGCGGCGCCGCCACCGACGACCGCCGCCACGATCGCCACGGCCGCCAGCAGGGCGACCGGCCGCCTGGCCCGGCGCCGGGACGTGTCCGGCTCCTGGGGCGCGGGCGGCGGGAAGGCGTTGCCGCCGCCCGCGCCACCGTTGCCGCCGTGCCCGTCGGCGCCGTTGCCGCTGTTCCCGCCGGGCCACACGGTGGTGCCGGGGCCCGTCGCGATCGGCTGCTCGGGCCGGTACGACGGCGGCGGCGGGTAGGCCGCGTCGCCGTTGCCGTACGAGGGGTACATCGGGTACTCGCCGCTCGGGCGCTGGCTCTTTGTCATGCCTATGAGCGTGTACGGCCAAGATGAGAGAAGCCTGAGTCCGTCCTGAGAAGCCCGGCAGAACCTCGTATGCCCGATATAAGGAGCGGCCGGCCCCGGCGAGTCGCCCCACGGGACAGCCCTCAACCGGCCGCCGGCTCCCCGCAGCCGCAGGAGCGCCGCACCACCAGCGCCGACGGGAACTGCTTCAGCCGCTCCCGCCGCGACCCCGAGACCCGCAGCGAGTCGTCGAGCACCAGGTCCACCGCGGCCCGAGCCATCGCCGGGCGGTCCGAGAAGACCGTCGTCAGCGGCGGATCGGTCAGACCGGCTTCCTTCACGTCGTCGAAGCCCGCCACCGCGAGCTCCCCGGGCACATCGATGCGCAGCTCGCGCGCGGCCCGCAGTACCCCGATGGCCTGGTCGTCCGTCGAGCAGAAGATCGCCGGCGGCCGGTCCGGCCCGTCGAGCAGCTTCAGCGCCACCTGATAGGCGTCGTAACGGTTGTACGGGGCCTGGAAGAGCCGGCCCTCCGTCGAGCGCCCCGACTCGTGCATCGCCCGGCGCCAGCCCTCGACGTGGTCGGCGACCGGGTCACCGACCACCGGGGTGGACTCCACGCCGCCGAAGCACGCCACGTACTCGTTGCCGTGTTCCAGCAGGTGCCGGGTGGCGAGCTGGGCGCCGCCGACGTCGTCGGTGACGACCGCGACGTCCTCGATCGCCTCCGGCCGCTCGTGCAGCAGCACGACCCGTGCGTCCCACGCCTCGATCTCGGCCGCCGCCCGCTCGCTGGGGCCCTGACTGACCAGGATCAGGCCGGATACCCGCATGCCGAGAAAGGCCCGCAGATAGTGGACCTCGCGCTCGTCGCGGTAGTCGGAATTGCCGACGAGCACCATTTTTCCGCGCTCGGCGGCGGCCTGTTCGACCGCATGCGCCATTTCCGCGAAGAACGGCTGCCGGGCGTCCGGCACGATCATCCCTATGAGATCGGTCCGCCGAGAGGCCATCGCCTGGGCAACCCGGTCCGGCCGGTAGCCCAGCTCCTTGATCGCGGCGAGCACCCGCTCGCGCGTGGCCGGGGCGACCGGCCTCGGTCCGTTGTTGATGACATAGCTGACGACCGCGGTCGACGTCCCCGCCAGTCTCGCCACATCGTCCCGCGTCACCTTGGCCACGCGCGGCAGTCTACGCGGATATACCTACCTTCCGGCAGGCCGGACCGGCGCTTCTTCCCTCGGTCCGGCCGCCCGCGACTGCTCCGAACGGGTTACGGGTTTCGCGGACGCCTCCGCCGCGGCCCGGTCCTTGGCCTCCTCGGCCGCGCGCTCCACCTTCTCGGGCACGACGAAGCGGTAGCCGACATTGCGGACCGTGCCGATCAGCGACTCGTGCTCGGGGCCGAGCTTGGCGCGCAGCCGCCGCACATGGACGTCGACGGTGCGCGTGCCGCCGAAGTAGTCGTAGCCCCAGACCTCCTGGAGCAGCTGGGCGCGGGTGAAGACCCGGCCCGGGTGCTGCGCGAGGTACTTGAGCAGTTCGAATTCCTTGAAGGTCAGGTCCAGGACCCGGCCCTTCAGCTTCGCGCTGTACGTGGCCTCGTCGACCGAGAGGTCGCCGTTGCGGATCTCCATCGGGGAGTCGTCGGCGCTGATCTGCTGCCGGCCGGTGGCCAGCCGCAGCCGGGCCTCGACCTCGGCCGGTCCCGCCGTGTCCAGCAGTACGTCGTCGATGCCCCAGTCGGCGGTGACGGCCGCGAGACCGCCCTCCGTCACGACGAGGATCAGCGGACAGCCCGGTCCGGTGGACCGCAGCAGCTGGCAGAGCGACCGCACCTGGGGGAGATCGCGGCGGCCGTCGATCAGGATGAGGTCGGCACCGGGGGTGTCGACGAGAGCGGGGCCTTCGGCCGGTGCCACCCGTACGTTGTGGAGCAGGAGACCGAGGGCGGGCAGCACCTCCGTCGACGGTTGAAGGGCATTCGTCAGGAGCAGCAGTGAACTCATCGCCGCCCACCTGCCTGGGTCGTCGGTCGATGCTCGTGCACGGTTCGCTCGCCCATTACGTCGGTCCTCCTCGTTCCCTGCGAGAGGGGCACTCCCGGGCCGGGCCGGGGGAGTATGCGGCACTTCTTCGTACGTTTTCGTGCTGGTCCCACGGATGCAATCTGGCGCCCCGGGATCGCTGAGCTTGTGGAAACGTCGCCGTAACAACGCCTGGAAAGCACAAAAGGACCCGGGGGCTGCTTTGCCCGGATCCTCTTCCCAGCACAATAGCCCACATGAGTTCTGTGTCCGAGGGGCGATTTCGGAGTATCGCTGTTCCCTCGATCACGCCCGACCCCCTGCGCACCACATTGCGTACCGATGACGGGGTGCGCATCGAGGCGGTGTACGAACCGTGTACGGCGGGTGCCGGGGCCGTTGCGGAGTCATCCTTCGACGGTACTGCGATCGTGCTCGCGCACGGTTTCACCGGTTCGGTGGACCGGCCCGCGGTGCGCCGTGCCGCCGGGGTGTTCGCCGGGCGTGCGGCCGTGGTCACCTTCTCGTTCCGGGGGCACGGCGGGTCCGGCGGGCGGTCGACGGTGGGGGACCGCGAGGTGCTGGACCTGGCGGCGGCGGTGGCGTGGGCACGGGAGATCGGGCACCGCCGGATCGTGACCGTCGGGTTCTCGATGGGCGGGTCCGTGGTGCTGCGGCACGGGGCGCTGTACGCGGGGCGGCCGGCGGGCGAGGCGGAAACCGGTGGCACCGTGGATCGCGAGGGGCGCACCGGGGCGCGTTCCAAGGCGCACGCGGACGCGGTGGTGGCCGTGAGCGCCCCCGCCCGTTGGTTCTACCGGGGCACCGCCCCGATGCGCCGTCTGCACTGGGTGGTCACCCGGCCCATGGGCCGGATGGTCGGCCGCTACGGCCTGCACACCCGGATCGACCGCAACGCATGGGATCCGGTGCCGCTCTCGCCGGTCGAGGCCGCCGGGCTGATCGCCCCGGCGCCGCTGCTGATCGTGCACGGCGACCGGGACCCGTACTTCCCGCTGGACCACCCGCGCTCGCTCGCCGCTGCGGCGGGCGACGGCGCCGAGCTGTGGCTGGAGCGCGGCATGGGGCACGCGGAGAACGCGGCGGACGAGACCTTGCTCACCCGCATCGGGGACTGGGCGGTGACGGCGTGACCCATGATGGACAGCTGACGCGAGACGAGAGGAGTGGCGCCATGCCTGCGGTAACCATCCGCTACTGGGCCGCCGCCAAGGCCGCGGCCGGGACCGCGGAGGAGCCGTACACTGCTGCGACCCTCGCCGAGGCGCTCGACGCGGTGCGTGAGCGGCACCCCGGAGAGCTCACCCGAGTGCTGCAAAGGTGCTCGTTCCTCATCGACGGTGACCCCGTGGGGGCCCGCGGCCATGAGACCGTACGCCTTGCCGAGGGCGGCACGGTCGAGGTGCTCCCGCCGTTCGCAGGAGGGTGAACCGCAGAACATGAGCAGCAGCAACGATCAGCAGTATCCGTACGGACAGGACCCGCGCTACGGGTACGGTCCCGGCCACGACCCGTCGAACGGCGGGCAGCCGCAGCCGTACGGCGACCAGTCCTACGGTGCGCAGTCCTACGGCGACCAGTCCTACGGCGGCGAGGCCCATGGCGCGCAGCCGTACGGGCAACAGACGTACGGGCAGCAGCCCTCGTACCCCTCGTACGGAACCCCGCACCAGGCACCGCAGGGCCCGTACGACCGGAATCAGCCGCCCCAGGCGCATCAATCGAACCAGGCACCACAGACGAGCCCCGGGCAGGGCTGGCCGGCCGGTCATGCGCAGGACCCCGCCGCGACCGCGGCCCATGGCCAGGACCCCGCGGTCGCGCAGACGTGGGAGGGCCAGACCTGGGACACCCAGTACCAGCCGGTCCTCCAGTCCTCCCAGCCCGCGCAGCCCGGTTCCTCCCAGCCCGCGCAGCCCGGTCCGGCCGCCGACGAGACCGCCCACCTGCCGTCCCCGGTGCCGCCGCGGAGCGCCTCGGGCTCGTACCCGCTGCCGCCGGAGGTACCGGCAGCGTCCCCCGTGGCCGAGCCGGCCGGGACGCCCGCCCCTGCCTCCGCGCACGACGCGGCCGGCTACAGCGCCCCCACCACCCTGGGCAACAGCCGGATCACCGACGCCCAGCGAGCCCGCGCCGAGGGCCGCTCGCCGATCATCCCGCCGGGCATGCAGCCCGCCGGGATCACCGCCGGACTCGGGCTGCTCCTCGCCCTGGGCGCCGCGATCGGGCCGTACGCCCTGGTCGTCCCCCTCGTGCTGCTCCAGGCCGTGACCGCGGCCGGCTGGTTCCGGCTCAACGGCATGTGGCCGGCCCGGCAGGGGATCGCGCTCGCGTTCGCGGGCGGCCTCGTCGCCGACATCGCGCTGCTCGCCGCGGGCCGGGAGAACGGGCCGGCCGCGATTCTCGGCACCCTCGGCGTCTGGGTGCTGCTCACCGTGGTCCTCCAGCTGCGCAGCCACGCGAGTGCCGACGAGCGGATGCAGGGGCTGATGGCCACCGTCGCGTCGGCCGCCCTCTCGGTCCTGGCCGCGGGACACCTCGCGGCGGTCCCGGACGCGGTGACGGTCGGCGCGGTCGCCGTCGCGGTCGCCGTGCTCGTCCGCGCGCTGCCGCTGCCCGGACCGGCCTCGGTCGTGGTGGCGCTGCTCGCCGCCGCGGGCGGTGGCGCCGTGGCCGGGGCGCTCACCGACCTGGGGATGAAGGGCACGCTGCTCGGCCTCGCGGCGGGTGTCTGTGCGCTGATCGGGCTGCGGGTGGCGAGCTACGACTACCCGTCGCGCTTCGTCCACATGACCGCCGGTGTGGCACTGCCGCTCACCGCCGCGGCGCCCGCCGTGTACCTGATCGGCCGCGCCCTCTCGTAGCCCCGGGCCGGACCGCCCGGGGAACCGAAGAGGGGTGCCTGCTCGTCGATCATCCGGGGCGCCGCGCACGTTCGCCGGACGGGCGGGGCGCCGGGGGGTCCGGCCGGATTGCAGGGTGGGGGGAAGAGCGGGCATGCGTGCACTGCGGATACTGCTGGTCATCGTGGTGGTTCTGGGCGGGATCTTCGTCGCCGTCGACCGGGCGGCGGTGTACTTCGCCGAGTCGGAGGCCGCGGGGCGGATCCGGGTCACGGATGCCACGATCGGTTCGGCGGACGTCTCCATCAAGGGATTCCCGTTCCTGACGCAGGTCGCCGGTGGCCGGTTCGACGAGGTCGATGTCGAGATCATCGGCATCGAGACCGCGGCCAACGGCCGCAGGCTCCGGATCAGCAGGATGAACGCCGCGCTGCACGACGTGGAGCTGACCGACGGCTACTCCGGCGCCACCGCCGCCCGTGCCACCGGCACCGCCGTCATCTCGTACGAGGACCTCACCAGGGCCGCCAGCGACGGCGTCGCCGTCGAGTACGGCGGCAACAACAAGGTGAAGGTGACCGGCACGGTCGACATCCTCGGCCGCCCCCTCTCGCGCAGTGTGCTCTCCACCGTCACCCTGGTCGACGGCCATACGGTCCGGGTGCGCGCGGACAAGGTGCCGGGTGGGGGCATCCCCGGGCTGGAGGGGCTGGTGCGCCAGAAGACCGACTTCGACCGGGAGGTCGGCGGCCTGCCGGGCGGTCTGAAGCTCCAGAGGATCCAGCCGACCGCCGACGGCCTGGAGATCTCGGTGACGGGCACGGACGTGAAGCTCGCCGCATAGGCGCACCGCCCGGCTCCGGCGGGCCGCCCCCCGCTCGCCGTACGCCTCGGCCCCGGCGCGCCACATACTGAGACGGCCCCGTCCGATCCGTAGATGACCGACGACCGCCCACGGCACGGGAGCGGCGCCGGAGGCGCCTCGATCTCATTCTTGTCTCTTATGGCGGGCGATCGCGTCTCAGGATTCGACACGGCGGTGACATGCCCGCCCGTACCTCCCTACGATCGGTCCCATGCAGTGCTCTATTGGCGGTCTCCCGCAGCGGGGACGGGCGGATCTCACGAAGCGGCGGGCAGTGGACCTGTGCCGCGTCGCCGCCATGCTCTGTCGCACTGTCTGAGCGGGAGCCCTCGGCGCCCCGCATTCCCCCGGCCCTTCGACCGACGTCAGGGCCCGTCCCGATCGCCGTTGTACGTGCGCCGCACGGTGCGCCGCCGTACACCCGCATCACGCACCGTCTCGCATCATCTCGCCGCAGACTGCCCCGGAGGAGAACAGAATGAGCCGCAGTGACGTCCTGGTAGACGCCGACTGGGTCGAGGCACACCTCGACGACCCGCAGGTCGCTCTCGTCGAGGTCGACGAGGACACCTCGGCGTACGAGAAGAACCACATCAAGAACGCGATCCGGATCGACTGGACCAAGGACCTCCAGGACCCGGTCCGCCGCGACTTCATCGACCGGGCCGGGTTCGAGAAGCTGCTGTCCGGGAAGGGCATCGGCAACGACACCACGGTCGTCCTGTACGGCGGCAACAACAACTGGTTCGCGTCCTACGCGTTCTGGTACTTCAAGCTCTACGGTCACCAGGACGTCCGCCTGCTCGACGGCGGCCGCAAGAAGTGGGAGCTCGACTCCCGCGACCTGGTGGACGGCGACCAGATCCCGTCCCGCCCGGCCACCGAGTACAAGGCCCAGCCGCAGGACGAGTCCATCCGCGCCTACCGCGACGAGGTCGTGAAGGCCATCGGCAACCAGAACCTCGTCGACGTGCGCTCGCCCGACGAGTTCAGCGGCAAGCTGCTCGCCCCGGCGCACCTTCCGCAGGAGCAGTCCCAGCGTCCCGGCCATGTGCCGAGCGCCCGTAACATCCCGTGGTCGAAGAACGCCAACGACGACGGCACCTTCAAGTCGGACGAGGAGCTCAAGGCCCTCTACGAGGCCGAGCAGGTCGACCTGGCGAAGGACACCATCGCGTACTGCCGTATCGGCGAGCGCTCCGCGCTCACCTGGTTCGTGCTGCACGAGCTGCTCGGCCAGGAGAACGTCAAGAACTACGACGGTTCGTGGACCGAGTACGGCTCCCTCGTGGGTGTGCCGATCGAGCTCGGCGCCAACAAGTAACTCCGCACGACCCGGACCAGCACGACCCCCGAACCAGAAGGACGAAACACCATGTGTGGAGCAAAGGCCGGCGGCCCCGACGCTTCGACCATCAAGCCCGGTGAGACCACCATCCAGGGCAGCGTGACCCGCGACGGCGAGCCCGTCACCGGTTACGTGCGCCTGCTGGACTCGACCGGCGAGTTCACCGCCGAGGTCCCGACCTCGGCGACGGGACAGTTCCGCTTCTACGCGGCCGAGGGCACGTGGACGCTGCGCGCCCTCGTCCCGGGCGGCAGCGCCGACCGTACGGTCGTGGCGCAGACCGGTGGCCTCTCCGAGGTCGCGATCGCCGTCTAGGCGCAGCGCTGCGCGCAGTACCCGCAGTACCCGCCGCGGTCCGCGTACCGCGACACGGATCGGCCGAAGGGCCGTACCCCAGGGGGTTGGACGCCTTCCTGATCGGGGTGCGGCCCTTCGCGCCGTCCGGGCGGGTACGAGCCGTTCGCGCGGGAGGCGGCGCGGCCTACCCTGGAGGCATGTACGCGCGACGCCGGCGCAACTATTTCCTGATGATGGGGGCGTGCATCGTCCTCTTCGTGTCGGCCTGGTCGTTCGTCAGGCTGTTGTCGATGCCGGCTGCGATAGCGATGTGCCTCGTCGCGATGGTCATCCCGCCCGTCGCGGCCATGATCGCCAACCGGCGCGGGCCGGAGGACCGGTGGTGGGACGATCCGTCCGGCGACCCGAAGTCCGACGAATGGTGGGACGAACTCGACGGCAAGAAGCGGCGGTGACGCTCCTGCGTCAGCGGACAGGTGTCAGCGGACAGGTGTCAGTAGACGAGCGCCTGGACGTCGTCGGCCATGATCTCGCTGACGAAGACCTGGGCACCGGCGATCCGCACGCCCTCCAGGACGTCCTGCTCGGTGATGTCACGTCGGGCCGCGCACTGTGTGCACAGGGTGATCCGGCCGCCCGCCCGGATCGACTCGATCAGATCCGGCAGGGGCGCGGCATGTGGCAGTTCGAACTCGGCGGCGCGTCCCGGCAGCGCGAACCAGGAGGACTCCCCGGTCAGCCAGAGCGAGACCTCCACCCCGCTGGCGACGGCGACCGCGGCCGCCGTGAACGCCTGCGAGCAGCGCTCGGCGGAGTCGGCACCTGCGGTCACCTTGATCACGAGCTTCTTCGGCATACGTCGAACTGTAATCGCCGGGTGCGGCGGCCCGGCCAAACCCCGAACCGGCGGGCCGGGCCCCAACCCATTAGGCTGGGCCCGGCCCCGTACTGCTGCCATAACGCTCGTTGCAAGGAGTTCCCGTGCTTGAGGCATTCTTCTCCGCCCTGCTGGTCCTGGTCTGCGTCGGCGTGCTCGCCTTCGCCGGTGTGACCGTGAAGAAGCTGTACCAGGGCCAGCGCTGACCGTTCTCCCTCCTGCTCCCCGCCTCCGTCCGCAGCCACCCCACCTCACAGATCGTCTGAGCCGCTCATGATCGAGATCCCGTCCGACCTCCACCCGGACCTCGTCCCGCTGGCCTTCCTTCTCGGCAACTGGGCGGGCGCGGGTGTCTCCGACTTCCCCGGCGCCGAGCAGTGCAACTTCGGCCAGGAAGTCTCCTTCAGTCACGACGGCCGGGACTTCCTGGAGTACGTCTCGCACACCTGGGTGCTCGACTCCGAGGGCAAGAAGGTCAGGCCGCTGGAGTCCGAGTCCGGCTACTGGCGCATCGACAAGGACCGCAAGGTCGAGGTCGTCATGTCCCGTGACCAGGGCGTCATCGAGATCTGGTACGGCGAGCTGGCCGACCAGAAGCCGCAGATCGACCTGGTCACCGACGCGGTGGCCCGGACCGCGGCCTCCGGCCCGTACAGCGGTGGCAAGCGGCTGTACGGCTATGTGAAGAGCGACCTGATGTGGGTCGGCGAGAAGGCCACCCCCGAGGTGGAGCTGCGTCCGTACATGTCGGCGCACCTGAAGAAGGTCGTCACCCCGGAAGAGGTCGAGGCGATGGCGAAGAGCCTCGGCGACCTGCCGGACGACGGCATCGCCTTCTTCAAGTAGTCGCCGGGCGGGTGCTCGTCCGGTCCTACACTGGGCCTGTGGTGAGCACCGACTGGAAGACCGATCTCCGACAGCGCGGCTATCGTCTGACGCCGCAGCGGCAGCTTGTCCTGGAAGCCGTCGACACGCTGGAACACGCGACACCCGACGACATCCTCTCCGAGGTCCGCAGGACCGCGTCCGGCGTGAACATCTCCACCGTCTACCGGACCCTCGAACTCCTGGAGGAGCTGGGTCTGGTCAGCCACGCCCATCTGGGACACGGGGCACCCACGTACCACCTGGCCGACCGTCACCACCACATCCATCTGGTCTGCCGCGACTGCACGGACGTCATCGAGGCCGATGTCGACGTCGTCGCCGAGTTCACGGCGAAGCTGAAGAACGGCTTCGGGTTCGAGACGGACATGAAGCACTTCGCGATCTTCGGCCGCTGCGCCGGGTGCACGGCGAAGGCGGCAGCCGAGGACGCCGACCGGCCGTCCGCCGAGGCGGCCGGTCCTCAGACCTAGGCCAATGGGCCCAGGGGCTGTCCGGCGGCCCCGTTCGTACCGCGTCGTACGCTGGTCGCATGAAGAGCCCCCTGCTGTCCCTGCCCGGCGCCGTCCCCGCCGAAGGCCGCGACGAAGGCGTCGCCGCGCACTACGGCGACCTGTTCCGCGAGCAGCGCGCCCTCGCCGACGGCTCCGGCCTCGTCGACCTCTCGCACCGCGCGGTCGTCACCGTCACCGGCGACGACCGGCTGGCCTGGCTGCACCTCCTGCTCACCCAGCACGTCAGCGAACTCGCCCCGGGCCAGGCCACCGAGGCCCTGATCCTCACCGCCAACGGGCACATCGAGCACGCCCTCTACCTCGTCGACGACGGCGAGACGGTGTGGATGCACGCCGAACCGGGCACCCAGGGCGACCTCATCGCCTACCTGGAGTCCATGAAGTTCTTCTACCGGGTCGAAGTCGCCGACCGCACCGAGGACTTCGCCGTGGTGTACCTGCCGGCGGGCTCCATCGCGGAGACCCCGGACGGTGTGACGGTACGGGAGACGGCGTACGGCCGGGACCTCTTCCTGCCCCGCGCCGACCTGGAGGAGTACGCGGCGGCGCACGGCCCGGTGGCCGGCATCCTGGCGTACGAGGCACTGCGCGTGGAGGCGCACCGCCCGCGCCTCGGCTTCGAGACCGACCACCGCACCATCCCCCACGAGCTGGGCTTGATCGGCACCGCCGTACACCTCCAGAAGGGCTGCTACCGCGGCCAGGAGACGGTGGCCCGGGTGCAGAACCTGGGCAAGCCGCCGCGTCGGCTGGTCTTCCTGCACCTCGACGGCAGCGAGGTCGTGCTGCCCGGACACGGCACACCGGTGCGGCTCGCCGCGGACGGTGCCGAGGGGCGCCAGCTGGGCTTCATCACCACGTCCGCCCGCCACCACGAGCTCGGGCCGATCGCGCTGGCCCTGGTCAAGCGGAACGTCGCGGTGGACGCGGAGCTGCTCGCGGGGGACACGGCCGCCTCCCAGGAGACGGTCGTCGAGCCGTAGGGCCTCGACGTACCGCAGTGCCTTCCGTGCGGACCGGGAGGCTCAGACCTCGACGAGGACGGTGAACGGGCCGTGATTCGTGAGCGAGACCCGCATGTCCGCTCCGAACCGGCCCGTCTCCACCTGCGCGCCCAGCGCCCGCAGCTGCTTCACCACCTCGTCGACCAGCGGTTCGGCGACCTCGCCGGGCGCCGCGGCGTTCCAGGTGGGCCTGCGGCCCTTCCGGGCATCCCCGTAGAGAGTGAACTGCGAAATCACCAGAAGTGGTGCATTCACGTCGGAGCAGGATTTCTCGCCCTCCAGGACGCGGAGCGACCAGAGCTTGCGGGCGAGCTGCGCCGCCTTCTCCGGGGTGTCGCCGTGGGTGACTCCCACCAGCACACACAGCCCTTCGCCGACGATTTCGCCGACCACCTCGGGCCCGCCGGACCCGTCCGGGCCGTCGGCCACCGTGACGCTCGCGCCGTCCACCCGCTGTATCACTGCACGCATACAGACCAACCTATCTTGGGCTGAACGGGTACAGAGCATCCACATAGGCCCACTGGAGTGGCACCATGCTCGGAAGGCGGTGTGCCGACGCACCGGTCGAGGGGATGGACACAAGCATGAGTACCTATGGAACCGGGCAGTCCCCCGGCGCCGTACCGGTCACGCGTACCGGCGCCAGCACCAGCACCATGCGCCCACCCGTGCAGCGGACCGGTCACGGACTGGAGGACGGTCTGTCCGCCGGGCCGCAGCCCGAGCTGGGTGCCCTGCGGCTGCCGGAGCTGCGCACGCTGCGCCGCGACTCGCAGCGCGACGAGGCCGACCTCAGCTATGTGCGTCGGCTGGTGCAGGGCCGGATCGACATCCTGCGGGCCGAACTGGCCCGGCGGCTGGACCCGGAGGCGCCGGTGGTGGACCGGCTCTCGGAGATCCTCGCCGATCCCCCGTCCGAGCACCGCTCCTCCGCCCGGCACGTCACGCTCAGCACGCCGCGCAGCGACGAGTACCGCCGACTGGCCGCCGAGACGCTCGCCGAGGTCGAACTCTCCGACCTCGACGCCCGTACGGACGAGGAGCTGCACACCGCGATGGGGCGCCTGATCCGCTACGAACAGCAGGTCTCGCGCCGCCGTTACCAGCTGCAACGCACCGCTGACGATTGCAGCGCGGAGATCGCCCGCAGGTACCGTGACGGTGAAGCACAAGTAGACGACCTGCTCGCCTGAAGCGATCCTTCCGGGGGCGGGTTCCGCCCGTCCCCGGAAGGCCACCATGACCTCCAGCGCCGTCCTCGCCGCCCCGTCCGCCATATCCCCCGATCTCCCCGTCCTGGCCGAGGTCGTACGGTCCGGTTTCGTGGAGGGCCGTCACCGGGGCTCGCTGGTCGTGCTGGCCGCCGACGGCAGCGTGGAACGGTCGCTGGGCGATCCGACGGCACCGGTCTTCCCGCGCTCCTCCAACAAGCCGATGCAGGCCGCGGCCGTGCTGCGGGCCGGGCTGGACCTGTCCGGGGAGCGGCTGGCACTGGCCGCCGCGAGCCACTCCGGCGAGGACTTCCACCTTGAACTCGTCCGCACGATGCTCGCCGAGCACGGACTGACCCCGGGTGACCTCCGGACCCCGCCCGATCTGCCGCTGGACCCGGCGGAGGCGGAGGCGTATCTTGCCGCGGGCCGGGTGCGGGAGCCGATCACCATGAACTGCTCCGGCAAGCACGCGGCGATGCTCGCGGTGTGCGCGGTGAACGGCTGGGACCGGGAGAGCTACCTCGACCCGTCGCACCCGCTCCAGCAGCTGGTCCACCGGGTCGTCGAGGAGGCGGCCGGCGAGCCGGTCACGGCGGTCGGTACGGACGGGTGCGGGGCGCCGCTGATGGCGATCAGCCTGGTGGGCCTGGCGCGGGCCTTCCGCTCCTTCGTGCTGGCCGAGCCGGGGACGGCGGAGCGCCGGGTGGGCGATGCGATGCGGGCCCACCCCGAGTACGTGGCCGGGACCCGTCGCCCCGACACCTGGCTGATGCGGGAGGTGCCGGGCACGCTCTCCAAGATGGGGGCCGAGGCGGTGCAGGCGGTGGCGCTGGCGGACGGCCGGGCGCTGGCCTTCAAGGTCGAAGACGGCGCGACGCGGGCGCTCGGGCCGGTACTGGCCCGAGCGCTGCGGCTGCTCGGCATCGACGCCCCGGTGGTCTCCCGGATCGGACACGCTCCGCTGCTGGGCGGGGGCGGGGAGGTCGGCGAGATCCGCGCGGCCTTCTGACCCGTTCCGACCCGGCCGGCCCGGCCGTTTCCGGGGTGGCGGAAAACCGGGCGACATACCGCGTGCCTTGTGCTTAGCGTGGCTCGCATGGTTCCTGACGTCCGTACGATCACCGCCGCCGAGTTCCCCGACTGGCTGCGCGCCAAGCACACCGGTTTTCTGCAAGCGCCGACAGGGACGGAACAAGAGGCGGAAAGGCGCCTTCCGCACACGGATCTCGCCCGCACGCAGGGCGCGTTCGACGGCGGCCGGTGTGTGGCCACGTTCCGCTCCTTCGCGCAGGAACTCACGGTCGTCGGCGGCGCGACGGTGCCGGCCGACGCCATCTCCAACGTCACGGTGTCGCCCACCCACCGCCGCCGCGGGCTGCTCAACCGCATGATGGCCACGGACCTCGCGGCGGCGAAGGAGCGCGGTGACGTGGTCGCCACGCTGATCGCCGCCGAGTACCCGATCTACGGGCGGTACGGCTTCGGCCCGGCGGCCTGGACCACCGAGTGGGAGATCGACGTACCGAGGACGGGTCTCGATCCGCGCTGGTCGGGCCCGTCCGAGCGGGACGGCGGCCGGATCGACCTGGTGAGCGGCGCGGACGTACGCAAGCTGGGCCCGTTGCTCCACGACCGGCTGCGCGCCCGGCAGCACGGTGCGATCAACCGCGACGCGCGCTGGTGGGCGTTGAACACCGGCGAGATCCAGCCCGGCCCCGAGCCCTGGACGGAGCCCTTCTTCGCGATCTGCACCAACGCGGCCGGCGAGGTGGACGGCCTGATCGTCTACCGCGCCGACGACAAGTGGGGCGACGCCAAGCAGCCGCTGAACAGGGCCACGGTGCTCGGACAGATCGCCGTCACCCCGGCCGCCGAGCGCGCGCTGTGGCACTTCGTCTGCTCGATCGACTGGATCACCACGGTCCGCTCCGGCTACCGCGCCCCCGACGACCTGCTGCCCCTCCTCCTCCCGGACCCGCGCGCGGCCCGCATCGTGACCCAGGCGGACTGGCTGTGGGTGCGCGTCCTGGACGTCGTACGCGCACTGGAGGCCCGCACCTACGCGGTACCCGGCACGCTCACCCTCGACATCCACGACACCACGGGCCTGACCACCGGCCGCTACCGCCTGGAGGCCACCGCCTCCGGCGCCACCTGCACCCCCACCACGTCCGACGCCGACCTCGCCCTGGACGTACGGGAACTGGGCACCCTCTACCTGGGCGACGAGTCCCCCGCCCGGCTGGCCGCCCTGGGGTGCGTCGAGGAACTCACGCCGGGCGCGGTGGCGACGGCGGAGGCGATGCTGCGGGCGGGGCGGCGGGCGTGGTGCCCGGACATGTTCTGAGGCGTACCGGCCGACCCCCGGGGTCCCCGGCTCGGCGCACCGCCGTGTGAGCCGTACGAACGACGAGGATGGGCGCCAAGGGTGGAACGCCGTACGAGCGGGGTGACGAGCCGGCCCGCGGCGTGGCTCGGACCGGCGGAGTGGGGTTCAGGTGACTGAGGAGAAGGGTCTGTCGGGCGGTACGGGCCTGCCGGCCAGTATCGAGGCCGCCTGGGGGTTGCGGGCGCGTCCGGTCAAGGGGCCGAAGCCGGGGCTGAGTCTGGCGCGCATCGTGGACGCCGCGGTGGCGGTGGCGGCGTCCGAGGGGCTCGGTGGGGTGTCGATGGGGCGGGTCGCCAAGGAGCTGGGGGCCTCGACGATGTCGCTCTACCGGTACGTGTCCGCCAAGGGTGAGCTGTACGTGCTGATGCAGGAGGCGGCGATGGGCCCGCCGCCCCCGCTGCCCGCACCGGAGAGCGGTGCCGGCTGGCGGGAGGCGCTCACGCAGTGGGCGTGGGCGCAGCGCCGGGTGTTCCACCGCAATCTGTGGATGCTCCGCATCCCCGTCCCGGATCTGCCCGCCAGCCCGAACTCCCTCGCCTGGTGGGAGCAGGGCCTCCGGGCCCTCGAAGGCGCCGGACTGGACGCGGGCGAGGAGGTTTCCGTCATCCTTCTCGTCAACGGGTTCGTACGGAACGAGGCGCTGCTGACGGGCGATCTCGCGGCCGCCGTGGAAGCCCGCGGCATTCCGGCGCAGGAGGTCAGGGACGGGTACACCCGCACTCTGAACCGGCTCGTCGACCCCGTACGCCATCCGGCGCTCTCCCGGCTGGTGGAGTCGCGGGCACTGGCGACGCCGCGCGAGCCCGAGGACGAATTCGGGTTCGGGATGGAACGGGTGCTGGACGGAATCGAGGCCCTGGTGGAGGCGAGGGCCCGGTCCCGGGCCTGAGGGCCGCCGGCCACCCGCCTGAGCCGGTGTCAACGTGGCTCACCCCGGTCACCACCGCACACATGCGGATTATGCCCCTCCAGTTGTGGTTTCCCGGCTGGTCGGGGGCGTGTACGACCGCTCCCGGAGACCAAGTCCGCTCGAGGCCCGGGGCGTACGCTTCATGGTCATGGACGGAGAGAAGCCCGGGAACGAGCAGATGAGTCTGCGGGAACGGAAGAAGCGGCTGACCTACCAGGCGGTCTCCGAAGCCGCGATCGCGATGTTCCTGGAGCGGGGCTTCGACAAGGTCTCGGTGGCGGAGGTGGCGGCCGCGGCCGACATCTCGAAGCCGACACTCTTCCGGTACTTCCCGGCCAAGGAGGACCTGGTCCTGCACCGGTTCGCCGACCACGAGGACGAGGCGGCCCGGGTGGTAGCCGCCCGTGCGGACACCGAATCCCCGCTGGACGCCCTGCGCCGCAATTTCCTGGACGGGCTGGAGCGGGGCGACCCGGTCACCGGGCTCTGCGATGTGCCGCAGGTGCTCGCGTACCAGCGCCTCCTGTACGGGACGCCGTCCCTGGTGGCCCGCCTGTACGCCTATCAGAGCCGCTCGGAGGCGGCACTCGCCCGTGAGCTGGGCGGCCGGGTGGAGGACAGGCTGGCCGCGGGCCAGATCATCGCCGTCCAGCGCATCCTGGCCCTGGAGAACTGGCGCCGGATCGACGCGGGGGAGAGCGCGGAACAGGTGTACGCGGACGCGGTCGCGTCGGCCGAGCTCGCCTTCGTGCAGTTGCGGACGGGGCTCGGGGCACAGCGGTAGCAGCGGGTCCCGGCGGGGGTTCAGTCCCGGGCGTCGTCGGCGTGCAGCACCGCTTCGGCGATCTCCCGCACCCGGTCGCGCGTAATGCCGGTGCGCTGCTCCACGGCGAGGGGGTGGTCGGTGGGCTCCAGCTCGATGCGGGGGCGCCGGCCGATCGGGCGGGTGTGGGCGTTGGTCTTGAGGTTGGTCGTACGGGGCGAGTACAGCCCCAGCTCGGTGCTCAGCCAGCCGAAGTACGGCTTCTCGGACTCGCGGCCCGGGGTCTCCCACACATCGAGGGCGCGGGCGAAGTTCTCCCGGCTGAGCGAGACCCAGACGCCCCAGGAGAACGGCTCCTCGCTGCCGAACACGGGTATCTCGATCAGGCCCTTGATGAAGTAGTGCTCGTGCCTGACGATGCACTGGTCGGAGGAGAGCATGCTGTCCGGGTCGCTCTCCAGGCTCGCGTCCCAGACGTCGGGCGCCATGGTCGAGTACCCCATCGGGAGTTCCGCGTGGTGTTCGCCGCAGCAGGAGCAGGTGTAGCCGTGGTCGATAGCCATGGGCGGATCCTAAGGGCTGTCCCCTGCTCCCAGGCGGCCGTACGGAGCGGGGGCCTACGCGGGGCCGCGCGCCTGCGCGGGGCCGTCGAGCACGTCCTTGCGTACGGCGGCCCACTCCAGGGAGTGGCGGATGCCCTCCGCCAGCGAGTGGAGTGGCCGCCATCCCAGCAGCCGCTCCGCCCGGTCGCTCCGGGTGTACGCCCCCGCCGCATCGCCCGGCCGGGCCTCGGCATCGACGGACGACACGGGGGTGTCGACCACCTGGTTGAAGGCATCGAGGAGTTCACGCACGGTGGTGCCCGTGCCGGTGCCCAGGTTGACGGCGAGTGAGCCGGCCGCCGGCAGGACGGTGTCGAAGGCGCCGAGCGCGGCCACATGCGCGGCGGCCAGATCCCAGACATGGACGTAGTCCCGGATGCCGGAACCGTCTCTCGTCGGGTAGCCGGTCCCGGTGACCTGGAACGGAACGCCCTCCTCCCACGCCTGGATCATCTTGCCCAGGGCATGGCTCGGACGCCGCAGCTGGAGTCCGGTCCGCAGCTTCGGGTCCGCGCCGACCGGGTTGAAGTAGCGCAGGGACAGCACCCGGAGCGGCTGGGTGGCGGCGATGTCGGCGAACATCGCCTCGCACACCGCCTTGGTGCGCGCGTACGGGCTCTGCGGGTCGACGGGGGAGTCCTCGTCGACGGTCAGATCCGCACCGGCGCTGTAGATGGAGGCGGACGAGCTGAAGATCATGCGGGTGCAGCCGTTGCGCAGCAGATGCCCGGCGAACTCCAGGCTCTTGGCCACATTGGCCCGGTAGTAGCCGACCGGGTCGGCGACCGAATCCGGGACCACGATCAGCGCCGCGCAGTGGACGACGGCGTCGATGTCCGGGTGCTCGGCGAAGATCCGGTCGATCAGGGGGCCGTCCGCGATGTCGCCCTCGTGGAAGGCCCGGCCCCGGGTGAACTCCCGTCTGCCGGTGGCCAGGTTGTCGAGGACGACGGGGGTGATCCCGGCATCCGAGCAGGCGGACGCGATCGTGCTGCCGATGTACCCCGCGCCTCCGGCGATCAGGACCTTCATGCCGTGCCTGCCTCTCTGGGATCGAGGGGCGATCGTATCCGGACGCCTTGGATCTCGTCGGCGATGCCGGGTCGGCCGGGGGCAGCATTGCGCCAGGAGGGCCGGAACGTCACATCCGTACTGCTCGGCCGTCCCGCAACGGCCGTCGTGGGTCAGCCGAGCGGCGAGGCGTGGCCCGGCCGGCAGCCGGAGGGGACGCTGTTGCCGCTGATGTCGAAGTCCCCGCAGGTGAGGAAGACATGGTTGAACTCGCCGAGCAGGAAGGCCAGTACGCCGACGAGCGCGACGACACCGACGACCGTCCTGCGCTGCTTCACGGAGAGCTCCGACTCCCCGAACAGCAGGAGCTGGAGGAGCACCCAGGTCAGCAACGGGGTGCCGATGACGCTGATGATGCCGCCCATCAGGAAGAGCGTTTCGCCCTGCCACCCGCCGCTGCGCGGCACGACCGCGGCGAAGACGAGCCATGCGCTGGGCAGTGCCAGGCACGCCCAGTACATCCAACCGTGGCGAGGCCCGCGCTCGCGCATCAGGTAGCCGGACAGCAGCACGGCCGTCGACACCGCCCAGAGGGTGAGCATCTGGTAGTAGAAGATGACGTTGTAGGCGCCGAGCGTGAACGCGGGCTCCCAGACCGCCAGCGCTCCGCCGCCCGCGATCACGGCGGTCCTCGGCACCACCGAGGCACCGCCGCGCGGGAGCCCGCGCCCGAGCCCGCGCTTTCGCGCCGCGGGGTCGGCGGCCGCATTCTCGTCGTCCCTGTCGTCAGCCATGAGGATCCGTCTCCGGCATGGGGATATTTCCGGATACGTTACCCAGAACTGGGCTCCTGTTCGGGGCGCTCGTCGCCGTACTCGACCCGGAGGTCGTACTGCGCTCCGATCGCGGCGCCACGCGTGCCCGCCACACGACCGTGATCTCGGACGCCCGCACCGCGGCCGACCGGGCGCTGACGCTCGGACGCCTCTCCCGTCGATGTCCCACTCAACCGCAGGCAGTGCGATGTCCGGTGCACGCTGTGCGCTTCTACTGCTGGAGCTCCACGACATCGGCGACCACGCAACTGACGTTGTCCGGGCCGCCGGAGCGGTTGGCGAGGGCGACGAGTTCGCGGACCGCCTGCTCGGGCTCTCCGACCTCGCGGAGTACCCGGCAGATCTCCTCGGTCTGCACGACGGTCGACAGACCGTCGGAGCAGAGCAGATATCGGTCTCCCCGCTGGGCGTCGTGAAGGCGCATGTCGGGGGTGCCGTCGGCGCCATGCCCCAAGGCCCGTACCAACAGCGACCGCTGGGGGTGGGAGACGGCTTCTTCCGGACTGATGCGCCCCTCGTCGACCATCGACTGCACCACGGTGTGGTCGTGCGTGATCTGGAACAGCTCTCCGTCGCGCAGGAGGTGGGCGCGGGAGTCGCCGATATGGACGAGGGCCAGTTGCGATCCGGTCCAGAACATCGCGGTGAGCGTGGTGCCGGCCTCTTCGGGTGACGAGCCGGGTCCGGCTACGCCGTTGACGGCCTGCTCGGCCTGCTCCACGGCGTCTTCGAGGACGTTGAGAAGCTCGCCCCACGGGATACCGCCGGTTTCGAGGCGTTTGAGCACGTCGATGGCGGCCGCACCGGCCGAGGCCCCCGCGCTGCCGAAGCCGTCGGCCACGGCGAGCAGGCGCGACCCGGCGTAGGCGGTGTCCTGGTTGCTCTCACGGACGAGGCCCCTGTCGGAAAGGGCGGCGTAATGGATTCCCAGGGGCTTGGTGGTCGGAGTCATGGCGGGGTCCTTCCGGGAAAGACGGTCGATGAGGAAGGAAGCGAGGTCCCGCCGCGCGGCGGTGTCGGCCTCGACCTGAGCCCAGAACGCGCGGATCTCCTGTGCCGCCGCGGCCGACTCCAGCGTGCAGACCTGCTGGATGCGAGCCAGGGGCATGCCCAGGCGCCGGAGCCAGGCGACCAGTCGGGCCTGTTCCAGCAGTTCCGGTGCGTAGAGGCGGTAGCCGGTCAACGGGTCGACGCGGGTGGGGGGCAGCAGGCCGAGCTCGTCGTAGAGACGCAGCGCCTTCGGCGACAGCCGGGACGCCTTCGCGAACGCCCCGATGGTCAGCAACCCCATGCTCACTCCTCCTCATGCCGAGCACATCGCCCGGCCCCACCGATGCTGTGGCTTCCCCCGAGGTGAAGGTCAACCGAGCGCTCTGCCCGGTTGCGCCCGAGGCGCTGCATGCAGTCACTCTGCGTCAAGCTCAGCCGGGGCTTCTCCCTCGGTCTCGCCCCGGACATGCCCCTTCCTGGGCCGGGGGCAACTCAACGCGCAGCGGCGTCAGCGAGGATCGCCTGAAGCCTCGCCCGGCATTCGGCCACGAAGGCGGGGAAGGTCTCCCAGTAGTAGGAGATCCCGCTGACGCCCACCGCGATCGCCCAGGCGCGGGCGCGGGTCCAGGTCACGTCGTCGAGGTTCAAGGCGTCCCAGTAGGCCTGTCGTGCTTGTGGCGGCAGGTCCCAGAGTGTGGAGTGCTCGGCGTCGGGAAAGCCGACCGAGAGTCCGCCGAAGTCGATGACTGCGTGGAGCTTGCCTTTCCGGACCAAGAGGTTGGTCGGCTTGAGATCGCCGTGGAGCCACACATGCGTTCCGGAGGGCTCGGGGAGTGCGAGCGCGGCTCGCCACAACTGCTCCAGGGCATCGACGTCGAGCTCGGGAGCCACGGTGGTTCGGCAGTCGTCGAGACATCTGCTGATCCACTGGTCACACGGCTCCAGGCCGCCTCCGCGGTACCAGCTGAGGTCATCTGCGCGAGTCGCTCCCATGAGGTCGATCTCGTGGAGCTCCCGCACAACCGCCGCCAGGTCGGCTCCGAAGGCGGTCCAGTCCCGGACGGTGTCCGGCCCGGCTTCGACGCCGTCGATCCAGCGGTGGACCGACCAGACCAGTGGGAAGGCGTCGGTGGGCGTCCCGGCGTGGACGGGTTCGGGTATCGGACATGAAAGGAGGGGCGCCAGGCGGGGAAGCCATTTCTGTTCCTTCCGCACGGACTGTCCGGTGTCGGCGGTTCGTGGAAGGCGCACGAGCAGGTCGTCGCCCAGCCGGTACATGGTGTTGTCCGTGCCTGCACCTGCGGGCGACAACGGCAGGCCGGCCCACTCCGGGCGCTGTGCCTTCAGCAGTGACCGGACCAGCGTTTCGTCGACAGGGATCTCGTTCTCGTGAAGCGTCACGTCGGAAGTCTCGGCGCTGGACGGAGCGGGAGCCAGCGACTTTTGGCAGCCCTGGTCGTGGCCTCGGAGGTCTCGGAGTGACGACGCCCTGGCGTTCCCGGTGGGGCGGGCCTGCGGGATCCGACTGGACCCGGAGGTGCCGGTGCGCCGGGCCGGGCCTGCTCATGCGATCCGGCCCCGCGCACCTGCAGCACCGCCGGGCGCCCGGTGGAGTGTCAGCGCGCTGCGAGGTCTGCGAACAACTCGGCGGCGGGCTTCGGGTGGACGAGCCAGCGCAGGTGACTCCCCTCGAGTGTCCGGACGTCGAAGCGGTTGCCGGGTGTGAGAGCGTCGGCTTCGCGAATCATGCGGTCCTGCACGGCGAGCGGAACGCTGGCATCGGCGGCCAGGCGCACATAGGTCTTGGGAATCCGGCCCCAGGTCGTGGCCTGTGCCCGGTCGGCGGACGTACCGGCGTCGAGGTTCTCATCGGGCTGGAAGGTGTTCAGGAAGGTCCGGAATTCGTCATCGGTCAGGTCCGCGGCGAGCGCTTGCTTGAACGCGGCGAGCGCTGCCGGGTCGGCGGTGCGGAAGTTGGTCCGGAGCAGGCCGAGTTCGGCCGGGTTCCCGACGAGCGCGGCAGCGAGGGCTCCCGCGTCGACGTCCGCCATCTCCGGCTGGGTGTAGTAGCCGCTCACGTCCAGATCGACGGGGCACCAGGCGGCGACGTAAACGATTCGGTCGATCAGCTCGGGCCGGGCGTTGGCGACGGCGGTGGTCGTGATGCCGCCCCTGCTGTGGGCGACGAGGACGGTGGGCCCGTTCCTCTTGGCCCGTTCGAGGACTTCGATCACGCGGGCGGTGTTGTCGGCGAGCGTGACTCCCTTGATGCTCCCCGGTTCTGCGGCGAGTGCGTCGAGAATCTGGGGAGCCTGGTAGGCCGCGGGGAAGGTCGCTTCGAATCCGTGCCCCGGGAGGTCGACCGCGACCGAGCGGTGCCCGAGCAAGGCGAGCTCGGCCTGAAGCGGTGCGAACGAGAACGAATTCGCGAAGGCCCCGTGAACAAAGACGAATGTCGGCAGATTCTGCATGCCTCAGCCTCCAACAGAACGATCTCCGGAGCAAGATCGAGGATTCAGAGGACTCACGAGGGCTTCGGTCTTTCCGGCTGTGGCTTCGACAGCGGTGCCGAGCCATGTGCGGCCGGCGCCTCGCGGGGGCGCCTGCACAGGGATGCGGCGGTGGGACTCGGCGAGAGCCCGTGGGGCGGCGGGGGAGACAAGATCCGCTTGCCCGCAGCGCCGGGCTAGTAGATGACGCACTCCTGCAGGGTGGCACCCGCGTAGGAGCTGCCGCCATCCTTCGCCTTCACGAGGACATAGCGGAGCTCGCCCTGCTCCAGCGCCTTCTCCAGGTCATGCGCCAGCTTGCCGTCCCGTGGGGACTTCGCCGCACGCTCCTTCATCGCCTCGATGATCGTCTCCACGTACTCCCTGGTTCCCTGCTGGACCATCTTGTTCTTCTGGCGGCCCTTCCCCTGACGCCAGCCGAGACCGCTTGATGGCGCCTTGGCCTCGACGATGAGCAGCTTGCCGTCCTTGAGCCGGTACAGCTGGTCGAACGCATCGGCACCATTGGGGGTTTTGGGCAGGGGGATCCACTGGGCTCCCCGGAACTTTTCCGGGACGACGTGGTAGCGGGCCGCGCTCTCGCCGAGCCGCTCGGATATGCGGCTGTTGTTGGGCGTGACGCCTAGTTCTTTCTGGTAGTGCTGCAGTGCCTTGTCGCGTGTCCGCCCATTGGCCGCGGTCCCGTTCTTCTTGAACTTCAGTTCCGCGTTGGTGAGATCCACGGACGTCTTGCGATGGTCAGCGATCTTGTTGAGCAGGCTGCTCCGTTTTCTGTCACCGACCGAGCCCGGGTCGACGGACGTCGCGGGGGACAGCTTCGCGCCGGGTGCCGAGGGCAGCTTGTTCTTGGAGATCCAGTGGTTCTCGTTGTCCTTGGCGAGTTTCGGCAGCGTGACGCCGTTCTCCGTGGTGGTCTCGCTCCGTCGGCGGCCGTCGATTTTGTAGTTGGCGGAGTACCAGACCGGGTCGTTGTTGGCCTTCCAGACCATCTCGTCCTGGATGTACTTGCGGTGGTCGACGGCACTGCTCAGCAGTTCGTTGCAGGTGAACACGCTGTTCGTACGCTGCGGGGTGCCGTCGGAGCCGGGCGGATAGGTGGTGAACACGGCCGCGTCGAAGGCGGGCCCGCCCGCGCCGTTGCAGTACTTGTCGAGCTTGAGCTTCCTGAGCTCCTTCACCAGTGCCTGCCGGTCACTGCCGGCCAGGACGGTGGAGGCGTTCGGGTCGATGTCGATCCAGGCGACCTTGTCGAAGCCGGGCGGGACCACCCCGGTACCGGAGAGTTCGTTGATCGCCGCCGCGAAGTCGTTCACGACCGCGTCCGTGCCCCCGGACACGGCCTTGCGCTGGATGGTCTGTTTGCCGGTCAGGTTCTGGAGGTCGGCCTTGTACCCGTCCGTGGAACCCTCGGGTTTGTAGGTGCTGCCCCAGACGACCTTGCTCCCCGCGCGCGCCAGATCGCTCGCATACTGCAGCGTCCGCCGGTCGGAGACGGAGAGCCGGGCTGTCTTGGCTGCCAGTTCGGTAATGCCGCTCTCGCCGGCAACACTCAGGTTGTCGGTGTTCACGGCTAGGTCGTAGAACGGCTCGAACGCTCCCTGCTGCTTCAGATTGGCCACCGTCTTGCCGACATTGTTGAGCCGGCTCTCGCGGACCTCGGGGCTGGTACGCGGGCCGATGTCGGCCGTCATGGCGTCGAGGAGCTGCAGGACGGGCTTGCCCTTGCTGTCGTTGGCCCGCTGGTCGCCCAGTGGCTCATTGAGCTTGAAACCGCGGCCCATCAGCCGTTTGACGAGCGCCGGGTCGTCGCCCATGACGCTCGCTTCGTAGAAGACTGCGGACCAGTTCACCTGGATCGTCTGGCCGGGCGGTGCAGTATTCGTCGCCGTAGCCGTCAGCGTGCGGTTCCCGCCGGGAGGCACGGAAACAGGACTGTTCAGGGGCGTCTGTCCGGCTACGGTCACTATCACCGTGCCGCTGGCCGGAGCGGTCCCCTGGTTGGTCACGTTCACGGTGGCCGGGCAGCTCGGAGTGCTGCAGAACGATGTCGAGAGCTGTACGGCCACATCCGTCTGGGCCGCCACACGTTGGCTCAGTGGTTCGGCCTGCTCGTGCGAGGTGTCGACCCGGCGTACGTTCTCCGTTGTGCTCTGCACCTGGGCCTTGTCGGGCTCGCTGACCGCAGACGACAGGGCCGGGGCGGGCGCGGGCTCACCGGCCGCCGCCGTCACGTGACCTGCGGACTGCACCTGGCCCACGGACCGTGCGGCACCGTCCTGCGGGCCGGAGCGGAAGACGGCAGTGCGCGCATCCGAGGCGTCCGGCGCAGGTTCGGGTGTGGCGGCTCCTTGAGATCCAGCGGAACCCGGCAGGCCGACCGAGAGCGGCTGGTACGGAGGGGACGCGCTCACCACGATGCGCAGGGTGCCGTCGGTCAGTACCTTCGCCGGACGGCCGTTCACCGACGTGGCCACGGTCCGGCGCCACGTGGACGGCCGCCCGGACGGACCGTCGGAGTCCTTGCCCGAGAGGGCGTCGGCGAGCGCCGTCGGAGTCATCCGGGACAGCTCGGCCAGGCCGATCACCCCCTGCGGCGGGTCGGCCACCCAGGTGTTGGCCAGCGCTTCGGCGCTGCCCGGCTCGTGCTCCAACCACCACTGGCTGTTGCCGCGCAGAAGGGTTCGCTCGGGGCTCACAGCGAGCTCCGCGTATGCACCCGAGTCACGGCTCAGGGTTCCGTACGCAGTGCCGTCGCGGGTGACCGTCAGACGGAAGCTGATGATCGCGCCGTTGCCGTTCACCGTGGTACCCGCATAGGTGACCCCGCGCCAGGCACGCAGGCTCTCCGTGGCCGCCGAGGCCAGCTGCGTGGGCGTCTTCTCGCGTGGCCGGAGCACAAAGGTCATCAGACCGGCGACGAGCACCATGACCAGCGCCAGGACGCCCCAACGCCAGTACCAGCGACTGGACTTGATCAACCGGACAAGCGTTCCAGCCGCCCGGGACGCCCGACTGCCCGCTGGCGGTGGCGAGAGGTGCGGCGCTTGCGGGGGAAGTGGTGGGAACGAAGGGTAGGGGGGAAGCGGTGGTTGCTCGGACGGTACTGATGCGCTGTCCCATGCGTCCACGTCTGCCCCCAGTCCTGGGGACCGGCGACCCTACCGGGTCTTGGCGTGACGGCACCGATTCCCTATTCCCTGATTCCCATCCCAATTCCCCGTTCAATCAAGCTTGTTCGCGCCACATTGGCAGGTTCCCGCCGCTCCCTGACTCCTACTGTCACTGATCACCTCACGCTCCGGGCCGGAGATCGGCCCGAGGAGCGCCGACCCGGGCTGTATTGACCGGGTGTCCGGAACCCGCGTGCACTTCTCGTCAAACGGCATCAGCTGACGTTCTTCTTGATCGAGTCGTTCCGTGATCCGCTGTGCGACATCGGTCGGTGTGTGTGCGCGAACCATGGGATCGCGGCCGTCCTCAGCCTCATCGAGCACCCCACTCGACGCTGACCAGGTGGAACGACCGTAAACAGCGGGGTGCGGCGATGGGTCGGTCAGACCGGGACTGGCTCGCCTTCAGCGAGACACGTCAGCTCAGGCGCACGGGGTGTGACTTCCAGCGTTAGTTGTCACCAGCGATGACCTCTGACCTGGGATGCTCTCGCGGGATTCCAGCTCTTTCTGTCACCAGAATCACGCGGTAGTTGTCACTTCCGGGCGTTTCCAGGTCGAGTTGTCACCAGGTTCGGAGACTGGTCCGCTTGCCGCCCTCGACCATGGTCGTCTGCTGGTGTGGACGGAGCACATTCCCCTGTACAGCCACCGTCCCCTGCCGCGGCTTGGGGCGGGGGCCTGTGGTCGCACAGCTGCGGGTGGGAGGACCTGCTCGTTCCGGTGTCCGTGGCACCGGGCAGGGACGGTCTTGATCTCGGGGCGGAGTGGACCCGCCGCTGGACGGCGACCTGGCGGACAGCGGGCGGCGAGGTGTCGTGCACCGTGCGGGACCTGGCTCTCACGCGTATCGCGGACGGTACGCCGATGCGTCGGTTTTCCTGGCGCAGGGCCCAGCGGCATCGCCCCAACTTGCAATTCCTCGTCAGCACCGGCCGTCATCACGGGGCCGAAAGTCTGGAGGAGGCACGCCTGCTCCTGGTCCTCGACTTCGCGGCCGGCCTTGTCGACGTGCTGTCGCAGCCCATGCGGCTGCGGTTCGATACCGCGACCGGACGCAGGGGACACATCCCGGACTTCCTGGCGGTGACACGGACTGGTATCTGGCTGATCGACGTACGGCCATACACGCTCATCGCTCCGGAGGACCTGGAGGCATTCGCCGCGTCCGCCGAGATCGCGATGGCCTGCGGCTGGCATTACACCGTCGCCGCGGGCTGGAAAGAGCACGTCACCGCTGCGGTCGACGCCTTCTCCTCCCAGCGTCGACCCCTGTCCGACCCGCTGGGGCTGCGGCCGACGCTTGTGGCTGCGGCCCGCGACGGCGGAACATTCGGCGAGGTCGTGGACACCGCGCCGTTTCCGCCGCTGGCCCGCGCTCAGCTCCTGCATCTGCTCTGGCACCGGCGCCTCGGCTGCGACCTGAGTAGGCGGTTCGGCGACCGATCCGTGGTGACCGACCCAGCTGAGGAGGCGTGATGAGAGCGGCCCGTGTCCTGGACCTGTCTCCCGGTGCTGCTCTGGTACTGGACGGCACGCAATGGACGGTCGAACGCCGGGAGCCGGAACTGGGCCGGGTCCACCTGGTCCGCGACGACGGCACCCGGCAGCCGATGAGCTTCCGCTTCCTTGTCAATCACCCCAACTGCCGTCCCTCCTCCACGACTGCGGCTCGTGGCGCCGACCGGGGCCGTCAGCCCAAGACGCAGGCGGACCTGGAACCGGGACGGCGGGAGATCGCCGCATGCCGGCTGGCTCATCTGCTGGAGGTGGAGACCGGTTTCCGTAGCGGCGACCCGCTGCGGCCGGGGCCGGGGGAGCCGAAACCGGAGTACGACCCGGCCACCACGACGCTGACCGCCCGCCGCCTCGCGAAGGTCGCCGAACTCGCCGCCATGGACCGGCAGCAGGCCAAAATCCTGGGCCTGGACCGGGTCGGCTACCGAACCCTGATCCGCTGGGACCACCGACGCCGCGAGGCCGGGCTAATCGGCTGCGCAGACGAGCGCTGGCTGCGTGAGAGCGGAGGCCACCCCAGCATCACCGAGGAGATCCGCGAGGCGATCTTCGCGGTCCGCGCGGAGACCTTGCACCGCTCGAAGGTGACCATGCGGACCCGGACACGCATGATCCACCAGTACGTACGCGAGACCTTCCCCGACCGGGATGTCACCGTCCCCAGCTATCAGACTCTGTGGGGCGTCTGGCGCGAGTGGTTCGGACCGGGAGGGGCCCGCCAGCGCTATGCGCGCTCGGCCGAACTGCCCGCGAAGAACGGGCACGTGCTCGTCCACCGACCCGGCCAGGTGATCGCCCTGGACACAACGGTGCTGCCCGTGATGGTCCGCGAGGGTGTGTTCGGCGACCCGGTGAAGTGCCACCTCACCCTCGCCATGGATGTGCACACGCATTCCCTTTGCGCCTTCCGGCTCACCCTGGTCTCTGACCAGTCGGTGGACGTCGCGATGCTGCTGCGGGACGTCATGCTGCCGCTGCCCATGCGATCCGACTGGGGCGAGGAACTTGAGTGGCCCTACCCGGGCCTGCCCGCCGCGGTGGTCGCAGAGTTCGCCGGGCACAAGGTCGCCGGTCTGCCGTTCTTCGCTCCGGAGACCGTGACCACCGACCACGGGTCTGTTTACCGAAACCACCACCTGGTCGATGTCCAGCGGGTGCTCGGCTGCAACATCCTTCCCAGCCGTGTCTTGCGTCCCACGGACAAGTCCGCCTGCGAGCGGGCGTTCGGCGCGGTCAGGTCGCTGCTGTTCGAGCAGTTGCCCGGCTACACCGGCATCGACCCCGCTGATCGCGGCGCCGACCCTGAAGGCGATGCGGTGCTGACTGTCGACGAGATGGAGCACGTGATCGCCACATGGATCGTTGCCGTCTGGCAACGGCGCCGGCTGGGCGAGTACGCGCCCAGTTGGGACCCCGGAGGCGGTCACAGCCCCAACTCGCTGTTCGCCGCCTCGTTCGCACAGGCCGGCTTCGCGATGGAGGTTCCTTCTCCGGAGCTGTTCTACGAACTGCTGCCTGTTCACTATGTCCAGAAGATCGACGCCCGGCGCGGGGTGAAGATCCGCGGGCTTTGGTATGACAGCCCTGCTCTGGCTTCCTACCGGGGCCAGCGCTCGACCCGTGGCGGCCGGCACAAGGGCCAGTGGGTCATCCGCCGGGACCCCAGAGACCGCCGCAGCGTGTTCTTCCAGGACCCGCTCACCCACGAGTGGCACGCCCTGGCCTGGACCGGCCTGCCGCCCGACGGCCAAGCCCCCGCCTTCGGTGACGCACGCGTACGTGAACTGCTCAAGAAGGCAGAAGCCTGCGGCCTGCGACCCCGTACGGACGATGAACTGCTGCCGGTCCTTGTGGAGTTGCTAGGCTCTCGCGTCCCGGTGAGACAGTGGAAGACCCGGATGCCGAAGGCCGCGCGGATCGAGCACGCCCGCGAAGTCGGCCAGGCACACGCCGCCCAGAGCGACCGCCCGGTGAGCACGACACCGGAAACCCCGGTCCGCCACCAGGCGGTGGCCGGGGCGGTAGTGACCCCACTGCACTGGCCGGAGAGGGCCCGACAGGCCGACGCCAGCATCGACAGCGCACGACGTCACCGCCGCGAACGGGCCGTCCCGACCCGGCCCAAGCCGCCGCCTCCGCTCGGTGCGTCCTCGCGCGCACATGATCTGTTCCTGCTGCCCGAGGACGATGAGGAGGGCCTGCCCGATGGCGGACCGAGCACCAGATGACAGCGGAATCGTCCCGTTTCTGCGGGCCGGACCGCCGCCGGACCGCACCCGTCGCGAAGGCTGGCGCCAGTGGCGCGAGCAACGCGACCTATTCACTCCCGCCCCGAAGCTCTCGCTGGAGCAGTACACGGCCATGAGCCCGCGGCGCCGAGCTCTGCACGACCTGCACCGCACCGCCACCCATATGAACATCGGGCTGCTGGAGACCCCGATGAGCGCGAGGATCACCAAACTCATGCGTGGCCGGCTGCGGAACAACGCGTTGAACTTCGAACCGGGCACCCGCGACGGCCTGATGATCAGCGGCGGCGGCTACCTCGGCAAGACCGAGACGGCCTGCGCCGCCGCGGCCGCCTTCGAGGACGTCTGGCGCGATCTGCACCGCCAGCTCCTGCCCCCACCGACCGAAGGAACCCGGGACCTCTTCGTTCCCGTCGCCTACTGCCGCACCCCGGTGCGTGCCACACCGAAGGGGCTTTGCGCTGTCATCCTCGACTTCTTCGGCGCCCCGCTCCCCAAGACGCTCAACAGCATGATCCGTGCCGTCAGGGACTCCCTGCGCGACCATCGCACCACCACCTTGCTGCTGGACGACATCACCAGGCTCCGCCTCCACCGTGAAGACGACCAGGACACCCTCGACCTCATCCGCGAGCTGATGGACCTGAACGTCACCCTCGTCCTCATCGGCGTTGACATTCCCAACTCTGGCCTGGTCAGGGGTGGTTATCCCGACCCCCGCACGGGTCAGTGGATCGTCCCGCCCGTCAGCACCGGCAAGAGCTTCAACCCGGCCGCCGCCACGCAGACTGAACGCCGCTTCGATCTGGTCGACCTCGACCCCTTCGACTACGACACCACCGACGGCATCGCTGCCTTCCTTGACCACCTCGCCGGGATCGAGGATCGCCTCCGCCTCTTCCATACCTGGCCAGGCATGCTCACCGAGGGCGAGATGCCCGAGTACCTCTACCGCCGCACCCACGGCATCGTCGGCCTGCTCAAAAGGCTCATCGAGGACGGCAGCACGGACGCGATCGAGTCCGGCACCGAGAAAATCACCCCCGAACAACTGGCCGCCATCCCCATCCGGCTGGGCAATATCACCGACCGGGACCCATCCGAGATCCCACCGATCCCTGAGACCACCGAACCAGGCCCCCGCACTCCCCGCCGCCGGGGCCGCAACACCGTCTTCGACGACACCGGCCGAGCCGCGGAAGCAACGTGACCAAGTCCGACCTGCGTGAACTGCCCCGCAGCCTGGCCCCGCTCAGCGACGAAAGCCTGCCCGGCTACCTACTGAGGCTCTCCTGCCGACTCCACGTCCCCGTCGCCCACACAGCGGCCCGCACCGGCCTTGCCCGGCGATCCGGCACCAACTCGAACGTCTTTCTGCCCGTCCGCCTCCTGCACCGGGCCGACGACAGCCCCCTCGCGAACTTCATCCGCACCACTCGCCTCAGCGCTGTCGAGGCCACCAACCTGTTCACGTTCCCGCTCGGAGACCGCTACGGCCCCCTCAACCCCGAACTCATGTCCCACTCCAACTCCAGGCCCCTCGTCCGCAACGCTCGGTGGTTCTTCGGACGATGGACCCGATACTGCCCCGACTGCCTCACCGGCGACGGCAGCCCGATCCAGAACCAACTCGGCGGACCCTGGAAACGGCACTGGCGCCTCCCCACCGTCTTCGCCTGCCCCCACCATCGAGCCCTGCTGCACAACGCATGTCCTCAGTGCGGGAATGCGGCACTCACGGACGCCACGAACTTCCTGCCCCGGGCAGCGGCAGAGCCCCTTCACCCCACCCTTTGCCGCGCTCCGACGCACAACCGCTACCTTCGGGCCCCACAGCCCCCGACCTGCAAAAATGACCTCACAACGACTGCCGGCAGGCCAGTCGACGACGCCACCATGAGCGTCGTGCTCGCGTTGCAGAATCGGCTCCTGGACCTGCACAATCCTCACGGTCCGGCCGTCATCGGCAGTGTCGGCTGGCAGCAGAGCGCCGCCCAGTACTTCCTGGACCTCCGAGCGGTGACCTGGCTGATCCTCCTGTCCTGGCCCGATACCCAGGGCTACGCGCACACCCCGACCCTGGCTGACGCAGTCGCCCGCACCGCGGAGAACGCTCGCATCGCCGCACAGGGGCAAAGGGACAGACCGGGCAAGCGGCACCCTTCCACCGCCTACACCGATCCACCCATCGACCCCTTGGCCGCCGCAGCCGTCTTCGGGATCGCCGAACAACTCCTCGCCACCGACTACGACGCCACGTTCGCCATCTTCAGCCCGCTCATCAGCCGAGCTCGAAGCATCGAACCCACCATGGCCCACCTGCAACGAGCACTCCACGCATCACAGCCGCTGCGGGTCACGCTCAGCCACCACAAACACGACGTCTGGAAGAGGGGCAGAGAACGTCTCGTTCGCGAGCACCCCGAACTCACTCCCATGTGACTGAGCCGCTCCATCTGGCGGGACTCGTTAACTGAAGCGCTGAGCGTGGGAATGTTGCGCCCATGACAGCCGACCAGCATGACGTGCCCGCCGACCTGACTGCCATCGAAGCCGCCCTCGGCCGCATGGTCTACCGTGCCGGAACCCTGGAAACCGCGCGCGGGATCTCGGGCGCTGGTGCCGTTCCGGCCGCGACTTCGGTGACGTATGCGCAGGTCGCTGTGTCCAGGGCGTCGGCGTTCAGGTCGGCGAGCACGCGGCGGAAGGTACGTTCGCTGGGTACGAGGTACTGGCCGGTCAGCGGGTCGTACCGGGCACCGATACGGGCCAGTTCGGCCTGCGGGGCGCGGGCGGCCCACTGCCAGATCGCGGTCATGGGGTCGCCGCCGACCACGAGCGTCGCGCACGCGGCCAGCACCAGGGGATGCCGCCGCCCTCGCTCCGCGCGCCGGTCAGGGACTTGCCGCAGCCTGTCGACCAGCGCAGACTCCGCTGCCACAGGGTCGGAGGCGAGCTCAGCCTCCCACCATGCGAGGTCGGCGAGCTGGTCAAGGGCAGGGCTGATCAGGGAGGATGCGGGCACGAGCGCGGCTCCTGAGACGATCTTCTGGCGTAGGAACCTGAAAGATCATCAGAGGCCGCGCTCGCCTGGCAACCTGCCACCTCACTCCACGGACGAGCAGCCCAAAAAGATCAAAGGTCAACTATGCCGGGGCCGTGAGGCCAAATGGACTTACAAGGATCCCGTGAAGCAGGTTCCCTCGCCCGTAATACGGCATTCCCTCATTGCAACTCGAAGCGCATAGCCAACCAGTTGGACGACCATCACCAGAAAAAATATGACATGAAAGACAACACACCGGTGCGCAGCGATCCAGGCTCGGACAAGCGCTCTTCCGGCACGCTGACTGCCGCGTAGCAGGGCACTGTCGACCAGGCGATCGAGGCCATCAAGGGCATCACATCCAACGCCAGCTCAGCCGCTTAATGTTCAATTTCCAAGAACGATAGGTTTGCTATGTCTAACGAATACTCCTTCCTTTCCGGCTTCATGCAGAGCCGCAATGTTGGTCGGGTCATCGCCCAAGTCGATGTATTGAAGGAAAGTGGTTCGACCGCCTCCAAACTGCTCAAGTGGGACAGGTCCCAGAACCGCTGGTTCTCCTTCAACCTCGAGTGGCACGCCACGCGAATCTGCGCAATTGAAGTACCGGAAATCATGGTGTTCGCTACAGGCCCGGACGGTATCGTGTCAGTCAGCACAATGTCTGGCTCAACCGAAGAAGAGATCGACGACTCTCTCGATGGCCCTGCTCGTCGCGGTCCTATTCGGGATCTCCAACTCATCGATGGTGTGCCCTACGCCACTGGCATGGGCCGCCAGGTTTATCGTCGCGAGGGCCCAGTCAAATGGACGCGTCAGGACCAGGGAGTAGTTTTACCCAGAGGCGAGATTGAACTATGCGGTTTCAACTCCATCGACGGCCTCAGAGAAGAAAATCTCTATGCCGTCGGATTCAATGGCGAAATCTGGCAACGCCTGGAAGGCAAATGGTTCAAGCGGGAAAGCCCAACCAATCTCGTATTGCATCGGGTCAAGGTAGTTCGCGAAGATTTAGTGTTTATATGCGGGCAGATGGGCACTTTGCTGCGTGGCAATGGTTCGCAGTGGGAAGCCATTGAACAGGACGCAACCAGCGACGACCTCTGGGGTATGGAGTGGTTCAACGGCGAGCTCTATTTGACCCGTGACTCCGGTCTATTCCGCCTCGACGGCAATGGCAATCTGGTTGCAGTCGACATGAAGTTGCCCGGTAAGCCCAGTTGCCGTCATCTCCATGCAAATGATGGTGTTCTCTGGTCCTGCGGACCGAAGAACGTAGTTTGGACCGAGGATGGCCAGAGTTGGACCGAGGTGACCCCGTGATATCGGCCCAGGCAGGCTCAGTTTGATATCCGTACCCATCATCATCGACCAACACGCCGAAGAAGCCCGGCTTCCTCGCTGTCCTGCGCGATTACGCCGTGTGTGCACCGCATTACGACCTCGACGACCTCAGTAAAATCGACAACCGCCTCGTACAACTCGTCGGACAAGGAGGATATGTCTGGCCCCTTCCCCTCACGGCCCCGGCATAGTTGACCTTTGATCTTTTTTGGGCTGCTTCACGGCAGCTGTAGTTCGTGACTCGTGAGGTTCCTGTTATGCGATGGCCACTGCTGTGACGTTGTTCCAGCGGCGGTGGCAGTCGGCTGCGCGATGCTGGTGTCGGCGGCGCCAGTGTGACCAGCGGAGCGCGTGCGTGGGATCGGTTTCCTGGCAGGGGCGGGGCAGGACGAAGGTCCGGAGCAGGGCGCGGAGTTCGCGTGGACTGACGGGCACCATGACCAGGTGGTCCTCGGGCTCGGCGGGGTTGGCGCGTTGCCGCTCGTGGAGGGCGCCGACGGCCAGGAGCGCGTAGGCGATCACCGACATGAGGCTCCAGCGGTGCCAGGAGTTCCAGCAGGTGACCTGGCCGGTGTCGAGGTGGGCCAGGCCCTTGGCTCCTTGAGAGTCCTCCTCGACGCGCCAGCGGCGGCAGACCGCGCTGACCAGCACTGATATCGGTTGCGGGTCGGGGTGCCAGGTGCGGCAGAAGGAGAGGGTGCCGGTGCGGCGGTGGCGCTGGAGGGGTGGTGACGCGGTGGCTGGTGGGCACGGCGATCGCGCAGCCGTAGCCCAGCGTACGGATCCGGCAGCGCAACTCCCGGCCGCCGTAGACCTCGTCGGCCGCCACCCACGCCGTACGGACGCCCGAGGCGTGCGCGTCGGCGAGCATGTCGCCGGCCAGTCGCGGCTTGGTGGCGAATGTCGTCTCGTCGGGCACCCCGGCCAGTTCACGGCGTTCGTCGTCGCCGGCCCACGCCTCACCGAGATAGAGGCGGCGGTCGATCAGCGCGTGGCCCTGCGCGCTCACGTAGGAGAGATGTACCGCGACCTGGCACAGTCCGATCCCGCCCAAGGCTCCGGAGTACTGGCGGCCGGCGCCGACCGCGTCGAGGGACGACTTCTCATCGCCCGTCTCGTCCACCACCAACATCACCTCCCGGTCGCCGAGTTGCTCCACCGTCCAGGCCGCGGCCGACCGGCGTATCGCCTCGGTATCGAAGCGGGCCCGGGACAGGAAGTGCTGCAGGACGTGCGGGCCGGAGTGGCCGATCGCCTCGGCCAGTGACCAGCAGTTCGCCGATTCCTTGACCATCAGCAGCCCCTGAACCATGTTCCGGCAGGTCAGCCGGGTCTCCCGGCGCGGGAAGCAGCTCGCCACCCGGTCCATCAACCCCTCGAAGGACTCGTCCCACAGGGCGTGTACTACCGTGGCCTGCGCGGCCACCGCTTCGTTTTCCGTCTTCACAAACGATCACGATGCAGGTGGTCGCACCTCTGCCCGCAGGCACCCCATCCACCACGCTGACCAGCAGCGTTGCCCTACGCCTCACGAACTACAGCTGCCGTGTCTGACCCGTCATCTAACGTTGCCGGCATGACAATTAACGTCCCGCCCGGCTACCGGATCATTCCTGACGATGAGGCTCAGGAACGCTTCTCCTTGCACGAAGAGCACATGTACGAGTGTGGGGATGTCTGCGACGAGTACGAAATAGAGACCCTTCTCTACGAAGATGGGCTTTCCACCACCAGTGATCTCCGCACCAGCGACGCGTCGGACCTGTGGCGTTACAACGTCATCATCGACGGAGACCTGAACGTAGACGGTGAGCTCCAGTGGGCGGATGGGGACCATCCCAATCTTCTGCTGATCACCGGCTCTCTGCGGACACGAAGCGTGACGGTCAGCTTTGGCACGAACCTGATCGTGAGAGGGGACCTGATCGCCACCCATGCCGTCGAACACCCGGACGGAATCAGCGAAGAGGGTCTCATCATTGTCCGCGGAACCACGTACACACCGGTCGACATCGGCCCCTACACGCTTGTCGTCGACAGTGGCCAGCCTCAGGAGGCCACCTTTGACTACGACGATGACCTGTCCGAGGTCCTTGCGCCTGAAGTGCTGATACCGCACGAGCGGCCGTACAGGAAGGGGAAGGCAGACCGGGACAAGATCTACGAAGCAGCACTCAACGGTCGCCCCATCCTTTGCCCGCCCCCGAACTGCGAGGCGGTCTGACCCACCCAGAGTCTGCGGAAGTCGGCGTCCTGCCACAGGCTGGGGCGGACAGGAGCGGACGGCACAGGCACAGGGCCCCCTTGAACGGCTGAGCAACAAAGGTCCGCCCACCCGGCGTACGAAGGGCGAGGTGCGCCGGTGCGTCAGGCGGAGAGGGGGTCGCTGCGCCACAGATCAAGGGAGAGAGCCCTCGGCACGGATCTGCGTGGAGCACACCATCGGCGAGGAGAAGAAGTGGCGGCCGCTCCAGCGGTACATCGGACGGCGCGAGTACTACGCCGAAACGCACGCTGCCATCGCCGGCCTGATCTCCGACCGCGCGGCGCGCAGGCCCACCCGACGAAGTACCAGCACTGAACTGGTGCTCGTCCGCCCGGCCGCCTGCTGATCACCCACCAGCCAACCCGCCAGGCGAGCACGCCCCGACCTCAATCGCATACCGAGTCGTAATCAACCATCACGAAACCGGACAGAGCAGAACAACGCCGGGGCCGTGCCGCGAGTGGGTGGCTGGTGGCTCCCTCCGACATGGCGAAGCGGGCGCGCTTGTGGCCCTGGGTAAAAGGCGAGAACGCACACTTCTACAACAGGCCGGGTCGTTCCCAGACATGAGGAGACCTGGGCTCTGAGCAGCGGTCCACGGTGCACAAGGGGGCTCCCGCCGGATGGTGGGCTCCACCCACTTCGTCATGCGGAGTGTCAGGTGCGGTCGGAAGGCTGCGAATCCGAGCGGTGCGCAACATGCATTCTGGGCTGCGGCCGCTCGCCGGAAGAACGGAACGCTCGCTGCGGTTACTGGCTGGTCCGCACGGCCGTGAGCGAAGCGCTCAGTCACACTCCGTGTGACCCGTGCACCCACCGGTGACAATAATCGCTGGAAGGTGACATCCATCGCTGGAAGTCACACGGGGCCGGGCGAGTGGTGTGGCGCACTTTTGCAAGCGTCTGCTTGCAAAAGTTAGCAAGGGTGGCGCACCATCGGGGTATGGCATCACTCAACGTCGGCAATCTCGGTGAGTACCTGCGCGAACAACGGCGCAACGCGCAGCTGTCGCTGCGGCAGCTCGCCGATGCCGCCGGGGTGTCCAACCCCTACCTCAGCCAGATCGAGCGCGGGCTGCGCAAGCCGAGCGCCGAGGTGCTGCAACAGGTCGCCAAGGCGCTGCGGATCTCCGCCGAGACCCTTTACGTACGGGCCGGGATTCTGGACGAGCGGGAGCGGGAGGAGCTGGAGACGCGGGCGGTGATTCTGGCCGATCCGTCCATAAACGAGCGGCAGAAGAGCGTTCTGCTGCAGATCTACGACTCCTTCCGCAGGGAGAACGGGTTCGTGCCCGGACCGGAATCCGGCGTCGCGGCCGGATCGGAGACCGGCGACGAACCGGAGCCGGCCGCCGGTGCCGACACGGCTTCAGAGCCTTCAGAGCCTTCAGAGCCTTCAGAGCCTTCAACGCAAGAGAAACCCTCACACTGAGTCTGATGATCCGGGAGGACCACAGTCATGGCCATCACCGATGACCTGCGCAAGACCCTCACCGACCCGACCCCCCTCTACTTCGCCGCCGGTACGGCCGACCTCGCCGTCGAGCAGGCGCGCAAGGTCCCGGCGCTGATCGAGCAGCTGCGCGCCGAGGCGCCGGAGCGTATCGAGGCCGTGCGCAACGCCGACCCCAAGGCCGTGCAGGAGAAGGTGGCCGCGCAGGCCAAGGAGGCGCAGGCCACCGTGCAGGCCAAGGTCACCGAGGTGATCGGATCCTTCGACAGCGACCTGCGGAAGCTGGGCGAGAGCGCGCAGGATCTGGCGCTGCGGAGTCTCGGCGTGGCCGCGGAGTACGCGGTGCGGGCCCGGGAGACGTACGAGAAGGTCGCCGAGCGCGGCGAGCAGACCGTGAAGCACTGGCGCGGCGAGACGGCCGAGGAGATCGTCGAGATCGCCGTCGTCGTCGAGCCGCGCAAGGAGTCCAAGCCGGCGGGCACCACCAGGACCGCGCCGGCCGCCAAGCCCGGTCAGGCGAAGGCCGCCCCCGCTCCGAAGCCCGCGCCGAAGCCCGCACCGAAGGCCGTCAAGCCGGAGGGCAGGACCCCGGCCGCGCCCGCCCGCAAGGCGCCCGCGCGCAAGCCCGCCGCGAAGAAGACCACTCCGCCGAGCGCGAAGTAGCACCCGGCGCCGCGGCACCCCGGGCGGTGCCGTGGCGCCGCCGTGTGTAGCGGGGCGCGGGCCGGGCACCTTCCAGGGGGGCCGGTCCGTTCTCCCGGTACCTTGGCAGCGAGGCGCTCATCCATTCAATAGGCGGTGCACACCATGTTGCTCACAGGATTCAGCACATTCGTCTGGCTGCTCTACATGGTCATGCTCGTGCTTGCCGTGGTCGCACTGATCATGGCCGCGATGGCCCGTGAGGACGCCTACCGGGCCGCGGACAAGCAGAAGAAGTCCTTCTGGCTGATCATCCTCGGCATCACCGTCGCCGTGAACCTCTTCGTGCCGATGCTGTTCCTGCAGCTCGCGGGCGCGGTCGCCTCCATCGTCTTCCTGGTGGACGTGCGGCCCGCGCTCCAGGCGGTCTCGGGCGGCGGCCGCGGCGGCCGGCGCGGCGGCTCCAGCAGCGACGGGCCGTACGGGCCCTACAACGGCGGGCGCTGAGCGTTCGCGGGTTTCGCGGCGCTCACGGCGCCATGGGCAGTGCCGATCCGGGGCGGGGGCGCGGGACGCCCCGGCCCCGGCCGCCGTTCGGGAACCGCCGGTGTACGTGCTCCTCGTCGCGGTCGAGCAGGAGGACCGCGACGTCGTCGGTGAGTTCGCCGCCGTTCAGCTCCCGCACCTGGGTGACCGCGGCCTCCAGGAGGTCCTCGCCGGTGAGCCCCTGGGCCAGCTGCCGGTTGATCATCGCGACCATGCCGTCCTGGCCCAGCCGCTGAGTGCCGGACTCGCTCACGCGCCCCTCGATCAGCCCGTCCGTGTACATCATCAGGCTCCAGGAGCCGCCGAGATCCACCTGGCGGCGCGGCCAGCGGGCGCGCGGCAGCAGGCCCAGGGCCGGTCCGCCGTCCTCGTACGGGAGCAGGTGCGCGGCCCGTCCGGGCCGGGCTATCAGCGGGGCGGGGTGGCCCGCCAGGCAGAGCCCCGCGCGCCGGCCGTCGGGGGCGATGTCGACGGTGCAGAGCGTCGCGAAGATCTCCTCGCTCTCCCGCTCGTGCTCCAGGACCTGCTGGAGGGTGGAGAGCAGTTCGTCGCCGCAGAGCCCGGCCAGGGTCAACGCCCGCCACGCTATGCGCAGTTCCACACCGAGCGCCGCCTCGTCGGGGCCGTGCCCGCAGACGTCGCCGATCATCACGTGGACGGTGCCGTCGGGTGTGCGGACCGTGTCGTAGAAGTCCCCGCCGAGCAGGGCGCGGCTGCGGCCGGGGCGGTAGCGGGCCGCGAAGCGCAGATCGGAGCCTTCGAGCAGCGGGGTGGGGAGCAGGCCGCGTTCGAGGCGGGCGTTCTCCTGGGCACGCAGGGTCGACTCGGTGAGCCGGCGCTGGGCGACGTCGGCGCGCTTGCGTTCGACGGCGTACCGGATGGCGCGGCTGAGCAGCCGTCCGTCGAGTTCGTCGCGGAAGAGGTAGTCCTGGGCGCCGACCTGCACAGCCGCGGCGGCCAGCTCGGTGTCGTCCTGTGCCGTGAGGGCGAGGACGGCGTGGCGCGGGGCGATCCGCAGTACGTGCTGGAGGGCGGCGAGGCCGTCGGCTTCCTCCGCGTTCCCGGCGCCGGAGGCACGGGTCTCGCTGCCGGTGGGCAGGGCGAGGTCCAGCAGGACGCAGTCGACGTCGTCCGTGAGGAGCCGGCCCGCCTCGGTCAGGTTGCGGGCGGTGCGGATGCGCACCCTCGTGCCGGCCGCGGCCGGGAGCTCGGGGACGGTGAAGGTGCCCGCCGGGTCGTCCTCGATCACCAGCAGGGTGAGGTCGGCGCCGTGGGAGGCCTCCGCAGCGGCTTCGGCACCGTGCTGCGGTTCGGGTACGGGCATCGGTCGGATTTCCTTCCCTCCCCCCGAGGGCGCGGCGGGACGACGATCGACGACCCGCCAGACCGGGACGATAGCGGTCCGCGGCGGGGGAACGGAATGGCGTTCCGCGATCGGCCTCCGGCATATGCACAGCCATAAGCCGCGTCAGGTCACGGATCCGGCGAGATGGGCCGGGGTGGGGGAGGTGTCCGGGCATGACAAAGCTCACGCGGGGTGGCGGGCGACGGGTGGCGCGGGTCACGCCCGTGGGGACGGGGGTGACCCGCGGGGGGTGCGAGGTCCCGGCGCGGGGCGTCGCGAGGTGCCCGGGACGCCCCGGGATGCCCCGGGAGCGCTGTGTTCTCGACCGCCGGACGGGCTTGGTCCCGTCCGGTCCGGGGCTACTTGTCCGGGCGTACGACGCCGAGTATCTGCATCGAGCCCGCGCCCGCCAGTGTGACGTTGCGGCCGGGGCGGGGGGCGTGCACGATCGCGCCGTCGCCGACGTACATGCCCACGTGACTGGCGTCACCGTGGTAGATGATCAGGTCGCCGGGGCGCATGTCCTTGATGGCGATGTGCGGCAGCAGCCGCCACTGCTCCTGCGAGGTGCGGGGGATCGGCCGGCCCGCCGCCGCCCAGGCCTGTGACGTGAGCCCCGAGCAGTCGTACGACTTGGGGCCCTCGGCGCCCCAGACGTACGGCTTGCCGATCTGCGCGGTCGCGAAGGCCACCGCCTTCTTGCCGCTCGCGCTCGCCTCGCGGTTGATGTCCTTCAGGGCGCCGGAGCTGAGCCAGGCCGTCTGCTGCTTGTACTCGGCCTCCTGCTCCAGCTTGAGCAGGCGGGCCAGCTCTTCCTTCTTGAGCTGCGACTCCAGCTTCTTCGCCGCGGCGATCTGCGCGTTGATCTTCTTCTTGGCCTTGGCCTGCTTGACCCGGTTGGCTTCGAGCTTCTTCCAGTTGGCGCTCGCGTCCTTGGTGTACGTCTCCAGGTCCTGCTGAGTCCTGGTCAGTTCGCCGAGCACGCCCTGGGCGGCCTGCTGGCCCTCCCTGACCCGGCTCACCCCGTCCAGGAACAGCTGCGGGTCGTCGCTGAGCATGAACTGGGCGCCGGGCGGCAGCCCCCCGCTGCGGTACTGCTCGCGGGCCTGGGCGCCCGCCTGGCTCTTGAGCTCGGCGATCTTCGACTGGCCCACGACTATGGCGCGGGCCAGCTTCACGATCTCGCCGGACTGCTTCTCGGCCTTCTCCTCGGCGAGGTTGTACGCGTCGGTCGCCGCTCCGGCCTTGCGGTAGAGGGCGTCGATCTCCTTGCGCACCTCTTCGAGGCTCTTCTTCGGCGCCTTGGACCCGGGGCCGGGCCGTGCGTCGGAGGCGGACGGGGGCGCGGGCTCGGCGAAGGCCTGGACCGGCGTGATGAGTACGGACAGCGCGCAGACCAGAGTGATCGCGGCTGAGGCACAGTGACGTCGGTTCACGAGATTCCCCTCCGAATGAATCTGATTTACCGTCAGTAACTATTCGCCGATGTCGAGATCGTGCCATGCCGTACCGAAAAGCAACAGAGGCACACGCCCGGCGTCCTGACGGTTGCTTCCCTGCGGCTGTCCCCCGACTTCCCCCTGCTCCCCTCTGTCTGGACGAACGGTGCGGCGTTCCCGTTCCCGTCCGCCGCCCCCCCCCGACACCGCCCCGCAGTTCTGCGCGGTGCGGTCGGGCCACGGGGCGGCGCGGTCGGCTACGGGTTGGGCCGGAGGGCGGCCCATTCCACCGTGACTTCGCCCTGGCGCCACCGCCGTACCCCGTCGGCCAGCGGCCAGTCGCCCGACAGCGACCGCACCGCAGCGATCCAGCGCTGCCGGGCGCCGAGTGAGGCGTACGGGGCCGCCGCGGCCCACGCCCGGTCGAAGTCCCGCAGGAACGCGTGGACCGGCTCGCCCGGGACATTGCGGTGGATCAGCGCCTTGGGCAGGCGCTCCGCGAGGTCGGAGGGGCGGTCGAGGGAGGCGAGCCGGGTCGCGAACGTGACCGTGCGCGGCCCCTCCGGGCCGAGCGCCACCCATACGTGGCGGCGCCCGATCTCGTCGCAGGTGCCCTCCACCAGCAGCCCGCCCGGTGCGAGCCGGGCGCACAGCCGCCGCCAGACCGCGTCGACCTCGCCCTCGTCGTACTGGCGCAGCACATTCGCCGCCCGGATGAGATCGGGGCGCTCGGGGAGCGGGATCTCGAAGCCGCCGTGCAGGAAGGTCAGGCCCTCGCACTCGTACGGCTTTGCCGCCGCGACCCGCTCCGGGTCGATCTCGACGCCGACCACACAGGTGCGCGGCTCGGCGGTGCGCAGCCGGTGCAGCAGCTCGACGGCGGTCCAGGGCGCGGCGCCGTAACCGAGGTCGACGGCGACGGGGTGGCCGGCGCGGCGCAGCGCCGGGCCGTGGGTGGCGGCGATCCAGCGGTCCATGCGGCGGAGCCGGTTCGGGTTGGTGGTCCCGCGGGTCGCGGTGCCGATGGGGCGCATGACAGCGAGCGTAACGATCCCCCGGCAGGCGGGTGACGCGCGCCCTGGGGCCGCCGGGCGCGGCGTGAGCATCGCAATGATTTGGCAAAACGGAAATGAAAGGAGAGATTCCGCTGTTGCAGCCGTTCGCAGGGGCTCGGGTCCCTTCGGTGTCATGCCCTGAATGAGGAGGACCGGACGACGTGAATCAGTACGTCTCCCGGCGCGGCAGCAGCCGTGTCGCGCCGCGCCTCAGGTTCCCCACCGCGTTCCCCGGCGGCCACCGCAAGCCCCGCCGCATCGCGATGCTCTCCGTGCACACCTCTCCGCTGCACCAGCCGGGCACGGGCGACGCGGGCGGCATGAACGTCTACATCGTGGAACTGGCCAGGCGCCTCGCCGCGATCAACATCGAGGTCGAGATCTTCACCCGCTCCACCGCCGGCGGGCTCCCTCCGGTGGTCGAGCTGGCGCCCGGCGTCCTGGTCCGGCACATCGACGCGGGGCCGTACGAGGGCCTGGCCAAGGAGGAGCTGCCCGCCCAGCTCTGCGCCTTCACGCACGGCGTGATGCAGGCGTGGGCCGGGCAGCGCCCCGGCTACTACGACCTCGTCCACTCCCATTACTGGCTCTCCGGCCATGTCGGCTGGCTCGCCGCCCAGCGCTGGGGCGCTCCCCTCGTCCACGCCATGCACACCATGGCGAAGGTCAAGAACGCGGCGCTCGCGGCGGGCGACACCCCCGAACCGGCGGCCCGCGTCATCGGCGAGACCCAGATCGTCGACGCGGCGAACCGGCTGATCGCCAACACCGCCGAGGAGGCGGACGAGCTCGTCCGCTTCTACGACGCCGATCCCGGCTCCGTCGCCGTCGTCCACCCCGGGGTCAACCTGGACCGCTTCAGCCCCGCCGACGGGCGGGCCGCGGCCCGGGCGCGCCTCGGACTGCCGAAGGACGCCCTGATTCCGCTCTTCGCGGGCCGCATCCAGCCTCTGAAGGCCCCCGACGTGCTGCTGCGGGCGGTCGCCGTCCTGCTGGACCGCGACCCCACGCTGCGCTCCCGGATGGTCGTACCGGTCGTCGGCGGCCCGAGCGGCAGTGGGCTGGCCAAGCCGGAGGAGCTGCAGAAGCTGGCGGCGCGGCTGGGCATCGCCGATGTCGTACGGTTCCAGCCGCCGGTCGGGCAGGAGCAGCTCGCCGACTGGTTCCGGGCCGCCTCGGTGCTGGTCATGCCCTCGCACAGCGAGTCCTTCGGTCTGGTCGCCATAGAGGCGCAGGCGGTGGGCACCCCCGTCGTCGCGGCGGCCGTGGGCGGTCTGCCGGTGGCGGTACGGGACGGGGTCAGCGGCTTCCTGATACCCGGGCACGACCCGCAGGCGTACGCGCGGGCGCTGGCCAGGTTCGCCGAGTCGCCGGAACTGGTCGCCCGGATGGGTGCGGCGGCCGCCGCGCACGCCCAGGGCTTCGGCTGGGACACCGCCGCCTCCGCGACCGCTGACGTGTACACGGCCGCGATGCACGAACACCGCCGCCGCGTACGCCCGCTCCACGTCTGACGTACGCTCGCACCATGGCTGACGTACCCGACGGAGCGGCACCGACCGAAGCGGCGACGACGCAGGTCGTACAGGTCATCGAGGCGACCCTGACGGACGCCGGGCTCGAATGGGAGAGCCCCGGGCCGGGTGACTACGTGGTCAAGCTGCCGGGCACGCGCAAGCTGTCCACCACCTGCTCGCTGCGCGTCGGCAAGCACTCGCTCTCCCTCAACGCCTTCGTCGTACGCCGCCCGGACGAGAACGACGCCGCGGTCCACCGCTGGCTGCTGGAGCGCAACCTCCGTCTCTTCGGGGTGAGTTACGCGATCGACGGGCTCGGCGACATCTATCTGGCAGGCAAGCTGCCGCTCTCCGTGGTCACCCCGCAGGAGCTGGACCGGCTGCTCGGCACGGTCCTCGAAGCGGCCGACGGCTCCTTCAACACCCTGCTGGAGCTGGGCTTCGCGAGCTCGATCCGCAAGGAGTACGAGTGGCGGGTGGCGCGCGGCGAATCCACCCGGAACCTGGACGCGTTCACCCACCTGACCCAGCGCCCCGCCGACCGGAGCAACTGACCCCCGCCCGGGCATTCCCCGGTGCGCGCCCCTTTCGTCGCGCCGGGCACCGTGGCATGCTCGCGACCGGCTCGCCCCGTACAGCGCGACGGTCGGCATCAGCGAGGTGACGGGGTTCGACCAGATCGGCGTCCCCGACTTCGGCGGCGATCTGCACACCCGGCTGGAGGCGTACGGGACACCGGAAGCGGTGTGGCCGCCCAATCTGTACGAGGCCCGGCGGGCACTGGTCGGCTGAGGCCGGCACCGCGGGATCAGTCCCTGGCCCGCAGCGCCGACCCCACGTCCGCCAGGGCCGATTCGAGCTGCGGGGCGACATGCGTCCAGGCCCAGTCCCGGTCCTCCTGGGGAGCGCGGCGCGGGACGGTCTCCACCAGCATGATCAGGTAGAGGTAGCAGCGGTAGAGCGCGAGCCGCAGCCGTACGGAGGCGTCGAACACCACCGGCCGCCCGCTGCCGTCCGCGTACCCGGCGAGGAAGTCCTCGTCCTTCTCCATGTCCCCGAACAGCGCGAGCGATACGAAGTCGGCGACCGGGTCGCCCCAGAACATCCGCTCGCCGTCGACGATCCCGCCGATGCTCCGTGCCCCCGGCCCGCCGTCGACGAGAAGGTTGCCCTGCCACAGGTCGAAGTGGACCAGGGCGGGACGTGTGACGTCGTCGAGCACCGGCGACGCGGCGGCGAGCAGGGCGCGGACACCGGCCGCCGGGCGCGGCAGCCGGGCCCGGTAGGTGTCCGCGTCGGCGAGGACGGCATCGGTCATCGCCGTGAACGCCTGCCGCCAGGCCGGGACCAACGGGCCCCCCGCCAGGGAGGGATAGCCGAAGCCGGCCGGGTGGGTGACGGCGTGCAGCCGGGCGACGATCCGCCCCAGGTCCTCCCTGAGCCGGCGCTCCTCCTCGGCAGGCAGGGAGCCGGGAGCGAACTCGCTCCAGGGCCGCCCCGGGCAGGCCGACATGATCACGTACGGGCCGGTCGGCGCGGTTGCGTCGAGCTCGCTGTGCAGGACGCGGGGGACCGGGGCCGAGCCCTTTGCGTAGTTGTAGAACGTGGTCTCGTTGACCAGCAGATCGCGTTCGTAGCCCAGCAGTGTTCCGGGGGCCGCGGGCGGCGGTGTCTTCACCACCTGCTCGCTGCCGTCGGTGAGCGTCACCCGGGAGACCGTGTTGAACGTGCCTCCGGTGAGCGGTGCGCATGCGGCGATCCGGTCCTCCGTCAGGCCGACCGAGCGGAGGACGGCGTGGGTTGTTCCATCAGCCTGCATGGGGTGATCGCACCTCTGTGTCGGATTCCGGTCCCGGTGTGAACTCGCCTCGTCGGACAGCGCGTTCACAGGATGATCACAGCGCCATCACGATCAGATCCCGTGCCCGACTTGATTGATCATCAAACCATTTTTCACTCATAGAGTGAGCAAAATCGAACACCCTGCTCATAGAGACGGACCGGACCATGCGTTCCACCGCCATACGCCGTACCGCTGTTGCCGCCACTGCGGTGTCCCTGGCCCTGTTTGCCACCGCATGCGGCGGCTCGGATTCCGGTTCCGGTGACAAGGGGGCGGACGCCAAGGCCAAGGAGTCCGCGGCCGCCGCGCCCGCGGCCAAGGCGCTGAGCGCCGCCGAGCTGGAGAAGGCCGCGCTGGCCCAGGGCGACGTCAAGGCGCACAAGATCTCCAAGGCCGCGGCCAAGGACACGATCTCCGTCGACGACATCAAGACCGACAAGGAGGTCTGTGCCCCGTTCGTCAACGCGCTGATGGGTGCGCAGGTCGGCGAGCCGGCCGCGTTCACCAAGCGCACAGTCGTCAGTGAGCCGAAGAAGGGCGACCTGGCGAAGCAGGACAGTGAGGACGTCGAGGAGGCGTTCAAGGCGGCGTTCGACGTCACGACGACGCAGCTGGCCCTCGGTTCGTACGACGGCAAGGGCGCGCAGGAGTCGGTGGCCGCGCTGCGCACCGCGGCCACCGAGTGCGCCGGCGGCTTCGGGTTCACGGCGGCCGGTGAGAAGCAGAAGGTCACCAAGATCACCGAGGAGCAGGTCAAGGGCGGCGAGGAGGCGGCAGCCTGGACCGTGCAGCTGGAACAGGAAGGGGAGAAGGTCGAGCTCAAGCTCGTGGCCATGCGCCAGGGCGCCTCGTTCGCCTCGTTCTCCTCGTTGAACATGGCCGTACTCGCCGGTGAAGTCGAGGACTTCGAGCTGCCGACCGCGGTGATCGAGGCGCAGGCCGCGAAGCTGGCGTAGCGGCGCGGGATGGACGAGTACGTGCTGCTCCACGCGTGAGTACTCGTACTCATGATCGATTTTTCGCGCTCCGTGCAGGCTGGGAGTATCAGTCGGCACGGAGGAGCGCTCATGTACGGGATCAGCAGAATCGGCCGGGCGGCGACTGCGAGGGGCGGGCGCCGCGCGAGCCGTTCCGCAGCGGGACTCGCCCTCGCCGCCGCGACCGTGGCGGTACTGACCACGGGCTGCTCGATGCAGGACGCCATCTGCAGCGGCGGCGAGTACCCGGTCATGACGATCGGGGGCACCGGATCGGCCTGCGTGTCCGACGACGAGGACCCGCCGAAGGGGTACGTCCGCTACCCGAAGGGCAAGGTCCCCGAGCACGTGGACGACAAGTGGGACATGTACTGGCGGACCCACAGCGTGGACAAGAACGGCAGGATCATCGAGGTCCCCGCCGGCTCCTAGTGGTGAGGCTGCTGCCAACTCCCGGGCAGTGTGAGGCCGCTGACGGCTCAGGGCAGCGGAACGAGCCTCACCACGGTGACGATCAGCACGGTCCCGGAGACGTAATAGAGCACGATCGCCCCGGCGACCGTCGCCTCGCGGCGGTCGCGTTCGCTCTTGACGGCCGACGACCCGTGTCCGTACGGGTCGAGGCCCAGGGTGCGTGCCATCTCGGCGCGGAAGGTCTCGCCGTCGCGCATCTTGGCCAGGGAGTCGTCGGCGGGCGGTGCGTAGGAGATGCGGTAGCTCAAGCGACGCTCCGCCTCTCGGCCTCGTCCTGTGCCAGCCGGTCCAGGATCTGCTCGGCCTCCGGATCGGGTACGGCCTCCAGCATCCAGTGCCGCATCACCGCCTGGATCTCGTGCACCCCCGCCTCGTTGATGGCGCGGTCGAACTCCTCGCGCCGCTCCTCGGGCAGGGTGGCCCGGATGGCCGGAATGCTGTTGGGCACGTCGACCTCGGCACCGCCGACAAAGGTTTTCAGGGGCTCGCCCATGGTTGCTCTCCCCGCTCTCCTTGCTCTCTTCGCACGGCCCGTCCGGTCGGCTCCGCCCGTGCGAGGGCCGGTACTCGGGTCACCGTAGCGCCGGCGCCGACGGTGGGCACGGAACCCACGCGATACGTTCGCCCCGTGACAGTGACATCATGGGACATATTGTTGATCGGTGGCGCCTCGGGCGTCGGGAAGAGCCGGGCGGCGGCCCAACTGGCCGGTGAATCGGACGAGTCGAAGGGGTTCGTGGTCGAGTTCGACGACGTCGTCAGCGCCGTCGAGGCCATGACGACGGCCGAACACCACCCCGCACTCCACCACTTCGACGGCATTCCCGACACGGCGCGGCTCACCGTCGACCAGGTGCTGGACCTTCAGATCGCCACCGCCAGGGCCCTCGAACCCGCGGTGCTGGGCGTGGTCCGCAACCGGCTGACCGTCGACGTCCCCGCCGTGATCGAGGGCGACTACCTCACCCCGGCCGCCGCGGCGGAAGCCATCCGCGAGGGACGGGCGGCCGGCCGCCGGGTGCGGGCGGTGTTCCTCCACGAACAGGACCCGGAACAGATCCTCGCCAACTACGCCGCCCGGGAGCCCGGCAGCGGCGAACAGCGGCACCGGGCACAGGTCAGCGCCGCGTACTCGCACTGGCTCGCCGACCAGGCGGCCCGGCACGGACTGCCGGTGGTCGAGTGCCGCCCCTGGACCGGCCTCGCGGGGCGTGTGGAGGGAGCGTTGGGGCAGGACGGGCCGGTGTTGTCACACCCCCGCCCTACGCTCGGGCCATGAGCGTTTCCCTCTACTACAGCGCCCGCCGGGCACAGCCGCTGACCGACACCGAATCGGCCGCCGTCGAGCGCGTGGTCGCCGAGCGCGCGAAGTCGTTCCCGTACGACGACGAGGAGGGCCTGTTCCTGTACGGCCCGGGTGACGAAGGCGACGAGGACGACGAGATCCTCGCCGGGTCCACCAAACTGCCGGGCGACCCCGGCCGGTGGCTGCCGGTGACAGCCCATGTGCTCGACTCCGTCACCGAGTTGCGCCGCGCCGTCGGGGGAGCGGACTGGCACGTCCACATGGACGACAGCGACGTCCCCTGGGACGAGAACGAGGGCTACGCCCTGCCGGGCATGCGGGACGCGGCACTCGCGGACGAGGTCGGCGGCCTGTGCGGCGACCCGGACGAACGGCTCGGGTGAGGGAAGCGAAGAAACCAGGAGCCCCCTGCCCGCGGGACAACCGCGTGCAGGGGGCTCGTCCGGAGCATCCGGCGCTGCTTACTTCTTCTTGCCCTGGTTCTTCACGGCCTCGATGGCGGCCTTCGCCGCTTCCGGGTCGAGGTACGTGCCGCCCGGCTTCACGGGGCGGAAGTCGGCGTCCAGCTCGTAGACGAGCGGGATGCCGGTCGGGATGTTCAGGCCCGCGATGTCGGCGTCGGAGATGCCGTCGAGGTGCTTGACCAGGGCCCGGAGGCTGTTGCCGTGGGCGGCGACCAGGACGGTCCGGCCGTCGAGGAGGTCCGGGACGATGCCGTCGTACCAGTACGGCAGCATGCGGGCGACGACGTCCTTGAGGCACTCGGTGCGCGGGCGCAGCTCCGGCGGGATCGTCGCGTAGCGCGGGTCGTCGCTCTGCGAGAACTCGGTGCCGTCCTCCAGGGCGGGCGGCGGGGTGTCGTAGGAGCGGCGCCAGAGCATGAACTGCTCCTCGCCGAACTCGGCGAGCGTCTGCGCCTTGTTCTTGCCCTGGAGGGCGCCGTAGTGGCGCTCGTTCAGCCGCCAGGTGCGGTGGACCGGGATCCAGTGGCGGTCCGCGGACTCCAGCGCGAGCTGCGCGGTGCGGATGGCGCGCTTCTGGAGGGAGGTGTGCAGGACATCGGGGAGCAGACCGGCGTCCTTGAGCAGCTCACCGCCGCGGACTGCCTCCTTCTCGCCCTTCTCCGTGAGGTTGACGTCCACCCAGCCGGTGAACAGGTTCTTCGCGTTCCATTCGCTCTCGCCGTGGCGGAGGAGGATCAGCTTGTACGGTGCGTCGGCCATGCGTCCGAGCGTAATCGAACCCGTCCGGGCGCCGCGCAGCTGGTCACAGGGCGGACGGGACGGCCACGGCGGGCGGCCGGGAGCGGGACGATTGACGGCAGGCGTCAATTGACTGGCGGACCGGAATCCAGGATTCGTAACGTTCGGACAGCAGCCGGGCCTCTTACCGGCGCTGCTCGTTCCGTACTTCCCCGGGGGGATTCCGTATGTCTGTCGCAGGTCTCAGACGGGCCGCGCGTGAATCGGTGTCCGGGCTCCCGAGGCAGTTCTGGTGGCTGTGGACCAGCACGCTGGTCAACCGCCTCGGCGGCTTCGTCGCCACGTTCATGGCGCTCTACCTGACCCTGGACCGGGGCTACTCGGCCTCGTACGCCGGACTGGTCGCCGCGCTGCACGGCCTCGGCGGGGTCGTCTCCTCGCTCGGGGCGGGCGTGATGACCGACCGGCTCGGCCGTCGGCCCACCATGCTCATCGCGCAGACGTCGACGGCCGCGTCCGTGGCGCTGCTCGGGTTCATGGTCCACCCGGTGGCGATCGCGGCGGTCGCCTTCCTCGTCGGCATGGCCAGCAACGCGTCGCGGCCCGCCGTGCAGGCGATGATGGCCGACATCGTCCGGCCCGAGGACCGGGTGCGGGCCTTCTCGCTCAACTACTGGGCCATCAACCTCGGCTTCGCCGTCTCGTCGGCAGGTGCCGGCTTCGTCGCCGAGTACAGCTATCTCGCCGGGTTCCTCGGCGAGGCCGCGATGACGCTGGCCTGCGCCGTCGTCGTCTTCATGAAGGTGCCCGAGACACGGCCGGAGAAGCCGGTGGTGGCCGGGCGCGCGGTCGACGACGGTGCTCAGGAGGTCCGGCTCTCCACCGTGCTGCGCGACGGGCGGTTCATGAGCGTCGTCGGGTTGTCCTTCGTCATCGCCCTGATCTTCCAGCAGGGGTACGTGGGGCTGCCGGTGGCGATGGGGGCGGACGGCTTCTCCAGCTCCGACTTCGGCACGGCGGTCGCCGTCAACGGGGTGCTGATCGTGGCGCTCCAAATCCCCGTCACCCGCTTCATCCAGCACCGCGACCCGCGTCGGCTGCTCGTCGTGTCGTCGCTGCTGGCGGGGTACGGGTTCGGGCTGACCGCGTTCGCCGGGTCGGTCGCGGTCTACGCGCTGACCATCTGCGTCTGGACGGTCGCCGAGATCGTCAACTCGCCGATCCAGAGCAGCCTGGTCGTCCGGCTGTCGCCGGCCCGCGGCCGTGGCCGCTACCAGGGCATGTACACGCTGTCGTGGTCCGCGGCCGCGCTGGTCGCGCCGCTGATGTCGGGCCAGGTGATCGACCGCTTCGGGGCGCAGTGGCTATGGGGCGCGTGCGCCGTCCTGGGGACCGGGGCCGCGCTGGGGTACTGGCTGCTGATGCGGAACCTTCCGGGCCGGGACGGGGCGGCGGAGACCGGCCGGGTCGCGGAGAGCGGCGCGGCGGAGTCTGTTTCCGCGGCCGAGGCCGCCGCCGAGCGGACGGCCTGAGAGCCGCGGCCCCGCACACGCCGCCCGTACCCGGCGGCGCCCCGCACGCGCCACCCGCACACAGTGGCGCCCCGCGCGAAGCTTTTCGTCTCCGCGCGGGGCGCACCCGGCACTTCGTGGCGGCCGGTCAGCCGCAGCAGCCACCGCACTGGCACGGGGCCCCGGACTGGCAGCCGCAGCCGCAGCCGGAGCCGCAGCCGCAGGCGCCGAGCAGGGTCAGGTGCACCACTTCGGCGGGTGCCTCCTGCTGGGGTTCGGTCGTGGGGGAATCGGCCATGGTTCCTCCTCAAGGTGTACGACAGGGCCGTACGTCACAGCGACGCGCGTACGACCGGGGCGTACGGACAAGGCGCGCCGCCCCACCCCATTGCATGCCCACCCCGGCGGGCGCATCAACGGCGCATGCGTGCAGAAACACGTGTGCGACCGGTGTGCCCATGTGCGCCTACGCGCCCTCCACCGATGTCTGCTGCTGGATCTCGTCGGCGTACTCGCCCGTCACCAGGTAGACGACCCGCTTGGCCACCGACACCGCGTGGTCCGCGAAGCGCTCGTAGTAGCGGCCGAGCAGGGTCACGTCGACGGCGGTCTCGATGCCGTGCTTCCAGCGGTCGTCCATCAGGTGCTGGAAGAGCGTGCGGTGCAGCAGGTCCATCTCGTCGTCGTCCTGCTCCAGCTGGAGCGCCAGATCGACGTCCTTGGTGATGATCACCTCGGCGGCCTTGGCCATCAGGCGCTGCGCCAGCTGCCCCATCTCCAGAATGGTGGCGTGCAGGTCGTGCGGCACCGCCGACTGCGGGAACCGGAGCCGGGCCAGCTTGGCGACGTGCTGGGCGAGGTCGCCCGAGCGCTCCAGGTCGGCGCTCATCCGCAGGGAGGTGACCACGATGCGCAGATCCGTCGCCACGGGCTGCTGACGCGCGAGCAGGGCGATGGCCCGCGCCTCCAGGTCGTGCTGAAGGTCGTCCACCTTCTGGTCGGCGGCGATCACGCTCTCCGCGAGCTTGAGATCGGCATCGAGCATGGACGTCGTCGCCCGGCCGATCGCCGACCCGACGAGACGGGCCATCTCGACCAGCCCTTCGCCGATCGAGTCGAGTTCCTCGTGGTACGCGTCACGCATGGAAGTCCCTCTCCAGTCCTCTGTGTAAGGCCGGGGCACGGTTCGAACCCCACGCTGCCACCCTGAGCGGCGTACGCGACGGCTTCCGGCCGCCCAAGTGAACCAGCTCTTGCCCCTCGGTGAACTCTGGGCGACGAGTGTTCGGATACGCACTCGGATGGCTGGGAGAGTCCTCTCGCACCCGCATAACCTTGACGTTATGGACGTGAACGCGGCAGTCGCCGCAGCTGCGGCGATCGGCGGTGCGTGTACCGGCGTGATCGCCATGCTCGCGTTCCGCTGGAGCGAGCGCGACCAGAAGAAGCCGACGCGGACCTCCATGCGGCCCGACAGCAACGCGCCCCTGCCGCCCGGGGTGGACACGGTCCTGTCCGTGCTCAGCTCCTCGGCGGTCGTGCTCGACGAGAGCGACAGCGTGGTCAAGGCCAGCTCGGCCGCCTATGCGCTGGGACTGGTCAGGGGTGGACGGCTCGCCGTCGAAGCGATGCTGAACATGGCCAGGGACACCCGGCGCGACGGTGAGATACGGCAGGGGGAGCTGGACCTCCCCCGGCGCGGTACGGGCCGCGGCGAGGCCCTCGCGGTCTCCGCCCGGGTCGCCCCGCTCGGCTCCCGGCTGGTGCTCCTGCTGGTCGAGGACCTCACCGAGGCCCGCAGGATAGAAGCGGTACGGCGCGACTTCGTCGCCAATGTCAGCCATGAGCTCAAGACCCCGGTCGGCGCGCTCTCGCTGCTCTCCGAGGCCGTGATGGACGCCTCCGACGACCCGGAGGCGGTGGAACGCTTCGCGGGCCGGATGCAGATCGAGGCGACCAGGCTGACCAACCTCGTACAGGAGATCATCGACCTCTCGCGGGTGCAGAACGACGACCCGCTGGAGGACTCCGAACCGGTCCGGGTGGACGAGCTGGTGGCCGAGGCCATCGACCGCTGCCGCCAGCAGGCCGGCTCGAAGCAGATCACCATGGCGGCGGGCGGCACCGCGGAGCTCCGGATCTGGGGCAACCGCGGCCAGCTCGCCGCGGCGCTCGGCAATCTCGTCGAGAACGCCGTCAACTACAGCCCCGCCCGCACCCGAGTGGGGATCGCCGCCAGGCGGTTGTCCCTGCCGGGCGGGGACCAGATCGAGATTGCCGTGACCGACCAGGGCATCGGCATCTCGGAGAAGGACCGCGAGCGGGTCTTCGAACGCTTCTACCGCGTCGACCCGGCCCGCTCACGGGCCACCGGTGGCACCGGCCTCGGCCTCGCCATCGTGAAACACGTGGCCGCCTCGCACGGCGGGGAGGTCACGGTCTGGAGCTCGGAGGGCCAGGGCTCCACCTTCACCCTGCGGCTGCCCGAAGCGGGCTCCGTACGGGAACGGGACCGCAGCTCGGGACCGCCCGTCGTCAACGGCGACGAGGGCCCCCATGGACCCGCTCACCCCGACACCCTTGAACCATTCCCTGCCCCGGAGGTCCTTCCGTGACCCGAGTGCTCGTCGTCGAGGATGAGGAATCCTTCAGCGACGCCCTGTCCTACATGCTCCGCAAGGAGGGCTTCGAGGTCGCCGTCGCGGCCACGGGCCCGGACGGGCTTGACGAGTTCGAGCGCAACGGCGCCGACCTCGTGCTGCTCGACCTGATGCTGCCGGGCCTGCCCGGCACGGAGGTCTGCCGTCAGCTGCGCAGCAGGTCCAATGTCCCCGTGATCATGGTCACGGCGAAGGACAGCGAGATCGACAAGGTCGTCGGCCTGGAAATAGGAGCCGACGACTACGTGACCAAGCCGTTCTCCTCGCGGGAGCTGGTCGCCCGTATCCGCGCGGTACTGCGCCGCCGCGGCGAGCCGGAGGAGGTCACGCCGGCCGCCCTGGAGGCGGGCCCGGTGCGGATGGACGTGGACCGTCACGTCGTCACGGTCGCCGGTGGCAAGGTCGACCTCCCGCTCAAGGAGTTCGACCTGCTGGAGATGCTGCTGCGCAACGCGGGCCGGGTCCTGACCCGCATGCAGCTGATCGACCGCGTGTGGGGCGCGGACTACGTGGGGGACACCAAGACCCTCGACGTCCACGTCAAGCGGCTGCGCGCCAAGATCGAGCCCGACCCGGGCGCTCCCCGCTTCCTGGTGACGGTGCGGGGCCTGGGGTACAAGTTCGAGCCGTAAACCCCCGGTACGCGAACGGCGGAGGGCGCCCCCCGAAACGGGAGGCGCCCTCCGCCGTGCGTTCGCGCATCAGCGTCTCACGCGCCCGCGTGTCGCTGTCCGCGTGCGGTCAGCGGGACTGCGCCGAGGCGGACGACTCGTCGCCCGGGGTGGCCTCGTTGTTCCCCGGCTCGCCCGCGGCGCCGGCCGGCTTACCGGAGGCGGAGTTGGTCGGCGTGGCCTCGGACGACTGCTGCGGAGCCACCGGCAGCGTGCTCGGGCCGAAGCCCGTGAAGTAGCTCTTCGCCGGGACGACGAACGCGGCGAGCGGGACCTCACCGGTCGAGCTGAACTTGAAGACGACGGACTGCACATTGCCCGCCTTGGCGGCCTCGCGGCTGTTCTCGATCACTGCGGCGGCGTTGCCCTTGCCGCCGAGGACCACCGAGCCGCCGGCCGGGACCACGACCGGCCCGGCACCCTTGGCCGCGTGCAGCTGCACCGAGGCGCTCGAACCCGGCAGCGTGACGGCTTCCAGGGTCTGCGGCTTCGTGCCGCTGTTGAACAGCGTCGCGGAGACGACGGCCGGGCCCTCGGCGGTGAGCTCGGGCTGGGTGATGACGTTCGCGTTCTGGATGCTGATGTCACCGATGCTGGTGGCAGCAGAGTCCGGCCTGACCTTGAGCGTCGCTGCGTCATTGCCAGCGCCGCACGCGGCGAGCGAGGCGATCGAGAACACGATGGCTGTGGCGGCGAGGGCGCCGTGTCGAAGGCTGCGGCTCACGGCGGCGGCAACTCCTTGAACGTTCGGACTGCGGACGGGAGGCGAGCGACGTAAAGCCGCCCTAAGGGTGTGTCAGCGGCCTTAGGCTACCGAGCCGCCCCGCCCGCCCCGCACCCGACCCGCCTCTAGGGCATCCCGATTGGATCAGGCCGGGCCCGCGGGCCCGGCAAAGGGCTGCGGGCCGCGCATGCCGAAACGGGTGACACATGCCGTTCACATATCACCGGTGATCAATTCATGGAGCGTGGCGCATTCCGTGCGCATAACCGATCACGCCGTGCCGTTGATCAATTCCATTGATCAACGGCAGTTACCTCCGTACGGGTGATCGATCTCCGAACGGAGCACGGAAAGTTCATCATCTGGAATCCGGCAAAACGGGACGTTCAGCCCCTTCGGGGCGCGGTCCGGATGTGTGGGACGTGTGTGTTTCGCCCTGCCTGCACAACCGCTCCGACCTGCGAATACCGTCCCCCGTGAGCCTTCCGCAGCACGTGCGTGTTGCTGTTGTCAAGCCCCGAGATATGCCCTGACCTGCGAAAACGCCATTCAGGAGAAGCAGTTCTCGTGTTACCCTTGATAGCCACGGAAGGGGTACCTGTCACATGACGTTCAAGGTTGGCGACACCGTGGTCTATCCCCATCACGGGGCCGCGCTGATCGAGGCTATCGAAACTCGCCAGATCAAAGGCGTGGACAAGACCTACTTGGTGCTCAAGGTCGCCCAGGGCGACTTGACGGTTCGTGTGCCGGCGGACAATGCGGAGTTCGTGGGTGTGCGCGATGTGGTCGGGCAGGAGGGGCTGGACCGGGTCTTCGAGGTGCTTCGCGCACCGTACGCCGAAGAGCCGACGAACTGGTCCCGGCGCTACAAGGCTAATCTCGAGAAGCTCGCCTCCGGCGATGTCATCAAGGTCGCCGAAGTGGTTCGCGACCTGTGGCGTCGTGAGCGCGAGCGTGGACTCTCCGCAGGTGAGAAGCGCATGCTCGCCAAGGCTCGCCAGATCCTGGTGAGCGAGCTCGCTCTCGCGGAGAACACGAACGAAGACAAGGCCGAGGCTCTGCTCGACGAGGTTCTCGCGTCCTGAACCGGCTCGTGCCGGTCGTAATCAATGTGCCGCGGTGCCCGCTGACAGCCGTATTCACGGTTTGTCGTCGGGCGCCGCGGCATGTCTGAATCAGGCCGCGGCGTGTCTCAATTCTGACGCGGCCTGTCCGGAATACGTCTCGACTCACCGATGCGTTGGCCTCATCGGTGATACCCCCGATACGTTGCTCGCGATCTTGTGTAGCCGATCCCGAGCGGCCGGTGCGGCTTGTCCGAATCGACCGGATGTCACGGAAAGGGCCCGGTCGAGTCACGGCTTGGCGCCCAGCTCGCTTGTGGCCATACCCATGTCGGCTGTGGAAACAAACATGCCGAACCTTCGGAGTGCAACCGATGTCTGATCAATCGCGTCCCCACCGCACCGCCGCCGTGATTCCCGCGGCCGGCCGCGGCGTACGGCTCGGTCCGGGTGCCCCCAAGGCGCTCCGCGCGCTGAGCGGGACGCCCATGCTCATCCACGCGGTCCGGGCCATGGCGGCGTCCCGTTCCGTCTCCCTGGTCGTCGTCGTAGCGCCGCCGGACGGCGCCGCCGAGGTCAAGAACCTGCTCGACGAACACGCCCTGCCCGAGCGCACCGACTACCTCGTCGTGCCCGGTGGCGACACCCGCCAGGAGTCCGTGCGGCTCGGCCTCGACGCGCTGCCGGAGGGCATCTCCGCGGTTCTCGTCCATGACGCGGCGCGCCCGCTGGTGCCGGTCGACACGGTGGACGCGGTGATCGAGGCGGTGCGCGACGGAGCGCCCGCCGTCGTCCCCGCGCTGCCGCTGGCCGACACCGTCAAGGAGGTCGAGCCCGGTGCGCCGGGGGAGCCGGAGCCGGTGCTCGGGACGCCCGTACGGGCCAGGCTGCGTGCCGTGCAGACCCCGCAGGGCTTCGACCGCGACACGCTCGTCCGGGCGCACGCCGCCGTCGCCGTCAGTGGCGAGGGCGCGACGGACGACGCGGGCATGGTGGAGCAGCTCGGGGCGCCCGTCGTGGTCGTCCCCGGACACGAAGAGGCGTTCAAGGTGACCCGGCCGCTGGATCTGGTGCTGGCCGAGGCGGTACTCGCACGCAGGAGGGCGAACGATGGCTTCTGAGGCTTCCGGGGTTTTTGGACGACCCGCTCCCGGGGAACGGACCGGGCCGGTGATCCCGCAGGTCGGGATCGGCACCGACATCCACGCCTTCGAAGAGGGCCGCGAGCTGTGGTGCGCGGGGCTGCTCTGGGAGGGCGAGGGACCCGGCCTGGCCGGGCACTCGGACGCCGATGTCGTCGCGCACGCCGCGTGCAACGCGCTCTTCTCGGCCGCCGGGCTCGGCGACCTCGGGCAGCACTTCGGCACCGGGCGGCCCGAGTGGTCCGGCGCCGCCGGTGTGACCCTGCTGACCGAGGCGGCGCGCATCGTGCGGGCCGAAGGCTTCGAGATCGGCAATGTCGCCGTCCAGGTCGTCGGCGTACGGCCGAAGATCGGCAAGCGGCGCGACGAGGCCCAGAAGGTGCTGTCGGCCGCCGTGGGGGCGCCCGTCTCGCTCTCCGCCGCCACCTCCGACGGGCTCGGCTTCACCGGACGGGGCGAGGGCCTTGCCGGGATCGCGACCGCGCTGGTCTACCGCACCGGCTGACCCGGCACGGCCCCGACCTGCCGCCCGCGGCCCGCGCCCGGCTGCCCCTCACGCGGTACGCCGCCCGCCTTGACCCTTCCGGTGGGCCGGACCGGGAAGCGGTAGCACGGGAACGGGGTTGGGGTACGGGTAGAGGCACCACCGATCCCCCCGGGAGGACGTACGCCATGACCGCCGCACTCTCCGAAGAGCTCCAGGCGCTCCTCGACAGCCCCGTCTTCGTCACCCTCGCCACCATCCAGCCGGACGGCAGCCCCCAGCTCTCCCCGGTCTGGGCCAAGCGCGACGGCGACGACGTGCTCATCTCGACGACGGTCGGCCGCCGCAAGGAGAAGAACCTGCGCCGCGACCCGCGGGTCACCGTCGTCGTGCAGCCCTTCGCCGCCCCGTACACCTACGCCGAGATCCGCGGCACCGCCGTCCTGACCACCGAGGGCGGCGAGGAGCTCATCGACGAGCTGTCCGTGAAGTACACCGGCAAGAAGTACGCGGAGTTCAACCCCGCCTCCGCCGACGACTCCCAGCGCGTGGTCGTCCGGATCACCCCGCGCAAGGTCGTCGGAAGCATCTGAGACGCCCCGCTGACGAAGACTCGTCCCCCGCGATCCCCCAAGGGGTCGCGGGGCACTGGTGCGCGCCCACTACCCTTGAGGCGTGACTATTCGCCTGTACGACACCAGCGCCCGGCAGATCCGTGACTTCGTACCGCTCACAGCGGGCTGTGTCTCGATCTACCTCTGTGGCGCGACCGTCCAGGCCGCCCCGCACATCGGGCACATCCGGTCCGGGCTGAACTTCGACATCATGCGCCGGTGGTTCGCGTACCGCGGCTACGACGTCACGTTCGTCCGGAACGTCACCGACATCGACGACAAGATCATCGCGAAGTCGGCCGAGCAGGGCCGCCCGTGGTGGGGGATCGGGTACGAGAACGAGCGGGCGTTCAACGCCGGCTACGACGCGCTCGGCTGCCTCCCGCCCACCTGCGAACCCCGTGCCACCGGCCATGTCCCCGAGATGATCGAGATGATGCGGGGCCTGATCGAGCGCGGCCACGCCTACGCGGCCGACGGCAACGTCTACTTCGACGTGCGCTCGTTCCCCGGCTACCTGGAGCTCTCCAACCAGGACCTGGACGATCTGCGCCAGCCGTCCGGCGAGGGCGAGACCGGCAAGCGCGACCAGCGCGACTTCGCGATGTGGAAGGCGACCAGGCCCGGCGAGCCCAGCTGGGAGACCCCGTGGGGCCGCGGCCGTCCCGGCTGGCACCTGGAGTGCTCCGCCATGGCGCACAAGTACCTCGGCGCCGCCTTCGACATCCACGGCGGCGGCATCGACCTGATCTTCCCGCACCACGAGAACGAGATCGCCCAGGCCAAGGCGTACGGCGACGAGTTCGCGAAGTACTGGGTGCACAACGGTTGGGTCACCATGTCCGGCGAGAAGATGTCGAAGTCGCTGGGCAACTCCGTGCTGGTCAGCGAGATGGTCAAGGTCTGGCGCCCGATCGTGCTGCGCTACTACCTCGGCACCCCGCACTACCGGTCGATGATCGAGTACAGCGAGGAGGCCCTGCGCGAGGCCGAGTCCGCCTTCGCGCGGATCGAGGGCTTCGTACAGCGCGTCACCGAGAAGGCGGGCGAGACGGTCGAGCCCGCCGCCGAGGTGCCGCCGGCCTTCGCCGAGGCGATGGACGACGACCTGGGCGTCCCGCAGGCGCTCGCGATCGTCCACACCACGGTCCGCCAGGGCAACTCCGCCTTGGCCGCCGACGACAAGGAAGCCGCCGTCGCCCGGCTCGCGGAGGTCCGCGCGATGCTCGGCGTCCTCGGCCTCGACCCGCTCGACGAGCACTGGGCGGGCGGGAGCGACCGCGGCGACGATCTGCACGGCGTCGTCGACACGCTCGTAAGCCTCGTGCTCGACCAGCGCCAGTCGGCCCGCGAGCGCAAGGACTGGCCCGCCGCCGACGCCATCCGCGACCAGCTCAACCAGTCCGGACTCGTCATCGAGGACAGCCCCACCGGACCGCGGTGGACACTCGGCCCGCGCCAGTAGTCCCCACCATGTGCCGCCCGGCGTTCCGGGCGGCACACTTCACTTACGTACGCATGTCTGAGAAGAAACGAAACAGGTAGGTCATGGCCGGGAACAGCCAGCGCAGGAACCGCCGCACGTCCAACAAGAAGGGCGCGCAGGTCGGCAGCGGTGGGCAGCGACGCCGTGGCCTCGAAGGCAAGGGCCCGACGCCGCCCGCCTCCGCCCGCAAGGGACACAAGAAGAACCGCATCGCCAACGCCCAGGCCAAGCAGGCCGCGGCCCGCCGCCCCGCCCCGCGGCGCGGCGGAGTCAAGGGCACGTCCGAGATGGTCGTCGGCCGCAACCCCGTCTACGAGGCCCTGCGCGACGGTGTCCCCGCGACGACCCTGTACGTCCAGCAGTACATCGACAACGACGAGCGGGTCCGCGACGCGCTCCAGCTCGCCGGTGCGCGCGGCAACATCAACCTGATGGAGGCCCCGCGCCCCGAACTGGACCGGATGACGAACGGCCTGAACCACCAGGGCCTCGTCCTCCAGGTCCCGCCGTACGAGTACGCGCACCCGGAGGACCTCACCGCCGCCGCCCACGACAACGGCGAGGACCCGCTGATCGTCGCCCTCGACGGTGTCACCGACCCGCGCAACCTGGGCGCGATCGTCCGCTCCGTCTCCGCCTTCGGCGGCCACGGCGTGGTCGTGCCCGAGCGGCGCGCGGCCGGGATGACGGCGGGCGCCTGGAAGTCCTCGGCCGGTACGGCGGCCCGTACGCCGGTCTCCCGGGTGACGAACCTGACCCGCGCCCTGGAGGGCTACCAGAAGGCCGGCCTCACGGTCGTCGGCCTCGCCGCCGACGGCGAGCACACCGTCGAGGACCTGGAGGAGCTCGCCGGGCCCGTCGTCATCGTCATCGGCAGCGAGGGCAAGGGCCTCGGCCGCCTCGTCGGCGAGACCTGCGACTACCGGGTCCGCATCTCGATGCCGGGCGGCGCGGAGTCGCTGAACGCGGGCGTCGCGGCCGGGATCGTCCTGTACGAGGTCGCGCGGCGCCGGGCCTGAAGTCCACCCGGCCGGGGGCGGCCGACCGGAGGCGCCCCCCGGCCGGACCCATTGACGGGTCTCGGACACATCGGGCCCGTCAAGGCAGTGTCCTAAACACACATCACTCGGTTAGATGAGTGTGGACACCAGAACGCCTCGGTTCGACGAACAACCTGCCCTGAGCATGACCAAGGTGGACTGCGACCCTGCGCAGGTCATCGTCAACCACGCCAGCTTCCGGGTGCAGCTGGCCCCCGGTCAGCGCCCGCGGCTGCGCGCCCCGGCCCCCGCCGGCGCCCCCAGGATCCCCGCCATGAGCGGCGCAGGAGCGGCCCGCGGCAGGCGCTCGCCCGTCGTGTGGAGCGGCAGGTCCGCCCCCGGCGACCCCGGCGCCACCGGGCTCCTCCAGGCCGTGCGGAACTCCACCGCAGGCCGCCCGGACGCCGGGTACGGCCCCTACGCGGCCCCGGAGTTCGACGCCGGACCCGGCACGGCCGGCACCCAGCTCATCGACCTCCTCGAAGAGACCCGGCCCAACCCCGTCGTCACCGCCCCCCACCAGCCGGGCCGCTACGACGGCGGACCGCTGCTGCCGCCCATGCGCCAGGCGGTCGGTGCCTACGACTCGGCCGACAGCGCCCCGTACGCACACGACGGGTACGACGAGGACGGCTTCGACGAGGAGACCGGGGCCCGCGGCGAGCGCCAGGGCAACGACTCCGTACGGCACGCGTACTACCCCGGACGCCGGATGAACCTCGGCGTCGTGCTGCTGCCCCTGCGGGTCTTCCTCGGCTTCATCTCCATCTACGCCGGCATGGGCAAGCTCTGCGACCCCGTCTACTTCGACGGCGGCGACCGCGGCTCCATGGTCAAGTGGCTGACCTCGCTGCACCCCTGGGCGCTGGCCGAGCCGCTGCGCGACTTCGCGCTCTCGCACCCCGTCGGCGCCGGACTCACCGTCGCCTTCCTCCAGGTCGTCGTCGGTGTCCTCACCGTCCTCGGCCTCTGGCAGCGGGTCGCCGCCTCGGTCGGCGCGCTGCTGTCCGCCGCCCTGCTGGTCACCGTGAGCTGGCGCACCGTCGCCGCCTACGACGCGCCCGACATCATCTACCTCGCCGCCTGGAGCCCGCTGATCATCGCGGGCGCGCCCGTCTGCTCCGTCGACGGACGGCTCGCCGGTGAGGCCTGGCGCAGGCTCGGCCCGCGCTCGGCGATCTGGGACCTGCGCCGCCGGGTGCTGCGCCGGGGCGCCGTCGTCGCCTCCGTCGTCGTCGGTCTCACCCTGCTCGTGGGCTCCGTGCTCGGCGGCGCGGTCCGCTCCTCCGAGGTCGTCACCGTGCCCGGCCCGAACGGCGACCCGACCAACCAGCTCCCCGGCTCCCCGCTCCCGCAGGAGTCCCGCAGCGGCGGGGCCTCGCACACGCCGGAGGGGCGGCGCCCCGCGCCGTCCCGCAGCACCGCCTCCACGACGCCCTCCACCGCACCGTCCACGCCTGCCGCGGGCACCGTGCGCGAGTCCGGCCAGGCGGCCGGCGCCGGCCAGCCCAGCCAGACCCAGGGCACCGGCCGGCAGATCCCGCAGCAGACGGCCCCGCAGCCGCCCCCGTCCGGCAGCTCCGGCCCGTCGTCCTCCGGCACCACCGGCACGGGCGGCGGCCCCTCCGGCGGGTCGGACGGCGGCGGCTCCACCGGCGGCACGTCCGGCGGCGGGCAGAACCCCATCGGCGGCCTGCTCGGCTGAGCCGTCGGCCCGGCCCATGGCGAAGGGGCGGTCACCGGTACGAACCGGGTGACCGCCCCTTTCTCGTCCTGCCGGGGTCTCTCCTACTGGCCGTCCAGTTCCTTGGCTGCCTCGGTGAGGTCCTTCGCCGTGTCGATGGCCCGCCAGTACGCGCCGTGCGGGAGCGGGTAGCCGGCCAGCCTGCGTTCGCGGGCCAGCCGGGGGAACGTCGTCCGCTCGTGGTCGCCCCGGTCGGGCAGCAGCGTCGTGAACTCCGGGGAGAAGACGTACACACCGGCGTTGATCAGGTACGGCGAGGGCGGCGACTCGATGAAGTCGGTGATGTGCCCGAACGCGTCCGTCTCCACGGCACCCCACGGGATACGGGGACGGGCCAGGGCCAGCGTGGCGGTCGCATCGCGCTCGGTGTGGAACGCGGCCATCTCGCGCAGGGAGAAGCGCGTCCAGATGTCGCCGTTGGTGGCGTACCAGGGCTGCCCGGGATCGGGCAGCCGGGCGGCGGCGTACTTCAGCCCGCCGCCGCGGCCCAGCGGCTCCGACTCCACGACGGTCGTCACGCGCAGCGGCAGCACCGCCGAGTCCAGCCACTCCTGCAGCACCTCGGCCAGATGACCGCATGACACCACGGCGTCGGTCACGCCTTCGGCGGCCAGCCAGGAAAGCTGGTGGCCGATGATCGGAGTCCCGGTGCCCGGGATCTCGACCATCGGCTTGGGGCGGTCGTCGGTGTACGGGCGCAGACGCGATCCCTGGCCACCCGCCAGAACCACGGCCTGCGTCGGAAACGTATGCATGCCAGGCACGATATGCGGTGCCCGGAGCGGCCGGTCAGCTGAACCGGGCGACGCCCGAGGCGAAGGACGTGTCGCAGACGGGGCGCGAGAACCGGTGGGCGTGCGTGGGGCCGTACTTCTCGACGGCCGCGCGGCCCAGGGCCCTGGCGATCGACATGCAGTGCCGGGCGAGCGAGGGGTGCCCCTCGACGGAGCGCTGGAGGTCCGTCAGCGCGACGCCCGGGTCCTTCTCGCGGAGCTCCAGCAGCAGCCGGTCGCGGAGGGCGTCCTGCGGGGTGCGCGTCTTGGCGCGCTCGGAGATGTCGTGAGCCGACGCGGTCAGGACCTGCGGCTCGGAGTTGTGCGCTGCCCACGGCACGCTGGTGACGGCGAGGGTCCCGGAGAGGACCATCACGACGGGCAGAACGAAGGCGAGGGATCGGCCGATGCGGCGCGCGGTGTGGGTCACGCAGCGAGCGTAGCGGGCAGTAATGACAGGGCGACATTTCGTCACCCTTGAGGGGGATGGTTCGAGGGTGCCTTTCGAATCCGGTGTTGACGAACGGCGGTGAAACGACCGGTGTGCCGGGGCTCCGGCGCCGTACGGATCCAAACCCGCTCGGGCCCCATGACGCGCGAACGGCCCCGCACGCGGAAGCGTGGGGGCCGCTGTGGCGCGGTGGGCGGGGCGTCAGTCGGTGAGACGGGCACCCGTCGAGGTCGAGAAGACGTGCAGCTCGTCCGGGCGCGGCACGACGTGCAGCTTGGTGCCCTTCTCCGGGACGGCGCGGCCGTTGACGCGGACGACCAGGTCCTTGTCCTCGCCGCCGACCCGCGCGGAGCCGTAGACGAAGCCGTCGGCGCCGAGCTCCTCGACGACGTTGACGGAGACGGCCAGGCCGGCCGGGGCGTCGGCGCTGTCCTTGGACAGGGACTTCGCGGCGGCGCCGCCGTGCTCGACGATGTCGAAGTGCTCCGGGCGGATGCCGACCGTGACGGTCGTGTCGCCCTTGTCCGCGGCGGCGGAGAGCGCCTCGCGGGAGACCGGGACGACGCTGTTGCCGAACTTCACGCCGCCGTCGGTGATCGGGACCTCGACCAGGTTCATGGCCGGGGAGCCGATGAAGCCGGCCACGAAGAGGTTCGCCGGCTTGTCGTACATGTTGCGCGGCGAGTCGACCTGCTGGAGCAGACCGTCCTTGAGGACCGCGACGCGGTCACCCATGGTCAGGGCCTCGACCTGGTCGTGCGTGACGTACACGGTCGTGATGCCCAGGCGGCGCTGGAGCGAGGCGATCTGCGTACGGGTGGAGACCCGGAGCTTGGCGTCGAGGTTCGACAGCGGCTCGTCCATGAGGAAGACCTGCGGCTCACGCACGATGGCGCGGCCCATCGCGACACGCTGACGCTGACCACCGGAGAGCGCCTTCGGCTTGCGGTCCAGGTACTCGGTGAGGTCCAGCATCTTGGCGGCCTCTTCGACCTTCGCCCGGATCTCGGTCTTGTTGACCCCGGCGATCTTGAGCGCGAAGCCCATGTTGTCCGCGACGGTCATGTGCGGGTACAGCGCGTAGTTCTGGAACACCATGGCGATGTCCCGGTCCTTCGGCGGCAGGTGCGTGACGTCGCGGTCGCCGATGCGGATCGCGCCGCCGTTGACGTCCTCAAGACCCGCGAGCATGCGCAGGGAGGTCGACTTGCCACAACCGGAAGGACCGACGAGGACGAGGAACTCACCGTCCGCGATGTCGATCTCGAGCTGGTCGACAGCCGGCTTCGTGGAGCCGGGGTAGATGCGGGACGCCTTGTCGAACGTGACACTGGCCATGCTGGATCTTCTCCTCCACCGGCAGGAACGTGCCGGACGATCCGAGTGACGGGAGTGGTCTGGTCCACTTGAGTGAACCTTCAGCGACGCTACCTGGCCATTTGGAATCTGTCAGTAGTTCAAAGGGAGCGAAATTTTGGGACCGCGCAGGGTGCAGTGTTGGTTACACTGCTCCGACATGCCTCCTTAGCTCAGCTGGCCAGAGCAACGCACTTGTAATGCGTAGGTCGTCGGTTCGAATCCGACAGGGGGCTCAGGGGAACCCCGGCTCGGACAGCGTCCGAGCCGGGGTTTTGTCGTTCGGGCTCCGGTGCTTCGGGCTCCGTTGCTTCGGGCTAACCGGCGCTGCGACGGGCCAGCTCGCTGCCGAGGGGGGTCAGGGCGTGGAGCATCATGCAGCCTCGGCGGGTGCTGGTGATGAGGCCTGCCTTGCGCAGGACCGAGGCGTGCTTGCTCGCGGTGCCGATGGAGACGCCTGTGCGGTGGGCCAGCTCCCCTGTGGAGCAGGGCGGGGTCAGGGCCTGGAGGATCAGGGCGCGGGTCCGCCCCAGTAGGTCGGTCAGGCCCTCGGGAGGTGTGGCCGGAAGGGGGCGGCGGCGTGCGACGGGGTAGACCAGGACCGGGGGGAGGCCCGGGTTGATCAGGGTCACCGGGGACTTCGTGCAGAAGAAGGAGGGGACCAGGGTGATGCCCCGGCCGTCCAGGTGCAGGTCACGGTCGCGCGGGTAGTCGGCGCTCAGGGTCGGGGACGTCCAGCGGATCGACGGCGGCAGGGTGTGCAGGAGCTGTTCGACGCCGCCCTCCAGGACGTCGCGGCTGTGCTGGGCACGTTCCAGGTGGAACGTCTCGCCGATCAGTGGGAGTTGGGGTGCGAGCAGCTCGTGGAAGTACGTGGTGAGGGCCAGGCGGAGTTCTCCCCGGGCGCACGGGTCGCCGTCGGCGAGCCGGCGGGCCCATGGTGGTGGGGTGCGGCGGCGGAAATGCGTGGCGAGTTCGTCGCGGAGCCGGGCGGCCGGGGTGGCGTGGATGAGTTCGAGCGAGGTGCTGAAGCTGTCCGTGCCCGAGGGGGTGAGGAAGTCGGGGAAGTCCCCTCTGTGGGGGACGAGGGTGGTGACGTACCGGATCAGGGCCCTGAGGTCACGTACGGCGAGCCGGGTGCGGACGTGGTGGAGCCAGGGGCCGTACTCGGCCGGCGGGCGTGGGATCTGGAGGATGTGGAGGCTGTTGACCAGCTCCCACATGTCGTCCGGGCGGGCGGCCACCGTGGTCCGGGCCAAATCGTCCGTGGTGAAGTGGATGCGCAGTCTCATCGGTTCCCCCGAGTGATGAACTGGACGTTTTCCTTGTGCTGCAAACTGTTGGCCCCTCGGCGGCTTTCGCTTCCATGATGTGAGGAGCTCGTAAACGAGCGGTAAACGAAGGCGAGCCGCGGTTCCGACCAGTCCGCGGTCTCGGAAACGAAAAAAGGGGGAACCTCGTATGCAAAGGGTTCGGAACAAGATCGTCACGACAGTCGCGGCAGCCGCCGTGGTCGCCGCCGGGTCGGTGCTGTCGCTCGGGGGGAACGCCGCCGCGGCGGAGGCGGCGGCCACGATCCACGGCTGTCCGTCCGGTGCCGTCTGCCTCTACCCCAACGGCAGCTGGGCCAACGACAAGCCGACGTACATCTTCTACAGCTACGGTGTCCACAAGATCTACAACCAGTTCGGCATCAAGCGGATCTACAACCACCAGACCGGCGGTGCCACCGCCCGTAACTGCTACGACGCCGCCGGCAACAACTGCGGCGGGTACCAGCAGCCCAACACGTACGCCGACTACGACTACACCCCGTACAACTCCATTCGGCTCGTCAAGTGATGGATTCGCGCTGAGTCGCTGAGCCGCTGAGCCGGTGAATCGCTGAATCGGTGAGTCGAAAGGGCTTGCGGGGAATCGGGGTTCGGAAACCCTTGATTCCCCGCAAGCTTTCTGTGAATTCCTGTGCGGTGGGTTGCAGGTGAATTCCGGCTGTCAGCGGAACGATCCGAAGCGTTCCGCGACGACCGGCAGCCGGTCCGCGGCCAGGGCGTGTGCGGCGGCTCGGGGGGTGATGTGCTCGGCCTCGGCGCGGGCCAGGATCCGGTCGACCAGGGCACGCATCGCACGACGGGTGTACGCGAACGCCTCGTCGGCGTCGGCGCCGATGTCGCCGAACAGGGTCCACCACCACCAGGCGTTCGTACCGGAGTTGACGGCGATGTCCGGCAGTACGGCGATGCCGCGGGCGGCCAGCAGGGCCTCCGCCTCGGGCACCACCGGCATGTTGGCGGCCTCGACGATCCAACGGGCGGTGATGCCCGCCTGGTTGGCGGTGTCCACGGCGTACGAGACGGCGGCCGGGACCAGTACCTCGGCGTCGGCGGTCAGCCAGGCGTCGGCCGGCAGTTCACGGTCCTCGGCGCGGAGCGCGGCGCGGTCCACGGTGCCGTGGCCGTCGCGGGCGGCGAGCAGCGCCTCGACGTCCAGGCCGGCGGGGTTGGCGACGGTGCCCTTGATGTCGGCGACCGCGACGACGCGGAGACCGGCGCGGGCCAGGAAGCGGGCGGTGGCGCCGCCCATGGTGCCGAGGCCCTGCACCGCGACGCGGGTGCCCCGGTGGGCGACGCCGGCCCGGTCCAGGACCGTGAGCACCGATTCGGCGACTCCGCAGCCGCCCACCAGCTCGTCCAGGCCGATGCCGTCCACGTCGATGGCGAACGCGTCGGCGAGGCGGCGCCGGGCGGCCTCCTCGTCGTCGAGGAGGGGGTAGACCGCCTGGACGGAGGAGACCAGGCCCGCCTCGGCGGCTGCCCGGTCGACCAGGTCCTGGGTGAGGCCGAGGTCCTCTCCGGTGGTCCAGAACTGTTCGACGTAGGGGCGTACGGCACGCAGGTAGCGGACGAGGACACCGTAGGCGGCGGGGTCGCGCGGGTCGCAGTCGATGCCGCCCTTGGCGCCGCCCAGCGGGATGTAGCGGCCCCGGGGGTTGTAGTGCAGCACCTCCTTCATCGTCATGCCGCGGGCCAGGCCGGTGACTTCCTCCAGCGTGCAGTCGGCGCGCATCCGCAGGCCGCCGCTGGAGACACCGCGCACCAGACGGTCGATGACCAGGTGCCCCTGGTGCCCGGTCTCCTGGTCGGTCCAGGTGAGGGAGATCAGGGGGCCGGTGGGGGACGTGGTCATCGGGGGAGCTCCTGGGGGACGGTGATGAGGGTGGGGCCCGGGGTGTCCAGGGCCCGGCGCAGGGCCCCGGCGAGCGCCTCGGGCGAGTCGGCGCGTACGCCGTGGCCGCCGTAGGCGCGGGCCAGGGCGGGCAGGTCGACCGGCGGCAGGTCGACCGCGGTGGGGCGGTCGCCGCGGGATGCCATCTCGTCGCGGATCTCGCCGTAGCCGCCGTTGTCGAAGACCACGACGGGCAGGGGGAGCCGCAGCTGTACGGCGGTGGCCAGTTCCTGTACGGAGAACTGGAGGCCCCCGTCGCCGCTCAGCGCGACGACCGGCCGGGCGGGGTCCGCGGTCTTGGCGCCGATGGCGGCGGGCAGCGCGTAGCCGAGCGTGCCGAAGCCCGTCGGGTGCAGATAGCGGCCCTCCGGGGCGACGGGCAGGTGCGGGATCGCGCCGTAGTAGCAGCACTGGGCGCTGTCGGAGGTGAGTACCGCGTTCGCGGGGAGCACCGCTGCGATCGCCGCCAGGTACGGCAGCAGGTGTGCGTCCTGGCTCCGGGTCCCGGCGTTCCGCTCTTCGAGCAGGGCGGCGACGGCCCGGTGGGCCTCGGGGTGCGCCCCGCCGGCTTCGGGGAGGACGGCGAGGAGGGAGCGCAGGGTGTGGCGGGCGTCGCCCACCAGTGGGATGTCCGCGGGCGGGCCCGCGTACATCTGCGCCGGATCGATGTCGGCCCGGACGAGGGTGCCGCCGAGCGCGGGCAGGGGCTCCCACAGGTCGGATTCGGCGAGTTCGGTGCCGACGGCGAGCACCACGTCGCGCTCCGCCAGCCAGCGTCGGACGGGACGGCTGTGCAGGGAGACGCCGAGCGAAAGCGGGTGGGTCTCCGCGACGATCCCCTTGCCGTTCGCCGAGGTCACCACGGGGGCGCCCAGCGCCACGGCCAGGCGCAGGCACTCGGCGGCGGCTCCGCGTGCCCCGCCGCCGAGCACGATCCCGGGCCGGGCGGCCGAGCGCAGCGCCGCGGCCGCGGCCGAGAGCGCCTCCGGGTCCGCCGTCGCGGGCGAGAGCGGCGGGGCGGTCCGTACCGGACCGGCCGGTGCCACGGCGGTGAGCAGGTCCAGCGGTATCTCGATGTGTACGGGGCGGGGGCGCCGTGTGCGGAAGAGGGTGAAGGCGCGGGCGACCGCGACGCCGATCTCCTCGGCCGAGGCCGCCCGGTGGCTGACGGCCGCGACGCCCCGCAGTGCCTCGGTCTGGCTGCGCATCTCGTGCAGCAGTCCGGTCGACTGCCGGGGGTGGTGCAGCGGCATGCCGGGTGAGACGACGAGCAGCGGGACGCTGTCGGAGTACGCCTGGCCGACGGCGGCCGCGATGTTCAGCAGTGCCGGGCCGGTGGTGGTGATTGCCACGCCGGGCCGGCCGCTGACCCGGGCGTAGGCGTCGGCGGCGTAGCCCGCGCCCTGCTCGTGGCGGGGGTTGAGATGGTCGATGCGGTGGGCGGCCAGGTGCCGGTAGATCTCCAGGTTGTGGGTGCCGGGGATGCCGAACGCCTGGGTCACTCCGTGCGCGGCGAGCGCCCGCACCAGCGTCTCCCCGCCGGTGAGGCCGTTTCGCGGTGGCCGGGCGTGCGGGGTCGCGGGCGGTTCCGGCAGGGGGTGTCCAGGCACTGCACAGGCTCCTTACTGAATGAGTAGTCAGTATTTGGAGTCTGGATCGCCCGTGTCAATGCGTGCAGATACTGAACGTTTGTTCAGCTGTGGGTGCTGACTCCCTTGCCCGGTTTCCGGGTGCCCGTCCGTTCTTCCGGTCAGTGCCGCCCCGCCAGCCGGTCCGCGGCCTTCGCCACCGGGTCGGTGCCGGCCCGCGACGAGGTGAGTTCGCGGCGGTCGGCGGCGCGGTAGGCGGCGTACATGCCGTGGACGCCGATCCAGCGGAAGGGCTCCGGTTCCCAGCGGCGGACCTTGTGGCCGACCCAGGGGAGGGTGGTCAGATCGGTGGGGCCCGACTGGCCGGAGTCCTGCTGGATCAGATCGCGCAGGGTGCGGGCGGCGAGGTTGGTGGTGGCGACGCCGGAGCCGACGTAGCCGCCCGCCCAGCCGAGCCCGGTGGAACGGTCCAGGGTGACCGTGGCGCACCAGTCGCGCGGGACGCCGAGGACGCCGGACCAGGCGTGGTCGATCCTGGCCCCCGCGGTACCGGGGAAGAAGCGGACCAGGATGTCGCGGAGGGCCTCGATGGTGGCGGGCTGGGTTCGGCCGTCGTTGTCGGTGCCCGAGCCGAAACGGTACGGGACGCCGCGTCCGCCGAGCGCGATGCGGTCGTCGGCGGTGCGCTGGGCGTACATGTAGGCGTGGGCCATGTCGCCGAGGGTCTCGCGGCCCTCCCAGCCGATGGTGTCCCAGACCGGCCGGGGCAGCGGCTCGGTGACGATCATCGAGGAGTTCATGGGGAGCCAGGTGCGCCGCTGGCCCTTGAGGTTCGCGGTGAAGCCCTCGGTGCAGCGCAGGATGTACGGGGCGCGGACGGTGCCGTACGGGGTGTGCGCGTGCTTGGGCCTGATCTCCGTGACGGGTGTCGACTCGTGGATGGTGACGCCGAGCGCCTCGACGGTCGCGGCGAGCCCCTGGACGAGTTTGACGGGGTGCAGCCGGGCGCCGTGCGGGGTCCAGGTGGAGCCGACGGCTCCGGTGACATTGACGCGTTCGCAGGTCTCCCGGGCGCCGCGCAGCACGCGGTCCGTCTCGCCGAAGGCGATCTCGACGGAGTGGAAGTCCTTGAGCCTGGCCAGCTGCGCGGGTGTGTAGGCGACTTCGAGGACGCCGCCCTGATGGATGTCGGCGTCGATGTTCTCCTCGGCGGCCACGCGTACGACCTCGTCGACCGTCTCGTTCATCGCCTGCTGGAGCCGGACGGCGGCTTCGTGGCCGTGGAGTTTCGCGTAGCGGTCGCGGCCCGCGATGCCGTTGTAGAGCCAGCCGCCGTTGCGCCCGGAGGCGCCGTAGCCGCAGAACTTGGCTTCGAGGACGGTGATGTTGAGGAAGGGGACGGCCTTCTTGAGGTAGTAGGCCGTCCACAGCCCGGTGTATCCGCCGCCGACGATGCAGATGTCTGCGGTGGCGTCGCCGGGCAGGGGTTCCCGGGCGTGCGGGGTGCCTTGGTCCGCGTACCAGAACGATATGCCGCCGTTGACGGTGCTGACGGTGCTCATGTTGCCCCTGCTTTGTCCGGTGTGAAGCCCTGGTGGCTCTCGGGCGGGACGTTACTGCGGAACAGGCGTTCTCGTCCCCTGCCGGGACCGGACCAGTGGATAGCAGGCGAGGCCGATGAGTACGGCGGTGAAGTGGCCGAGGTCGGTGAAGCTGCGGCCGGTGATGAGCGGGAGGCCGTAGATGACGAGGACGGCGAAGAGGTAGACGAACCGCCAGGGCGGCGGGACGTGGTACGTGAGCACGGCGACGACCCCCGCCAGCGCGTAACTGACACCGACGTCCAGGGTGTCGGCGGCCGACGGCGCCACGTGTCCGTGCCGGATCGCCCAGGCCAGGACGCCCTCGCTGGCGAGGGTGGCCAGGACATGCGCCAGGAGGACGACGGCTAGCCAGCGCAGGGTGCCGAGCCAGCGCTCGGCCGGTGCGTGGAAGACGGTGTACAGGAAGGCGTACGGGAGCCAGTGCCCGCCGTCGATCCAGAAGGCGCTGGCGAACAGGACGCGCACGGGGTCCTCGGTGAGTTCATGGATGTTGGTCGAGCGCTGGCGCAGGAAGTCCTCTTCGAAGTCCGGTGACATCTGGTGGATGATGACCGTGGTGACGAAGAGCGCGGCCAGCCAGATGTAGGTGCCGGGTGCGCTGCGGATCCAGGAGCCGGCGCTGTGGAGCCACGAGCCGACGGTGGTGCGGTGCCGGGCGGGCGGTGCGGGGCTGCTCGGGGTCATATCCGATTGATGCACGGTCCTGGGAGCGGCGGCGTGATCGACATTCCGGACGGGCTGATCGCCACTCAGTCCAAGTACAACGGCGCCGCCGGGCGGGCCTTCCTGGCGGCGCTGCCGGGGCGGGCCGCCGAGTTCCTGGAGCGGTGGGGGCTGCGGCGGGACGGCGAAGCGTTCCACGGGGTGTGTGCGCTGGTGCTTCCGGTGGTGCGGGTGACGGACGACCGCCGGGCGGCGCTGAAGCTCCAGCCGGTGGACGAGGAGACGGCGGGCGAGCCGGTCGCGCTGCGGGTGTGGGGAGAGGCGGGCGCGGGTGCCGTGCGGTTGCTGGACCACGATGCCGCGACGGGGACGATGCTGCTGGAGCGGCTGGACGGGCACCGCTCGCTGGGCGGGATGGCGGACGAGCGCGGGGCGGCGCGGATTCTCGCGGAGCTGCTGGCCGGGCTGACGTCCGTACCCGCCCCGGCGGGCCGCGGGCTGCGGGGACTGGGGGAGCTGACGGAGCGGATGCTGGCGGCGGTGCCCGGAGCGGTGGCGCAGCTGGCGGACGCGGCGGAGGGGCGGCTGCTCGCGGACTGCGCGGCGGCGATGCGGGAGGTCGCGGGGGAGCCGGGGGACCGGTTGCTGCACTGGGACCTGCACTACGGCAATGTGCTGGCCGACGGGGCGGGCCGGTGGGTGGCCATCGACCCGAAGCCGCTGGTGGGCGATCCGGGCTTCGAGCTGTGGCCGGCGCTGGTCAACCGGTTCGACCCGGTGGCGGTGCGGTGGCGGTTCGATCTGCTGACGGATGCGCTGGGCCTGGACCGGGAACGGGCACGCGCCTGGACGCTGGGGCGGCTGCTGCAGACCGAATTGTGGGACGTGGCGGACGGTGCGCGGCGGCTGGACCCGGACCGGGCAGAGATCGCGCTGCGGTTGCTGGGGCGAAGCTGAGCGAGGGGGGCGGGGCGGGTGAGGGTGGTGGCTCTGCTTACGCTGCCCCCATGATTCGTACCGCTGTTCCCGCAGATGTCCCCGTCATCCACGCCATGGTCCGTGAGCTGGCCGAATACGAGAAGGCCCTGCACGAGGTGAAGGCCACCGAGGAGCAGCTGCACGAGGCGCTGTTCGGTGAGCGGCCCGCCGCGTACGCGCACATCGCCGAGGCGGACGACGGCGAGCCGGTCGGCTTCGCGCTGTGGTTCCTGAACTTCTCCACCTGGCGCGGGGTGCACGGCATCTACCTGGAGGACCTGTACGTACGCCCGGAGCGGCGCGGCGGCGGGCACGGGAAGGCGCTGCTGACGGAGCTGGCGCGGATCTGTACGGAGCGCGGCTACCAGCGCCTGGAGTGGTCGGTGCTGGACTGGAACGCCCCGTCCATCGCCTTCTACGAGTCGCTGGGCGCGCGCCCGCAGGACGAGTGGACGGTGTACCGGCTCACGGACGCGGCGTTGGCGGAGCTCGGCGGGCAGCGGTAGGCGGACGGCGGGCCCTCCGTCCCGGCCCGCGCGTGTCCGTGGCGGCGGCCTCGGGGGCGTTGTCAGTGGCATGGGCCACGATGGAGGGCATGGCGCGCAGCAACAGCAGGAAGACCGGGAGCATCCCGGCGGCCCGGCGGCCGGAGGTACGGCTCCCGCCGCTCGTTCCGTACGACGGCGGGGGCCTGGAGCCGGACGGGGACTACGACGGGCTGCGGTTCGAGGGGACGGATCTCGCGGACGAGTCCGGTCCCGGAGCCCGGTTCATGGACTGCGCGCTGGACGGCTGCGCGCTGGACCGCGCGGAGCTGGTCAGGGCCCGCTTCATCGACTCGGTGCTGACGGGCGTACGGGGCGTGGGCATCGATCTCGCGGGGGCCTCGCTGCGTGACGTGGAGGTGGTGGACGCCCGGCTGGGCGGGGTGCAGCTGCACGGCGCGGTGCTGGAGCGGGTGCTGGTGCGCGGCGGGAAGATCGACTACCTGAATCTGCGCAAGGCCCGGCTCAAGGACGTGGTGTTCGAGGGCTGTGTGCTCTCCGAGCCGGATTTCGGGGACGCGCAGCTGGTGCGGGTGGAGTTCCGTGACTGTGTGCTGAAGCGGGCCGACTTCAGCTCCGTGCGGATGGAGTCGGTGGACCTGCGCACGGTCGCGGAGCTGGACATCGCGCGCGGGGTGGAGCGGCTGTCGGGTGCGGTGATCAGCCCGGCGCAGCTGATGGAGCTGGCGCCGGCGTTCGCGGCGCAGATCGGGGTGCGTGTGGAGGTGTAGCGGAGAGAAGGCGTCAGACCCGGGGGAAGCGGGCCTGGAGGTCCCAGATCACGGGGTTGTCGGCGAGACCTTCGTGCATGTCGGCGAGGTCGGCGATCAGGTCGTGCAGGAAGTCGCGGGCCTCGCGGCGCAGCAGTGAGTGGCTGAAGGTGAGCGGGGGCTCCTCGCCGGGCATCCAGTCCGCTTCGACGTCGACCCAGCCGAAGCGGCGCTCGAAGAGCATCCGGTCGGACGATTCGGTGAAGTCCAGCTCGGCGAACTGCCGGTGGTGCGAGCGGTTGCCGCGCGGGTCCTGGTCGATCTGCTCGACGATGTCGCACAGTGCCCACGCGAAGTCGAGTACCGGCACCCATCCCCAGGCCGTGGATACCTCGCGGTCCTCCTTGGTGTCCGCGAGGTAGACGTCCCCGGAGAACAGATCGTGCCGCAGGGCGTGGACGTCCGCGCGGCGGTAGTCGGTCTGCGGGGGATCGGGGAAGCGCCGGGAGAGGGAGTAGCCGATGTCGAGCACGCTTCGATGGTGCCATGCCGGGCGGGGCCTCAATGCCGTGGTGGTCGGTTTCTCGATCGGGTGATGACTGCCGGATTCGGTGATTCGGCATATGCGGGATGCATATTCTCTGCTCATGGTCAGCTCACCACATGAAGCGCAGCATCGGATTTTCCAGGAGAATCCGACATTGTTCGCCAGTGCCTTCCGGGCCCTGGGTGTCCCTTTTCCCGAATCGGTTGCTGTCTCCCTATTGGATACGGACCTGACCGAGATGCGCCCCGTCGAGCGCCACGTCGACACGCTGTTACGGATCGATGTGGTGGGCGGCAGGAGGCCGGCCTGGGCGATACCCCGGCCCGCGAGATCTGGAGGAATCTGATGAGTGCGAGCCTCAGCCACTTCCGCGGCATCGTCGCCGAAAGCTTCCGGGATGAGGGGCGGGAAGAGGGACGGGAAGAAGGTACGGCGGAGGGGCAGGCCCGCATCGTGCTGCGGATTCTGGATCGTCGCGGGGTGCCGGTGGATGACACGGTCCGGGAGCGGATCGGTTCGTGCCGGGATTCCGAGTTGCTCGACACCTGGTCCGACAGGGCGCTCACGGCAACGACAGCCGACGAGCTGTTCGGCCAGGACTGACGCTCCGTTCGGGCAGGTTTGATCTACGGCAGCAGCCGCTGCTCCTTGGCGACGGCGACGGCGCCCGCGCGGGTGTCGACGCCGAGTTTGTCGTAGATCCGGCCGAGGTGGGTCTTGACCGTGGCCTCGCTGATGAACAGGGCGCGGGCGATGTCGCGGTTGCCCAGGCCCTGGGAGAGCTGGGCCAGGATGTCGAGCTCTCGGTCGGTGAGGGTGGGCAGCGGCTTGCGCATCCGGGCCATGACGCGACTGGCCACCGGCGGGGAGAGCGTGGTGCGGCCCTGGGCGGCCGAGCGGATCGCGGCGAAGAGTTCCTCGGGGCGCTCGGCCTTCAGCAGATAGCCGGTGGCGCCCGCCTCGATGGCCCGGGTGATGTCGGCGTCCGTGTCGTACGTGGTGAGGACCAGCACATGCACGCCGGTGGCGGCGATGCGGCGGGTGGCCTCGACGCCGTCGATGCCCTCGCCGAGCTGGAGGTCCATCAGGATGACGTCCGGGGTGAGCTTGGTGGCCAGGGCGACGGCCTCCTCGCCGCTGCCGGCCTCGCCGACGACCTCGATGTCCGGTTCGCTGCCGAGGAGGGCGAGCAGACCGGCGCGCACGACGACGTGGTCGTCGCAGAGCAGGATGCGTACGGGCGGCGTCGCGGTCATGCGAGGTCCTCCGGGACGGTCGGCGGGGCGGCGGGGGTGAGGGGGACGGCGGCGGACAGCACCGTACCCTCGCCCGGCACCGACTCGATCGTCAGCGTGCCGCCGAGCTGCTGCAGCCGGGCCCGGATCGCGGGCAGCCCGTGACCGCGCACGCTGCCGGTCGTCCGGGCGGCCTCGGTGGGGGTGAAGCCCTGCCCGTTGTCGGCGATGTCCAGGACGACCCGGTCGTCGAGGTGGGTCAGCGTGAGCGCCGCCTCCGTCGCGTGGGCGTGCTCCTTCACATTGGCCAGCGCGCCCTGGGCGATGCGCCACAGCGCGGACTGCGTCCGGTCGGGCAGCGCGGTGTGCCCCTCGCCCTCCACATGGCAGCGGACCGTGAGCCGCCCCTGCCCCTGCGCCGTCTCGCGGGTGGCCAGGGCGCGCAGGGCCGCCTCCAGGCCGCCGCCCTCCGCGAGATCGGCCGGCGCCAGGTCGTGGACGAAGCGGCGGGCCTCGGCGAGATTGCGTTCCGCGATGCCGGTGGCGGTACGGACGTGGCGGCGGGCGGTCGACGGGTCGGCGTCCCAGGTGCGGTCGGCGGCCTGGAGCAGCATCTGCTGACTGGACAGGCCCTGCGCCAGGGTGTCGTGGATCTCCATGGAGAGCCGCTGGCGTTCGGCGAGGGTTCCCTCGCGGCGTTCGGTGGCGGCCAGTTCGCGGCGGGTGCGCAGCAGGTCGTCGATGAGTTCGCGCTGGCGCTCGGACAGTTCGCGCTGGCGCTCGGCCTGACGCTGCATATGGACGAAGACCGCCGTCGCGACCGCCGCCACGGCGGGCGGGGCGAGCACCAGATTCGGGTCGAAGCCCTCGGCGAGCCGCAGTTGGGCGGCGACGACGAACAGCGTGAGCAGGGCGACGAGCGCCAGCGCGGCGCGCGGCGGCAGGATGCGCAGCCCGGTGAAGAAGAGCGGCACCGCGCACCACGCGAAGCTCGGTGCGAGGACGACCACCACCATCCACACGGCGACCAGCGCCCCCAGCCACACCAGGGAGCGCGGCGTCGGACGCGAGCCGAGCACCGGCCCGAGCACGTACAGCACGGCGAGGGCGACGGAGAGCGCGATGATCCACGGGGTGCGGGCCTCGCCGGGGTGGCGCAGCAGGAACCGGGTGAGCGAGGCGCCGAGCAGCAGGAAGAACGCGGCGTGCATCAGGAGCGTGAGCCACCGCGCGTCCGGGTCGCCGGTCCGGTCCGGTGCGGCGGATGGGGTTCGGCGCTTCACCTCGTACCTCTCGCTCCTGGGGGCTGTCCCGTAAGCGGCACCGCTGACCTGTATGGATACATTCATGGTCGCCCCGGGTGACCACCCGCGCATCAGCCGATCGGCTGATGGGGCCGTCGGCCGTCCCGCGTGCGGTGTCGAGCCGGTCCGCCGACCGTACGGGGCCGGGGCCGGCCGGAGCATGGACGACAGAGCCGAACGTGCTCATCCACCGCCGCTGAGGAGTCCACCATGAAGAAGCTGTCGCTGCGTACCCGTGTCCTGACCGGTGCCGCCGTCGTCGCCGTCCTCGGCGCGGGGACCTTCGGCGCGATGTCCGCCAGCGCCTCCACCCCGGCCGCCGCGCCCGCCGCCGCCGTCCAGGCCGACGCCGCGAACCGCAACCTCCAGCAGACCACCCACCTGACGGTCGAGGCCGCCACCAAGGCCGCCCGGGCGACCCTCGACGCCGCGAAGAAGGAGAACCAGCGCGTCTCCGTCGCCGTCGTCGACCGCAACGGCAACACCCTCGTCACCCTGCGCGGCGACGGCGCCGGGCCGCAGTCCTACGAGTCGGCCGTGAAGAAGGCGTACACCGCCGTCTCCTGGAACGCCCCCACCTCCGAGCTGACCAAGCGCCTGGCGAACGTCCCCACCCTGAAGGACATCCCCGGCACCCTCTTCCTCGCGGGCGGTGCCCCCGTCACCGCCAAGGACGCCCCGATCGCGGGCATCGGCGTGGCCGGCGCCCCGAGCGGCGACCTCGACGAGAAGTTCGCCCGGGCCGGCGTGGCCTCCCTCGGCAACTGAGCGCCGAGCAGGCAGAACAGGCCGGACAGCCCGACCGACAGGAGTAGGACATGAACGCCCTCGATCAACAACTGCTCGACGCCGTCGTACGCCCCGCCGACGGCAGGCTGTTGCTGCCGTTCGAGGGCGAACGGCTCGTCGTCCTCGATCCGCGCACCGGCCGGAGCACCGTCGAGCCGATGACCGCCGACACCCACCAGCACGGCGCGACGCTCGCCCCCGACGGCACCCTGCTGGTCGTCGGCACCGGCCCGATCCGCTCCGACGACGAGGGCCCCTCCCTGACCGTCCGCACCCCCGGGGGCACCGAGCGCGTGGTGCCGCTGGACGGGCCGCACGAGGACGTGGCGGTGTCCGGCGACAGCCGCACGGCGTACGTCACCGAGGGCTTCACCCGCGACGGGTACGGCAACGGCATCACCGTCGTCGATCTCACGGGCGAGCGGCGGCCGTTCGAAGTGGTCGCGGGCTCCCGTCCGCTGGGGATCGCGGTGCTCTGAGCTGATATCCCGCCAATCGGGCATTCCGTGCCTAGGATCGCCGGTGTGGATCAGCGAACGTCTGTACGCCGAACGGCTTGCTTCGCCGCCCTCGCCCTGCTGGTGCTGACGACGTCCACCGGTTGCACCGGCGGGGTCGAGGGCACGCCCGGCGCCTTTGGCCTGCGCGACCCGTACTTCCCGAAGCTCGGCAACGGCGGCTACGACGTCACGCACTACGACCTCGCGCTCGACGTCGACCCGGCAGCCCGCCGGCTGCGCGGCACCGCCACGATCACCGCGCGCGCCACCCAGGACCTCAGCGCCTTCAACCTCGATCTCGTCGGACTCACCGTGGACTCGGCGGCGGTCGAGGGCCGCCCCGCCGCCGTCAACCGGGCGGGGCAGGAGCTGACACTGCGCCCCGACGCCGAAGTCATGAGCCGTCTGCGCAAGGGCCGCACCTTCCGCACGGTCGTCCGCTACTCGGGCTCGCCGCGGACCCTCACCGATTCCGACGGTTCGAAGGAGGGCTGGCTGAGGACCGCGGACGGCTCGGTCGCGCTCGGTGAACCGACCGGTTCGATGACCTGGTTCCCCGGCAACAACCACCCGAGCGACAAGGCCTCGTACGACATCGCCGTCACCGTCCCCGAGGGGCTGACTGCGGTGTCCAACGGCCAGCCGGTCTCCCGGCGCAGCTCGGGCACCACCACCACGTTCCGCTGGCACAGTCCCGGACCGATGGCGAGCTATCTCGCGACCGTCGCCATCGGCCGCTTCGACACGAAGACGTCGACGACCCCGGACGGCATCGAGGTGTTCACCGCCGCGGACACGACGGTGGCGGCGGACAGCGCGCGCATTCTCGCCCGCGTTCCCGAGGTCGTGAAGTGGGAGGCGCAGCGCTTCGGCCCGTACCCCTTCTCCGCCACGGGCGCGATCGTCGAGCGCCACGGGGACGCCGGCTACGCCCTGGAGACCCAGACCCGGCCCTTCTTCCCCGGGCCGCCGGACGCCGGACTGCTCGTCCACGAGATGGCCCACCAGTGGTTCGGGGACTCCGTCACGCCCGAGAGCTGGCGGGACATGTGGCTCAACGAGGGTTTCGCGACGTACGCGGAGTGGCTGTGGGAGGCCGACAAGGAGGGCGTCCCCGTCCAGGACCGGTTCGACGCCGCCTTCGAGGACGATGACAACTGGGCCTTCCCGCCGGCCGATCCGCCGACGGCCGCGGACATCTCGCAGGCGCCGGTGTACGGGCGCGGGGCGATGGTCGTCCACAAGGTCCGGCAGGCTGTGGGCGACGACCGGCGTTTCTTCGCGCTCCTCAGGGGCTGGACGAAGGCCCACCGGCACGGCAACGCCTCGACCGCCGACTTCACCGCCTATGTGGAGAAGACGACCGGTCAGGATCTGACGGAGCTGTGGGACACCTGGCTGTACGGCAGGAGCCGGCCCGCCTCGAAGGGCTGACCGGCTCCCGTCGGAGTACCGCTGGTCGCGCTACTTCACGTTGACACCGCTCCAGGCGGCGCCGACGGCCGCGAGCTCGGCGCTGTCCGCGCCGTACAGGTCGGTCGCCGCCTTCTCGGTCGCCTCACGGGCGCCCGCGTAGTCGGTGGACGACGTCATGTACTCGGCGAGGGCCTTGTACCAGATCTGGACGGCCTTGTCCCGGCCGATGCCGGTGACGGTCGAGCCGTCGGCGGTCGGGGAGTCGTAGTCGACCCCGTTGATGGTCTTCGCGCCGCTGCCCTCGGACAGCAGGTAGAAGAAGTGGTTGGCGACGCCGGAGGAGTAGTGCACGTCGAGGTCGCCGACGTTGCTGTCCCAGTAGTCGGCCGAGCCGCCGTCCTTGCTCGGCTTGTCCATGTAGCGCAGCGGGGTGCCGTCGCCGTTGATGTCGATCTTCTCGCCGATGAGGTAGTCGCCGATGTCCGTGCTGTTGTCGGCGGCGAACTCGACCGAGGTGCCGAGGATGTCGCTGGTCGCCTCGTTCAGACCGCCGGACTCACCGAAGTAGTCGAGGTTGGCGGTGGACGCGGTCAGGCCGTGGCTCATCTCGTGGCCCGCGACGTCGAGGGCGGTCAGCGCGCTCTTGTTGTCGGCGCCGTCGCCGTACGTCATGCAGAAGCAGCTGTCGTCCCAGAACGCGTTGACGTACGCGTCGCCGTAGTGGACCCGCGAGTACGCGGCCTTGCCGTCACCGGCGATGCCGTCGCGGCCGAACGCCGACTTGTAGAAGTCCCAGGTCTGCGCGGCGCCGTAGGCGGCGTCGACCGCGGCGGTCTGGCGGTCGTTGCCGGTGCCGTCGCCCCAGGTGTCGTCGTCGTCCGTGACCAGGTCGCCGGTGCCGCTCTCGCCCTGGTTGAGGTCGTACGTCTTGTGGCCGCCGCGGCCGCCGTCGGTCAGCTCGAAGCCGGAGCCGGACGCGGTGGTCGTCAGCTCGACCTCACCGCTGTACTGGCTGTTGCCGACACCGGTCTCGACCGCCTCGTAGCTCTGGAGCTTCTTGCCGGTGATCGCGTCGGTGATGGTGTGCAGCCGGCTCGGGGTGCCGTCCTTCTGCACCCCGGTCCTCACCGTCTCCAGGGCGAGGACGGGCTTGCCGGAGGCCGCCCAGATCACCTTGCGGGCGGCGGCCGCGGTCTTGATCTTCGGCGTCGTGGAGGGCACCGATATCCGGGCCTCGGTCGCCTTGGTGACGCCCTTGAGCTTTCCGCCGGGGGCGGTGTGGGTGACGAGGTCGCCGCCGAGCACGGGCAGCCCGTCGTAGGTGCGCTCGTAGCGGGTGTGGACCGTGCCGTCGGCGTCCTTGATCACGTCGCGGACGATCAGCTTCTCCTTGCCGCCCAGGCCGAGGGAGTCGGCGGCCGAAGAGGCTTCGCTCTGCGCGGACTTGATGGCGGCCATGCGCTGCGAGGCCTTGTTCGCGCCGAAGGGGACGACGCTGCGAGTGGCGGAGGGGCTGTCATTGCCGTTGTCGGGTACGGCGTTCGCCGCACCGGTCTGCATGCCTACGACGACCATCGCGGCCACTGCGGCCAGGGCTGCGGCGCGACGGGTGTTCATGTGGGGGGTCATGCGCTCTCCGTTGCTCGTTCCGTGGGGGGTTACGAGCCGAGAGCGTGCCACCGAATGAGCGACATTGACGGTGCACTAACAAATACCTCACATTTATTTGACCACTTCTTGTCCGAATGGAATACACATGTGTTCGCTAATCGGCGGGAGTTGAGCGTAGATGTCCGATGACTGTGTATACGGGAGGGTGTGCGCATGCTCCGGCCGCGCACACGCAAAAGCTCCCGGCCGGGGTGGCCGGGAGCTTTCGCGAAGGTGCCCGTGCGTCAGAGGTTGACGCCGAAGTCCTGGGCGATGCCGCGCAGGCCGGAGGCGTAACCCTGGCCGACGGCACGGAACTTCCACTCGGCGCCGTTGCGGTACAGCTCGCCGAAGACCATGGCGGTCTCGGTGGCGGCGTCCTCGCTCAGGTCGTAGCGGGCGATCTCGGTGCCGCCGGCCTGGTTGATGATGCGGATGAACGCGTTGCGCACCTGGCCGAAGTTCTGGCTGCGGGTCTCGGCGTCGTAGATGGAGACCGGGAAGACGATCTTGTCGACATCGGCCGGCAGGCCCGCCAGGTTGACGTTGATCTGCTCGTCGTCGCCCTCGCCCTGGCCCGTGACGTTGTCACCGGTGTGGACGATGGTCTGGTCGGGCGTCGACTTGTTGTTGAAGAAGACGAAGTGGCCGTCGGAGACGACCTTCCCGCCTGCGTTGACCGCGATCGCCGAGGCGTCGAGGTCGAAGTCGGTGCCGGTGGTGGTGCGGACGTCCCAGCCGAGGCCGACCGTGACGGCGGTCAGGCCCGGGGCCTCCTTGGTGAGGGAGACGTTGCCGCCCTTGGACAGGCTTACAGCCATGGGAAGTCCCTTTCGTCGTCGATTGCGGGCCTCGTGCCATCACGAAAGCTACCGTCACAGGCCATAACGCGGGCAAGGGGGCAGGAGGTTCCTGATCCCTTTACTTTCTTTACCGAAATCCCCCGGCCGGACGGCCGGCCGGTACGGCAAAAGAAGGTGACGAACCCCTGCGGTCCGGGGAACATGGGTGCCATGTCCGGGCCCTATGTCATCCGCGGTTCGGTCTCCCTGCCGGAGGCCGAGCTCATGTGGCGTTTCTCGCGGTCCTCGGGACCCGGCGGGCAGCACGTCAACACCAGCGATTCCCAGGTGGAGCTCCGCTTCGACCTCGCGGCGACCGAGTCGCTCCCCGAGGTGTGGAAGGAGCGGGCGCTCCAGCGTCTGGAGAGCAGGCTCGTGGGCGGGGTGATCGCGGTGCGGGCCTCGGAGCACCGCTCCCAGTGGCGCAACCGCGAGACCGCTCTCGTACGTCTGGCCTCCCTGCTCGCCGAGGCGACGGCGCCGCCCCCGAGGCCGCGCCGCAAGACGCGGATCCCACGGGGCATCAACGAGCGCCGGCTGCGCGAGAAGAAGCAGCGCGGCGAGACCAAGCGCGGCCGCTCCGGCCGCGACTGGTGAGGACCGGGTCCTCTGCCCCGGTCCCCGTGGCCTGCCTCACCCCAACTGCCGGTACCTCCCACGGAAGTACGTCAGCGGCGCCCCTTCCGCGCTGGGCAGGTCCGCGCTCAGCACCCGGCCGATCACCAGCGTGTGGTCGCCCGCCAGGACCCGCTGCTCGGTACGGCACTCCAGTGTGGCCAGCGCGCCGCCGATCAACGGCGCGGCGGTGACCTCGCCCCGGGTGTACGGGATGTCCTCGAACAGCAGCCGGTCGCTGATCCGGCCCTTCATCGCGAACCGTCCGGCGACATGCCGCTGGCTCTCGGCGAGCACGGACACCGCCCACAGCGGCTGTTCCGACAGCAGGTCGTCCATCCGGGAACCGTTGCGCAGACTCACCATCACCAGCGGCGGGTCCAGGGAGACCGACATGAAGGCGGTCGCCGTCATGCCGACGTCCTCGCCCCGTCCGTGCTCGTCCAGCGGCGGCTCCTGGGCGGTGATCAGCACGACGCCGGCGGCCAGCCGGGCGAGGGCGCCTCGGAACTCATCGTTGCTCACCCCCTCAGCATGGGGGATGGGCCGGGGGCGTGGGGCGGGGGTCGTCGTCTGCAGCACATCGGGCACGCTAGCCGCGGAGCGCGTGCCTCCGCATCGGGCCAAGGGACCAACCGGGTCCTAGGACCAGCGGGCGGTGACCGGCACTGCAACGCCCGGATTTGCGTTCAAGAAAAGTAGGGAGCGAATCCGTGCGGCCCTCGCGAGCCTTTACCATCTGTTGTGACTTGAGTCACAGAGTGCAATATTTGTTGACCCTGTGTACCGACAGCACAGCTCACTGTGATTCAGTTGCCGTGACACTGAAGTAAGTACGTCGATATGAAACCTGGAGTGCTGTCGAGGGTCTCGGGGAGTGCGAGCAATGGAGGCCGAGTCGGAGCCGTACGTCCGTCTTGCGACGCTGCGGCAGCTGCACCAGGCCGTGGCCGATCTCAACACGGCGCGGAGCCTGGCCGACACACTGCAGACCGTGGCCGACGGAATCGTCACCAGTCTCGGCTACGAGCTGGCCTGCGTGAACCTGGTCCGCCCCGACGGTGATCTCGTGGTCGCCGCCTTCGCGGGCAACAGCGCGGCGGAAGCCCTGATCACCGGCCGGGTCGGCTCGCGCGCCTCCTGGGAACGCCGGCTGACCATGGGGCAGGCCTGGGACGAGCTCCGTTTCATACCCCACACCGACGGCTGGGTCCTCCTCGACGACGACGTACCGCAGTGGCACACCGACGGGCCCGACCCCCGTTTCGAGGACGAGTGGCACCCCGAGGACCGCCTCTACGCCCCGATGTACGCATCCGGCGGCGGTGCCGATCTGCTGGGTGTCATCTCCGTGGACCGCCCGCGCAACGGCCGCCGCCCCGGCGCCTGGGGCCGCGAAGCCCTCCAGATGTACGCCTCACAGGCCGCCATTGCGATCAGCAACGCCCGGCTCAGAGCAAACATGCAGCGGGCGTTGGTCCGTCTGGAGCGGGAACAGCAGGCGCTGCGGGCCAGCGAGGAGTCCTTCCGCCAGGCCTTCGAGTACGCGCCCAGCGGCATGGCCATCGCCGAGATGGGCGGCGACCAGCACGGCCGGCTGCTGCGCACCAACGACGCCCTGTGCCGGCTGCTCGGCCGCCCCGCGTCCGTGCTGCGCCGCTACTCCTTCGCCGACCTCGTCCACCCCGAGGACATCGGCACCCTGCTGCGCACCTCCGCCGAGGGCGGTCGCGCCGAGCTGCGGCTCGGCCGGCGGGACGGCACCTACCTCTGGGTCTCGCTGCGCAACTCCGTCGTCGCCGACACCACCGACGGCCCCCGCTTCCTGCTCACCCACGTCGAGGACATAGAGGAGCGCAAGCGCCACGAGCTGCACCTCGCCCACCGGGCCTCGCACGACGCGCTCACCGGCCTGCCCAACAGTGCCGAGCTGCGCTCCCGGCTGGGTGCCCGGCTCTGCGAGCGCCCGAACGAGGCGGCCGCCACCCCGGTGGAGGCGCTGGACGCGGCCTACGGCAGCCTCGACGAGGCGGACGCGCGGACGCACGGTTACGAGGTGGACCCGGCACCCGGCGGCCCGTACGACCACCATGTGCACGCGGTCGCCCCCGACACCGAGCACGACGACGGGGCGAAGGGGCTCGCGGTCCTCTTCTGCGACCTCGACGGCTTCAAGTCGATCAACGACCGCTTCGGCCACCACACCGGTGACGCGGTGCTGATCGAGGTCGCCCGCCGGCTCACCACCTGTGTCCGCGACGGCGACACCGTGGCCCGGCTCGGGGGTGACGAATTCGTCGTCCTCGCCGACGGGCTCGGCGACGCGGACGCCGCTGACCTGGCCGTACGTCTGCGCAACGCCATCATTCCGCCGATCCGGGTCGACGGCCGGGCGGTGCGGGTGGGGGCGAGCTTCGGTATCGGCTGGGCCGCCTGCGGCATGACCGCCGAAGAGGTGCTGCGCTCCGCCGACCAGCGGATGTACGTGGAGAAGCGGTCCCGCTCCAAGGTTCACCGCAGGGCCGGCTGACGTTCACGGCGGCGCTGTTCCCACGCTCCGCCGCCGTTCCGTCACCCGCGACGGCAATTCTTGGTGTGGGTCGTTCGGGGTAGGCTCGGCCGGTCGGCCACGGCTGGCAATTTCGGCGACGGCTGGCGACATGGTGAGGAGTGACCCAGGGATGACGGCCGGGAACGACGGCGCAAACAAGCCCGAGGACGACGATCCGTTCGGCTACCTGTACGAGGACGGACAGGCGGCAGGCGCCCAGCCACCCCGGCAGGGCGGCTACGGCTACCCGCCGGCGGCCCCGCAGCCCGGCGTGCCCCGGACCTCGTACAACCAGGTACGCACCGTCGGCGAGCGTCAGTACGGCCAGCAGGTGCCGCAGCAGCAGCAGGCGTACGGCCAGCCGAACGCCCAGTACGCCGCCCCGGAGACGTACCCCGGCGGCGCCACCGCGCAGGTGCCGCAGCAGGGCGGTCGCGGCCGCCCCGGCGGCCCCGGCAGGGGCGGGCCGAACACCAAGGGCCTGCTGATCGCCGCGGTCGCGGTGGTCCTGGTCGTGCTCATCGGGATCGGCGCCGCGCTGCTCACCGGTGACAAGGACAAGGACCAGAAGAAGAACGAGGCCACCTCCTCCGCCGGTCCCGGCGACCAGGTCGAGGAGTCCCCGAAGCCCCAGCAGTCCGCCAGCTCCGAGGCCCCGGCCGAGCTGCCCAAGCAGGACGCGGCGACGCTGAAGCTCGGCGGTACTGCGGCAGTCAGCCAGTCGGTCAAGGGTGCGGAAGGCCCGAACGGCTCATACGTCACGGACTTCAACACGGTCGGGTCATCCGTGACGTGGAAGGCAGCGATGGGGGAGGAAGGCAAGTACCGCTTGACGGTGCGCTATGCGATTCCCGCCAAGGACGCCAACGCAACGCTGACGGTGAACGGGAAGCCGAATTCGCAGCCCATCGGTCTCAAGAACTTCATCCACTCGTCCGACTCGGACTGGGAAAAGAACTGGCAGACCACCTGGGCACCGGTCGACCTGATCAAGGGTGAGAACGAGATCAGCATCTCGTGCCAGGAAGGGAATCAGTGCGACGTGATCCTGGATTGGCTGGAAGTCACCCCTGCGAAGGGTTAGCCCATTGAGGGCTGACGCTTTGCGGCCTCTCCTGGTGTCCGAACCCCGGAGAGGCCGCGTGAGCACCCTCACCCAGGCCGCCGCGGTCAGCCCATCAGGGCCAGGAACCCCGCCACCGTCGCCGCCACCGCCTCGCGGCCCGGGGCGATGTACTTGCGGGGGTCCACGCCCGTGGTGTTCTCGGCCAGGTACGCCCGCACCGCTCCGGTGAACGCGGTGTTCAGGGCCGTGCCCACATTGATCTTGACCATGCCGGAGGAGGCGACGGCCCGGCGGATCTCCTCGTCCGGGACGCCGCTGGAGCCGTGCAGCACCAGCGGCACCGGGACGGCGTCGCGGAGCCGGCCGATCAGCTCGTGGTCCAGGGCGGCGGTGCGCTCGGTCATCGCGTGCGAGGAGCCGACAGCGACGGCCAGCGCGTCCACCCCGGTGTCGCGGACGTACGCGGCGGCCTCGGCCGGGTCCGTACGGACCCCGGGGGCATGGGCGTCGAGCGGGGCCTCGCCCTCCTTGCCGCCGACCTTGCCGAGCTCGGCCTCGATCCAGATGCCGCGCTCATGACCCCAGGTCACCGCCTCGGCCGTGGCCCGCACGTTCTCCTCGTACGACAGCTTGGACGCGTCGAACATGACGGAGCCGAAGCCTTCCGTGTGCGCCTGGTGGAGCAGCTCCACGGACTCGACGTGGTCGAGGTGGAGGGCGAGCGGGGCGCTGGAGGCGCGGGCGACGGCGGCGGCCGCGGCGGCGATCGCGGAGAGCCGTCCGCCGTGGAACTTCACGGCGTTCTCGGAGATCTGGAGGACGGCGGCGGCTCCGGCGCGCTCCGCGCCGGCCGCGATGGCCTCCGCGTGCTCCAGCGTGATGACATTGAAGGCGGCGATCCCGCGTCCCTGGGCCTGGGCGGCGGAGACGAGTTCACCGGTGCTGACGAGCGGCATGCTGACCTCTTGCTACTTCTTTCGGACCGGCGGGCGGGCCGGTCCGGGACGGGCGCGGCCTATCGGGCCGCCGGTGTGTGTTCCTCGACGCCGACGCGCGGCAGCAGTTCCTCGTACGCCGCGCGGTCGAAGTCACCGGCCGTCGGGGCGAGCACGGTCGCCGTCGACAGTGCCACCGCCCGCCGCAGCCGGTCCGGCCAGCTCAGCCCCTCGACGAGGCCGGACAGCAGCCCGGCCACCGCGGAGTCGCCCGCGCCGGTCGGATTGCCCAGGACCTTGGCGGGCGGCGCTGCCTGCCAGCTGCCGTCGGGGGTGACCGCCAGCATGCCGTCCGGCCCCAGCGAGGCGACGACTCCGTGGGCGCCGCGGCGGCGGGCGTCGCGGGTGGCACGCATCGGTTCGCGGGAGCCGGTGAGCTGGGCGAGCTCGTCGGCGTTCGGCTTGATCAGGTCGGGGCGGGCGGCGATGCCGCGGCGGAGCGGTTCGCCGCTGGTGTCGAGCAGCACGGGGACACCGGCGGCGCGGGCCGCGCGGACCAGTTCGGCGTAGGCGCCGACGTGGATGCCGGGCGGCAGGCTGCCGCAGAGCGCGACGGCGTCGGCCCCGGCGAGGAGCTCCTCGTACCGGCCGAGGAGGGCGGTCCACTCGTCGGCGCTGACGAGCGGGCCGGGTTCGTTGAGCTGGGTGGTGTCGCCGGTGGCCCGGTCGACGACGGCTATGGTGCGGCGGGTGTTCCCGGCGACGGTGACGAGAGCGTCGGTGATCGGCGCGGGGGCGGGCACGGATGCGGCCCTCGGATCGGCCTCCAGCGGTGACGGACCGGCCAGCAGCTCGCGCAGCACCGCCCCGGTGGAGCCTCCGGCGAAGCCGGTGACCACCGTCTCGTGGCCGAGGGCGGAGAGCACCCGGGCCACATTGAGTCCCTTGCCGCCGGGTCGCTCGGACATGTCGCTGACGCGGTGGCTGGCGTGCGGGACGAGTTCCGGGACGCCGTACGTCAGGTCGAGTGCCGTATTCAGTGTGACCGTGAGGATCACCGCGGCCGCTCCCTCGATCCCTGCTCCGAAGCGCGAAACCGTGGACGGAATGCGCTTTCTCTGGCTGTTTCCCAGGCGATCATGCCAAAGAGGCGGCGGTCGGCCCAGACCTGTGGGCCAACCGCCGTCTCTTCGTTACGTAATTCGACTCACCGTCAATAATGGGGTGGTTCAGCCGATTCGGGGCTCTTTGATCCATTCGCCCTTGCGCATGACGCCCTTGAGCGCGAAGTCCTCGTCCAGGACCACCAGGTCCGCGTCCTTGCCCGGTTCCAGCGAGCCCACCCGGTCGTACACGCCGAGCAGCCGGGCCGGGTTGGCGGAGATGGACTGCACGACGTCGCCGACCGGGATCCGGTCGATGGTCACGGCCCGGTGGAAGGCGGTGTCCAGGGTGAGGGTGGAGCCCGCGATGGAGTTCCCCTCGACCAGCCGCGCCACGCCGTCCTTGACCTCGACCGCGAGCGGGCCGAGCTGGTACAGGCCGTCGCCGAAACCGGCCGCGTCCATGGCGTCGGTGATCAGCGCGACGCGGTGGGCGCCCGCGTGGTGGTAGGCCAGCTCCAGCGCCGCGGGGTGCAGATGCGTGCCGTCGTCGATCAGCTCGACGGTGATCCGCTCGTCCTCCAGCAGCGCGGCGATCGGACCGGGCTCGCGGTGGGCGAGCGGCGGCATCGCGTTGAAGAGGTGCGTGGCGACGGTGGCGCCCGCGTCGATCGCCTCGACGGTCTGCTCGTACGTGGCGTCGGTGTGCCCGATCGCGGCGATGACGCCGTGCTCGGCGAGCAGCCGCACCGAGTCGATGCCGCCCGGCAGTTCGGTGGCGAGCGTGAACATCTTCGCGGTGCCGCGCGCCGCGTCCATCAGCTTGCGGACCTCGGCCGGGTCCGGGTGGCGCAGCAGGTCCTCACTGTGCGCGCCCTTGCGGCACGGCGAGATGAACGGGCCCTCGAAGTGGATGCCGGCCAGGTCGCCCTGCTCCACCAGCTCGGACAGGACACCGGCCCGGTGGGCGAGGAAGTCCATCTCGCCGGTGACCGTGGAGGCGACCAGCGTGGTGGTGCCGTGCTCGCGGTGGGTGCGGATGCCGGTGAGGACCTCGTCCACGGTGCCGGAGGTGAAGGACGCGCCGCCACCGCCGTGGTTGTGCATGTCGACGAAGCCGGGCACCACCCAGTGGCCGCTCAGGTCGAGGACCGGGGCGTCCTCGGCCGCGCTGCCCGCGATCCGGGTGCCTTCGACGATCACCCGGCCGTTCTCGACGGTCCCGGTGGGAAGCACCACCCGGGCATCTGCGAGAACTGTGCTGTCTGCGCGTCCGGCCATCAGGCGGATACCTCCGTGGAGAGAAGATCCCAGGCGAGCAGCCCTGCGCCCAGGCATCCGGCGGTGTCCCCGAGGGCCGCCGGGACGATGTGGGGCAGCTTCTGGAACGTGACGCGTTCCTCGACGGCCGCACGGAGTGGTGTGAACAAGGTTTCCCCGGCCTCGGCGAGACCGCCACCGATGATCAGGGTGCGCGGGTCGAGCAGTGTCAGCGCGGTGACCAGCCCGGCGGCGAGCGCGTCCACCGCGTTCCGCCAGACCTCCACGGCTGCCGGGTCGCCGGACTCGACGGCCTTCGCGCAGTCCGCCGCGTCCGCCTCGGGGTCGCCGGACGCCGCGGCCCAGGCGCGGCTGACGGCGGATGCGGAGGCCAGGGTCTCCAGGCAGCCGCGCTGTCCGCAGCCGCAGTCCGGCCCGTCCGGCCGGACCACGATGTGCCCGATCTCGCCCGCGTACCCGTGCGCGCCCGCCTCGATCGTGCCCGCGATGCCGATGGCCCCGGCGATACCGGTGCCCAGCGGTACGAAGAGGAAGCGGTCGGCGCCCCTGCCCGCGCCGATCCGGCCCTCGGCGAGCCCGCCGGTGCGTACGTCGTGGCCGAGCGCGACGGGGACGCCGCCGAGCCGCCCGCCGAGCAGTTGCCGCATGGGTACGTCGCGCCAGCCCAGGTTCGAGGCGTAGACCGCGATCCCGTTCTCGGCGTCGACGATGCCGGGCACGGCGACACCGGCCGCGACGGCGCTCTCGCCGAAGTGCTCCTCGCCGTACGCCCGCAGATCGGCGGCGAAGCCGAGGATCGACTCCACGACCGCTTCGGCGCCGCGTTCCCTGCCGGTCGCCCGCCGCGCCTCGTGCAGCAGGGTGCCGTCGGCTCCGACCAGTGCGGCCTTCATTCCGGTGCCGCCCACATCGAGGGCGATGACGTGTTTCACGGGGAACAGTTTCGCCCGAGCGGGCAAAAAGGTCTAGTCCACTATCCCGGTTTGTTGCGGATCCATACAAAATCCCGGCCAAGAGGAGCCGGGTCGTCCCGGGACGCCTCAGGGTGAAAGGATCACGCTGCGCGAGAGGTTGCGCGGGTGGTCCGGGTCATACCCCTTCGACTCCGCCGACTCGACCGCACCGGAACCTACTTGGCGGTAGGCGCAGCTCGGGGGCAATGATCTCGGCCTCGGTGCCGGGCGGCGGCCCGGTTGCGTTGCAAAAGCGATACCGCTTTGGTGTAGACCATCGGCGACGGCCTGGGGCAGGATCGCCCCTCGTCCGACGGCCCCACGGCTGCGTGGCGGCGCGGACGACGCGACGGAAGAGGACGGTCTGACAGTGCAGTTGCGCTACCGGGTACTGACCGCGGCCGTGACCGCACTGAGCATGACGGCGACGCTGTCGGGCTGCGGCGGTGACGGCGGTTCGGGGGACGTCACGCTCAGGCTCGTCGCCGCCGACTACGGCACCGGCCCGGCCAACAGCTCCCGGAAGTACTGGGACGGACTCGTCAAGGGCTTCGAGGCGACCCACCCGGGCATCAAGGTCGACGTCAGCCTCCACTCGTGGAAGGACGTCGGCCGCGAGGTCGCCGCGATGGTGAAGAAGGGTCAGGCCCCCGACATCGCCCAGATCGACTCGTACGCCGACTACGCCAAGGCCGGCAAGCTCTACCGGGCCGACCAGGTGCTGTCCATCCGAACCCAGGCCAACTTCCTGCCGTCCCTCGCCGACGCGGGCAGCGTGGACCGCACCCAGTACGGACTGCCGTTCGTCGCCAGCACCCGGCTGCTCTTCTACAACAAGAAGTACTTCGCGCAGGCGGGCCTCGACGCCCCGCGGACCTGGGACGACATACGCGACGACGCGACGGTGCTCGGACAGCGCGGTGTGACCTACCCCTTCGCGCTGCCGCTCGGCCCCGAGGAGGCGCAGGCCGAGACGATGATGTGGCTGCTCGGCGGGGGCGGCGGCTACGTCGACGACAGCGGCTCGTACGAGATCGACTCGGACGAGAACGTCAGGACCTTCGACTGGCTGAAGACCAACCTGGTCGACAAGGGCCTCGTCGGCCCCACCGCCCCCGGAGAGCTCGACCGCCAAAAGGCGTTCGACGCGTTCACCGACGGCCGGGTCGGGATGCTGAACGGCCATCCGACGCTGATGCAGGAGGCCGAACGCAAGGGTGTCTCCGTCGGCATGGTGCCGATGCCCGGAATCGACGGCCCCGGAAAGAACTCGCTGGGCGTGGCCGACTGGATCATGGGCTTCGAACAGCACGGCCACCGCGTGCAACTGCGTAAATTCTTCGACTATCTGTTCGCCGACAAGAACGTCATCGACTTCGCCGACGAGTACGACATGCTCCCGGCCACCGACAGCGCCTCCGCGGCCATGGAGTCCGACGCCAGGTACAAGCCGCTGCGGAAGTTCCTGGCCGCGCTCCCGGACTCGCAGTTCTACCCGTACGGCAAGACGTCCTGGGCCCGGTCCAGCGAGTCGATCAAGGAGAACATCGGCAGGGCGGTCGAGCCGAACGGCAGCCCCGAGAGCGTCCTGGGGAAGATCGCGCGCGATTCGGCCGCGGCGGCCGCCGCGGACTGAGCGCCCGTCCGGCGGGTGGCGGCCCTCCGGACGGGCGATATGTTGGCTGATATGACCGCCCCCACGAACGGCCCCGACGACCCGGACGGCCTCTCCGACAGGGACCGCGCCGTGCTCGCCGTCGAACGGCAGTCGTGGTCCGGCCCCGGGGCGAAGGAGCGGGCGATCCGCGAACAGCTGGGCATCTCGCCCACGCGCTACTACCAGCTCCTGAACGCCCTGCTGGACGACCGCCGCGCCCTGGAGGAGGACCCGGTGACGGTCAACCGCCTGCGCCGGGTGAGGGACGCGAAACGCGGACGCCGCTGAGCGCCGGACCGGGCCCGAGTCCTCCGGCACACTCGCCCCGACGCCCCGCCCCGGCTATAGGCTCCCCTCATGGGCAGCAACCCCGAAGCAGCCGCGCTCCCGACTCCCGCCACCCGACCCGGCCGTGAGGCCCTCGCCGCGATCCTCGCGCGCCCCGACCGCGCCGTCGTCGCGCTCGACTTCGACGGCACCCTCGCCGACATCGTCCCGGACCCGGAACAGGCCCGCGCCCACCCCGGCGCCGTCGAGGCACTCGCCGCGCTCGCCCCGAAGGTGGCCTCCATCGCCGTGATCACCGGCCGTCCGGCCGGCGTCGCGGTCCGGCACGGCGGCTTCGCCGGAGTGTCCGGCCTCGACCACCTCGTGGTCCTCGGCCACTACGGCGCCGAACGCTGGGACGCCGTGTCCGGCACCGTCCACGCCCCCGCCCCGCACCCCGGCATCGCCGCGGTCCGCGCCGAACTCCCGGGCGTGCTGGACCGGTCCGGCTCGTGGCACGGCACCTGGATCGAGGAGAAGGGCCGGGCGATCGCCGTCCACACCCGCCGGGCCGCCGACCCGCAGGCCGCGTTCGAGGCGCTGGGCGGCCCCCTCGGCGACCTCGCCGCCCGGCACGGACTGATCGTGGAGCCGGGCCGGCTGGTCCTGGAGCTGCGCCCGCCCGGCACGGACAAGGGCGTGGCGCTCGCCCGGTACCTCCGCGAGACGGACGCCGGGTCCGTGCTGTACGCGGGCGACGACCTCGGCGACCTCGCCGCGTACGCCGCGGTGGAGAAGCTCCGCGCCGACGGCCCCGACGGCATCCCCGGCCTGCTGGTCTGCAGCGGCAGCGCGGAGGTGCCCGAACTGGCCGGGCGCGCCGACCTGCTGCTCGGCGGACCGGGCGACGTCGTCGCCTTCCTGGCGGCCCTGGCGCAGCACCTGTAGGTCCTGTCCAGGACAGGGCTGTCCAGGACAGGACCCAGGGCCCCTGGTGCCCGTTCGGACGGACCGGGGGACGCCGCCCTCGTCAACGACGAGCGGCGTCTGCGAGATCCGGCCGCCCGTTCAGCATGGCGGAACCCAGGGAGGTGAGGGTGTGCCGGACGGCACTGCCGTGCCGGGTGGTGGAGATCAGCCCGGACTGCCGTAACACCGTGGCGTGCTCGCTGGCGGTGGCCGGGGAGACCGAGAGGAGTCCGGCGAGTTCTCCAGTGGTGCAGGAGGCCTGGCCGATGGCGTCGAGGGCCTGTGCGCGGGTACGTCCGAGGAGGGCGGCCAGGGCGCGGTGGGTTCCGCTCCCGGGCTCGGTGAGCATGGCGGCGGAGTCGGAAACGCTGCGGATGACGGGGACGAAAAGGACGACCGGTGCCTGGTCGTCCGCCGCGCTGGTGTAGGCGATCGGCCGGGTGCGACAGAAGGCGGAAGGCACCAGTGTGAGACCTCGGCCGGCCAGCGAGACCTCCCCGGTCAGCGCGCCGCGTCCGATCTCCAGTACGGGAGAGCGCCAGCGGAAGCCCGGCGGCAGTTCCGCGAGCATCGCCTCGGCCCCGGAACATGCGAGGGTGCGGGCGTGGCTGGTCTGTTCCGACTGGAGTCGTGACTGTATGCGTGACCAGTGGGGGGCCACGGCGACGCGGTGATAGCTGCGGAGAAAGCGCACCAGTTCCTGACGGGTGGCACGGTCGTGGGCGAGGTCCGCCCACGGTGTTCCGGACCAGGGGGCGGTGTTCCCGGAGTAGCGGGAGAAGGCGGCGGCAGCCCCCGCGAATTCGTCCCGCACGTGCTTCGGTCGCGCGGCCCGGAGGGCTTCCAGCCCTTCGTCCATGGACTGGGCCGGTCCGGTGACGGTGAACAGGTCCAGGGCGGCCCCGCAGAAGAGCACCGAGGCGGGATGAGCGGGTGCTTCGGATTCCCGGGACACGAATTGGCGCCACCCCCCGAACAGCGCTCCGGTGTTGTTCTCCCGCAAGGTCGTCAGGCTGAGGAGCGTCTCCCCGAGGGGACCCCAGGTGGTCAGGACTCTCGTCCTGGCGAGGTCTTCCGATGTGAAGTGAATGCGCAGCATGCAGAACCTTCCGCTCGCCCCCGTCCTCCGGCCCCCCAGTCTTCCGTTTCTCCCGGCGCCGGCAAGAAACCTTCAAGTCGGTTGCCGGTATGGCGGGTTCGGGACACCGTCCGTGCCGGCGCAGGCAGCGGGGGTCCCGGACAGGCGCTTCGGCCAGGACCGAAAGGACTGGTCGGCACTTTCGCGCGTCAGCAGGATTGCGGTCGAAGCAGCCGCGGTGGACGAAGGCTTCTTCGATCAGCCACCCATACGGAGGTCCCAGTGGAACTGAAAACCCGCGTCGTACCGTTCGCTCTCGCCACTGTCCTGGCCGCAGGACTGAGCGCGACGCTCACACCGTCGGCGCAGGCGCGGGAGGAGACAACCGCGTCGGCCGCTGTCACCGACGCCCACTACCTGCGTTTCAACAAGGGAACCGTCACCAACTCCCGTCTGGAGCTGGTGAAGCGGGTGCCGGGACGCGACAAGGTGATCAAGCAGTGGAAGGCCGGTTCCGGGCAGGTCACGAACGAGTGCACGGTCGGCAGGGGATGGCTGCCCAATGCCGACGCCCGGCACCCGTACGCCATTCAGTGGCACCGCAAGAACTTCGACGGCATCATCAACGGCTTCGTGATCAAGCTCTCGGACAAGGTCTGCAAGAACGGCCGCACCAAGCGGACCGAGTTGTTCATCCACAGCGAGATGAAGCCGAACGGACGGCAGGGAACGGCCGAATCCGAGAAGTGGACCAACAGCAACCCCAACGACTACTTCTCCAACGGCTGCATCAAGCTGAACCCGCGGGACATCAAGGACCTGTTCTCGCGGCTGGACCGGATGGGCTGGCCCAAGAAGCTCTACGTCGTTGACTGACCGTCATCGGAAGTGAAGTGCCCCGGCCGTCACGGGGGTGGGCCGGGGCACTTCATCGAGGCATGCCGCAAGGGCGGCGCAGGCCGTCCGGCCACATGGCGAGGGTGGCGCCCGACGGTGGTCCCGCCGTGCTCCCGACGGCCTGTCCGGTTCGGCCTCAAGCCTCCCGCCGCAGCGCGTCCAACTGGTCCAGGAACCACTGCTGCGGCGGCAGCGCGACCGCCGCCGCGGCCAGGCGCTCGGTGCGCTCGGCCCGTTCGTCGTCCGCCATCGTCAGCGCCTCGTGCAGCGCCGCCGCCGTCGCCGAGACGTCGTACGGGTTCACCACGACCGCGTCGCTGCCCAGCTCCTCGTACGCCCCCGCCTCCCGCGACAGCACCAGCGCGCAGCCGTGGTCGGAGACGACCGGGATCTCCTTGGCGACCAGGTTCATGCCGTCCCGGATCGGGTTGACGAGCGCCACGTCGGCCAGCCGGTACGCGGCGAGCGAGCGGGCGAAGTCGTCCTTGACGTGCAGCACGACCGGCGTCCAGCCCTCCGTGCCGTGCACGGCATTGATCTCGTCGGCGACCCGCCGCACCTCGGCCGTGTAGTCCCGGTACACCGCGAGGTCCTGCCGGGAGGGGTAGGCGAAGGCGACATGGACGACGCGCTCGCGCCATTCGGGCCGCTCGTCCAGGAGCTCCCGGTACGCGAACAGCCCGCGCACGATGTTCTTGGACAGTTCCGTCCGGTCCACCCGTACGATCGTTCTCCGGCCGGGACCGGTCTGCTCGCGCAGCGCCGCCATCCGCTCGTCCACGTCCGCCTCGTGCGCCCGGCGGCGCAGGAAGCCGGCGTCCGCGCCGAGTCCGTGCACCCCGATCCTGGTCCGCCCGGTGCCGCCCAGGATCCGGGTGCAGCAGCCGATGAACGCGTCCGCCCAGCGACGGGTCAGGAACGCCGCCCGGTCCGCGCCCAGGATGCCGTGCAGCAACTGCTCGGCGATGTCGTCGGGGAGCAGCCGGAAGTAGTCGACGGGCGCCCACGGGGTGTGCGAGAAATGGCCGATCCGCAGGTCGGGGCGGAGCTCGCGGAGCATGCCCGGCACCAGCGCCAGGTGGTAGTCCTGCACCAGCACCGCGGCGCCCTGCCCGGCCTCCTCGGCGAGCGCCTCGGCGAAGGCCCGGTTGTAGCTCTCGAACGACGCCCACTGCCGCCGGAACTCCGCGTCGAAGACCGGCTCCAGCGGTGTCTGGTAGAGCATGTGGTGGACGAACCAGAGCACCGAGTTCGCGATGCCGTTGTACGCGTCGGCGTGGACACCGGCGTCGATGTCGAGCATCCGTACGCCCGGCTCACCGACCCCGCGCCGGACCGCCTCCCGGTCCCCGTCGCCGAGCGCGGCGCACACCCACAGCTTGTCCTCGACGGCGCTCAGCCCGGAGACGAGACCGCCGCCGCCCCGCTTCGCGTCGAGCGATCCGTCCGTCTCCAGGGTGTACGACACCGGGCCGCGGTTGGAGGCGACGAGGACCTGGGCGGAGGACCGGACAGCGGGCCGGACTTCGTGCTCGGAGACCATGTTGCGGAATCTAGCCCGATCACGAACCGCCCAAACGTGCGAAGGCAGGCCACGTCAGGCCGCGCGGCGCGAAACGTACTCCTCGATCTCGCACATCGGGGGCCGCTCCTCGGTGTCCACGTCATGGGTGCGCGGTACGAAGCCGTTCGCGCCGCGCTCGAACTGGGTGAGCGCCGGGCGCACCAGGTGGCCGCGGGACAGCCGCAGCTGCGCGGTCCGGTAGATCGCCGCCGCCATCCGGCCGAGCGCCTGCTCGTCCTGGTGCCGGTGCTTGCGTACCCCCACGTCGACCTGGGCCAGCGCGTCCAGTCCCACCGTGTGCAGCGCGTCGACCAGGAGGCCCAGTTCCACCCCGTAACCGACGGGGAAGGGCAGCCGTTCGAGCAGGGAGCGGCGCACGGCGTACTCGCCGCCCAGCGGCTGCACGAAGCCGGCCAGCTGCGGCCAGTGCAGATTGAGCAGCGGACGAGCCACCAGCTCGGTCACGCGACCGCCCTGACCTGTGGTCCTGCCGGAGGCGAGGTCATCGGGACCAGTGCCGAAGGGGCGGTCGTACATCGCCTTCACGAACTGCACGTCCGGGTCGGTCAGCAGCGGGCCGACGATGCCGGAGACGAAGTCCGCCGAGAAGTCCTTCAGGTCGGCGTCGACGAAGCACACGATGTCGCCGCCGGTCACCAGGAGCGACCGCCACAGCACCTCGCCCTTGCCGGGTACGGCCGGTATCCGGGGGAGTATCGCGTCGCGGTGCACCACCCGGGCGCCGGCCTCCCGGGCCACCTTCGAGGTGGCGTCCGTGGAACCGGAATCGATCACAACGAGTTCGTCGACCAGCCGGACCTTCTCCATCAGCTCGCGCCGGATCGTCGTGACGATCTCGCCGACCGTCGCCTCCTCGTTCAGCGCGGGCAGTACGACACTGACGCTCCCGCGGCCCGTCTCCCCGGCCGCGGCCCTGGCGGCCAGGAGGCGGTCCAGCGGCCGGTCGGCGGCCGACCAGGAACGCCTGGCCAGCCAGCATTCGACCTCTTCCAGCACGGTCGATACTCCCCTGTATGTGATCCATCTCGCGGTTCGGACGACTATCTCAACAGTCCGATGCTTCGGTTACAGTCTTGAACAACGCGGACGACCATCGCATGCCGGGGTCCGTCCGCCGACAAATGCCCGGATCGAAGATCCGGTGCCACAGCGCTCATCCAGAGGGACTGAGGGAACGGCCCGTTGAAGTCCCGGCAACCCCCCCACCGACCGTGAGGTCCGGTGAGGAAGGTGCCAATTCCGTCTCGTGGCGAAACGCGCCGCGAGGAAGATGAGGAGAAAGGGCCTCGCCACCATGGCTGCGCAGACCGTTGCAGTAAGCACCGATCCTTCCGCCGACGCCGAAGCCGTCGACCTCGGTCCCGCATCGGGCCTTTCCTGCCGCGAGTGCGGCGAACGTTTCGAACTCGGTCCCATTTTCGCCTGCGCGTCCTGTTTCGGGCCGCTCGAAGTCGCGTACGACCTGCCGAGCGGTTCCCCCGAGGAGCTGAAGAAGCGCATCGAGGCCGGACCGGCCAGCATCTGGCGCTACGCCCCGCTGCTGCCGGTCCCCGCCGACGTCGCCGAGAAGCCGAACCTGAACCCCGGCTGGACCAAGCTCGTCCAGGCCGACAACCTCGCCCGTGAGCTCGGCGTCGAGCAGGGCAAGCTGTTCGTCAAGGACGACTCCGGCAACCCCACGCACTCCTTCAAGGACCGCGTCGTCGCCCAGGCCACCGAGGCCGCCCGCGCCTTCGGCTTCACCACCCTCTCCTGCTCCTCCACCGGCAACCTCGCCGGTGCCGTCGGCGCCGCCGCCGCCCGCGCCGGCTTCCGCTCCTGCGTGTTCATCCCGCACGACCTGGAGCAGGGCAAGGTCGTCATGGCCGCGGTGTACGGCGGTGAGCTGGTCGGCATCGAGGGCAACTACGACGACGTCAACCGCTTCTGTTCCGAGCTCATCGGCGACCCGCTCGGTGAGGGCTGGGGCTTCGTCAACGTCAACCTGCGTCCGTACTACGGCGAGGGCTCCAAGACCCTGGCGTACGAGATCTGCGAACAGCTCGGCTGGCGGCTCCCGGACCAGCTGGTCGTCCCGATCGCCTCCGGCTCGCAGTTCACCAAGATCGACAAGGGCCTCCAGGAGCTGATCAAGCTGGGCCTGGTCGAGGACAAGCCGTACAAGCTCTTCGGCGCCCAGGCCGAGGGCTGCTCGCCGGTCTCGGTCGCGTACAAGGGCGGCCACGACGTCGTCCGGCCGCAGAAGCCGAACACGATCGCCAAGTCCCTCGCCATCGGCAACCCCGCCGACGGCCCGTACGTCCTGGACATCGCCCGCCGCACCGGCGGCGCCGTGGAGGACGTGAACGACGAGCAGGTCGTCGACGCGATCAAGCTGCTGGCGCGCACCGAGGGCATCTTCGCGGAGACGGCGGGCGGTGTGACGGTCGGCGTGACGAAGAAGCTCATCGAGGCCGGTCTGATCGACCCCTCGCTGACCACCGTCGTACTCAACACGGGCGACGGCCTCAAGACCCTCGACGCGGTGGCCGACACCTCTCAGGCGACCGCGACGATCCGTCCCAGCCTGGACGCGTTCCGCGCCGCCGGCCTCGCCACCAGCTGACCACCCGAGACTTCAGGAAGGGCACCCATCATGAGCGTCAAGGTCCGCATCCCCACCATCCTCCGCACCTACACGGGCGGCCAGGCCGAGGTCCCGGCCGAGGGCTCGACCCTCTCCCAGGTCATCGAGTCCCTGGAGCAGAACCACCCGGGCATCGCCGCCCGCGTCCTGGACGACCAGGGCAAGCTGCGCCGCTTCGTGAACGTGTACGTCAACGACGACGACGTGCGCTTCGAGGGCGGTCTGGAGACGGCCACGCCGGACGGCGCAGGCATCTCGATCATCCCGGCCGTGGCCGGAGGCTGCTGACGCCCCGTCCGACCGCAACGCGTTATCGAATTGCCCCTTCCGCTTCAATCGCGGAGGGGGCAATTCTGCATGGTTGAGCGCGGTAGAGTGTGGGAAGTCCCCCCAGCTGCCCGGTGCCGTCCGCATACGAGAATGCGCCCGGCCACGACAAGATGCAGCCAATGTGCGCGATCTGCTTGAGGCATAAGTCGCCTTTGCCCGGCCCGACTTGCCCAGGAATCATATGAATTCCGCATATCCGGGCGATCGGTGCTGCCGAGAATTCTCGTCCGATTGACCTGTTGCAGAGGGCAGTTGGGCAGATACATTCAGCCGCGGTCGACGCGTTCCGGCGCACACACCCTCTCCTGTCGGAGGGTGAGTTCTGACCCGGGTCCGCGAAGTGCGGTCCTGCGCAAGGGCCAGTAATAGGGGAGTTAGGCATGGCTCAGGGCACCGTCAAGTGGTTCAACGCGGAGAAGGGGTACGGCTTCATCGCGGTCGACGGTGGTGCGGATGTTTTCGTCCACTACAGCGCGATCCAGATGGACGGGTACCGCACCCTCGAAGAGGGTCAGCGAGTTGAATTCGAGATCTCGCAGGGCCAGAAGGGGCCGCAGGCAGACATGGTCAAGCTCGCCGTCGGCTGAGTTCGAGCGGTCGGCCAACGACACCACTCACGCACTGCACTCACACGCTGAGGGCCCGTACCCCGGGGGTACGGGCCCTCGGTGCGTGCCGTGCGTGCCCCCCGTGCGCCCCCGGCGCGGTGTCCACATCGCGAGGGGGACGCTTGCACTCTCGGGGGTCGAGTGCTAATCATTGGCGTTAGCACTCTCCAGGTGAGAGTGACAGAACTTGGACCGGGCCGGTGAGGCCCGCAGGTCGGTGGGGCAAGGAACCACCGGTCACGCAGGCCGTCCGTCGCGGGCGCCACTCGGTCCGGAGAAATCCACCCCTGTCCGGGAGGACCACTTCACATGGCCAAGATCATCGCGTTCGACGAGGAGGCCCGGCGCGGTCTCGAGCGCGGCATGAACCAGCTCGCCGACGCCGTCAAGGTCACCCTTGGCCCCAAGGGTCGCAACGTCGTCCTTGAGAAGAAGTGGGGCGCCCCCACGATCACCAACGATGGTGTTTCCATCGCCAAGGAGATCGAGCTGGAGGACCCGTACGAGAAGATCGGTGCGGAGCTGGTCAAGGAGGTCGCCAAGAAGACGGACGACGTCGCCGGCGACGGTACGACCACCGCCACCGTTCTCGCCCAGGCTCTCGTCCGCGAGGGCCTGCGCAACGTCGCCGCGGGTGCCAACCCGATGGCGCTCAAGCGGGGCATCGAGAAGGCCGTCGAGGCCGTCTCCGCCGCCCTCCTGGAGCAGGCCAAGGACGTGGAGACCAAGGAGCAGATCGCTTCGACGGCCTCCATCTCCGCCGCCGACACCCAGATCGGCGAGCTCATCGCCGAGGCCATGGACAAGGTCGGCAAGGAAGGCGTCATCACCGTCGAGGAGTCCCAGACCTTCGGTCTGGAGCTGGAGCTCACCGAGGGTATGCGCTTCGACAAGGGCTACATCTCGGCGTACTTCGCCACCGACATGGAGCGCATGGAGTCGTCCCTCGACGACCCGTACATCCTGATCGTGAACTCCAAGGTCAGCAACGTGAAGGACCTCCTTCCGCTGCTGGAGAAGGTCATGCAGTCCGGCAAGCCGCTGCTGATCATCGCCGAGGACGTCGAGGGCGAGGCCCTGTCGACCCTGGTCGTCAACAAGATCCGTGGCACCTTCAAGTCCGTCGCCGTCAAGGCCCCGGGCTTCGGTGACCGCCGCAAGGCCATGCTCGGCGACATCGCCATCCTCACCGGTGGCACCGTCATCTCCGAGGAGGTCGGCCTCAAGCTGGAGAACGCCGGTCTCGACCTGCTCGGCCGGGCCCGCAAGGTCGTCATCACCAAGGACGAGACGACGATCGTCGACGGTGCCGGTGACAGCGACCAGGTCCAGGGCCGCGTCAACCAGATCCGCGCCGAGATCGAGAACTCCGACTCGGACTACGACCGCGAGAAGCTCCAGGAGCGCCTCGCGAAGCTGGCCGGCGGCGTGGCCGTCATCAAGGCCGGTGCCGCGACCGAGGTCGAGCTCAAGGAGCGCAAGCACCGCATCGAGGACGCGGTGCGCAACGCCAAGGCCGCCGTCGAGGAGGGCATCGTCGCCGGTGGTGGCGTGGCTCTGCTCCAGGCCTCGGCCGTCTTCGAGAAGCTGGAGCTCTCGGGTGACGAGGCGACCGGCGCCAACGCCGTCAAGCTGGCGCTGGAGGCCCCGCTCAAGCAGATCGCCGTCAACGGTGGCCTTGAGGGCGGCGTCGTCGTCGAGAAGGTGCGCAACCTGGCCGTCGGCCACGGTCTGAACGCCGCGACCGGCGAGTACGTCGACATGATCGCCGAGGGCATCCTCGACCCGGCGAAGGTCACGCGCTCCGCCCTGCAGAACGCCGCGTCCATCGCCGCGCTCTTCCTCACCACCGAGGCCGTCATCGCCGACAAGCCGGAGAAGGCCGCCGCGGCCGCTCCGGGCGGCATGCCGGGCGGTGACATGGACTTCTGATCCTGACGGATCGGTAGTTCCTGCACAGCCTCACAGCTCTGCCGCATCGGCCCCCTGGACCAGCTGGTCCAGGGGGCCGATGCCGTTCCACGGCGAGGAGCGCCACGGGAAGGCCTCAGCGTGTGAAGGGCCGTCTCCGGGAAGCGGATCGTGACGACGCCGTACCCCCGGCTCGTCGGGGCGGTCCGGCTCCCCGGCGGGACGGGGAGCCGGCCGACGTGTCCTACGGCAGGCGGTCGAGCAGCCAGGTGCAGAGTTCCTCCGTCACGAGACCGTGTCCCTCGTTCCGGGAGGCGAGCCGGAAATCGTCCAGCGCGCTCGCATCGGCCGGGAGCGAGGAGATGTCCGTGTACAACTCCTCGTCCGTGTCCAGGTCGGCGACATCGACCGCGCTGACGGACGGGACGAAGCAGTGCGACCGGATCCGCACGTCGGCCTTGAAACCGAGGAACGGGTTCAGGGCGTTGAAGGTGTCGGCGAGGATGCCGAAGCCTTCCAGCGAGCCCCCGGGTGCGCCGTCGATCGACGGGAGCCCGTTCGTACGGACCTCGTTGGTCTTCAGCGTCACCACCCGCAGATGCGCGGCGAGTTCGTCGCGGCCGGGCGCCTGGGCGTAGAGCTTGGTCCCCACGATCGACAGGCCCCTGCCCTCCAGGGCCAGTTCGCCCGCCCGCACACCGGTCCCGATGCCGTTGTCCACCCCGTTGGCGACTCCGATCAGCCGGGGCCGGCGCGGCCATTCGCCGACGGCCGCCATCTCGGCCAGGAACGCGGCGCGCTCGTCGCTCTGGTCCGGTGTGTCGTCCCACTTCGCGATGTGCCGCCACAGCAGCTGGCGGGCGGCCGGGCTGTTGATCTGGTCGGAGAACCGGCTGTCGAGATCCTTGATGTAGTGCGCGAACGCCTGGAGGCCGACGGGGATCCAGGCGCCCCGGTGCGGGCTGTCGTACGAGAAGTACAGCGCCGTCCGGTGGTCGATACCCTCGGTCTCCATCCTGGCCAGCGCGTGCCGGGTCACGAGCCCGCCCATGCTGATCCCGCCGACGGTCAGCGGTGCGTCACCCCGTTGCTCCGCGATGGCCCGCACGATCGCGGCCTGCGCGGTGCGGGAGTTGTCCAGAATCGATGCACTGCGCTCGTGGAAGCCGAGAAGAACGACGTCGTAGCCGCGGCGACGCAACTGACTGATGAGCGCGTAGTCGCCGAACTCCATGATCTCCCAGGAGAACTCCAGCTCGCTCGGCCCCGTGTTGAAACCGTCGGCGAACACGACCGGCCGTACGAGACCGGTGTTCCCCTCGCCGTAGTAGACCCAGGCGGTGCCGCCCGGCAGATCCCACACCGTGCTGGGCGGCAGCGGGAGCGACCCGGGCCGCTCGGCGTCCAGACGGGGGCCGGGCGCCAGGGCGATGGCGGGCTTGTCACGGAGCCCGGAAACGATCTGCTCGTGGGACGGTTCGGACATGGTTCGTTCCCCTTTGGGCGGGTTGATTGCGATGCGCGCCAAGAGGAGCACGCAACGCAGCGCCCAGAGGTGGGAAGCGGATCAAACCACCCCCAGGTGGGAGCCGGTTTCGGACACCGGACGGTCCTACCTCACGGAGCGTCGCGCAAGACCGGCTCGTACGTCGTTCATCCGGCTGCGTACGCCGTCCGCCGGAACGGCTCCGCCGGGCCCGGCGGGCGCGCTGACCGGTTCGCCCCGGCACGGCCTGCACCGGCCGCCGATCAGGGCCTCCGCGCTGCCGGGCGAGCGGCATTCGCTGCATTCGAGGCTGCGCAGCACCGTTCGCTGTGGCGCCGGAGTGACTCGTTCGGGTGGCATTTTGTCGGTGAGGCGCCTGCGGACGAGGGCGGCCGGGTGGTGGACGGGGGTGGGGAGCCCGTCGGTGAGGGCGTGCAGCAGCTCCGCCTCGGTGGCCCCGCGCTCGAACCACTCGCCGACCTGCGGTTCCAGCGCCGCGCAGTCCGCCGCCGACAGCGTGAGCGTGGGTGCGGTACGGCCCAGCGCGGCGAGCAGTGCGAACGCCCGGGAACGGGTGGGGCGTTGCGGCTGCTCGAACGGTACGTCGCCCCGGGTGAACGACGCCCACCACTCGTCGTCCCGCGCGGTCCGGGAGAAGAACGTCCGGGTCACCCAGAGCAGGACCTCGCCGTTGGCGACGCACTCGCTGCCGCGCCGCAGATGCCCGGCGTCCTGGAGCCGGTTGAGGGCGGTGCGCAGCGCGCACTGCCCGTACGGGAGGTGCTTGGCCAGCGTCTTCACGGAGATGTCGGCGCCTTCGGGAAGACGGTCGATGTACGCGGCGATGGGCGCCTCGCGGGGTGGAAGGTGCGCGAAATCCCGGTCGGAGCGGCGGAGTTGCGAGGGTGCGGACCGCTTGCCGTAACCCGGATTGGCCATCGGGTGCGGGGTCGGCGGTGCTGGCGGGGATACGTGCGGCGCGCACGGGGCGGCATAAACTGGCTGTCAGCCATCAGATCGATACTCCTGAACGATCGAAGTGGTCAGGCCCCTGTTTTCGGTGTTCCTGCACCGGCAGGGGCCGTTCTGCGTCGCAGAGCGTCGCTTCGCACTCGGCACGCTAGAGCGTGACCACCGTCCGTGGCGAGTCGATCACTAGGTGTCAACTCGCCGTTCGGGGTGGGTGGGTGGGAAGTGGCCCACCTCCCCTTCCTCGGAAAGAGCTCGGGCTTCGCGGCTTGAGCCCCGGGCGGAGCATCCCTGGCGAGAGGGGGCGTGCGCGCCGATCTGAATGCGCCGAGCGCGCTCCGAATGCGCCTCTGCTGACAGGGTGGAGCGGCGGGGGCGCGACGCGGGAAAGGGGGGAGGGGCGACGGGCTCCGGTGATCTTGGGTGCCGGGCCGATCGGGCCCGAACTTTCCCCTCAACCCGTACGAGGAGTCCCGTGCGTATCCGATCAATCCTGTCGCTGGCCGCCTCCGCCGTCGCGATCCTGGCGCTCGCCACCCCTTCCCGGGCCGCAGAAGACGGCGCCTACCTCATCCGTGACCTGCGCAGCGGCCAGTGCCTCGCGGGCGGCAAAGGCCTGCTCGGGGGTCACGTCGAGCCGTGCAACCCCGGCACGGTGTGGAACATCCGTAATGAGGGCGACGGTCTGGCCCGTATCGTCGAGGCGCGCGACGAGGACCGCTGCCTGGCTCTCTCGCCGCTCAAGATCTTCCCGCCGAGGGTGTGGGTGGAACGGTGCGGCCACCTTCCCGACCGGTGGTCGATCCAGGGCCCGGACGACGGTGCGCCGGTCGCCATCGCCCTCGGCCGGGGCGAGTACGGCTACCTGACCACGCAGGGCGACCGCGCGATCCTCCTCCCCGAGGGCGGGCCCCAGTGGTCCCTGGAGCGGCTCGACTAGAACGTGTCCGGGGGCCTGGCCGCGCCGATGGCGGCCGGGCAGATCTCCATGCGGGGGTAACTCCTGTCACCAGGCCGGGAGTTACCACCGTGGTCGCACCTTGTGGCGGCTCGGTGCGCTTGGTAGCGGTTCGGTGCGCGAGGGGAGCGTAGGGGCGCGGACTGTGCGGCGGAACCACTCGATGCGGTGAACATTACGGAGGGTGATGGCCGGAGTGGGCTCCGAGTGACTACTGTGTGTAATCGCATGCTGTCGCTGGGTGGTCCAGCAGGGTGCGAACGGGAGGCACGGATGAGGAAGTTGAAGTCAGTGGCGAACGCGGTGCTCGCGGCTGGGTTGATTCTCGGCGGGGCGGGGACCGCGGTGGCTGTCGCGTGGCATGGCCTTCCCTCGCTGGAGAGTGACGGCGTCAAGTTCCGCCAAGGGCAGTACTTCTTCAACCCTGCGGGGAGGAACCACGGCGGCTTCGAGTGGAGGGGTGACCTCGACGACGTGGATCACAAGGACGGCCACAACGTCTACATGCAGGTACGTGTCGAGGGTTACGGCTGGAAGCGATTCGACGGAAAGCAGAAGACGAAGATCCACCTGCACAAGACCGTCTATGACGGCGCGGCCAGGTACACGGCCGAGGCATTCGTTCGTGCATGCCGCGACCGTGGCTCGTTGCGCCCGGACAATTGCTCGCCGACGCAGCACTACAGGAACAGGAAGTAGCCGTTGCCCGGGCCCGGGCAACGCCGCCCGGGCTCAACTTCTTCGAGGGGGTTCGGATGAAACAGGCAAGTGGCTCAGCAGTTGTGTCGGCCCGGGAGGTGGATCTCTCCTACGGCAGCACGCTCGCTGTCAGCGGTGCGCGAATGAGCGTTGATCGAGGGGAGGTTGTGGCGATCACCGGGCAGAGCGGATCGGGAAAGTCGTCCTTGCTGTACTGCCTCGCGGGGGTATTGCCGGTCACTCGTGGAGATGTGCGTTTCGAGGGGCGTTCCCTGGGTGAGCTGGGGGACGAGGAGCTGAGCGCCTTGCGGCGTGACCGATTCGGATTCGTCTTCCAGTACGGCGAGTTGCTGCCCGAGCTCACCGTCGAGGAGAACACGGCCCTGCCGCTGCGGCTCGCCGGTCAGCGCAAGGGGCAGGCGCACATGGCGGCCGGTGACGTGCTCGGACGCCTGGGGCTGAGCGAGTTGAGGCAGAAGAGACCCTCGCAGATTTCTGGCGGCCAGAGCCAACGAGTGGCTGTTGCAAGAGCGTTGGTACACCGCCCCGCCGTTGTCTTTGCTGATGAACCGACTGGCTCCTTGGACAGTGCGAACGCCACAGCAGTGCTGGAGGAGTTTCTGGTGCTCGCCCGGTCGCAGGGAACGGCAGTGGTGCTCGTCACCCATGACCCGGTGGTGGCGGGTCGGGCCGACACTCGGTACGCGATGGCGGACGGAACGCTCACCGCAGTGCAGGTGGGCGTATGAAAGAACTCCTGCTGGGCTTGAGGCTCCTGCCGGGATCCGGGCGTGGCAACCGTGCGCGCTTCTTGCTGATGGTGCTGGGCGCATCGATCGGGGTGTGCTGCCTTGCGGCGGTCCTCACCATCCCGGCCATCCTTGACGCCCGGGATGGTCGGACCATGGCCCGGGAGCCCCAGGACGGCAAGGGTTCGGCGGGTGCGACGCTGGCTCTCACCCAGAACGACGCGTACGGCTCACAGCCTCTCGACCGGGTCTTTCTTGCGCGCGGCGAACATGTCCCCGCCCCACCGCCCGGCATTCCTGAAGTTCCTGAACCCGGTGCTGTGTTCGTGTCACCTCGACTGCAGGAAGCCTTGGTCCGGGAGCCGGGGCTGCATGGTCTACTGCCGGGGAGGGTCCAGGGGCTGATCGGGCCTGAGGGCCTCGGGCACCCGAACGAACTCTTCGCCTACATCGGGATGCGCCCCGATCAGCTTCCCGAAGGTAGCAGCGTCTCCGGATTCGGCGGGCGCTACGTCAACAGGCCGGCCGTCGAGCCGTCGACTCTCGACATTCTCCGCTTCGCCCTGGTCGGTGTGGTCCTGCTGCCTCTGGCCGTTTTTCTCTCCGTGTGCGCCCGGCTCTCCGCAGCCACCCGGCTTCGTCGCCTTGCGACGCTGCGGTTGCTCGGCGTCAGCATCAAGGGCGTTCAGCGGGTGAATGCCGCCGAGACAGTGGTTGCCGCCCTGCTCGGTGCGGTGCTCGGGCTCGCCGAGTACTGGGCCGTGAACCAGTTCGTCGCCCGCGTCGGGCTGCCCGGCCTGAAGTGGTACGTGGACGACGGCACCCTCACGGCCGCCACGATGGCCGTGTGTCTCATCGGCTGCCCGGCACTGGCCTGGTTCGCGGGGAGGGCCGGGGGAGTCAAGGCAGCAGAGAATCCATTGGCTGCGCGGCGCAGCGCGGTGGCGAAACCGCCGCGGGCCTGGGGTGCGCTGCTGTTGATCGCAGGCATGGGCATCGTTGCCGGATATTGCGTGCTCGGTGTGCTGGATCGACCGCCGCGCGACACGGCAGCCTCCTCACTGCTGGTGCCTGTTGCGGTCGTCCTGGTCGGCAGCGGCCTCGTCCTGACGCTTCCGGTGCTCAGCCATCGGCTGTCGCGGCGCGTGGCGGGGGCCACCGGTTCTCTGCCGCTCGGACTGGCGATGCGGCGGAACGAGGTGGAGCCGGGGAGCGCGCTCAGGGTCGCGTCCGGTCTCGTGCTTCTGGTGTTCGCCACCTCCCTGGCCCAGGGAGTGCTGGTCGAGTTGAACCAGGTGTCGCGTCCGAACACCGTGCAGCAGGACTATCGCGTTCCGCTCGATGAGGTGGATACACGTCGGAGTCAAGCCCTCGCGGAGCTCCATGGCACCAAGGGAACCGCCGTGGAGTTGCTCTCCTGGGTGGATCCGAACTCGGACAAGTGGATCGAATCCGCCTACGCGCTGGTCGCTACATGTGCGCAACTCTCCGATCTGGTCCAGCACATGGAAGGCTGTGTGGATGGACAGGTTCTGCGGCTCGCGCAGAACGACCTCCCGCTCGATCTGGACAAACCCGGCAAGACCTTTCCGTTCGAGCTGCGGGAGGGGGCGCGAAGCCGGATGCTCGGCATCAAGGTTCCCGACCGAACGGTTCACGTCGACACCCACAGCCCCTCCGCCGTGGGCGCGGGACTTCTCCTTCCGCCTTCCACGATTCCTGCCGGCGCCAGACCAGCAGAGGCAACACTGATCCTGGCAAGCAGTCCGGACCCCGCGGTCGTGCGTCAGGTGCTCGACGGTATTGGGGGTATCGCGCCCACCGCATCCGTCGATCTGGTGGGTACGAACGTCGAGGGCATGCAGCAGATCGCAGTCGTCAAGGCGTTGCTCGGGGCGGGGATGGTGCTGGGGCTGGTGATCGGCGTCGCGGCCTATCTGGTGTCCGTGACCGACCGGGCGGTTGAACGCAGGGCGCAGGTCACGGCACTGTCCCTGCTCGGCGCGCGCCCTCGGACGCTGCGTGCGGTGCAGTGCGCCCAGGTGGTGTTGCCGCTGGCGGTGGGGCTGTTGCTCGCGCTGGTGACCGGAAAGCTCACCGAGTCCAGCTATCTGATCACCGGGGGCGGTGCGGTGTTCTGGGACGGGGAAGGGATTCCGTTGTTGCTGTTCTCGGCGTTGGGCGTGGTGGTGGTCGCGGCGGTCGGAGCGTTGCCGCTGGTGGGGCGGCGGGTGAACCCCGAGCTGATCCGGCGGGACTGATCCGGCGCTGGCGGGACTGAGCCGGCGGGGCCGAGTCGGCGGGACTGATCCGGCGGGACCGGGGTTCGTGGGCCGGGGTTCGGGGCCCGGCGCTCGTGTTCTGGGCCCGGTGTGTCGGACAAGCCGAGGGCTCGTGCCCTTGTTCCGGCACACCGGGCAGGGCGGGGTCAGTCGCGGCGGGGGCCGATGACGGTGTTTCCGTCGTGCACGGTGATCGCCAGGGCCGGGCAGATGTCGGCGGCGTCGAGGACCCGTTCGTCCGGCTCGGTCCCGTCGGCCCGTGCGCGGGCGCGCTCACCGTCCAGGGCGAACACCTCGGGGACGGTCCCGGCGCACATGCCCGAGCCCTGGCAGAGCTGGGGGTCGACGCGTACGTTCCACGTCATGGCAGTCACCACTCCACCGGCATGACACGCGGTCCGCGCACCAGCATCTCGGACTTCCAGGTCACGTCGCCGGCCAGGCGCAGCTCCGGGAGGCGGGTGATGAGGGCGGACAGCGCCTCCTGGAGTTCCAGCCGGGCCAGCGGGGCACCCAGGCAGTGGTGGACCCCGTGGCCGAACCCGAGGTGCTGGTTGCCCTCGCGGGCGATGTCGAGCACGCCGGGGGCGGCGAACCGCAGGGCATCGCGGTTGGCGGCGCCCACGGCGACCAGGACCGGGCTGCCCGCGCGGACGAGGGTCCCGCCGACCTCGATGTCCTCGGTGGCGTACCGGGGCTGACCGGCTCCGCTGCCCAGAGGCACGAAACGGAGCAGCTCCTCCACCGCCTTCGGGACGAGTTCGGGTTCGGCCCTGAGCCTGGCCAGCTGGTCCGGGTGGTCGAGGAGGGTGAGGACGAAGTTGGGGATCTGGGACGCGGTGGTCTCGTGCCCCGCCACCAGGATGCCCACGCACAGATCGATGAGTTCGAGCTCCGAGAGCCGGTCGCCGCCGTCGCGGGCCTCGATGAGTGCCGTCATCAGGTCGTCCTGAGGCGACTGGCGGTGCTGGTCGATCAATCCGGCCATGTAGCAGCGCAGTTCCTCGCGGCTCGCCTCGAACTCCTCGGCGGTGAGGGAACTGGTCGACAGCGCGTCGTCGCTCCACACACGGAAGCGCGGCCGGTCCTCGGTGGGCACGCCCAGCATGCGGCAGATCACGGCGACCGGCAGCGGCAGTGCGAACTTGTCGACCAGGTCGGCGGGAGGTCCGGCGGATTCCAGCTCGTCGAGGAGGCCGGCGGTCAGTTCCCGGACCTGGGGGCGCAGCTTCTCGACCTGGCGGACGGTGAACGCCTTGGCGACCAGCGAGCGCAGCCGGGTGTGGTCCGGCGGGTCCATGCCGAGGATGCCGCTGTCGCGCTGCCCCTCGGACTGCCGGGGCTCGTCGTGCGAGGCGGCGGCGGCCCGGCTGAAGCGCTGGTCGCCGAGGACGAGGCGGGCATCGGCGTAGCGGGTGACGAGCCAGGCCGGTTCGCCGTACGGCATCTGGACCCGTAACAGGCCCGACCGTTCGCGTACCCGCTCGTAGGCGTCGGCGAGCCGGAGTCCGTCGGGGGTGTTGAAGGGGTAGGCGAGGGGTGCGATGTCTGTGGTCGTCACTGCGGCCTCCCGGATGTAAGCAGCTGCTTACAACGGTAGGAGCGCTCTTCTCGGGGAGTCAACGACGCTTTACGGCCGTTATCCTGACGGGCCGTCCGAGAGGAATGCCGCCATGGAGCCCGCATCCGTCCCGCCGTCCGCAGAGCGCCGCAGGGACGCCTCGGCCACTCGCCGCCGGTTGCTGGAGGCGGCCCGCGACCTGTTCGCGGAGCGGGGCTACGAAGGGACGACGGTCCGGAGCATCGCGGCACGGGCCGGGGTCAACCAGGCCCTGCTGTTCCGGTATTTCGGCTCGAAACGGGGTTTGCTGACGGAAGTTGTCGCGCTGGGCGGGCTGGAGCAATTGCGGGAGACGCCGCCCGAGGAACTCTTCGAGACCGCCCTGCGTTCGATGCTGACCCGTAGCGCGGAGGGGGCGGAGGACCGCTCCCTGGAGGTCTATCTGCGCTCCATCGGACGGGGTGACGAGGCGGCCGGGACCCTGCGGAACCTGGGGGAGGAGTACCGGAGCGCGCTGGCCGGGCTCTCCGGCGCCCCGGACGCGGTGCTGCGCGCGGATCTCGCCATGGCCTGGCTGCTGGGGATCGGCCTGATGCGGACGGTCGTCGCGCGCGAACCCTTGGCCGGTGCCGACCCGGACGACGTCTGCCGTCTCGTCCTCGACACGCTCGGTCGTCTGTGGGCGGCGCCGGACGATCGCGGCGAGTAGCGCCCGCACGAAGAGCGCGGCCGGACCCGGGGCTCAAGCCCCGTGTCCCGAGCTCAAGCTCCGGGTCCGGCCCGGGTGTTCGGGTCGGCCGTCGTTGCGCTCGAAGACGGCATGACAACTCCCTGTGACACATGTGCGGTTGTTGGTTCTGCGCCTCTTCCGGGTCGGCGGCGCGTTGAACACGCTGGGTATGCATTGTCATTACTCAGAGTGGAAAGGGATGCATCATGACGATCAAGGAACGGCGCGTGGCGATGGAGGGCAGAGTGCGGGCGGCGGAGGATGCGGTGGCGCGGTTGAAGGAAGGGTTCTCGGGCGTCGGGATCACGCTGCCCTCGCTGCGGATCGACCCGGTGACCTGTGCGGGGAGCGACCCGGTGTCGCCGCTGGTCGACCTCGGCCGGTGCAACCTCGACACGGCGCTGCGGCTGAGTGTGGTGCTGGAGGAGCAAGGGCTGGCCGGTCATGGAAGGTGAGGTCCTCGACCCGTGCGCGCCCGAGCCGGGGTCGTTCGCGGTGGACACCCGGGACGGCCGGGTGGGGCGCGTGATGGGGAGCGTCGGGCCGTACGTACAGCTGCGGGCGCCCGGTGGTGGGCCGGAGTGGGAGTGCCCGCCGGAGTCGGTGCGCCCGGCGCCGCTGGGGGAGGTGTTACGGGCTCGGGTGAGGGAGGTCAACAGGGAGGGGAGGCTGCCCTGAAGGCGTCGGGACGTCGCGTGTGAACGGGCGGCGGATGTACGGGTACGGAAGGGCGACGCCCCGGGTGGGTGCCGCCCTCCGATCGGGCCGATGGGGCCCGATGCGCGTGATGCAAAGCAGCGTGGGTGAAGTCTGCCCGAGCGGATACCGGCGGAGGCGACCCGGTCGAGCTGTCGCCCGCCGAACCCGGTACGGACATCGCGGCCCACGGGCCCGACGGCCGCCGGGCCCTCGGAGTGGGGCCGGACACGGGCGATGCCCCGGTGCGGGACGCGGCCTCGGCGAACCGCGAGAATTCCGCGACCGGGCGGACGGCGGAGGGTCGCTGCGCGCCTCACACGATCGTGGGACGCTGAGGGAAGCGGCGAACCGCCGCAGAACCGTCGATCTACGCTCCTTTGACAGGCCACAGGAGAAGGGACCCGCGATGACCGCCGCGATGGTCGAGAACGACCAGGCCTCTGAGGGCCGCCCGTGGGACTACCTGCTGCAGACATGGCGTGAACTGGACGTGCCCGAGGGATGGCGCGCCGAGATCGACGAAGGGCAGATCGTCTCGGTACCTCCGCCTCATGCGCATCACAACGGCATTGCCGCCAAAGTGCAGCGCAGGCTTTACAAGGATCTGCCCGACGAGCTGGAGATCTACCGGACTCTCGGTGTCCACGTGGCCCCGCTCGGCAAGCTCTACGTGCCGGATCTGGTGGTCATGCCCTCGGAGCTCATCGACGCCGCCGACCCGGAGGCCGCCGACCCGATGGACGCGGCGGATGCCCTGCTCGTCGTCGAGATCACTTCGAAGGGCAACGCCCGGGACGACCGGACGAAGAAGTACCGCGCCTATGCGCGCGCGGGTGTGCCGATGTATCTGCTGATCGACCGGTTCGACACACGCGGGGCGATGGCCACCCTGTTCACGGAGCCCAACGAGGACGGGACGTACAAGCATTCCGACCCGGTGCCGTTCGGGAAGCCGCTCACCCTGCCGGAGCCGTTCGGCACGACGCTCCTCACGGACGAGTTCCCGGTCTGAGCGGGCGCGGGCGAGGGCGGCACCCGGCGACCGGGTGCCGCCCTCGTTCGTGGCCGTGTGACGGGTATCGGGTACCGGGTACCGGGTCAGACCCCGGCCGGTTCCTTTGCCGGGCTGTCGGGGCCGGTCGTCGGGCCGCCCGTTGCCGCGACCGTGGATTCGGCCGGTTCCTGCGAGACATTGAACTCCGCCAGCAGGTCCTTGCTGAAGCCGAAGAAGTACGTCGCGAGGAAGCCGGCGAGGTAGCCGACCAGCAGGCCGCCCGCGTAGATCGCGGCGGTGCTGCCCAGGCCGTGGTTGCCGTCGAGCAGGGGGAACAGGGCCCAGCCGGACGGGCCGATGGCCGTGGAGCCGACCTTGTCGCCCAGCTGGTTGAACAGGCCGATGAAGCCGCCGCCGAACGCGCCGCCCACGCACGCCGTGATGAACGGGCGGCCGAGCGGGAGGCTGACGCCGTAGATCAGGGGCTCGCCGACGCCCAGCAGACCGGCCGGGAGGGCGGACTTGATGGTGCGGCGGATCGACCCGTTGCGCGGGAGGCGGAAGTAGACCGCCGCGGCCGCGCCGACCTGGCCGGCGCCCGCCATCGCGAGGATCGGGAGCAGCACGGTGTAGCCCTGCTGCTCGATGAGGGTGGTGTGGATCGGGATGAGCGCCTGGTGCAGGCCCAGCATCACCAGGGGCAGGAAGAGTCCGCCGAGTACGAAGCCCGCGCCCGCGCCGCCGTTGGAGAGCAGCCAGTCGGCGAACGTACCGATGGCGGTGGAGACCTCACCGGCCACGTACATCAGGCCGAAGATCGTCACCAGGCCGGAGATCAGGACCGTGAGCGTCGGGGTGACCAGGACGTCGAGTGCTTCGGGCACCCAGCGCCGGCACCACTTCTCCACGTACACCGCGAGCACCGCAGCACCGAGCGCGCCCAGCACACCGCCCTGCCCGGGGGAGAGCTTCTGGCCGAACGCCTCGATGTTCGCGACGCCCGGGAAGACGATGATCGCGGCGACCGCACCGCCCAGGATCGGCGTACCGCCGAACTCCTTCGCCGTGTTGTGGCCGACGAACACGGCGATCAGCGCCATGAAGCCGGACGCCATCGCGGCCAGGGCGGGGGTGACCGAGGTCAGCCAGCCCAGGTTCACCAGCAGGCCGTTGAGGCCGGCGATGATGCCGCAGCCGATGAGCGCCGGGATCAGCGGGACGAAGATGTTCGCGACCCTGCGCAGGAACAGCTTGAACGGGGTGGCGTTCTTCGCCTTCCGCGCCGCCTTCATCGCGGCACCCTGGGCGGCCAGTTCGTCCGCCGAGGCCGAGGCCGAGGCGGAGGCGGAGTCGGAGTCGGGCGTGGCGGCGGGGTCCGGTGCGGGGGCCGCCGTCCGGCCCTCCTCGACCAGTTGCTCGAACTCCGGTGTGACCCGGGCGACGGTGCCCGGGCCGAGGACGATCTGGTACGTGTCGTCCTCGACCACACCCATGACGGCGGGGACCGCCTTCAGGGCCTCGTCGTCGACGAGCGAGCGGTCGTGCAGACCCAGCCGGAGCCGGGTCATGCAGTGGGCGATGGAGCTGACGTTCGCGGCGCCACCGACGAGCGGAAGGATCGCGGCGGCGGTGGCGCGGTTCTTGTCTTCTGTTGCCATGGTGCTTGGGCCTTGCTGTGCGGAGGTGCGGGGTGGAGCCGGTGGGTCAGGTGGTTCGGGGGGCGGCGGCGAGGGCGGCGCGGAGGTGGCCGTCGGACGCGGTCAGCAGGGTGGCGGCGGTGGGGCCGTCGACCTGGCCGAGGATGGTGAGGATGGCGTTCTTCACCTCGCCGTCGGTCGCGGCGAGCGCGGCCTCGATCTCCGCGTCGGACGCCCCGGTGGCGAGCGAGACGATCCTGCGGGAGCGGGCGCGCAGCTTCTCGTTGGAGGCGCGGACGTCGACCATCAGATTCCCGTAGGTCTTGCCGAGCCGGATCATTGTGATCGTCGAGATCATGTTGAGGACGAGCTTCTGGGCGGTGCCCGCCTTGAGCCGGGTGGAGCCGGTGAGCAGCTCCGGGCCGACGACGACCTCGATGCCGTGCTCCGCCGCGGCGCCCAGTGCGGAGTCCGCGTTGCAGGCCAGCCCGATGGTCAGCGCGCCCTTTCGGCGGGCGTGCTCGACGGCGCCGATCGCGTACGGCGTACGGCCGGAGGCGGAGATGCCGACCACGGTGTCGTCGGCGGTGAGCTCCAGCGCGTCGAGGTCGGCGGCGGCCAGCTCCTTGCTGTCCTCGGCGCCCTCGACGGCCTTGACCATGGCGGACGGGCCGCCCGCGATCAGGCCGATGACCTCGGAGGGGTCGGTGTTGAAGGTGGGCGGGCACTCGCTGGCGTCGAGCACGCCGAGCCGGCCGGCGGTGCCCGCGCCCGCGTAGATCAGCCGGCCGCCGCGGGCCATGCGTTCCGCGGTGCCGTCGATGGCGGCGGCTATCTCGGGCAGCCGGGCGCCGACGGCGGCCGGGACGGACTGGTCCTCGCCGTTCATGATGCGGGCGATCTCAAGAGTGCCGAGCCGGTCGATCTCGGCGAGCTCGGGCCGGAACGCCTCCGTGGTGAGCGTCGCGAGCTGGGCGCGCAGCTCGCCGTAGCCTTCGGAGGCGGTGGGGTCGGCGTCGGTGGAGGAGGTCATGGAGGGCGGCTCTGCTTTCTCGGTCTCGTGCGGTTCAGCGGGTGCGGGGGTTCGCGGATCGGCGGGACGGTCAGCGCGGGCGCGGGGTGTGGCGGTGGGCCAGCGCCTCGTAGGAGGCGGCGAGGGCCGGAGCCGCTGTCTCGTACGTGCGCTGCGCGACGCCTATGAACAGGCAGTCGACGACGAGGAGCTGGCTCGTACGGCTCGACATGGCGGCGGGCCGCAGCTCGCTCTCCCGGGCGGTGGATGTGGTCAGTACGTGGTCGGCGTACTGCGTGACGGGGCCGTCGGGGCGGCCGGTGATCGCGATCGTCGTCGCGCCGCGGTCGAAGGCGACCCGCAGCGGCTCGATGACGTCGTCCGTGGAGCCGGAGTGCGTGATCGCGATGGCCACATCGCCGGAGCGGAGCTGCACCGCGTTGGTCACCGCGAGGTGCGGGTCCGTGTGGGAGTGCGCGATCAGGCCGATCCGGGCCATCTTCTGCGCGAGGTCCTGGCCGACGAGCGAGGAGGCGCCCACGCCGTAGATGTCGATGCGCCGGGCGGTGGCGGCGGCGGCCACGGCGGCACCGAGCTGGACGGTGTCGAGCCCCGCGGCCGTGTCGGCGAGGGTCTGCTGCTCGTCGTAGGCCAGCTTGGCGACCACATCGGCGATCGGGTCGTCGACCGCTATGTCGGCGGTGACGGAGGGGGCCCGGCCGGACTGCTGGTGAGCGGCGAGCCCGGCGAGGGCCAGGCGCAGATCGCGGTAGCCGGGGTAGCCGAGGAGGCGGGCGGTGCGGACCACGGTCGCCTCGCTGGTGCCGGTGAGCTCGGCGAGACCGGTGACCGTGAGGGCTGCGCAGCCGGCCGGGTCACCGGCCACGGCCTCGGCGACGCGCTGCATGGAACGGGTCATCGAAGGCGCGAGCGTGCGCACCTTGGCCGCGAGGGCTGCCGGGGCGGGCGGGGAGTCGGCGGTGCTGAAACTTTCCTTCAGGTCATTGGTCACATTTGAAAGATATTTTCAACCGGGTTGCCCGTCAACCCCCCTTTGGTCCCGCTCTCGTCGGTGCCCCGGCCCGCCGCCTCCGACAGCGCGGAAACGGAAGCGGCGGGCGCGCGAGGCGGGTTCGCGGCCGGGGTGACAATGGGCCCATGGAGATGAACCCCCTGGAACAGGCGTTGCACACGGCCCGCGCGCTGGTCATGGCCGATCTCGCCGCAGGTGACGTCGCCGAGGCCGGGATCGTCTCGCTGGTCGAGGACGCGGTGACGCACCGCCGCTGGTGGGTGGAGCAGTGGCCGGACGGTGCCGCGTTCGTGGTCGGACTCGTCGCCCAGGACGTGCAGGACGCGCTGCTCGAACGGTACGGGCGCTGGCCGCTCTGCCCGGTCTGTGACGCCGGGGACCCGCACGCACTCGATGTCGAACCCGAACTGGGCCCGGACCCGCACTGGGTGTGCACCAAGGCCGCGGTGGCCGTGGCGCCGGTCGGTTCGCTGAACGGGATACTGCGGCGGTGACCGTCTACATCGACCCGCCCGAGTGGCCGGGGCACGGGCGGCTCTGGTCGCACCTGGTCAGCGACGTCTCCTTCGAGGAGTTGCACGCCTTCGCGGCGTCCATCGGCTGCCCGCCGCGCGCGTTCGAGCGGGACCACTACGACGTACCGCAGACGCGGTACGAGGACGCGGTGCGGGCCGGGGCGAAGGAGATCGGCTCGAAGGAACTCGTCCGCCGGATCACGGAGGCGGGGCTGCGGCGCCCCAAGGGACGGCCCGCGCCGGGCACCTGACGCACGGTGCCGGACGCGGGCCGGAGGATGCCGGACGAGGCCGGGCGGGGTCAGCCGGCGGAAGGGCTCGCGTCCGCGCACGCCTCCACGGCTGCCCCCTGCCGCACGGGCGTGCCCTCCTTCGCGGACGCCCCCGACGACACCGCGGCGGGCGACCCCGTCACCCGGCGCGTCCTGCCCCCGCCCTGGAGCCGCAGCGAGCACACCACGGCCACCAGCGCCAGAACCATCATCGCCGCGCCGGCCCACGCGGTCGCTTCGAAACCGAAGTCCGCGTCGATCACCGCGCCGCCCAGCCAGGGGCCGCTCGTGTTGCCGAGGTTGAACGCGGCGGTCGTCGTCGCGCCGGCCAGTGTCGGGGCGGCGCCCGCGACGTTGAACATCCGGGCGTTCAGCGCCGGGGCCGTGTAGAACGAGGACAGGCCCAGCAGGAACGAGAGCCCGACCACGGCGACCGGGCTCGACGCGAACAGCGCCAGTGCGACCAGGAGAACCGTCGACGCCGCGATACCGCTCATCAGCACGCCGAAGAGATGTGCGTCCGCGACCCGGCCGCCGATCGTCGTACCGACCAGCGCGCCGATCCCGAACAGCGCGAGCACCGTCGGCACCCAGCCCGAGTCCAGCCCGGCGACATCCGTCAGCAGCGGGGCGAGATAGCTGAACGCGCAGAAGACGCCGCCCGCGGCGAGTGCCGTGATCACGATCGACAGCCACACCTGCCGGTCCCGGTAGATGCTCATCTCCTGCTTGAGCCGCGGCTTCTGCTCCGGCAGCGGAATGCGCGGAATCAGCGTCGTCACCCCGACCAGCGCCACGGCGGACGCCGCGCCCACGGCCCAGAACGCCGACCGCCAGCCGAAGTTCTCACCGAGGAACGCCCCCAGGGGCACGCCCAGCACATTGGCGATCGACAGACCGCCGATCATCACGGCCATCGCGCGGGCCCGCGCGTTCACCGGCACCATCGCGATGGCGACCGCCGCCCCCACCGCCCAGAACCCGGCACAGGCGAACGCGCTCACCACCCGGGACGCGAAGAGCACCTCGTACGTCGGCGCCAGCGCGCCCGCGACCTGACCGAGGCCGAAGACGGAGATCAGGGCGATCAGCGTGGTGCGGCGCGGCAGCCGGAGCGTGGCCACGGCGAGCAACGGGGCGCCGATCACCATGCCGATCGCGAAGGCGGATATGAGGAGTCCGGCACGGGGGATCGACACGTTCATGTCGTCGGCGATGGGCGGCAGCAGCCCGGAGAGCATGAATTCACTGGTTCCCAGGGCGAAGACCGAGAGACCCAGGATGTATACGGCCAGGGGCATACGAGAGCGGCGAACAGCAGAGTCGGGCATGACAGCTGCCAACAGCGCTCACGGCCCCGGAATTCCCCCGCCGCCGCTCGTCAGTGGCTGAGCAGCTCCCATTCGGTCAGCAGGTTCTGCCGCGCCCGCGGCTCCCAGTGCTCCGCCCCGTGCGGCGTACGGAACAGCCGCGGCAGCCCGAGCAACTGGCTCAGCACGGTGGCCCGCCCCTCCCGGAAGGCGTCGTCGGGCACGAAGCCGTACTCCTCGCGCACCTGCGCCGCGTACGTCGCGTAATCCCTCGGGGCCGCCGCGAGGACGGCCAGATCCGCGTCGCAGAGCACCTCGCCGTTGGTGTCGCCCTCCGCCGGGTCGTGGGTGACGGTCAGCCGCACCAGACGGGCCACCTCGGCCGTGACCCCGTCCGGCACGCCGGCCTCCGTCAGGGCGCGCTCGGCGAGTGCCGCGCTGCGCTCCTCGTTCTCGGACCGGTCGGGCCGGTACACCGCGTCGTGGAACCAGGCGGCGAGGCGTACCGCGTCCGGGTCGGCCGCGTACCCGGCGAGCGTGTCGATGTGATCGAGCACCGCGACCAGGTGCGCGGTGGTGTGGTACCGCCGCTGCGGCTCGGCCCAGCGCGCCAGGAGGTTGTCGGCGTACGGCGCGGGATCGGGCCCGGCGGCGCTGCCGCGGGCGGCGACCAGGCAGTCGTGCCAGCGGCGGTGCAGGAGCCCGTCGTCCGCGCTGCCGGGAAGGGCCTGAGCCGTGTCGTCCATGCTCCGAGGTTAGAGGGTCCGGACGGGCCTGCGGCTTCCACGCGGGGGACGCCTCGGTGATGTGGCGGGTCTGCGGCACCGAGCCCGCCCGGGGCGTACGCGTCGGGGCACAGGTCTCGTACCGCGACCTGGCGGGCTTCGGACGCCGCGCCATGGACGTACCGGCCGTCGAACTCGCCGCCGAAGTGGCCTGCCGGATCGATGCGTTGTGGGTGTTCGCGGAGGCAGCCGGGTCCCGGGTCTCGTACGTCAAACCGCACCGACCACGACGACGGGTGGTTACCCGGCGTTGGGCGTCGTCAGGAGCCCGCGCTGACGGCCGCGGCCGTCACGACGGGTCGGGCAGCCCGTAGTGGTCCGCGGTGATCCACATCGTCACGGCAACGCGATCTGCCAGGAGACCCGTTGGCCTCCTGGCAGATCGCGTCGAGGTGTGCCGTCGCTCACTCCGCCGCCCTGAAGCCCCGCAGCCGCAGCGAGTTGCCGACCACGAAGACCGAGGAGAACGCCATCGCGGCGCCCGCGATCATCGGGTTGAGCAGCCCGGCCGCGGCGAGCGGCAGAGCGGCCACGTTGTAGGCGAAGGCCCAGAACAGGTTCGTACGGATGGTGCCGAGGGTCTTGCGCGACAGCCGGATGGCGTCCGCGGCGGCCCGCAGGTCCCCGCGCACCAGCGTCAGGTCGCCGGCCTCGATCGCGGCGTCCGTGCCGGTCCCCATCGCCAGGCCCAGATCGGCCTGGGCGAGGGCGGCCGCGTCGTTGACCCCGTCGCCGACCATGGCGACCGAACGTCCCTCGGCCTGGAGCTTCTTGACGACGTCGACCTTGTCCTGAGGCATGACCTCCGCGTACACCTCGTCGATCCCGACCTCGGCCGCGACCGCCTCGGCCACCGCCCGGTTGTCGCCGGTCAGCAGGATCGGGGCGAGGCCCAGGGCCCGCAGCCGCTCGATGGCCTGGGCGCTGGTGTCCTTGACCGCGTCGGCGACTTCGAGCACGGCTCGTGCCTCGCCGTCCCAGGCGACG
>NZ_BMTF01000017.1:0-8429 GCF_014649535.1 Streptomyces gelaticus
ACCACCACCGTGTGCGACACCCCGGGGGTGTTGTCCACGAAGTTGGTGATCAACCAGTTCAGATTCTGCGCGGCCTGACTCATCGGGCTCAACTAACGCTCCTGCTGGTGAGTGGGGCCGAGTGGGAAACTGCCGGTCGACTGGCCGCTGTTGGCCTGCCGTCCTTGCTGGATGCCCCGGCGGAGATTGGTCAACCGCCCGCGTACATCATCGGGGGCGCGTGACACCTGCGGACCGGACTGATGGTTCTGCTGCTGGGCGGTACCCGGCACCAGGTTGGCGCGAGGCACCCGGCGCGGCAGCCCGGAAGTGGTGACTCCGCCTGCCGCGGGCTTCTTGACCCGCTCCGCCTGCCGTACGAGTTCGTCGTTCGGCGAGGGGCGCCAGGAACTTGCGGTGCCGCCCGTGTCGCCTCCGCCGCGGCGCGGCGCCGCGGGAGCGGATGGCTCCGGGGCCGACTGCGGGGGGAACGGTGCGGGCGCCTGCGGCTCGGCGGGCGGCTGCTGGCCGCCCTGCTGCGGGCCGTGGAACCAGTTCGTCTCCAGGGTGTCGTACAGCGGCGTACGACCGTCCCCGGGCCCGGCCGCCGGAGGCAGCGCCTCGGGCTGCGGCTGCGGCGGCAGCACCGGGCGGTACTGCGCGTCGCCGGTGGGCTCGACGGGCGGACGCGGAGCACCGAAGTCCTCTTCGTCCCGGCCGCGCTGACGCGGGGCCGGCAGGCCCTGGTCCTGCGCCCGGACGGGCTGCGGCCGGCCGAAGTCGGGGCGGGCGAACTGAGCGGTGCTCGCGGGGTCCTGGGACGGGTTCTGCGGGGCCGGGGCCGAGAAGTCCAGGCGGGCGAACTGAGCGGTGCTCGCGGGGTCCTGGGAGGGGTCCTGCGGGGCCGGGGCCGAGAAGTCCGGGCGGGCGAACTGAGCGGTGCTCGCGGGGTCCTGACTGTCGTCCAGGGCCGGCCGCGGGGCGAGCGGCGGGCTCATCGGCCGCTGGAACCGGCCGGTGGACTCGGGCTCCTCGTGACCGCGCGGGGCGTCCAGCGGAGTACGCCGCGGCGCGGACGACTCCTTGGCACCCCAGCTGGTGGTCTGCGGACGCTGCGGCTGCGGGTTGCCACCGGGCAGCTCGGCGCGCGGGCCGCCGACCGGCGGCAGCTGGCGGTCGGGCTCGCCCTGGCCGGCCGGGTTCTGCCGGGCCTGCTGCGGCTGCGAGGGCTGCCAGGGGGCGACGGGGCCGTTCTGGTCCCGGCGGTCCGGGCCCTGGCGGTTCGGGTTGAACAGGTCGGGCCCGCCCGACTCCGGACGGCCCGGTCCGTCGCCCTGGCCGCGGGCACCGAGGCGGGCGCCGTTGCCGAAGGCGCCGGCGAGGCCGCCGCCCTGACGCTGCGGCTCCGGGCGGGAACCGTCCTGCGGCCCGGTGCCGGACAGCCCGGCGGACTGGAAACCGGCGTTCTGCCGGCCCTGCGGGTTCTGCTGGTGGCGGGGACCGCCGTCGCGCGAGGGGAGTGCGGCACGCGGCGCGGAGCCCGCACCGACCTGACCGTGCTGAGCGTTCGGACCGGAGGCGAGACGGCCGGCCGGGCCGGCCGGGGCGCCACCGGGGCCGGGGCGGGAGCCGTTGCCCGCGCCCGCCGGACCACCGGCGAGCAGACCGCCCGGGGCACCGGACTGCTGTCCGGGGGCCTGCTTGGGAGCCGGCTGCTTGCCGCCGTGGGCGACGTCGACGGGCAGCATGACCAGCGCGGTCGTGCCACCGGAGTCGGAGGGCCGCAGCTGGATCCGGATGCCGTGACGCAGGGACAGCCGGCCGACCACGAACAGACCCATGCGGCGGGAGACCGAGACGTCCACGGTGGGCGGCGAGGCGAGCCGCTCGTTGATCGCGGCGAGGTCCTCGGGGGAGAGGCCGATGCCGGTGTCGTGGATCTCGACCAGCACCCGCCCGTCGGGCAGCGCGTGACCGGTGACCTTGACCTTCGTCTGCGGCGAGGAGAACGACGTGGCGTTCTCCAGCAGCTCGGCGAGCAGGTGCACGAGGTCGTTGACCACGCGGCCCGCGACCTCGGTGGCGGGCACCGCGGCCAGTTCGATGCGCTCGTACTGCTCCACCTCGGAGGCGGCGGCACGGAGCACGTCGACCAGGGGGACGGGGCGGGTCCACCGGCGGCCCGGCTCCTCGCCCGCGAGGACGAGGAGGTTCTCGCCGTTACGGCGCATACGGGTCGCGAGGTGGTCGAGCTTGAAGAGCGAGGAGAGCTGGTCCGGGTCGGCCTCGCGCGACTCCAGTTCGGAGATGAGCGAGAGCTGGCGCTGGATGAGGCCCTGGCTGCGGCGCGAGAGGTTGGTGAACATCGCGTTGACGTTGCCCCGGAGGAGGGCCTGCTCGGCGGCGAGGCGGACGGCCTCGCGGTGCACGTCGTCGAAGGCCGCGGCCACCTGGCCGATCTCGTCGCGGGAGTGCACACCGACCGACTCGACGGAGGTGTCCACGTCCTGCGGGTCGGCCTCGGAGAGCTGCTTGACGAGCTCGGGCAGCCTGTCCTGGGCGACGCGCGTAGCCGTGTCCTGGAGCCGCCGCAGCGAACGGATCATCGACCGGGCGACGACGAAGGCGCCGACCAGCGAGACGCCGAGCACCAGCAGGATGAGCGCACCGCTGATGATCGCTTCGCGCTTCGACTCGTCGCGGAGCTCGCGGGCCTTGCCCTCCATGTCGCTGAGGAGGGTCTCCTCGATGGTCTTCATCGCCTGGATCTTGGTGGAGCTCTGGTCGTACCAGTCCAGGTAGGAACGGCGCGCCGTGCCGGTCATGCCCGAGGGGCTGTCCAGCACCTTCTTCGCGTAGGTGCCGGCGGCCTTGATCTCCGGGTTGCCCTCCTCGAGCGTGGCGGTCAGCTCGTCGGCGTTGTTGCCGGTCGCCCCGTACACGGCCTTGAAGGAGCGGAGGGCCGAGGCCTCCTTGCGCAGTGCGGCGCGGCCGAACTGCTTGTCGTTCTCGTCGAGATGAGGCTGCTTGTCATTGCCGCCGGGCAGGGCCGCGGCGATGATCGCACGCTGGACCGAGGCGTACTCCTTGGCGGAGGAGAAGGCCGCCAGCGCCCGGGTCCGCTTGATCATCTCGGAGTTGCTGGTCGCCTGCGCCATGTCCTGCGAGAGGCTCAGCAGCGAGGTGATCAGCTGGCTGTACTGGTCGACGGTCTGGAGACTCGGGGTGCCCTTGGCGTACGCCGACTTGCGGATGTTCCGGATGTCGGCCAGCTGGCTGGCGATCTGGGTGACGCTCGAATAGATGCCTTCGAGGGCCTCGTCGCCGGTGGGGTCGCCGATCGAGGTCGTCGCGTCGAGGAAGGCCGTCTTCGCCCGGTCGGTCTTCTTGCGGGGCTCGGTGACCTTGAAGTCGTCGGGCTTGACCCCGTTGGCCAGCGGACCGGCCGAACGGTCGCGCTCCTCCTGGAGGGCCTGGGCGAGCGACGTCGCCTGCTTGGTCATCTTGGTCAGCAGCTGCATGTGGTCCAGCTGCTGGATGTCGCTCATGGACTCGTTGATCCGCAGACCGCCCAGCGTGGTCGCGGCGACCACCGGAAGGGCGAGCAGGGAGACCAGACGCGTGCTGATGCGCCAGTTGCGAAGAGCGACGCGCGAGCCGGTGCTGGCGGAGCCCCGGGACTTCGGCGACGGGACCGGATCGACGTCGCCGTTCGCCGTGGCACCGGGGCGCTGAGCACGGTCGCCACTGTCGCCGGCCGCGGCAGGCCCGGGGTTCTGGGCGTGCTGGGCCGAGGAACCGCGGTCGGTCCCGCCGTGCGGCTCCTGCTCCGCCGCAGCGCTGCCATCCCTCTTGAAACGTCCCTGCACTAGCGTCGCAACCTCTGGACCAGGCGTCCCGCCGCGCGAGGCGGTGGGACGGTGTCGGCGTCGTGGGGCGTCGTACCCGCCCCATGGTGGTCGTGAGTGACCGGCGTCCTTCCCCTTTCCGCCGCCACTCGGCGCTCCGTTGCGCCCCTGCGCGCCGGCTTGAAACCCGCGGCGGTGCGTGGAATTCCAGCACAGTGCCGGATCTCCAACAAGGGCCCCGTGCCGGGCTGTGACGCGGGTGACGCGTTGTGATGGCTGAGTAACAAGCAGTGCAGCGTGATCACGGATAAACCGGACCATTACGGATGAACAAGCGAGGTGTAATGAGTGTCCCAGTCGACATGGTCAGGAGTGGAATGACTGATTCAGTGCCGTAATGTCCGTTTCTGTGGGCGTGTTCGAGTGCCTGAAATGGGAGAATTGTCGGCACGGTCGTGAGCAAACTCACATAATGATCGCCGCCTCTTCCGGGCTTCCGGAGGGAATTGGATGTTTAGCCTGACGCTTTGCAGGGATGGCAAATCCGACAACCGGCGCCCCTCCGGGTGGCGCCCGCAACCGACAGGGTCCGAACGGCAGATGAAGACGACGATGATGTTCCGCAACATTGCCAACCCCCGGCGCACCACGCTGGCGCACCTGAAGGACGCCGACGCGCTGCAGACGCCGGAGCAGCCGGAGCACGCCGTGGTCCTGCCCACCCAGACGGCCAACCCCCGCCGCACCGTCCTCATGGAAGCCCCGGTCACCGCCGCGGTCGCGGAGTAACGCGGACACCGCGTCCCCCTCACCCGTGCCGGCGCCCCCGCCCCCGCGCGGCCGCCCCGTCACGCCGCCCGGCAATTGGGGCAATCCCCGCCGGGCAACGCGTTAGCCTGGAGCGTCAGTCTTCAGCCAGCAAGTGAGGGGCGACAGCATCCCGTGCGCATCGCCAGGTTCTCCATCGACGGCAATGTCGCCTTCGGCGCCGTCGAGGGCGAGGGGCCCGATGGTCTCGTCCTCGACATCATCAAGGGCATTCCGTACGCCGAGTTCGAGCTCTCCGGCACCAAGGTCCCGCTGAACAAGGTCCGCCTCCTGCCGCCCGTGCTCCCGAACAAGGTCGTGGCCATCGGTCGCAACTACGCGGAGCACGCCGCGGAACTCGGCAACGAGGTACCGGACGTCCCCGTCGCCTTCTTCAAGCCCACCACGTCGGTGATCGGCTCCGGCGACGCGATCGAGTACCCCTCCTTCTCGAACGAACTCCACCACGAGGCCGAACTGGCCGTGGTCATCGGCCGCATGTGCCGGGAAGTGCCGCGCGAGCGCGTGAAGGACGTCGTCTTCGGCTACACCTGCGCCAATGACGTCACCGCCCGCGACGTCCAGAAGCGCGAGAAGCAGTGGGCCCGGGCCAAGGGCTTCGACACCTCCTGTCCGCTCGGCCCCTGGGTGGAGACCGACCTCGACCCCCACGACCTGACCATCCAGGCCACGGTCAACGGCGAGCAACGCCAACTGGGCCGTACGAGCGACATGATCCGCTCGATCGAGGATCTGGTCGTCCACATCACGGAAGCCATGACGCTGCTCCCGGGCGATGTGATCCTCACCGGCACTCCCGCAGGGGTCGGACCCCTCCATGTCGGCGACGAGGTCGCCGTCACCATCGAAGGCATCGGCACTCTCACCAACAAGGTGATCAAGCGTGGTTAACGCACCAGTCCGTGTACGTTTCTGTCCCTCCCCGACCGGCAACCCCCACGTGGGCCTGGTCCGCACCGCCTTGTTCAACTGGGCCTTCGCCCGGCACCACGGCGGCACCCTGGTCTTCCGCATCGAGGACACGGACGCCGCCCGTGACTCCGAGGACTCCTACAACCAGCTCCTGGATTCGATGCGCTGGCTCGGCTTCGACTGGGACGAGGGCCCCGAGGTCGGCGGCCCGCACGCCCCGTACCGCCAGTCGCAGCGGATGGACATCTACAAGGACGTCGCCGACAGGCTCCTGGCGGGCGGGTACGCGTACCACTGCTACTGCACCACCGAGGAGCTCGACACCCGCCGCGACGCCGCCCGCGCGGCCGGCAAGCCGTCCGGCTACGACGGCCACTGCCGCGAGCTGAGCCCCGAGCAGATCGCCGCGTACGAGGCCGAGGGCCGGACGTCCATCGTCCGCTTCCGGATGCCCGACGAGGCGCTCACCTTCACCGACCTGGTCCGCGGCGAGCTGACCTTCCAGCCGGAGAACGTGCCGGACTACGGCATCGTCCGCGCCAACGGCGCCCCGCTCTACACGCTGGTCAACCCGGTCGACGACGCGCTGATGGAGATCACCCACGTCCTGCGCGGCGAGGACCTGCTCTCCTCCACCCCGCGCCAGCTCGCCCTCTACAAGGCGCTCATCGAGCTGGGCATCGCCAAGGGCACCCCCGCCTTCGGCCACCTCCCGTACGTCATGGGCGAGGGCAACAAGAAGCTCTCCAAGCGCGACCCGCAGGCCTCGCTCAACCTCTACCGCGAGCGCGGCTTCCTGCCGGAGGGGCTGCTCAACTACCTCTCCCTGCTGGGCTGGTCGATCGCCGAGGACCGGGACATCTTCTCCATCGAGGAGATGGTGGCCGCGTTCGACATCAAGGACGTCAACGCCAACCCGGCGCGCTTCGACCTGAAGAAGTGCGAGCACATCAACGCCGAGCACATCCGCAAGATGGATGTGAAGGCGTTCACCGAGGCCTGCGGCCCCTGGCTGAAGGCTCCGTTCGCCCCCTGGGCCCCGGAGGCCTTCGACGCGGACCGGTTCGCGACGATCGCCCCGCACGCCCAGACCCGCGTCACGGTCCTGTCGGACATCACGGCCAACGTCGACTTCCTCTTCCTCGACCAGCCGGCGACGGACGAGGCGTCCTGGACCAAGGCGATGAAGGAGGGTTCCGACGCCCTCCTCGCCACGGCCCGCGCCAAGCTGGCCGACGCCGAGTGGAACGCGGACGCCCTGAAGAACGCCGTCCTCACCGCGGGCGAGGAGCACGGCCTGAAGCTCGGCAAGGCCCAGGCCCCGGTCCGCGTCGCGGTCACCGGCCGCACGATCGGCCTGCCGCTCTTCGAGTCCCTGGAGATCCTGGGCCGCGAGAGGACGATCGCCCGCATCGACGCGGCCCTGGCGAAGCTGGCCGCGTAACGGCGCTTCCACCGACGCGCACCCACGGGAGGGGCGGCAGCCGCGGCTGCCGCCCCTCCCGCCGTCGTAGCCGCACTGGCGCGAACCCGCCGTGCCCGCCGTACGCGCCTCTACGCTGGGCTGCATGACGATCCGCGCGGTCCTCTGGGACATCGACGACACGATCTTCGACTACACCGGTGCCGACAGCATCGGCATGCGCAAGCATCTCGAACACGAGGGCCTGCCCGACGGATACGGAACCGTCGGGCAGGCCCTCGTCGCATGGCGGACGATCACCGACACGCACTGGGCGCGGTTCGCCGCCGGGGAGACCGACTTCCAGGGACAGCGCCGGGACCGGGTCAGGGAGTTCGTCTCGCGGCCGCTGGAGGACGAGGAGGCCGACGACTGGTTTGCTCGGCACGTGGCCCACTACGAGGCCGCCTGGGCGCTCTTCCCGGATGTGCTGCCGGTGCTGGATCTGCTGGCGGACGGGTTCCGGCACGCGGTGCTGTCGAACTCCAGCATCCACAACCAGGACCGCAAGCTGCGCGCGCTCGGGGTGCGGGACCGTTTCGAGGCCGTGGTGTGCGCCGTGGAACTGGGCGTGTCCAAGCCCGAGGCCGCCGCCTTCCACGCCGCCTGCGAGGAGCTGGCGCTGGAGCCGGAGGAGGTCGCGTACGTGGGGGACGAGCCGGACATCGACGCCGGTGGGGCGGTCGCCGCCGGGCTGATGGGGATCTGGCTGGACCGGGGCGGGCGCGGGGGACGGCCCGAGCTCGTCCGCATCAGCGGGCTCGATCAGCTGCCCGGGCTGCTGGCAGGCAATACCCGTTTTGGAGCGCCGGACACCTTCGGGTAATGTTCTTCCTGCGCCGCCCGAGCGGGAGGAAAGATCCGAACGGGAAGCGCAAGCCGAACAAAACCCTCACAAAGGGTTGAGTTTTGGTGGGCTATGGTGTAATTGGCAACACTACGGTTTCTGGTACCGTCATTCTAGGTTCGAGTCCTGGTAGCCCAGCGCAGAAATGCAAAAGTAGTAACAAGCCCCCGTTGTGTAGCGGCCTAGCACGCTGCCCTCTCACGGCAGTAGCGCCGGTTCGAATCCGGTCGGGGGTACAGATCCTTCCCGCGAGATCGTCTGGGTCGCACCCACGCTCTCGATGCAGGATCGCTAGGGCCCCCGTTGTGTAGCGGCCTAGCACGCTGCCCTCTCACGGCAGTAGCGCCGGTTCGAATCCGGTCGGGGGTACTTGTAACACCATGGGCTATGGTGTAATTGGCAACACTACGGTTTCTGGTACCGTCATTCTAGGTTCGAGTCCTGGTAGCCCAGCGCAGAAATGCAAAAGTAGTAACAAGCCCCCGTTGTGTAGCGGCCTAGCACGCTGCCCTCTCACGGCAGTAGCGCCGGTTCGAATCCGGTCGGGGGTACA
>NZ_BMTF01000017.1:8461-29324 GCF_014649535.1 Streptomyces gelaticus
ACAGCAGGACAGACAAAGGCCCTTCACCCCGGTGAAGGGCCTTTGCTGTTGCCGACGAGGCCCGTTCGGGCCGTGGGCCGGTTCAGAGGCCGTAGCGCCGGGGCCGACTCCTCCTCCTGCTCCGACTCCGTGGGGTGTGTCTCCATCATGTCCAGGTCCTGGACGGCGACTTGACGCATCAGGCCGGCCTGCGGACCGGCCCGGGCGACCGGCGTGCTGCCGCTGGAGGCGCGTGGCCGTCGGGGAGCCGACCGTTTCGCGCACCGCTCGAACGCGAAGTGAGCCTTCGCGGGTGAGGTTCTGGGAGGGGACCGCCACGACGCTGGGGCGGCCGGGGGCTGCCGGATGCGTCAGCCGGTACGGCGCAGGGCCTCGCTGAGCCTGGCCGCCGAGTCGATGACCGCCTGGGCGTGCATCCGGCCCGGGTGCCTGGTCAGCCGCTCGATCGGTCCGGAGACCGAGACGGCGGCGACCACCCGGTTCGAGGGGCCGCGCACCGGGGCCGAGACCGAGGCCACGCCCGGCTCGCGCTCGCCGATCGACTGGGCCCAGCCCCTGCGCCGTACGCCCGAGAGCGCCGTCGCCGTGAAGCGGGCGCCCTGGAGGCCGCGGTGCAGGCGCTCCGGCTCCTCCCAGGCCATCAGGATCTGGGCCGACGAGCCGGCCTTCATGGTGAGCGTGGAGCCGACCGGCACGGTGTCCCGCAGGCCGGACAGCCGCTCCGCCGCCGCCACGCAGATCCGCATGTCGCCCTGCCTGCGGTAGAGCTGTGCGCTCTCGCCGGTGATGTCGCGGAGGTGGGTGAGCACCGGGCCGGCCGTGGCCAGCAGGCGGTCCTCGCCCGCCGCCGCGGCGAGCTCCGCCAGCCGGGGGCCGAGAATGAAACGGCCCTGCATGTCCCTCGCCACCATGCGGTGGTGTTCCAGTGCCACGGCCAGTCGGTGGGCCGTGGGTCGTGCGAGCCCGGTCGCCGCGACCAGCCCGGCGAGGGTGGCCGGACCGGACTCCAGGGCGCTCAATACCAGAGCTGCCTTGTCGAGAACGCCGACGCCGCTAGAGTTGTCCATACGACGATACTCCCGTCTCACTCTGTGAAACGCAAGTTCAATATTCGGCAGAACTTGCGAACCTGTAGGGGCGGCCACACAACGGCCCCGTAGCCACCGCCCCGCACGGGGGTCCGGACGGCGGCGCACCAAATCTCTAGTTGGGCCGGCGAAGACGCCGGCCGGAGGGAAAGCGATGGGTAGGACACTCGCGGAGAAGGTCTGGGACGACCATGTCGTCCGGCGCGCCGAAGGTGAGCCCGACCTCCTCTTCATCGATCTGCACCTGCTGCACGAGGTGACCAGCCCCCAGGCCTTCGACGGCCTCCGGCAGGCCGGACGCCGGGTGCGGCGCCTCGATCTCACCATCGCCACCGAGGATCACAACACCCCGACCCTCGACATCGACAAGCCGATCGCCGACCCGGTCTCCCGCGCCCAGCTGGAGACCCTGCGCAAGAACTGCGCCGAGTTCGGTGTCCGGCTGCACCCCCTGGGCGACGTCGAGCAGGGCGTCGTGCACGTGGTCGGCCCGCAGCTGGGCCTGACCCAGCCCGGCACCACCGTGGTCTGCGGCGACTCCCACACGTCCACGCACGGCGCCTTCGGCGCGCTGGCATTCGGCATCGGCACCAGCCAGGTCGAGCACGTGCTGGCCACCCAGACGCTGCCGATGGCCCGCCCGAAGACCATGGCGATCACCATCGACGGCGAACTGCCCGACGGCGTCACGGCCAAGGACCTGATCCTCGCGATCATCGCCCGGATCGGCACCGGCGGCGGCCAGGGCTACATCCTGGAGTACCGCGGCTCCGCCATCGAGAAGCTCTCGATGGAAGCCCGGATGACCATCTGCAACATGTCGATCGAGGCCGGTGCCCGGGCGGGCATGATCGCCCCGGACCAGACCACTTTCGACTACCTGAAGGGCCGCGACCACGCCCCGCAGGGCGAGGACTGGGACGCCGCCGTCGCGTACTGGAAGACGCTGCGCACCGACGACGACGCGGTCTTCGACGCCGAGGTCGTCATCGACGCGGCCGAGCTGGCCCCGTTCGTCACCTGGGGCACCAACCCCGGCCAGGGCGCGCCCCTGTCGGCCAACGTCCCCGACCCTGCTTCGTACGAGGACGCCTCGGAGCGCAACGCCGCCGAAAAGGCCCTGGAATACATGGGGTTGACCGCCGGCCAGCCGCTGCGCGAGATCAACGTGGACACCGTCTTCGTAGGCTCCTGCACCAACGGCCGGATCGAGGACCTGCGCAACGCGGCCGCGGTCCTGGAGGGCCGCAAAGTCGCCGACGGGGTACGGATGCTGGTCGTCCCGGGTTCCGTACGGGTCGCCCTGCAGGCCGTCGACGAGGGCCTGGACAAGGTCTTCACCGCCGCGGGCGCCGAATGGCGCCACGCCGGCTGCTCGATGTGCCTCGGCATGAACCCCGACCAGCTGGCCCCCGGCGAGCGCTCCGCCTCCACCTCGAACCGCAACTTCGAGGGCCGCCAGGGCAAGGGCGGCCGTACGCACCTGGTCTCCCCGCAGGTGGCCGCCGCCACCGCCGTGCTGGGACACCTGGCCTCGCCCGCCGACCTGTCCGACGCCCGTACGCCCGCCGGAGTCTGAGAATCATGGAAGCTTTCACCACACACACCGGCCGGGCCGTCCCGCTGCGCCGCAGCAACGTCGACACCGACCAGATCATTCCTGCCCACTGGCTGAAGAAGGTCACCCGGGACGGCTTCGAGGACGGGCTCTTCGAGGCCTGGCGCAAGGACGAGAACTTCGTCCTCAACCGCCCGGAGCGCAAGGGTGCCACGGTCCTGGTGGCCGGTCCCGACTTCGGTACCGGATCGTCCCGCGAACACGCCGTGTGGGCGCTGCAGAACTACGGCTTCAAGGCCGTCGTCTCCTCCCGGTTCGCCGACATCTTCCGCGGCAACTCGCTGAAGAACGGGCTGTTGACCGTCGTACTCGACCAGCAGGTGATCGACGCGCTCTGGGAGCTGACCGAGGCCGATCCCGCGGCCGAGATCACCGTCGACCTGGAGGCGCGCCAGGTCCGCGCCGAGGGCATCACGGCCGACTTCGAGCTCGACGAGAACGCCCGTTGGCGACTGCTCAACGGGCTGGACGACATCAGTCTCACCCTTCAGAACGAAGCGGACATCGCGACTTATGAGGCGGCAAGGCCGACCTTCAAGCCGCGTACAATTAACGCCTGAGCAGCACGTTTCCAGGACTGCGCCCCCTGCCATCTGGTAGGGGGCGCAGTCGCTTGTTGAGACCCTGTCGGGCGACAACTCGGCCCAGATGGCACAATCGGTGCATGGAACGCGACAGCCAACTCAAGCTTTACGGCCAAGTCGCCGACCGATTGAAGGAAGCGCACACAAGAGTGCGCGCACTGCAAGTCCCGGAGGGCGTAAGGATGGCGCTGTCCCGGAAGCTGTTGGTCATCACGGCCGCGGCTAAGCACGATCTCCCGGATGCGGCAAGGCGTCTGGACCGGTTGATGAAGGACCTCGATGAGGGCCGATTCCCCGAAGGTGACTGACTCTGCGGAACTGTGCAGCAGTCGACTTCGTTGCGGCACTAGGGTGATTAGCCCGTTTCGTGTTTGATTTGCGGTATATATCTGCCTAACGTGCGAAAACGCTTGAACACTTTCGTTCTGGCAATGTCTCCGAAGGGGAAGACGTGAACAAGGCGCAGCTCGTAGAAGCGATTGCCGACAAGGTCGGAGGCCGCCAGCAGGCCGCCGACGCCGTCGACGCGGTACTCGACGCGATCGTCCGTGCGGTTGTCGCGGGGGACCGGGTCTCGGTCACCGGCTTCGGCTCGTTCGAGAAGGTCGACCGCCCGGCCCGTTACGCCCGCAACCCGCAGACGGGCGAGCGCGTGCGGGTCAAGAAGACCTCGGTTCCCCGCTTCCGTGCGGGACAGGGCTTCAAGGACCTGGTGAGCGGCTCGAAGAAGCTCCCCAAGGGCGGCGAAGTGGCCGTGAAGAAGGCGCCCAAGGGCAGCCTCTCGGGCGGTCCTTCCACCCGGACGACGACCAAGGCCGCCGCCAAGAAGGCCGCCGCCAAGAAGGCCACGGCGAAGAAGGTCACCGCGAAGAAGGTCGCCGCCAAGAAGACCACGGCGGCAGCGAAGAAGACCACCGCGAAGAAGACCACCGCGGCGGCCAAGAAGACCACGGCGGCAGCGAAGAAGACCACCGCTGCGGCGAAGAAGACGACCGCTGCCAAGAAGGCCGCCGTCAGCAAGACCGCGCCCGCGAAGAAGGCCACGGCGAAGAAGGCGCCCGCCAAGAAGACCACGGCGCGCAAGACGACGGCGAAGAAGGCCACTGCACGGAAGAAGTGAGGCCGAGCAGCACAGGGCCGCTCACACGCACCGGGCCGGGCTCCCCTCGGGGAGCCCGGCCCGCGGGCTGTGGTGGGCGCTGTGCGCGTCCGGACGTCTGCCGTGCCCGTTCGCAATCCCGCTCGGAACGTCTGTCACGCCCTTTCCGGAGCGTCGGCCGCATTCGGGGCCGGGGCGTCTGCCGTGCCCGTTCAGAACGTCTGCAGCGTCACCAGGGTGATCCGCAGCTCCGCACCCTCGCCGCTGCCCTCGATCCGCACCCGCTGTCCCGGACGCAGCAGCCGCAGACCGCCCGCGTCGAAGGCCCGGGCGTCGAAATCCACCGGGGTGCCGTCGTCGAGCAGCACGCTGCCGGTGCGGGTCTCGGGGTCGAAGGTGTACGAGGTCGCCTGCATGGACGGAAGCCTATCGGTCCGGTGAGGAAACCACCGAGGCCTCGCCGCCGGGGCCCGGCCGGGAGCCGCGGCGGCCCGGGAGGCCCCCCGTGTCCCAGTGTTCCGCGGTGTGCGCGCCGACGCCCAGCGCCAGTGCCGCCCGCAGATCCTCGCCGGTGTCCACGTCCTGGCGGACCGAATCGATGCCGGCCAGGTCGATTTCCACCGCGCCCGAGTCCAGGTGCCGGGCCCGGGAAGGGCCGCCGAAAGCCGGACGCAATTCCACTCCCGGTGCAGCCGAAAGAAATGTTGTCCCGATTCCGGCTGCATCGGCCACGAATGCGCGAGGGAATTCGGCGGAATAATCGAGTACCCGGGCCAGTTCTGCGGGGCGCAGCGCGGGCAGATCCGCGTTCAGGGCGGCGACCGCGGCGCGGGGCCGCCCGGCCCGTACGGCCCGCTCGCCGTGTGCCAGCGCGGCGTTGAGACCGCGGTCGGGCTCGTCGGGGACGACGCGCGCCCCGATGGCGGTGAGGGCCGCCCCGGCCTCCGGGTCGTCCGTGACCACCACCACATCCAGCACCGCCGGGCACGACAGGGCGGCGGCCACGGTGTCCCGGGCGAAGGCGAGGGCGAGCCGGGGACGCAGTTCGGCCCCCGCCGCAGGCGCCAGCCTGCTCTTGGCCCGCGCAAGGGGCTTCAACGGGACGACCAGGGACCAAGGATCGGTCGGGTCGGTGTTCGTGGCGATCTCCCCCTCGGTGCGCGTCGCCGCTTATTCTCGCCTGCCGGCGCGAGAACCCGGAGGGTCGGTCCCGAAAGCGGGGCGTACGGTGTTCTCGACAGAGCAGGGGCCTGGGGCGAGACTTGACCGTCGGTAGCCAGGCAGAGTTCAGGTCCTTAGAGGAAGGTGTCCGAGTGTCCCGCCGCAGAATCGGCTTCTGGTACCGCCTGGCGGCGGTCATCGCAAAACCGCCGTTGGTGGTTCTGTTCAAGCGTGACTGGCGGGGGATGGAACACATTCCGGCTGACGGTGGATTTATCACCGCGGTCAATCACAACTCCTATCTGGACCCGCTTTCCTACGGTCACTTCCAGTACAACACCGGACGCGTTCCGCGGCTTCTCGCCAAAGCGGGCCTGTTCAAGACTCCCTTTGTGGGAATGATGCTGCGCGGTACCGGACAGATCCCGGTGTACCGCGAGACGACCAACGCGCTGGACGCCTTCCGTGCGGCCGTCGACGCCATCGAGCGCGGCGAATGCGTCGCCTTCTACCCGGAGGGCACACTCACCCGCGACCCCGACATGTGGCCGATGGCCGGCAAGACCGGTGCCGCCCGTGTCGCGTTGATGACGAAGGCACCGGTCATCCCCGTCGCGCAGTGGGGCGCCAACCTCGCGATGCCGCCGTACGCCAAGGAGAACAAGCTCCGGCTGTTCCCCCGCAAGACCCTTCAGGTGCAGGCCGGACCACCCGTGGACCTCTCCCGGTTCTACGACATGGAGCCGACGCCCGAGGTCCTGCGCGAGGCGACCGAGGCCATCATGGCCTCGGTGACCGCGCAACTGGAGATCGTGCGGGGCGAGCAGGCCCCCGCGCAGCCCTACGACCACCGCAAGGCCCGCGAGGAGCAGCGGCGCAAGGCCGAAGGAGAGGGAACCAAGTGACGCACCCCGCAAAGGCAGCCGTCTTCGGAACCGGCTCATGGGGTACCGCCTTCGGCATGGTGCTCGCCGACGCCGGCTGCGAGGTCACCCTCTGGGGCCGTCGTGCCGAGGTCGCCGAGGCCGTCAACACGACCCGTACCAACCCGGACTACCTGCCGGGAATTGAACTCCCCGCCTCCGTCCGGGCCACCACCGACGCCGCCGAGGCGCTGGACGGCGCCGACTTCGCCGTACTCGTGGTGCCTTCGCAGACCCTGCGCGCCAATCTCGCCGAATGGACCCCGCACCTGGGCTCCGACACCGTTCTCGTCTCGATGATGAAGGGCGTCGAACTCGGCACCGCGAAGCGGATGAGCGAGGTCATCGAGGACGTCACCAAGGTCTCCGCGGACCGGATCGCCGTCGTCACCGGGCCCAACCTGGCCAAGGAGATCGCCGAACGCCGCCCCGCGGCGGCCGTCGTCGCCTGCCAGGACGAGTCCGTGGCCCAGCGCCTCCAGAGCGCCTGCCACACCTCGTACTTCCGCCCGTACACCAACACCGATGTGGTCGGCTGCGAACTCGGCGGCGCGGTCAAGAACGTCATCGGCCTGGCGGTCGGCATCGCCGACGGCATGGGCCTCGGCGACAACGCCAAGGGTTCGCTCATCACCCGGGGCCTCGCCGAGACGACCCGCCTCGGCCTGGCCATGGGCGCCGACCCGCTGACCTTCTCCGGACTCGCGGGCCTGGGCGACCTGGTGGCCACCTGCTCCTCGCCGCTCTCGCGCAACCACACCTTCGGCACCAACCTCGGCCGGGGCATGACGCTGCAGGAGACCATCGCCGTCACCAAGCAGACCGCCGAGGGCGTCAAGTCCTGTGAGTCGGTGCTCGATCTGGCGCGCAGGCACGGAGTCGACATGCCGATCACCGAGACCGTCGTCGGCATCGTCCACGAGGGCAAGCCGCCGATGGTCGCACTGGGTGAGCTGATGTCGCGCAGCGCGAAGGCCGAGCGGCGCTGAGGCGGGCCGGGGCGGCCGGAGCGGTGAACGTCCACGGTCGGCGCCGAAGCCGCCCCCGGCCACGCTGACGCGAGTGGTACCAGCAGGTACGCTCAACGCGATATGAGCAGCGAGAACCTCCCCCAGAGCCCGGAGCAGCAGCTCCGCAAGCCGCGCGTGGCCGTCGTGTTCGGCGGCCGCAGCTCCGAACACGGCATCTCGGTCGTCACGGCCGGCGCCGTCCTGAACGCCATCGACCGGACCAAGTACGACGTCCTGCCGATCGGCATCACGACGGACGGCCGCTGGGCGCTCACCGCCGACGCACCCGAACGCATGGCCATCACGGACCGGAAGATGCCGGAAGTGGCCCAGCTGGCCGACTCCACCGAGGGCGCCGTGGTGCTCTCCGTCGACCCCGGCAGCCGCGAAGTGGTCTACAGCGAGCCCGGCTCGGTCCCCAAGGCGCTCGGCGAGGTCGATGTCGTCTTCCCCGTGCTGCACGGCCCCTACGGCGAGGACGGCACCCTCCAGGGGCTCCTGGAGCTCTCGGGCGTGCCCTACGTCGGTGCCGGGGTGCTCGCCTCGGCGGTCGGCCAGGACAAGGAGTACATGAAGCGGGTCTTCATCTCCTTCGGGCTGCCGGTCGGCCCGTACCTGGTGGTGCGTCCCCGCGAGTGGGACAACGACCCCTCGGGCGCCCGCAAGCGCATCGTGGACTTCGCCGGGGAGCACGGCTGGCCGCTCTTCATCAAGCCCGCCCGGGCCGGCTCGTCCATCGGCATCACCAAGGTCGACGACCTGTCCGGCCTCGACGAGGCGATCGAGGAGGCCCGCCGCCACGACCCCAAGTTCCTGGTCGAGTCGCTGCTGCGGGGCCGCGAGATCGAGTGCGGGGTGCTGGAGTTCGAGGACGGGCCGCGTGCCAGCGTGCCCGCCGAGATCCCGCCGGTGACCTCGCACGACTTCTACGACTTCGAGGCCAAGTACATCGACTCGGCCTCCGGGATCGTGCCCGCACCGCTCACCGAGGAGCAGACGGCCGAGGTCCAGCGGCTAGCGATCGAGGCCTTCGAGGCCACGTCCTGCGAAGGGCTGGTCCGTGCCGACTTCTTCCTCACCGAGGACGGCACCTTCGTGATCAACGAGATCAACACCCTGCCGGGCTTCACCCCGATCTCCATGTACCCGCGGATGTGGCAGGAGAGCGGTGTGAGCTACCAGGAGCTGGTGGACCGGCTGATCCAGGCCGCGTTGAGCCGCCCGACCGGCCTGCGCTGAACGGCCCCGCGCCGCGCGGCGTGCGCTCCCGGGCGGGAGCGCACGCCCTACAGTCCGGGAACGGTCCTGCGGACGGCCGGGGCGAGCGCGGCCAACGGGCTCGCGTCATGCGCGTACGCCGCCGAGAGGGTCACCTCGACGTATGCCTTGCGGTAGGTCGTCGTGAAGCGCGGACCCGCGTCGTCGGACTGCTCCAGCAGCCAGTTGACGCCGTCCGCCTCGATCCCCTTCGCCATCGGGTCGTCCATCTTCGCGGGCCGGGGGACACCGCAGCGCAGTACGATCTCCCCGTCCCCCCACTCGGCGGTCAGTTCGGACTTCGGCCCGGCGTCACCGAGGTCGAGTCCGGCAACGGTCCTCGGCAACTCCTTGTGCAGCGCACGACAGTAGCCCGCAGCCTCCGGGGACGGCGTGGGAACCGTGATCGACACCGCGGCGTCCGTCGAGGAACAGCCGGCCGCGGCCAGCAGCGCAGCGACGGACAGGCCGAGGAACACGGGATGGCGAAGTCGGCGCGATGATGTCACCGGCCCAGCGTAGACGGGGACTACAGATGAACGACCGGGCAGGTCAGGGTTCGGGTGATGCCTTCCACCTGCTGGACCTTGGCGACCACCATGCGGCCGAGTTCATCGACCGTGTCGGCCTGAGCGCGCACGATCACGTCGTAGGGGCCGGTGACGTCCTCTGCCTGGATCACTCCCGGAACTTGGGCGATGGTCTCGGCGACGGTCGACGCCTTGCCCACCTCGGTCTGAATAAGGATGTACGCCTGTACCACGGAACCTCCAGGGCGGCCACGAGGATCATGTGGGGGAGAAAGGGACGCCACGGTATCGCGTTGCCGCGTGCCGCGGGGAGACCTGTGGACCGTTGACGCCCGCAGCGTGGCGTACACAAGACACAAGTTGACGTGTCTCTTGACATTACCGACAGCAGTGACGGCCCGCGACCGCAAGCGCAGCGGTCCGGAAGGGGGACGGGCATGACGGTGACGAGCGGTGCAGACTGCTCCCTGCGGCGGCGGCCGGCCCAGGGTCCGGACCCCCGGCCGTCGAAGCAGCCCGGACGACCGTCCGGCGCGATAGATGAGAGGTGAGACTCGGTGAAGGGAACCGTGGGCGAGTTGGGGGAGTTCGGGCTCATCAAGGAGCTCACTTCCCGGCTCACCACCACTCCGGCGGTACGGCTCGGCCCCGGCGACGACGCCGCGGTGGTGACAGCTCCCGACCGCAGGGTCGTGGCCAGTACGGACATCCTGTTGGAGGGACGCCACTTCCGCCGCGACTGGTCGACGGCGTACGACGTCGGCCGCAAGGCCGCCGCCCAGAACCTCGCCGACATCGCCGCCATGGGCGCGGTGCCCACCGCGCTGCTGCTCGGCCTGGTCGTCCCCGCCGAACTCCCGGTCACCTGGGCCGGCGAGCTGATGGACGGCATCCGTGACGAGTGCCAGGTCGCGGGCGCGGCCGTGGTCGGCGGAGACGTGGTGCGCGGCGAGACGATCACCGTCTCGATCACCGCGCTGGGCGATCTGCGCAACCACGAGCCGGTCACCCGCTCCGGCGCCCAGCCCGGAGACGTCGTCGCCGTCACCGGCTGGCTCGGCTGGTCCGCCGCCGGGTACGCGGTGCTCTCCCGCGGCTTCCGCTCGCCCCGCGCCTTCGTCGAGGCCCACCGGCGCCCCGAGCCGCCGTACCACGCCGGCCCCGCCGCCGCCGGGCTCGGCGCCACCGCGATGACGGACGTGAGCGACGGGCTCGTCGCGGACCTCGGGCACATCGCCGAGGCCAGCAAGGTCCGGATCGATCTGCGCTCCGGACTCATCGACATCCCCTCGCAGATGTCCGACATCGGGCAGGCGGTCGGCGTCGACCCGCTCCAGTGGGTGCTGACCGGCGGCGAGGACCACGCGATCGTCGCCACCTTCCCGCCGGACGTGAAGCTGCCCGCCCGCTGGAGGGTGATCGGCGAGGTCCTCAACCCCTCCGCGCTGCCGCAGGTGACCGTCGACGGGGCGCCGTGGACCAGCAAGAGCGGCTGGGACCACTTCGGGGACATCGAGGACGCCGAGTAGATTTCGGAGTATGACGACATCTGCCGCCGTACCCGCCCGTGTGCTCACCGTCGCCGGATCCGACTCCGGCGGCGGTGCGGGCGTCCAGGCCGACCTGAAGACGATGCTGGCGCACGGCGTGCACGGGATGAGCGTGCTGACCGCCGTCACCGCCCAGAACTCGCTGGGCGTGCGAGGCGCCTGGGAACTGCCCGTCGACGCCGTACGCGCCCAGTACCGCAGTGTGGTGGACGACATCGGGGTGCAGGCGGTGAAGACCGGAATGCTGTCGTCGGCCGTCCTCGTGGAGACCGTGGCCGGACTCCTCGCCGGCACCGACGCCCCGGTCGTCGTCGACCCGGTCGGCGTCTCCAAGCACGGCGACCCGCTGCTGGCCGCCGAAGCGCTCGACTCCGTACGGACGAAACTGCTGCCGGTCGCCACGGTCGCCACTCCGAACCTGGACGAGGTGGCACAGCTCACCGGCATTCACGTCGAGGACGAGGCGGGGATGCGGCGGGGCGCCGCCGCCGTACTGGACTTCGGGCCGCGCTGGGTCGTCGTCAAGGGCGGCCATCTGCCGGGCGACCCCGTCGACCTGGTGACCGACGGCACCGAGGAACACTGGCTGCGCGCCCCGCGGCACGAAAACCGCCACACCCACGGCACCGGCTGCACCCTCGCCTCGGCCATCGCCTGCCGACTGGCGCTGGGGCAGGACGTACCCGCGGCGGTACGGGACGCGAAGGTCTACGTCACCGGGGCGATCGCGGGGGGATTCCCGCTGGGCGCGGGGATCGGCCCGGTCGACCACGGCTGGCGGACCCGCACCGGGTGAGCGCTCCCCGGCGCACAGCAAAAAGCCGGCCCACCGAGGTGGACCAGCTTTTTGGGCAACCGGAAGGCTGCGCTACGACGGGAACGTCAGCGCGCGACCTTGCCGGCCTTGATGCACGAGGTGCAGACGTTGAGCCGCTTCGGCGTCCGACCGACCACGGCACGCACGCGCTGGATGTTGGGGTTCCAGCGACGGGACGTACGGCGGTGCGAGTGCGAAATGTTGTTGCCGAAGCCCGGCCCCTTGCCGCAGACGTCGCAGTTGGCAGCCACGGGTCACTCCAAAGACTTCAGATGCACTTACAGTGAAATCCGGCGCGCCGGAATCATTTGACTGAAGTGGCGGTGCCGGAGGGATGGCCCGACTCTCATCGGGCAACCGAAGCAGCATACAACGGCTGCGTCGGTGGAACGAAACTACCATGGGTTCCACCGGCCTTGTCCCGCCCCCTGTCCCCGCCGGACCCCGTGCACGGGGCTACTCTGCGATGCAGCCGGCCGCCCACGGCCGAATCCGAGGAGGGCCGACAGGTGTCGCAGACCGACGACGACATGGACGCCGTCGCGGTGCGTACCTGGTGCTCGCTGGCCCTGGAGGCGCTGGGCCGGGAGCGCGAGGCGATCGACGCGATCAATGTGTACCCCGTCGCCGACGGGGACACCGGGACGAACCTCTATCTGACCGTGGAATCGGCGACCCAGGCCGTCGAAGCGGTCTTCGCCGCCCACGAGACCGGTACGACCGCACCCGTCGCGGCCGACGCGGTACGCGCCATGGCGCACGGCGCCCTGATCGGCGCCCGCGGGAACTCCGGCACGATCCTGGCCCAGTTGCTGCGCGGGATGGCGGGGGTGCTGGCCGTCGGCCATGACGCGGACCATCTGCGCCGGGCCCTGGCCGTCGCCGCCGACGCGGCCCGCCGGGCCGTCGCCCACCCCGTCGAGGGCACCGTGCTGACGGTGGCCACCGCGGCCGCCGGGTCCGCCGCGCGCACCGGGCACGACGCCTCGGCCGCGGCCGTCGCAAGGGCGGCGTACGAGGGGGCGCTGACGGCCCTGGAAGCGACCCCCGGACAGCTCGCCGTCCTCGGCCGGGCGGGCGTCGTGGACGCCGGGGGACGGGGCCTGGTGACGGTGCTCGGGGCGCTCGTCGAAGCGGTCTCCGGGCGGGCCCCCGAGCGCACCCACGTGGCCGTGCCCGCCGCCCTTTACGTGCCGGACGACTGCGCGGCGGACGAGGCGGAAGGCGGGCCGGCCTTCGAGGTCATCTACCTGCTGGAGGCCGGGGACGAGGCCGTGGACCGGCTGCGGACCCGGCTCGACCGGCTCGGTGACTCGCTCGTGGTAGTGGGCGGCGACGGGCTGTGGAACGTCCATGTGCACGTCGACGACGCGGGTGCGGCCGTGGAGGCCGGGGTGGAGGCGGGGCGGCCGTACCGCATCCGGATCACCCACTTCGGCGCGGACCGGGTACACCCCCACATCGAGCCCGCGCAGCGCGCGGTCGTCGTGGTGGTCCCCGGCGACGGACTGCGCGGCCTGTGCAAGGAGGCCGGGGCCACCACGGTCCTGGCCCGCCCCGGGGAGCCCCCGGCCAGCGGCGAACTGGTCGACGCCATCCGCCGGGCGCACGCCCGCGAGGTGGTCCTGCTGCCCAACGACGCGGAGCTGCGCCACACCGCCGCTGCCGCCGCCGAACAGGCCCGCGCGGAGGGCGTCCGGGTCGCCCTGATCCCGACCAGGGCCGCCGTCCAGGGCATCGCCGCCCTCGCCGTGCACGAACCCGACCGCAGCTTCGACGAGGACGTGGTGGCGATGACCGCCGCCGCCGGGGCCACCCGCTACGCCGAACTCGCCGTCGCCGAACGGCAGTCCTGGACCATGGCGGGCATCTGCCAGGCCGGCGACATCCTGGGCCTGATCGACGGCGACGTCGCGGTCATCGGCGAGGACGTACCGCAGACCGCCCGCGACGTACTGGACCGCATGCTGGCGGCGGGCGGCGAACTGGTCACCCTGATCCTGGGCGAGGACGTCCCCGACACCCTCGCGGACGCGCTGGAGGAGCACGTACGCGAGGGCTATCTGGCAGTGGACACGGTGGTGTACCGGGGCGGCCACCAGTGTGCTCCGCTGCTCATCGGAGTGGAGTAGCGCCGCTCGCTCAGGCGCCGGAGGAGCCGGACCTCCGGTCCACGTAGTCCAGCAGCGCCTCGGCCTCCGCCCGGCGCTCCTCGCCCGTCTCGTCCGCCTCCCCGGCCCCGTGGATCTCCAGGACCCTGCGGGCCCGCTCCCGGGCCGCGTCCGGACGGCCCAGGTCGGCCTCCAGCCAGGCGGCCATCAGCTCGGTGGCCGTGCGCAGGCCGACGAAACCGGCGCCGGCCTGCGTGAAGCCGGCGACCGCCCGGTCCACGTACCCGAGCGCCTCCTCGTACTCCGGCGCCTCGCCCGGCTCACCCGGGCAGACATGGGCGATCAGCTCGCCGGTCTGGCGGTGGGTGTCCGCGAGCTCCGCGAGCAGCCGGGGAGCCCCGTCCGCCGGGCAGCAGGCCAGTGCCGCCTCGCACTCCCGCGCGGCCGCCGCCATGAACGCCCGCGCCGCCCCCGGGTCCGGCTGCTCCTCCCGGGCGGCGATCCAGGCCCGCACCCGCAGCGTCCGCACCAGCGCCGGAATATCGCCCAGCTCGCGCCAGAGTTCCCCGGCCCGCGCGTACGCCAGCTCCGCCTGCGGGTCCAGATCCGCCCGGTAGAGCGCCTGCGCGGCCAGATTCGCGAGCATCGCGTGGTCGTGCTGTTCGGGCCAGCCGCGGGCGATCTCCGCCGCCTTCAGCCAGTGCCCGGCCGCCTCCCGCGGCTCGTGGAGCTCCGTGAGCGCGTCGCCCAGCCACCACAGCGTCTGCACGACCATGCCGTCACCGTGCTCCTCGGCCGTGATGTCGGGCAGCACGGCCTCCAGCACCGCGGCGGCCTCCGCCGCCCGGTCCAGCCGGAGCAGCCAGCCGCCGAGCTGATGACGGGCATGGACCCCGAGCGTCGCGCTCTCGCCCGACTCGTCCGCCCAGTGCGCGGCGTCCAGCGCCTGCTCGGCCGCCTCGGCGAACTGCCCGGTACCTGCCAGGATTTCGGCGGGCCGCAGATGCAGCCGGGCCCGCCCGCGCGCCGGGACGAGCGCCGCGTGCTCCAGCGCGGCCCGTGCCGCCCGCTCCGCCCGCCCGTACTCCTCCAGCTGGGCGGCGAGCCCGGACGCCTTGGCCTCGCACTCGACCCCGTACCAGGGCAGCCCGGCGGCACGGGTCTCCGCGGCGGCCCGCTCGTACCGCTCCAGCGCGGTGCGCGGGTCGCCCCGGTACGCAGCGACGTCGCCGAGCAGTTCCAGCGCCTCCGCGATCCGGGTGGCCACCCCGGCCTCCGCGCGCAGCGGTTCGGTGAACGCGAGCAGTTCCCGCGCCCCCTGGTCGAGACCGGCGACGGCCGACTCGGCGGCCGCCTCGTCCGGGGCGTCCTGCACCAGCCGGCCGAGAACGCGGGCCCGGCACATCAGCACCGCGCTTGCCTGGCGGGCGGTGGCCGCGCCGTCGGCGTGCAGCGCCAGGACCCGGTCCACCACCGGGGCGATTTCGGCCAGCGCCCCGTCCGCCCCGCCGGGCTGCAGCGCGCGGGCGTACGCGGCCCGGCCCGCCGCGGCGGCGGCCTCGCCCGGGTCGCCCGCGGCCTCGTAGAGACCGGCGGCGGTCCCGAAGGCCGCCATCGCCTCGGCCGGCGGCAGCGAGCCGTACATCGCCCGGTGGTCCTCGACGCTCGCGCGGTCGTGGTCCGACAGCCCGGCCGCAGCCGGGTCCGCCGCGGCGACCCGACGGGCCACGGCTTCCCAGGCGGGTCCGGCCTCCGGGCGCTGGGCCTCGGAGAGGCGGTGCGCCTCGGCCAGCAGACCGGCCAGGTCCAGCGGCGCCTGCACCGGTGTCTCCGGAGCCGGGGCGGCGGGCTCCGGGGGCGCGGCGGCCAGCCGCACGGCCCGTACCCCGAGCGGCAGCCGGTCCATCAGCGGCCGGCGGTCCAGACGCTCCCGCACCACCGTGCCGATCCGCCCGGTGCCGTTGCGCTCGTCGAACCGGGCGGCCAGCTCCAGCGCCCGGGTACGGGCGTGCGCGGCCAGTGAGGACGCGGTCCAGCCGGTCCCGGCCGGACCCGGCACCGACTGCCCGCCGTGGCCGAGCGTGGTCAGCCGGTCCATCAGCAGCGCCGTGACGGCCAGGTAGTCCATCAGGCTGGCGGGGTTCCCGCGGTCGGTGAAGTACGCGGGCCGCTCGGCGAGGATCTCCAGGCCGCGGGCCTCGTTGCCGGTCAGGGCGCAGAACTCGATGTGCTGGGCGGCCGAGTCCCGCATGCTCTCCATCGACCGGACCATCCGGTACCCGCGCAGATGGTGGGCGCGGGCCTGCTCGGACCGGCCGGTCCGCAGCAGCGGCAGCAGCGAGGCCGCCAGCACGGCGTGCGGCTCATGGGCGCAGGTGTGCTCACCGGCCAGCACCGGCGCCCAGGTCTCCAGGGCCTCGGCGTCCAGGCCGAGCTGCACCTGCCAACTCCCCTGTTCATGCAGCTCACAGGCGTGGCAGTTGGCCATCCGGTCGCGGTCGGCCGCCTGCCAGGCGGCGTACGCCCGCTCGGCACGCGGCAGATCGCCCAGGTGGCGGGCTATCTCCAGCTCGCCCTGGCACACGGCACGCTCCGAGTGGCCGGCGAGCCGGTAGCGGTGCTCCATCTCGCTCTGCCACTTCTCGATGGCGGCGAGCGGGATGTGCGGCTGGTCGACCATGGAGCTGGAGACCCACTTGAACATCCAGAACAGGTGGTGGGTCATGAAGTCGCCGAAATCGCCGGGCCGTTCGTCCCACATGCGCAGCAGCCGCGCGAAGGGCACGAACATCTTGTCCTTCTCGGAGCTGTAGTTGTAGACCTGCAGCTGATGGGTGAGCGCTTCGACGACCAGGGCCGCGTCCCCGGTCTGCTCGGCCTCGGCGAGCAGCCGCTCCGCGCGGGCGTTGCGCGCGGGGCCCTCCGGTTCCCGGTCGTTCTCCCGCAGGGCCTGGCGGATCGTGCTGACGTCGGCGCTCATCGGCCGTCCTCCTGGGGGTCCGCGGGGGAGTGTCCTGGTGCTGCGGGATGCGTGGCCCACTCCAGCAGGCCGATGAACGCCCGGTTCAGCAGCGCCGAGTCGGCCGGCCGCAGCGGGCGCTGCGCCATCAGCAGCGCCTGCCCGTACAGCGCCTCGACGGCATTGCCCACCAGCTCAGGGTCGGGCAGCGAACCGATGCGCCGGATCAGGGGGTTGAGATGGTTCAGTACGAGCCGGGCGCGCGGCGCGCTGCCGCGCAGCGAGCCGAGGATGCCCGCCCACAGCTCGTCGGCCTGCCCCTCCGCCTCGGCGCGGGCCTGCTCGTGGCGGGCCGCCCGGTCGTCGAGATGCAGCGCGGGCACGGTCAGCGGATGGAAAGCACGCAGCGCCACGTCGCAGCCCAGCGGGTCCAGCCGCGTGCGGGCCGTGGCCAGAAAGGCGCCGAGCGCCAGCTCCTGCGCCGGATCGACGGAGTCCAGATGCGCGGTGACGGTATCGGCGTCCAGCTCCGCGACCGCTGTCCCGGGACGGACCGAGGGCAGCCGCTCGACCAGCTCGGTGTCGTACGTGTAGCCGCCGTTGACCACCCCGATGCCCTGCGCGGAGGCGATCGGCGCGACCTGCCGGTACTCCTCGACGGTCCGGGTGAAGTGCACCACCGGATGGCGCCGGGCGAACTCCTCCAGCGACAACTGCCCGTCCGTCGTCTCGAACGGCAGCCACGGCAGCATCGTGCGCAACATGGCGCCGTCGTGCCGGGCGAGCGACTTCACCCCCAGGTGGTGCACGGAGATGAACTCCGCGAGCCGCTCCGGATCACCCGCGGCGAGCCCGGTGAGCCACTGCCTGATCCGGTCGCCGAGCGCCTCCCGCACGGCAGCAAGCGTCTCGTCCGCGTACAGCGCCTCCCGCGAGGCGGTGGGCCGCAGAGTGTCCGTGTCGATGACACAGCGCACGAAGAACGCCCAGTCGGGCAGGAGTTCGTCGGCCCGGTCGGTCAGCAGCATCCCCTTCAGATGCACCCGGTGCCCGGCCCGCTGCGCCGGACTCACGGCGGACGGCAGCACATAGGCGACCCCGCGGACCCCGGCGAGCGGCAGATCCAGGTCGATCGCGTCGAGCGGCGGGAAGCCGAACTGCTCGTGGCAGTGGCGGGCGAGCGCCACGCGCCGCGCCGCCGGGCTCGGATACGGGCGGTCCCACGGCGCCGGCAGAGCGGTGACCGCGGCCTCGCCCACCCGTACGTCGTAGGGCAGCAGCGAGCCGAAGTCGCGGGCGAGGGAGAGCACCCGCTCCTCGGTGAGCCAGTCCCCGCTGCCGGGCCGTGCGGTCAGGTGCACGGTGGTGCCCGGCTCCGTCCGCGCCTCGTCGGGCAGCGTACGGACGGTGTACGAACCGTCCTCGCGGGCGCACCACTCCACAGGCGGTGACGCGGGCGTACGCGCCGAACGGCTCACCACCCTGATCTCGGCCGCGACGACGAAGCACGCCAGCAGCCCGATGCCGAACCGGCCGAGGAACCCGGCGCTCGCCGAGGCGAGCCCTTCCGCCCCCTCGCGCTTGGAACTGCGGCCGATCGTCGCGAGCAGGCTGTGCACATCGGTCTCGGTCAGACCGATCCCGCTGTCCTCGATCCGCAGCCGTCCGCCGTCCGCGTACAGCCGCACCAGGGCGGGCGCGTCCGGCTGCTCGGCGCGGCGGGCCGTGATGGCGTCCACGGCGTTCTGCAGCAGCTCGCGGAGGTAGACCCGAGGGGAGGAGTAGAGATGGTGGGAGAGAAGGTCGACCAGCCCGCGCAGGTCCACCTGGAAGGTGTGCGGCGACCGGCCGGCGGGGGATTCGGTGTGTTCGTGGGACGCGGAATTCGCGGAGGTCTCAGATGTCATCGTCGCAGCGCCGGTGGGGGGACCTGTGCCTCGTCCGGCGAGGCACGTGCGACAGCGCGGGTCGGGCGATCCCTCGAGAGGTGATCGCGAGCCGGAAGCGTGGGAGCCGATCCTAGGGGCGTGTCGACGATTCCGACCAGGGGATTCCCGGGTTCCGGGTGGTGCCCGCCGGACATCTGTCAGTGGTGTGGTGTGCAATGGATCGCGTGTCTGCGTTCGATGAACCCCTCAAGAAGCTGCTCGGCGGAGCCACCGCGAAGGTGATGGCCGAACACCTCGACCTGCACACGGTCGGTGATCTGCTCCACCACTACCCGCGGCGCTACGAGGAGCGCGGCCGGCTCACGGCGCTGACGGACCTCCCGCTGGACGAGCACGTGACGGTGGTCGCCCAGGTCGCCGACGCCCGCGTGCTGATGTTCAACAACGGCCGCGGCAAGCGCCTCGAAGTGACCCTCACCGACGGCAGCGGCCGCCTCCAGCTGGTCTTCTTCGGCCACGGCGTCCACAAGCCGCACAAGGAGCTGCTGCCCGGCCGGCGGGCGATGTTCGCGGGCAAGGTCTCCGTCTTCAACCGGAAGATGCAGCTGGCCCACCCCACGTACCAGCTCCTGGACACCAAGGACACCGACGAGGCCACCGAAGCGGTGGACGCCTTCGCCGGGCGGCTGCTGCCGATCTACCCGGCCTGCAAGCAGCTGGACTCGTGGCGGATCGCCAAGGCCGTCGACACGGTGCTGCCCAGCGCCCAGGAGGCCGTCGACCCGCTGCCGCCGGGCCTGCGCGAGGGCCGCGGGTTCACCGCGCTGCCCGAGGCGCTGCTGAAGGTCCACCGCCCGCGGACCAAGGCGGACATCGCCCAGGCCAGGGACCGGCTGAAGTGGGACGAGGCCTTCGTCCTCCAGGTCGCGCTGGCCCGCCGCAGGTACGCCGACACGCAGCTCCCGGCCGCGGCCCGCAGACCCGTGCCCGGCGGACTGCTCGACGCCTTCGACGCCAGGCTGCCCTTCACCCTCACCGACGGGCAGCAGAAGGTCTCCAAGGAGATCTTCGACGACCTCGCGACCGAGCACCCGATGCACCGGCTGCTCCAGGGCGAGGTCGGGTCCGGCAAGACCCTGGTCGCGCTGCGGGCCATGCTCGGGGTCGTCGACGCGGGCGGGCAGGCCGCCATGCTCGCGCCGACCGAGGTGCTCGCCCAGCAGCACCACCGCTCCATCACGGAAATGATGGGAGAGCTGGCCGAGAACTGGGGACTGTGGCGCGAAGCGCCTCCCCAGGAGGGGCGGCGGTCGGGCGACGGGCAGGCGCTGGGCGGCTCCGAGCAGGGCACGAAGGTGGTGCTGCTCACCGGCTCGATGGGGGTCGCGGCCCGCCGTCAGGCGCTCCTCGACCTCGTCACCGGCGAGGCCGGGATCGTGATCGGCACCCATGCCCTGATCGAGGACAAGGTGCAGTTCCACGACCTGGGCCTGGTCGTCGTCGACGAACAGCACCGCTTCGGTGTGGAACAGCGCGACGCCTTGCGCTCCAAGGGGAAGCAGCCGCCGCATCTGCTGGTCATGACGGCCACCCCCATTCCCCGTACGGTCGCCATGACCGTCTTCGGAGACCTGGAGACCTCCGTACTGGACCAGCTCCCGGCCGGCCGCTCGCCGATCGCCAGCCATGTCGTCCCCGCCAAGGACAAGCCGCACTTCCTCGGCCGCGCCTGGGAAAGAGTGCGGGAAGAAGTGGAGAACGGACACCAGGCCTACGTGGTCTGCCCCCGCATCGGCGACGACGCCGACGACGAGGCGGGGGGGAAGAAGACGAAGAAGAAGGCGCCCGAGGAGGAGGGCGACAAGCGCCCGCCGCTCGCCGTGCTGGAGATCGCCGAACAGCTCGCCAAGGGCCCGCTGGCCGGTCTGCGCGTCGAGGTGCTGCACGGCAGGATGAATCCGGACGACAAGGACGACGTGATGCGCCGCTTCGCCGCGGGCGACGTCGACGTCCTGGTCGCCACCACCGTCATCGAGGTCGGCGTCAACGTCCCCAACGCCACCGCCATGGTGATCATGGACGCCGACCGCTTCGGGGTCTCCCAGCTGCACCAGTTGCGCGGCCGGGTCGGCCGGGGTTCCGCCCCCGGACTCTGCCTGCTGGTCAGCGAGGCCCACGAGGCCAGTCCGGCCCGCGCCCGGCTCTCCGCCGTCGCCGCCACTCTCGACGGCTTCGAGCTCTCCCGGATCGACCTCGAACAGCGCCGC
>NZ_BMTF01000017.1:29349-66107 GCF_014649535.1 Streptomyces gelaticus
GAGGGCGATGTCCTCGGCCAGGCCCAGTCCGGGGTCCGTTCCTCGCTGCGGATGCTCACCGTCATCGACGACGAGGAGGTCATCGCCGCCGCACGGGAGGAGGCCGTGGCGGTCGTCGCGGCCGACCCGGAGCTGGAACACCTGCCGGGGCTGCGGACGGCGCTGGACGCGCTGCTCGACAAGGAGCGCGAGCAGTACCTCGACAAGGGCTGACCGGAGACACCGGGTGCGCGGGCCCGATCGGCCGCAACGCCATATCGTGGGTGGCACGGCGCCGGGGCACCCCGCGGGCCGCCCACGAACCGAGGACCAGACACCCATGACCCGCGTGATCGCCGGCTCGGCCGGCGGACGCCGCCTGGCCGTTCCGCCCGGCACCGGCACCCGCCCCACCTCCGACCGTGCGCGCGAGGGCCTCTTCTCCACCTGGGAAGCCCTCCTCGGCAGCCTGGAGGGCACCCGTATCGCCGATCTGTACGCGGGTTCCGGAGCCGTCGGTCTGGAGGCGCTCTCCCGGGGCGCGGTGCACGCCCTGCTCGTCGAGGCCGATCCCAAGGCCGTCCGCACCGTCCGGGACAACGTCCGCACGCTCGGCCTGCCCGGCGCCGAGGTCCGTACCGGCAAGGCCGAGCAGATCGTGACGGGACCTGCCCCGGCCCAGCCGTACGACGTGGTGTTCCTGGACCCGCCGTACGCCGTCACCGACAACGATCTTGGCGAGATACTGCTCACACTCCGTGCCCAGGGGTGGCTCACGGCCGATGCCCTCGTCACCGTGGAACGCAGCACCAGAGGCGGAGAATTCGACTGGCCCGAGGGGTTCGAACCCTTGCGGGCCCGTCGATACGGCGAAGGAACGCTTTGGTACGGTCGCGCCGCCTCTACGTGCGAAGACGCACGATGACCGCACCGGAGAGCGAGGGAACCAAGTTGCGCCGCGCCGTCTGTCCGGGGTCGTTCGACCCCATCACCAATGGACACCTCGACATCATTGGCCGCGCCTCGAAGCTGTACGACGTGGTGCATGTCGCGGTGATGATCAACCAGTCCAAGAAGGGCCTGTTCACGGTCGACGAGCGGATCGACCTGATCCGCCAGGTCACCGCGGACTTCGACAACGTCCAGGTCGAGTCCTTCCACGGCCTCCTGGTCGACTTCTGCAAGCAGCGCGACATCCCGGCGATCGTCAAGGGCCTGAGGGCCGTCAGCGACTTCGACTACGAGCTCCAGATGGCCCAGATGAACAACGGCCTCTCCGGCGTCGAGACGCTCTTCGTACCGACCAATCCGACCTACAGCTTCCTGTCGTCCTCCCTGGTCAAGGAGGTCGCCACCTGGGGCGGCGACGTCTCCCACCTGCTCCCCCCGGTGGTCCACCGGGCCCTCACCGAGCGTCTCGCCCGGGGCTGATCCACTGACGGACCGTCACCAGGTGTCGGACGGGCGCCGACTGGCCTTACAGTCGTCCCGTCCGTCTCCAATCGGCTGTAGAGAGTGGCGAGCACACGGTGGACGTGCAGAAGAAGCTCGACGAGATCGTCGAAGCGGTCGGGAGCGCCCGGTCGATGCCCATGTCGGCCTCGTGCGTGGTCAACCGCGCCGAGCTGCTCGCGATGCTCGAAGAGGTGCGTGAGGCCCTGCCCGGCTCGCTCGCCCACGCCCAGGAGCTCATCGGCGGCCAGGAGCAGCTGGCCGAGCAGGCCCGCCAGGAGGCCGAGCGGATCATTGGGGCCGCCCGCGCCGAACGCACCTCGCTGATCGCCGACACCGAGATCGCCCGGCAGTCCCGCAGCGAGGCCGACCGCATCCTCGACGAGGCCCGTCGCGAGGCCGCCGAGGTCCGCGCCGAGGCCGACGAGTACGTCGACAGCAAGCTGGCCAACTTCGAGGTCGTGCTCACCAAGACGATCGGCTCGGTCGACCGGGGCCGCGAGAAGCTCCTCGGCCGCGGGCAGCCCTTCGACGAGCAGGGCTACGAGGACCCGGACTTCGCCGAGGCCCCCGAGCGCAGCACCGACCCGGCCACGCTCCAGCGCCGGGCGGACGAGTACGTCGACACCAAGCTGGGCGCCTTCGAGGCCGTGCTCGCCAAGACCCTGGAGGCGGTCGGCCGCGGACGGCAGAAACTGCACGGCAGGATCCCCACCGACGACCTCGGCGCGCATGTGGCCGCCCAGGACGCCGCGGGCGACCAGGGGCGCATCAGCGACGAGGACCACTGGGCCGGCCTCGCCGAGCTCGCCACCCCGCAGCCGCAGCCGGCGCACCAGCAGGCCCAGCCCCATTTCCCCGCCCAGACGCAGCCCGGCTACGCGGAGACCTACGCGTACCAGGACCAGCCGCAGCAGGACGCCTACGGATACCAGCAGCAGCCGGACCCGTACGCAGCGGCGTATCAGCAGCAGGGCTACGACCAGAGCCAGGCCCAGGCCCAGGCCCAGATCCCGGTCCAGGGGTATGACGGCTGGCCCCAGCAGCAGCCCCAGCAGGCCCTCCAGCCGCAGGGCGAGAGCGCCCTCGACGAGACCAGCCTCTTCGACACCAGCATGATCGACCTGGACCAGCTCCGCCGGTACGAACAGGAGCGCTGACCGCAAGCGGCCGGGCCCCGACCCGGTCGGCCCCGGCCGCCCGGATTGGGAGCTGGGCGGCGCGTCCAGTATCCTGGCTCCTCGGTCGCGCGTATGTCCGCGGTCCCGGCTGCCCGTTTCGACTCCGAATCCGGTCGGCCCTCCCCACGATGTGCGTTGCACATGATCTCGAAAGCAGGAAAAGCCCTGAACGGCCACCTCGACCACCGAAACCCCCTCGTGTTCGATACGCACGAGCTGGGCCGGCGTCCCGGTGCCCTCCAGCGGCTCTCCCGCACGGTGGACGCACCTGGTCCGCCGGCTGTTCTCGGCATCGACGGGGTCATCGGTGTGCCGGAAGGCGCACCCGTGGAGCTGGACCTCCGCCTCGAATCGGTCGTGGAAGGGGTGCTTGTCACAGGCACCGCCCGTGCGTCGGCCGAGGGGGAGTGCGTAAGGTGTCTGGAGCCGCTGCGCCTAGAGGTTGCGGCGGACTTCCAGGAGATGTTCTCGTACCCTGACGCCGATGACCGGGGCCGCAGCAGCAAGGCGGAGCCGGCCGACGACGCCGAGGACGACGAGGACAGGCTCTTCATCGAGGACGGCCTGTTCGACCTCGAACCAGTGCTGCGCGATGCGGTGGTGCTCGCACTGCCGATGCAGCCGGTGTGCCGGGAGTCCTGTGCCGGTCTGTGTTCCGAATGCGGAATCAGGCTGGACGAGAACCCCGGTCATCACCATGATGCCGTCGACATTCGTTGGGCGGCATTGCAAGGACTCGCCGACACCGTTCAGGACGGCGAGAAGGACAACATGGGCGGCGCCGAAGCGGGCGTCGACGAGAAGCAGGAGAAGTAGCCGTGGCTGTTCCGAAGCGGAAGATGTCGCGCAGCAACACGCGCCACCGCCGGTCGCAGTGGAAGGCTGCGGTCCCCACCCTGGTTTCGTGTGAGCGTTGCCAGGAGCCGAAGCTGCAGCACATCGCGTGCCCCAGCTGCGGCACGTACAACAAGCGCCAGGTCCTCGAGGTCTGAGCGGCTGGTGAGAGGCCCGATGTCTGAGTTGTCCAACGCCAAGAAGAAGGCAGACAACGTCAACACAGCCTCGTCCCACACGCTTCTGGAAGGGCGGCTCGGGTATCAACTCGAGACCGCCCTTCTGGTGCGCGCGCTGACCCACCGTTCGTACGCGTACGAGAACGGCGGTCTGCCCACCAACGAGCGGCTCGAATTCCTCGGGGACTCGGTGCTCGGTCTGGTGGTCACGGACACGCTGTACCGCACCCACCCCGACCTGCCCGAAGGCCAGCTGGCCAAGCTGCGGGCCGCGGTGGTCAACTCGCGTGCGCTTGCGGAAGTGGGCCGCGGCCTCGAACTCGGCTCCTTCATCCGGCTCGGCCGGGGCGAAGAGGGCACGGGAGGCCGGGACAAGGCGTCCATCCTCGCCGACACCCTTGAAGCGGTGATCGGCGCGGTCTATCTCGACCAGGGCCTCGGCGCGGCCTCGGAGCTGGTGCACCGGCTCTTCGACCCGCTGATCGACAGGTCCTCGAACCTCGGTGCCGGCCTGGACTGGAAGACCAGCCTTCAGGAGCTCACCGCCGGCGAGAGCCTCGGAGTCCCCGAGTACCTCGTCACGGAGACCGGCCCGGACCACGAGAAGACCTTTACTGCTGCTGCTCGCGTCGGTGGTGTCTCGTACGGCACCGGCACCGGCCGTAGCAAGAAGGAAGCGGAGCAGCAGGCGGCGGAGTCCGCCTGGCGCGAGATCAGCGCCGCCGCGGAGGAACGGGCGGCAGCGGCCAAGGACGCTGCCGATGAAGGGGGCGCCGACACCCCTGCAGGCCCGTCGCCGTCCACGGACGCGGCTCCGGCCTGACCCCCAGAACCCCCCCGGTGCCCCCGCGCACCGGGGGGTTCTTCCTGCCCGGAAACGTACTCTTTACCCGGACCGTCCTTTCAGGAGTGACACCGTGCCCGAGCTGCCCGAGGTCGAAGTCGTACGACGTGGTCTCGAACGCTGGGTCACCGGCCGGACGGTCGGTGATGTCGAGGTGCTGCACCCGCGTGCCGTCCGCCGCCATCTCGCCGGTGGCATGGACTTCGCGGCCCGGCTCGGCGGCGCCCGCTTCGGTACGGCGATGCGCCGGGGCAAGTACCTCTGGGTGCCGCTGGACGACGCGTCCAGCTCGCTCCTGGGCCACCTCGGCATGAGCGGCCAGCTGCTCGTGCAGCCGCAGGACGCACCCGACGAGAAGCATCTGCGGATCCGGATCCGCTTCGACGACTCCCTGGGCACCGAGCTCCGCTTCGTCGACCAGCGGACCTTCGGAGGGCTCTCGCTCCACGAGAACACCCCCGACGGGCTGCCCGACACCATCGCGCACATCGCCCGCGACCCCCTGGACCCGGCCTTCGACGACGCCGCCTTCCACGCGGCCCTGCGCCTGCGCCGTACGACCGTCAAGCGGGCCCTGCTCGACCAGTCGCTGATCAGCGGCGTCGGCAACATCTACGCGGACGAGGCGCTCTGGCGCAGCAGGCTGCACTACGACCGGCCGACCGCGACCCTCACCCGCCCCAAGTCGGCCGAACTGCTCGGCCACGTCCGTGACGTGATGAGTGCTGCGCTCGACCAGGGCGGCACCAGCTTCGACAGCCTCTACGTCAATGTGAACGGCGAGTCCGGCTATTTCGACCGCTCGCTGGACGCCTACGGGCGCGAGGACGAGCCCTGCCACCGCTGCGGTACGCCGATGCGCCGCCGCCCCTGGATGAACCGCTCCAGCTACTTCTGCCCCCGCTGCCAGCGGCCGCCGCGCACGGCTCAGGAAACTGCCCGGCCGGGGTGCGTATCGTCGTAGTGGTCACGGGCCCGGAGCACCTCGGGCATCCGGCCCTCGACGAGCTGGATCAGCGCGAGCAGCCGCTCGGCCACCTGCCGGCCCAGGGGTGTCAGCTCGTAGTCGACGCGCGGCGGATTGACCGGCTGCGCCTCCCGATGGACCAGGCCGTCCCGTTCCAGGGCGTGGAGCGTCTGGGAGAGCATCTTCTCGCTCACGCCGTCGACCCGGCGACGGAGCTCGTTGAAGCGGAAACCGCCTTCGTACAGCGCTCCCAGTGTCAGACTGCCCCAGCGCCCGGTGACGTGCTCCAGCGTGCCGCGTGAGGGGCACTGCCTGGAGAACACATCGAAGGCGAGCTCGTCCAGACGGGTGTTCTCGTCCATACCGAGCAGCCTACGCCCGCACAGCGCTCACTGCGGGAGCGTGCTTTCCGGGAGTGAGTGCTGTGCGGAGTGCGGCTCAGAAGCCGAAGTCCTGGGTCCACCAAGGGCCGCCCGAGCCGTAGTGGACACCGACGCCGAGCGTCTTGTAGTCGCAGTTGAGAATGTTCGCCCGGTGGCCGTCGCTGTTCATCCAGGAGTCCATCACGGCCTGCGCGTCGGCCTGGCCGTGGGCTATGTTCTCGGCGGCGAGGCCCCGTACGCCGGCCTTCGACGCGCGGTCCCAGGGGGTCCGGCCGTCGGGGTCGGTGTGGTCGAAGAAGCTGCGGGCGGCCATGTCCTCGCTGAAGTCCTGGGCGAGCGAGGCGAGCGAGGCGCTGGCGGTCAGCGGGCTGCAGCCCACCTTCCCGCGCTCCTGATTGACCAGCGCGAGCACGGCGGACGAGGCGGAGGCGGCGATCGGTGCCGGGGCGGCGGCGCTACGGGTCGCGGGGGCGGAAGTCTTCGGCGCGGCCGAGGACTTCTCGGTGGTGGGGGCGGTGCTCTTCCCGTTCCCGGCAGCCGCGGACTTCGACGGCGCGGCCGGGGACGGCTCCGCACGCTCGGGCGCCTTCGAAGACGTCTTGGAAGGGGAGGCGGGGGCTCCGATGGGGGATCCGGTCCGCGTCGGGCCCTCGGCCCGGCCGGTGCCGCGATCGGTCGGTGCGGACGCGGTGCCGCGGTCGGCCGGTGCGGTGCTGGAGCCGCCCTGGGCCTGCAGATCAGGTGCGCTTCCGGCCCGTACCCGGTCGGCGCCGCCGCCCAGGGGGAAGCCGTCGGTGCCGGGCACCAGGCCGGAGGCCACCGCCACGGCTCCCACGGCAAGGGCCGCGAAGACGCCGACCAGTCCCGTACGGACAGGTGCTCCGGAGCGCTTCCTGCGGTGCCCGCCGTGGTTGCGGCCCGCGACCTTCGCCGCGTGGTCCTCAGCGGCCGGAGCCGCGGCGGAGCGTCGATGGCGTCCCATCTGCTGAGCCCTTCCGATGGTCCGGACGCCACATCCGGCGTCGACACGCATCACCCGTTCGAGTGAGGTCATTGCGTCGGGACTGTACGCCATGCCCCCCACGGCAGGACGTGCTCCGAGAGCGATGGGCCGGTTAGCGTTCGGGCATGAACGAAGAAGTACGACTCACCGCATGGGTACGCGGCCGAGTGCAGCAAGTGGGGTTCCGCTGGTTCACCAGGGCGAACGCCCTGGAGATCGGTGGTCTCACCGGTTTCGCCCTCAACCTCGACGACGGCAGGGTGCAGGTCGTCGCCGAGGGTCGGCGTGAGAATTGCCACCGCCTGCTGGACTGGCTGCGCTCGGACGACACACCCGGCCGCGTGGACGGAGTCACTGAGATATGGGACACCCCGCGCGGCGGTTACGAGGGCTTCGCGATCCGCTGATCCGGGGCCGGTCCGGGGGTGCGGAGCGGGTCGTGTTCGGACCGTGTTCGAAGCGCCGCTGGGGGTTGTCGGGCGAGGTGCTCAGCTGCGCACACATGAAATGACCTGCGGAATGACCGGGTGGTTGCCAAGATTCGGATACCGTGCCAGGCTGCGGGAGTAAGGATGATCTCCACGCCCCGCAGGGACCCGCAGGAGAGTCGCGCCGCATGATCACCGAAGCCGCGCGCCCCCGGGCTGCCCGCCTCTACTGGGTGTGATCGTGTTGACCGTCAAAGTTTTTGGTGAGACGCTGAAATCCCCGCGCACCTTAACTGTTTGGCAGAGCTGTTTGGCAGCAGAACAGCAGTGACGACAGAGCGCTGCCGAGCACCGCGGGTGCGATTCCCTCACGACCCACACCGCATCGGTCGGTCACTCAGTGTGGAGGACCATCCATCATGGCAAAGGCGCTTCTCGGTTACGTCGGCGGTTCCGACCCGCGACTCCTCGCCGAGATGCGACGGCTCCAGCAGCGCGTCCAGGATCTCGAATCCGAGCTCGTCCGGATTCAGGACGAGAACGACGCGCTGAACGCCGCCGCCCAGCACCAAGAGTCGCTGCTCGACAGCATCGACATCGACGTACCTCAGGCGGAGCCGGCGCTGACCTGACCGATGGCCCCCAGGGGCCGGTCGGGCTGTACGCGTCAGCCGTCCGAGATCACCACCCGGATCGTCGCCGGATCATTGAAGATCACTGCACTTGATCTGTCACCCTCGTGACATGTCCTTGATCCGTCATGCGCCGCTGCACCAGCAACACCGCACGTAACACCGCACAAGATTTACAAGGGGCGCTTCGGCGTCCCTTCTTTCTTTTCCGTCCGATCCATTTCCGCCCGGACCTGTGCGGGACCGCCCCCGACATGCACCCCTTCCCTTAACGTCTGATGTGCCCTGCACCTTCATCGGTGAAACCGAGAGCGAAAGGTAGAGTCCGGCGGCGTGCACCTCAAGGCCCTGACCCTGCGTGGTTTCAAATCATTCGCCTCCGCCACGACGCTGCGGTTCGAACCCGGCATCACCTGTGTCGTCGGTCCCAATGGGTCCGGCAAGTCCAATGTGGTGGACGCGCTCTCCTGGGTCATGGGGGAACAGGGCGCCAAATCCCTGCGCGGCGGCAAGATGGAAGACGTGATCTTCGCCGGCACCACGGGCCGGCCGCCGCTCGGACGGGCCGAAGTATCGCTGACCATCGACAATTCCGACGGCGCACTGCCCATCGAGTACGCCGAAGTGACGATCACTCGGATCATGTTCCGCAATGGCGGCAGCGAGTACCAGATCAATGGCGACACCTGCCGGCTCCTGGACATCCAGGAACTCCTCTCGGACTCGGGCATCGGCCGCGAGATGCACGTCATCGTCGGTCAGGGCCAGCTGGACTCCGTGCTCCACGCCGATCCGACGGGCCGCCGCGCGTTCATCGAGGAAGCCGCGGGCGTGCTCAAGCACCGCAAGCGGAAGGAGAAGGCGCTGCGGAAACTGGACGCGATGGGAGCCAACCTGGCCCGCGTCCAGGACCTCACCGACGAACTGCGACGGCAGCTGAAACCGCTCGGCCGGCAGGCGGCCGTGGCGCGCCGGGCCGCGGTCATCCAGGCCGATCTGCGCGATGCCAGGCTGCGGCTGCTCGCCGACGACCTGGTGCGGCTGCGGACGGCGCTGCGCAGTGAGATCGCCGACGAAGCGGCGCTCAAGCAGCGCCGGGAGGCCGCGGAGGCGGAGCTCAAGGCCGCCCTGGTCCGCGAGGCGGAGCTGGAGGACGAGGTACGGCGGCTGGCGCCGCGGCTCCAGCGCGCCCAGCAGACCTGGTACGAGCTGTCCCAGCTGGCCGAGCGGGTGCGCGGCACGATCTCGCTGGCCGACGCCCGGGTGAAGAGTGCCTCCGCCGTCCCGGAGGAGGAGCGGCGCGGACGCGATCCCGAGGACATGGAGCGGGAGGCGGCCCGGATCCGTGAGCAGGAGGCGGAGCTGGCCGCCGCACTGACGGCCGCGGAGCATGCGCTGGAGGACACCGCGGCCCACCGCGCCGACCTCGAACGGGAGTTGGCGGCCGAGGAACGCAGGCTCAAGGATGCCGCCCGTGCCATCGCGGACCGACGCGAAGGGCTGGCCCGGCTGAACGGACAGGTCAACGCGGCCCGCAGCCGGGCCGGTTCGGCGCAGGCCGAGATCGACCGGCTGGCCGCCTCCCGGGACGAGGCGAGGGAGCGGGCGGTCGCCGCCCAGGAGGAGTACGAGCAGCTCAAGGCTGAGGTCGAGGGCCTGGACGCCGGGGATCAGGAGCTCGGCGAGCGGCACGACGCCGCCAAGGCGGAGCTCGCGGAGGCCGAGGCGGCGCTCTCCGCGGCCCGGGAGGCGGCCACCGCCGCGGAGCGGAAGCGGGCGGCGGTGGCCGCCCGCCACGAGGCGCTGGCCCTCGGCCTGCGCCGCAAGGACGGCACGGGTGCGCTGCTGGGCGCGCGGGAGGGGCTGTCCGGTCTGGTCGGTCCTGCCGCGGAACTCCTGGCGGTGGCGCCGGGGCACGAGGTGGCGGTGGCGGCGGCACTGGGCGCGGCGGCCGACGCGGTCGCGGTGACGGACCCGGCCACGGCGGCCGAGGCGATCCGGCTGCTGCGCAAGCAGGACGCGGGGCGGGCGGCGCTGCTGCTGGGCGCGGTGCGGCGCGCCGAAGTCCCCGGTCAGGGGGGTGCCGATGATGCCGGTGGTGGTGCCGGTGCCGAAGGGCCGCGCGCCGTGGCCGACCTCGTCCGCGGGCCCGTCGAACTGATGGACGCCGTACGCAGGCTGGTACGGGACATGGTGGTCGTCGGGACCCTGGAGGATGCCGAGGACCTCGTCGCCGTACACCCGGAGCTGACGGCCGTGACCGCCGAGGGGGACATTCTCTCGGCCCACTTCGCGCACGGCGGTTCCGCCGGGGCGCCGAGCCTCCTCGAAGTGCAGGCCTCGGTCGACGAGGCCGCCGCGCAGCTGGAGGAACTGGGCGTGCGGTGCGCCGACTTGACCGAGGGGCAGCGGCTCGCGGGGGAGCGGCGCCGGGCCGCCGCCGGGCTGGTCGAGGAGCTGGGGGAGCGGCGCCGGGCCGCCGAGCGGGAGAAGTCCGGGGTGTCCCAGCAGCTGGGGAGGCTGGCCGGACAGGCCCGTGGCGCGGCCGGTGAGGCCGAGCGGATGACCGCGTCGGCCGCCCGCGCCCAGGAGGCGCTCGAACGGGCGACCGAGGAGGTCGAGGAGCTGGCCGAACGGCTGCTGGTCGCCGAGGAGACGGAGATCGAGGAGGAGCCGGACACCGCCGTCCGCGACCGGCTCGCCGCCGACGGGGCCAACGCCCGCCAGACCGAGATGGAGGCCCGTCTCCAGGTGCGTACCCACGAGGAGCGGGTCAAGGCGCTGGCGGGCCGGGCCGACTCCCTCGACCGGGGCGCCCGCGCCGAACGGGAGGCCCGCGCCCGCGCCGAGCGGCGCCGGGCCCGGCTGCGCCACGAGGCGGCGGTGGCCTCCGCCGTCGCGTCCGGAACCCGTCAGCTGCTCGCACACGTCGAGGTGTCCGTCGTACGGGCCGAGCGGGAGCGGGCGGTGGCCGAGGCGGCGAAGGCGGAGCGGGAGCGGGAGCTGTCGGCCGAGCGCGGCCGGGGCCGCGATCTCAAGAGCGAGCTGGACAAGCTCACCGACTCCGTCCACCGCGGTGAGGTGCTCGGTGCCGAGAAGCGGCTGCGGATAGAGCAGTTGGAGGCGAAGGCACTGGAGGAACTCGGCGTCGAGCCTGCCGGGCTGGCCGCCGAGTACGGCCCCGACCAGCTCGTACCGCCGTCACCGGCCGCGGAGGGCGAGGAGCTGCCGCAGGACCCGGAGCATCCGCGCAACCGGCCGAAGCCGTTCGTCAGGGCCGAGCAGGAGAAGCGGCTGAAGTCGGCCGAACGGGCGTATCAGCAACTCGGAAAGGTGAATCCGCTCGCCCTGGAGGAGTTCTCGGCGCTGGAGGAGCGGCACAACTTCCTCTCCGAGCAGCTCGAAGACCTGAAGAAGACCCGGGCCCATCTGATACAGGTCGTCAAGGAGGTCGACGAGCGGGTCGAGCAGGTGTTCACGGAGGCGTACCGGGACACGGCCCGCGAGTTCGAGGGCGTCTTCTCGCGGCTCTTCCCGGGTGGCGAGGGCCGGCTCGTCCTGACCGACCCGGACAACATGCTCGCGACCGGTGTGGACGTGGAGGCGAGGCCGCCCGGCAAGAAGGTCAAGCGGCTCTCGCTGCTGTCCGGAGGCGAACGCTCGCTCACGGCGGTGGCGCTGCTGGTCTCCATCTTCAAGGCCCGGCCGAGCCCGTTCTATGTGATGGACGAGGTCGAGGCGGCGCTCGACGACACCAATCTGCAGCGGCTGATCCGGATCATGGAGGAGCTCCAGGAGAGCTCGCAGCTCATCGTGATCACACATCAGAAGCGGACGATGGAGGTCGCCGACGCGCTGTACGGCGTATCGATGCAGGGCGACGGAGTCTCGAAGGTCATCAGTCAGCGCCTGCGCTGAAGCCCCGTTCCGCATTCAAGGGTTCAACGATCGACTCGGGTGTTCATCGGCGGGCATGTGACTGGTTTCGCATGTGCACTTCGCGACATGGGTGAATGATCCCTGTTGCATCGGTTTTGCCTTCAAGTGGTGGCACCGGGGAAGTTGTGCGCCACTTGGAAGAGTTCGCCCCACACCTGACGGCGCGGCCAGGATCTGGAGCTCATGTGACCAACGCAGCGCAGGGACCGGCGTCCGGAGCCCGAGCGGCTCACCCGGACCACCTCGGCCATGTCATCTTCATCACCGCTGCCGCCGCCATGGGTGGCTTCCTGTTCGGCTACGACAGCTCCGTCATCAACGGCGCCGTCGAGGCGATCCGCAGCCGCTACGACATCGGCTCGGGAACGCTCGCCCAGGTCATCGCCATCGCCCTGATCGGCTGTGCGATCGGCGCGGCCACGGCGGGGCGCATCGCCGACCGCATCGGCCGTATCCGCTGCATGCAGATCGCCTCCGTGCTCTTCACCGTCAGCGCCGTCGGCTCCGCGCTCCCGTTCGCGCTCTGGGACCTGGCGATGTGGCGCATCATCGGCGGCTTCGCCATCGGTATGGCCTCGGTGATCGGCCCGGCGTACATCGCGGAGGTCTCGCCGCCCGCCTACCGCGGCCGGCTCGGCTCCTTCCAGCAGGCGGCGATCGTCGTCGGCATCGCCATCTCCCAGCTGGTCAACTACGGCATTCTGCAGCTCGCCGACGGCGATCAGCGCGGAAGCATCGGCGGTCTCGAAGCCTGGCAGTGGATGCTCGGCGTGATGGTCGTCCCGGCGGCCCTGTACGGGCTCCTGTCCTTCGCGATTCCCGAGTCGCCGCGGTTCCTGATCTCGGTCGGCAAGAAGGACCGGGCCCGGAAGATCCTGGAGGAGGTCGAAGGCAGGAGCGTCGACCTCGATGCCCGGGTGATCGAGATCGAGACCGCGATGCACCGCGAGCACAAGTCCAGGTTCACGGACCTGCTCGGCGGCCGCTTCGGCTTCCTGCCGATCGTCTGGGTCGGTATCGGGCTGTCGGTATTTCAGCAACTCGTCGGCATCAACGTGGCGTTCTACTACTCGGCGACGCTCTGGCAGTCCGTCGGCATCGACCCGACCGCCTCGTTCTTCTGGTCGTTCACCACGTCCATCATCAACATCATCGGTACCGTCATCGCGATGGTCCTGGTGGACCGGGTGGGCCGCAAGCCGCTCGCGCTGGCGGGCTCCACCGGCATGGCCATCGCTCTCGCCTTCGAGGCCTGGGCCTTCTCCGCCGAGCTGGTCGACGGCAAACTGCCCACCACCCAGGGCGTCGTGGCGCTCGTCGCGGCCCATGTGTTCGTGCTTTTCTTCGCCCTGTCGTGGGGTGTCGTCGTCTGGGTCTTCCTCGGCGAGATGTTCCCCAACAAGATCCGCGCCGCCGCACTCGGTGTCGCCGCGTCCGCGCAGTGGATCGCCAACTGGGCGATCACCGCGAGCTTCCCCAGCCTGTCCGACTGGAACCTCTCGGGCACGTACATCATCTACGCGTGCTTCGCCACGCTCTCGATCCCCTTCGTGCTCAAGTTCGTGAAGGAGACCAAGGGCAAGGCGCTGGAGGAGATGGGCTGAGGGCTGCCCGTAGTCCCCGGTGGCCCGCCAGGGACTACGGGCAGCCCTCAGGCACCCGGCGCGACCGCATCGCAGAACAGCCGCAGGCTGCGCCATCCCTCCTCGACCGGCATCCCGCCGCACAGCGGGTGCAGCACCAGGCTGTCCAGCTCCGCGGCGGCCGCGGTGCACTCCTCGGGGGTGACGACCCGGTAGACCCCCTCGGCCCGCAGCTCCGGCACCGTCGTCGCCGCCGAACGCACGGCGGAGCGGATGTCCTTGGACTGCCAGGAGGCATAGGTGCGCGCCTCGTGCAGGAAGTACTCGCCGTACTCCGCCCAGGTCCGGTCCGGATCCTCGGACACGTGCAGCAGCGGTGTCTCGGCGGCGGGCATCATGCAGAAGCCGTCCGTTCCGAACTCGGCGCGCCGCTCCTGGTAGTAGGCCTCCAGCTCCGGCAGATGCGCGCTCGGGAAGAACGGCAGCCCGAACCGGGCCGCCCGCCGCGCCGCCGCCCGCGAACTGCCGCCCACCAGCAGCAGCGGGTGCGGCTGGGTGTACGGGCGCGGCGTGATGCGCACCGTACGGCCCCGGTACGGGAACGGCTCACCGGTCCACGCCTGCAGCAGCGTCTCCAGGAGCTCGTCCTGGAGCCTGCCGCGCCGGCCCCATTCGACGCCTGCCTGCTCGTACTCCTCGGGCCGGTACCCGATCCCCGCCACTGTCACCAGCCGGCCGGCGCTCAGCAGGTCCAGGACCGCGATGTCCTCGGCCAGCCTCAGCGGGTCGTGGAGCGGGCCGATGACCGCCGAGACGGTGACCGCGATCCGGCGGGTGGCGCCGAAGACCGAGCCGGCGAAGACGAAGGGGGAGGGCAGCCAGGAGTTGGCGGTGCCGTGGTGCTCCTCGGTCTGCACGGTGTCGATGCCGTGCCCGTCGGCGTACGCGGCCATCTCCAGCGCGGCACGGTAGCGGGCCGCGAGCGGCTCGGGGGTGGCGTCGGGATCGACGAGATTGAACCGGACCACTGTGAAGGCCATGAGACTTGTCCCCATCGTCGGGCGGGCTCGGCGAGGCGGGACAGTAGCTGACGCAGCGTCAGAAGTGTAGGGGTCCGCCCTCGCTCCGGCCCGTCCGGCCGGACGGGGCAGGATCGCGTACAGGGCGGCGGAGGTCGTGATGGTGGCCGCCCGGCCCGGCCCCTGGCGCCCGATCCGGGTGGTGGTGAGTGGGCCGGTGAGTCACCGCACGCCGGTGAAGAGCAGGCCCGGCGCCATTGAACGGCGCCATGCCGGCCACGATGAACAGTGGACAGGGTGCCGAGAGCCGGTCGGGCAGGAAGGGGTCGATGAACGCGACCGGGTCGCGGGTGGCGGACGGGCCCGGCTCGGCGACCGCCGTCACCGCCCCCGTGAGCCCCATGGGTAAGTGCACGACCCCGGCGCCGGCGGTGAGGGGCGCGGTCAAGATCGTACCTTTACCCCCAAAAGGTGCATAACGCTCAAGGGGATGCTCGGGGATCCTTCGGGGCGGTCCCTTCGGGCGGTCGTGACTGATACTGGGTGGGTTATGGAATTCGTCATCCTTGCTGTAGTCATCGCCCTGGTCGCGGTCGGCGTGATCAGCGGGCTCGTGGTCAGCGGCCGCAAGAAGAAGCAGCTGCCCCCGGCACCGTCGAGCACGCCGACCATCACTCCTCCCGCCGAGCCCCATGTCGGCGAGGAAGCCGAGACGCCGCGCGAGGAACCGCGCCGCACCATCGAGGAGGTCGGCCCCCCCGAGGCCGAGGCTCCCGCCGAGGAGGCCCCCGAGGCCGTCGAGCCGGAGGCGCCCGCCGCCCCCGCCCTCGAAGTGCCCGAACCCACCGCCGGCCGTCTGGTACGGCTGCGCGCCCGGCTCGCCCGCTCGCAGAACTCCCTCGGCAAGGGGCTGCTCACCCTCCTGTCCCGCGACAACCTCGACGAGGACACCTGGGAGGAGATCGAGGACACCCTCCTCACCGCCGACGTCGGCGTCGCGCCCACCCAGGAGCTGGTGGAGCGGCTCCGCGAGCGCGTCCGCGTGCTCGGCACCCGTACCCCCGAAGGGCTGCGCACGCTGCTGCGCGAGGAGCTCCTCACCCTGCTCGGCACCGACTTCGACCGTGCGGTCAAGACGGAGAGCGGCCTCGACACCCCCGGCGTCGTGATGGTCGTCGGCGTCAACGGCACCGGCAAGACCACCACCACCGGCAAGCTGGCCCGGGTGCTCGTCGCCGACGGCCGCAGCGTCGTGCTCGGCGCGGCGGACACCTTCCGGGCGGCCGCCGCCGATCAGCTCCAGACCTGGGGCGAGCGCGTCGGCGCCCGCACCGTGCGCGGCCCCGAGGGCGGCGACCCCGCGTCGATCGCCTTCGACGCGGTGAAGGAAGGCATCGCCGAGGGCGCCGATGTGGTCCTCATCGACACCGCCGGACGGCTGCACACCAAGACCGGGCTCATGGACGAGCTCGGCAAGGTCAAGCGGGTCGTCGAGAAGCACGGACCGCTCGACGAGGTCCTGCTGGTCCTGGACGCCACGACCGGGCAGAACGGTCTGGTGCAGGCCCGGGTGTTCGCCGAGGTCGTGGACATCACCGGCATCGTGCTCACCAAGCTGGACGGTACCGCCAAGGGCGGAATCGTCGTCGCCGTCCAGCGCGAGCTGGGCGTGCCGGTGAAGCTGGTCGGACTCGGCGAGGGCCCGGACGACCTGGCCCCCTTCGAGCCGGAGGCGTTCGTGGACGCCCTGATCGGCGACTGAGAGCTCGCACCGCACCCGAAGAGCCCGACCGCACGGCACAGCAGCGGTCGGGCTCTCGGCATCACGGGACCGGTTCGCGGTGTCACGGGACCGGTTCCGGCACCGGCGCGCTCAGCCGCGCAGCGGTGCGCGGTGGCAGCTGTACGCCAGCGTGCCGAGCAGCAGCCGGGCCTGCGGCGGGGCGGCCGCCGTGTCCAGCACCGGTGGGCGCAGCCAGCGGACCGGGCCCAGGCCGCCCTCGTCGGACGGCGGGGCGGTGACGTGGCAGCCGGGCCCCAGCGCCCGCAGGTCCAGCCCCGCGTCGTCCCAGCCCATCCGGTACAGCAGCTGCGGGAGCTCGGTGGCGGCCCCCGGTGCCACGAAGAACTGCGCCCGCCCGGCCGGGGTCACCGCGACCGGCCCGAGCGGCAGCCCCATCCGCTCCATCCGCACCAGGGCTCGGCGCCCGGCCGCCTCGGCGACATCGAGGACGTCGAAGGTGCGGCCCACCGGCAGCAGCATCGAGGCGCCCGGCACCTGGGCCCATGCGTCGGCCACCGCGTCGAGCGTGGCGCCCGCGGGGACCTCGGGGGCGAACTCCAGTGGATGGGCGCCGGGGGAGGAGCAGTCCGTCCGTCCGCACGAGCAGCGGCCGGCCGCGGCCCGCGCGCCCGGCGCGACGGCCCAGCCCCACAGTCCCGTGTACTCGGCCACTGCCGTGCACTCGGCCGTACGGCCGCGGCGCCGTGAGCCGGTGCGCATCTCCAGGATGCCGCCGATCGTGAAGCCCATGCCCCCTCCAACGGGTCCGACTCGCCGGTGGTTACGACGCGGGCTTGAGTCGTGACGCTCCGTCGCCGCCGTCGATCCGGTGTGCGCCGGTGGCATTCGGGGTCGTGCGAGATGGCTTGCACGCCCCGTTCCGCGTCACTGCGCCTGCTGCTGATCGCCGTGTGTCAAGTGAATCGCGGCCGACAGCGGTGGCGTTCATTCGAAGGGGTGGCGAATGGTGGCGTTTCTGTAATCGCCCTCGCCCGGGGGGTGATCGTAGGATTACCGTCGGTACACGAACCATGGAAGTATGTGCGCCCATGGGTATGCCGGAGGCAACCCGATTTCCTGTTCGGCGGTGCGCACCCTCCGCATGGGCGCATCGGCTCAGGGCATTCTGGTAATGGTTCGCGCGACAGGTATTCAGCGGGATGGGGGCGTTCCAGTGAGTGGCAGCGGCGCAGGCGATTCGAATGCCGGCAAGCGCCCCAACGGGCAATTGAGCTCATGGTTCGTGCGAAGCGGGTGGTCGAAGGGCGAGCTCGCCCGCCAGGTGAATCGCCGGGCGCGCCAGATGGGTGCCCACCACATCAGCACCGACACCTCCAGAGTGCGGCGCTGGCTCGACGGAGAGCAGCCGCGCGAGCCGATCCCGCGCATCCTCTCCGAGCTCTTCTCGGAGCGCTTCGGCGCCGTCGTCGCCGTCGAGGACCTCGGCCTGCGCTCCCCGCACCAGTCGCCGTCCGTGTCCGGCGTCGACCTGCCATGGGCCGGCCCGCAGACCGTCGCCCTGCTCAGCGAGTTCTCCCGCAGCGACCTCATGCTCGCCCGCCGGGGATTCCTCGGCTCCTCGCTCGCCCTGGCCGCCGGACCCGCGCTCATCGAGCCCATGCAGCGCTGGCTGGTGCCCGTCTCCACCGCCGGCACCGCGGAACCGGAACCCGCGGCCGCGACCCGCCGCCCCTCCCGGCTCTCCGGCCCCGAGCTCGATCTGCTGGAGTCCACCACCGCGATGTTCCGCCAGTGGGACGCGCAGTGCGGCGGCGGACTGCGCCGCAAGGCCGTCGTCGGGCAGCTCCACGAGGTCACCGACCTGCTCCAGGAACCGCAGCCGGAGGCCACCGCCAAGCGGCTCTTCCGGTGCGCCGCCGAGCTGGCCGAGCTGGCGGGCTGGATGAGCTACGACGTCGGCCTCCAGCCCACCGCCCAGAAGTACTTCGTCCTCGCGCTCCACGCGGCCAAGGAGGCCGGTGACAAACCGCTGGGCTCGTACATCCTGTCCAGCATGAGCCGCCAGATGATCCACCTCGGACGGCCCGACGACGCCCTCGAACTGATCCACCTCGCGCAGTACGGCAGCCGTGACTGCGCCACCCCGCGCACCCAGGCCATGCTGTATGCGATGGAGGCCCGCGCGTACGCCAACATGGGCCAGCCCAGCAAGTGCAAACGAGCCGTCCGGATGGCCGAGGACACCTTCCTCGACGTGGGGATCGACGGCGAGCCCGAGCCCGACTGGATCCGCTTCTTCTCGGAGGCCGAGCTCAACGGCGAGAACTCCCACTCCTTCCGCGACCTCGCCTATGTGGCGGGCCGCAGCCCCACGTACGCCATGCTCGCCGAGCCCCGGATGGAAAAGGCCGTCCAGCTCTTCGAGGAGGACGGCGAGCACCAGCGGTCGTACGCGCTCAACCTGGTCGGTCTCGCCACCGTCCACCTCCTCAAGCACGAGCCCGAACAGTCCACGGTCCTGGCCGAACAGGCCCTGCGCGTCGCCAGGAAGATCCGCTCCGAGCGCGTCAACAACCGGCTCCGCAAGACCGTCGACACCGCCGCCAGGGACTTCGGGGACATCCCCGAGGTCGCCAGGCTCACCGATCTCCTCACCGAGCAGCTGCCGGAGACCGCGGAAGCGGTCTGAGCAGCACCCCCGGCCCCGGCCACGGCGACCACACCGCACAGACCGACTTCGGCTCCCCCAATTGCCAGGTCAGCGGGTGGTCGGCGTGGCCGGTTCGCATTGCCGCGCCCGTACGGGAGAGTCGTCATCGCACCCTGTGCGGGCCCGGCCGCGGGGCGGGCCCGGCACCGGTGGCGCCACCGTCGGTTCATGGCGGCGTAACACACCCGGCCTCTTCGTCACCGCCGTGAAACACCGTGCGGCATCGGCGGAAACCGCGCTGGGCGAATCTCGTGGCCATAACCGGCCCGCACCCTTTTCCCAGTGGTCCCGCACGTGGTGCCGCTCCCGATCGCCCGCACGCGGCCGCTCCGACGACGAGGAGACGCCGATGCCCCCAGGCATCACGACGCTTGCCGCAGACACCCCGACACTGTCTGCCGCCAACACCGGGTTCATGCTCATCTGCTCCGCCATGGTGATGCTCATGACCCCGGCCCTGGCCTTCTTCTACGGGGGCATGGTCCGCGTCAAGAGCACCCTCAACATGCTGATGATGAGCTTCATCAGTCTCGGGATCGTCACGGTCCTGTGGGTGCTCTACGGCTTCAGCCTCGCCTTCGGCTCCGACATCGGCTCCGTCCTCGGCTGGAGCCCGGACTACCTCGGCCTCAGCGGGATCGGCGTCACCCAGCTCTGGGACGGCTACACGATCCCGGTCTATGTCTTCGCCGTCTTCCAGCTGATGTTCGCCGTGCTCACCCCGGCCCTGATCAGCGGCGCCCTCGCCGACCGGGTCAGATTCACCTCCTGGGCCCTGTTCATCACGCTCTGGGTCACCGTCGTCTACTTCCCCGTCGCCCACTGGGTCTGGGGCGCGGGCGGCTGGCTGTACGAGATGGGGGTCATCGACTTCGCGGGCGGTACCGCCGTCCACATCAACGCCGGTGCGGCGGCGCTCGGAGTGATCCTCGTCATCGGCAAGCGTGTCGGCTTCAAGAAGGACCCGATGCGGCCGCACAGCCTGCCGCTCGTCATGCTCGGCGCCGGTCTGCTCTGGTTCGGCTGGTTCGGCTTCAACGCCGGCTCGTGGCTCGGCAACGACGACGGCGTCGGCGCGGTGATGTTCGTCAACACCCAGGTCGCCACCGCCGCCGCGATGCTCGCCTGGCTCGGCTACGAGAAGCTCCGCCACGGCTCCTTCACCACCCTGGGCGCGGCCTCCGGCGCGGTCGCGGGACTCGTCGCCATCACCCCGTCCGGGGGTGCGGTCAGCCCGCTCGGCGCCCTCGCGGTCGGCGCGATCGCCGGTGTGCTCTGCGCCATGGCCGTCGGCCTGAAGTACAAGTTCGGCTACGACGACTCGCTGGACGTGGTCGGCGTCCACCTCGTCGGCGGTATCGCGGGCTCCCTCCTCGTGGGCCTCTTCGCCACCGGCGGTGTCCAGTCCCACGCCAAGGGCCTCTTCTACGGCGGCGGCCTCGAACAGCTCGGCAAGCAGGCCGTCGGCGTCTTCGCCGTGCTCGCGTACTCTCTGGTCGTCTCCGCGGTCCTGGCCTTCGTGCTGGACCGGACGATCGGGATGCGGGTCCCCGAGGACGACGAGATCTCCGGCATCGACCAGGTCGAACACGCCGAGACCGCGTACGACTTCAGTGGAGCGGGCGGCGGCGCGGCCCCGCGCACCACGAGCCCGGCCCCGGGCAGCACGGCAGCAGCGAAGACGAAGAAGGTGGACGCATGAAGCTCATCACCGCAGTCGTGAAGCCCCACCGGCTGGACGAGATCAAGGAGGCCCTCCAGGCCTTCGGCGTCCAGGGCCTCACGGTCACGGAAGCCAGCGGATACGGACGCCAGCGCGGTCACACCGAGGTCTACCGGGGCGCCGAGTACACCGTCGACCTCGTGCCCAAGATCCGTATCGAGGTCCTGGTCGAGGACGAGGACGCCGAACAGGTCATCGACGTCGTCGTGAAGGCCGCCCGCACCGGAAAGATCGGTGACGGCAAGGTCTGGAGCGTGCCGGTCGACACCGCGGTCCGGGTACGGACGGGCGAACGCGGCCCGGACGCACTCTGACCGACGCTCCCGAGACGAAAGGCAGCCGGGTGACGAGCACCGGAGCAACCACCGAATCCGCCCACGAGCAACCAGGCGGCTACGCGGCGGCCCGGCTGCGCCTCCTCCAGGAGAAGGCGCGGTCCGGGCCGCCGCGCCGCGCGGCCCTCGCGGCCCTCACCGACGAATGGCTCACCGCGCTGTTCACCACCGCCGCCCGGCAGACCGGCGTCCAGGGCGCCGCCCTCGTCGCCGTCGGCGGCTACGGACGCGCCGAACTCTCCCCGCGCAGCGACCTCGACCTGCTGCTCCTGCACGACGGGAACGCCGACCCGGCGGCCGTCGCCGCCCTCGCCGACCGCCTCTGGTACCCCGTCTGGGACCTCGGCCTCGCCCTCGACCACTCCGTACGCACCCCCGCCGAGGCCCGCAGGACGGCCGGCGAGGACCTCAAGGTCCAGCTCGGACTGCTCGACGCCCGGCCCGTCGCCGGGGACCTCGGACCCGTCGCCGCGATGCGCACCGCGATCCTCGCCGACTGGCGCAGCCAGGCCGCCAAGCGCCTGCCCGCACTGCACGAGCTCTGCCACGAACGCGCCGGACGCCAGGGCGAGTTGCGGTTCCTCCTCGAACCCGACCTCAAGGAGGCCGGCGGTGGACTGCGGGACGCCACCGCCCTGCGCGCCGTCGCCGCTTCCTGGGTCGCCGACGCCCCCCGCGAGGGGCTCGCCGAAGCCCGCCGCGTCCTTCTCGACGCCCGCGACGCCCTCCACCTCACCACCGGCCGCGCCACCGACCGCCTCGCCCTCCAGGAACAGGACCAGGTCGCCGCCGAGCTCGGCCTGCTCGACGGGGACGCCCTGCTCCGCCAGGTCTACGAGGCCGCCCGCACCATTGCGTACGCCGCCGACGTCACCTGGCGCGAGGTCGACCGCGTGCTGCGCGCCCGGTCCATGCGCCCCCTGCTGCGCGCCCTGCTGGGCGGCGGCCGGGCGGCCACCGCGGAACGTACCCCGCTCGCCGAGGGCGTCGTCGAGGCCGACGGCGAAGCGGTCCTCGCCCGCACCGCCCGCCCCGAGCGCGACCCCGTGCTCGTGCTGCGCGCCGCCGCCGCGGCCGCCCAGTCCGAGCTCCCGCTCTCCCGCCACGTCGCACGCCGGCTGGCCGCCGCCGCGGCCCCGCTGCCGGTGCCCTGGCCCGCCGAGGCCCGCGAGGAACTCGTCACCCTCCTCGGCGCGGGCGAGGCCACCGTCCCCGTCTGGGAGGCGCTCGAAGCCGAAGGGCTGATCACCCGCCTGTTCCCGGACTGGGAACGTGTCCACTGCCGCCCCCAGCGCAACCCCGTCCACACCTGGACCGTCGACCGCCACCTCGTCGAAACGGCCGTCCGCGCCTCCACCCTCACCCGCCGCGTCCACCGCCCCGACCTCCTCCTCGTCGCGGCCCTCCTGCACGACATCGGCAAGGGCTGGCCGGGCGACCACTCCGTGGCCGGTGAGGTCATCGCCCGGGACACGGCCGCCCGGATCGGCTTCGACCAGCACGACGTGGGCGTCGTCGCCACCCTCGTACGCCACCACCTGCTGCTCGTCGAGACCGCCACCCGGCGCGACCTCGACGACCCGGCGACCGTCCGCTCCGTCGCCGACGCGGTCCAGAGCGCCACCACCCTGGAGCTCCTGCACGCGCTCACCGAGGCCGACGCCCTCGCCACCGGGCCCGCCGCCTGGTCCGCCTGGCGCGCCTGCCTCGTCTCCGACCTCGTGGGACGCGTCGCCGCCGTGCTCGCCGGCCGGGCCCCGGAGGAACCGGAGCCCGTCGCACCCGGCGCCGAACAGGAACGCCTCGCCGTCGAGGCCCTGCGCACCAGCGGCCCCGTCCTCGCCCTGCGCGCCCGGAACGAGGCCCCGGACGAGGACGGCGGGCCGGAACCCGTCGGCGTCGAGCTCCGGATCGTCCTGCCCGACCGCCCCGGCGTGCTGCCCGCGGCGGCGGGCGTCCTCGCGCTGCACCGCCTCACCGTGCGCGCCGCCGAGCTGCGCGCCGTGGAACTGCCCACCGAGCTGGGCGGGAGCGCGGAGCTGCTGCTGCTCAGCTGGCGGGTCGCGGCCGAGTACGGCTCGCTGCCGCAGGCCGCCAGGCTCCGTGCCGACCTCGTACGCGCCCTGGACGGTTCCCTGGACATCCGCGCCCGGCTCGCCGAGCGCGAGGCCGCCGGTCCGCGCCGCCGCGGGGTGAAGGCGCCGCCGCCGCGGGTGACCGTCGCTGCGGCCGGTTCCCGGCTGGCGACGGTGATCGAGGTACGGGCCCAGGACGCCCCGGGGCTGCTGCACCGGATCGGCCGGGCGCTGGAGCAGAGCGGGGTACGGGTGCGCAGCGCGCATGTGTCGACCCTGGGGGCGAACGCGGTGGACGCCTTCTACATCACGGACACGGACGGGAAGCCGCTGCCCGGGGAACGTGCGCTCGCGGTGGCGAGCGCGGTGGAGGCCGCGCTGCGGGCGTGAGACGGGGAGAAAGCGGCGTGGCCTGCGCCCGGGATTTCCCGGGCAGGGGTCATCGTTTCTGCCGAGCCGGATACCCTGGGGTACCGAATCCACTTTGCCCCCGACCCTGAGGACCGACGAGCGCCGTGTTCGATACTCTCTCCGACCGCCTTGCCGCGACTTTCAAGAACCTCAGGGGCAAGGGCCGCTTGTCCGAGGCGGACATCGACGCCACGGCTCGCGAGATCCGTATCGCCCTGCTCGAAGCCGATGTCGCGCTGCCCGTCGTCCGCGCCTTCATCGCCAACGTCAAGGAGCGGGCGCGTGGCGCCGAGGTCTCCCAGGCGCTGAACCCGGCCCAGCAGGTCGTCAAGATCGTCAACGAGGAGCTCGTCGGCATCCTCGGCGGCGAGACCCGGCGGCTGCGGTTCGCCAAGAACCCGCCCACCGTGATCATGCTCGCCGGTCTCCAGGGTGCCGGTAAGACCACCCTCGCCGGAAAGCTCGGCCTCTGGCTCAAGGGCCAGGGCCACTCCCCGCTGCTCGTGGCCTGTGACCTCCAGCGCCCCAACGCCGTCAACCAGCTCAGTGTCGTCGCCGACCGCGCCGGTGTCGCGGTGTACGCGCCCGAGCCGGGCAACGGGGTCGGTGACCCGGTCCAGGTCGCCAAGGACTCGATCGAGCACGCCCGCACCAAGCAGTTCGACGTGGTGATCGTCGACACCGCGGGCCGCCTCGGTATCGACCAGGAGCTGATGCAGCAGGCCGCGGACATCCGCGACGCCGTCAGCCCCGACGAGATCCTTTTCGTCGTCGACGCGATGATCGGCCAGGACGCGGTCAACACCGCCGAGGCCTTCCGCGACGGCGTCGGTTTCGACGGCGTGGTGCTCTCCAAGCTCGACGGTGACGCCCGCGGTGGTGCGGCCCTGTCGATCGCCCATGTCACGGGCAAGCAGATCATGTTCGCGTCGAACGGTGAGAAGCTCGACGACTTCGACGCCTTCCACCCCGACCGCATGGCCTCCCGCATCCTCGACATGGGTGACCTGCTCACCCTGATCGAGCAGGCGGAGAAGACCTTCAGCCAGGAAGAGGCCGCCAAGATGGCCTCCAAGCTGGCGTCCAGCAAGGGCAAGGACTTCACGCTCGACGACTTCCTGGCCCAGATGGAGCAGGTCAGGAAGATGGGCTCCATCTCCAAGCTGCTCGGCATGCTGCCCGGCATGGGGCAGATCAAGGACCAGATCAACAACATCGACGAGCGCGACGTGGACCGCACCGCCGCGATCATCAAGTCGATGACCCCGAAGGAGCGCGCCGAGCCGACGATCATCAACGGCTCGCGCCGGGCCCGTATCGCCAGGGGTTCCGGCGTCGAGGTCAGCGCGGTGAAGAACCTGGTGGAGCGGTTCTTCGAAGCCCGCAAGATGATGTCGAAGATGGCCCAGGGCGGCGGCATGCCGGGGATGCCCGGGGTGCCGGGCATGGGCGGTGGCCCCGGTCGGCAGAAGAAGCAGGTCAAGCAGGCCAAGGGCAAGCGCAAGAGCGGCAACCCGATGAAGCGCAAGGCCGAGGAGCAGGCCGCGGCGGCCCGCCGCGAGCAGGCGGCGCAGGGCGGTGCGTTCGGTCTGCCGGCGCAGGGCGACAAGAACTTCGAGCTGCCGGACGAGTTCAAGAAGTTCATGGGCTGAACCGGCCCGTGGTCCGGCGGGCCGCGACGGCCCGGTGATGTCCCGAAGGGGGCGCCCGCTTTCCGGCGGGTGCCCCCTTCGGCATGCACTCAGGTGCCGCCATGACTGCCGTATCCCGTACTCCCGGGGGCCCATCCGGCCGTCCGGCAGACCCTGGGAGGGCTTTGCCTGTATTTATCCGTTACTGTCGCTGACAACGGCTGTCGGCAGAGGAGCGCGCGTGACCACCCCCGTACCTCCCCGCGACCGGACCGATCAGCCCTGGCGCTCCGAGGGGGCCCCGCCGCCCCCGCCGCCGGGCCGCAAGATGCCGGGAGGCTGGGGCGGACTGCTGCTGACCGCGCTGGCCGTCTATCTGATCGCCAATCTGGTGCTCTCCTTCTTCAACGGGGGGAAGGAGCGGACGATCGCCTACACGGAGTTCAGCAAACAGGTCACCTCGGGCAATGTCTCCAAGATCTACTCCAAGGGCGATGCCATCGAGGGACAGCTCAAGAAGGAGGCGAAGGTCCCGGGGAGCGACGAGAAGTACACCAAGTTCGTCACCCAGCGGCCGGCCTTCGCGGACGACAACCTCTGGGCCGAACTGGTCAAGGAGAACGTCACGGTCACGGCCGAGCCGGTCGTCCAGCAGCGCAGCTTCCTCGCCAATCTGCTGATCTCGCTGGCGCCCATGCTGCTCCTCGTCGTGCTCTGGGTGTTCATCGCGCGGCGGATGTCCAGGGGCATGGGCGGCGGGATGGGCGGCTTCGGGCGCAAGGCCCCGCCCAAGCCCGTCGAGCTGGAGGGCGCCAAGCGCACCACCTTCAAGGACGTGGCCGGGATCGACGAGGTCGAGGGTGAGCTCAACGACGTCGTGGACTTCCTGAAGAACCCGCAGGCGTACCGGACGATGGGCGCCCGGATGCCCGGCGGGGTGCTCCTCGCGGGACCGCCCGGCACCGGCAAGACCCTGCTGGCCAGGGCCGTCGCCGGTGAGGCCGGAGTGCCGTTCTTCTCGGCGTCGGCCTCCGAGTTCATCGAGATGATCGTCGGCGTCGGCGCGAGCCGGGTCCGGGAACTCTTCGCGGAGGCGCGCAAGGTCGCCCCCGCCATCGTCTTCATCGACGAGATCGACACCATCGGCCGGGCCCGTGGCGGCGGCTCCGGCATGGGCGGCCACGACGAGCGCGAGCAGACACTCAACCAGATCCTCACCGAGATGGACGGCTTCTCCGGTTCGGAGGGCGTCGTCGTGCTCGCCGCCACCAACCGCGCCGACGTGCTCGACCCCGCGCTCACCCGGCCCGGCCGGTTCGACCGGATCGTCCAGGTCAGCCCGCCGGACAGGAGCGGCCGGGAGGCGATCCTGGAGATCCACACCCGGCAGATCCCGCTCGCAGGCGACGTGAACCTGGCCCAGGTGGCCGGTACCACCCCCGGAATGACCGGTGCGGAGCTGGCCAACCTGGCCAACGAGGCCGCGCTCCTGGCCGTCAAGCGACGGCAGTCCGAGGTCACCCAGCCCGACTTCTCGGACGCCCTGGAGAAGGTCCAGCTGGGTGCGGAACGCTCACTGGTCATGTCCGACGAGGAACGCCGCAGGACCGCGTACCACGAGAGCGGCCACGCCCTGCTCGGCATGCTCCAGCCGGGCGCCGACCCGGTCCGCAAGGTCACCATCGTGCCGCGCGGCCGCGCCCTGGGCGTCACGCTCTCGACACCGGACGCCGACAAGTACGCGTACACCGAGGAATATCTGCGCGGCCGGATCATCGGTGCGCTCGGGGGCATGGCCGCCGAGCAGGTCGTCTTCGACATGGTCACCACCGGTGCGGAGAACGACCTGGAACAGGTCACCAACCTGGCCCGCGGCATGGTCGGCCGCTGGGGCATGAGCCACAAGGTGGGCAGGCTGACGGCGATCCCGGGCGACGCCCAGCAGGCGTACGGACTGTCGGCGGCCCCCGCCACGCTCGACGCGGTGGACGGCGAGATGCGGCGGATCGTCGACGAGTGCTACGAGGCGGCCTGCGGGCTCCTGCGCGAGAACCGGGACCGGCTGGACTCGCTGTCCGCCGCGCTCCTGGCGAACGAGACGCTGGACGAGGACGCGGCCTACCGGGCGGCAGGCATCACCCGCCCGGCCAAGTAGCGGACGCCACGGTCGCTCAGGTGGTGCACACGAGATAGCGGAAGACGTTCGGCATCCAGATCGTGCCGTCCCCGCGCCGGTGCGGATGAAGGGCCTGTGCGACCTCCTTCTCCACCTGGGCCCGGTCCGTCGCCCGTACCGCCGCGTCGAAGAGCCGGGTGGAGAGCAGCCCGCGCACCGCGCTGTCCGTGTCCGCGTACCCGAACGGGCACGCCACCCGGCCCGAGCCGTTGGGATTCAGACCGGCCCGGAACGCCAGCTCCTCCAGATCGTCCCGGCCCGACGTCCGCCAGCCGCCGGTGCGCGGGGCCCGGTCACGGTCGGACAGCCGCTCCGCCACCCGCAGCACGGGCGCCGTCGCACAGCGCTCCGGCGGACCCCAGCCGGTGAGCACCACGGTGCTGCCCCGCGCGGCCAGCGGCAGCGCGGACCGCAGCGCGGCCACCAGCCCCTCGCCGTCGTCGAAGGAGCAGCCGATCGGGGTGAACGCGGTGATCAGGTCGTACGGCGTTCCGTCGGCCGGCCGGGCCGCGGACGGATCACCCGTCAGCAGCCTCGGGTGCCCGGCCGGGCGTCCGGCGTCGCTCCCGGGCTCGGGCAGCAGCCGGGTCCGGGCGAGCGCCAGCCGTTCGAGGTCGGTGTCCACCCCGGTGACGCGCGCCCCACGGGCGGCCGCGATCAGCAGCGCGAGACCGGAGCCGCAGCCGAGGGAGAGCAGCCGGGTGCCGGCTCCCACTTCGAGCCGGTCGTACACCGCCTCGTACAGCGGTGTCAGCATCCGCTCCTGGATCTCGGCCCAGTCCGGGGCACGGTTCCCGGGGGCCGTTCGGGTGGACGTCTCCGCGTGGCTCTGGTGCCGGACGAGCGTTGGTGTCATGGAAAGCGCCCCAATCCGCCGAGAGGTCGGCCGTGTCCGATCGGTAGTGCCCGAGTGCTTGCTTCCCCCGTGTACTGCGCCCGCTTCCCCCGTGTGTCAGAGAACTGCGCATCCGCTGCCGCGTCCAGGGGGCCGATGGCAACGGATGCGTGCCGCGGTGGTGCGTCCGTGGGGCGGGCCCCCGGCACCGGGGCCCGTCGCCCCGTGCGATGGGCGGTGTCGCCGTACGATGCGCGCCATGGCAAAGGCACCCGTTCTCACGCCCCAGGCCGAGGACTTTCCCCGCTGGTACCAGGATCTGATCAACAAGGCCGAACTCGCGGACAACGGCCCGGTGCGCGGCACCATGGTCATCCGGCCGTACGGATACAGCCTGTGGGAGCGGATGCAGCAGGAGATGGATGCCCGGATCAAAGGGGCGGGCGCCCGCAACGCCTACTTCCCGCTCTTCATCCCCCAGTCTTACCTGACACGCGAGGCCGAGCACGTCGAGGGATTCGCACCGGAGCTCGCGATGGTCACCCACGGCGGCGGGAAAGAGCTCGAAGAGCCCGTGGTGGTGCGGCCGACCTCCGAAACGATCATCAACGAATACTTCTCGAAGTGGGTGCAGAGCTACCGGGATCTGCCGCTCCTGATCAACCAGTGGGCGAACGTCGTGCGCTGGGAGATGCGACCGCGGGTCTTTCTCCGTACGACGGAATTCCTCTGGCAGGAGGGCCACACCGCCCATGCCACCGACGAGGAGGCCCGGGACTTCGCCGCGTACATCCACCGCGAGGTGTACGCGGACTTCATGGTCAATGTGCTGGGCATCGACGTGGTCCTCGGCCGCAAGACCCCGGCGGAGCGGTTCGCCGGGGCCGTCAACACCCTCACGCTCGAAGCGATGATGCGGGACGGCAAGGCCCTGCAGATGGGTACGAGCCACGAACTCGGCACCAACTTCGCCAGGGCCTTCCACACCAGCTACCTCTCCAGACAGGGCAGGCAGGAGCTGGTCCGGCAGACCTCGTGGGGCTCCTCGACCCGGATGGTCGGCGGGCTGATCATGGCCCACGGCGACGACCACGGGCTCCGGGTGCCGCCGCGGCTCGCACCCGTCCAGGCGGTCGTCCTCGCGGTCAAGGAGGACGAGGCCGTGCTGGGCGCGGTCCGGTCCGTCGCGGAGCGGCTGCGCGCGGCGGGGATCAGGACCGAGGTCGACGACCGCACGGACACCCCGTTCGGCCGCCGGGCGGTCGACTGGGAGCTGAAGGGCGTGCCGGTGCGGATCGAGATCGGTCCGCGCGATCTGGCGGACGGCACCGCGATGCTGGCCCGGCGCATTCCGGGCGGGAAGGAACCGGTCCCGGCCGAGGCCCTGCCCGCGCTGCTCCCGGCGGTTCTGGAGGAGGACCAGGCGGCGCTGCTGCGGGAGTCCCGGAGCCGGCGTGAGTCGGCCACCAGCGAGGCCGCGACCGTGGAAGAGGCCGTGGAGGCGGCGGCCGCGGGCGGCTGGGCCCGGATCGCCTGGTCGGCTCTCGGCCCGGCGGGGGAGGCCCGGCTCGCGGAACACGGGGTGTCCGTACGGTGCCTGGTCGCCGCGGACGGGTCGGTGCCCGACTCCGACGACGCGCCCGGTACTGTCGCCCTGGTGGCACGCGCCTATTGACGCCCCACCCACCGCACGGGGCGTCCGGCGCCCCGGCGTACGGTGGCTGCCTACGCGCCCGGCGTACACGTCGCTACGTACCACCTTGTTGTGAGCTGCGAGGCTTCTCCGCAGTTCTGCGCACCCGCCCTCGTCGGGATGCATCGAAGGGCAACTGACTGGTACGTGCAAATTATTTGGGATGGCCCGGAATCGGAACACCGGGGCACCCGCGCTCGTTGTCACGACGTGAGCACGACACCACCTGTACTTGCCGCAGAGCTGGCGCAGGCGTGGGCCGACATTCAGCGGTACCACCCCGAGCTGCCGGATCTTGCCGCGCCCGAGTCCCTGATCGGAGAGTCCTCGTCCGCCTGCGGCGCCGAGCTCTCCTTCGAGCGACTGCTGCACGAGGCAGTCCACGGAATCGCCGCCGCGCGAGGCGTCCGCGACACTTCGCGCGCCGGCCGCTACCACAACCGCAGATTCCTCGCGATCGCCGAGGAGCTGGGCCTCGACCACGCCGAGGAGCCCCACCCCAGCAGCGGTTTCTCGCTGGTCACCCTCAACCCCGAGGCCAAGCGCCGGTACCGCCCGACGATCGAGCGGCTGCAGCGCGCCCTCAAGGCGCACACGGTCGCCACCGCCGCCGACACCAAGCGCTCCTTCCGCGGGCCGGCCGCCCGGCACGGCTCCTCCGGTGGGGGCGTCCGCGTCAAGGCCGTCTGCGACTGCGGGCGCAATGTGCGGGTCGTCCCGTCGGTCCTGGCGCAGGCGCCGATCGTCTGCGGAGGCTGCGGAAAGCCCTTCCGGATCCCGGAAGCCGCGGTCGCGGTCGGGTGACCCGACACGGTGTGGCACAATGGCTAGCTGTACTCGACAGTCGCACAGGACCCCTCTCTCCTCCGGCTGACGCGTCCATCGGGCACCCGAGTACCGCAACCCCACGTGGCATCTTCGTTGTGCCCAACCACGTCATAGACCAGGAGACACCACTCCCGTGGCAGTCAAGATCAAGCTGAAGCGTCTGGGCAAGATCCGTTCGCCTCACTACCGCATCGTCGTCGCCGACTCCCGTACCCGCCGTGACGGCCGGGCCATCGAGGAGATCGGCCTGTACCACCCGGTGCAGAACCCCTCGCGCATCGAGGTCAACTCGGAGCGTGCGCAGTACTGGCTGTCCGTCGGCGCCCAGCCGACCGAGCCGGTTCTCGCGATCCTGAAGCTCACCGGTGACTGGCAGGCCCACAAGGGTCTCCCGGCCCCCGCGCCGCTGCTGCAGCCGGAGCCCAAGGCTGACAAGCGCGCCCTGTTCGAGGCTCTGACCAAGGACGGTGGCGACGAGTCCAAGGGCGAGGCCATCACGCAGAAGGCGAAGAAGTCCGACAAGAAGGCGGACGAGGCTGCTGACGCGGCTGCGTCCGCCGAGTCGACCGAGGCCTGAGCATGCTCGAGGAGGCTCTCGAGCACCTCGTGAAGGGCATCGTCGACAACCCTGACGATGTGCAGGTCGCCTCGCGCAACCTGCGCCGTGGTCGCGTGCTGGAGGTCCGGGTCCACCCCGACGACCTCGGCAAGGTGATCGGCCGCAACGGCCGCACCGCTCGCGCACTGCGTACCGTCGTGGGCGCCATCGGCGGCCGTGGCATCCGCGTCGACCTCGTCGATGTGGATCAGGTTCGCTGACAGAGTTGAACACCGGCACGGGCCGGGGAGGGCCATGCGCCCGCCCCGGCCCGTCGTCGTACGACAGGAGAGACACAAGGTGCAGTTGGTAGTCGCGCGGATCGGCCGTGCCCATGGCATCAAGGGCGAGGTCACCGTCGAGGTCCGTACGGACGAGCCGGAACTGCGGCTCGGGCCCGGGGCCGTGCTCGCCACCGAACCGGCCGGCGCCGGACCGCTGACGATCGAGACCGGCCGGGTGCACAGCGGACGGCTGCTGCTGCGCTTCGAGGGCGTCCGCGACCGTACGGCTGCCGAGGCCCTGCGCAACACGCTCCTGATCGCCGAGGTCGATCCCGCGGAACTCCCCGAGGACCCCGAGGAGTTCTACGACCACCAGCTGATGGACCTCGACGTGGTACTCGCCGACGGCACCGAGATCGGCCGGATCACCGAGATCACGCACCTGCCGTCCCAGGACCTCTTCATCGTCGAGCGGCCGGACGGCAGCGAGGTGATGATCCCCTTCGTCGAGGAGATCGTCACCGAGATCGATCTGGCGGAGCAGCGCGCGGTGGTCACCCCGCCGCCCGGCCTGATCGACGCGAGCCAGGCCGTGATCGCCTCCGCGCGGGACGAAGAGGGCGACGACGGGGCTCCGGCGGCCGGGAAGGACGCCTGATGCGACTCGATGTCGTCACGATCTTCCCCGAGTACCTGGAACCGCTGAACGTCTCCCTCGTCGGCAAGGCCCGCGCGCGCGGCCGCCTCGACGTCCATGTGCACGACCTGCGCGACTGGACGTACGACCGGCACCACACCGTCGACGACACCCCGTACGGCGGCGGCCCCGGCATGGTCATGAAGACCGAGCCGTGGGGCGAGGCCCTGGACGACACCCTGGCGGAAGGATACGAGGCCGGGGCGCACTCCCCGGTGCTCGTGGTGCCCACGCCCAGCGGGCGCCCGTTCACCCAGGAGCTCGCCGTCGAACTCTCCGAGCGGCCCTGGCTGATCTTCACGCCGGCCCGCTACGAGGGCATCGACCGGCGGGTGATGGACGAGTACGCCACCCGGATGCCGGTGATCGAGGTGTCCATCGGCGACTATGTGCTGGCCGGCGGGGAGGCCGCGGTGCTGGTGATCACGGAGGCGGTCGCCCGGCTGCTGCCCGGGGTGCTCGGCAACGCCGAATCGCACCGGGACGACTCCTTCGCCCCCGGCGCGATGGCCAACCTGCTGGAGGGGCCCGTCTACACCAAGCCGCCCGAGTGGCGGGGCCGGGAGATCCCGGAGGTGCTGCTCAGCGGTCACCACGGTCGGATCGCCCGCTGGCGCCGGGACGAGGCGTTCCGTCGTACCGCCCTGAACCGGCCCGATCTGATCGAGCGCTGCGACGCCGCGGGGTTCGACAAGAAGGACCGCGAGATGCTCTCCATCCTCGGCTGGGCGCCCGAGCCCGGCGGCCGATTTTGGCGCAGGCCCGAGGCCGTGGAAGAATAGGCCGCTGCTGTACGTCCGGCGTACGCCCCTGCCACAGGGGGAACGACGTCCGTCCGACGCGATCAGCACCCCATTTCTCACTATCTCCCGTCGATGACCTGTGGCATCGGCGAAGAAAGCAGACAACATGGCTTCCCTGCTCGATGACGTCAACGCCGCGTCGCTGCGTACCGACATCCCGTCGTTCCGCCCCGGTGACACCGTCAACGTCCACGTCCGAGTGATCGAGGGCAACCGCTCCCGTATCCAGCAGTTCAAGGGCGTAGTCATCCGTCGCCAGGGTGCGGGCATCAGCGAGACCTTCACGGTCCGCAAGGTCTCCTTCAGCGTCGGCGTCGAGCGCACCTTCCCGGTGCACAGCCCGATCTTCGAGAAGATCGAGCTCGTCACCCGCGGTGACGTCCGTCGCGCCAAGCTGTACTACCTCCGGGAGCTGCGCGGCAAGGCCGCGAAGATCAAGGAGAAGCGCGACAACTGAGCTGACTCCCAGGTCCACGGCCCGGCCGGATAGGCTCTGGCCCCGATGGACACGGAAGCAAAGCCCTCGGAGCGCGACCGCTCCTCCGCACCCGCAACGGCGTCGGAGGAGGGGTCGCGCTCCTCGCGTATCCCGGACCGGCAGGCACCCCCGATGACCTGGCGCCGGACCGCGGCGTTCGGGGCCGTCTGCGCGGCCTTCGTGCTGCTCCTGAGCAACTACGTGGTGCAGCCCTTCCTGATCCCCAGCGGCTCGATGGAGCCCACGCTGCGGGTGGGGGACCGGGTGCTGGTGAACAAACTGGCCTACCGTTCCGGCTCCGAGCCGCAACGCGGCGACGTGGTGGTCTTCGACGGCACCGGGTCCTTCGTCCAGGAACCTCCGCAGGAGAACCCCGTCACCGGTCTGATGCGCTCGGTGGCCGCCTCCCTGGGCCTCGCGGAGCCCGTCGAGACCGACTACGTGAAGCGGGTGGTGGGCGTGGGCGGTGACCGGGTGGTCTGCTGCGACAAGCGGGGCCGGATCGAGGTGAACGGCCGGCCGGTCCTCGAAGGCTATCTCTACCCGGGGGACGCCCCCTCCACGGCCCGCTTCGACATCGTCGTCCCCGACGGCACGCTGTGGATGATGGGCGACCACCGGAGCAACTCCCGCGACTCGCGTGACCACCTGGGAGAGCCGGGCGGTGGCATGGTCCCGGTCGACATGGTGATCGGCCGGGTGGACTGGATCGGCTGGCCGCCCAGCCGGGTGGGCTCGCTGCCGGACAGCGCCGCCTCCGCCGTGCGGGCGCCGGGCGGGGGGCATGGGTAACCGCGGCCGCGGACGGCGCGGGTCGTCCGGTACCGGGACGGCGGCCGCGCGTTCGCTGCCCACCAGGGCAGAGCGGCGGAAGCTGGCCCGCAAGGTCGAGCGACGACGGCGCGGGGCCGCCGTACGGGAGATCCCGCTGCTCGTCCTCGTGGCGCTGCTCATCGCGCTCGTGCTCAAGACCTTCCTGGTGCAGGCCTTCGTGATCCCTTCGGGATCGATGGAGCAGACCATCCGGATCGGTGACCGGGTGCTCGTGGACAAACTGACGCCCTGGTTCGGATCCAGGCCCCAACGCGGCGACGTGGTCGTCTTCAAGGACCCGGGGCGCTGGCTGAACCAGGAGAACGCGGACAAGAAGGAGTCGCCCGTCGTCGTCAAGCAGGCGAAGGAGGTGCTGGCCTTCATCGGGCTGCTGCCCTCCGACGACGAACAGGATCTGATCAAGCGGGTGATCGCGGTCGGCGGCGACACGGTGAAGTGCTGCGGCAAGGACGGCCGGATCAGCGTCAACGGCGTACCGCTCGACGAGCCCTATCTGTATCCGGGGAACCCTCCCTCCCTCATCAGATTCGAGGTCGAGGTTCCGGAGGGCCGGATCTTCGTGATGGGCGACCACCGGTCCGACTCCGCCGATTCCCGATACCACCTGGACGAGCCGGCGCACGGCACGATCTCCGAGGACGAGGTCGTGGGACGCGCAGTCGTGATCGCCTGGCCCTTCGGTCACTGGCGAAAGCTGGAGGAGCCGGCGACCTTCGGTTCGGTCCCTGACGCGCGCGCCGGGTCGGCTGCCGCTTCGGGTCCGTCGAATAGTGTGTCGTCCCAGGATCTGAACGGAATGATCCCTCTCCCGACCCCTGCGGAACTCCCGCTCGTTATGGGAGTGGTGGGCCTGCACCGGCTAGGGCGCAGGCGGTGGCACGGAATAAGGAGTGGATGTGGGGGATTTGGCCGTCGGCGCACGATCCGGACACGGGGAACCCGAGGACCGGCCGGACCATTCGGGTCAAGCCGGGTCCGCCGGGGCGACGGGCCACGCGGGGAGTGACGGCGATACCCCGGACGGCGGTGGCAGGCCGGCGAAGAAGCCGCGTTCCTTCTGGAAGGAGCTGCCGCTGCTGATCGTCATCGCGCTGGTTCTCGCGCTGCTGATCAAGACGTTCCTGGTGCAGGCGTTCTCGATCCCCTCGGACTCGATGCAGAACACGCTCCAGCGGGGCGATCGGGTGCTGGTCGACAAGCTGACCCCCTGGTTCGGCGCGGAGCCCGAGCGCGGCGAGGTGGTCGTGTTCCACGACCCGGGCGGCTGGCTGGACGAGACCCCGGAGGTCCATCCGAATGCGCTCCAGAAGTTCCTCAGCTTCATCGGGCTGATGCCGTCCGTCGAGGAGAAGGACCTGATCAAGCGGGTCATCGCCGTCGGCGGCGACACGGTGGAGTGCAAGGAGAACGGCCCGGTCGTGGTCAACGGCATGGCCTTGGACGAGCAGTCGTTCATTTTCCCGGGCAACACCCCCTGCAACGACGCGCCCTTCGGGCCGATCAAGGTGCCCGAGGGCCGGATCTGGGTGATGGGCGACCACCGCCAGGACTCCCGCGACTCCCGCTACCACCAGGAGCTGCCGGGCGACGGCACGGTCTCCAACGACGAGGTGGTCGGCCGGGCCATCGTCGTGGCGTGGCCGATCAACCGCTGGGCGACCCTGCCCGTCCCGAAGACCTTCGACCAGCCGGGCCTGAACGCGGTGACGGCGATGGCGCCCGGCGCGCTCGGCATCGCCGGGGCCGTGCCGATCGTGCTCTGGCGGCGCAGGCGGGCCCGCCTGGGCCGGCCGGCAGCAGTGACTGATGGTCTGTCATGATCCGTTGAATCATGCCGGTACGGCGGGGCCGCGGTGGCGTTGATGTCGTTGCGATCAAGGCATCGGCAAGATCGAGTAAATGCGCGGATACCCGCCGGGTGTTCTTCGTAGGATTTTGACGGCCGATCAGTACAGCTGCGACGGAGTGTGAGGATCTGCGTCCGGGCGAGCCCTGGCCACCACCCGTACATGGGGGTATCGGCGGGTGCGGCTCCAGCCGGACGGTACGGAAAGAACCGCCCTCCGGTTGCTCGGCGAGCACGCTGAGCAACCGGAGGGCGGTTGTCGGTGGTGGGAGGCCGGGATGCCGGGCGGACCGCGGTCGGCAAGACGGTCGGGGATGCAGGAGCGCTGTGGAACTCCCGCTCGTTGTTCGGGGCAGGGGGTCTTTGAACGGCAAGGCCCTGGAGCAGGTGTGTGCGCAGAGTGAGGACTGGATGTGAGTGACGTGGCTGCCGGTGCACGACCTGGACATGAAGAGCCCGCGAAGAGGCCCGACCAGTCCGCTGAGCCTGCCTCCGGTCCGTCGGTGGAGACACCGGGCCCGGGTGCGGACGGAGACAGGAACGGGGACAGGAGCAGCGAGAAGGTCAGGAAACAGCGTCCTTTCTGGAAGGAGCTGCCGCTGCTGATCGTCATCGCACTGGTTCTCGCGCTGCTGATCAAGACGTTCCTGGTGCAGGCGTTCTCGATCCCCTCGGACTCGATGCAGAACACGCT